>NZ_AZWQ01000020.1 GCF_000514815.1 Salinispora fenicalii
GGTGGCTGCACGGATATTCCTGCGTCCGGTGATTATGACGGTGACGGCACTACTGATCTTGCCTTGTTCCGTCGTGACTGCACCAACGGATCGACGTGGAGTATCTACAATCATCGTACAGATACCCACCTAAAGGCGGGGTTCAAGTACGGCGGTTGCACGGACATCCCCGCGCCCGGTGACTACAACGGCGACGATGCCACTGACCTCATCCTGTTTCGTCGTGACTGCACCAACGGCTCCACCTGGAGCATTTACAGCAGCCGCACTAACACCGAACTGCGCTCCGGCCTTCGCTATGGTGGCTGCGCCGATATCCCCGCCGCCAGTAGCCCCGCCACCACCGACACACATCTACAAGGCCCGGTATATGACCGGGAGCGTGCCGCTGACGGGACGTGGGCCGGGTGAATGCGGATACCGCGATCTCCGGGATAGCGGCGGCATCACTCCCCGACGGGGGTGTGCACCTGTTCGCGATCGTTCCGGGGGTAGTGGGCTGTAGCATCGTGAGGCGTGGCAGAGCGACGCGGGGTGATGGCAGCGGCACGCTTTCGGCGGTGGCCGCGGCCGGCTTGCCTGACGGGACGCTGCACGTCTTCACGGTGGTGCCCGGCAGCAGTGGCTGGCATCGCAGCCGAGACGCCTCGGAAACCTGGCAGAACGACTCCACCCAGGTAGACCCGAACCGCCGTATCTTTAGCACCTACACCGTCGGCCTACCCGACAACAGTATCCATCTCGGAACCAACGCCACCATTTCCTGACCAGGATCTCGGGTGGGCTCACCGTCGGTGGGCCCACCTAGTGAGCCAGTTGCCCGCGACCGGCGCAGGCGGGCAGCCGATCACGGCCTGCGGCGAAGCGACGGACACGCCGATCGTCCCGGGTCCGGGATAGCAGTCGGCGGAAGGACACTCGATACCGCGGTACGAACCTCCCGTGTACCCGACGGTGACGGCGGCCGGTAGTCCGGACGCCGTCACCGCGCCGGGTCACGCCGGGCGGACGTTATCCGCCTGCGGGCCCTTCTGGCCCTGGGTTACATCGAAGTCGACCTTCTGGCCCTCGCTCAGCTCCCGGTAACCGCTCATCGAGATCGACGAGTAGTGGACGAAGACGTCCGGCCCCCCGCCATCCTGCTCGATGAAGCCGAAGCCCTTTTCTGCGTTGAACCACTTGACGGTGCCGGTTGCCATGCATCTCTCCCTGTTCCAAGCGGGCGAACCCCGGCCGGCGGCCGATGATCGCCCGGTACCTTCCCGACAGTAGCGGGCCGCGGGCCAATCCGCTGGACGAAGTGCCGTAGGCAACGAAATGACCGGTCCGGGGCGGACCTGCCAAACACCGCACGATGCCGATCAGACTGGGGCATGCTGCCCCGGTGGGCGTAGCCGCGACCGCACTGGTCGACCTCGAACGGGAGATCGCTGCGCCCGGCCAGGGCCTGGACCGGCTGCGGCTGCTACCGGTGCCGTTCGTGCCCGAACTACGCCTGCACCTCGCCGAGGACCCGATCGTCTGGTGGGCGCGGATGGAGGCCCGAGCCGGGCACACGCTGCCCCCGCCGTACTGGGCGTCGGTGTGGCCCGGCGGTCAGGCCCTCGCCCGGCACCTGCTCGATCACCCCGACCTGGTGACCGGTCGCCGGGTACTCGATCTGGCCGCCGGCTCGGGCGTGGTCGCGGTCGCCGCCGCGCTGGCCGGCGCAGCGCACGTCGTGGCCGCCGACACCGACCCCTACTCGGTCGCCGCCGTCACCGTCAACGCGCGGGCCAACAGTGTGCGGATCGCGGCCACCGACCGGGACCTGCTGGACGACACCCCCACCGAGCTGGACCTGCTGGTAGCCGGCGATGTCCTGTACGACCGGGCGACGGCGGCACGGATGCTGCCGTTCCTCCGCCGTGCCGCGTCCACCGAGGTCGACGTGCTGGTGGGCGAGCCGGGCCGCGGGCACGTGCCGGCCCACGGGATGACGGTCGTCGCCGAGCATCTGGTGCCAACCACCGAGCCGACCGCCGACTCCCCGGTGCGGCGGGTGCAGGTGCTGCGGCCCGCCTGACCGACGCCGACGACGACCCTGAGCGGGGAATCAGGGACGGCTGGGGGGACACTCCGGATGCCCGGGGAGCGACGTCGGCCTAACGTATCGGGCATGGATTGGCTAGCTCAGTTCGGAGAGCTTCCCACCCTCCTGCTGTTGGGGGCGCTCGGGTTGGTGATGGTCTTCGATGCCGTGCCTCTACTGGGGGTGCTGGTTCCCGGGGACGTGGCGATCCTCGCGGCGGTGGGGGCGCAGGGCCCCACCGCCGGCCTCGCCGTGCTCGGCACAGTGGTCGCCGGCTGCCTAACCGGCTGGTCACTGAGCTTCCTAGTCGGCCGTCGCTTCGCCGACCGGCTGCGACGGGGGCGCGTGGGCGACTGGATCGGCGAACAGCGGTGGGCGGCGGCGGAGCGCCTGCTGCGCCGTAGCGGCGGCCAAATGGTGCTGGTGGCGCCCTTCCTGCCGGTCCTCAACGCGTTGCTGCCGCTGGTCGCGGGTGGGTTGCGGATGTCGTACCGGCGGTTTGTGGGCTGTGCGGCGCTCGGCGCGGCGGCGTGGGGCGGGCTCTATCTGGTGCTGGGCACAGCAGCCCGGTCGATCACCGGACTACTGCCCGGCGCGCCCAGCCCGATGGTGGTGACGATGGTGGTCGGTGTGCTGCTCGCCACCGGGGTGTTGGCGGTGACTCGGCGTCGGTTGCTGCCGGAACTGACCGACGACGGGCAACCGACCCCAGCCGGGACTCTCCACCAAACTCCAGCGTCGGAGCAGGGTTCCGGTCCCGACCGTGGCTGACGTGTCAGCGGCGCCGTGCGGTGGGATACCGGTCACGTCGTCAGTCGAGTAGGTTCCCCACATCGACGTCGGCAACTTTGGGGAGACCGGATGCCCGCGAAGCGTCGTTCATGGTGGGGCTGGGGCTACGTCGAGGACGCGGTTACCGGCGCTGAGGCCGCGCGGCTGGCTGACCGGGTGCGGGCCCTGCTACCCGACGTTGACCTGACCCCGCACGAACCGCCGCCGGTGGCCGAGCTGGACCTGCCGCCGGCGCGGGTCACCCCACCCGCGACGCTGGCGCACCTCTGCTCAGCTGAGCCGGCCGATCGGGCGGCGCACGCGCACGGAAAGGCGTTCCGGGACGTGGTCCGGAACCTGCACGGCGAGGTACGGCACCCGCCGGACGTGATCGCCCGCCCCACCTCCGAACAGGACGTGGTTGACCTGCTGGACTGGTGCTCGCGCTCCGGCCTGGCGGTCGTCCCGTACGGTGGCGGCTCCTCGGTGGTCGGTGGGGTGGAACCCCGGGTGGGTGACGGCTACCCCGGCACGGTCAGCCTCGACCTCGGCCGGCTCGACCGGGTGCTGGAGGTCGACCGGACCAGCCGGGCGGCGCGGGTCCAGGCCGGCGTCTTCGGGCCGGCGCTGGAGGAACACCTTCGCCCGCAGCACCTCACCCTGCGACACTTCCCGCAGTCGTTCGAGTTCTCCACGCTCGGCGGGTGGTTGGCCACGCGCGCGGGCGGGCACTACGCGACGGTCCTGACCCACATCGACGACCTGGTGGAGGCGCTGCGGGTGGTCACCCCCGCCGGTATCAGCCAGTCCCGCCGGTTGCCGGCCTCCGGCGCGGGGCCGTCACCGGACCGGCTCTTCCTCGGCTCGGAGGGCACGCTCGGCGTCATCACCGAGGCGTGGCTTCGGGTGCAGGAGCGGCCACGGTGGCGGGCCGACGCGGCGGTGCACTTCGACGACCACGACACGGCCGTCGCGGCGACCCGGGCGATCGCCCAGTCCGGGCTGCACCCGAGCAACTGCCGGCTGCTCGACCCGGCGGAGGCGCTGCTGAACGCCGGCGCGGCCACCGGCGGCGGGGTGCTCGTGCTGGGCTTCGAGTCTGCGGACCACCCGGTCGGGCCCGCGCTGGACCGCGCCGTCGAACTGTGCCGTGACCACGGCGGGACGCTGCCCGAGCCGCCCCGGGAGCGCGACGAGTCCACGTCCCGGGGCGACGGCGCCACGGACACCTGGCGGTCGTCGTTCCTGCGGATGCCGTACCAGCGGGATGCGCTTGCGGCCCGGTCGATGATTGTGGAGACCTTCGAGACCGCCTGCACCTGGGACCGCTATCCGGCGTTGCGCGCCGCCGTGCTCGACGCGGTTGGCGTGGCGCTGCGGGAGGTCGGCGCGACCGGCGTGGTCACCTGCCGGTTCACCCACGTCTACCCGGACGGGCCGGCTCCCTACTTCGGCGTCTACGCCGCCGGCCGGTGGGGCAGCAGCGTCGCCCAGTGGGATCAGATCAAGCATGCCGTCTCCGAGGCGCTGCTCGCCTCCGGCGGCACCATCACCCACCACCACGCCGTCGGCCGCGACCACCGGCCCTGGTACGACCAGCAGCGCCCCGAGCCGGCGGCGCTGGCACTGCGCGCCGCGAAAGCCGCGCTCGATCCATCGTGGGTGCTCAACCCCGGCGTCCTCTTGGACCGGGTGTATTAGGAACGTGGCCAGCGGTCCCGCAGCTGGAAATCCTGAACCCCTGTATCACCTACCGTTATGGGGTAAAGGGCGCTAACAGGATAGTGGCGGACACCGCGAAGCAGCCCTTAATCGGTCCTGAGCTCAGGGCGGATCGGGTGTGGCATGCTGACGCCGCAGGTGATGTCGGACTGGGTTGGAGCAGAGGTTTCGGTTCGCTATCGCCGCTACCAGGCGAATATGCCGGCGTGAACGAAGGTGGAACCTTGGAGAAATTCGACATGTCGCTTTTGTGGCATGCGGTTATGTGAAATTCCGCAGTGCCAGGACACCTGTTGACCCGAACCGGCTGCTACATGAGCGCCGAGGCAAGGGCTTATGCCGGCAGCCTTCCCGCCGGCTCATGTCACGATTCTTCCGTAAGGGAATGTTTTGTTGGTTCATAGTTTGCGTCGTTGGGGTGCGGCCCTGGTCGGGACTGTGCTCGCGGCTGGCCTCCTGGGTGGCGGCGCCGCTCGGGCTGTTGCCGGCTCCGATCCGGTTCCGGATGGGGCGTACGGCTTCAGCGCGAAGGTCATGTTCGGTGATGAGCAGGCGTGTACGGGCGCCCTGGTCGACCAGGACTGGGTGCTCACGGCGAAGAACTGTTTCGGTGACGGCAGCACGCCGGTGGTTCGGGGGACGCCTGGGAAACCCACTCGTGCTCTGATCGGCCGTACCGATCTGACGGGGACGGCCGGCCAGGAGCGTGCGGTCGTGGCGGTGGTACCGCATCCGGATCGGAACCTGGCGTTGGCGCGTCTGTCCGCACCGGTCACCGACATCACCCCGGTGGGGCTCGCCGACACGGCTCCCGCAGCCAGCGAGACGTTGACGGTCGCGGGATACGGCCGCACGGCAACCGAGTGGGTGCCAGACCGCCTACACGCCGCCGTCTTCACCGTCCAGGATGTCGCCACGACCACCGTCGGTCTGATGGGGGCGTCGGCTGGGGCGACCATCTGTAAGGGCGACGCCGGGGGTCCGGTGTTCCGGGATGTCGAGGGCGCACCCACGCTGGTGGCCGTCAGCAACACCTCGTGGCAGAAGGGCTGCCTGGGGGAGACAGAGACCAGGGACGGGGCGACCGCCACCAGAGTCGACGACCTCGCGGCGTGGATCGGTGAGCAGACCGCCGACGTACAGATCTTCGGTGTGCTGTCCGACGGCCGGCTGACCTACAGCGTGATCGACTCAGCTACCGGGGATCTGCGGGCGGACCGTCAGTCGGCCGCCAGCCTCGGGTTCAGCCCGAAGGCGATGGCCACACTGAACGAGGACACCATCCTGATCACCGACACCGACGGCAAGATGTACCGGGTGGACGTCACCGGAAAAGATCCGCTGACCTTCACCACCACCTGGGTCATGAACGGTTGGACTCCCTACGACCGGCTGACCTATGACGGGTACGGGTCGCTGTACGGCATCCTCGACAACGACGAGCTTCGCCGTCGGACACTGACCACCGAGAAGCCGAGCAGCGCGGAACACATCAGCCGGGGCACCGTGATCGACACCGGTTTCAGCCTGACGTCCATCACGTCGCCCGGCGCCGGACGGATCCTGGGCAACGCCGACGGCCGCCTGTTGTCGTACACCATCCACGGCAACGGTTCCGAGGCATGGTCGAGGGACGACCTCGCCAACACCGGTTGGTCGGGTCCGACGCATCTGCTCTCACCCGGCGGTGGCTACTACTACGCGCGGAGCTCGACCGGCCGGTTGGACCGCTACCGTGACGTGAATCCGTTCGACGGTAGCGGTAGTGACATCGAGTCCTTCCCGAACGATCCTGTGAGCACCAGCGGCTGGGACCAGGTGCTGCTGTCGGCGCGGCCGTGGACCGGACTGGTGTCGGTGTACGGGGTCAACGCGGAGGGTCGCCTTTCCTACACCGCGCTGGACCCGATCACCGGGGCGAAAGTGGTCAGCACCGTGTCGGCGCAGACCCTCGGGTTCACGCCGAAGGCGCTGGCAACCCTGAACTCGGACACGCTGTTGGTCACTTCCACCACCGGCAGCCTGTACCGGGTCGACATCACCGGCACCCAGCCGCTCACCTTCACCCGCACCGCCGAGCGTCTCGGTGGCGGCTGGAGCCACGACCTGCTGGTCTACGACGGGTACGGTTCCCTGTTCGGCCGGGCCGGTGGCACGTGGCTGCGGTACACGGTGACCAAGGCCAAACCAGCGGACCCGGCCACCGACCTGATCGACCGCACGGTGATCGTCAGCAGCGGCTTCGGCGTGCCCACCCTCACTGCCACCGGTGAGGGGCGCCTGCTGGCGACCTACACCGACGGCAAACTCATCGCCTACACCGCGGTCGGCGCCGACGACTGGAGCCGGGCAGACCTCGCCACCAGTGGCTGGGCCGATGCCACCTCGCTGTTCTCACCTGGCGGTGGCCTCTACTACCGACGCGACGGCAACGGCGTGGTGACCGGCTACCTGGACATGTCCCCGTTCAACGACAGCGGCACCGACATCTCTCCGTACACACCGACCGGCACCACCAGCAGCGGCTGGGACCCCATCCTCTCCGCCCAACCCCACAACTCCTGGCCCGATAACACCCGCCTCTGGTAACCCGGCACGCGGAGCACGCAACAGAAAGCTGTTTAATACACCACCCGCATTGAGACGGCCCGTCAGACACCCCAGCGTTATCGACTCAACTGAGTTGACCGACACAGGGGTTTTCGGAGCCGCCAAATACCGCTGGCCGGCATCGGAATCGATGCCGGCCAGCGTATGCCATGTTTAGTGAGGTGCGAGGAATACCGGATGCTCACACTAATTGAATGGACAGGTCGATCGAAAGCTGGGCTCTTGGTCAAGGCGATAAGTGTGTATGTATATCGATCAAGATGGAAGGATTGTCGGTTGCGGAATGGGTCAGCAGTAGCGGCGACCCGGCCGTGATCTGGATGCCATGCCTATGGCTCGCACGTATGCCATCAACGACGGTCGGCGAAAAGATTGACGAGCGCTAGTCATCATGACACTCCGCGAAATGACAGGTTGCGATGGTTGAACGAATGTTGCTCGTTACGTTCGACGAACCCGTACTACTAGTGCCAGGAGTGTAGGTGCAGGGACCGCTCGGCGGTGCCGTCGTCGCCGACTGCCTGGGTTGCACGTTGTTCTTCCAGTTCTCCTCGCTTCGGTATTGAGTATTTGCGGTCTGCGGACTGCTGTCATCCGAACTCCGCATTCTGTTCCCCTATGCCGGGGGGTGCGCTGGACCGCTAATAGCCTATTCGCCGCTTTTAACCGGTGGGCTTCAATGAACTGACTGACGCGGTCGGACGGCGCAGTGATCTTCATGAACAGCTTCGGGCTGCCCGCCCCAGTGCCTCATGTGTCCGTCGATGCACTTGGTAGGTATGAGCTCGAAGTCGGTAAAGGTTACTCCCAGGCCTTACTTCCAACTGCTGGCGGGGTAGGCCCGGTTATCGAACCGGGTCATGCCCGCAGTTGGAGGGCGAGCGTGCCCACGAGCAGCACTACGGCCATCGCGATGGGTTTCCCACCGACGATTCGCAGGCGCACGCTCATCCCTCCCCTGATTAGCCGATGTTGATCGTTTGGGCTCTGCTGTCGCTGTAGACCACGAACTCTCGGGCTAGGCCGTATTCGTGTGCCTCGGCGGCAGGCTCGAACGAGATATTGTCGGCCGGGTCCTATGCCCTCGTCTTTATCGAAGTTCCAGTCCTTGTGCAGCTCGACGTCGTATTGACCGCCGAGGTGTACTCGGTCGCCGAGATGACTCACCATTACAGTGCTGCGGATTCACACCTGGACACCCCGCACACCCGCAGACAAGAGGAATGATCGACCGGGGCTGTCCCATGATCAGCCGGAGTCGGTACCACCGTCCGACAAGTTAGAGATCAGGTCAGTAGTCTCACGTTTGGATCTCTAGCAGGACGGCGGGTCCTTCGTTGGCGCCGGGTCCAACCCCCACCCAGTCGTTAATGGGTACCTGAACAGCTTTTTCTGTCCCGGCCACGCTAACCGTAGCGCTGAGCGGGAAGTCGTTATAGTTGCGAATGCCGTATGCGTCGGCAAGCTCGAGAGAAACGTAGCCCTTTGTGCCTCGGATCTCAAAACAGAAGGGCGTGTCCTGGGTGAAGCTCCACACCTCGACAGAACGTGCCGGCTGATCGCATTCGATGAATAGGATATGGCCATCGCCCTTGATTAGCCGAATCCCGTCGATCTTATCACCTCCCGGATAAGTGAAATCTTCCACGATCGAGGGTGGTGCGTCGGGCTCGGCCGTTGCCGAAACGGGAAGCATTCCTAAGGTGCCGCCACTGGCCAAAACCATGGCGGCGGCGCCGACGAACACCCGTCTAGTGACCTTCATCGAGATATGGCTCCAGTTCTGGATAGCCGGTCCACCGGCCCTGATGACGTCGTCTGACCTGCACGTGCATGTGGAGATCACGTGTCTGCGATGATGGGGCACGCGCCACCCTGGATGCAACCCCGCTTGGCATGAGGTGAGTGTGGCCTTCTGTCGTTGCCGACCAACAGGTGTCCGAAGGGAATTCGATTGCTGTACCACAGAGACTCCGCACCTGGCGTGATGCTGCGTGAAGTGATGGCTGCGGTGCTCGTGTCCGTGGTCATGCTGGCCACGTTGACCGTTCCATCCCCGGCATACGCCGAGGGTTCCCCCGACGACTTGCGCGTCGCCCGGAGCGAGGTCCTCATGAGCATGCTTATGGATGGTCCGCTCACCGCTGCGGCTGCGCGGAAGGCATTGCTTGGCACGAACGATGATATCTTGCGGTTCCTCGACTCCGAAGAGCCCGCTCTCCGCAAGACGGACCTGCGTCTGCGCGTGCTACAGATGATGTCTGTCGGAGGTCCTGCCGTCCAAGCTGCTGCTTCCGCAGCCCTGGACGGTTCTGACGAGGACCGCGATCACTTCGTGTTCGGCACCTGGGACCGCGCCTTTGTACAGGATGAGCGGGCGCGAGCGCTGCAGGCGAAGACGGCTGGTGGACTAGCCGTGCAGGCGGCGGCGACCCGTGCCCTGGATGGCGGGGAAGCCGCCATCATCGAGTTCTTGGCTGTCGGCCTAGACAGTGCACGCGTGCACGACGAGCGTGCCCAGGCGTTGGCGATCATGATGAGTGGTGGCCCCGCGACCCGCGAGATGGCAAAGATTGCGCTTGACGGGGGACCTGAGACAATCCACGAGTTTGTGACGTCCGGCGTTGAGGTGGCTGAGGCACGCGACGAGACGCTTGCCTCAGTCACCGACCTTGCCGCGCAGGCCACGGCCGCAGGCAAGGAGGCCGCTGCAGAAACCGATGCGGCCAAGGTCGCGTCAGCCCAGGCCGTCGCGGCGGCCGAGCGGGCCAAGGCGGCGGCGCAGACTGCCGCCGCCGAAACCGCCGCTGCAAAGGATTCGGCGCAGGACGCTGCCGCCGCGGCGGGCCGTGCTGCCGATGCAGCGAAGGAGGCCGCCAAGGCTGCCCGGATTGCGGTGAACGCGGCTGGTGACGCGCACGCGGCCGCCAGAGCCGCGTCTACCTCCGCTGCCCGGGCGGCCAGCGCCGCAGTGCTGGCCGGCAATGCTGCGACCCGAGCCTATAAGGCAGCATCGGCGGCCGCGCTTGACGAGGACAAGGCGGCTGATGCCCGAAAGGCGGCGGTTGCTGCGCGGCAGAGTGCGCAAGCGGCGAAGGTGGCGGCGCAGGCGGCAGACGATGCGAGGAAGGCCGGAGCTGCCTCAGGCGACGCCGCTATCGCTGTGGCTTCCGCGAGCAATCACGCCGATGCAGCGGCGACTGCTGCAGATGAGGCTGGCGGCTACGCACATGCGGCCGGATCAGAGGCCGACCGGGCTAAGCGGAATGCCGCCGAGGCCCGGCGGGCGGCGGCGGTCGCCGGTCGAGCAGCGCAGGCGGCGACAGCGCTTGCAGCGAAGGCGGCTGCTGCCGCTGGTGAGGCCGCTGATGCCGCTCGGGACGCGGCTGCACACGCCGAGGCGGCGGCTGTAGCCGCAAACAAGGCAGCTGACGCGGCAGGTGAGGCAGCTGACAAGGCGGAGCAGGCGACTGCGCATGCGGACGCCGCCATCGTTGCTGCAGCCGCCGCCTCTACCGCGGCGACACAGGCCCAAGCGGTGGCCGAGATTGCGGAGGCTGCGGAGGCAGAGCGGCTCCAAATTGTCACACAGAATGGCATTGAGGCGGCGGAAGCAGCCTTGGAAGCGGACCAAGAGGTCGAGGCTCGCCTAGCGTGGGACGCAGAGGAGCAGACCCGTCGCGATGCAGAGACAGAGACCCTGCTGGAATCGGCGAGTGCGTCAGACGCACCAGTCGACGTCATGCTCAGCAAAGGGCGGGAGGCTGCCCTGCGACTGCTGGCGAGCGGGGGACCCTGGACCAGGACTGCGGCTGAAGAAGCTCTGACTGGTTCCGAAGTCGAGATGCGGTACTTCCTGCAGGAAGGGCTCACTAAGGCCACCGACCAGGACGATCGATCTCGGGTAGCGCACATTGCTGAGAGCGGGGAACCAGCAGCGTTGCGAGACGCTGCCGAGGCTGCTCTCGACGGCCCCATCGGAGGCGTGCGGGAGTTCCTGAGGACACGTGCCTACCCAGGGAAGGACAACGATGATCGGGCAAAGATCCTCGCGTTGATGTCGGATGGCGGACCGGCCCTCGACCAAGCGGCCTCGACGGCCCTGGACGGCACTCACGAGGATCGCAACGAGTTTCTAACTCGTGGTCAGTACTCCGCCGCCGCACACGACGAGCGTGCCGAGATCCTCGGGATCCTGTCGACTGACCCCGCGCCGGGTCCGGAGGTCACGTCAGCGGCGAAGATCGCCCTCGCCGGTCCGCAGTCCTGGATGCGCGGGTTTCTCCGCGCAGGACATGCCCAGGCCCAGGATCGGGACTACCTGGCGGCAACCCACAAGGCGCGAGTCGATGCCGCTGTCGCTCAGGCCGGTCAGGCAGCGGCGACCGCCGAACAGGCAGCGTACGAGGCGGCGCGGGCGGCCGCGCTGGCGCGGGACGCCGCCGACGAGGCGGCCAACTACGCCCAGCAGGCCGCCAACTCGGCCTTGGAGGCGGGTGCCTACGCGAACGCGGCGAAAAGTGCGGCCGACGCGGCGAAGGAGTCCGCGCAGAAGGCGACGGCCTCGGCAGCAACGGCCCGCGAGGCAGCTGCGTCTGCCAGGGCAGATGCTCGCAAAGCTGACCGGGCCGCTGCCGACGCGCGGTACTCCGCCTACCGGGCAAAGACCAAGGCGGACGACGCACGAGCGTCCGCGAACGCGGCCCGGCGTTCGGCCGAGGCGGCAGGCAAGAGTGCCGACGAGTCCCAGGCCGACTACGACGCCGCATATGACGCCGCGCTTGCCCTGATCGAGCAGGAGGAGCAGGCGCGACGCGACAACCCGCCGACCTCTGACGGCAAGAACTGCGACCGTCCACCGGGCTATGGCGCTGACCCATCCTGCTACCCGAGTCTGCCCGACATGGAGCGGGGCCCGGAACACGGCGACATCCTCTGCTGGAGTTGGGCAGAGAACCAGAAGCAATGCGGTTATACGATCGTCACTCCGCAGGAGCGGCGGCAGTTTGAGCAGGACCGCGAGGCGCAGCAGACACTGAACGGCTGCGCAATGTTGGTCCCCGGCTGCTGGAACGCATTGCTGACCCTCCAGGCCCTCGATCCAGCCGTCAGGAATGATCCGGGGGCGACGCTGGACCTCGTGACTGAGCGGTTGCTCGGCAACAAGCTGACGCGAGCCGCGCGCCAAACCTGGTTGACGGCAACGCTGGCCTGCAACAAAAACAGCTTTTCAGCCGACACCCGCGTGGTGATGGCCGATGGTAGTACCAAGGCGATCAGCACTGTGCAGCTGCACGACCGGGTCAAGGCCACCGACCCCGTCACCGGTGACACCCGGGGACGCGAGGTGGTTGCGCTGCATCTTAACCAGGACACTGCCCTGACCGACGTGCAGGTTCGGGACACGAGGGGCGCCGTCGTCACGGTGCATACCACCCAGGAGCACCCATTCTGGGACGTGACACGACGTAGATGGATCGACGCGGCCGATTTGGACACAAATCACCGCCTCTACTCGGATGCGAGAAGTGGGCCAACCGTCGCCGGAGTGAAGTCGTTCACCGGCAGCCGGGCGATGTACAACCTCAGCGTGGCCGGGGCGCACACGTACTACATCGTCGTCGGTAGAGCTCACGTCCTCGTCCACAACGCCCCACCGTCAGCTCAGAGCTGTGATCTAGCCGGTGTCGAGCAGCGGCACAATGGTCAGGCGCATACCCTTTCGAAACACGTCAATGTGACTGATGAACAAGCGAGGAAACTGGCCGCAAAGACAGGGGTGGCCAATAGTGTTTGGACCAACATCGGCGTCGCGACTCGATCGATCGATGAGTTAATCGCCAAGAAAGCGAAAGTGATCGAGAACTGGAAAAGGAAGTACAACGGGAAGGACCTTACTCTCGGTCCTGAGCGTGTCGCTCCTAATGGCACCTCGCTCGGACGTGTCGTCTACCCGGACGGGTCGATCAAGCCGGCAGGTAATAGGATTATCCTGCTTCTCAGGCGTGACAAAAGTGAGCCCGGAGGGTACTACGTGTATACCGCCTATCCTGTGGAATAATGTCCCGCATGTCTCGTCCCTCAGCCTTCGACTTCGGCCTTACCAGTCTTGCCAGCCAGTTCCACCAGGACTGGCGGTGCGCTGGCGCAGCTGAATGCCTGATCGATCAAAGTCTCTTTCCAGGTCAGGATCCGTGGGAGGTCGAAGCGCTCCGGCGGGACGCCTCGACGATGCTGGCCGGACTGACTGCCAGTGAGATCGAGACTCTCTGGGCCGCGGGCATTGATGGTGGATTCAAGTTCGGCCCGGACGGCGACGCGCCGTCCGGGCCGGAGTGGCTCGACATAATCAACGAGCGGTGTCATCAGTGGCAGGAGAGGCACGGGGAGCGGCCTCAGCCTGAGGCGGACTGGGAATCCGGCGTCGCGTTAGCCGATGTCGTCGCAAAGGAGATCACCAGCCTGGTGGCCTCCGTGCCACCGAAGTGGAACCCAGGTGGGGTGGTGACAGCGGCCCTGCTGCGCTGCCATGCCACCTGCACCCCAGACCTCGCTCTCCGTTGGGCGATGAGCATCACGAGGTGGCACTCGCGGTCGTTGGAAGCTAGCCAGTACGCGCGCCTGGTTCGGCTGGGTGAAGCGCTCGGCTATGGCGAGTTCGTCGTCGCTGGCCTTGATGGCTTGGTGGAGTGAAGCTAGAGCGGCTTACAGGATCCACTGGACTTCCGCCGCATAACCCCATGGCCAGGATCAGGGTCAACGGGACTACCAGCCTCGGGCACGCCACTGGGGTAGGGCGGGGCGTTCGGTGCCGAGGGTGCTGTCCCTGCCGTGGCCCGGGTAGAACCAGGTGTCGTCGGGTAGCCGGTCGAACAGGCGTCGCTCGACGTCGTCAATGAGCTGGCCGAAGCGCTGCGGGTCACGGTCGGTGTTGCCCACCCCGCCGGGGAAGAGGCTGTCGCCGGTGAACAGGTGCGAGGTGCCGACCGTGTCCTGGTAGAGCAGGGCGATCGAGCCCGGGGTGTGCCCGCGTAGGTGAATCACCTCCACCGTGCAGTCACCGACCGACACCCGATCACCGTCGGCGAGGGGATCCACCTTGATCGGCAGCCCTGGCGCGTCCTCGGCATGCGCCAACGGTCGGGCCCCGGTCTCGGCCACCACCTCCTCGAGCGCCAGCCAGTGATCCATGTGCTGGTGTGTGGTCACCACTGTGGCGAGACCGGCGTCGCCGATCAGCTCGAGCAGCCGGGGTGCCTCGTTGGCCGCGTCGACCAGGACCTGCTCGCCGGTGGTCCGACAGCGCAGCAGGTAGGCGTTGTTGTCCATCGGCCCCACCGACAGTTTGGCGATGGTGAGCCGGTCCAGCTCGCGGACGGCCGGCGGGCCGCCGGGCGTGACGTCTCCGGTGTAGGTCATCGGTCGGTCAGATCCATTCGGGTGGGGTCGGTAGGGGGCCGTCGGGGCTGACGGTGAGCGCGGCGCCGGGGCTACGGCCGATCAGCCAGGCGGCGAGGTCGGGCGCCGCGCCGGTCACCGTGGGGGCGGCGGCAGTGCGGTCACCGACAACCAGGTCGTGCTGCCTGCCGTCGCAGCGCAGCACCATCGGCGGCGCGTCGGAGCGCCCGGCCAGGCCGGTGGCCACCTCGCGCAGGAGCCGGTGGCCGAACGCCTCCGGCCAGTCGGCGGGCCGGTATTCGACGGCCAGGTCCACGTGGTGCACCTCGACTTCGCGCAGCCGGCCCCAGACGAGGTATGCCGCGGACCACGGCCCGCGCCGGGTGTCGACGGTGGCGCCCCACGCCTCGGCCGGCATCGCCGCCACCGCCTCGGCGAACCGGTCCGCGGTGCGGCGTAGGTCGTCCAGGTGGGCGGCCTGCGGACGGGAGGCGCCGGCCTCGATGTCCGAGGAACGGGCGGCCGGGCTCGCGTACATCGGGATGGCTTCCCCGGTGCGGGCGGCGGTCAGCAGGTTGACGAACCCGTCGGCGTTGCGGGCGAGGTGGGCCAGCACATGTCCTCGGGTCCAACCGGGCAGCAGGGACGCGGCGGCCAGGCTCGTCTCGTCAAGGTCAGCCGTGGTGCGCAGGAGACGGGCCGTGGCGTCGTCCACCTCGCCGGTCAGCCGCAGTGGATCGGAGGTCACCTCTCGACCCTAGCGGTCGGGCCGTCCCTTCGTCGCCGGGGAAATCGGTTTCGGGTCCGCGTCGGTGCGCCCTACGGTCGGCGGCAACGCGAGGCCGGGAGGTCGGAGGAGGTAGTGGAACCCGTGACCATCGACCTGACCGCTCTGGGCTGGGACGCCGACCGCGCGTCCGACGCGCGACGGCGCGCCGACTATCAGCCGGGCCGGGTGGCCTGGGTGGAGCGGGGGGTGTGCACCGTCCTCGCCGCCGCCGGTCCGCTCCGCGCCACCCTCGGTGGTGCGGTGCTGGCCACGGCTGCCCGGGACCGGCGGCACCTGCCGTGCGTGGGGGACTGGGTGCTGCTCGCGACCTGGCCCGACCAGCATGTGACGGTCGAGGTGGTGCTGCCCCGGCGTACCGCGTTGATGGGCCCGCCCGTCGGCAGGGCCGCCCACGGGCAGGTGCTGGCGGCCAACCTGACCGTCGCGGCGGTGGTCGAGCCGATGCGTCCCGAGCCCGACCTCGGACGGATCGGGCGCCTGCTCGCACTCGCGCAGGAGTCGGGGGCCCGGCCGCTGGTGGTGCTGACCAAGTCTGACCTGGCCACCGATCCGACTGAGGTGGTGCGACAGGTCGCGGCGGCGGCGCCGGGGGTGCCGGTGCTGCCGGTGAGCGCGCAGCGGGGTGAGGGGCTCGACCCGCTACGCGCGGAGGTGGCGCCGGGTCGGACCCTCGGCCTGCTCGGCCCGTCCCGGGCCGGTCGGTCGAGTCTGGTGAACGCGTTGACCGGCGCGGTGGCGCTGCCGACGTCGGCGATCCGGCGGGTGGACGGCGCGGGCCGACCCACCTCCGCTGGGCGGGCGCTGGTGGCGGTGCCGGGCGGTGGTGCGGTGGTGGAGACCCCAGGGGTACGGGCGGTGCCCGGCTGACCGATCTGAGCTGGGGGAATGCGCGGGCGAAGGGAAGTGTCACACCCCAGGGCTAGGCTTGCCAGGGCGCTCTCAGCGCTTGGTAACCAGGTAACCCAGGTGACCCTCAGCCAGGTGATCCAGCAGCCAACAGGTGATCCGGCAGCCAAGGTGATCCTTAGCCAAGGTGACCCTCAGCGAAGGTGACGCGGTGACCAGGTAACCGCCACGCCCAACGGGCTACTACGACGCCCAGCGGGCACATAACCGCACAGATGACCGCTCGGCCGCCATCCGGGGTCAGACATCCCGGGCGGGGTCGTCGGGCGACAACTGCCATCAATCCGCACCCCGGGAGTACACGCACCGTGGTTGACCGACTTATCATCCGTGGCGCGCGCGAGCACAACTTGCGTGACGTCAGTCTCGACCTGCCGCGGGACGCGCTCATCGTGTTCACCGGGCTGTCCGGTTCCGGCAAGTCGAGCCTGGCCTTCGACACTATCTTCGCCGAGGGGCAGCGGCGCTACGTCGAGTCGCTGTCGTCGTACGCGCGGCAGTTCCTCGGCCAGATGGACAAGCCGGATGTGGACTTCATCGAGGGGCTGAGCCCGGCCGTCTCCATCGACCAGAAGTCGACCTCCCGCAACCCCCGGTCGACTGTGGGCACGATCACGGAGGTCTACGACTACCTGCGTCTGCTCTTCGCCCGGATCGGTCAGCCGCACTGCCCGGTCTGCGGCGAGCGGATCTCCCGGCAGACCCCGCAGCAGATCGTTGACCGGGTCCTCGCCATGGCCGAGGGCACCCGGTTCATGGTGCTCGCACCGGTCGTCCGGGGTCGTAAGGGCGAATATGTGGACCTCTTCGCCGAGCTGCAGGCGAAGGGCTACGCCCGCGCCCGGGTGGACGGGGTGGTGCACCCGCTGACCGAGCCACCGAAGCTCAAGAAGCAGGAGAAGCACACCATCGAGGTGGTCATCGACCGGCTCACCGTGAAGCCGTCCGCCAAGCAGCGGCTGACGGACTCGGTCGAGGCGGCGCTCGGGCTCTCCAGCGGTCTGGTGCTGCTGGACTTCGTTGACCTGCCCGAGGACGACCCGGAGCGGGAGCGCCGCTACTCGGAGCATCTGGCCTGCCCCAACGACCACCAGCTCGCGATCGAGGACCTGGAGCCCCGGGTCTTCTCCTTCAACGCCCCCTACGGCGCGTGCTCGGAGTGCACCGGCCTGGGCACGAAGAAGGAGGTCGACCCGGAGCTGGTGATCCCGGACCCGGAGTGCACCCTGCGGGAGGGGGCGATCCAGCCCTGGTCCGGCGGGGAGTACTTCCTGCGTCTGCTGGGGGCGCTGGGCGAGGCGGAGCATTTCGATCTCGACACGCCGTGGCGGGCCCTGCCGGCCCGGATTCAGAAGACGATCCTGCACGGCGCCGACGACCAGGTGCACGTGCGTTACCGCAACAAGTATGGCCGGGAGCGCTCGTACTACACCGGCTTCGAGGGCGTGATGCAGTGGATCGAGCGCCGGCACTCGGATACCGAGTCGGAGTCGTCCCGGGAGAGGTACGAGGGCTATATGCGGGACGTGCCCTGTGCCGCCTGCGGCGGTGCCCGACTCAAGCCGGAGGTGCTGGCGGTCACCGTCGCCGGTCGGAGCATCGCCGAGGTGTGCGGGATGTCCGTCGGGGAGTGCGCCGAGTTGCTCGCCGGCGTCGAGTTGACCGATCGGCAGCGGCTGATCGCCGAACGGGTCCTCAAGGAGATCAACGCCCGGCTGCGGTTCCTGCTCGATGTCGGCTTGGACTACCTCTCTCTGGACCGCCCGGCCGGCACTCTCTCCGGGGGCGAGGCGCAGCGCATCAGGTTGGCCACCCAGATCGGTTCCGGCCTGGTCGGCGTCCTCTACGTGCTGGACGAGCCGTCGATCGGCCTGCACCAGCGAGACAACCACCGTCTGATCGAGACGCTGTTGCGCCTGCGTGGGCTCGGCAACACGTTGATCGTCGTCGAGCACGACGAGGACACCATCCGTACGGCGGACTGGATCGTTGATATCGGCCCGGGGGCGGGCGAACACGGCGGCCGGATCGTGCACAGCGGGTCGGTCCCGGCGTTGCTGGAGAACCCGGAGTCGCTGACCGGGGCCTATCTCGCTGGCCGGAAGGAGATCCCGACGCCGGAGCGGCGCCGTCCGCAGACGCCGGGCCGGGAGCTGACGGTGCTGGGGGCCCGCGAACACAACCTGCGGAACCTGACCGTGACGTTCCCGCTCGGTCAGTTGATCGCTGTCACCGGGGTTAGCGGATCCGGCAAGTCGACCCTGGTCAACGACATTTTGTACGCGGTGCTGGCCAACCAGGTCAACCGGGCGCGGCTGGTGCCGGGCCGGCACACCCGGGTCGCTGGGCTGGAACACGTGGACAAGGTCGTCGGGGTGGACCAGTCGCCGATCGGCCGCACCCCGCGCTCCAACCCGGCCACCTACACCGGCGTCTGGGATCACGTTCGCAAGCTGTTCGCCGAGACGGTCGAGGCCAAAGTCCGGGGGTACGGGCCGGGCCGGTTCTCGTTCAACGTCAAGGGGGGCCGATGTGAGGCCTGCTCCGGCGACGGCACGATCAAGATCGAGATGAACTTCCTACCCGACGTCTACGTGCCGTGTGAGGTCTGCAAGGGCGCTCGGTACAACCGGGAGACCTTGGAGGTGCGCTACAAGGGCAAGACCGTCTCGGACGTGCTGGAGATGCCGATCGAGGAGGCGGCGGAGTTCTTCTCCGCCATTCCGGCCATCCACCGGCACCTCCGGACGCTGGTGGACGTGGGGCTCGGCTACGTCCGGCTGGGCCAGCCCGCGCCGACCCTCTCCGGGGGTGAGGCGCAGCGGGTCAAGCTCGCCTCGGAGCTGCAGAAGCGTTCTACCGGTCGGACGGTCTACGTGCTCGACGAGCCGACCACCGGGCTGCACTTCGAGGACATCCGGAAGCTGCTGATGGTGTTGGAGGGGCTGGTCGACAAGGGCAACACTGTGATCACCATCGAGCACAACCTCGATGTGATCAAGACTGCCGACTGGATCATCGACATGGGGCCGGAGGGCGGCCATCGCGGCGGCACCGTCCTCGCGGCGGGTACCCCGGAGGAGGTCGCCGAGGTGCCCGAGAGCCACACCGGCCAGTTTGTGCGCCAGGTGCTCAAGCTCGATGGCGCGGCGCAGGGCGCGGCGCAGGCCACCTCCCGGGCGGCCAAGGCCAACGGTGCGAAGCCCCGCGCGGCCGGTACGAAGACCCGCGCCACCCGGAAGACCGCTGCCCCGGCTCAGTGACTGACCCACGTCACCGATCCCGGTCATGCCCACCGGTCCCGGCGTTGGGGTGACTCGGGCCGGTGGCGTGACCAGGGCGGCGGTGTGACCAGGGTGGTGGCATCGACTGGCCGGGTAGGGTCGCACGGGTGACCCCGGCGTTGACATCGAGCGTGGATGCCAGGAACGCGGCGCTGACCGGGTGAATCGACGGGAGCGCCGTCCGGGAAGCCGGTTGGGGCGTACATCATGGCGGCGGTTTGGTGGCCGAGGAGATTGCGGAAATGAGTGACGAGCAGATGCCGACGGGGACTGGCGTCGGAGCCGGCGCTGGCAGCGGAGCCGGGGCTGGCAACGGTGCCCGGACCCGGCGGGTGTTGCTGACCGGTGCGGGCGCTGTCGGCGCGGCGATGGCCCTGGCCGCCTGCGCCGACGACTCCACCGGCGAGACCGAGGTCAGCCCCGGCCCGGCGCTGACCGAGAGCGGCGACCCGGGTGGCGGCGATCGGGAGGGTGCCCAATCGCTGGCCCGGACCAGCGATATCCCGGTCGGGGGTGGCGCCGTCTACGCCGCCCAGGGGATTGTCATCACCCAGCCATCGCCGGGGGAGTTCAAGGGCTTCGACCCGATCTGCCCCCACCAGGGCTGCCCGGTGGCGAACGTTGACGGTGGCACGATCAACTGCACCTGTCACGGGAGCAAGTTCTCGATCGAGGATGGTGCGGTGCAGGCCGGCCCGTCGACCAAGCCTCTCGCCCCGCGGGACGTCAAGGTCACCGGCGACCGGATCTCGCTCGCCTGACCGAGCGGCCGGCGTGCCATGGGGCTGCCGGTGCTGGCGTGCCATGGGGTTGTCGGCGCTGGCGCGGCGGGGGCTGTTGGAGTGGTGTGCCAGGGGGCTGGCGGAGCAGGGGGCTGTCGGAGCCGGCGACTAGGCTCGGAACGTGGCTGATCCCTCGTCCTACCGTCCCGCCCCCGGCACGATCCCGGAATCACCGGGGGTCTACCGGTTCCGTGACGGGACCGGCCGGGTGATCTATGTTGGCAAGGCGCGCAACCTGCGTTCCCGGCTCAACTCCTACTTCGCCGACCCGGTCAATCTGCACCAGCGCACCCGGCAGATGGTCTTCACCGCCGAATCGGTGGACTGGATCTCCGTCGCCACCGAGGTCGAGGCGCTCCAGCAGGAGTTCACCGAGATCAAGCAGTACGATCCGCGGTTCAACGTCCGCTACCGGGACGACAAGTCCTACCCGTACCTGGCGGTCACCGTTGCCGAGGAGTTCCCCCGGCTCCAGGTCATGCGGGGAGCGAAGCGCAAGGGTGTGCGCTACTTCGGGCCGTACTCGCATGCCTGGGCGATTCGCGAGACGCTTGACCTGCTGCTCCGGGTCTTTCCGGCGCGTACCTGCTCGTCGGGGGTGTTCAAGCGGGCCGGTCAGGTCGGCCGCCCCTGTCTGCTGGGCTATATCGACAAGTGCTCCGCGCCCTGCGTCGGCAGCGTCTCCGCCGAGGAGCACCGGGCGATCGTGGACGGCTTCTGCGACTTCATGGGCGGCCGGGCCGACCTTATGGTCCGCCGGCTGGAGCGGGAGATGGCCGACGCCAGCGCGGAGCTGGAGTTCGAGCGGGCCGCCCGGCTCCGCGACGACCTGGCCGCACTGCGCCGGGCGATGGAGAAGCAGACCGTGGTCTTCGGCGACGGCACCGACGCCGATGTGGTCGCCTTCGCCGATGACCCGCTCGAGGCGGCTGTGCAGGTGTTTCACGTGCGGGACGGGCGCATCCGCGGCCAACGCGGTTGGGTGGTCGAGAAGACCGAGGAGCTGAGCATCGGCGATCTCGTCCACCATTTCTGCACCCAGGTGTACGGCGGGGAGCACGGTGAGGTGGATATCCCCCGGGAACTGCTCGTGCCCGAGCTGCCCGCCGATGTCGAGGCGCTCGCCGACTGGCTCTCCGACCACCGCGGCAGCCGGGTGACGCTGCGGGTGCCGCAGCGCGGCGACAAGCGGGCCCTGCTGGAGACGGTCGCGCGTAACGCCACCGACGCCCTGGCCCGGCACAAGCTCAAACGCGCCGGTGATCTGACCACCCGGAGCAAGGCCCTCGACGAGATCGCCGAGACGTTGGGCCTGCAGACGGCGCCGCTGCGCATCGAGTGTTACGACATCTCCCAGATCCAGGGCACCGACGTGGTGGCCAGCATGGTGGTTTTCGAGGACGGGCTGCCGCGCAAGAGCGAGTACCGGCGGTTCATCATCCGGGGCGCCACCGACGACCTCTCGGCGATGTCGGAGGTGCTGCGGCGGCGGTTCGCCCGCTACCTGGACGCGCGGGCCGAGACGGGGGAGGCCGGTGTCGAGTCGGCCGGTGACCCAGCCACCCCGGCCGGGCCGGCTTCGACCGGGCCGGGCGTGCCCGACGAGCCGCGGGTCGGCACCCTGGTCGACCCGACGACCGGCCGGCCGCGCAAGTTCGCCTACCCACCGCAGCTGGTGGTGGTGGACGGGGGTGCGCCGCAGGTAGCGGCGGCGGCGCAGGCCCTCGCCGAGTTGGGCGTCGATGATGTGGCGCTGTGCGGGCTGGCGAAGCGGCTGGAGGAGGTGTGGCTGCCCGACGACGACTTCCCGGCCATTCTGCCGCGCACCTCGCAGGGCCTCTACCTGCTGCAACGGGTACGGGACGAGGCGCACCGGTTCGCCATCACGTTCCACCGGCAGCGGCGTTCCCGGCGGATGACCGAGTCGGCGCTGGACCGGGTCCCCGGGCTGGGCGAGGTGCGGCGCAAGGCGCTGCTGCGCCACTTCGGCTCGCTGAAGCGGCTCTCCGCCGCCTCGGTGGAGGAGATCACCGAGGTCCCTGGGGTCGGCAAGCGGACCGCCGAGGCGATCCTCGCCGCGCTCGGCGATTCGACGCAGCCAGATGAACCCCGCACCTAGTACGTGTCTATCTGAGCGTTGCTGACAGAAGGGTTGGGCATGCTGAAGGTGACATCCGCGGACGGCACGGCGATCGCGTACGAACGCTACGGAGAGCACGGTGCGGATTCGCTGATCGTGGTCGGCGGCGCCACCTGCGACCGGGCGAAGACCCGCCAGCTGGCCGAAGGGCTCGGCGCCCACCTACCGGTCGTCAACTATGACCGCCGTGGGCGGGGCGACAGCGGCGACTCCAGCCCGTACGCCGTCGAGCGGGAGGTCGAGGATATCGCTGCCCTCGTCAACGATCTCGGTGCCGACGCCATCCTGTACGGGCACTCGTCCGGTGCCGCACTGGTGCTGCATGCCGCGGCAGCCGGGGTGCCGGCCAAGGCGATCGTGCTCCACGAACCACCGTTCGGCGCGGACATCGACGAGGACCGCCAGGAGGCCCGCGACTACGCCGAGGCCCTGACCACGCTGCTGTCGGAGGATCGACGCGACGACGCGGTGGCGCTGTTCTTCCAGACCACCGGCGTGCCGGCGGAGGTGGTGGCCGAGCTGCGCCACGAGCCGTGGTGGGCCGACGTGGTGGCACTCGCGCCGACGCTCGCCTACGACTCGGCGGTCATGGGCGACCGTAGCCGCGGTGGCATCCTGCCGGTGGAGGTCGCCGCCCGGGTTTCTGTCCCTGCGCTGGTGCTCAGCGGCGGCGAGAGCCCAGACTGGATGATCGAGGTGGCCCGTGCCGCCGCTGCGGCGCTGCCGCAGGGCACGCATCGGGTGCTGCCCGGCGAGGGGCACATACCGTCGTCGCAGACCCTCGCCCCGGTGCTGACGGAGTTCATCGCCCGAGGCTGCACCGTCGATGACACCGGCACGGACCTGCACACACCCGGCTAACGTGGGTCACGTGGACGAGGTTGGGCTACGGGAGCTGCGGCAGAACGCCAGCGACCTGTGATTAAGCCGGGTGTGGGCCGTCGGCGAGTACGGCCAGCACCTGCTCGCCGTACTTCGCCAGCTTTGCCTCGCCGACGCCACTGACCTGAGAAAGGTCGGCCAGGGCGGCCGGCGCGTCGGTGGCGATCTGCCGCAGCGTGGCATCGTGGAAGATCACATAGGCGGGCACGCCCTGCTCCTTGGCGGTGGCGGCCCGCCAGGCACGCAGCCGCTCGAAGGCCTCGGCGGCGGCTGGCGCCAGCTCGGCGACCACGGTGGCCGCGCCGCGCGGCTTCGCCGGTCGGGCCTTCCGGGCCGGCTCGCGGCGGAGCATGACGGTGCGACGCCGGCCCAGCACCTCCGCGCTGGTGTCGGTGAGGGCCAGAGTGCCGTAGTCTCCCTCGACCGCCAGCAGCCCCTCGGCGAGCAGCTGCCGGACCACCCCCCGCCACTCCGCCTCGCTCAGCTCGGTGCCGATGCCGAAGACCGTCAGGGAGTCGTGCCGGTGCTGCTTGATTTTGTCGGTGACGCGGCCGAGCAGGATGTCGACGCAGTGCCCGGCGCCGAAGCGTTGGTTACGTTCCCGGTCGAGCCGGTAGACCGTGGAGAGCAGCTTCTGCGCGGCGACCGTGCCGTCCCACGACTCGGGCGGCTGCAGGCAGGTGTCGCAGTTGCCGCAGGCGGCGGCGGTCTCGCCGAAGTAGTCCAAGAGCTGCACCCGCCGGCAGCGGACCGTCTCGCAGAGCGCGAGCATCGCCTCCAGATGGGCGGCGAGGTTTCGCCGGTGCGCCAGGTCCCCCTCCGAGGTGTCGATCAGCCGGCGCTGTTGCACCACATCCGTCAGACCGTAGGCGAGCCAGGCCGTCGCCGGCAGGCCGTCCCGTCCGGCGCGGCCGGTCTCCTGGTAGTAGCCCTCCACCGACTTCGGTAGATCAAGGTGGGCGACGAACCGTACGTCTGGCTTGTCGATGCCCATCCCGAACGCGATCGTCGCGACCATGACCAGGCCGTCCTCGCGCAGGAAACGCTGCTGGTGTCGAGCACGGGTGACCGCGTCCAGGCCGGCGTGGTAGGGCAGCGCGGCGATGCCGTTGTCGACCAGGAACTCCGCCGTCTTCTCCACGCTGGCCCGGGAGAGGCAGTAGATGATGCCGGCGTCCCCCGGGTGCTCGTCCCGGAGCAGGGCCAGCAGCTGCCGCTTCGGCTCCCGCTTCGCCGCGATGCGGTACTGGATGTTGGGTCGGTCGAAGCTGGCGACGAAGTGTCGGGCCGAGGTGAGCTGGAGCCGGGTGGCGATCTCGTCCCGGGTGGCGCTGGTCGCGGTGGCGGTCAACGCCACCCGGGGCACCCCCGGCCAACGTTCGTGCAGCATCGACAGGGCGAGGTAGTCCGGGCGGAAGTCGTGCCCCCACTGCGACACGCAGTGCGCCTCGTCGATCGCGAAGAGGCTGATCCGCCCCTGGTCGAGCAGGTGCTGCACGCCCCGGGTGCCCAGGGCCTCCGGGGCGAGGTAGAGCAGATCCAGCTCCCCGGCGACGAAGGCCCGCTCGACGGCGCGGCGGGCGTCGAGGTCCAGCGTCGAGTTGAGGAAGCCTGCCCGGACCCCGACCGCGGTCAGCGCGTCGACCTGGTCCTGCATCAGCGCGATCAACGGTGACACCACCACCGCGACTCCGTCCCGCAGCAGCGCCGGGATCTGGTAGCAGAGCGACTTGCCGCCGCCGGTGGGCATCAGCACCAGGGCGTCCCCGCCGGCCGCCAGGTGCTCGATGACCTCCTGCTGGAAGCCCCGGAAGGCGTCGTAGCCGAAGATACGCCGCAGTGTTTCCAGCGCGGCGGGCTGCTGGTCGGTGGGGGAGGGCATGGGGCGCAGTCTACGAGTGGCCCCTGACGCGACGGTTCAGCCATGCCAGGTAGCCCGGTGGCTCGGCGCTGCGCGGCGAGTAGCCGGCCGAGGTACTGCACGAGTTCCCTCGGGGCGTCGACCGTGGCACGCTAGGTAGTCACGTGGAGCCGTCTCGAAGACGTGGATCTGTCGCAAGGACATGCCTATCGATGGCTCCACGCCTGTTTCCATCGCCGCTCGACTCAGCACCTTTGCCCGTGTCGCACCAGACAACCCTTATGTATCGCTGAGATCAGCGCACTGCCGAAGGCTCGTATATCCATGCCCGAAATCGCTAGGCGATGCCCGCGAGTAGTTCGTGGCCGAGGTGCTGGCCTGGCTGCACTCCGGGAGGCACCGCATAAAGGGCGCTGGCCACTGTCAGCATGAACGTCGCCAAGTCGTCGGATGCCGCGATGTGCCGTTGCGCCGGTACGAATTGTCGACCTGGGTCGGCGTTGAAGGTAACGAACAGCAGTCCGGCGTCATACGCGTTGTGGGCGGCGCCTCGTCCGGCTGGTCCATGGTCGTGATCAATGGCCGGGTCCGCGGGAGGGTGCGCCTGCTGGGAGTTGTCGGACGCATTGAAGCCATCGTCGTAGTTGTAGCCACGCCGGTACATGGGAAAGCGATGCATACCCCTCACGTGTGCCCTGGCGTGGATTGGTGGCGATCCGGCGGAATCGCGGGCGGTAAGGTCGACCGGCGTGTGGAGCGGTGCGTCCGCCGGCGCCGACAAGGGACTTCCCTCCACCAGCCGGCGGCCGACCACACGATCCTGTTCAGCGGCCGGCGTGCTGTGCCACGGCCCTAACCGCAGTCGTATCTTCCGAAAGACCCCATACGTTCCCCCGCGCATCCACGCCTGCTCGGACGTGGAGGTCGACAGCACCAGCTGCTGGGCAAGGTCGCTGTTCGGCGATGGATTCGCGGTGCCATCATGATGCCCGATCAGGCTGCGTTGCGGCGCGCCATCAGAGCTAGGTGAGGAAAAGCCATGCTGACTCCACCGAAGTGTGGCACGGCCGACCGCTACCGCCCGTAGCTCGAGAAACGCGTGCGTGAGTATCTGACGATCGTCAGCGCACAGCTGGACCACCACGTCGCCGTCACTGCTGCTTGCGGACAGTTGGTCGCCGGGGAAGGCGGGTAGGGGGGTGAGACCGATCGGGCGCCGATCGGCGAGCCCGAAGCGACTGTCAAACAGCGAGGGTCCGAACCCCCAGGTGATCGTCAGCTGGGCGGGCTCCAGGCCGAGCGCCAACCCGCTATCGGGACGTAACTCCGTTCGCCGGCCCTGTCGACCATGTACCTCCCGGCCAGCAGTAAGGGCCTCACACGCCAGCGTCCACTCCTTCAGCAGCGCGGTCAGATCCTTGATGTCGGGGGACACTATATTGAAGGAGGAGAAGATCACGTGCCGCTGTGGCGGCGTCCAGATACCTGCCTGAACGGGGCCGTGGAAAGCGACTGTTGCCGCGTCGTCGGCCTCCGGAGCCGCGGGATCAGAATGCTCCTCGTCAGCACCAGGCACGCCATTAGCGAGGACCGCGCCACCGGCCGCCGACACCACCCCTGTGGCGGCCAACCCTCCAAGTAACCTGCGCCGACTCAACGAATTCGTATCGCCCACTTGCCTCGTCACCCTGTCATCACCACATCGCTTCTCGAACGACGGGTAGTCGCCGCGGGGTCTGGTGGAGTTCCCGAATTCCCGCGGGGTGACTTTCGTCATGATCCGGAACTCCCGGCGCTGCGGCGAACAGGGTTGTGGTGCCGTGGCGCATGTAGTCGTGGGTCATCGTGCCGGCCCGCCCGGGCCTGAGCGGCAGGCTCGCCTGGGTGTGGTCCAGAGCCTGGATCTGGGACTTCTCGTCCATGCACAAGACCACCGCCTTGTCCGGCGGGTTCAGGTACAGGCCCACGACGTCGGCCACGGCCCGGCGCGACCTTGCCCAGCTCGGCCAGCCCACGCTCGGCGAACTCGGACCGCCATGCCCGCAACCGTCACCCGGGTCACCCCGGCCGGGCTGGGCCACCCGAGCGCCGTGGGACCGGTCGACGTGGGGCGGACCATTGACCTGCTCGTTAGCGGGACGCCCAGGCGTGCCGCACTGCGGGGCACCCTCCGAAAGGGCGGCAGCCTGCGATTGTCGCGGGCGGAGAAGATGTGGTGGCCGATGGTGAGCGGACTGTCCCGTTGTCGGGAATGTGACGCGGGAGATCTGTGCCGATCGGCGGGTTAGAGTCGCTGTTCGAACCCGTGGCCCGATTCCCGGTCGCGGTGCCACAGGTTGGGGGTACTAGGTGATCGAGGGGCAGACGAGCGTGTCGGGTGGGCCCGACCCGTCGGATACTGACACCACGCTCGTGGTGGTGACCGGGGTTTCCGGCGGTGGGCGCAGCACCGTCGCCCGCGCCCTGGAGAATGTCGGCTACTACGTGGTCGACAACCTGCCCCAGGCGCTGATGCTGGACATGGCCGAGCTGGCGATGAAGGCCGGTGGCGCCGCCCGGCGTACGGCGATGGTGCTCGACGTGCGCTCCCGGGCGTTCTCCACCGACCTGGCCGGAGCGATCCGAGAACTCAAGGAGCGGGGTTTCGCCCCGCGGGTGGTCTTCGTTGACGCCGACGACGAGGTGTTGATCCGGCGCTTTGAGAGCGTCCGGCGTTCGCACCCGTTGCAGGGGGAGGGGCGGCTCGCGGACGGCATCGCGGTGGAGCGCGGGCTGCTGGAGGGGGCCCGTGACCAGGCCGATGTGTTCGTCGACACCAGCCACCTCAACGTCAATCAGCTGCGTCGGCGGATCGAGGAGCTCTTCGGCGCCGAGGATGCCCGCCGGCTGCGGGTGACTGTGGTGTCGTTCGGTTTCAAGTACGGCGTGCCGCCGGATGCCGACTTCGTCTGCGACGCCCGGTTCCTGCCGAACCCGTACTGGGTTCCGGAACTGCGCGAGCACACCGGGCAGGTGGAGGCGGTCAGTTCGTACGTGTTGGGCCAGGCGGGCGCCGAGGACTTCGTGGCGACCTACGCCGACCTGCTCAACGCCACCACCGCCGGATTCGAGCGGGAGGGTAAGCGCTATCTGACCGCCGCCGTCGGTTGCACCGGCGGCAAGCACCGCAGTGTCGCCATCGCCGAGGAGTTGGCCGCGCGGCTGCGCAAGACCGGCCTCGCCGCCAACGCGCAGCACCGGGACCTGGGGCGCGAGTGACGGCCATCCGGGTGGTCGCCTTCGGTGGTGGGCACGGACTCTCCGCTTCGCTGCGGGCACTGCGGCGCTGCGCTCCCGAACTCGACCTTGATCTGACCGCTGTGGTGACGGTCGGCGACGATGGCGGGTCCAGTGGCCGGCTGCGCGCGGAGCGGGGCGGGCTCCCGCCGGGGGACCTGCGGCAGGCGCTCGTCGCGCTGGCCGGTGATCACCCCGCCACCCAGCGCAGCGCCGGGCTCTTCCAGCACCGCTTCGCCGCGGTCCCGACGACCGGCGACCGGGCGGCCACCGCGAGCGGACTGACCGGGCACGCCGTCGGCAATCTCGTGCTCTGCGGGCTGATGGAGCTGCTCGGCGACCCGGTGGCGGCGCTGGAGCACGCCGGCGCGATGCTGGGCACGGTCGGGCGGGTGCTGCCGATGTCCTGCGAGCCGATCGGGATCGAGGCGCGGGTCCGGGGAGCTGACCGCGGCCGGCCGACCGAGGTGAGCATCGTCAGCGGCCAGCATCAGGTGGCCGTCACCACTGGGCGGGTCGAGTCGCTGCGGCTGAACCCGGAGGCGCCGGCGGCTTGCCCCGAGACGCTGGCCGCCATCGGCGCGGCCGACTGGCTCCTCTTCGGCCCGGGTAGCTGGTACACCAGCGTACTGCCGCACCTGTTGGTGCCGGAGCTGGCCGCGGCGATCGTCGCGAGCCCCGCCCGCCGGCTGGTCACCCTGAACCTGGCCGCCGAGAAGGAGACGTTCGGGCTCTCCGTCGCTGATCACCTGGCCGAGCTGCGGTGGTACCTGCCGAAGCTGCAGGTCGACTGCGTACTCGGAGACCTCAAGGCGGTGGGTGATCCCGATCCGGTCGAGCGTGCGGCAGAATCGCTGGGTGCTCGGCTGATCCTCGCCCCGGTCGCGGTCAACGATGGCACACCCTGTCATGATTCGGTTGCTCTCGCCGCTGCTTTGGTGCCGGTCCTGGGTGCCGCTCGTTAGACACGTACGTAATCTCCGGCGACACGCCGGAACCGGTCCGTGAGAGGACGCACAATGGCGATGACGGCGGCGGTTAAGGACGAGCTGAGCCGGGTTGACGTGCCCAAGCCCTGCTGCCGGCGGGCGGAGATGGCGGCGCTGCTGCGCTTCGCCGGCGGGTTGCACATCGTCTCCGGTCGGGTGGTCGTGGAGGCCGAGTTGGACACCGGGGCGGTGGCCCGGCGGCTGCGGCGGGAGATCGCCGAGGTCTACGGCTACCCCAGCGAGATCCACGTCCTCGCCTCCGGTGGTCTGCGCAAAGGCAGCCACTTCATCGTGCGGGTGGTCAAGGACGGCGAGTTCCTGGCCCGGCAGACCGGGTTGCTCGATGTCCGTGGTCGTCCGGTGCGGGGCCTGCCACCGCACGTGGTGGCCGCCAACGTCTGCTGCGCGGTCTCGGCGTGGCGCGGCGCCTTCATGGCGCACGGTTCGTTGACCGAGCCGGGTCGCTCCAGTGCGATGGAGATCACCTGCCCCGGCCCGGAGTCGGCACTTGCTCTGGTCGGCGCGGCCCGCCGGATCGGCATCGCCGCGAAGAACCGCGAGGTGCGCGGCGTGGACCGGGTGGTCGTCAAGGACGGTGACGCCATCGCCGCCCTGCTCACCCGGATCGGTGCCCACGCCAGCGTGCTGGCCTGGGAGGAACGTCGGGTCCGGCGGGAGGTGCGGGCCACCGCGAACCGGTTGGCGAACTTCGATGACGCGAACCTGCGACGGTCGGCGCGCGCCGCGGTCGCCGCCGCCGCCCGGGTCACCCGTGCCCTGGAGATCCTTGCCGACGACGCGCCGCATCACCTGACCTCGGCTGGGCGGCTGCGGCTGGAGCACCGCCAGGCATCGCTGGAGGAACTGGGCGCGCTCGCCGACCCGCCGTTGACCAAGGACGCGATCGCCGGGCGGATCCGGCGGCTGCTCGCGCTCGCCGACAAGCGCGCCCGCGATCTCGGCATCCCGGATACCGAAGCGGCAGTCACGCCGGACATGCTCGTGGTCTGATAGGACGGTGGTGGCTTACGGGGCGGCAGGATCGCCACCCGCCGCAGCGTGAACCCCCGTGCTCGGATAGGGTCGCTGCGTACGGCAAGGGAGCCGGCACTCGGCATTCCTCGCCGTGCGCACCGCCTCGGGCGGTCGGTCCCTCGGACCGCGGCGGGGCGGCCGAGATGAACCGTCAAACGGCCGGTTCCACCGGCTGGCGCAGACTAGTCGCCGGCCCGTGGGTCATCACGCCGGCGGACTAGAACGCGAGGAGATGGGACCTGTGACCATCCGGGTTGGCATCAACGGCTTCGGCCGGATCGGCCGTAACTTCTTCCGGGCAGTGCTGGCGTCCGGCGCTGACGTCGAGGTCGTTGCGGTCAACGACCTGACCGACAACGCGACGCTTGCCCACCTTGTCAAGTACGACAGCATCCTCGGCCGGCTGCCGCACGAGGTGAAGGCCAGCGCGGACGAGATCACCGTGGGCGGCAAGACCATCAAGACGTACGCCGAGAAGGACCCGGCGAAGCTGCCCTGGGGCGAGCTGGGCGTGGACGTGGTCATCGAGTCCACCGGCTTCTTCACCGACGCCACCAAGGCGAAGGCGCACATTGACGGCGGCGCCAAGAAGGTGATTATCTCCGCGCCGGCGAAGAACGAAGACGTCACCGTCGTGATGGGCGTCAACCACGCGGAGTATGACCCGGCCAAGCACGCCATCATCTCCAACGCCTCCTGCACCACCAACTGTCTGGCGCCGATGGCGAAGGTCCTGCAGGACACGTTCGGCATCGAGCAGGGTCTGATGACCACCATCCACGCCTACACCCAGGACCAGAACCTCCAGGACGCCCCGCACAAGGACATGCGCCGCGCCCGCGCCGCCGCGCTGAACATCGTGCCGACCTCCACCGGTGCGGCGAAGGCGATCGGCCTGGTGCTGCCGGAGCTCAAGGGCCGGCTGGACGGCTACGCGCTGCGGGTGCCGATCCCGACCGGATCCGCCACCGACCTGACCGTCACCGTCGGCCGGGAGACCACGGTGGACGAGGTCAACGCCGCGATGAAGGCGGCCGCCAACGGCCCGCTCAACGGCGTTCTGTCCTACAACGAGGACCCGATCGTCTCGGCCGACATCGTCACCGACCCGGCGTCCTGCATCTTCGACGCCCCGCTGACCAAGGTGATCGGCAACCAGGTGAAGATCGTCGGCTGGTACGACAACGAGTGGGGCTACTCGAACCGCCTGGTGGATCTCGTGAAGCTGGTTGGTCAGTCGCTGTGAGTGCGCGTAGGCAGCTCGCGGGGGGCCTGGTGACGAAGGGAAGGTCGGTCCGGTGACTATCCGCACCCTCGACGACCTGCTCGCCGAGGAGGTAACGGGTCGGCGGGTGTTGGTCCGCGCGGACCTGAACGTCCCGCTCGACAAGCAGACTGGTCAGATCACCGACGACGGCCGGATCCGGGCCGTGCTGCCGACCCTGGGCGCCCTGGTCCAGGCCGGCGCGAAGGTGGTCGTCTGCTCCCACCTGGGGCGGCCGAAGGGCAGCCCCGACCCGGCGTTCAGCCTGCGCCCGGTCGCCGGGCGGCTCGGTGAGCTGCTCGGCGCGCCGGTGCACTTCGCCGAGGACACGGTCGGCGACTCGGCCCGGTCCACCGTGGCCGGCCTCGCCGACGGTCAGGTCGCCCTGCTGGAAAACCTCCGGTTCAACCCGGGTGAGACCAGCAAGGACGAGGCGGAGCGGGGCGCCTTCGCCGACCAGCTCGCCGCGCTCGCCGACGCGTACGTGGACGACGCGTTCGGCGCGGTGCACCGTCGACACGCCAGCGTGTACGACGTACCGGCCCGGCTGCCGCACGTGGCGGGCCGGCTGGTGCTGCGCGAGGTGGAGGTGCTCGGCACCCTCGCCGGGGAGCCGGACCGCCCGTACGTGGTGGTGCTCGGTGGGTCGAAGGTCTCCGACAAGCTGGCGGTGATCGAGGCGTTGCTGCCGAAGGTCGACCGGCTGCTGGTCGGCGGCGGCATGTGTTTCACCTTCCTCAAGGCGCAGGGTCACGAGGTGGGCTCCTCGCTGTTGGAGGAGGAGATGGTCGAGACCTGTCGGAGCCTGCTGGAGCGGGCCGATGGCAAGATCATGCTTCCGGTTGACGTGGTGGCGGCGGACGCGTTTGCCCCCGACGCCGCGCACGACACGGTGCGGGCCGACGGGATCCCCAGCAAGCGGGTCGGGCTCGACATCGGCCCGGAGACGGTGGCTGGTTTCGCCGCCGCGTTGCGGGACGCTCGGACGATCTTCTGGAACGGCCCGATGGGCGTGTTCGAGATGGCGGCCTTCGCGCACGGCACCCGCGGCGTCGCCGAGGCGATCGCGAAGTCGGACGCGTTCACCGTGGTCGGCGGCGGCGACTCCGCCGCCGCGGTGCGGGCCCTCGGCCTCGACGAGCAGGCGTTCAGCCACATCTCAACCGGCGGTGGCGCCAGTCTTGAGTACCTGGAGGGCAAGACCCTCCCCGGCATCGCGGCCTTGGAGAACTGAATGGCCAACCCCACCCGCCGGCCCCTGATGGCCGGCAACTGGAAGATGAACCTTAACCATCTCGAGGCGAATCTGCTGGTGCAGAAGCTCGCCGCGAGTCTCACCGCGCAGCAACTCACCGATGTCGAGACGGTGGTGCTGCCGCCGTTCACCGACCTACGGACGGTGCAGACCGCCGTGGACGGGGACAAGCTGCTGGTTGGCTATGGCGCGCAGGACCTCTCGCCGCACGCGTCGGGTGCGCACACCGGTGACATCGCCGGGCCGATGCTGACGAAGCTGGGCTGCACCTACGTGACGGTCGGCCACTCCGAGCGGCGGGCGAACCACTACGAGGATGACGCGGTCGTCAACGCGAAGGTGCAGGCGGCCCTCACCCATGGCCTCAGCCCGATCCTCTGCGTGGGGGAGGGGCTGGACGTCCGGGAGCAGGGCAGCCAGGTGGTGCACTGCAACGACCAGCTCGACGCCGCCCTCAAGGGGATCTCCGCCGAGCAGGTGACCCAGGTTGTCGTCGCGTACGAGCCGGTCTGGGCGATCGGCACCGGCAAGACGGCCACCCCGGAGGACGCCCAGGAGGTGTGTGGGGCGCTCCGTCAGCGCCTTGCCGGGCACTTCGGTTCGGAGACGGCCGATCAGGTTCGGATCCTGTACGGCGGGTCGGTCAAGTCGTCGAACGTAGCTGCCATCATGGCTCAGCCGGACGTGGACGGCGCCCTTGTCGGCGGCGCCAGCCTGGACGCTGAGGAGTTCGCGAAGATCTGCCGGTTCCCGGAGCACACCACCGGCTGATCACTTCGCTATCCTTGACTCCGCCCGTCCGCCGGTCGGTGCCGCCGTGCCCGTTCTGCTCGGGCGAGGATCGCAACGAGAGGACTGTCCCCCGCCATGCCGATCTGGTTCGCGTACACGTTGATCGTGTTGTTGGTCATTACGAGCGTCATGCTCACCCTGCTGATCCTGCTACACCGGGGTAAGGGCGGTGGGATGTCCAGCATGTTCGGCGGCGGGGTCAGCTCCAGCCTGGCTGGGTCGTCGGTCGCGGAGAAGAACCTGGACCGTTACACCGTTCTGGTGGGCATCGTCTGGTTCGCCTGCATCGTCGGTCTTGGGCTCTGGCTGCGTCTTCAGCAGTCCAGCCTCGGCTGAGCCCAGCACGTCGAGTCACCACCGCGCGCGGTTCGTCTTCGGACGACCGCGCGCGGTTCCGCTTCACCCATCCAGCTGTCGGTGTTGCCGCCCAGCGGTGCCGCAGCGTACGCTGCGGCACCGCTGGGCGGGCAGGTCAGCGGAGGCTGCGGAAACGGGCGGGTAGGTCGGCGGCGGCGCTCCGATCCAGCAGCCAGAGCGTGCGGTTGATGCCGCGCACACCCGCGGCCGGTAGCTGCACCGGCCCCGCACCAGCCAGCGCCAGGCCGACCGCGCGGGCTTTGTCCGCGCCGCTGGCGACCAGCCAGACCTCCTCCGCAGTGTTGATTGTCGGCAGGGTGAGGGTGGTCCGGATCGGCGGCGGCTTCGGGCTACCCCGGACGGCACTGACCGGCCGGCTCTCGTAGTGCACCGGATGCTCCGGGAAGACCGATGCCACGTGCCCGTCCTCACCCACGCCCAGCAGGAGCACGTCAAAGTGGGGGAGAGCGGCGGTGCCGGGGCGGGCTGCCTGGGCCAGCTCCGCCGCGTACCGGGCGGCGGCCTCCTCCGGGTCGCTGCCGGCCGGGTCGTCCGAAGCCGGCATCGGGTGCACCCGGGCCGGGTCTAGCGGCACCGCGTCCAGGAGCGCCGCCCGGGCCTGCGTCGCGTTGCGCTGCGGGTCACCCTCGGGCAGGAACCGTTCGTCGCCCCACCAGACGTCCACCCGGGACCAGTCGACCGCCTCGCGGGCGGGCAGGGCCGCCAAGGCCCGGTAGACGGCGGCGGCGATCCGCCCGCCGGTCAACACCACTGACGCCTGACCGCGCCCGGTCTGCGCATCGAGGATTCGGACCAGTAACCGGGCGGCCACCGCCTGCGCCAACAGATCGGCGTCGGCGTGGACCGCGATACTCGCCTCGCTCATGCCCGCGCGATCCCAGCGTGCGCGGTGATCCCCGCCTCGGCCCGCCGGGCCTGAGCCGGGTCCTTCCAGACATGCACCCGCTGGGCGGGACGGCGTTGCAGCCCGGAGAGCCCCGTGGCGGCGCCGAGCGCCTCCGCGTACACCTGGTCCGCGTCGAGCCGGCGTAACTCCTCGGCCAGCTCGTCGCCGAGGGGCCGGCGCACCAGCGGCAGGAGGCGGTCATCCTGGCCGGTGCGGCGGAACACCGCCATGCTGTCGTTGCGGGTCAGCGTCAGCTCGTCGCCGTTGGCGCAGCGCAATTGCACCTCATGCATCCGGGAGTACTGGTCGGTGTGCCGCCACTCGGGGTCGATCCCCAGCCGGGAGGCGAGCCAGCCGCGCATCAGCGCGGCCGTCGGATCGGTCGGTGGCGCCACCACGGTCGCCGCGGTGACTCGCGCCTCGGTGGTGTCGAAGGCGCCCGCCACCAGGGTGCGCCACAACGTGACCCGGGTCCAGGCCAGGTCGGTGTCGCCGGGCGCGTAGTCGTGCGCCCGCTGTCGCAGCGCCTCGATCGGGTTATCGGCCTGCGCGGTGTCGGTGATGCGCCGGTCGGCCACCACACCCAGGAAGTCGGTGGCGATCTCGGCGGGCGGATCCCCGTGCCACCAGGTCACCACCGGTACGTCCGGCACCAGCAGCGGCATCACCACCGACTCGGCGTGCAGGGCCAGCCGCCCGTGCATTCGGGCCACCACCGCCTCGCCAGGGCCGAGCCGGCCTCCCACCACGATCTCCGCGTCCAGCCGGTTCCGGTTCCGATCCACGTCAGAACGGACCACGATCAGCAGCCGGCACGGGTGGGCGGCGGAAGCGATCGTCGCCGCTGCCTCCGCCTCGCGGACCCGCTTCTCGTCCACCACCACGACCAGGGTGAGTGCCATGCCACTGGCCACCCCGCCGGCACTGCGCCGTTCGGCAGCGAGCGCCTTGACCACCTCGTTGCCGGTGGTGTCCCACAGGCCGATCATCGCTGCCTCCCGGTCTGCTCGCGTCGTTCGGTCGTCACGCCCGCCGCCAGGTGCGGCCCGTCCGGGCCAGCATCTCGTCGGCGCGGCGGGGACCCCATTCACCGGATCGGTAGGGCTCCGGTTTCGTGTCCGCCCACGCCTGCTCCAACGGGTCCACCACCCGCCAGCTCTGTTCGACCTCGGCGGCGTCCGGGAAGAGGGTCCGGTCGCCGATCAGGACATCCAGCACCAGCCGCTCGTACGCCTTCGGACTGGCCTCGGTGAACGCCTCGCCGTACTGGAAGTCCATCGCGATGTCGCGGACCTCCATCGCGGTCCCGGGCACCTTGGAGCCGAACTTGAGGACCACCCCCTCGTCCGGCTGGACCCGGATGACGAGTTGGTTGTTGCCCAGCGACTCCACATCGGCGTCGTTGAACGGCAGGTGCGGGGCCTTCTTGAACATAATCGCGACTTCGGTTACCTGCCGGGGCATTCGCTTGCCGGCGCGGATGTAGAAGGGCACCCCCGCCCACCGGCGGTTCTGGATGCCAAGCTGCACCGCGACGTAGGTCTCGGTGGTCGATTCCGCCGGGACCCCCTTCTCGTCCAGGTAGCCGAGCGCGCGTTCGCCGCCAACCCAGCCGGGCAGGTACTGGCCGCGTACGGTCCCCTGGTCCACATCGGGTGGCAGGGTGATGGCCTTGAGTACCTTGAGCTTCTCGGCGCGGATCTCGTCGGCGGCGAAGCTGGTGGGCTCCTCCATCGCGACCAGCGCGAGCAGCTGAAGGAGATGGTTTTGGAGTACGTCCCGGGCGGCACCAGCGGTGTCGTAGAACCCGGCCCGGGTGCCGATGCCCACGTCCTCGGCCATGGTGATCTGCACCGAGTCGACGTATCTCGAGTTCCACAACGGCTCGAACAGGTTGTTGGCGAACCGCAGGGCGAGGATGTTCTGAACCGTCTCCTTGCCCAAGTAGTGGTCGATGCGGAAGACGTCCCGGCGGGTGAAGACCTCGTCCACCAGGTCGTTGAGCTCCTTCGCCGAGGGCAGGTCATGCCCGAACGGCTTCTCGACCACAACCCGGCGCCACCCGCCGGAGCTGGCATTATCCGCCATTCCGGTGCGGGCGAGCTGCTTGAGCACCACCGGGAACGCCGCCGGGGGGATGGCGAAGTAGAAGGCGGCGTTGCCGGGGATTCCGTGCGTCTGGCGTAGCTTCCCCAACACCCCTGCGAGTTGGTCGAAGGCGTCATCGTCGTCGAACGCCCCGCCGACAAACTTGATGTTGCCGGCCAGCCGCGCCCACACCTCTTCCCGCCACGGCGTGCGGGCGTGTGCCTTCGCCGCCGCTTGGGCGAGGGACTCGAAGTCGCCGTCACCCCAGTCCCGGCGGGCGAAGCCGAGCACGACGAAGCTCGGGGGCAACAGCCCCCGGTTCGCGAGGTCGTACACCGCCGGTAGCAGCTTCTTGCGGGCCAGGTCCCCGGTAACGCCGAAGATGACCAGAGCACAGGGTTCCGGGATGCGGGGCAGCCGTCGATCCTGCGGGTTGCGTAACGGGTTTGTCACGCCGTCTCCTCGCTCCGCCTTGTTATATCCGTCATCGTCGCTTGGGTAGCGCGCCAGCCGCCTCCAACAGCTGCGCCACACCCGCCGACCGGTCGGTCAGGTGTAGCCGCAGCACCGGACGCTTCCGGTCAGCCAGGGCCTGCCGGTCGCCGGCGGCCTGCGCCGCCTGCAACTCCCCGAAGCTGTACGGCTTCCCGGGCACCGGCAGATCAACGTCGACCGTACCGGTTAGCTGGAGGAAACTGCCCACCTGCGGGCCGCCCTTGTGATATTGCCCGGTGGAGTGCAGGAACCGGGGGCCCCAGCCGAAGGTCACCGGCGGGTTGATGGCCTCGGCCAACGCGGGGCGGAGCCGGGCTGCTTCCGCGTCGGCCCCGCGGTCGAGGTACGCCATGACCGCGAGATACCCGTCGTCATCCACGCCGTCGATCAGCCAGCGCAAGGCGCCGGCCAGGTCGTTCGGCACGTCCGCCGGGGCGTACACCTCGATCGCGCCTTCAGTGAACGACGGCTGTTCCGTCGGCGCGCCCGAGGCCAGGATCTTGTTGGTGTTCTCCTTGCTCTCGGTGACGTTCGGTTGGTTGAACGTGTCGATGCCGAGTACCACGCCGGCGACCGCGACCGCGTACTCCCAGGCGAGGAACTGCGCCCCCAACGGCCCGTTGACCGCCACGTCCGGCGTGCCACCGGCACGTTCCCCGCCGCTGAGTTCCCCGGCGGTCAGCGCCCCGCCGTAGCTGATGGTGAGGATGTCTGCGCCGGTGGCGCCCGGGCTGGTCGGCGACTCGACGACGACCGGCAGGATGCCGATTCCGGACTTGCCGGTCGACTCGGCGATCAACTGTTCGGCCCAGTCACCGAGCCCGTCGATTCCGCTGCCGTCCGAGACCAGCGCCACCTTGTCCCGGCCGGCGGTGGCCGCCGCACCCAGCGCGGCACCCAGCGCCAGCGCCGGATTGTCCCGCTCGGCGGCCAACGACCCGGCGAAGGCCTCGGCCTGGTCCAGCAGTTCGGCCACCTCGACCCCGGCCAGCGCCGTCGGAACGAGTCCGAACGCGGTCAGCGCGGCGAAGCGCCCGCCGACGTTCGGGTCGGCCAGCACGGTGAACGCGCCCATTTCGGCAGCGGTCGCCGCCAGCGGCGAGCCCGGGTCGGTAACGATCACGAAGTGCCGTCCGGCCTCCGCCTCGGACATCCCCGCGTCGAGGAACGCCTGCCAGTACGCGCGCCGCTGGCTGTCGGTCTCCACGGTTGAACCGGACTTGCTGGCCACCACGACGACGGTCCGCTCCAGGCGGTCGGCGAGCGCCGCCCGGATCTGGCCCGGATCGGTGGTGTCCAGGATGGTCAGCGGCCGGCCGAGCGTCCGGGCGATCACCTCGGGAGCCAGCGACGAACCACCCATCCCACAGAGCACCACGTGGTCCAGGTCGGCCAGTTCCGAGGTCAGCTCGGCGAGTTGCGGAAGCAGCTCCCGGCTACGGGTGTGGGTGTCGACCCAACCCAGCCGAATCCGCGCCTCGTCCTGGGCCTCCGGCCCCCAGAGCGTGGGGTCCTTCGCCGCCAGTTTGCCGGGAATGCCGGCCGTGGTCACCGCGGTCCGGGTGGAGGCGGCCGCGGCCTGGTCGACCGCGTCCGCCCCGCGCACGGAGAGGCCCGCAGCGGCCTCGACGGGCTGTCCGTGAAGCTCGCTCACGCGTTGCCTCCCGCCCGCTCGGCGGCCTGCGCGTTGTCGGTGGCGGCGTCGCCGGGGTGGTCGATGCCCCGGTTGGCGGCGGCAAGGGAGCGGCGGACACCTTCGAGGAGCTCTTTCCAGCTCGCCTCGAACTTCTCCACCCCCTCGCGCTCCAGGGTGTCGATCACGTCGGTCAGGTCAACCCCCGCCGCGGCCAGGCCCGCGAAGACCTCCCGCGCCTCGTCGTAGCCACCGGTGACGGTGTCACCGCTGGTCTCGCCGTGCTCGGCGTAGGCGTTGATCACCGGCTCCGGCATCGTGTTGACGGTGCCGGGGGCGATCAGCTCCTCGACGTAGATCACGTCCCGGTAGTCCGGGTTCTTCGTTGAGGTAGAGGCCCAGAGCGGTCGCTGCGGATGCGCCCCGGCGTCGGCGAGGGCCTGCCACCGGTCGGAGGCGAAGACCTGGCTGTAGCGCTCGTAGGCCAGTCGGGCGTTGGCGATCGCCGCCCGACCGCGCAGCGCGCCGGCCTGCTCCGAGCCGACCTTCTCCAGCCGCTTGTCGACCTCGGTGTCGACCCGGGAGACGAAGAACGACGCCACTGAGCCGATCTTGGACAGGTCGTGGCCGTTCGCCTTCGCCTGCTCCAGGCCGGTCAGGAACGCCTCCATGACCGCCGAGTAGCGGTCCAGGCCGAAGATCAGCGTGACGTTCACGCTGATCCCCTCGGCCAGGGCGGCGGTGATCGCCGGCAGCCCGGCCTCGGTGGCCGGGATCTTGATGAACAGGTTCGGCCGGTCCACCAGCCACCAGAGTGCCCGTGCCTCGGCGACGGTCTGGTCGGTCTCGTACGCCAGCCGCGGGTCCACCTCCAGCGAGACCCGTCCGTCCACTCCCGCGGTCGCCTCGTACGCCGGTCGCATCACGTCACAGGCCCAGCGCACGTCGTACGCGGTGAGGAGCCGGACCGCCTCCTCGACGTTCACCCCGCGCATCGCGAGGTCATGCAGCTGCCAGTCGTACTCCTTGGCGTCGCCCAGGGCCTTGGCGAAGATCGTTGGGTTGCTGGTCACCCCAACCAGGTGCTTTTCCCGGCGTAGCCGGTCCAGCCCGCCGGAGCTGAGTCGCGTCCGCGAAAGATCATCGAGCCAGACCGCCACGCCCGCGGCGGTGAGCTCACCCAGCCTGTCCGTCATGCCGTCGCGCTCCCCTCAGTTGCCGGTCGGATTACCGGTGATGTCGCCGACCCGGGTAAGCGTGGCGTGCGCCGCACCCACGATCCGGTCCGGGGTGAAACCAAACTGCTCGAAGAGCACCGTGTGTGGGGCGCTCGCCCCGAAGTGCTCCAGGCTGATGCTCTCACCGCAGTCACCGACGAAGGCCCGCCAGGACATCGCGACACCCGCCTCCACGCTCACCCGTGCCCTTACCCCACGGGGCAGGACCGACTCCTGGTACGCCTCGTCCTGGGCCCGGAACCACTCCTGGCAGGGCATGGAGACGACTCGGGTGGGGGTGCCGTCGGCCTCCAGCCGCTCCCGGGCGGTGAGGCAGAGCTGCACCTCCGAGCCGGTGCCGATGAGAATCACCTGCGGCTTGCCCCCGGAGGCCTCAGCCAGCACATACCCGCCGCGGGCCACCCCTTCCGCGCCGTTGAGCACGGATCGGTCCAGGGTCGGCAACGGCTGGCGGCTCAGTGCCAACGCGGCCGGTCGGTCGGTGTGCGTCAGGACCTGCCGCCACGCCCAGGCGGTCTCGTTCGCGTCGGCGGGGCGTACCACGTCCAGTCCGGGGATCGCCCGCAACGAGGTGAGATGCTCCACCGGCTGGTGGGTCGGACCGTCCTCACCGAGGCCGATCGAGTCGTGCGTCCAGACGTAGGTCACCGGCAGCTTCATCATCGCCGCGAGGCGCACCGACGGGCGCATGTAGTCGCTGAAGACGAGGAAGGTGCCGCCGTACGGGCGGGTGCCCCCGTGCAGGGCGATGCCGTTGAGGATGGCGGCCATCGCGTGCTCACGGATGCCGAAGTGCAGCGTTCGGCCGTACTCGTTGCCCGGGAAGTCCTTGGTGGCGTGCTCGGCCGGGATGAAGGATGGCTCACCCTTCATGGTGGTGTTGTTGCTGTCCGCCAGGTCGGCCGAGCCGCCCCACAGCTCCGGCAGCACCGGTGCGAGCGCGCCGAGGACCTTGCCGGAGGCCGCGCGGGTGGCCAGGCCCTTGGCATCGGCGGGGAACGTGGGTAGGGCGTCCGTCCAGTCCGAGGGCAGGGTCCGGGTGGCCAGCCGGTCCCAGAGCGCCCGGCGTTCCGGGTTTGCCTGCCCCCAGGCCACGAAGGTTTCGGTCCATTCGCGCTGGGCGGCGATGCCGCGTTCCAGGACCTGGCGGGCGTGTTTGAGGACGTCCTCGTCGACCTCGAAGGTGCGCTGTGGGTCGAAGCCGAGGAGTTCCTTGGTCGCCGCGACCTCGTCGGCGCCGAGCGCCGAACCGTGAATCTTGCCGGTGTTCCGCTTGTTCGGCGCCGGCCAGCCGATGATGGTGCGTAGCGCGATGAACGACGGCCGCCCGGTCTCCGCCTTGGCTGCCTGAAGCGCGCGGTACAGCGTGGCCACGTCCTCGTGGTAGTCGCCCTCGTCGGCGTCGCCGCGCCGCCAGTCGACGGTCTGCACGTGCCACCCGTAGGCCTGGTAGCGGGCCGCGACGTCCTCGCTCTTGGCGATCCGGGTGTCGTCCTCGATCGAGATCTCGTTGTCGTCGTAGATCACACAGAGGTTGCCCAGCTGCTGGTGAGCGGCGAGGGCGCTGGCCTCGTGACTGATCCCCTCCTCGATGTCGCCGTCGGAGGCGATGCACCAGATGTCGTGGTCGAAGATCGAGGCGCCGGGCTCCGGCTCGGGGTCGAACAATCCGCGTTCCCGGCGGGCGGCCATCGCCATCCCGACCGCGTTGCCCAGGCCCTGCCCGAGTGGGCCGGTGGTGGTCTCCACTCCCGGGGTGTGCCCGTACTCGGGGTGACCGGGGGTGAGGGAGCCCCACTGTCGCAGCCCTTCGAGGTCGGCGAGGCTCATCGGGTAGCCGGAGTAGTAGAGCTGGATGTAGAGGCTGAGGCTGGAGTGCCCAGCGGAGAGGACGAAGCGGTCTCGGCCGGGCCAGGTCGGGTCGGCGGGGTTGTGGCGCATTACCCGGTTGAAGAGTAGGTAGGCCGCGGGCGCCAGGCTCATCGCGGTGCCGGGATGGCCGTTGCCGGATTTCTCGACAGCGTCCATGGCCAGCACGCGGACCGTGTCGACCGCCCGACGGTCGAGGTCGGACCAGTTGAGTGCAGGAAGCTCGGGTCGGTTGTCAGCCACGTTGGTTGTGCTCCTCGGCAGATGGGCGGAACCCTCACCGGTGACCCTATCGAGCGGTCCTAAACGTCCGCCCACGGATCCGTGCATGCTGTTCTCCCGGTTCCGGCCACTTCGTCGCGTACGGGTGTGACGGCTCGCACCGTTGCCGGGTCACCAGGGCAGCCATAACGGCGGCGCGTAGGGTGGGGCGGTGATGGTCCCGGAATGGGGCCCGATCATTTCGACCTCCCCCCGCCCATGCCGGAAGGTGGCAATCCGTGAGCATGATCACCGAGCGCCCCGTCAGCGACACCGCCGGGCAGTCGGTCAGCGCGACGGGGGATGGGGCGGTCGGCTCGCGGCGGGACCTGCGGGCGGTGGTCGCGGCGTATGTGGCGTTGACCAAGCCACGGATCGTGGAGCTGCTGCTGGTCACCACCGTGCCGGCGATGATGCTCGCGCATGGCGGTCTGCCGTCGCTCTGGCTGATGGCGGTGGTGCTGGTCGGTGGGTCGCTGGCGGCCGGCGCGGCCAGCGTCCTGAACTGCTATATCGATCGCGATATCGATCAACTGATGCGGCGCACCAAGCGTCGCCCGCTGCCGGCGCACACCGTCACGCCGCGGAACGCATTGATCTTCGGCTTGGTGTTGGCGGTGGTCTCGGTCACCCTGCTGGCCGTTTTCACCAACGCCCTGGCCGCCGGGCTGACGCTGGCCGCGATTCTCTATTACGACCTGGTCTACACCGCCTGGCTCAAGCGCACGACCACGGCGAACACCTTCTGGGGCGGGGCCTGTGGGGCGGCGCCGGTGTTGATCGGCTGGGCCGCGGTGACCGGCTCCCTCGCGCCGGCCGCTTGGGCGCTCTTCGGGGTCGTCTTCTTCTGGCAGATGCCGCACTTCTACCCGTTGGCGATGAAGTACAAGCAGGACTACGCCCGGGCGGGCATCCCGATGCTGCCGGTGGTGGCGTCAACCCGGCGGGTCAACGCCGAGATTCTCATCTTCGCCTGGCTGACGGTGCTGGTTTCGCTGGTGGCCTGGCCGCTCGGGGCCGGGATGGGGCCGATCTACGGGCTGCCGACTCTCGTCGTGGGGGTCATCTTCCTGGTCGAGGCGCACCGGCTCTGTCGGCGGGCGGCGCGGGGGGACGCGGTCAAGCCGATGCGGCTGTTCCACTGGTCCACCACCTACCTGACCGTCGTCTTCGCGGCGGTTGCGCTGGACGCGTTGATCTGACCGCCCCGCTCCGCCCGTCTCGCCCTGGCTGAGGCAGCGGTATCGGGTTTGACGGTCTCGCCATTGACGTAGGGGAATTTCCGAATGATCGGATACCCGTCACCGTGGTTTATCTTTTGGAAATCCCGTGGCAGGTAATGCGAAAACTATGCAGGTAAATCCGGTCAAAAGGTGCATCTTCGGTCACGCTTTCGGGGTAACTGGCATCACAAAAGGTTCACCGAACTCGCCCGCAAGGGGGGAACTCTGCTTAGGCTTCGCGTCATGGCAGATGGTTCCGATACGACGCTGACGGCCGAGCAGGCCGCCAACGCTCCGGCCCCCAGCGGCCTGGTGGCCGGCATCAAGTCGTTCGCCGCCGGGCACGGTGGGGCGAAGGCGGTCATCGAGTACGTCGGCAAGCGCGGTGCGCGCATCGTCCTTGTCGGCTCCGACGGGGTCTGGGGCGACCAGTTCGCGGACGACACCGTCGCCGCGCGGCAGGCGTGCGCCAAGGCGGGCGTCACTGTCGAGAACGCGTGGGAGCGGGAACTGATGGACCAGATGCGTCCGAGTAACGATCTCTGGCGCTCGATGGCCCGGCGTACGATGGCTCGCTAGGCTCCCGGCTATGGTGATCAATTCGCCCGAGCCGACCCGTGGGGAGCCCCGGGTCGCCCTCGTGACCTGCGCGGCCCTTCCCGACCTGGAGAGTGACGACCGCCTCGTCCGTGCACCGCTTGCGGCCCGTGGTGTCACCGCCGAGGCGGTGATCTGGGATGATCCCGGCGTCGACTGGGCCGGCTATGACCTCGTGGTACTCCGCTCGCCGTGGGACTACCCCGCCCGCCGGGATGCTTTCGTCGAGTGGGCGGCGTCGGTGCCGGCCCTGGCCAACCCGGCGGACGTCGTCCGCTGGAACACCGACAAGCGCTACCTCGAGCAGCTCGCCACCGCTGGGGCGGCCACCGTCCCCACCGCCTGGATCCTGCCGGGGCAGCAGTGGTCGCTTCCCGCAGAGCGCGGGGAGTACGTCATCAAGCCCTCGGTCAGCGCGGACAGCCGGGACACCGGCCGGTACGACCTGGCCGATCCCGAGCACCGGGAACTGGCGCAGGCGCACGTTCGGCGCCTGGGCGCGGCCGGGCGGGTGACCATGGTTCAGCCGTACCTCTCGGCCGTTGACACCGACGGCGAGACCGCGTTGCTCTTCCTTGCCGGCCCCGACGGCCTGCGTTTCAGTCATGCGATCCGCAAGGGCGCGATGCTGACCGGCCCGGACCTGGGGCCGGAGGGGCCGCGTAAAGCCGAGCGGATCACCACCCGCACCGCTACCCCGGAGCAGGTGGCGGTGGCAGAGAAGATCCTCGCCGAGGTTCCAGGCGGACCGGATCGGCTGCTCTACGCCCGGGTCGACCTGATCCTGGGCGAGGGCGAGGTGCCGCTCTTGGTCGAACTGGAGCTGACCGAGCCGTCACTCTTCCTCGGGTACGCCGACGGCGCCCCGGATCGCCTCGCGGAGGCTATCCTGACCCACCTGCACCGCCAACCCTGAAGCACCCTCGCTCGACGTCGTCGGATCGCTGCTGTCGCGCTCCGACGACGTCGGCGCTTGGGCTCCGGAACTCGTCAGTCGGCCGGGGACCGACGACTGGGAGCAGCCTGGCCGGGGCCGACGATTCGGAGCCTGGCCGGGGCCGACGATTCGGGACCGGCCGGGACCGACGACTCAGGCGGGAACGGCGGCCGAGGGCTCGGTCGTGGTGTCGCGGGAGGTAGTGGCGCTTGGGGTGGGGGTGACGGCCGGCTGGCGTTCCCGGGTCGACCGGAGCACCGCGAGGGTGGCCAGCAGCACCAGACAGGAGCCGAGCATGTGGGCGCCGACGAGCAGCGCCGGCAGGTTGGTGAAGTACTGCACGTAGCCGATCACGCCCTGCCCGGCCTCTACCCCGACCAACACCAGCGCGGCCCGCGCGGGTCCGGCGGCGCCGACTGCCCGGAACGCGAAGACCAGAGCCACCGAGAGGCCGATCAGCAGGAACACACCGTCGGCGTGGATCTGGGAGATCTGCTCGGGGTCGAGGCCGTTGCGGGCCGCCCCACCGTCACCGGCGTGTGGGCCGCTGCCGGTGACCCAGGTGCCGACCACGAGTACCGCCACGCAGACCACGGTGGTGATCACCGCGAGTGTGCGCAACGGCCCGGGAACCACCGGCACCGTCGGGCCGTCCGGTTCCGCGATCCGCCGCCAGAGGACGTACGCGAGGGCGATCACGATCATCGAGGCGAGGAAGTGCAGCCCGACCACCCATGGGTTGAGCTTGGTGAGGACGGTGATCCCGCCGATCACCGCCTGCGCCGGGATGCCGAGCAGGACGGCGACCGCGAGTGGCAGCAGGCCGCGTCGCGGTCGGTGGAGCAGGACGGCCACCACCACGGCGAGAGCGACGATGCCGACCGCGAAGGTCAGTAGTCGGTTGCCGAATTCGATCGCCCCGTGCAGGCCCATCTCCGGCGTGGCGGTGTACGACGCGTCGGTGCAGCGGGGCCAGGTGGGGCAGCCCAGGCCGGAGGCGGTCAGCCGGACGGCCCCGCCGGTAACGACGATCAGCACGTTCGCGAGAATGTTGGCGAACGCCAGCCGGCGAAGCATGGTGGTGGAGACCGGGAACCGGGCGGCGACAGTCACGGCGCAAATCCTACGCATCGTAGTGGTGCCATCTTGGGCGGCTCCGTCGCAACGGTGTTTTGGATCACCGGACCCCGAGTTTGCAGGCCTCCGGCGAATTACGTAACGTTGGCGTTGTGAAAAACGCGGCGGGGGTCTCGGGGCGCCAGCCGGCGCCCGTCGGGGTCGCCGGTGGGTCGGCCGTCGCCGATCCGTCAACCCGCGACCGGGTTACCCAGCTGCTGCTGGAGCGGGGCGCCACCACCGCCGCGCAGCTGGGGCACGAGCTCGGGCTCAGCCCCGCCGCGATCCGACGGCACCTGGACGCGATGCTCGCCGAGGGGGATGTCCTCGCCCGTGATCCGGCGATTCGAGGTCACCGCGGGCGCGGCCGTCCAGCCAAGGTCTTTCTGCTGACCGAGGCGGCCCGAGGTCGCTGCGGCACCCACCACTACGACAACATGGCCACCGCCGCGCTGCGCTGGATCGCCCGGGGTGGGGGATCGGCGGCGGTGGCGGCCTTCGCCGCCGAGCAGGTCTCCGCCCTGGAGGCCCGCTGCCTGGCAGCCATGGAAGACGCCGGCGACGACCCGCTCGCCCGGGCGGAGGCACTCGCCGCCGCCCTGACCGCGGAGGGCTACGCTGCCAACGCCTCCACGATCGCCTCGGGGGGCCAGCTGTGCCAACATCACTGCCCGGTGGCACATGTGGCCGCCGAGTTCCCCCAGCTGTGCGAGGCCGAGACCGCGGTGATCTCCCGTCTGGTCGGCACCCACGTGCAGCGCCTGGCGACCATCGCGCACGGCGACGGGGTGTGCACGACGCACATTCCGGCCCAGCCGGGGCGTGTTCAGTCCAGTAAGACCGTCACCACTGTGAGGACAGATAGATGACCGAGCAGATCGTCCAGCCCCTGACCCAGGAGGAGCAGCTCGCCGCCCTCGGTCGCTACGAGTACGGCTGGGCCGACCCCGACGCGGCCGGGGCCGTCGCACAGCGTGGCCTCAACGAGGCGGTCGTGCGGGACATCTCGGCCAAGAAGGCTGAGCCGGCCTGGATGCTCGACCTGCGGCGTAAGGGTCTGCGGTTGTTCGATCGCAAGCCCATGCCGGCGTGGGGTGCCGATCTCACCGGGATCGACTTCGACAACATCAAGTACTTCGTGCGCTCCACCGAGAAGCAGGCGACCAGCTGGGAGGAGCTTCCGGAGGACATCAAGAACACCTACGACAAGCTGGGCATCCCCGAGGCGGAGAAGCAGCGGCTGGTCGCAGGGGTGGCGGCGCAGTACGAGTCCGAGGTCGTCTACCACAAGATCCGTGATGACCTGGAGGAGCAGGGCGTCGTCTTCCTCGACACGGACACCGCGCTCAAGGAGCACGAGGACCTCTTCAAGGAGTACTTCGGCACCGTGATCCCGGTCGGCGACAACAAGTTCGCCGCCCTGAACACCGCGGTCTGGTCCGGTGGCTCCTTCATCTACGTGCCGAAGGGCGTGCACGTGGAGATCCCGCTCCAGGCCTACTTCCGGATCAACACGGAGAACATGGGTCAGTTCGAGCGGACCTTGATCATTGTTGACGAGGGTGCGTACGTGCACTACGTCGAGGGCTGCACCGCCCCCATCTACTCCTCGGACTCGCTGCACAGCGCCGTCGTGGAGATCATCGTCAAGAAGAACGCCCGCTGCCGCTACACCACCATCCAGAACTGGTCGAACAACGTCTACAACCTGGTCACCAAGCGCGCGGTGTGCCACGAGGGCGCGACCATGGAGTGGATCGACGGCAACATCGGCTCCAAGGTCACGATGAAGTACCCGGCGGTCTTCATGACCGGCGAGCACGCCAAGGGCGAGGTGCTTTCGGTGGCCATGGCCGGTGAAGGCCAGCACCAGGACGCCGGTGCCAAGATGGTGCACGCCGCACCGCGCACCAGCAGCACCATCGTCTCGAAGTCGATCGCCCGCGGTGGCGGTCGCACCTCGTACCGCGGTCTGGTGCAGGTGTTGGAGGGTTCACACAGCAGCAAGAGCACCGTGAAGTGCGATGCGCTGCTGGTCGACACCGTCTCCCGCTCGGACACCTACCCGTACGTCGACATCCGCGAGGACGACGTGTCGATGGGGCACGAGGCGACCGTCTCGAAGGTCAGCGAGGACCAGCTCTTCTACCTGATGAGCCGGGGACTGAGCGAGGACGAGGCGATGGCGATGATCGTCCGTGGCTTCATCGAGCCGATCGCCAAGGAACTCCCGATGGAGTACGCGCTGGAGCTCAACCGCCTGATCGAGCTGCAGATGGAGGGCGCGGTCGGCTGAGGCCGCCGAGGCCGGTCGAGCCGACCCGTCCCCGTTACTGACACCGTCGTCGCAGAACAGAACCAAGGAAGAGATGACTACCCAGGCTTCCGCGCCGCCCAGCACCAAGTCGCAGGCGCTGCGCTCATACGATGTCACCGACTTCTCGGCCCTCACCGGTCTGGAGGAGGAGTGGCGCTTCACCCCACTCAACCGCCTGCGGGGCCTGACCGGCGAGGTGCCGGCCAGCGCGGGCGCGGTCCGGCACGAGTACGGCGACCTGCCCGCGGGCGTCACCGTCGAGTCGGTCGCGAAGGACGATCCGCGGATCGGCAGCGTGCTCGTACCGGTGGACCGGATCAGCGCGTTGGCGTACCGCGGTGCGGCGCAGGCGCAGCTGGTGCGGGTCGCCGATGAGGCCGTGCTGGCTGAGCCGGTGACCCTGCGGGTGGTCGGCGAGGGCGCCGACGAGCTCGCCTTCGGGCACACCTTCGTCGAGGTGGGCCGGTTCGCTGAGGCCACGCTGGTGCTCGAGCACGTCGGTTCGGCGACGCTCGCCGACAACGTCGAGGTCACGGTCGCCGACGGCGCGAAGCTGACCTTGGTCACCGTCGCCGACTGGGCCGACGACGCGGTGCAGGCGCAGCACCTGAAGGTGCGGCTGGGGCGTGCCGCCCGGGTACTGCACGTCCAGGTCAGCCTCGGCGGCGACCTGGTCCGGCAGTACACCACCGTGGAGTACACCGAGCGGGGCGGCGAGGCCGAGCTGTACGGTGTCTACTTCGCCGACGAGGGGCAGCACCTGGAGCATCGGCAGCTGGTGGACCACTCGGTCCCGGACTGCCGCAGCTACGTGGGTTACCGCGGTGCCCTACAGGGCGGGAGCGCCCGTACCGTCTGGGTCGGCGACGTGCTGATCCGGGCCGAGGCGACCGGCACCGACACCTACGAGATCAACCGGAACCTGCTGCTCACCGAGGGTGCGCGGGCGGACTCCGTACCCAATCTGGAGATCGAGACCGGGGAGATCGCCGGCGCCGGTCACGCGAGCGCGACCGGCCGCTTCGACGATGAGCAGCTGTTCTACCTGATGGCCCGGGGCATCCCGGAGGCCGAGGCGCGGCGTCTCGTGGTTCGCGGTTTCTTCGCCGAGCTGCTCAACAAGATCCCGGTCGAGTCTCTGCGGGAACGCCTCGGCGCGGCGATCGAGGCCCGGCTGGCCAGTGGGGGGAGCGAGTTCGCCGACCCCACCCACGCGAGCGGGGACATCGCCGCGAAGGCCGGTGCGTGATGATCCGCATCTGCTCCGCCGAGGACGTGCCGAAGGGCAGCGTGGTCAGTGCGGACGTTGACGGTGTGAAGATCGCGATCGTGCACGGCGAGGACGGCACCTTCTACGCCGTCTACGACGAGTGCTCACACGCCGCGGTGGCCCTCTCCGAGGGGGAGGTCGAGGGCTGCACCCTGGAGTGCTGGCTGCACGGTTCGCGGTTCGACCTGCGTACCGGCGAGCCGACCGGGCTACCCGCTACCGAACCCGTCCCCGTCTATCCCGTCGAGATCCGCGACGGCGACATCTACATCCCAGTGGGCGCCGACGGCCGCCCGATGCCAAGCAATGGAGTGACCCGATAATGAGCACCCTTGAGATCCGTGACCTGCAGGTGTCGGTCAAGCTGCCCGAGGGTGAGCTCAAGCCGATCCTGCACGGTGTCGACCTGACCGTCCGGTCGGGGGAGACGCACGCCATCATGGGCCCGAACGGCTCCGGCAAGTCCACCCTGGCCTACTCGGTCGCCGGGCACCCGAAGTACGAGATCACCGGTGGTTCGGTGACCCTCGACGGCGCGGACGTCCTGGAGATGTCCGTGGACGAGCGGGCCCGCGCCGGCCTCTTCCTGGCCATGCAGTACCCGGTCGAGGTGCCCGGGGTGTCGGTGGCGAACTTCCTGCGCACCGCGAAGACCGCGATCGACGGTACGGCGCCGAAGCTGCGCACCTGGGCGGGTGAGCTGCGGGGCTCCATGGAGCGCCTGCAGATGGACCCGGCGTTCGCCCAGCGTAACGTCAACGAGGGCTTCTCCGGCGGCGAGAAGAAGCGGCACGAGATCGTGCAGCTGGAGCTGCTCAAGCCGAAGGTGGCGATCCTCGACGAGACCGACTCCGGCCTCGACGTGGACGCGCTCCGCGTGGTCAGCCAGGGCGTCAACCGGGTCCGGGAGACCGGTGACACCGGCCTGCTGCTGATCACCCACTACACCCGGATCCTGCGGTACATCAAGCCGGACCACGTGCACGTCTTCGTCGCCGGCCGGATCGTCGAGGAGGGCGGCCCGGAGCTGGCCGACAAGCTCGAGGACGAGGGTTACGAGCGGTACGTCGCCGGGGCCGGCTCGGCGCGGGTCTGACGACTTCAAGGAGAGGCCGGTCACGATGACCACCATCGCGATTCCACCGGGGATGCCGCAGTACGGCGACGTGCCAAGCTACGACGTGGCGGCGGTGCGCGCCGACTTCCCGATCCTGGACCGGACGGTCAACGGGCACCCGCTGGTCTACCTGGACAGCGCGAACACGTCACACAAGCCACGGCAGGTGCTCGACGTGCTGCGGGAGCACTACGAGTGGCGTAACGCGAACGTGTCGCGCTCGGTGCACACGCTGGGCACCGAGGCGACCGAGGCGTATGAGGGCGCGCGAGCCAAGGTCGCCGCCTTCATCAACGCCCCGAGCCCGGACGAGGTGGTGTTCACCAAGAACTCCACCGAGGCGATCAACATCGTGGCGTACGCCTTTTCGAACGCGTCGCTGCGTCCCGACGCCGACCCGCGGTTCCGGCTGGGCCCGGGAGACGAGGTGGTGATCTCCGAGATGGAGCACCACTCGAACATCGTTCCCTGGCAGTTGCTCTGTGAGCGCACCGGCGCCACCCTGCGCTGGTTCCCGGTCACCGACCACGGTCGGCTGGACGAGTCGGGCTTGACGGACCTGGTCAACGAGCGGACGAAGATCGTCTCGCTGGTGCACATGTCCAACATTCTCGGCACCGTCAACGCCACGTCCCGGATCACTCAGCGGGTCCGGGAGGTCGGTGCGCTGCTGCTGCTCGACTGCTCGCAGTCGGTGCCGCACATGCCGATGGACGTGGTCGACTACGACGCGGACTTCATCGTCTTCACCGGGCACAAGATGTGTGCTCCGAGCGGCATCGGAGTGCTCTGGGGGCGCACCGAGCTACTGGCGGCGATGCCGCCGGTGCTCGGTGGTGGGTCGATGATCGAAACGGTGGCGATGTCGGGGTCGACCTTCGCCCCGCCGCCGACCCGGTTCGAGGCGGGCACCCCGCCGATCGCCGAGGCGGTCGCGCTGGGCGCGGCGGTGGACTACCTCTCCGGTGTCGGCATGCGGGCCATCCAGTGGCACGAGAAGCAACTCACCGCGTACGCCCTGGATGCCTTGGCGACGGTACCCGAGCTGCGGATCTTCGGGCCGAACGTTCCGGTGGGCCGGGGCGGAACGATCTCGTTCGCGCTGGGTGACATCCATCCGCACGACGTCGGGCAGGTGCTCGACTCGCTGGGCGTGCAGGTGCGAGTCGGTCACCACTGTGCCCGCCCGGTCTGCACCCGGTTCGGGGTGCCGGCCACGACCCGGGCCTCGTTCTACCTCTACACCACCACGGAGGAGATCGACGCCCTCGTGGCAGGGCTGGAGCAGGTGCGGAAGGTGTTCGCCTGATGCAGGTTGACCAGCTTTACCAGGAGATCATCCTGGACCACTACAAGCACCCGCACGGCCGGGGGCTGCGCGACGCGGACGACCCGGCGGCATCCGTCGCCGAGGCGCACCACGTCAACCCGACCTGCGGGGACGAGGTCACCGTCCGGGTCGCCACCGACGGTGCGGTGCTGCACGACGTCTCGTACGACGGGTTTGGCTGTTCTATCAGCCAGGCCTCGGCGAGTGTGCTGCACGAGCTACTCGCCGGTCGTCCGGCCGCCGAGGCGTTCGCGGTGCACGCGGCGTTCGTGGAGTTGATGTCCGGCCGGGGCGAGGTCACGCCGGACGAGGAGGTACTTGGTGACGGGGTGGCGTTCGCGGGTGTCGCCCGCTACCCCGCCCGGGTGAAGTGCGCGCTGTTGCCGTGGATGGCGTTCAAGGACGCCGCGGCACGCGCCGGTGTGGACACGAGTCCGACGGAGGTTCAGGGATGAGCGAGGACACTGCCACCGAGGCCACGCCGGCCCCTGGTGACGGCGCGACCGGTGCGGCGGCTCCGGCGGGCATGCCGGCCGCGAAGGCCGGCAAGGCCGCCGTCGCCGACGTCGAGGAGGCGATGAAGGATGTCGTCGACCCCGAGCTGGGCATCAACGTGGTCGACCTGGGTCTGCTGTACGGCGTCCACGTTGACGACGACAACGTCGCCACGCTGGACATGACGCTCACCTCGGCGGCCTGCCCGCTGACCGACGTCATCGAGGACCAGGCGCGGTCGGCCCTGACCACCGGTCCGGGGGGCGGGTTGGTCAACGAGATGCGGATCAACTGGGTGTGGCTTCCGCCGTGGGGCCCAGACAAGATCACTGACGAGGGGCGCGAGCAGCTTCGGGCGCTGGGCTTCAACGTCTGACCACGGTGCCCGTCGGGAAGAACCGGTAGCCGGGCCCGTCGGGGAAAACCGGTAGCCGCGGGCGTTGGGTCGGCGCAGGATGACGGCATGACCGAGGCGTACCTGTTGCCGTTTCCGGTCCGCGTGTCCGGGGCCGGGCGCCGACAGCGAACTCGACTGGCCGGGGCGGGCTCGGCCCATTGCTCACAACCATGACCAGGGTGTTCCTGGCTGGGCTGGCCGCCGGATTCGGGGTGGCCATCCCAGTCGGCGCCATCGCGGTACTTGTCATGGGGTTGGCCGCGCGGACCTCGTTCCGGGTGGGGGCCGCCGCGGCCCTCGGTGTCGCCACGGCCGATGGCCTGTACGCGGCCGTCGCTGCCCTCGGCGGTGCGGCGTTGGTCACGGTGCTCACCCCGGTCGCAGGTCCGCTCCGGGTGGTCGCCGCGGTGGTACTGCTCGCCTTGGCGGGCCACACTGCGGTGCGGGCCCTGCGCTCCGCCCGGCCGGGTGCGCTTGCCGGCACCGATTCCACCTCCGGCGGTCCGGACTCCGGCAGCCGACCGTTCGCTGGCGGCCGGGGCCTGGAGACGCCGCCACGGGCGTTCGCCGGGGTACTGGCGTTGACCCTGTTGAACCCCGCCACCGTCGTCTACTTCGCGGCGCTCGTGCTCGGCCGTCAGGACTCCGCAGCCCCGGCTCTGCCGGCCGCCGGGGCGTTCGTGCTCGGTGCGTTCCTCGCCTCGGCGAGCTGGCAACTAATGGTCGCCGGGGGTGGCACGATGGTCGGTCGGGTCCTCGCCGGTCCCCGTGGCCGGCTCGGCACGGCCCTGGTGTCCAGCGCCATCATCGCTGCTCTCGCCGTCGTCATGGTCGTGGCGGCCTGACCCGACGAAGGGTGGCCGGGAGGCAGGGGTAGGTTCGGGGTGTGCGTAGTAGGCCCGCAGCGGGAGGCGGCCGGTGGGTCGACGTGGACCCGGGCCGGGTAGCGCGCTGGGTCGCCGGCTTCGCCGACCGGCACGGTCCGTCGATCTCCACCCCGCAGGAGTACGGGCTGCTGTTGACCGCCCCGGACGGTACGACCGCCGAGTTGCATACCCCGCCCGGCGCATCGGGCGCGGTTGACCTGGACGGGTTCCTGGCGGCCGTGTCCCAGCCCCGGCGGATCGGCCTGCTGCTCGCTCGCAAGGGCGCGGTGGCCCTCGGCGTCGCCGAGGGAGCGGAGCTGGTCGTGTCGAAGGTCGATACGCATTACGTGCAGGGCCGGACGGCGGCCGGCGGCTGGTCGCAGCAGCGGTTCGCCCGGCGGCGGGAGAACCAGGCGAAGGCGGCGGTGGCGGACGCGGTCGAGCTGGCTGTGCGCCTGCTGCTGCCGGCGGCTCCGACGCTGGCAGCCCTGGTCTGTGGTGGTGACCGCCGGACGGTTGACGCGGTGCTCGCGGAGCGTCGGCTGGCTCCGCTGGTCGGGTTGCGTGCCGAGCGCCTCCTGACCGTGCCGGAGCCCCGCCGTGCCGTGCTGCTTGACGCCATTCCCGCCGCCCGAGCCGTCCACATCCTCGTCCGCGATTCCGAGGTCGGGGGCTCCGCGTAACGCCGGATCCACCACCGGGCCGGTGGTGGATCCGGCCCACGGTCGGTAGCCCAAGCTGGTCAGTGATCTTGGCGGGATATTCCGCGGGACCGGGTGGGGAGTGTCCCGGTACACTTGCCGGGTGCTGCTCTGCGAAGGCTGAACCGCCCCGCACCGACGGTCCTTCGGCCCGCCGGTGCTTTCGCGTGCCCTGAGTCAGCCCTCCACCCCGAGAGCGAGTCTTCCGACATGATCACTGCCACCGGCCTGGAGCTCCGCGCCGGCTCCCGAATCCTGCTCTCCGACACCACGCTGCGGGTGCAGCCGGGGGACCGGATCGGCCTGGTCGGCCGCAACGGCGCCGGCAAGACCACGACGCTGAAGGTGCTGGCCGGGGAGGGGCAGCCGTACGCCGGTCAGCTCGACCGCCGCAGCAACATCGGTTACCTGCCGCAGGACCCACGCACCGGCGACCTCGACGTGACCGGGCGGGACCGGGTCCTCTCCGCCCGCGGCCTCGACCAGCTGATGGCCCGGATGACGGAGCTGGAGGCGAAGCTCGCCGAGGAGCCGGACGACAAGCTGGTCCGCCGCTACGGCGCCCTGGAGGACCAGTTCGCCTCGCTCGGCGGCTACGCGGCCGAGGCGGAGGCGGCCCGCATCTGCGCCAACCTCGGGCTTCCCGACCGGGCGCTGGCCCAGACCATTGGCACCCTCTCCGGCGGCCAGCGCCGCCGGATCGAACTGGCGCGGATCCTGTTCCGCGACGCGGGTGAGAACGGCGGCGGCATTCTGCTGCTCGACGAGCCGACCAACCACCTGGACGCCGACTCGATCACCTGGCTGCGCGGGTTCCTCGCCAACCACAAGGGCGGCCTGATCGTGATCTCCCACGACGCCGCTCTGCTGGAGGCGGTGGTCAACAAGGTCTGGTTCCTCGATGCCACCCGTTCGGTGGTTGACGTCTACAACCTGGGGTGGAAGGCGTACCTGGAGGCGCGGGAGACCGACGAGCGGCGCCGCCGCCGGGAGCGGGCCAACGCGGAGAAGAAGGCCGGCGCGCTGATGGCGCAGGCGGACAAGATGCGGGCCAAGGCCACCAAGACCGTCGCCGCCCAGAACATGGCCCGCCGGGCCCAGCGGCTGCTCTCCGGTTTGGAGGAGGTGCGGGTCTCCGACAAGGTGGCGAAGGTGCGCTTCCCCACGCCCGCGGCGTGCGGTCGTACCCCGCTGACCGCGAGTGGACTGTCGAAGTCGTACGGATCGTTGGAGATCTTCACCGATGTGGATGTCGCGGTCGACCGCGGCTCCCGGGTGGCGATCCTCGGCCTCAACGGCGCCGGTAAGACCACCCTGCTGCGGATCCTCGGTGGCCTGCTGGAATCGGATACCGGTGAGGTGCGGGCCGGACATGGGCTCCGGCTGGGTTACTACGCCCAAGAGCACGAGACCCTGGACGTCGAGCGGACGATTCTGGAACACATGCGCAGCGCCGCGCCGGAGCAGAGTGACACCGATCTGCGCCGGATCCTCGGTGCGTTCCTCTTCTCCGGGGAGGACGTGGAGAAACCCGCCGGAGTGCTCTCCGGCGGGGAGAAGACCCGGCTGGCCCTGGCTACCCTGGTCTGCTCCGGTGCGAACGTACTGCTGCTGGACGAGCCGACGAACAACCTCGATCCGGTCAGCCGGGAGCAGGTGCTGGATGCCATCGCCCGCTACCCCGGGGCGATCGTGCTGGTCACGCACGATCCGGGTGCGGTGACCGCGCTCAAGCCGGATCGGGCCATCCTGTTGCCCGACGGGGACGAGGACGCCTGGAGCGACGACCTCCTGGAGTTGGTCGAGCTGGCCTGACCGGTCCGTGGGCCCGGGCTTCGCCCCCTATCGGGAAGCCGACAATGCATAGCGTGTCGGTTGGCGAATAGTTGATATCTGGCGCATGATCGTTCGAGGCGGTCTAATAGGTGGGACCGTATCCGAACCGCACAGTCTGGGACGTGAGGACACAGCATGGCAGCCACTGGCACAGCCACCAGCACTGAGAAGGGTCGCCGGATCGTCGGGGCCGAGCGTCAGACGCTCGCCAAGGACCTGGTCAAGCGGTACACCTCGGGGGAGAGCATCCGTGCGCTCGCGGCCTCAACCGGCCGCTCCTACGGATTCATCCACCGGGTGCTCACCGAGTCCGGGGTGCAGCTGCGGCAGCGCGGCGGCGCCCGGCGTCGCAAGAAGGCGTGAGCCACCGAACGGCGTCACCCATCAGCACCGTTCCCCGGGCCGCCCGGTGACTGCCGAGGCGACCGGGGTCCGGCTCGAGTGCGACGGGGCGGTGGCCACGGTCACGCTGGCTCGGCCCGACGTGCTCAACGCGCAGACTCCGGCGATGTGGCAGGCGTTGCGGGACTTCTCCCGGAAGCTCCCCGGCGACGTGCGCGTCGTGGTCGTCCGCGGTGACGGACGGGCCTTCTCCGCTGGCCTTGACCTGTCAGTGGCGGGTGCTTCCGGGCCAGGTTCCTTCGCCGAGCTGTCCACCCTGCCCGAGCAGGAGTGCGCGGACCGAATCGCCGAGTTCCAGGACGCCTTTACCTGGCTGCACCGCCCCGACCTGGTGTCGATCGCGGCCGTGCAGGGGCACGCGATCGGCGCCGGCTTTCAGCTGGCGCTCGCCTGCGACCTGCGGGTACTCGCCGAGGACGTCCGGTTTTCCATGGCCGAGGTGACGCTCGGCCTGGTCCCCGACCTGGCCGGCACCAAGCGTCTGGTCGAGCTTGTGGGCTACTCGCGAGCCCTGGAGCTCTGCGCCACCGGGCGGCGGTTGGACGCCGCCGAGGCGGACCGGATTGGGCTGGCGACCCTGGTCGTGCCGGCCGGGGAGCTGGCCGGCGCGGTCAGTGACCTGACGGCGGGGCTACTCGCCAATGATCGGGACGCGGTCGTAGAGATCAAGGCGCTACTCGCCGGCGCGCCCGGCCGTACCCCGGCCGAGCAGGAACGGGCCGAACGGGAGGCGCAGACCCGGCGGCTGCGCGAACTCGCCGGCCGGGGAGAGTAGTAAGGGCCGTACGGGAAGATTCGGGTTACTGACCGGGTTGTCACAGGCGTCGGGAGAATCGACCCGGAGGTTGTGGTCGGCCCGATGACCCGGAGGTGAGCGTGTCCAATCCGATGTCCGGCGGCGGCATGGGTGGCTGGAGCATGCTCCGGTCAATGCGTAGCCACGACGAGATCTCGGCGCACCGGCTCCAGCGTGGGGTGGCGCGTCGGATCGTCGGCTTCGCCCAGCCGTACCGGCGGGACATCGTCGTCTTCCTGGCTACCGTCGTGCTGGCCGCGATGATCGGGGTCGCCACCCCGGTGCTCGCCGGCAAGGTGATCGACGCCATCACGCGGGGCGGCACCGAGGCATCCTCCCTGGTCGTTCGGCTGGCGTTGGTGATCGCCGCGCTCGCGGTGGCAGATGCGTTGCTCTCGCTCGCCCAGCGGTGGTATTCGGCCCGCATCGGTGAGGGCATCATCCTCGACCTGCGGACCCGGGTTTACGACCATGTCCAGCGGATGCCGTTGCAGTTCTTCACCCGGACGCAGACCGGGGCGCTGGTCAGTCGACTCAACAACGACGTGCTCGGCGCGCAGCGCGCGTTCACCTCGACCCTGTCCGGGGTGGTCAGCAACGTCATCCAGCTGGTGCTCACCGCGGCGGTGATGTTCACCTTGTCGTGGCAGATCACCGCATTGTCGTTGGTGCTGCTGCCGGTGTTCATCATTCCGGCCCGCCGGGTCGGGCGGCGCCTCGCCGAGATCACCCGAGAGTCCTACAACCTCGACGCGAAGATGAACGCGACGATGACCGAGCGCTTCGGCGTCTCCGGGGCACTGCTGGTCAAGCTCTTCGGCCAGCCCGACAATGAGGCACATCGGTTCGCCGCGCGGGCCGAACGGGTCCGGGACATCGGTATCCAGTCCGCGATGTACTCGCGGACCTTCTTCGTAGCGATGCTGCTGGTCGCCTCGCTCGCGCAGGCGCTCACCTACGGGCTGGGCGGGTGGCTGGCGGTCACCGGCAGCGTCAGTGCCGGCACCGTCGTAACGCTCGCGTTGCTGCTCACCCGGCTCTACGGCCCACTCACCGCGCTGTCCAACGTGCGGGTTGACGTGATGAGCGCGTTGGTCTCGTTCGACCGGGTCTACGAGGTGCTCGACCTGCAACCCGCCATCACCGAGAAGGCCGCTGCCGTCACCGTGCCGCGCGGCGACGGTCGGGTCGAGTTCCGGTCGGTGCAATTCCGCTACCCGAGCGCCGCCGAGATTTCGCTGGCCTCCCTGGAGGAGGTCGCCGCCCTCGATCGGACGGTCACCGAGCCGGTGCTCCGAGGCGTGTCGTTCGCCGTCGAGCCGGGGCAGATGGTCGCCCTGGTCGGGCCCTCCGGGGCGGGCAAGTCGACCCTGTCCATGCTGATCTCTCGGCTCTACGACGTTACCGACGGTCAGGTGCTCGTCGGCGGGGTTGATGTCCGGGACGCCAGCCTGGACTCCCTGCGCGACGAGATCGGTGTCGTCACCCAGGACTCACACCTGTTCCACGAGACCATCGCCGAGAACCTGCGGTACGCCAAGCCGGCGGCCACCGACGACGAACTCTGGGCGGCCCTGGCCGGCGCCCAGGTGGCGGATCTTGTGCGGGCGTTGCCCGACGGCCTGGACACGGTGGTGGGCGAGCGCGGCTATCGCTTCTCCGGCGGTGAGAAGCAACGCATCGCGATCGCCCGGGTCCTGCTCAAGGCGCCCTCGATCGTGATCCTCGATGAGGCCACCGCGCATCTGGACTCGGAGAGCGAGGCGGCGGTGCAGCAGGCGCTCTCGGTAGCGTTGACGGGGCGGACCGCGCTGGTCATCGCGCACCGGCTCTCCACGGTGCGGGAGGCCGACCAGATTCTCGTACTCGATCAGGGGCAGATCGTCGAGCAGGGGCGACATGAGGAACTGGTCGTCCTGGGCGGGCTCTACGCCGAGCTGTACCGGACGCAGTTCGCGGTCGCCGACTCGCCGACGCCGTACCAGGACGCGACCGGGCCGGAGCCGGTGACGCTGCCGATGCGCTCCTACGTTGCCGAGGAGGCGCTGCCGCCGGCCGCCGCCAACTAGCCAGCGCCGCTCCTCGACCGATGTCTGCTCTGGGGACTGGGTGACTACAGCCCGCGTAGCGCGCCGCCGTCCACGGGTAGCGTGATTCCGGTCAGGTAGCTGGCGGCGGGGGAGAGCACGAACGCCGCCACCCGGCCGAACTCCGCCGGCTCACCCAGCCGGCGGAGCGGGATCTCCGCCTCCGCCATGGCGCGGGCCTGCTCGGGGTCCCCGGCGGCGGCGAAGAGTTGCGCGTTCCGGTCGGTCAGGATGCGTCCTGGCAGCAGCCCCACCACCCGAACGCCCCGGGGGCCGTACTCGTCGGCCATGTCCTTGGCGACCCCGGCCAGGCCGGGCCGAAGGCCGTTGGAGATGCCCAGGCCGGCCAGTGGCGCCCGGGCCGAGGTGGACAGCACCAGCCCGATCGCCCCGCCGTCAGGCAGCTCGGCGGCGACGGTCCGAGCCATTCGGACGGTGCCGAGGAAGATCGTTTCGAAGGAGCTGCGCCACTGCTCGTCGGTCACCGTGGCCGCGCTACCCGGCGGTGGGCCGCCCACCGACACCAGCGCGCCGTCCAGCCGCCCGAACGCCTCCCGGGCGGCCGCCGTCAGCCGTTCGGGCAGCTCCGGGGCGGAGAGGTCGGCGGCCACGCCGACGGCGTGCGCGGGGCCACCGAGGCGGTGGGCGGCGGCGGTCACCGCCGCGGCGTCCCGGGCGGCGAGGACGACCCGAGCCCCGTCGGCGACGAGCGCCTCCGCGGTCGCGTAGCCGAGGCCCCGGGAAGCACCGGTGAGTACGTACACGCGGTCAGTTAGGCCGAGATCCATGCCCTGATCCTGCCGTATCCGCCCGCCGCCAAGCGGGGCTGGCTAGGGATGGCGGCGGGCGGGACGCAGGAGGCGCACCCGACCGGCGACCTGAATCGCGATGGCGCCGCCGACCCGCCCCCAGGACGGCAGCCGGCGTGGCCGTGGCGGACGACCCGGCTCCGGGTAGTGGTACCCGGCTTGCCAGCAGGCCAACTCGTCCGCGCCCAGCGGCGGCAGCTCGCCGGCGCCGTGGAGGTAGCGGGCCAGATCCCAACCCTCGCGAAGGGCGCCGGCGGGCGGTCGCCCGGCAGCCCAGTGCTGGAACACCTCCAGCCACCGTGGGTGCAGGCCGGTGGCGAGCAGTGGCCAGTATCGGGCCACCTCGCCGGCCCGCTTACGCAGCAGGGCAGCCCGTGCAGCGGCCAGCGGTTCCGGAGCGAAACCTGGTGGCGGCGGGGCGTCGGCCACCAGAGCGGCGACGAGGGCGGCCTGCCGGGCGGCCAGCGTGGTCACCCTCGGGTCGGTGGGCCGTGTCGCCGGTACGTTCGCCGGGCTGGCGGGGGTCACGTGACCCCCGGGAGGCCGCCGACGGCGGCGAGCGCGTCCAACTCGGCGTGGAGGGTAGCGGCCGGGGGGAAGTTCCCGTCCCGTTCCAGGAGCAGGGCCGGTGGTCTGTGGCGAGCGCACAGCTCACCCACCAGGTCGAGTACGGGCCGGGACACCGGGTTGGTGTGTGTGTCGTGGTAGTAGCCGTCCTGCTCGGCCCCGCCGGCCACGTGCGCGTACGCGACCCGTTCCAGCGGCAGTCGGTCCAGCAGGTCGAGCGGGTCGGTGCCCCGGTTGCGGGAATTGGCATAGACGTTGGCGACGTCGAGCAGCAGGTGGGCGCCGGTACGATCCAGGATTTCGGTGAGGAACGCCGCCTCGTCCAGTTCGTCGTCGGGCCAGTCGAAGAGCGCGGCGATCGGTTCCAGCGCGATCGGCACCGGCAACTCGGCCTGGGCGCGGGCGACATTGGCGCAGACCGCTGTCACCGCCTCCCTGCTGCGCGGCAGGGGTAGCAGGTGACCTGCCTCCAGCCCGCCGGCACGGACGAAGGCGATGTGCTCGCTCACCAGCGCTGCCCCGGTCAGGTCGGCCACCGCGGCCAGGTGAGCTACCCGGGCGGGATCGACCGGCTCGGCGCCGCCGAGGGAGAGCCGCACCCCGTGCGGGACGACGGCCACGCCGCGTTCCCGCAGCGCGGTGAGCCCAGCCGGCAGCGGACCAGCGGTCGGCACCGATTCGGCGATCACCTCGACGAAGCGTAGCCCGGGGAGGCCGGCGACGAAGCCAGCGATCTCGGGCCGCCATCCGATGCCCACCCCGACCGGACCGGTCATCCGCCGCACCCACCGCCCCCGCCGCCACCACCACAGCCACCGCCGCTTCCTGCTCCGGCAGTGCCGCCCCCGCCGACTGTTGAACTGTCGGCTAGGAACTGTTGCTGGATCTGCGCCTGCTCGGCGAAGCCGGGGTCCATGGCCCACAGGGCGGCCGTGCCGAAGAGGGCGACGCCCATCGCCGCCCCGGTGGCGCCATAGGTGGCATAGGCCGGATTGTGGCGGGGTGCCAGATGCGTGTGCCGGTGGTGTAGCCGGCGTAGGACCCGGTCGGCGGTTCGGGTGCGCCATGGGCGCTGGAAAAGCAGAATTGTCACGACCAGCAGCGCGACTTGGGCCAGAATGAGCCAGCCGACGGGACGTTCGTTCGCCAGACCGGCCCCGAACCGCAGCACGCCGATGGCGAACAGGACGGTGAGTGGCAGTACCGCGTTGCGTAGGGCAGCCCGCTGCTCGGCAGAGAGCGCCAGGCCGTGTTGCACCAGCTCACCGCGGAGCTGGTGGACGACCTGGCGCACTCCTCGGTCGCTGCTGAGCTCCTGGGCCCGTAGGCCTCGGCTGGCGGCGAGGTGGATGGCCTGGTCCAACGCAGTGCTGCCGATGGGCAGCGAGTCGCTGGCGGTCAACCGTCGGTCCGGGCCCACATTGATCGCACCAGCGCTGCGGAGCCCCGCGAGAGCTGTCCAGACCGCCAGCTGCGCACCACCGCGGAGGTAGGCGACCTGCTGGGGGCCGAGCAGGTTCGCGTCGTACGTCGACCCGTTCAGTACCTCGTTTCGACGTTGGAGTGCGATAGCGACGAGAACGGCGGCGGTCACCAGGTATAGCCCGAGGAAGACTGGGCCGGGGATGCCCCAGGTGTTGCTGGGGGCGGCGAGGAGGATCATAGGACACTCCTGTCATGGGGATGGGACCCATTGTGGGTCACCGATGCCAGCTGAGAGGAGGGCCGCCAGGGCCGGGATGGGCAGGGACGGTCAGCGCCGACGGACGGCTTCCTCGACCAGGTTGAGTACCGGTCCGAGGTCGTCGGCGGGGCGACCCATCGCCAGGTGCAGGACCAGACCGTCGTACGCCAGCTTCAGGAACTGGGCGAGAACGTCGATGGGGATGTCGTCGCGCAGGACGCCCGCCTCGCGCTGGCGGAGCAGGCGGTCGCGGGTGGCTTCGGCGATCGCCGCGGACCGTTCGGTCCACCGCCGGGCGAACGCGGGGTCGGTGCGGAGCCGGCGCGAGACCTCCAGCTGGCTGCCGAGCCAGCCCGTCGTGTCGGGGGAGGTAGCCCGGGCCAGCAGATCTCGCATGACCTGCACCAGGCCGTTGCGGGCGACAGTTTCGACCATCGCCGCGGCATCGTCCTCGGCCACGGCAAGGAAGAGGGAGTCCTTGTCGCGGAAGTGGTGGAAGATCGCCCCACGGGAGAGCCCGGTGGCCTCCTCCAGGCGGCGCACGGTGGCGCCCTCGTACCCGTGTCGGGCAAAGCAGACCCGGGCGGCGGTGAGGATCTCCTGCCGGCGCGCGTCAAGTTGGTCCTGACTTACTCTGGGCACGGGTCGATCGTGTCAAACCACCCGGCGTCCTGCAAACCGTACGTACGGCTTGCAATTTGATCCGCTGGCTGATAGCCCGCGTCCGCCCTCTTCCGCGGATTCCCCTGCCGGCGCTTCATCCGTTTGTCACAAAATTCTGACCATTTGGCTGTCTGGGCCTGTCGGGCGGGCACCTCGGTCCCGTAAGGTGCCGGAGTGCCGCTGCTCCTTCTTGACCTGGATAACACCCTGCTCGATCGAGAGAATTTGTTCCGATCCTGGGGCAAGCACTTCCTGGTCAAGATCGGTGCACCGCCAGGTGACCTCGATTGGCTGCTCTCCGTTGACGCGGATGGGCTTACCGATCGGTGGGATGTGGCGGATGCGATCCGAAACCGCTACTCGCTGGCGGTCCGCTCGGTCGACCTGGTCGAGGAGCTGCACGAGGGGATGCTCGCCGGCACCCGACTCGATCCACTGGTGGCGTGCGCGCTGCAGATCGTCGGCGATGCCGGGTGGATGCCGGTGGTGGTCTCCAATGGGACGGTACGGCAACAGGAGGAGAAGATCCGGCGGACCGGGCTCAACCGCTACCTGGCCGACTGGGTGATCTCCGAGGCGGCCGGGGTCAGCAAACCGAATCCGCGAATCTTCGCACTGGCCGCGCAGCGGGTCCGGATGCCGCTGCACGGGGCCTGGGTGGTCGGCGACGGCCCGGAGGCGGACATCGGCGGTGCCGCGGCCGTGGGACTACCCAGCGTTTGGCTGCACCGGGGTCGCACCTGGACCGATGGACGGTTCGCCCCCACCTACGCGGTCGATGGGTTGATCGCCGCCTTCGCCGCGGTGCTCGCGGCGTAATACCGGTTGCCGTGCGGCGAGCCGACGGTGAGCATGGGGACCGCACGGTACGCACCCGGGCGGGTGGCTCGGGTCGAGGAGAGGAGGTCGGTCATGGCCGTCTACACAGGTCACTTCCCGCTGTCTCCATTGACCTCGACCGAGGGAATTCACCGCAGTGCGCGATCACGACTCTCCGGTACCGGAACGCCGGACCCGCGGCAGACGCCGCTTCGACGATGACGAACCACGCTTCACCAAGCGCGGGTGGAGAACCGGGCCGCAGCCCGTTGACTCCGACCCGCTGACGGACGCCCAGACCTGGTCGTCCTGGGACGACGCGATCCACGGTCCCCAGCCGTACCCCGCCTGGCTGGTGACGGAGCTGGCCGCCAAGGACACCGACCTGGGCGTACTCAAGACCGGCAAGGAGGCGGACGTCCATCTCGTCCGCCGCGCCGTGCCCGACACCGATCGGTCCTGCCTGCTCGCGGCCAAACGATACCGAGATGCCGACCACCGGCTGTTCCACCGAGACGCGGGATATCTGGAGGGGCGGCGCGTCCGACGATCCCGGGAGATGCGGGCGATGACCCGGCGAACCGCGTTCGGCCGGCAGATGATCGCTGGACAGTGGGCGGCGGCGGAGTTCGCCGTGCTCGGCCGGCTGTGGGAGATCGGTGCCCGGTACGGCACGATCACCGTGCCCTACCCGGTTCAGCTACGGGGCACCGAGCTGATGCTGGAGTTTCTCGGTGACTGCGACGAGGGACAGGCCGCCCCACGGCTGGCGCAGCTGCGGCCGGCGGAGGCCGAACTGCGTGACCTGTGGGAACAACTCGTCGAGGCGCTGGTGGTACTCGCTCGGGCTGGCCATGCCCACGGTGACCTGTCGCCCTACAACCTGCTGGTGCACGAGGGGCGCCTGGTCCTCATCGACCTGCCTCAGGTCGTGGATCTGGTCGCCAACCCACAGGGGCCGGAGTACCTGGCCCGAGACGTTCGGGTAGTCACCACCTGGTTCGCCGCCCGTGGTCTGCCGGCGGAGCAGACAGAACCGCTGGCGCTCACCGAACAGCTGCTCCGGGAGGCGGGCCTACGTTGAAATTGCTCTGGGAGGCGGGCCGGCGTTGAGCACTGCTCCGAGGGAGGCGGGCCTGCCTCACCAGGATGCTCCTTCGCGGTCAAAGTGGTAGGCAACGCCGGGCGGGCCCGGCACCGCCTCTACTGGAGGTAGCGCGCCACCTCCGGCGCCGGGCGTACGCCCTGGGCGTCCGGGTCGCCGTGGGTGGATCGGGCGGCACGCCGCCGGCGGAGCAGGTCCCAGCACTGGTCCAGCGATGCCGCCAGATCCCGGAGCCGGTCGCGGCTCTCGTCGTCGGTGCCCTCCTCGTTGGCCTGGGCCGCGGCGCGGAGCTGGTGTTCCTCGTCAACCAGCTCGGAGATGCGCTTCAGGATGGTCTTGTCGTCCATGACCACGAGCCTGGCACAGCATGACGAGATCACACCCGAGATCGGGCTGCTGGCTCGCGGCAACGTCCGGTCAGCAGCGGTGGCGAGGCAGGGGAGTCGCTTCGGGTCGGCAGAGGCCGACCCGCCGGCGGATACGCGACGGGGCCCCCACCGGCGTGGGGGCCCCGTCCGTTACCGCTTCAGCCGATCATCCGGCGCAGCATGTACTGCAGGATGCCGCCGTGCCGGAAGTAGTTCGCCTCTCCGGGAGTGTCGATGCGGACCACCGCGTCGAACTCGACCCCGGTGTCGGTGGTGACCTGGACGGTCCGCGGGGTGTTGCCCTCGTTGAGGGCGGTGACTCCGGTGATGCAGAAGGACTCGGTGCCGGACAGGCCCAGCGACTCGGCGGTCTCGCCGGCCGGGAACTGCAGCGGCAGGACGCCCATACCGATCAGGTTGGAGCGGTGGATCCGCTCGTACGACTCGGCGATGACCGCCTTGACGCCCAGCAGCATCGTGCCCTTGGCGGCCCAGTCCCGGGACGAACCCGAACCGTACTCCTTGCCGGCCAGGATGATCAGCGGGATCCCCGCCTCCTGGTAGGCCACCGCGGCATCGTAGATAGTGCTCTGCTCGCCGGTCAGGTGGTTAACCGTGAACCCGCCCTCTGGGAGTGCGGTCCCGGTAGCGGAGTCGCCACCGGGCACCCGAAGCTGGTTACGCAGCCGGATGTTGGCGAAGGTGCCCCGAATCATGACCTCGTGGTTACCCCGGCGGGAGCCGTACGAGTTGAACTCGTGCCGCGGCACGCCGTGCTCGGCGAGGTACCGACCCGCGGGGGAGTCGGCCTTGATCGCACCAGCGGGCGAGATGTGGTCGGTGGTTACCGAGTCGCCGAGCTTGGCCAGGACCCGCGCCGCCCCGATATCGCGGACCGGCTCCGGCTCGCGCTGCATGCCCTCGAAGTACGGGGGCTTGCGGACGTAGGTCGACTCGCCCTCCCAGGCGAAGGTGTCACCGGTCGGCGTCGGCAGTGTCTGCCACCGCTCGTCACCGGCGAAGACATCCGCGTACGCCGAGCTGAAGCCACCGGCGCCGATTGCGGCGGAGATGACCTCCTGGATCTCGGTGCTGCTCGGCCAGATGTCGCGCAGGAACACCGGGTTTCCCTGGGCATCATCGCCGATCGGCTCGTTGGCCAGGTCGATGTCCATGGTGCCAGCGAGCGCGTACGCAACCACCAGCGGCGGGGACGCCAGGTAGTTCATCTTGACGTCCGGGTTGATCCGGCCCTCGAAGTTGCGGTTGCCGGAGAGTACCGAGACGACCGCGAGGTCCTTCTCGTTCACCGCCGCGGAGATCTCCTCCGGCAGCGGGCCGGAGTTACCGATGCAGGTGGTGCAGCCGTAGCCGACCAGGTTGAAGCCGAGCTTGTCCAGGTACGGGGTGAGGCCGGCCCGCTCGTAGTAGTCCATGACGACCTTCGAGCCCGGGGCGAGGGTGGTCTTCACCCACGGCTTGCGGGTCAGGCCCCGGTCCACGGCGTTGCGGGCCAGCAGCGCGGCGCCGATCATCACCTGCGGATTGGAGGTGTTGGTGCAGGAGGTGATGGCGGCGATCACCACCGCACCGTGGTCCAGCTCGAACTCGGTGCCGTCGGCACCGGTCACCCGGATCGGGTTGGTGGCCCGGCCACCGGCGCCCACGGCCGCGTTCGCCAGGTCATGCGGGGCGTCAGCGGGGTCGGAGACCTTGTTCGCGGGGGCATCGCTGGCGGGGAAGGACTCGGCGCTGGCGTTGTCGGCGGGGCCGTTGACGCTCTCGGGCGCCAGCCCGGCATCGCCGTTGTCCGCTTCCTCGGCGACGTAGTCGGTGAGTGCTGCCCGGAACAGGGTCTTGGCGTTGCCCAGCGGCACCCGGTCCTGGGGCCGCTTCGGGCCGGCGAGCGACGGCTCGATGGTGCCCAGGTCCAGCTCCAGCCGCTCCGAGTAGTTCGGCTCCGCGGCGGAGTCGTGCCAGAGGCCCTGCTCCTTTGCGTACGCCTCGACGAGCGCGACCTGCTGCGGGTCGCGGCCGGTCAGCTCCAGGTAGCGCACGGTTTCGGCGTCGACCGGGAAGATCGCGACAGTGGAGCCGTACTCCGGGGACATGTTGCCGATGGTGGCCCGGTTGGCCAGTGGCACCGCGCTGACACCGGGGCCGTAGAACTCGACGAACTTGCCGACCACACCGTGCTCGCGCAGCATCTCGGTGATGGTTAGGACCAGGTCGGTGGCGGTGGTGCCGGCCGGCATCTCACCGGAGAGCTTGAAGCCGACGACCCGGGGGATGAGCATGCTGACCGGCTGGCCGAGCATCGCGGCCTCGGCCTCGATGCCGCCGACGCCCCAGCCGAGCACACCGAGGCCGTTGACCATCGTGGTGTGCGAGTCGGTGCCGACCACCGTGTCCGGGTAGGCCTGGCCGTTGCGCTCCATCACCGTTCGGGCGAGGTATTCGATGTTGACCTGGTGCACGATGCCGGTGCCCGGCGGGACGACCTTGAAACCGTGGAACGCGCTCTGACCCCAGCGCAGGAACTGGTAGCGCTCCTTGTTGCGCTCGTACTCCAGCTCCATGTTGCGCTGGAAGGCGTCCTCCCGGCCGAACATGTCGGCGATGACGGAGTGGTCGATGACCAACTCGGCCGGGGCGAGCGGGTTGACCTTGGTCGGGTCGCCGCCCAGGTCCCGCACGGCCTCCCGCATGGTGGCCAGGTCAACCACGCAGGGCACGCCGGTGAAGTCCTGCATCAGCACCCGTGCCGGGGTGAACTGGATCTCCACGCTTGGGTCCGCGGTCGGCTCCCAGGCGCCGAGCTGCCGGATGTGGTCGGCGGTGATGTTCGCGCCGTCCTCGGTCCGGAGCAGGTTCTCCAGGAGGATTTTGAGGCTGTAGGGGAGCCGTTCGTGCCCCTCCACCTTGTTGATCTTGAAAATCTCGTAGCTCGCGTCGCCGACGCGCAGCTGGGTCTTCGCACCGAAGGTGTCGAGGCTCGCCACGTCGTACTCCTTCACACCAGTGGCCGTGAGCAGTCCTGAGCAGTCTGTCGCACCGGCGGGGGCGGTGCGGTGCTTAGGCGGCCCTTACCTGTTTCTACTACGTGACAAACCGTACGTCCGTCTTGCTATTCATGCAACCTCGGCTCGGGCAAGAAGTGGCTCGGCGTCGGATGGGTCATCAATGTTGGTTTTATCATTCTGGCCCGAAATCTACTTTCAGTGGCGGTATCGTCGGTAAATGGCCATATTGATCTTTGCGGTGCTGCTCCTCGCCGGCTGGCTCACCGTGCGGGGCAGTGGGCGCGGGACGATCCTCGCCGTGTGGGCGGTTGCGCTCTGCGCCGTCCTGGTGGTGTTCAACCACCACATGGCGGCGAAGCTGTCGCTGAACTTCTGATCGATCGAGGGTGTCATGACCGGCCGTCTGGGCTTCTGGCTCGCGCACCTCTTCGTTCTCAGCTACTGCGGTGTGCTGCTTGCCGGGTTCGTGGTGCAGTTCGGGGCCGACGAGCTCCCATGCCCGCTCTGCATCCTGCAACGGCAGGCCATGATCCTGGTGATGTGTGGGCCGCTCTACATCATCGGGCGGACCCGCCGCGGCGACGTGACGCTCGCCGACTACACCATGGGTTACGGAATGAGCATCGTCGCCGCCGTGGTCGGCGCCGCCGTGGCGGCCCGTCAGATCTTGCTGCACATCGCGCCGCCAGATCCCGGCTACGGATCGGCTGTTCTTGGGCTGCACCTGTATACCTGGTCGTTCATCACATTCTGCGTCGTCTTGGTGTTCTGCGGCGTGAGCCTCATCTTCGGTCGCGAGCTGGTGCCGCGGGGAGTGCGGTTCGGCTGGCCATCCAAAGTGGTCTGCGGGCTGTTCCTGCTGATTGTGGCGGCGAACCTGGTGGCGGTCTTCTTCGAACTGGGCTTCCACTGGTTCCTGCCGCCCGACCCCACTCGCTACGAGACCTTCCACGGTCTGCCGCTGCCCGGTGCTGCGGCGATGTCCGGCGGCGCTGCGGGGTGAGGGCGGCGCCGGGCCTGGACGTGTGCAAGCTATCTGCCCGCTTCCGACTGTAGTTGCAAGCTATTGCAGAAAATTTGCACGGCAGCTAGCGTGCGGCTCATCAGCGACCAGAGGAAGGCCGTCGATGAAACCCCCGCCGATTCCGCGCAAGGCGCTGCTCACCCTCGCCTCGCTGGCGACTCTCACCCTCGCCGGCACCAACACCTTCGTTCACCTCGAACCGCCCGGCGATGCCAATGCGCGTGCCGTGGCCAGTGCCGGGCCGTGGGCTGCTGACCACCTCGGCCCCACGCTGCTCGTCGCCGGTAGCCACCGACCGGAAACCAGGACCACCACCGACCTCGACCTCGCCACGCAGAAGGCGCACTGGATCGACCGCGGCACCCTCGCCTGGCCGACCGAAATCCTGGACGGCGCAACGTACGCCCTGGTGAGCGCCGCGGCCGGCGGGGTGACCCTGGTCGACGACGAACTCGCCGGGACGTACCGGACGATCCCGCTGCAGACCCGGCGGCACGGGCTGACCGCGGAACAGCGCGAGCGGTTCCCGCACCTGGGGGCGTATCAGGCGCTCACCCTGCACCGAAAGCACCTGGCCGAGGTGCCGGCGGCGCTGCGCGGACAACTCGTGGTGACCGAGCGGGACGCCGGAGGTACCCTGCGCGCCGCCACCGGCGTCCAGATCCCCGGTGTGCTCGATGATGTCTACGCCCCGGCGATCCGGGCGCGGCTCGGCCCGACCTTCACCGGTGCGGCGCCGACGCTCGCGGTCTGGGCCCCCACCGCCCGTACGGTGACCCTGCAGTTGTTCGACACGCCGACGTCGCGACCGCGGCCAGTCCCGATGCGACGGGACGACCGCGCCGGCGTGTGGTCAGTGCGGGGAACCCCCTCCTGGACCGGGAAGTACTACCGCTACCAGGTCGAGGTGTGGCAGCCGGCCGAGCAGCAGATGGTCACCTCGGCGGTGACCGACCCGTACTCGCTGGCGCTCGCCCCCGACTCCACCCACAGCCAGATCGTCGATCTCGCCGACCCACGGCTTGCGCCACCGGGCTGGACGCGGCTGCGTAAGCCGGCGGCGGTTCCGGCGACGCAGGCGCAGATCTCCGAGCTGTCGGTGCGGGACTTCTCGATCGCTGACAGCACGGTGCCGGCCGAGCAACGCGGCACGTTCCATGCCTTCACGGAACCGGCCACCGCGGGGATGCGGCACCTGAAGGCGCTCGGCGACGCCGGGACGACCCACCTGCACCTGCTCCCGGCGTTCGACTTCGCCACGATCCCCGAACGCCGCGCCGACCAGCAGCAGCCCCCCTGCGACCTGGCGGCGCTCCCGCCCGACTCGGACGAACAGCAGCGATGCGTCGCCGAGGTCGCCGACACCGACGGCTACAACTGGGGGTACGACCCGCTGCACTACACCGTGCCGGAGGGCGGCTACGCCGTTGACCCGGCCGGGGCGGCGCGGACCACCGAGTTCCGGCGGATGGTCGCCGGGGTGAATGGCGCGGGGCTGCGGGTGGTGCTCGACGTCGTCTACAACCACACCTCGGCGACGGGCACCGACCCGCACTCGGTGCTGGACCAGGTGGTTCCCGGCTACTACCACCGGCTGTTGGCGGATGGCTCGGTCGCCACCTCAACCTGCTGCGCCAACACCGCACCCGAGCACGCCATGATGGGCAAGCTCGTGGTCGACTCGGTGGTCACCTGGGCGAGAGAGTACAAGGTGGACGGCTTCCGGTTCGACCTGATGGGTCACCATCCGAAGGCGAACATGCTGGCCGTCCGCGCCGCCCTGGACAAGCTGACCGTCGCCCGCGACGGAGTCGACGGTCGGGGCATCCTGCTGTACGGCGAGGGATGGAACTTCGGCGAGGTAGCCGACGGCGCCCGGTTCGTGCAGGCGACCCAGGCCAACCTGGCCGGCACCGGTATCGGCACCTTCAACGATCGGCTCCGGGACGCGGTGCGCGGGGGCGGCCCCTTCGACGCCAACCCACGGCGACAGGGCTTCGCCTCCGGGCTGTACACCGACCCCAACCACGACCCGGTCAACGGTTCAACGGCGGAGCAGCGAGCGCAGCTGCTGCACCAGCACGACCTGATCAAGGTGGGGCTCACCGGCAACCTGCGCGGCTACCGGTTCACCAACACCGCCGGGGAGCAGGTCACCGGGGAGCAGGTGGACTACAACGGATCACCAGCCGGCTACACGGCCGCGCCGGGCGAGTCGGTCACGTACGTGGACGCGCACGACAACGAGATCCTGTACGACGCGCTGGCGTACAAGCTGCCAGCGGACACCACAGCAGTGGACCGAGCCCGGATGCAGGTGCTTGCGCTCGGCACCGCTCTGCTGGGGCAGGGCACGGGCTTCGTCACCGCGGGCAGCGAGCGGCTGCGGTCGAAGTCGCTGGACCGCAACTCGTACAACTCGGGTGACTGGTTCAACCAGATCCGGTGGAACTGCGCCCAGGGCAACGGGTTCGGCGTCGGGCTCCCGACCGAGTCCGACAACCAGGACAAGTGGCCGTACGCCCGGCCCCTGCTGGCCGACCCGGGGCTGGTGCCCGATTGCGCGACGATGGACCTGGCTGAAGCGCGCCATGCCGAGCTGCTTCGGATTCGCTCCTCCTCGCCGGTGTTCGGGTTGCGGACGGCGGAGCAGGTGCAGCAGCGGGTGGCGTTCCCGTTGTCGGGCCGCGCGGAGCAGCCCGGCGTGCTGACGATGACGCTGGACAGCCGGGGCTTGGGTGGTCCGTGGCGGTCGGTGACGGTGGTCTTCAACGCCACGCCGGAGTCGGCTACCCAACAACTCACCGACCTGCGCGGGGCGGACGTGGCGCTACACCCGGTGCTGCGTAACTCCGCCGATGAGACGCTGCGGACCTCCTCGTTCGCGGCCGACAGCGGCACGTTCACGGTTCCGGCCCGCAGCGTGGCGGTCTTCGTGCAGCGGTGACCACCGCACAATGGGGTCCGGCCCCCTCCGCTGGTGCGGAGGGGGCCGGACTTGCTAGCTGATCGATCAGCCGAAGCAGTTCTCGATCTCGTCGGGGCTGCCCTTGCAGTTGGTCGGGTCATTGCCCTTGATCGCGGACTTGTTGTCCACCGTTACCTCACCCTGGTCGCTGAACACGCCAGCCGGCTCGAGGAGGGAACCGTTCTTCAACACCTTGCTAGCGGTCAGGTCGACGCTGCCCACGACATTGAAGATCCCAGCTCCGACCGTACCGGCAGTGTTCTCGGAGACCGTGCTGTACCGGAGGGTAATCGCGCTGAGGTCGTTGAACACGCCGCCACCGGCGATACCGGCCTTGTTCTCCGTGATCTTGCTCTTCTCCACGTTGGCGATGGCGTGGTAAGCCAGGGCCATACCGGCGCCGACACCGACGGTGTCGTTGTCGGAGACCTCCGTGTCCTTCAGGTAGAGGTTGCTCTCCTCGACCGCCGCGATACCACCACCTGCGACAAGCCCCAGGTTATTCGCGATCTTCGAGTGCTCAACCGTGGTGTCGCCACCGATGTCGAGCAGGCCCCCGCCGGCGCCAAGCGTGTTGTTCCCGCTGACATCGGCCTTCTCGAGCCGGACCGTGCCGGCCTCAATGTCGTCGTCATCGAGGTACGCCGCGCCGTTGGCGATGCCGCCGCCACCCAACGCGGCACCGTTGTCCTTCACCTTCGACGAGGAGACCTTCAGGATGCCGGCGTTGAAGATTCCGCCGCCGTAGGTGAAGGCCGCGGTGTCTTGCACCGTGGTGTGGTGAAGGCTGGTCTTGCCGAAGTTGGCGATGCCGCCCCCGACTCCGCCAGCGACGTTCTCCTCCACAAGGGACTTCTTGAATTCAGCGGAACCGCCGGCCTGCACCAGGACACCGGCGCCGTCGGTGACATTTTCGTCCCCGAAACCGTTTGCGTCGGTGACGTCTGCCTCGGTGGTGGTGTTGGTCTCCGTGGCGTCGGTGGTGGTCGAGGTCTTGGCCGCAGCGTCCGCGGTGGTCGTGGTTTCGGCCGCAGCGTCTGCGGTGGTCGTGGTTTCGGCCGTAGCGTCTGCGGTGGTGTTGGTGTCCGCGCTGGCGTCAGTGGTGTTGGTGACGTCTGCGTCGGCGGTGGTGTTGGCCTCCATGGCGTCGGTGGTGGTCGGGGTNGCGGTGGTGTTGGTGTCCGCGCTGGCGTCAGTGGTGTTGGTGACGTCTGCGTCGGCGGTGGTGTTGGCCTCCATGGCGTCGGTGGTGGTCGGGGTCTCGGCCGCAGCGTCCGCGGTGGTCGNGGTTTCGGCCGTAGCGTCNGCGGTGGTGTTGGTGTCCGCGCTGGCGTCAGTGGTGTTGGTGACGTCTGCGTCGGCGGTGGTGTTGGCCTCCATGGTGTCGGCGGTGGTCGAGGTCTTGGCTGCAGCGTCCGCGTTGGCCTTGGCGGTGACCTCCGTGGAGTCCGCGTCGGCTGTGGTGTTGGCCTCTGTGCTGTCCGCGTCGGCGGTGGCGTCGGCGTCCGTGGTGTTTACATCGGTTTCGGTCTCCGCCACGACGTCCGCGGTGGCATCGGCGTCCGTGGTGTCCGCGGTGTCGGTGGCGTCTGCGTCCGCGCTTGCGTTGGCGTCCGTGGCGTCCGTGTTGGTCTCGGTCTCGGCAGCGACGTCCGTGGCGTCCGCGTTGGCGTCCGCAGCGTCCGCGTTGGCGTCCGCAGCGTCCGCGTCCGCGGTGGCGCCGGTGCCGTTTGTGGCGTCACCGTTGGCGTTGGCGTCCTGGTTGTTGTTGGTGTCGCTCCCGTTGCCGTTGGCGGTGCCTTCCCCATTGGCGGCGTCGGTGTTGGCCGTGTCGGCCTGGTCTGCCTCACCCGTCGCGGTCCAGTTCGAGAAGCGCTCCCACACCGCCTCCGGTGTGTTCTCGCCCATCTCGTCATCGACGGTCTTGCCGCCCGTGATAATCAGGCCCTCGGCCTTCAGGTGGCCGCCGCGGCCGACATTGAGGATTCGGAAGGATTCGGCCCGGCCGTCCCGGGCAATCTTGGTGTTGTGGCCGATGAGCTTGATCGGTTCCTCGATCACCGGCAGGCCGTTGCCCATGCCGTCGGAACGGGTCAGCGTGTAGGTGCAGTCCTTGGCCAGCTTGAGGGTGCCGCCCTGGTTGTCGTTGGCGTGGACGATCGCCTGGATTAGCTTGTCTGTCTTGCAGGGCACCTCCCTTTCGCGCTCCCTCTTTTCGCGGTCTTTCTGGTCGTGCCGGCTGTCCCAGTCACCCTCGCGGCCCATGTCCCGGCCCTCGCCGGACTGCTCGCCGTCCTTGGTGACCTGGGCAGTGGTGCCGCCGGTCAGGTCCTCGGCGCCAGCGCCGACTCCGGTAAGGCCGACCATGGCGATGCCGACCGCACCGGCGACGCCGCTGGCGAGCCAGAGCTTGCGCCGCCGCTTCGACGTCGCCTCCGGTTCCGCCGCGTTGTTATTCGGTAGGTAGTTGTACATCGGAGCTCTCTGCCCTCTCCTCGTACCAGACAGGGGCGCGGCATCACAAAGCCGGCGTCCCTACTACAAATCGGTTGTAGCTCCCAGAAGCACCGTATGAGAATTTTCTTCACCTTGAGGTCATATCTGAGAAAAGTCCATATTTGTGGTGTTCGTGGGCTGGATCGGGACGAGGTTCGGTCTCGGGGCTAGTGCGGCTAGGCCTGGAGGTGCAGCTGACTTCAGGGCGTCGCACCCTAGATAGCACTGTTTGTGCGATTCGAGGCGTTCGGAGATGGTGCGGGCTCCTCCAGCCGGGTGGCGGTCGGAGGAGCCCGCTCTATGTGGTGGTGCTCCTAGTGGGAACTCAGCCGAAGCGGCGTTCCGGTGTGGCCGGGCTGCCCAGGTGGTTCGTTGGTTGGTTCTGGTTGGCGTGGAGGACGGCCTGGACCGGACCGACGTTGGCCCGGTTAGTTGTGATCTCGGTGGACATCAGAGCATTCCCCCTTCGACTCCCAGAGGGCCCGCGCCGGCTGAAGGTGGTGTGACCTGCTACAAATCGGGTTCCAGCCCCTGGTAGTCACCGTAAGTGAAGATCCGTCTCGGATGAGGATGTATCCGAAAAAGCTACTTGTTCAAGTCATGTAGGAGTGAATAGTGCGAGTGGAACAAAACGGACTAAACATGACACTAAGGAAAAAGGCCGCACCGATTTCGTTTCGGAACCTTAAGGTCCAAACGAAAACGATGCGGCCCGGGCTTGGCCGGCTAGGTCAGCCCGGCAGGCGCGGGCCCGCCTCCCGCTGCTCAGCCAGCCAGGTTTCCACGTCGTCAGCGGTCCGGGGGAGCCCGGCGGAGAGGTTCATCGTGCCGTTCGCCGTGATGAGGACGTCGTCCTCGATCCGGACGCCGATGCCGCGCAGCTCCTCCGGTACCAAGTCGTCCTCAGGCTGGAAGTACAGGCCCGGCTCCACCGTGAGCACATAGCCCTCGCCCAAGGTGCCGTCGCGGTACACCTCACTGCGCGAGTTCGCGCAGTCGTGCACATCGATGCCGAGCATGTGCCCGAAGCCGTGCAGGGTCCACCGTCGGTACACCGCCGACTTCTCGTCCATCGCCTCGTCCACGCTGACCGGTAGTAGGCCCAGCTCAGCCAGGCCTTCGGCGAGGACCCGCATGCAGGTCAGATGCACATCCTTGAACGCCACGCCCGGCCGGATGAACTCGATGCCGGCCTGCTGCGCGGCGTACACGATGTCGTAGATCTGACGCTGTAGCGCGGTGAACCGGCCGCTAACCGGGAGCACCCGGGTCACGTCGGCGGTGTAGAGGTGGTCGTTCTCCACACCCATGTCCATCAGCAGCAGGTCACCTGGGCGGGTGGTGCCGTGATTGTGTACCCAGTGCAGGATCGTGGCGTGCTCGCCGGCGCCGACAATCGAGCCGTAGCCGATGTCGTTTCCGTCGTGCCGGGCCCGCAGCGCGAAGATCCCCTCGAGTAGCCGTTCGGAAACTCCCCGGTCGGCCGGGAGCGCCCGCGCCACATCCTCGAAGCCGCGAACCGTGGCATCCACCGCGTCCTGGAGCTGGGCGATCTCCCACTCGTCCTTGACCAGCCGCAGTTCTGAGATCGTGCTGGCCAACTCCTGGTCGCGGGCCGGCTGTCCCCGCTCCCGCCGACCGTCGTACGGGCGCAGGGCCGCGTCAACCCGGGCGTCGAAGCCGCGCAGCACTCGGGTTCGGGCCGGGGCGAGGTCGGCCAGGGCGGCGTCCAGGTCAGCGAGGTCGGCGGTGGGCATGCCCAACTCGTTCGACTTCTCCGCAAGGGTGCGCCGTCGGCCAAGCCACAGCTCGCCGTGCCGGCTCCGAAAGAACTCGTCGGTCTGCCGGGACGCGTGCGGCCGCAGGTAGAGGAGGGGCTCATGTCCGGAACCGGTCGGACGGAGTACGAGCACGCTGTCCGGCTCGTAGTCGCCGGTCAGGTACGCGAAGTCGCTGCCCGGACGGAACCGGTGGGCGGTGTCGTTGGCGCGTACCTGCTCGCCGCCGGTGGGGATCACCAGGGTCTCGTCCGGGAAGGCCGCGGAGAGGGCCGCCCGACGCTTGGCGTAGTTGGGGGCCGCCGGGTGCGGGACGACCGGCAGCGCGCTGTCTCGCCAGCCCTGCCGCATGAACGCCAGGAGCGCCGCCGGGAACATTGGATCATGCGACTCCGTGCCTCCTGGATCGCGGTGAATGTGTTCCTCGGTCATCTCCGCTCCCTTCGCGTTGTCGCTGGTCCCGACGGTATCCGACGTGGCGGGGCCAGCGGCTGAGGCTTGTTGCGCAGACGGCCGCTACAGCCGCGGTGGGGGCGTGAAAAGATGACGCCATGTGCGGACTCCTGGCCTTTTTCAGCGCGCGCGGGGACGCCGCGGCTCACCGCGATCACATCGCCAACGCGTTGGAATGCCTGCACCATCGTGGCCCGGACGAGACCGGGGTGGAAGTTGTCGGCGACGCATCCGGCCAGTACGCGGACGGCGTGTTCGCCCACAAGCGGCTGGCGATCATCGATGTGGCGTCGAGTCATGAGCCGCTGCCCTACGCGAACGGGCGCTACCTGCTGACCTTCAACGGCGAGATTTACAACTACATCGAGCTGCGGGAGGAGCTGGCCCGCGACTACGGGGCGCAGTTCGCCACTTCCGGTGACGGGGAGGTGATCGTCGCCGGCTACCACTACTGGGGTGAGCAGGTGCTCACCCGGCTGCGGGGGATGTTCGCCTTCGTGATCTGGGACCGGCAGGAACGGCGCGCCTTCGGCGGGCGTGACTACTTCGGGATCAAGCCGCTGCACTATCTGGAGACGGCCGACGGACTCTTCCTCGCCTCGGAGAAGAAGGCCCTGCTGCCGTTCGCGCCGTCCAACTACCAGGGTGACGCCGGCATCGACACGGCCAGTCTCAGCCACTACCTGACGTTGCAGTACGTGCCGGAGCCCGGCACCCTGCATCGGGGGATCCGTCGGATCGGCTCGGGGGAGTACCTGACCTGGACGCCGGGCGGCCGAATCGATGTCCGCCGGTGGTACCGACCGGTGTTCCGGCCCGCTCCGGTGCCGGACGAGCAGAAGCTCTACCACGAGATCCGGGAGACGCTGCGGGACAGCGTCCGGATTCACATGCGGTCGGATGTCCCGGTCGGTTCGTTCCTGTCTAGTGGGATCGACTCCACCGCGGTGGTGGCGCTGGCCCGAGACTTCAACCCGAACATCTTGACCTTCACGGTCGGCTACGACGTGCCCGGCTACTCGGAAATCGATGTGGCCCAGGAGTCGGCCCGCCACCTCGATGTCACCACCATTCCCACCAAGATCGGGCCGCAGGACATGATGGCGGCGCTGCCGAAGATCGTCTGGCACCTGGACGACCCGGTCGCCGACCCGGCGCTGGTGCCGCTCTACTTCGTGGCGCGCAAGGCCGCCGAACACGTCACGGTGGTGCTCTCCGGCGAGGGCGCCGACGAGTTCTTCGGTGGCTACACGATTTACCGGGAACCGCTCTCGCTGAGCTCGGTCAACGGCCTGCCCGGCGGTGTGCAGAAGGGGCTGCGGGCGGTGTCGAAGGCGATCCCGCAGGGGGTCAAGGGCAAGAGCTTCCTGGAGCGCGGCACCACTCCGATCGAGGCGCGCTACTACGGCAACGCCCGGATGTTCACCGAGGAAGAGAAGCAGCACCTGCTGCGCCGCTACGACCCCTCGGTGCGCTACACCGACATCACCGCCCCGATCTACGCCGAGTGCATCGAACTCGACGATGTCACCAAGATGCAGTACGTGGACCTCTACACCTGGCTGCGCGGCGACATCCTGGTCAAGGCGGACCGAATCTCGATGGCGCACTCGCTGGAGGTACGGGTGCCCTTCCTGGACCGGGCGGTCTTCGACGTGGCGTCGAAGATTCCGGTCGAGCTTCGGCTTCCCCCGCGTTCCGACGCCACCAAGTACGCGATGCGCCAGGCGCTGCAGGGGGTGGTTCCGCCGGCCATCGTGAACCGTCGGAAGCTGGGCTTCCCGACCCCGACCCGGGTGTGGCTGCGGGGTGAGATGTACGAGTGGGCCCGGCACATGCTGGCCACCTCGGGCGCCGGTGACCTGATCGACCTGCCGTACGCGCTGCGGCTGCTCGATGAGCACAAGCGGGAGGAGGCCGACCACTCCCGCAAGGTCTGGACGGTGCTGATCTTCTGCATCTGGCATGCGATCTTCATCGCCAAGACGCTGGACCCGGGCATTCAGCGCAACCAGTCGGCGCTGCTGACGAAGCCGGTCGTCGGCAGTATGGTCCGCTGAGCGGGCCGGGAGCATCGAGGTCGCCCGGAAGCATCGGGTCGACCACCCGGGTGCGCCTGCGCCGGGCCGGCTGCTTCGGGCTCGTCGGGGCGGCTCCACGAGCCGCCCCGACGCCCCTCCCGGACCGAGCTGGCCTCTTCGCGAGGTCTCAGTAGGACAGCCCGGGGCAGTACACCCCGCCCTCTGGTGGGGTGTAGCCGCCCAGCGAGATCAGCGTCTCCAGGCGGAGTAGCGAGACCCCTCGGGTGCGGGCGGCCCAGCTGAGCAGGTCTGGTGCCAGGCGGCCCGGGATGCGCAGCCGGGGGGCCAGACCATGGGGGTCCTGGCGGCGCATCAGCTCACCCGCCCCGGCGTACAGCGCCCGCGCCGCCGCCTCTGACGTTGTCGTCAGGTGGCCCAGGTCGGCCAGGCCGGTGGTGTAGCCGGCGAACTCCCCGTTGGACTTGTCCAACACCACGTACGGCATCGACCACTCGAATGCCCGCTTGGCCGCCATGTGGATCTCACTGTCCCGGGAGTGGCCGTTGACTTTGCGGTACAGCGTTTGGCAGCCCGGAACATCCGCCTCGGTCATGGGACGCACCTCGAAGCCCGCCATGTTGCCGGGAGTCGGCGGGGCGTACCCCACCATCAGGGAGAGCTGTTCCTGCGGCACAAAGCCGAGCGATGAGTACAGCCGGTAGCCCCACGTGTTGTTGGTGACCTGGACGCCGCGTACAGAGGGCCAGCCAAGCCGGTCACTGACGGCGATCATGGATTCCATCAGTTTCCGGCCCACCCCGCCTCCCTGCGTGTCGGGGGCGACGCTCAACGGTCCCATGGCGGCCACCTCCTCACCCAGCACCAGGAAGTTGGAGCCCACCACCGATCCCGTCGCATCGACCGCGACCTCACACACGCAGCTCGGTGAGGCGAGTCGTCCCTGGAGCATTTCCAGCACCGCCTGCTCGGAGGACCATTCGGGTGGTAGACCCAGCGAGGCGTTGGTGTCCTCGAATGCCTGATAGCAGATCTGGGCCAACCGTGGCAGGTCGGCGGTGGCCGCCGGCCGGATGCGGAGGCTACCGCCAGTGGAGGCCGCCGCCGGGTGTGCGCCGGGCTGCGGGAAGTAGCCCACCCGGACGAAGAAGTCGACGTACTTCTCGAACAGGTCCTGGGTCATGGGCGGGCAGTCGATGCCGGTCCCGGCCAGCAGGGCGTGGGTCTCGGCGGTGTCGACCGTCAGGTAGTGGTTACGTCCGCTGTAGATGGTGGACTCGAAGCCGTCGACCATCGCCACCATGGTGTTTTCGGGGTTGGACCGCACCCGCCTGACCCAGGGGTCCCAGCCCAACTCGTCAAGGCGATAGCCGCGTGCCCGCAGTGCGCCCATCATCTCGGCGAACGGCAGATGCGTGCTGTTGGCGAGGTGGTGGTTGTGGTTGACGGCGGCCGGGTTCCGGGACAACGCCAGGATCGCCGAGCTGACGTAGTCGACGGGCACGAGGTGGAAGATGCCGGCCGGGTCGGCCGGAACCGCCTCCGCCTGCAGGATGCCCTTCATGCTGAGCCACACGAAGTCGTGCGTCTGGCAGCGGCCCAGCTCCGAGTCGCCGGAGATCTCATCGACCCGGTAGATCGACACCGGTAGCCCGCGTTCCCGGGCGATGTCGATGATCTGCTCCGCGACCAGCTTGGTCTGTCGGTACCCGGAGGAGAGGGCGGCGGCCGGCCCCGGCGGGTCGGTCGACTTCAGGGCAACCCCGGGTACGACCTCGGCGGAGAAGACACCCGTGGACGACACGTGGTGGACCGGAACGCTGCGATGCCGTGCGGCCAGCCGCAGTATCTCCTCGGTGCCCGTCACGTTCGCTGCCTTCAGCGAGGTGTAGGGGTAGAGACTATTGACGGTGGCAGCCGCGTGGTAGACCGCGTCGACCCGGCGGGCCAGTTCGTCGTACTGCTGCTCCGACAGGCCGAATCCAGGAGTGGCCAGGTCGCCGACGACCACGGACAATCGGTTCGGATCGATGTCGTCCCAGAGCTGGTACCACTGGAGGTTGTCCCGCAGCCGGTCCAGCGCCGGCTTCTCGCCCGTGGACCGAACGAGGCAGTGCACCACGGCGTTCGTGTTTCGCATCAGGTCGCGGAGCAGGAAGGCGCCGAGGAAGCCGGTCGCTCCGGTGAGCAGGACCTCTCGGGGGTCGGTGGCTGCGGTGATGACCTCGTCTGCGCAGACGATGTCCGCAGCCAGGGTTACCTCGGCGGCGAAGTCCACCCGCTCCTCATCGTCGTCGGCCGCGCGGAGCACCCGGCTCAGCAGGTGATCGGCGAGGACTGCCACGGTGGGGTATTCGAAGACCAGCGAGGCAGGGAGGTTGACCCCACTGAGGTCGCGGATTTGGTTGCGCAGCTCGACCGCGGTGAGGGAGTCGAAGCCCAGATCCAGCAGGGACTCGTCCGGATCGAGCTCGTCCGGGTCGGCGTGACCGAGCACGGCGGCGACCAGAGTCTTGACGGTCTGGACCAGGTGTAGGAACTGCTCCTCCTCGTCCAGGTCGCTGAGGCCAGCGGCGAGCATGGTGCCCGCCAACTGTGTGCCGCCCGCCGCCGGCTTGGCACCAGCGGACGGCATGGTGTCGGTTGACTGCCGGGTGATCCCTGGGAGGTGGGGCGAGTCAGCCCCGTTGACCAACTCGCGGAGGGCCGGGCTCGGGCTGGTGGGCGACGGTACGACGGCCGGTGGGAGCCAATAGCGCCGTCGTTGGAACGGGTAGGTGGGCAGGTCGACCTCGGGTTCGCCGGTCGGTGGGAAGAAGCCCTCCCACTCCACCGGCACACCGAGGGCGTGCAGGGTGCCCAGGGCCGCGGCCTCGGCACCCGACCGGCTACGACGGCACAACGGCACCGCGTGGTGCTCGTCCGCGCCGAGGGTTTCCCGCACCAACCCGGTCAGTACCCCGTCCGGACCGAGTTCGACGAAGGTGTCGGTCCCCTGCGTCCGAATCGCGTGTACGGCTGGCGCGAAGCGAACCGGTTGGCGGAGTTGGCCGACCCAGTACTCCGGTGTGAGTAGCTCCGGACCTGCGGCCGTGCCGGTCACGGTGGAGACGACGGGAATGTTCGGTCGCTGGTAGGTCAGCGACTCCGCGACGGCACGGAAGTCGTCCAGGACGGGATCCATGTGAGCAGAGTGGAAGGCGTGACTCACCTGGAGTCGGGTGGCCCGAACTCCGTGTTCGGCCAACTGGGCGGCGAGCGAGGTCACCGCCTCCTCGTCGCCCGAGACGACGACCGACCGGGGTGCGTTGATCGCGGCGATTCCGATCCGCGCCTCCGCCCCGGCGAGCAGGGGCAGCAGCTCCTCCTCGGTGGCTTTGACCGCGAGCATCGCCCCGCCCGGGGGCAGCGCCTGCATCAGGGCACCCCGGGCGTTGACCAGGCGGGCCGCGTCCGGCAGCGAGAGCACCCCGGCCACGTGTACCGCGGTGATCTCGCCGATGGAGTGCCCGGCGAGCACGCTCGGGTGCACCCCCCAGGAACGCAGTAGGGCGAACTGGGCGACCTCCAGAGCGAAGAGAGCCGGCTGAGCGAGACCGGTTTGGTGGATCGACTCGTCATCCGTCGTCCCGGCGGGCGTCAGCAGGGCCGACCGTACCTCCGGTGCCAGTTGTTGGCAGACCTCGTCCAGCTTGTCGGCGAAGACGTCGAAGCTGTCGTAGAGGTGGCGGCCCATGCCCTGGTACTGCGCGCCCTGGCCGGTGAAGAGCGCGGCGACGGCCCGACCGGGCACCGCGCGTGCCGTCGTCAGCCCGGCCGCCGGTGTACCGGAGGCGAGGGCGTCCAGGCCGGCCAGGAGTTGCTTGGTCTCCGTACCCACCACGGTCGCCCGATGGTCCAGACCCGCGCGCGAGCGAGCCAGCGCGCGGCCCACGGCCACCGGGCTGAGCTCCGGCGCGGAGCGCGTCATCGCCGCCAGCCGGGCAGCCTGCGTCCGCAGCGCCGCCGGTGACTTGGCGGAGAGCGGCCAGGCAACGACGGCGGGGCTCCTGGACTCGGCAGCGGTTGTCGACACCGGCGGCTCGACCGGGCTCTCCTCCACGACCACATGCGCGTTGGTGCCGCTGATCCCGAAGGCGGAGATCCCGGCCCGCCGGGGCCGGCCGGTGACCTGCCAGGGCTTGGGCTCGGTCGCCAGGCGTACCTGGCCGGAGGTCCAGTCGACGTGCGGCGATGGTTGGTCGACGTTGAGCGTGGCCGGGAGGGTCCGGTGGCGCATCGCCTGCACGATCTTGATGAGACCGGCGGCCCCGGCAGCCGCCTGGGTGTGGGTGATGTTGGACTTGACCGATCCGAGCCATACCGGCTGCTCCGGCGCCCGCCCCTGCCCGTAGGTGGCGAGGATCGCTTCGGCCTCGATGGGGTCACCGAGCGCGGTTCCCGTGCCGTGCGCCTCGACCAGGTCGACGTCGGCGGGGCCGAGCTGGGCGGCGGCGAGGGCCTGCCGGATCAACCGCTGCTGCGCCTGGCCGTTGGGGGCGGTGAGCCCGTTAGACGTGCCGTCCTGGTTGATCGCGCTGCCCCGGATGACGGCGAGTACCTTCCGTCCCGCCCGGCGCGCGTCCGAGAGGCGCTCCAGCAGTACGACCCCCGCACCTTCGCCGAAGGCGGTGCCGTCCGCGGCTGCGGCGAACGCCTTGACCCGGCCATCCGCGGCGAGGCCACGCTGCCGGCTGAACGTGATCAGGTCGTCGGGGGTAGCCATCACCGTGACCCCACCGGCGAGGGCGAGGCGGGACTCCCCGGAGTGCAGCGACTGACAGGCCAGGTGGAGCGCCACCAACGAGGCCGAGCAGGCGGTGTCCACCGTGATGGCCGGGCCCTCCAACCCGAGGGTGTAGGCGACCCGTCCAGACAGCACACTGCCCGAGGTGGCGAAGCCCAGGTAGCCCTCGTACTCCGAGGCCGCAGTGGCGAGGGAACTGTACGTCTGCCCCTTCGTGCCGATGAAGAGACCGGTCGGCGAGCCGGCCACCCGGGTGGGGTCGATTCCGGCGCGCTCGAACGCCTCCCACGCGATTTCCAGGAGGATCCGCTGCTGCGGGTCCATCGCGGTCGCCTCCCGCGGGCTGATCCCGAAGAAGGCGGCGTCGAAGCCGGCGGGGTCGGCGAGAAACCCGCCCCGGGCCACGTAGCTGGTGCCGAGGTGGTCCGGGTTCGGGTCGATGAGGGTGTCCAGCGGCCAGTTCCGGTCGTCCGGGAGCTCCGAGGTGGCGTCCCGTCCTTCGGCGATCAGCGTCCAGAGCTGGTCGGGATCCTCGACTCCGCCCGGAAAACGGCAGGCCATCGCGACGATGGCGATCGGCTCGTCGGCGTTGGCCCAGCCGGCCCGCTCCGGAGTAGCGGTTTCGGCCGGCGCGTTCGCTCCGCTCACTTCGGCGACCAGCCGGGCCGCAAGGGCGGTGGGCGTCGGATGGTCGAAGACGACGGTCGCTGGCAGCCGTAGCCCGACCAGCGCGCAGAGCCGCTGGCCAACCCCGACGACGGCGAGGGAGCCGAGCCCGAGGTCAACGAAGGGCTGGTCGGGTCGGACCTGCTCGGGAGCTTCCAGCCCCACGGTACGGGCTACCTCGCTGCGAACCAGCTCCAGGACGTTTCGGGTTCGCTCGCTCGGCGGCATCTCCCGCAGTTGCGCTGCCCACGCTGTTCCGTCGACCGGCCCGGCCTCGTCGGGCTCGCCGTCCGGGGTGGCTACGCCCAGCAGCTGGGGGCTCGCCTCCGCCAGCAGGTGTCGGGTGATCTTGCCGGTACTGGTCCGGGGGACGCGTTCGATGGCGTAGAGCTTCTCGGGAACCTTGAAGAAGGAGAGCAGCCGTCGGCAGTGCGCGAAGACCGCCGCCGCGTCCACGCCCTCCGGGCCCGGCACCAGATAGGCCACCGGCACCTCACCGAGCACATCGTGGGGTTCGGCGCCCACCGCGACGTCGGCTACCCCGGCGGCGGCCCGCAGCACCTCCTCGACCTCGACGGGGTGAATGTTCTCGCCCCCACGGATGATCAGTTCCTTGCGCCGGCCGGTCAGGGTCAGGTGCCCCAGGGCGTCCTGCCGCCCGAGGTCACCGGTGCGGTACCAGCCGTCGCGCAGGGCCGCGGCGGTGGCCTCGGGCTGCCGGTGGTACCCGAGCATGAGGTTCGGTCCGGCGACCCAGACCTCGCCCTCCTCCCCGGTGGGCACGTTCTGGCCGGTGTCGGGGTCGACCAGGCGGACCTCCACGCCGGGCAGCGGCGGCCCCACGGAGCCAGGGACCCGCTCCCCGAACGGCCGGTTCGAGGTGATGGCGCCGGTCTCGGAGGACCCGTACTGGTCCACCAGGGGAACACCGAACGCCTCTTCGAAGCGGCTGCCCAGCGCGGCGCCGCTCGCCGATCCCGCCACGAAACCGAGTCGTAGCGCGGAGAGGTCGGTGGTGGCGTCGGTGCCGTGGTCCAGCAGGTAGTGGTAGGTGGTCGGCACTCCGGCCAGGAACGTGATGGCCTCCGCACGCAGGAGGTCGCGCACCTCGGACGGCGCGAAGCCGCTCATCAGCCGTGCGCTGGCGCCAACCGCCGTTACGCCCAGTACGCACAGGTTCTGTCCGAGCCCGTGGAACAGCGGCATCGGCCACAACAGCCGATCCTGCTCCGACAGCCCCAGCACCGGCGCATGACCCGCCGCTACCAGCCACAACGAACTGCGCAGCGAGTACAGCACTCCCTTTGGTCGACCGGTGGTCCCGGACGTGTAGAGCATCCACGCCGGGGCATCCAGCGGGGCCTCTTCGGGGACCGGCCCGCTCGGCTCGATGCCCATCAGCTCCTCGTAGCCCACCGTCTCGGCCGCTTCGTGCTCCGCTGCTTCGGCCGCGCCGGTGCGGATGATCCGGGGCAGTTGAGCCGGGTGGTGCCGGCGGCCCACCTGGTCGAAGCGGGCCGGGTCGCACATGATGATCGTCGGTTCGGCGTCGTCGAGGAGATGGTCGATCTCAGCTGCGGAGGACTGTGGGTTGAGCGGTACCGCGATGCCGCCGGCCCGGATCACCGCGAGGCAGCTCTCCACCGCCTCGACGCTGTTACCCATCAGGATCACGGCTCGCCCACCGGTCTTCAACCCCAGGGCGGCCAGGTGCCCGGCCAGTCGAGCGGTCCGCCGATCAAGGTCGGCGTAGCTGACGCCACGCTTTCCGTCGGCGAAGGCGATCTTGTCTCCGCGCTGGACGGCGTGTCCGCCGAGTAGCTCGGACAGCGGCCGGATCAACTCGCTACGCATGTCTTCGTACCTTTCGGCTTCGTACTCTGGGGTAGGTCGGGGTGTGCGGGACGACGCCGGTCAAGGGCGGGCGCCGGTCAACAGACGGCGCCGGTCAACGGAGAGCGCGGATCGTTCGGGTCGGGCAGGAGAACTGCAGCGAACCGTCGGAGCTCGCCAGGCTCCGCAACGCGGCCCGGGCCGCATCGGTCGCCTCGGCCTGCCGCTCCGGCGGCACCAGTTCCCACAGCATGCGCGGGGTGACCGTCCATGTCCAGGAAAGATAGTCGTCTATTGATTCAAATCGGGACTTCGCGGGTACGTGCCGAATCTCGACATCGGTGAAGCCCGCCGCCAGAACCGCTGCGGCGGTCGACTCCTCGGAGACCAGCGGTCCGTCGAGACCGAGGACCAGCCGCCACGGATTGTCAACGCCCTCCGGGAGATAGGTGGACAGCACCTCGGCCAGAATCTCCGCCGACTCCCAGCCGGCGGCGAGTCGGCCGTTCTCGGTGGGAAAGGTCGTCGCGACCAACCGTCCACCGCTGCGCAGCGCCGCCGCGGCAGCGGCCAACGCCTGCTGCGGCGCCGGTAGCAGGAACAGGACCATGCCGGCGCTGATCGCGTCGAAGGGCTGGTCAACGGTGAAGCTCTGGATATCACCGAGTCGCACCTGCGCCCGGTCGGCCAGTCCGCGGCCCGCGAGGTCGGCCGCACACGCCTCCACCATGCCCGGCGCCTGATCGATGCCGAGCACGAAACCCTCGGCACCGACCTGGGCGACGATGGGAAACAGGCAGGCGCCACGGCCGCAGCCGAGGTCGAGCACCCGCTCACCTGGCTTGAGCTCCAGCCGGTCGGCGACCATCTTGCCCAGTGGGTGGAAGACGAGTTGGCCGGCGGAATCGTACTGGTCAGCGGACTTGTCGTAGACGTCCCGGACGCGGGCGGTGAAGTCGCTCTGTTCAGTCATGATCTTTTTCCTGGTCGCGAAGTGGCTACGGGTGATGGGGGATGGGGTTGTCCTCGTCCGCGTGGGCCGAGGCGGTCGGACGTACCACTGCACCGAGGCGGAGCTCCGCGCAGTGCGGCTGGTCGTTGGGGCGCCACCACAGCTGCTCCGGCGTGGGCAGCATCTCGGAGACCACGACCTCGGCTGAGGTGAGACGGGCGAGGTCGAGCAGTGCCATCGGGTCGGCGAAGTCGACGTACAGCGGCTTCGGTTCGGCGGGATGCCGGACATAGACGTGGCGCGGCAGTCGGTGCTGCGCCCGGATGCGTTGGAGCGCCAACCACTGCCCGTACGCGTCGTCGGCGCGTTCCGGGAGCCGCACCCGCCACCGCGCGCGTTGCAGCACGACGCCGGCGACGACGATTCGCGGCGTGTAGGTGCCGAGGTCGATCGAGACCGGGCCGAGCGCCGGGCGGGAGAGCGCCCGGTGCAGGGTGGAGGAGAGATCTCCCGGCCAGAGCAGCCGACGTTCGCCGTCGATCACGACGGCATCCGCCGTGGCGGGGACGTGGGCCTCGGCGATCGGCACCACCTCGGCGCGGTCCTTGCTGGACAGGCCACTGAGTTCGATCGCCACCCCCGGTAGCTCCGGGGTGACGTGGGCGCTGCGGCGGCGGGAGACGATTGTCGCGGCCGTCTGCGGCGAAACCGCCTGTTCGACCCGGTCCACGAAGTCCGCCCAGAGCCCGTCCGGATCGCTGTGCAGGGGTCGCTCCAGCCCGCCGAAGATGGAGCTGCAGTCGTCGTGCAGCTCCGAGAGCACCCAGGTGGCGGTGGCGGGATCCGGGCCGGCGACCATCAGGTCGGGGCTGGGCAGGCAGGCGTCGTCCGGGTCCAGGGAGACCGTCTCCCACAGCGGGGCGAGGGCATCGGCGAGTACGTGTGGGTCGAGCTCGACGACCGACGGACGGTCGGCGACCGCCGTCAGGTCGCCGACGGCCTTCGCGGTCAGCTCGTGCAGGATGGCATCCAGCTGGTCCCGCCGATCGGTACGAGCTGGAATCTCTCGGGTGGCGAGGGCCGCGAGCGGGGCCGACGTGCCCCGCAGCGCGGCACAGAGCGCGTCCCGGGCATCCTCGCGGGCGAGCAGGGCAGCCAGGAAGGTCAGCGGGAAGACGGCCTCGGTGACTTGACGGATCCGGTCAACGATGGGCGCCCCGAGGCTGACCTGTTCGCTCAGCGGACTGGACCTGTCCTCGTGGAACAGTTCCCGATCGGCGTAGTGCTGGCCACCGTTGCGGGAGGCGTCGCCGCCGGCCTGGGCACTGACCTGCTGCGCCGCGGCGAGATGCGGGACCCGATCCGGCCACCCGGCCTGGGCGTACCTGTCCCGACGATCGGCGAGTTCGGCAACCGTGGGTGTGGGGTGTTCGCCGGCGAGCCGGGTCAACGCGTGGAGTTCGGTGGCCGGAAGACGCCAGGGCGAGACGGTCAGCGCCGGACCCAGTGCCCGTACCAGTCGCGCCAGGCGTTCGTCGGACTGCTCCGTCGTCCCGGTGGCAGCCAGCAGGTCGGCCAGCTGGGATCCGGGGCTGGCCGCTGCCGCCTGCCACAGCGCCAGCGCGGCGGCGGCGACGGTGAAGCGACGGCCGTCCACGACCCGTTCCAGCACGTGCTCCGGGCCCGGTTGGCGGAACAAGGGACTGGGCCAGGCGCGCTGGGTCCGTAGTGGAGTATCGGCGGCGGCCTGTTCCCGGAGCTGTTCGACCAGCCAGGCGCTGGCTTCCACCACGACGCGCTCGGGCCCGGGAGTACCGACCCGGACCGGCTGGTCCTGTTCCGGGTGAAGCTTGCTGAACAGCACCGGACCGAAGAACGAGACGGTCTCGCATTTGGTGGCGAAGCGGCGAAGGTAGCGATGCAGGGTGTCGAGCCGGCGGCGCAGCGCCCGCGGGAGGTCGGCACCCGCCGCCGAATTGTCCCAGCCCGGGTGCTCCAACGGCGGCGTCCGCAGCGCGGAGTGATAGAAGCCCGGGTTGGATACGAACACGGCGTGCCGGAAGGTGTCAGAGCTGGCCGCCTTCGCGGTGCCCAGCCGAGCCTGGCGCAGCGCCCCGTCGAACTCTGCGCGGACGGTCGCCAGGTGTGCGGCGTGCGTGTCGACCAGGGTGTTCCACCGCGCCGCCCACTGCGGCACGCCGGTGGCCACCAGGATCTCGATGCCCCGCTCGTCCAGCCGTGCCCCGGCCTCTATCCGCCGCCGACAGCTCTGCAACGCGCGCAGGGATCGTTGGCGGGGCTCAAGCTCCCGGACGGCCTCGCGCGCGGCGGGCCAGCATTCGCGCAGAAAGTGGACGCGCGCCGCCTCGACCTCCTGCTCGGCGGCGAACACCCGGTCGGCCGCAGCGATGAGGGTCGCGGTGGCCAGCCCCGCCACCAGCTGGACCGGGAAGCCGGTGCTACGGAGCAGCGCCGACGGTACGGTCGCGACGGTCAACTCTCCTCGCCCGGCCGGCACCGTCCAGGTCAGCGCTGTCATCTCGAGCCTCCTAACTGGTCTCGCTTTCGGTTGCCGGCTCGGGTAGGAACGGAAGGAGCCGGGTACGTCACCGCGGCCCGGCCGGTGCGACGGGAGGGAACATGCCGCGGATGAGGCTCAGCCCCGAGGTCCGGCGTCGGTGTGCGGACGCTGTTGACCAAGCCGAGGATCGACTGCTCGCCCTGTCGCGCAGCTTGCACGCGGAGCCGGAGACGGCGTTCCGGGAGCATCGCAGCGCGGCCAAGGTGAGTGGTCTGCTGCGCGACGAGGGCTTCGCGGTGGACGTCGGCGTCGGTGGCCTCGACACCGCCTTCACCGCCCGCTTCGGCGACGGCCCGCTGGTGGTCGGCCTGTGCGCCGAGTACGACGCGCTGCCGGGGCTCGGTCACGCCTGCGGACACAACATCATCGCCGCCTCCTCGGTCGGCGCGGCCCTGGCGTTGCGGGAGGTGGCGGCGGAGCTTGACCTGACGATTGTGGTGATCGGCACGCCCGCCGAGGAAGACGGGGGCGGCAAGATCACTCTGCTGGAGGCCGGGGTCTTCGACGAGGTCTCGATGGCCATGCTGGTCCACCCCGCGCCGGAGGACAACTGCACCCCTCGCCCGCTGGCACTGGTCGAGTTGGAGGTCACCTACACCGGGCGGGAGTCCCACTCCGCGCTCGCCCCGCAGCTGGGTGTCAACGCCGCGGACGCGTTGACCATCGCCGAGGTCGCCGTGGGGGTCGGGCGTCAGCACTTCGAGCCGCGCCAACTGGTGCACGGCATCGTCACCCGCGGCGGCGACGTGCCGAACGTGGTCCCGGCGCACACCCGTGCCCGTTACAACCTGCGGGCGGCCGACATGGAGTCCCTGAGCCGACTGGAGTCGCGGATCCGGGCCTGCTTCGCCGCGGGCGCCGTCGGCAGCGGCTGCACCCACGAGGTCAGCGCCACCCCCGCGTACGCGGAACTGGTGCACGACCCCTTCCTGTCCGAGGCCTACCGATCGGCGGCGACCGAGCTGGGCCGGCCGCTGGTCTCCCCCGAGCAGGAGCGGGAGATGCCCACCGGCAGCACCGACATGGGCAACGTGAGTCGCGCCCTGCCCAGCCTGCACCCGAGCATCGGGATCGACAGCGGCGACGCCGTGAACCATCAGCCCGAGTTCGCCGCGGCCTGTGTGGCCCCCGGTGCTGATCGGGCGTTGCTGCAGGGCGCGGTGGCGCTGGCCTGGACCGCCGCCCAGGCAGCCCAGGATGATTCGGCCCGGCAGCGGCTGCTGGACCTGCACCGGGCTCGGGGCACGTCGACGGCGGGCCCACGCTAGCGGCGGGCATCCACGAGCGGTTCGACTTCGGCTCATGGCAGGCGCACCACCGTGTCGCCCGCGTCGGTCTCGACCCGGACCTCGGTGATCTTCGGGCCCGCGTCGTCCTGGACCGCTACCGCGAGCCCCGCCACGCCGGGCCACCGTGGAGCCCAGGCTCGCTCCGGTGCCGGGCCCGTCACCAGACCCGCGAGCGCGGTCGGCCGCACCCGGTGCCCGGCTGCCCGTAGGTCACCCGCTACCCGCTCCGCTCGATCCGCGGGGTTGCCGTAGCTCAGGAAGAACGGCAGCACCTGGCTTCGCCACGACAGGTCGAAGGCGGCCTCCGCCCACGGCACCCGCTGGCCGTCGGCGCGTACCGACTCGCCCCGCAGCAGGCCGGGGTCGGTGCCGGTGACCTGTTCCACCTGCTGCGCGGTGGCGGCGATGTCGTCGGTGAGCACCGCCCAGTTGAGGAAGGTTGGACCGTCCGCGGTCCGCTCCAGGAAGGCCCGGCCGAAGTCGGTGCTGCCCAGTTCCCGCTCATCGTCGGTGACGAGAAGCTCCAGATACTGGACGTCGGGGGTGTCGAACGGCACGACCCAACTCGCGGTGCCGTCCGGGTTCGGGCTGCCGTCGGTGATCCCGAAGCCGTGCCGCTCCCACAGCAACTCCCGTAGCGGTTCGATCGTGCGGGCCCCGAGAATCACGTGATCGATGCGCATCACGCGGCACCTCCCTGTGCCTGCGTCGGGCACATGCGGTATGGCAGGGCGTCCCAGTCGTCGCCGAGTAGCCCGGCCGCCATCCCCTTGGCGGTGGTGCGGGCCGAGAGCAGCCCATGACCGGCGTGTCCGGCCGAGATGAAAATCCGATCCTGACCCGGCAGTGCCCCGGCCAACGGCCGACCCGTGTCGGAGACCGGCCGCAGCCCCGCCCGCAGCTCCACGGGAACCGAGGCGGCGAGGCTGGGCATGGCGGTGGTGGCGAACCGCAGCAGCGCCCCGACGCCCTGCGTGGTGACGTGATCGGCGAAACCGGCATCCTCCTCGGTGGCGCCGACGAGGATGTCATCGCCGACACCCGGGGCGAGGTAGTAGGCGGAGGAGAGGATGCTGGTCAACTTCTCGTCGCTGCGCAACACCACCATCTGACCGCGTTGCGGCCGGATCCCGGTGGACTCGGCCAGCCCGGTGCCGGAGCTCCACGCGCCAGCGGCGATCACCACCCGGTCGGCGTGCAGTGTCGCGTGGTCCGTACGAATCGCCACCTGGTGCCCGTCCGCACGCACCTCGCGTACCCGGCACTCCTGTCGCCAGTCGACCCCCTGTTCGCGGCAGCGGCCGCGGACCGCGGCCAGATACCGCCGTCCGTCGATCATGAGCCCGCCCTCGGCGTGCAGGTAGTGTCGGCTGGTGGGGAGCTTCAGGCCGGTCGCGACAGCGGCGAGGTCGTCGCCGCTGACCCGCGCCCCGGCCCCCGCCTCCGTCAACAGGTGGCCGTAGGTTTCGATGTCCTGCTCGCGCAGGGCGCGCAGAATCGGCCGTCCCACGCTGAAGGTGCCGAACTCCGGCTCCAGACGGGCCACGTCCGCGTCCAGGTCCAGCTTCGCGCTGCGCAGCCAGGAGTAGAACTCGTGGTCGTCCAGGTAGCGCAGGGAGGGCACCGCCACCCCGGCCGCGCGATGGGTCGCGTGTCCGGGCTCGGCGCCGGCGTCCAGCACCCGGACCGAGGCGCCCTGGCTGCTCAACTCCTCCGCCAGGCACGCACCGACTATTCCGCCGCCGACGATGGCGAAGTCAGGAGTTGACGGTAACGACTGCATGTCCGGCACCTTCCAGTTCGGCTGCGCTGGCGAGTACCAGCGAGCGGGTGGTCACGTCGCTGTCGCTGTAGACAGCCGTTCGGGGGCCCGTCAGACCGCGGGCATGACGGAGTAGGTGGATGGGCTTGCCGTGCAGCACGATCACGAAGGTCTCCTCGGGGTGGTCCACCGGTCGGGCCACACAGTGGACCCGGATCGTGCCGTCGCCGTGGTAGCGCTGGAGCCCTTCGACACACCACTGCAGCTCGATGGCGTTCGGGGGTGCTATCGCCTCGGGCCCGTCGAGCTCGAGCCGGACGATCGGGGGCGGACCGCAGGCGGCGGTGTCGTGATCCCAGACCGCCCGGCCCGGCGGCACACCGTCGCGCCACTGCCCGGGGGGACAGATCCGGCCGGCGTCCACCAGCGTGCTGGCCGTGGCGGATTCACCGAGGTCGTCCCGGTCGTACCCGGCCGGCACCACGGGGAGATCCCGGATGGTCAGCGCGGGTAGTACCCGGCGCCCGGCGAGTTGCGCCGCGGTCTGCCGGCCCTTGCGCGAGGAGAGGGAGAACGCCGTGCCGGCCACGAGCACGGCCGCGGGCGCGGGGCGCAGGATGAGCGGGCGATCCCGCCAGCCCGCCGGCGGTTCGGCGGCTGGCGGGTGCGCCAGCACCGCCAGGTCCTGCCCCGCGACGGCCGACACCAACTCCAGCGGTGTGCCATGACCGGCGGTGCCGAGTACGACGGGCCCGGCCGCGGTCTCGACCCGGAGCAGCAGGTCGCTGCGACCCGAGACCGGCAGGTCGTTGTCGGCTCGCCACTCGTGGACCGTGGCGACGGCGCTCTGTAACCCGTCGAGGGCACCGCCGATCCGAGCGGTGGCGTCGGTGAGCAGCAGCGCTACGTTCTTGGCCGCCGTGTCGGTAGCGGATCCACCCACCCGCTCCGAGCCGAGGACCCGTCCGGAGTCGTCCCGGTGTAGCTGCACGAGGTCCAGCGACACGGTCAGCCGAGGGCCAGCGGAGGTGGGGGTGAGTAGCCCGGAGGCGCGTAGCCGAAGCTCAGGCATGGCGCACCGTCCGCATCCCGACCGATCCGGCGGGGAGCCGGAGGCCCGCGTTGGCGAAGGAGACCAGGACCGGATACTGCCCAAGCTTGCCGCAGCCACCGGTGGCCCGGAGATACCCGGCGACCTGGTGTGCGTACGGCCGGATGCGTGCCAGCGCCCGCGCGCCGTCGCCGATGATGCGGAGGGGGCCGAGCCGGGCGGTGGTGCCGTCGGCCCGGTGCAGTACGGAGATCGGCGCGTGGAAGACGAACGCGCCCGAGGCGATATTCATCATCTCCAGCCGCAGCCCGCGGGGAGCGATCCAGTCCCCGGCCGGCTCCTCGACCTCGACGCCGGGCTCCAGCACCGCCGCGGTGTGCGTCATTCGGGGGATCGCGGGGTGTCGGTAGTTCTGCCGGCGCCCGTGGCCGGTCCTGGTGGTGTTCAGGCGCTGGGCCAGGGCCAGATCGTTCATCGGCCGGCCAACCATGCCCCGGTCGATCAAGCGGGTGGTCACCGAGTCGGCTCCCTCGTCGTCGAAGGCGCTCCGATAGCCGCCGGCGGCGAGGTGACCGCCGTCGAGGATGGACAGCCAGGGTGGGGCAACCCGTTGCCCGAGCTGCTGGCCCAGGTAGCTGGTGCCGGAGGCGACGACGTCGGCCTCCATCGGGTGCCCGACGAGCTCGTGGAAGAACGCCCCGGCGAACCCCGGCAGCAGGACGAGGTCCGCGTTCGCGGGTAGCTCCTCGGCCAGCGGCAGACCGAGCCGACCCCGCATCTGGGTGGCCGTCTGCCTCGCCGCCCGTGCCAGCGTGTCGGGATCGTCGGTCGGATTCCACCGAACCGACTGGGTGTGCCGGGTGCCGTCGTCGCCGGTCAAGGTGAGCAGCAGCGTCGCGACGAAGCGGTGGGTGGTGCGGACCTGGTCCGGGTCTCCGGCCGCGACGTGCTGCTCCGCGACGCCGAGAACGAGCTCGGCGTCGGTCTCGGCGGCGATTGCGGTGAGCAGCGCGCGGTGCTGCGCCGTCACCTCGAACACCGGTCGGCCCTGAACCTCGCGCAGGACGTCGGCGGCCGGCGCGGTCGGCCCGGCGCAACCGGTCCCGAGCAGCGCGTCGCCGTCGGCGAACCGGTGTTCGGTGCAGCCGTCGCCGAGGTGCCGCTCCACACTCATCCCCCGGACGGCCGAGCGTTGGATCGGGAATGAGCCGTCCGGTCGTACGTCAACCCGTAGCCGTAGGGAGTGCTCGCTGAACCAGATCGTCGGCGTCATGCTTGCCCGCCTTCGCCGACGACCTGCATCCGCAGCTCGCTGGTGTAGCGCCGTCCCTCGGCGTCGCGGAGCCACAGCCCGTCCGGTCCCGGTGCCATCCGCTCCACGTCGATCTCGTCGCAGCCCCGGGTGATGTGGTTGACCAGGTCGGCTGCGAGTGGGGAGGCGAGATCGATCAGGTACGGCTTGCGTTCGTGGGCGCTGCGGCCGAAGAGGAACCGGACGTTGGTGTCGCGGGCGAGCCGACGCAGCCCGAGGAACCGGGTGTGCGGCTCCGCCGCCGCCAAGGTCTGGGTCGGTACCCGCCAGCGGGCGCGTTGCAGGGTCACCGCCCCCAGCACGACCTCGGGCAGCGCGCCGCCGGTGGCGGTACGGAAGGTGGGGTGCAGGACCTGCGGGTGCGACAGCGCGGCGATGGGCGCGTACTTGACGAAGTCGCTGAGCGGGACGTACGCGGTGACGATGCGACCGTCCGGATCCCGGAGGGTGACCGTATCGGAGGTGATGGAGACCTGGAGGTCTTCGGGTTTGAGTAGGTCCGCTCGGCCCTCGTCGGTCCAGGAGAGCGGACGCATCGCGACCTCCCGGCCGGGGAACCGGTAGTAGCCCTTGTTCCGACGACCGAGGTCGAGACCGACCAGGTCGCTAGCCCGGCGGGCGACCCACTCGGCGGCGGCTGCGCCGAACCGTCGCGGATCCGGATGCATGGTGGCGAGCCAGCTGTCGACCAACAGGTGGTGGTGGGCGCGGGACAACACCAACGGCGCCTCGTCCAGCCCCGCCGCGTCCGTCGCGGCAGGGCAGAGGTCGATGACGGCGTACCGGTCGCCGTCGAGGGCGTCGGCCTGGCCGATGAGCTGGGCCAGTTCGGACCGCCAGGCCTCACCGGGGTAGCTGGGCGCGTAGGTCGCCTGGTAGGTGCTGGTGGAGTCGGACTGGTCCGTGGCGGCCCGGGTCGCGTACTCGAGGAGGTTCAGCTCGACGTCCTGGCCGTTGCCGGCGAAGCTCTCCCGGACGGCCCCGGCCGCCGCGGCCTGGGTGGCTTGACCGTGCGTGACGCAGGCCTCCAGGAGCGGGGTTAGCTGCTCCTCCCAGCGCCGAATCAGCTCGGCCCCGATGGTGAGGGCGAAGGGGGACGCGCACTCCTCGAAGAAGACCGCCCGGTCGGCGTACGCGGCGCCCGCGCCCCGGCGGGCCGGTTTGCCGGTGATCTCGGTGAACCGGGCCTCCACCGCGGCCACCGTGGTGACCTTGCGCTCCAGCGGCTGCTCGCCCAGCTCCGCCAGGAGCGCGGCGAAATCGTCGAGCCGGGCGAGCCATTGGTCTCGGGCGGGTGTGGCCGGTAGCGCGGCGAGTTGTTCACGCAGGGTCGTGAGGGGGTCCAGGTCGTAGTCGCCGCCGCCGAGTCCGATGGTGAGATGCTCGGTCGCCACCAGCTTCATCAGCGTCCGTACCACCTCGGCGGCGGGGCGGCCCGAACGGTGGATCAGCTGCCGCACGGTCGTGCCGCCCGGGAGTACCTGGGCCAGGATCGGCTCACCCGGATCGGCGCCGCGGCCGGTGCGGTGGAGTCGGAGGTGCGGCAGGATCGCGGAGTCCCGGGCGATGGCCAACGCCAGGGCCCGCGCCGCCCAGTGGGACAGAAACACCCGACGCGTACGGGGGACGTCTCGGCGGAGCTGGGCGTCGTCTCCGGGGCCCACCGTGCCGTACGCCATCGGGCCGAAGAAGCTGACAGTTTCGTTCTTGGCGCAGAATCGTTGCACGTAGGTGTACATCTGTCGGCGTACCCGCCGCCAGCGTGAGTTCAGTGCCCCCTGGTACGCCAGGAATGGTTGCAGCATGTTGCGATAGGCATCCGGGTTGGACAGGAAGACCGCCTCGGAGACCTGGGACGTGCCCAGCAGTTCCCGGAGTTCTTTGCCGACCTGCTCGTCCGCTTCCCGGTAGGCGCGGACGTACTGGGCCAGTGCCTCCCCCCAGGCATCGACCGCCGCCCGCCAGTCCGGCCCGGCGGCCCGGGGCAGCTGAGCGATCCGGCCGTGCAACACGTCTGCCCGGATCCCAGCGGCTCGATCGCCGGCGAAGTGCGTCGCCACGCTGGCCAGGAGGACCTCCTCCCGCCGGACCACCTCGTCGGCCAGCTCCAACAGGTCGTCGGAGGCGCCCAGCTCCTCCAGCCAGTCGAACGGCATTCCCGCGTGGCGCACGATGAACTCGCGGCCAATGCGCCAGTTTCTTGTCATTGTGGACTCCGGAGTGCTCCGGCCCGGACCAGCTGACCGGACAGTTTTGTACGGACCGTGTCACTGAGGTGCTGCCAGACGGCAGCGTCACCGTTCGCCAACCGCCGTACGACGGGCGTCAGTCTCGGGTGCAGTCGAAACGCGCTACCTGTGCGTAGGTTCACCACGAAAGATCCGGGTCCGCGCTCATCTGGCCCTGCCCCGCTGGCCTCGACGACCGCGGCGGAGGGTTCCCAGGTGGCGGGGGGCTGGATTCCGGGAGCGAGCGCGCAGCAGGCGAGTCGACCGGGATACAGCTCGGTTTCGGCGCCGAACTCGGCGGTCAACGTGCTGGTGATGCGCTGCCGGTCGGCGTCGTCGAGCGAACCCGGCCCGTGAAAACGATCCCAGCGGGGGAGATCGTGCCGCGCTGCGTCCTGTCGGGTCAGCGGCACCCCACCCCACATTGTCGAGCTGCGCGGACCGGTCCGGCTGGTCAGCCGGAACGGGCTCAGACCCGCCAACCGGGGTCCGGGCCCGGAGCGCAGCCGCCGGGCGGCGGTCGTGGTCGCGTCGGCATCCAGCCCCGGGGCGCCGACCAGTAACTCGACGGCCAGCCGGTCATCGCCGACGAGCCGGCGTACCGTCTCCAGGTCGGTGTCGATGCCACTCACCCCCGCCACCGCCGACCAGGAGGAGAAGCGGGCCACGGTCAGCGCCACCCCGCGGCAGTCCCGCCAGGCTCGGGCCGGCAGCAGCACAGCCTGTTCGGGGGCGAGCCAACCCGCCCAGGGCCGCCCCGGGTACCACTGGTGGGCATCGCGGATCCAGCGGATGTCTTCGCCCGCCGGGACCCACTCCCGCCGTAGGCGCCAGGACGGCGTCCAGTCCTCGATCTCGGCGCCGGCAAACGGTGCGAGCGCACGTAGCGCCTTCCGGTGTGCGGCGGCGAACCGCCCGCAGAGGGTGACTCGGTGCGGACCCAGCGCCACCGCCAACGCGGCGGCGGCCGGAAGCTGCTGGTCGGTTTCGACCAGCAGGTGCACCCGAGCCCCCGGTGCCCAGGCACGGGCCCGGTCGGCCTCCGGGGCGAACAGGGCGGTCCCGGTCGCGGCGGAAACCACGTCGGCGCCCGACTCGGTGGTTCCGTTGACCAGCTCGACATCGTCCACGGCCAAGCGGATCGTCGGGTCCGCTTCGGCGGTCAGCCGCAGGGCCAGACCCGTCGCCCGGAGCCGGCCCCAGTCGTAGCGCCCGCGGTCCAGGATCGTCGCGGCGGCCGCGGCGAAGAGTGCCTTGGTGGCCACCTCGGTCTCGGCCACACCGGACGTCGGCCGCGCCGAGGCCTTGGCCAACGCGCGCAGGCTCGCCGGAGCGCAGAGCCGGTCGAGGAATTCGGCGTTGGCGTCGAACAGCTCGTCCTCGGGCCCCAGGACCGGTTCGAGGCTCAGGTCGTACAGGGGTGGCAGGATCACCCGGCGCATCACTGTCCACCACCCCGTAGGTAGACGCAGCGCAGCTCCGAGGCGAATCGCAGCTCACCGTCGCGGAGCCACGCGTCGGTCGGCGCCGGCAGGGCCTCGGTGATGGCGAGGTGGTCGTCGGTGGCCGCCAGCCGTGCCATCCCCTTCAGCAGGTCGGGACTCGCGGTGTCGACGTACACCGGCTTGCGCTCGGCGGGCGACTTGACGAAGAAACGGTTCGGCAGGGCGCGGTCGGAGACCAACCGGGCGGCACCGAGCAGCAGGTCCAGGTCCCGCTGGCCGCGGAGCAAGGTCTGTACCTCGGCGCTCGGCACCAGCCAGCGGCGCCGGGAGAAGACCGCGTTGCCCCAGCGCAGTCGGGGCAGGTACGGCAGCGTCGGTAGGACGGCGCGACGAATGCGGGGCAGCGCGAGTGCGGTGTGTACCGCGGTGTCGAGCTCGCCGTTGTGCAACAGCAGGCTTTGCCCGGGGAAGTTCGCTCCCCGAAGCACCACCTGCTCCCCGTCACTGTCGAGCCAGAGTTCGTCCAGGCCGATCCGGTGCCGGCCGGCAGTGGCGGAGCCACCCAGCTCGAGTACGACGCCGGGGAACTCCAGCGGCGGGAGCCCGGTCGTCCGTCGGGAGATCACGTTGACGGCTATCTGGTCGCCGAGGGCCCGCCGCACGGCGGCGTCCCGCTCGGCCAGTAGCGTCGCCGCTTCCGGATGAAACTGAAGGGCCCACGGGGTGAGCAGCGCTGCATCGTGGATGTCGCCGAGCACCAACGGAGTCGTACTCGGGTCGTAGTCGGTCAGGTTGGCCGTGCCGATCAGGACGTCGATGGAGCAGAGAATTGGTGCGGTGGGGGCGGGAACGGGGGGCAGCAGCCCGGCGATGTCGAGCTCACTCGCCTCCGGTCCAGCCTCGCCGACGACGCGGGCCAGCTCCGTACTGAGCTGACCGCCGAACTCGATGGACATGTCCGCGCAGAGGCGCAGCGCTCGCAGCAGCGGAGTGCGGCCCGGGCCGAGCCGTCGTGCCACCGCTCGGTTGGTCTGCACCCGGGTCAGCTCCGCCTCATGTGCGAGCAGGTCGAGTACGGGGGCCGCCGCCGCCCGCAGGTCGTGGGCGAGCTGCCCACGGAGCTCCAGCTGGGCAGTCCCCACCGCGGCCTCGTGGATGATCACCCGGTCGTTGTAGAAGCGGCTGCGGTTCGTCGGCCCACCAGTGGGGAGCAGGGCCTCCACCTCGGCCTGAATGGCCAGTTTGCGCTCCGGCGAGGTCCAGGGGTAGCTGTCGAGGAGGTCGAGCACCTTGACCAGCAGCGACCGCACGGCCGCCGCGCGGCTGGCGGTCTCGGCGTCGGCCTCGTCGATCCGCTCCAGGGTCCAGCGCAACGGATCCACCGTCGTCGCCGGCGGGCACCAGGAGTGCGTCAGTACCCCCTTGGCCACGGCCGTGCGGAACAGCCCGACCGTACGGGTCACCTCGTCGCCGCTGGCCGCGGCGAGCTCAGCTAGCGTGCGGTCGCCGTCCACCGCCCGGATCAACTCGGCCAACGGGTCATCTCGGCGGGGCGGCCGGGCCGTGGTCTTGCGGATGGGGACCAGGTGCGTCACCAACGCGTCATCGTCGATGATCATCATCTGGACGGCGTCGTTGACCCGGGCGGCGCAGTGCGCCTGGCGAACCCGGATTTCTTGGTGGCCGGCCCACGACAACGTCGTGGGCGCGTCCGAGCCGGCGTCCACCCGGCCATAGTTGATCGGCCCGAAGAAGCTCATCGTCTCGCTCTTCGCCGCCAGGCGCTGCGCGTACGCGGCGAGTTGGCGGCGGATCCTGCCCCCGGTCGCCCCCCGGACCAGATCCCGATGGACGGCGGGGGAGGAGCAGACGATGGCATCGTTGATCCGCGGGTCGGTACGGATCTCCGCGAGCGCCGCATTGACCGTCGCCGCGTCCGCTTCGACGGTCGGCTCCAGTTGGTCCCGGGTCCGCGTCACCTGCTCGGCGATCTCGTTCCACTCGGTGAGCCAGGCCTGGTCGAAGATGTCCGATGGGGGCAGCGGGCGGACGTTGCGTAGCTTGCTCTGCTGGCCTCGGGTGAGACGAGCCGAAGCGCGCATCCGGGAGGCCACCTCGGCAGCCCTTCGCTCCAGGGTGGCCAACTCGCCGAGTAGCGCTGTGGTCTGTCGATAGGTCAGGGACTCGATCAGTTGCCAGGGGAAGCCGGCGCTGCGCAGCACGAGGACTGGCAGCAGCTCCCAGCTGGGATCGGCCGGGCCGACTCTGGTGGGGACGGTCACGACGAAGCCCTTCTCATAGCGATCCGGAACTCGGCGGTCACGGGTTTGTCGCCGTGGCGTAGCCACAGGGCGTCCGGTGCGGGCCGCATCTCGGCCAGCGAGACCTTCCCGTCGCCGGCCAACGTCAACGCCAGCAGCGCGTCCACGGCCAGCGGGTTGTCGAGGTCAACCCCGACCGGCTTGGGTTCGTGTGCCGCCGAGACGAAGCAGAAGCGGGGAATTTCGTGCCGGGCGCGTAGGGACTGCACCGCGAGGAACGCGGTGGCGGCGTCCCGGACCTCGGCAACGCCGAGGTCAGCGGCGCTGAACCACCAGCGGGCCCGCTGCACGATGACGTCCCCCACGCGAATCCGGGGTGCGAAGTCACCGAATCGGATCAGGGGGAGAGCCACGCCCGGTGCGGCGAAGGCCCGGAGGTGAACGTGGTCGTCCTCGCCGGCGTAGAGGGTCAGCTCACCGTCGGGTGCGCGCAGCCGCGGTTTCCCATCAACCAGGACGGCGGTTAGGTCAGCAAGCGCCACGGTGCGCTTGCGGTCGTCGGTGGCCACGGAGGTGACCTCGACGAAGCGTCCCGGAAACCAGTCGGCGACCAGGCCCTTGTGCCGTCGTCGACGGATGACTGTGGCGAGCTGGTCGGGGCCGCCCCACGGTTCGAGCCCCGCGGTGAAGTCGGCCAGCATCCGCTCCTGATCATCGGAGAAGAGCCCCTGCGACCCCCAGGCGAAGACGTAGGGGTGAAGCTCACCCAGGACCAGCAGGTCGGAGCCGTCCGGCTGCCGCTCCAGCATGAGGTCCGGGCTGACGAATCGGTCCCGGCCCGGGCTGGGCGCCAGTGCCGCGAGGGCGGCGGGGGACAACCGGGCCTCCTGCCCGCGCAGGCCGGCGCGTACCAGCTCGGTGTAGGTCTGGGTGAACTCCCGCACCGGGTCGGAGAGCGCCGTCAGCGCCCCCGCCTCGACCGCTGGTAGCACCCGGCGGATCAGTTCGTCATAGGGCAACGAATCTGTTCCCGCCTCGCTGATGACCGTCGCGCACAATTGCGCGGCGACCTGTTGCTGGAGCTCGCCATAGCGGGCCGCGACATCCAGCACCGGGGTGAGCTGCTCCTCCCAGCGCCGGGCGATGTCACCGCCGACCACCACCGGGCACTGGTCACCCTTGGCGTCCAGCGACACCACCAACCGGTCGGCGTACATCTGCCCGCCGGCCCGGCGAGCGTCGGTCGCCGTCAGCGCGGAGAAACCCGCCTCCACTTCGGCCAGCATGGCCGCCCGCTGGTGGTGCCCGGCGGCGGCTGCGTACCGGTCAGCCAGGGCACCGAGCTCCCGCAGCCGTGTCGGCCACTCGGTGCCACCGGCGTGCTGCTGCGCGAAGCCCACCAGCCAGTCCAGCGGACGGGCGGTGGTGGACGGCGGCTCGGGCCACAGCCGTACGGCGCCGACCTGCCGAAGCCGGTCCAGGATCGTGCGTGCCTCGGCGACCTCCATTCCGGCGAGGTCTGCGAGGTCCCGTACCGAACGGTGGTCATTGACGTCGCGAACGAGTCGCCAGTGGGTGCCGGAGAGCCGGATCCGGCGCCCGCCGCTGGTCTGCACCGTGCCGGTGCCGGCTTCGGCCTCCGCTCGCCGACGGCAGGCCGCTACCCAGGTCACCGGCAGCTGGTCGCGGACGGCGGGATCGGCGCCGAGGTTGCGGGCCAGCTCGCACACGGCCCAGAACGCGGTCTGCGCCTCCGTGGTGTGGACCCCCGACCCGGTCTCGGGGCCCAACCCGATTCCTTCGGCCGCGTGGTCGACCCGTCCGTGCACCAGCGGACCGAAGAAGCTGGTCGTCTCGTTCTTCGCGGCCAGGCGCTGGCCGTAGAGGTAGGCGCGGCGGTAGAAGGCGCGGTCCTTGGCCCGGTTCCGGTTCGCACCGTCACCCCGGGTGGCCCACCCCTGCTGCCAGCGCAGGACCTCGCCGTAGAACGAGGGCGAGAGCTGAAGCAACGCGTCGCAGACTCGATCGTTGGCCAGCAGCGCGCGCACCCGGTCTGGTCGGCGCAGCGCCTCCTGGGCGAGGACGCCGGTCAGTCGTTGGGCCGCCTGCTCCAGCTCGGCCTGCGCCGTGCCGTAGGCCGCCGCCGCTGGCGCCAGGTCGGGGTCCACCTGCTCGGGGCTGACCGACAGGCCACGCCCCGCTCGACTGCGGGCCCGGGACAGCGCCCGAAGCCGCGACCGGTCCGACTCCCGATCGGTCTGGGCGACAGCCCGGGCGATGCCATCGATCAAGTTGGTGCGGCACTGCCCGAACTGTTTCGCTGCCGTGCGGTACTCCACGGCACCTTCTCGCGTTGGTTCATCGGCCAGGGCTGTCAACAGGTCGATGCCGAAGCCCGCTCGACGGAGAAGCAGCCGGGGGTAGAGCTGCCAGGGGGTTGGTTGCTCAGTCATCGTCAGTCCTGAAAGTTGATCAGGTCGAAGGGACGGTTGAGCTTCGTGCGGGGCTTCGGCAGGAGGTCGGCGAGCTCCGCCGAGCTGGACACCGCCTTTGCGAGGGCCGTCGCCTCGACCGGACGGCTCAGGCTCAGTGCCGCGTTCGCCACGGTGGCCGGGACGTCCGCGCCGGCCCCACCCGTCATCACCTGTCCGGCCTGGGCGAGGGCGATCCGGTAGGGGTCGCCGAGTAGTCGCGCATCCTGCTCGGCCAGCTCGTACTCCGCGACCGCCGCCTCACGGTCACCGGAGGTGGCGTGGAGCATACCCAGCTCGAGGCGGACCTCGGTCTGATGGAAGATGTCGTTGAGCCCAACGGCGTTGGTGAGGGTCGTGCCGATTTCCTTGACTGCGGTGTCCCGGTCACCGACCAGCAGCCGCAACCCGGCGCTGCGATACGAGTGGTGCTTGGCGAAGCCCGCCGTCGAGGAGCCGGTGGCCTGCCGGAACTTGTCCCAGGTGGCCAGGGCGGACGAGTACTTGCCGGCCTTCTCCTGCAACACACTGATGTTGGAGTACAGATTGATACGTAGGTGAGCGGAGCTGGCATCGTTGAGGCCCGCGAGGCAGGCGAGCGCCTTCTTCTCATGCTCGAACGCCAGGCCGAGTCGTCGCTCGGCGAAGAGGGTCAGCCCGCGCAGGTTGTGCAGCCAGCCCCGTTCACGGCGGACGCTGTCAGCCTCGTTCGGGCGTTCCCGGACGACCTCAAACCCCTGCTCGACCTCGGCCACCGCCTCGCCCAGGCGGTTCTTGCGCTTGGAGAGCGTGAGGGCGGTGTACAGGTGGGACTGGGCGCGGATCTCCGGCGAGAGGCCGTCGTCGTGCTCACGAATGGCGCGGAAAGCGGTGACCGCCGCGTCCTGGTCTCCGCGGAAGCCGGCCTGGATGCCGATTACCTTGAGGAGGAAGCCACGGATGTCAGCGGTGCTGCGCAGGATCGTGGTTTCGAACTCGATGGCGTGGACCAGGCTGTCCTCGCGTTCCGCCTTCGCCAGTAGCTCGGGAAGAGCCGGCGTGGAGACCCTGGGCAGGAGCTCGATCGCCTCGGTGGCGACGACCGCCATCCCTTCCCAGTTCGCGGAGAAGAAGGCCCGCCGGCAGTAGGCCAAGGCCGCGGCGACCCGGTCAACGGCGCTGCTGTCCTTGTCGCGTGCCCGCTGGTAGAGCTTGCCCTCCTCGGAGACGGGCGCTACCGCGGAGGCCGCACCCGACGGCAAGTCCAGCACGAAGTCGTCGACAGTGATGGGCAGGTCCATGCGACGGAGGCAGCGAGCCCGCTCCGCGCGGTAGTCGGCGTGCGGTCCGAGCGGTACGCGGACCGACTCCGGTCGATCCAGCAGCAGCGCCGCGCCGGGGTGGACCCGCGAGTGCTCCACGGCCCGCATCAGCCCGCGTAGGGATGACAGGTCGGTGCCGCCGGCGCCGCGGACGAGCAGCGGACGGCCCAACTCCGCGGTGCCGGCGCAGAGCGCGGCGGCCGCGACCGACAGGACCCGGTAGACCTGCTCGCTCTCCCGGTGGAGTCGCCGCTCGGAGGCGGCGAGGGCAATCTCGCCAAGTGGCAGGGGGGTGTCCCTTGGCGTTTCGTCGGGGGCCAGTTCCGCCCACTCCGCGGCGTGGCGGTGGGGTAGCTCACCAAAGCTGGCACCTGCCGCGCGGAGCGCGGCGATACATTCGCGCAGCCCGACATAGGAGCTGGCGGGGCCGGTGTTGATGTCCACCCGGACGGCGGCACCGGCGGCTACGGTCACCGGCGCCACAGGATCGCCTCATTCGATGCCAGAGCGAGCGGTGCGATCTTGTTTTCCACCTCATCGAGGTCGAAGTCGACGTTGTCCAGGTCGTCGAGCCCCTCCACGTCGGGATCGATCGGCTGGGCGCTGGCCTGCTGGCTGTCGACGGGCGCGGCGGGTGCGGCGTCACCCGGCAGTGGCGGGTTGTCGGTGGTGCCGTCGGCTACTTCCGCGGGTGCGGCGGAGCGGTCGTTGTCCAACATGTCGTACTCCACTTCGGGTCGGGCCGGCAGTCAGGCTGCAGTGGCTCGGGTGAGGGCGAACTCGACGACCTGTTCTCCCATCAGGGACAGCTGGGAGGAGATGTGTGGGTCGGTGCTGATGCCGTCGGGGGCGAATGTGACGTTCTCCGTGTTGATCGCGACGCCCAGCGGCGTCGGCCAGCCCCGGAGTGCGTGCACCACCGCGCGGAGGCTGGTGAGGGTGGTAGCGGCCTGGGACCCGCGAGCGGTGACCAGGCAGCCGACGGCTCGACCATGCAGATAGGGGCGGGGCGCGTCGTTGAGGTCCTCGATGTAGTCGAGGGCGTTCTTGACCAGGCCGGAGATACCTCCGTGGTACGCCGGCGATCCGATCACGATCCCGTCGGCCATGCGTACGGCGTTGACGAGTTGCCGGGCCGCCGCCGTGCGTCGGTTCTCGCCGGGCAGGTACAGCGGCAGCTGTAGCGCGGTGGCACCGAGCAGGTGCGTACGGGCTCCGGCCCGCTCGGCGGCGGAGAGTACTGCCCGGACTGCCTGCTCGGTGGAGGACCCGGGGCGCATGGTGCCGCCGATGCCGACGATGAGGGGACCGGTGCGGCTTCCTACCCTGCTCGTACCATTGCTGGTGCTCTTTAGCTGGAGCACGTTCACACCTCTCTTTCGTCGCGCGCGGACACGAAACCCGCGAGCTGTCCGGTGCGATGGGATGTGTTGCTCTTGTCGTCACCCGTGCGGGTTCCCCCATAAGAGGGGGCCCAGGATGCGTTTGATGCATGCAACCCATGTCGCGAACGCGACGTATCAGATCGGAGCGTGACTGTGCAATTACTCAGTCCACTGTGTTTCGACGGAGAACGTCCGTGGGCTCGACTGAACGCTCAAGGCCAGCCGGCAGGGTGGACTGGTGCGGTGTGGCCGCGGTCGGGAGAGGTCGGTCAGCCGGCGCCGAAGCAGACGAACGAGGCGGCGGTGGCGGTGCCGGCGTCCAAGCCAGCACCGAACTCCGCCTGCGCGCCGGCGAGGGCGAGCCCCGGTGTGTCGCCGGTGGCCAACCGTCGATGCATCTCCACCATCAGCTCCTGCGCTGCGGAGTCCAGCGCCGGCAGGACACTGGCCAGTACCGTCGCCGTTCCCAGTTGGAGAAGTGCGGTCGACAGCCCCATCAGCTCCTCGCCCGGGTGCACTGCGGACAGCCCCACGTCGCAGGCGGAGAGCACCACCGTGCCGGGCGCGCAGGCGAGCCGTTCCAGGTCGTAGACGGTCAGCGGGCCATCGGCGAGGCGTACATGCGAGAACATGGGGTTGTCGGTGCGGAACGTGCCGTGTGCGGCGAGGTGGGCGAGGGGAGCGCCATCCAGCGCCGCGAGCGCTGCCTCGGCGGTCGCGTCGGGGCCGAGGAGCACCTTGACCGGCGCGAGTGTTCCCGCCAGCCGCTGTACCTCCGCTTCGGCATAGGCGAGGCCGGGGCCGGCGACCAGCACCGGGTTTCGCTGGTGGGACAGTGTGGTCGTCGCCGGGTGAGCGGCCTGGCGGCGGGCCGACGCGGTGAGCCACTCCGACGCTGACGGCACCACCGTGACCGGTCGCCCGGCACAGGTCGGCAGCAGGGCCCAGGGCATGGCGTGCAGTGCGCCGACCGGCACCAGGACCAGTCCGCCAGCGCCGAGCCACGGCTGGATCGCACCGAAGATCATGTCGTCCAGCCGGTGCACCGCGAACCGGGCTGCGGTCGCCGCCGCCGCCCGGGAGTCATCGCTGCCGCGGCTGGTCAGGATGCGCCGCAGCGCGAACCGTAGTGCCTGAAGCTCGTCGGTGACGGCGGCGAGCGCACCCAGCGCCCGGGTGTGAAACCGGCCGCCGTGCACCACGACGATGTGTAGCGCTCCGTCGATGTCGATCAGCTCGACCAGCGTCTGGTCGGCCAGCTCCACCGCGATCCGGTCCAGCGATATCCCGCTCACCGCACTAGACTCGGTGCCGCTGGCCTGCCAGCTACGGGCTCGGATCCGTTCCTCGATTGTCCGCTGTCGACGCAGCAGGGTCGACCCCAACGCGGCACTTGCCTGGGTGGCTTCGTCGACGGTGCGGCGCAGCTCGGCCAGGTCGGCGGCGAGCCCGGCTTCGTCCGGCGGCCGGGCGGGGGGTAGCCGTAGCGCGGCGGCCCGCCACCGTTCACTCCAGCGTAGGACCGCCCGAGCCTGACCGCCCTGAACCGCGAGTCGAAGGCCGGTGCAGGCCAGTTCCAGGGCGTACGCCCCGGCCAACACCCGCAGCTCCGTGGCACCGAGGGCTGCCTGGTAGCGGTCCAGCAGTGCCATTCCCGCGTTGAGCGCCCGGCGCGCCCCGGCGGTGTCGCCGGTGGCGATACGGCGGAGTGCCTCAGCATGCCAGGCGCGGGCCCGGAGCTGGGCCGGCCCGCGACGACTGGCGGCGCGGATGGCGCTCAACTCCCCGGCGATGGCTGCGGCCTTGGCGCGTTGCCCGGTGCGAAGCGCCCGGTCGAGGGCGACTCGGGCGGCGTAGAGGCGGGCGTCGAGTGCGGGAATCGGCCAGCTAGTCGCCGTCAGCGCACGTGCCACGGAGCGGGCCTGCCGCAGGTGCGCCGGCTCGTCCGGCGAGCTGGCCCGCAGCTTGACGTATCGGGAGAGCGCCGCCCAGGCCGGTCGGTTCTGTCGACTGAACAGGCGGTACGCGGCCTGTGCCTGCTTCGAGGCGGTCGGCAGGTCGGCCTCGGCCAACGCGACCTCGGCCAGCATCAGCCGGGCCTGCGCCTCGTAGAGCCCCATTCGGCTCGCCCGGGCCGCGTCCAGGGCGGCCTCGGCCGCCGCGCGAGCCTCCGGTAGGAGCCGGGCCCCCAGGAGTAGTTCGCCTCGATCCATCAGTGCGATCGCCGGGCGGGTGGTCTGGGCGAAGTACTGGTCGGCCAGGTCGTACCAGCGCAGTGCGCCAGGAATGTCACCCGCGCGGGATAGTACGAAGCCGAGGTTGTGGCGGACCTGGGCGAGGGCCAACTCCTGGTCGAGTTCCGCGTAGCCCTGCTCCGCGGCCCGCAGGTCAGCCTCGGCCTGGCGCAGGCTGCACCGGTAGGTGTGCAGCACCCCTCGGTTGGTGAGCGCACGCGCCTGCCACAGGCGGTCCCCGCCCCGTCGGAACGCGGCCAGGGCGTCGGTGTAGCCGGCCATCGCCTCATCGAAGCGGCCGAGGCGGTCGAGGATCAGCGCCCGCTGCATCTGTAGGCGTGCGGCGGGCAGCCCACGGAGGATCGGTGACGCGGCGTCGATCTCTCGTAGCGCCTGTTGCGGTTGGCCGGCCTCGGCCAAGACCAGCGCCAGGCTCATCCGGGCTTCGGCGGCGCGGACCGGGAGTTGGGCCGCCTCGGCCACGCGGCGCGCCCGGCGCAGGTGGCGGAGCCCGTGATCTGCGTTGTGTTGTTCCCGTGCGGCGAGACCGAGTGCCCGCAGCGCCACTGTCTCTTGGTCGGGATCCGCACCTGCACGGGCAGTGGCGAGCGCAGCATCGGCTAGCTCGGCGGCGCGAGCTGGGTCGGCGGTGACGAGGCGGAGCGCCCTGCCTGCTGGACTGTCGTCCATCTGGTCGGCGCTGCCCATCACCAATGGATTTTGGCACAGCGGTGAACGACCGGAAAGCCGTGCGGTGAAGCTTCCACTTTGTTCACTGTGGCAATCCCCAGCTCGGGTGGGTATCAGTCAAATTCCTGACTCAACCCGCTGCCCACGATTTGTATCAGCGCGCGGTACTCCACTCTCTCCTGTGCGAACACCCGCCTGTCGGTCCCCGGCTGGCGGCTGTGACCGAAGCCCCAACCGAAGGAGAACTGGATGCCTCCGTCCTCAGAACGCATGAACCGATACGCCGCCCGCCGTCGGGCGCGGCTGGAGCGCCTGCCAAAGCTCGCGCACACCGCTGTCGGCGGTAACGCCCGGGCATGGTACGTCGCCGACGAGCTGTTGGTCGTCGACGACAGCCGCCGGGATGCCGAACGCTATCTCGGCCGTGCTCGGGCGGCGCAGCCTGGCTCCGGCGACGAGGAGCTGCTGCCGGGTCTGCGTCGCTACCGGGCACCGGGGCTGGACGTGCCGGCTGCGGTACGCGAGCTGCGCTCGGGTCGTCCAGCCGGTAACCAGGTGGTCAGCCCCAACCACGTTTTCCTGTCCAGTCCGTTCAACCATGGCGGTCCATTCGGTCCGCCGGCGCCCGTCGCCGCGTCAACGTTCAAGATGCCGGCCGAAACCGATCGAGTCGCGGTATCCATCGTCGATACCGGCTTCTGGACCGATACCCCGCTTCCGGCCGGCTACCTCGCCGGGGACGGTGTGGAGGTGGAAACGGAGACCGATGTTGATGAGGATGGGCTGCTCGACGGCGACGTGGGGCACGCCAACTTCATCGGTGGTGTGATCGCGAGTCATACCGACCGTGCAGTAATGCGGGTAATTCGTACATTGGACACCTTCGGTGTCTGCACGGAGGACGAGCTGATCGCCTCCCTCGGCCGGCTGCACCCGGATACTAAGGTGATCAACCTTTCCCTCGGCGGGTTCACCGCCGACGGATCCGCACCGCTCGGCGTACGAGCGGCGTTGGAGCAGGCCCTGTCCGGGATCGACCGGGTGGTGGTCGCCGCCGCCGGCAACGACGGCAACCGCAGCGATCCGTTCTGGCCCGCCGCGTTCGCTGGTGCTGGTGAGTCGTGGAGTGATCAGGTCCTGGCAGTCGCCGCGCACGACGGCACCAGCCTCTGCTCCTGGAGTAACGCCGGATCGTGGGTCAGCGTGGTCGCACCGGGCGCGGACGTTCGTAGCACGTACATCGACCACGCGCTGTTCCCCGAGGGGTGGGCACAATGGAGCGGAACTTCGTTCGCCGCGCCACGAGTGGCTGCCGAACTCTCCACCCGCATCGACGCCGAGGTCGGCGCGGTAGCCGCTGCCAATCAGCTAATGGCCGACCTGAGGGCGGCCGACCAGCGGTTTGGAGGCCACATCGGGCTGATCTGATGCGCTCAGGTAGCGCTGTACGATGCTTGTCTATGAGCGACGACGACGCGGGTCGACTGGTGCGTGCTGCTGCCAATGGTGATCAGGCGGCGTGGGAAGCGCTGGTCGACCGGTACGCGCGGCTGGTGTACACGGTGGCGCGGGGATTCCGGCTCGACGATGCTGACGTCGCGGATGTTAGCCAGGCGACCTGGTTGCGGCTCGTGGAAAATCTGGACAAGCTACGTGATCCTGGATCGGTAGGGGCGTGGCTTGCCACCACGGCACGCCGAGAGGCCCTTGCCTTGCTGCGTAACCGGTGGGAGGTGCCGCTTCCGGAATTCACGAGGTCAGAGCCCATGGACGAGTCGCAGCCGGAGCCTTGGCAGCGGCTGGTCGCTGAGGAAACTGATGCGGAGCTGTGGCGTGCGTACCGTCAGTTGCCGATACGCTGTCAGAAGCTACTGCGGTTACTGGTGTTCGAGCCGGTGGGCAGCTATGCGATCGCTGCTGCAGCGCTCTCGGTGCCCATCGGCAGTCTTGGCCCTTCGCGTGCCCGGTGCCTGGCCGCGCTTCGGGCACTGCTGAATCAGCCAGCACCGCAGCGACGTACCTAGGGAGCGTGCGTACGCATGAGTGACGACCGATTAACCACATCAGATGAGGAGCTGCTTGTCCGGCTAGGGAGCCTACTGGCTGAGGTCGATTCGGTTCCGGAGTCGGTACGCGCCGCCGCGGTCGCCAGCTACAGTTGGCGCTCGCCCGATTCCGAGCTCGCCAAGCTGGTGGAGAGCATGTCTGGGGCAGCCGAGGTCCGCGGCGACGAGGCGCGGCTGCTGACCTTTCGCGCAGATTCGATCACTATCGAGGTAGAGGTCATTCCCGTTCGTGATCAGCTCCGGATCGTCGGTCAGCTGGTGCCACCACAGCCGGCTCGGGTGCAGGTGGAACAGCCGGGTTCCGAATCGACCGTCGGTACCGACGCGGATGGTCTGGGGCGCTTCATGCTGGACGGCACCGCGCCGGGACCGGCTCGGTTGGTCTGCACCCTGGCTGACTCCGGTCCGGTCTGTACCGAATGGACCACCTTGTAATTCGGGTGGTCAGGTCGTAGCGACGTCGGCACCGCCTTGCTCGGCGGACCAGGGCGGTGCCGACCGTCGCCGTTGACGGCCCGGGTGCGGTCCGTGGTTCAGGTGCTGCTGCAGGTCACAGTCGGCGACGTGTTCGGGCCGGTGAGGCTGGCGAGGAAGCCGAAGGTGGTCCTACTTCCCGGGTTCAGCGTGCCGTTGTAAGACGCATTGGTCACCGTCACCGTCGACCCCGAGTTGGTGTGCGTGCCATTCCAGAGCTGGGTTACTGACTGCCCACTGGGCCAACTCCAACTCGCTGTCCATCCGCTCCAGGTGGTGGCGGTGTGGTTCATGATTTCGACCTCCCCCTGGAAGCCGTCTGGCCAGGCGTTGATCACCTTGTAGACCGCCATGCAGTCGCCGCTGGGCGGCGGCGTGGTCGGGCTCGGTGGCGCAGTGGTCGGGCTTGGTGGCGGGAAGGTGCCACCGGGGCCGATGCCGGTCACCTCACCATTGCCTCCGTCAAATGTGACGTCCGAGCAGCCGAAGAAGTTCTCCGGGCTGTCCGAACGGACCCAGCGGGAGTAGATGAGGTGTCGGCCACTCTTGTCGGCCGGCAGCGTTCCGGTGAAGTAGTAGTGCCCGTCGTTGGTGCCCGGACCGCCGCGCTGAGGTGGGTTGGTGACGGTCAGGAACGGTTGCTCCTCCAGGTCACTCCAGGCCAGTGGACGGGTTGGGCTCCAGCTGTCCTTGGTGACATAGAAGTAGAACGTACCGGGATGGTGTGCCCAGTTGCTGTAGCGGAACTCCATGCTCTGGCCCGCGGTGAGGTGGGTCAGCGGCCAGTCGGTGCGGGCTAGGTCATAGCCGAGGAATCCGGAGTTTCCCCCGCTGCACAGCTGGCCGTCGGCTATGAATCCGACGGTACGGCCGGCGGCGTCGGAGCGCAGCACACTGAACCAGTTGTAGAGCGAGTTCGCCCCACTCTGGTCCACCGCTGCCGAGCAGGCGGGGTTGTGCGGTTGGATTTCGCCGGTGGGGCTCAGCCCGTCCCGCCAGCAAAGGAAGGTACGGCTGCCGGGGACCATGGCGGCGCCGTGTGCCGCCGCCGGCTCCGACCTGGTGGTGAGCACCACGACGGCTGCGAGGAGAGTCATGGCCGCGGCGAGGAGTGCGGCTGTTCGGGCTCGGTAGGAGGACACGGGATCTCCTGACTCGCGGGGCACGCCCTACCACCCCGCGCGGGTGACGGATGCGGGGCGGCACCCAGCCGGCCCGCAGCGACGAGCGGTCACGGTGCAGGCGGCGTGCGCGGGAGTGTCGGGCACGCGAACCTGCGATCGGTCACTGGACCGATGCCCTCGCGTGGATGCCCGAACGGACGATGCGAAAGCCCTGCGTCGTCCGGCGTCGTCATCGCAACACGGTGAAGTGCTCGATCGCAATAGCCAGCAGCCAATGTCCTTTTCAATTGGCGCAGTTCACGGAATCGGTGGCGCGAAATCCGCGTGGCCGTGAGTGGTCGATCAGGGGCGCTGGGGGCGGGCCAGGGTGAGTGCGACGATGAGCGACAGTACGGCGGAGGCCGCGAGCACCGCTGCCATCGGTACGGCGCTGCCTTCCCCGCCCAGTCCGACCAGGGGCGCGGCGAGCGACCCGATCACTGACTGGAGGGCACCCATCAGCGCGGCCGCGGTCCCGGCGTGGTGCGCGTGCCGGTCGAGGGCGAGGGCCGTGCCGTTCGGCATCACCATGCCCAGCGACCCGATGAAGGCCAGTAGCGCGCCTATGAGGAGTAGCTGGCTGGTGGCGATCGCGCCAGCCAGCACGCCAGCGGCGGCCACCGCACTCACCCCGAGGGTGCTGACCAGCAGGGTGCGGGGCGGGAACCGGTCCAGCAGGCGGACGTTGGCCTGCCCGACCGCGACGAAGGCCAACGCGTTGAGGCCGAACAGCAGACCGAATGTGCTCGCCGAGAGGTGAAACACGTCTTGGAAGACGAACGACGAACCGGAGATGTATGCGAACAGCCCGGCGAAGGCGAGCCCCTGGGTCAGCGTGTACCCCAGGTAGACCCGGTCGGTGAAGAGCTCGCGAAGCGACCGGATGGTGCCGTTGAGGCCGTCACGGCTGCGTCGATTCTCGGGCAAGGTCTCGGGCAACCGGGCCGCCACCACGGCGGTGAGCAGTGCGCCGACGACAGCGAGCAGGACGAACAGGGTCCGCCACGATCCGAATCGCAACACCAGGCTGCCGACGGTCGGCGCGGCGATCGGGGCGAGACCGAAGACCAGGGTGAGCCGGGAGAAGTACTTCGCTGCCGCCCGACCCGAGTACAGGTCGCGAACGACGGCACGGGTTACCACGGCGGCCATACCGCCGGCGAAGCCCTGGGCGAACCGCAGGACGGCGAACGTCTGGGCGCTGGGCGCCACGGCGCAGGCCAGGGCGAGCAGGGTGTACGCCGCGAGGCCGATCAGCACCGGGCGGCGCCGGCCCCAGCGGTCGCTGAGCGGGCCGGTGACGAACTGCCCGAGGGCGAGCCCAACCAGGCAGGTGGTGAGGGAGAGCTGAATTTGGGCCTGACTCGCGTCCAGGTCACGGGCCATGGCGGGGAGCGCCGGCAGGTACATGTCGAGGGAGAGCGGGCCGATCGCGGTGATCGCCCCGAGGAGGAGCAGCAGACCGAGCCCGGTACCGATCCCCGCCGGCTGCGGCTGGCCGGCGGGAGTGGTTGTGGCGGGTGCGGTCGGTTGTGCGGTCTGCGTCACTTAGTTCCCCCGGGAGTCGCTTTTCAACCGGGTAAGCTTAGCTCTGTATCCAGAGTTTTTTCAGGTGAGGTGGGTGACACGGTGGCGACCGAGGACGTGACGGCACGGCCGGTGCCGTGCCTCGACCCCGCTTCAACGGCGGCGCTGGGCGCCGTCGTTGGCGACCTGCACCGCCGGCTGCGACGCGCGACGGCCCGGCACGCCAACTGCCTCCCCTTGCCGGAGGCCCAGGTCGAGCTGCTTCTGCTGGTCCGGGCCTACCCGGACATCAGCGTGAAGGATGCCGCCGGCCGCCTACACGCGGCACCCAACACGGTGAGCACCCTCGTGCGGGACCTGGTGGCCGCCGGACTGCTGCACCGCGAGTGCGCTCCGGCTGACCGCCGCACCGCCCGGCTCCGCCTCACCGACGCCGCCCGCGCTCGGATCGCCGACTACGAACAGCAGCGCGCCGCCCTACTCGGCACCGCGGTGTCCCGGCTGTCGCCCGAGGCGCGCGCGGCGGTCGTGGCGGCCACCCCGTACCTGACCTGCCTGGCAGATCTGCTGGACCCGGAGCCTTCTGGTTAACTCCCCACTCAGAGCTCGCCGTTGAGTTCGGCGTAGCCGCGGCGGGTAGCGATCAGCGCGGGACGGGCACCGAAGGGTGCCTCGGCGGCCACCCGTTCCGCTGGCGTCCCACCGGCATGGCCAGCCCGGATCCGCCAGGCCAGGTCGCTGAGCAGGCCGTGCTGGGCGTGCACGAACTCGTGGTCAACCAGGTCGCCGTGTCCCGGTACCACCACGGTGGTCGAGGTCGTCATCCGCAGTAGCTCGGCCACCGCCTCCGGCCACCGCAACGGGTACGAATCCTCGAAGGCCGGCGGGCCGCTCTGCTCCACGAGGTCACCGGCGACGAGTACCTCCGCATCGGGTATGTGCACCACCAGATCCGCGGCGGTATGCGCCCGCCCCAGGTGCCGCAGGATGACCGGGCGGCCACCCACGTCCAGCTCCTCCCGCTCGCCCACCGGATGGGTCGGCGCCAGTACGTCAGTGTTGAGTAGTTCCCCGGCGAGGTGGGGCTGCTCGTCGCGCATCTCCGCGTGCGCTTCCCGGCGCAGCCGGTCCGGGTCGCGTAGGGCGGCGGCGGCGAGCTGGTGCGCGTAGACCGGGCGGGGTGGATCGCCGGCCAGAGTGGCGTTGCCGAAACAGTGGTCGAAGTGGTGGTGCGTGTTCACCAGTACCCACGGGTACGGAGTGACGGCCCGCGCCGCCCGGGCCAACTCCGCCGCCTGGCCGGCCGTGGAGAGGGTGTCCACGAGCAGGGCCGCGCCGTCGCCGACGAGCAGTGTCACGTTGACCTGTAGCAGCGGCTCGCGTAGCACGTGCACCCGGTCGGCGACTTCGACGAAGCGGAGGGTCATGACGACCGCCCGGCCCGCTCGATGAAGCGCTGCCGGTCAACCAGGAGCCGCTCCACCCGCCCCTCGGCGACGGTGGACCCGCCCTCGGTGACGGAGATCGCAAACAGCAGCCGCCGACCGTCGACCTCCGTCAGCCGGGCCCGCGCCACCACGGTCCGCCCGACCGGGGTGGCGGCGCGGTGGTCCAGCTCGATTCGGACGCCCACGGTCGTGGCGCCACCGGGCAACTGGCGGGTGATCGCCGCGACCGTCGCCGCCTCGGCCAGGGCGAGAATTCGTGGCGTGCCCAAGACCGGCACGTCGCCGGAGCCAATGGCCTGGGCGGTGTCGGCATCGGTGACGGTCAGCTCCACCCGGGCGGTCGAGCCCGGGGAGAAGGGCTCCTGCATGGTCACCAGCCTATGCGTCGGATGGCGGGCAGGCCACGCTTGAGCCGAACCGCCCGGATGCGTCCGAAGCGCCTCCTGCGTCCGCTGTTGCGCCGACCGCCGCTAACCTGGACCGCGATGTCTGCTCCAATCGATCCCCAACAGCCTGCCCAAACCGACGCGCCGGTGGTGGCCGACGGCGGGCGCCGTCGCGTGATCACGATGTCGGTGTGGGGCGTCGCCTTCGTCGTCGGCTGGCTCGCCATCGGTCTGCCCACCGATCCGGTCTACGCCTTCGTCTGGATGTGGGCGGCGACCATCGCCTGGAACTCAACCCGGCCATGGCGCAGCCACCTGCGGTTCGCCCGCGACTGGCTGCCGGTGGTGTTGCTGCTCGTGCTCTACAACCTCTCTCGTGGCTTCGCCGACAACGGGGCGACACCGCACGCCTACGAGCTGATCGTCGCCGACCGGGTGATGTTCGGCTGGGCCACCGGTGGCGAAGTCCCCACGGTCTGGCTCCAGCAGCATCTCTACCAGCCCGACGTGCGCTGGTGGGACGTGCTGGTGAGCTGGGTCTACTTCTCCCACTTCGTGGTGGCGCTGGCCGCCGCCGCGGTGCTCTGGATGCGGGACCGCCAGCGGTGGGCGGCGTTCATGCGTCGCTGGGGTTTCCTCTGCGCCAGCGGCCTGGTGACGTACTTCCTCTACCCCGCCGCACCGCCGTGGTGGGCGGCGCAGAACGGGTTGCTGGAGGAGGTGGCCCGGATCTCGACCCGGGGATGGAAGGCCTTCGGGCTGCACGGCGCGGGAAATCTGCTCAACGCCGGTCAGCTCGCGTCGAACCCGGTCGCCGCGATGCCGTCGCTGCACACCGCGTTCGCACTGTTCGTGGTGCTGTTCTTCCTTCGCGCGACGCGGAAGCGGTGGTGGCCGCTGCTCCTCGCGTACCCGCTGGCCATGACCTTCACCCTGGTCTACTCCGGGGAGCACTACGTGATCGACGTCCTGGTCGGCTGGGTGTACGTGGGGATGGCCTTCCTGGCGGTGGGCCTGGCCGAGCGATGGTGGGCGGCCCGACGCGCCCGGCGCGCCCCGGACCGGCCGGTTGAAGCGGCACCGGCCACCGTGGCGCCGGCCGATTCACCATCGGTCGATTCGCCGCCGGCCGATGAGGCGGTGGTAGCGGGCCGCTGATCGGCGCCGGGCCTCGCTGCCGGGGCCAGCTGCGCGCTATTGCCCTCGGCTGGCACGGCGAGCCTCGTGCGCGCGTGCGGTTAGCTCGGCGGCCAGGGCCCACGCCTCGGCGAGCGCTCGGTCGTCGGCGGTGGCCCCGGCGCCGCCGGCGGTGTCCGCATGCACCGTGGCCAGCCCCAACCGCCGCTGCACCGGCCCCTGCACCACTCGTACGCTCTGGATCCGCGCGTACGGCACGACCACGATCTGGCGGGTTAGCAGGCCGGAGCGGACCGCGAACACCCGCTCGTGCAGCCCGGCACCGAGCACCGGCTGACTCAGCGGGTTCAGCCAGCGAGCCCGGGTCGGAGGTGCGGTCAGCGGCAGGTCGTCGAGGCGTACCCCGGGTAGTACCTCGGCAAGGATCGTCTCGGCGACGGGTTGCTGGCCGACAGGGAGGAGCTGGTCTGGTCGGTTACGCCCATCGGCTTCCCCCGTCGAGTAGCCGGCCACCTCCAGCCGCAGCCGCAGCCAGCCCTTCGCCCGCCACAGCAGTGGCCAGGTCGCACCGACCGTCTGTACCCGGTGTAGCGGCACGGTCTGCGCCCGAGTCTCCAGTAGGCCATTGCGGATCCGTAGGTTGTCGGCATCACGCGCCAGCTGGAAGTTCCAGTCGTCGAGCACTCGGCGGATGGGCTGGAGCAGGATTCCGGCCATCGCGGTCAACGTGCTCGCCACTGCGACGAACGACCACGATTCCCCGGAGAGGAACTGCGTCGCCAGGAAGGCCACCCCGAACGGGATCATGAAGGCCTGTGGGGTGAGTAGCTGGCTGACTAACAGGTCGTTGTTCCGGACGGCGTGCAGTGGTCGGCCGGGTGGGCTCGCCTCCGGCCGGACCAGCGGTGTGTCCGGTGCCGGGGCGGCGGTCTCCGGTTGCGGACCGGCCAGGGCAAGTAGCCGCTGTCGCAGGGCGGCGGCCTCCGCCACGCTCAGATAGGCCAGCGGTGCCTCGGTCTTGCCGCCGCCGACCACCTCGAGGCGCAGCTCCGCCAACCCGGTGAGCTGGGCGAGCAACGGCCGGACCACCTCTACCGCCTGGAGCCGTTCCAGCGGGATCGCCCGGATGCGTCGCCAGAGCAGGCCCTCGTACACCCGGAGCTCGCGGTCCACGACGTGATAACCGGTGTTGTACCAGCTGACCACCGCGAGCACGGTGGCGCCGAGCGCCAGCACCACCGCCAGCACCGCGAACCAGCCGACGCCGACGCGGGACAACGTGGACCAAGAGAGCCCAGCGATGACCACGACCAGCGACTTGGCGCCGTGCAGCGCGGGGGAGAGCGGGTGTAGCCGCTGCCGGCGCTCAGTGCCGTGCGGGGGCGCCGGTGGGGTGTGCGGCGGCGGGGGCATGCCGGCCGGCGGATACCAGCCGGGCTGCGGCGGGAGCACGCCGGCCGGTGGGTATCCGCCGGGGTGTGGTGGCGGAGTAGGGGGATATCCGCCAGGGTGCGGTGGCGGGATGGGTGGGTATCCGCCGGGGTGCGGCTCTGGGGCGGGTGGCCGGGTCTCTTCGGGGTCTCGCGCCGCCGGCTCGTTCACAAGCCCTCCGCCCGGTCCCGGCCGAGCGCGGTGAGGCGGTCGCGGAGCCGGGACGCCTCCGCCGGGCGTAGCCCCGGCACTCGCGCGTCGGTGGCCGCCGCCGCCGTGTGCAGTTGAACGGTAGCCAGGTTGAAAGCCCGCTCCAGCGGGCCGGCGCTGACATCTACGAACTGCATCCGTGAGTACGGGACGATGGAGAGCCGGCGCACCAGCAGACCGTGTCGGACCAGGAGGTCATCCTCGCGTTCGGCGTACCCCCACGCGCGTACGGCCCGCACGATGGTGACCGTCCGCAGCGCGGTCAGCAGGAGCACCCCGGCAAGGGCCACCCCGAACGCCCCCAGGCCGCTGACCGCCCACCCCACTGCCAGCCCGGCCAGCACGATGACAATCAGCACGGCCAGCCGCAGCAGCTCAACCCAGATCAGGTCGGTGGAGACGGACTGCCAGCGGACGGTATCCGGCCAGGGCTCCAGCGGACCGGGGGGTGGACCGGTCGGGGGCGGGGCAGCGGGCGGGAGCCCGGCCTGGTCGTCGCCGGTCACCGTGCGGTTCCGTTGTGCGCGCTCACGAGTCGAGAGTAGGCGATTCGGCCGTCGGAACAACCTCGCGGAGGAAGCCCCGGGCGCCGAGGAAGTCACCGAGCGTCACCCGATGCTCGGGGCAGGCGAGCCAGGTCTTACGCCGCGCCGCGTCGTGTAGGCGGGGATTGTTCCACCGCAGCGCCCACTGGGCGGGGGCTGTGCAGCCACGAGCTGAGCAGACCAGGGCGGGGTTTGCGGGGGTCTCCATCTCCGCCAGTCTAAGGTGGCCGGGGAGGAGCTTGAGCGCCGGGCGACCACGGGGGGAGCCGCCCGGCGACGGGTTGAATCGTACACGTCCTGTGCCGATTGCTGTCCACCCCGCTGACGGCGATTTCGGTGGTTCGGACCGCGGGCGTCAGGCGGGGGGTTCGCGCCGCCGCGTACCGCCACCGATCGTGTCAGTCTTGTACCCGCACCACGCCCGAGTACCGATCATGCTGTGGAGGACCGGTGGCCCAGCCGAGCACGCCCGATGCCAGGACCTCCGACGGGTCGACCCCGCCGGACCCGCAGAGCACCCCGGCCGCGGACGCCACCCTGCTGGAACGGGCGCTGTTCGAGGTCAAGCGGGTGATCGTCGGGCAGGACCGGATGGTCGAGCGGATGATCGTCGCCCTACTCGCGCGGGGGCACTGCCTGTTGGAGGGGGTTCCGGGGGTGGCGAAGACGCTCGCCGTGGACACCCTCGCCACGGTCGTCGGCGGGTCCTTCGGTCGGGTGCAGTTCACGCCCGACCTAGTGCCGGCGGACATCATGGGCACCCGGATATACCGGCAGTCGAGCGAGAAGTTCGATGTCGAACTGGGGCCGGTGTTCGTCAACTTTCTGCTCGCCGACGAGATCAACCGGGCACCCGCCAAGGTGCAGTCGGCGCTCCTGGAAGTGATGGGTGAGCGGCAGGTCTCGATCGGCGGCGAGACGCACCCGGTGCCGGATCCGTTCCTCGTGATGGCCACCCAGAACCCGATTGAGCAGGAGGGGGTCTACCCGTTGCCGGAGGCGCAGCGGGACCGCTTCCTCATGAAGATCGTCGTGGGCTACCCGACCGCCGCCGAGGAGCGGGAGATCGTGTACCGGATGGGCGTGGCGCCGCCGGAGCCCAGTTCGGTGTTCACCACCGCCGACCTGGTCGCGCTACAACGCAAGGCGGACCAGGTCTTCGTGCACAATGCCCTGATCGATTACGCGGTCCGGCTGGTGCTGGCCACCCGGAGCCCCGACGAGCACGGCATGCCCGACGTCGCCCAGCACATCCAGTACGGGGCGAGCCCACGAGCCTCGCTCGGCCTGGTCCGTGCCACCCGGGCCTTGGCGTTGTTGCGTGGCCGGGACTACGCGCTACCCCAGGACGTGCAGGACATCGCGCCCGACATCCTGCGGCACCGGTTGGTGCTCAGCTACGACGCGCTCGCCGACGAGGTGCCGGCCGACCACATCGTCGGCCGGGTGCTGGCGACGATCCCACTGCCTTCGGTGGCGCCGCGCCAGCAGGCCACCCCGGCTCCGGCCGTTGTGCCGCCCGGCCTCGGGTGGCCCGGGCAGCAGCCGTGACCCCACCCGCCCGTCGGCCAACCGACGCCGCCGGCCGCGATTCCGATGACTTCACCGCCGGTAAGCGCACCGAGGCCACCTTGGCCCGGCTGCACCTGCTCGTCACCCGCAAGCTCGACGGTCTGCTCCAAGGCGACTACGTTGGTCTGCTGCCCGGTCCGGGCAGTGAGGCGGGAGACTCACGCGAATACCGCCCGGGCGACGACGTTCGGCGGATGGACTGGCCGGTCACGGCGCGTACCACGATGCCGCATGTGCGGCGCACGGTGGCTGACCGGGAGCTGGAGACGTGGCTCGCCGTGGATCTCTCGGCCAGCCTCGACTTCGGCACCGGCCGCTGGCTCAAACGGGACGTGGTGGTGGCCGCCGCCGCGGCGCTGGCTCACCTGACCAGCCGGGGCGGCAACCGGATCGGCGCGGTGATCGGCACCGGGGGCGGGTCGGCCACCGCCGGCCGGGATGCGTCGGCGGCCCGGCCCGGCCGGTTCACCCTGCTACCCGCTCGCTCAGGACGCCGGGAGGTGCAGGCCCTGATCCGGGCCGTCGCCGGCACTGAGATTCGGCCCGGCCGCGGCGACCTCGGCGCCCTGATTGACCGGTTGAACCGGCCGCCGCGGCGACGCGGTGTGGCGGTCATCGTCTCCGACTTCCTGGCCCCACCGGCCCAGTGGGCCCGGCCACTGCGCAAGCTGCGGGTACGCCACGATGTGCTGGCCATCGAGGTACTCGATCCGCGGGAGCTGGAGCTGCCCGACGTGGGCGTACTGCCGGTGGTTGACCCGGAGACCGGCGAACTGCATGAGGTGCGGACCGGCGACCCGCGGCTGCGCCGGCGTTACGCCGAGGCAGCCGCCGCCCAGCGCGCGGAGATCGCCGCGGCGTTACGCGCCGGGGGCGCTGCCCACCTGAGGCTGCGCACTGACCGAGACTGGTTACTGGACATGGTGCGTTTCGTCGCCGCGCAGCGGCACACCCGCACCCGGGGGACGACACGATGATTCGCTTTCTGCAACCGTGGTGGCTCCTGGCCGTGCTGCCGGTCCTCGCCCTCGCTGGGCTGTACGTGTGGCGGCAGCTGCGTCGCCGGGCGTACGCGCTGCGGTTCACGAATGTGGAGCTGCTGCGGACCATCGCGCCGAAGGGCCTCGGGTGGCGTCGGCACGTACCGGCGACCGCGTTCCTCCTCTGCCTGCTGGTGCTCGCCGCGGCGCTGGCCCGGCCGTCGGTCGACACGCGCCAGCCCCTGGAACGGGCCACCGTCATGCTCGCTGTCGACGTCTCCCTGTCCATGCAGGCCGACGACGTGGCCCCGAACCGGCTGGCGGCGGCCCAGGAGGCGGCGCAGCAGTTCATCGCCGAGCTGCCGGCCAGCTACAACCTGGGGCTGGTCTCGTTCGCGAAGGCGGCCAACGTGTTGGTGCCGCCGACCAAGGACCGGCAGGCAGTGGTCACCGCCATCAACGGCTTGGCGCTGGCCGAGTCGACGGCGACCGGGGAGGCGGTCTTCACCTGTCTGGAGGCGATCCGTTCGGTGCCGGCCGACGGCGCGGCGGGGATTCCCCCGGCCCGGATCGTGTTGCTCTCCGACGGCTATCGCACGTCGGGCCGGTCGGTGGAGGAGGCCGCCGCGGCGGCGCAGGCCGCGAACGTGGCGGTCTCCACGATCGCCTTCGGGACCGACGGCGGTCAGGTCGACATCGGTGGCCAACGCCAACGGGTGCCGGTGGACCGGCTCGCCCTGGCGGATCTGGCGGAGACGACCGACGGGTACTTCTACGAGGCGGCCTCGGTGAGCGAGCTGAAGCAGGTCTACCAGGACATGGGCTCGTCGATCGGGTTCCGGACCGAACCGCGCGAGGTCACTCAGTGGTACGCCGGGGTGGCGCTGCTGCTGGCGCTCTGCGCCGGGGCGACCAGTCTGCTGTGGTCATCCCGGATCGTCTGACGCGGACGCCGATGCCGACGACGGCCGGACCGAGCTGGGATTCGGTAGGGGTCAGTGACCGCCGCCGGCGAGGATGAAGAGGACGGCCACCCAGACCGCGGCCAGGGTGAAGCCCAGGGGGGCGACGTAACGGTTCATGGGAATTGGCTCCGGTGGCGACTGGGCGCGGGCGTCGGGGCCCGCGGGAGGGTGGTCAGAACGCGCACACAAAGTCGTGGCCGGCAGCTCCGATCACCCACCCGGTGAGTCCGGCGGTGAGCCGATACCCGGTGGCGAGGGAGCGAGTCTGGTCAGCCGTGCTAACGGCACTCAGCGGGGCTGACGGTTGGCCCGGCCACGACTCGGAGGATCGCTATCTCGCACAGCGATCACCTCCTGCGGTCGGCGGGGCCCAGGGATGCGAGTCGTAAGGCGGGCTCGCAAAACTGCGCCATCGTACACCCTGGTCGGTGCGGCCTCGAAGTGGGCCGGGACGGGGGTGACGGGGACGGGCGGTTGAGGTGGGTATCGCCTTGTCAAGTTGTGGTCGGTGCCGTGGCGCGTTAGCGCTTACCTGCCGGTAACCCCTAGGCTCCGACGCGACGTGGAGATCTTCTGAGCTGAGGGGGGAATCGTGGCCCGCACCGTGCTGGTGACCGGGGGTAACCGCGGTATTGGTCTGGCTATCGCTCAGGCCTTCGTCAAGCAGGGTGACCGGGTGGCGGTGACCTACCGGAGCGGGGCGGCGCCCGGCGCCGACACGGCCGACTCGGAGACCGGCGCCGGTCGTCTCTTCGGCGTTCGCTGCGACGTGACGGATTCGGATTCGGTGGACGCCGCGTTCACCGCCATCGAGGCGGAGCTCGGCCCGGTCGAGGTGCTGGTCGCCAACGCCGGCATCACCGATGACACGCTGCTGCTGCGCATGTCCGAAGACCAGTTCACCGGAGTGCTGGACACCAACCTGACTGGCGCGTTCCGCTGCGCCAAGCGCGCCTCGACCAAGATGCTTCGGGCCCGGTGGGGTCGGATGATCTTCATCTCGTCGGTGGTCGGGCTCTACGGCAGCCCGGGTCAGGTCAACTACGCGGCCAGTAAGGCCGGCCTGGTCGGCGTCGCCCGCTCCATCACGCGGGAACTGGGAAGTCGCAACATCACCGCCAACGTGGTGGCGCCCGGCTACGTCGAGACCGATATGACCGCCGCGCTACCCGAGGACCGCAAGACCGAATACCGCAAGGCCATCCCGGCCGGCCGGTTCGCCGCCACGGACGAGGTGGCCAGCGCCGTCACCTGGCTGGCGGGGGACTCCGCCGGCTACATCAGCGGTGCGGTCATCCCGGTCGACGGTGGCCTCGGTATGGGGCACTGAGAGGAGACATCGATATGTCAGGACTGCTTGCCGGCAAACGGCTGCTGGTCACCGGCGTCATCACCGACGCCTCGATCGCCTTCTCGGTGGCGCGGCTCGCGCAGGAGAACGGCGCCCAGGTGGTGCTCACCGGCTACGGTCGGCTCTCCCTGGTCGAGCGGATCGCCAAGCGGCTACCCGAGCCGGCTCCGGTGATCGAGCTGGACGTGACCAATCGCGAGCACCTCGCCGCGCTCGGCGACCGGGTCCGGGAGCACGTCGATGGCCTCGACGGGATCGTCCACTCCATCGGCTTCGCCCCGCAGAGCTGCCTCGGCGGTGGCTTCCTCGACGCGCCGTGGGAGGACGTCGCGACGGCCGTACACGTCTCGACCTACTCGTACCAGGCCCTCGCCACCGCGGCACTGCCACTGATGGCATCGGGAAGCTCGGTGGTCGGGCTCACCTTCGACGCCACCAAGGCCTGGCCGGTGTACGACTGGATGGGCGTCGCCAAAGCCGGCCTGGAGTCCGCCAGCCGCTACCTGGCGCTGCACTTGGGCCCGAAGGGCATCCGCAGCAACCTGGTCGCGGCCGGGCCGCTGCGTACCGTCGCCGCGAAGTCGATCCCGGGCTTCGAGCAGTTCGAGGATGCCTGGTCGGCGCGGGCGCCGCTGGGCTGGAACCTCACCGACTCCGAGCCGGCCGCCCGGGCCTGTCTGGCGCTGCTCTCCGACTGGTTTCCGGCGACCACCGGCGAGATCGTCCACGTCGATGGCGGCTACCACGCCATCGGCGCCTGATCTGGCCGACGGCCCCTGCGGTCTGCGCAGGGGCCGTCGTATGGTCACCGGGTGACCCGGGGCCGTCGTCTGGTCACCGAGCCGCCGGGGAAGAATGGGGCCATGGCGTACGACGCGGTGGTGCTGGTTTCTTTCGGCGGGCCCGAGCGGCCCGAAGACGTGATGCCGTTCCTACAGAACGTGACCCGGGGCCGGGGCGTGCCGCCGGAGCGGCTGGCCGAGGTCGCCGAGCACTACCAGCACTTCGGCGGGGTGTCGCCGATCAACCAGCAGTGTCGGGAACTGCTCGCCGCGGTTCGGGACGACTTCGCCGCCAACGGTGTTGATCTGCCGATCTACTGGGGCAACCGGAACTGGGACCCGATGCTCACCGACACCGTGGCGCAGATGCGCGACGACGGAATCGAGCGGGCCCTGGCCTTTGTGACCAGCGCCCTCGGGGGATACTCCTCCTGCCGGCAGTACCAGGAGGACATCGCCGCCGCCCGGGCGGCGGTCGGCCCGGACGCCCCAGTGATCGACAAGCTCCGTCAGTTCTGGGACCACCCCGGGTTCGTCGATCCGCACGCCGACGCGGTGCGTACGGCCTTGGCCCAGCTGGACCCGGCGCGGCGGGACAGCACCCGGATCGTCTTCACCGCCCACTCGGTCCCTACCGCCGCGGCGGCCGCGGCCGGCCCGCACGGTGGCCGGTACGAGGCACAGTTGGCAGAGACCGCTCGGCTGGTACACGCCGCCGCCGCCCCGGACCTGGCCTACGACCTGGTGTGGCAGAGCCGCTCCGGGCCCCCGCAGGTATCCTGGCTGGAGCCGGACGTCAACGACCACCTCGCCGAACTGCCCGGGCAGGGGGTCACCGGGGTGGTGATCAGCCCGATCGGGTTCGTCTCCGACCACCTTGAGGTGGTGTGGGATCTGGACACCGAAGCCCGGGAGACCGCCAAGCAGCTCGGTCTGGACTTTGTTCGCGCCGCCACGCCGGGCACCGATCCCCGGTTCGTGGCGATGGTGCGCGAACTGGTCCGGGAGCGTACCGATCCGGCTGGCGCGATGCTGCGCCGGCGCCTCGGCGACCTGCCGATGTGGGACACCTGCCCAACAGCCTGCTGCGTCCCGGCCCACCGCCCCTCCTGACCGCTTCGGCGGCCCGACACCAGGGATCCGAGATGAACGATCGTAAGCCTGTCCAGAGTTGGCTCACCGACATGGACGGGGTGCTGGTGCACGAGGGGCAGCCGGTGCCCGGCGCGCCCGAGTTCATCGCCCGGCTGCGTTCCTCCGGCCGGCCCTTCCTGGTGCTGACCAACAACTCCATCTACACCCCGCGCGACCTACAGGCCCGGTTGGTTCGGATGGGGCTGGACGTGCCGGAGTCCGCGATCTGGTCGTCCGCCTTGGCCACCGCGCAGTTCCTGGCCGATCAGCGGCCGGGCGGCACCGCGTACGTGATCGGTGAAGCCGGGCTGACCACGGCGTTGCACGCGGTCGGCTACGTGCTCAGCGACTTCGCGCCCGACTATGTGGTGTTGGGGGAGACCCGTACCTACAGCTTTGAGGCGATCACCAAGGCGATCCGGCTGATCAACGACGGGGCCCGCTTCATTTGCACGAACCCCGATGTTACCGGCCCGTCGATGGAGGGCGCGCTACCCGCCGCCGGTTCGGTCGCCGCGATGGTGTCGAAGGCAACGGGCGTGGAACCGTACTTCGTCGGGAAGCCGAACCCGATGATGATGCGGTCGGCGTTGAACACGATTGACGCGCACTCCGAGTCAACGGCCATGATTGGCGACCGGATGGACACCGACATTCTCTGTGGGCTGGAGGCGGGGCTGGAGACGATCTTGGTGCTCACCGGCATCAGCAGCCGGACCGAGGCCGAGCGCTACCCGTACCGGCCGTCGCGGATCGTCAACTCGGTGGCCGACCTGATCGACGAGATCTGAGGGCCGGCCCGTCGCCGACTGGCTACGGGCGCAGGGGGGCGTTGCAGGCGGCGGCCAGTGCCTGCCGGCAGGCACTGGTCAATGGGCGCAGCGCCGCGTCGCGCTGCTGGGCCTCGTAGTTGTTGACCGCGCCCCCCGGCGCGGCCTGCCCGGCCAGGGCGAGCACCCGATCCAGCACGGCGGCGCGGGCGAAGAGCCGGCGGGCGCGGGGGTCGAAGCCAGGGGGCAGGTCGGTGGTGCCGTCGGGGCGGCGCAGCGCCTCCAGCGCTCCGGCCAGCTCCGGCCGCCACTGGGCCACATCGAGCCGGGTCAGCGTGGCGGTGGTTTCGGCGAGGGCGGCGGTCAGCTCCGCCTCGGCCTCCGCCGCCCCGGGGAGGGTGAGCGATGCGGCCGGCGCGTCGGCCGGCAGCGGGTAGATCCGCCACAGCACGGTCTCGAAGACGTCCCCGGAGCCGGAGGTGTGCGTGCGCAGGTGTGGGACCAAGCCGAGCGAACCGGCGACCACCCCTTCGCCGGCGAGCAGAGCGGCACCGGCGAAGTCACCCGGGCCGGGCAGCCCGCGTGGGTCGCCGGGCGCGGGCAGCACCAAGCGGATCACGTCGGGCGAGAGCTTGGCGAGCGTGGGCAGCGCCTCGGGCAGGGCGATATCGGTCCAGGTCCCGGGTGCGTCGGCGACCAGATGCTCCTCGTCGCCGGCGATGGCGTCGGCGACCTCGTCGAACGGCACCAGCCCGGCACGCCACGCGCGCACCCAGGCAACGAACCGGCTGGACCGGCGTGGCGCGAGGGTGACCGCGCCCGCTGCGGGGGTGGACATGCCGAAAGGGTACGTCCTCCCGCCCACCTCTGTCTCGGCTGCCGCCCCAGCCGTCCCGCACCCCCGACCGGCGTGCCGGGTCGGACGTGGGGGCCCGATGGGGCTAGCTTGATCGGCATGGCGGGGCGTTACGACCATGACGTGTTGGCGGGGGACTGGCGGCGGCGCCGGGTCACCCCGGAGGTGGCCGCGGAGCTCGACCTGGTGGTCGAGGACGCCGACTCGGGGTTCTGCGGCGCAGTGGTCGGGTTTGAGACCGGCGCGGTGGTGCTCGAGGATCGGCACCGACGGCGGCGTACCTTTCCCCTGCTGCCGGCGGCGTTCCTGCTTGATGGCGAGCTGGTGACGCTGCGCCGCCCCTCCCGTCCGACGGTGCCGGCCGCTCGGCGGCGGACCGCCTCCGGCTCGATCGCTGTCGACAACGTCCGCGCCCAGGTGGCGAAGGCGAGCCGGATCTGGGTGGAGGGGGTGCACGACGCCGCGTTGGTGGAGCGGATCTGGGGCGACGACCTGCGCGTCGAGGGGGTGGTGGTGGAGCCGCTGGACGGGATCGACGACCTCGACGCCCGGGTACGCGATTTCGCCCCCGGCCCGGGCCGGCGGCTTGGTGTACTTGTTGATCACCTCGTCCCCGGTTCGAAGGAGAGTCGGGTGGTGGCCCGGGTGACCTCGCCGCACGTGCTGGTGACCGGGCATCCCTACGTGGACGTGTGGCAGGCGGTCCGACCGGCCGTACTGAACATCTCGGCCTGGCCGGTGGTGCCGCCCGGGCAGCCCTGGAAAGAGGGGGTCTGTGCGGCGCTCGGTGTGGCCGAACCCGCCGAGTTGTGGCGGCGGATCCTGTCCCGGGTGAACTCTTTCGCCGATGTCGAGACGCCGTTGATCAACTCAATGGAGCGGTTGATCGATTTCGTCACCGAACCGGTGAGCTGAGCCTGACGGTGAGCTGAGCCCGTTGGCGAGCTGAGCCCGGGCGGGCTTGCCGAAGTTCGGTGGGTGTCCCGGCTGACCCCGTTCGGATTAGCGGACCCGACCGGGGACGCGCGTGCGAGCCATTGCCACCGGGCTCGCGATCAGGGCCATCCCGCCGGCTACCGCGGGCTGGCGCCGGTGAGATGGCGATTCGATGACACGTGCACCGGCGTGTCACGATCGTGGTGTGGACGCGGTGCTGTGGATTGTCGTCGGGGTGGTACTCGCCGTCGCCGAGATCTTTACGACGACGTTGTTCCTCATCATGTTTGCGGTCGGGGCGTTCGCGGCTGCGGGTGCGGCGGCGCTCGGGGCGCCCGTGGAGATCCAGGCGGTCGTCTTCGCCGTGGTCTCGGCGCTGACCGTGCTGGGTGCCCGCCCGGCGTTGCGACGTCGGATTACCCTCACCTCGACTGAGGATTCAGCGTTCGGTGTCGGCGCGATCGAGGGGAGCACGGCCCTCGTGCTGGAGCGAGTCGACGCCGACCGCGGCCTCGTGAAGATTGACGGCGAGCTGTGGCAGGCCCGTTCCTACGACGCGACCCAGGTGTTCGCGCCGGGGGAGCGGGTGCAGGTGATCCAGGTGCGCGGCGCCACCGCGCAGGTGTGGCGGGATGATGTTTCCCGGCCCGGCGAGCTACCTGAGACGAAAAGGTGAGTAGATGGACTTTCTGGTGCCGGTCCTATTGATAGCTCTGGCGATCATCGGCGTGGTAACCCTGGCCCAGGCGGTGCGGATCGTGCCGCAGCAGCGCCAGGACGTGGTGGAGCGGCTCGGCCGATACAAGCGCACCCTGGACCCGGGGCTGAACCTGCTGGTGCCCTTCATCGATTCGGTGCGCACCAAGGTCGATATGCGTGAGCAGGTGGTCAGCTTCCCGCCGCAGCCGGTCATCACCTCGGACAACCTGGTCGTATCAATCGATACCGTGCTCTATTTCAAGGTGGTGGACTCGGTCCGTGCCACCTACGAGATTTCGAACTTCCTGCAGGCCATCGAGCAGCTTACGGTGACCACGCTGCGCAATGTCATCGGTTCTCTCGATCTGGAGCGGGCGTTGACCAGCCGGGAGGAGATCAACCGGCACCTCTCCGGCGTGTTGGACGAGACCACCGGCCGCTGGGGCATCAAGGTGACCCGGGTGGAGATCAAGGCGATCGAGCCGCCGCCGAGCATCCGGGACTCGATGGAGAAGCAGATGCGCGCCGAGCGGGACCGTCGGGCCGCGATCCTCAACGCCGAGGGGCACAAGGAGTCGCAGATTCTCACCGCCGAGGGCGAGAAGCAGGCGGCGGTGTTGCGCGCCGACGGTGACCGGCAGGCCCGCATCCTGGAGGCCGAGGGGCAGGCGAAGGCGGTCCGTACCGTCTTCGACGCCATTCACCAGGCGAACCCGAGCCAGAAGGTGCTCGCCTACCAGTACCTGCAGGCGCTGCCGCAGATCGCCAACGGCTCCGCCAACAAGGTCTGGATTGTTCCGGCCGAGCTGACCAAGGCGCTGGAGGGCATGGGCGGTGCGTTGGGGGGCCTGAGCCAGATGGTCGGTGACGCACCGTCACCGGAGGCCTCCGACGGGGCCAGCCAGGTCGAGCGGGAGGCCGACGAGGCTGCACGGGCCGCCGCCGACGCCGCGCGGGAGGTTCACGACGAGGTACGCGTGGCCGAGGCGCAGGCCGCCGGGAGCACGGAGCCGAAGGGGCTGCCCGCGCCCGAGCCGGTCCCGGCGGAGAGCGTGCTGAACGACTCCACCGACCAGCGCGAGCGGGGCTGACCGCCGACCTCGCGCGATAACGCGAGAACAGCTCATGAGGCGCTCCGGTGCCTGCCACCATCGGTCGTAGGGCGGGTGGTGACCAGGCTTCGGGGCGCCTCGGCGCGTCCCGCACCGCTCGGGCGGAGCGAGGTGACGGATGAAGAAGGCGGACAGGCAACGCCACTCCTCGGCGTCGGAGACCGGGGCGCACGACCCGATCGCGCCACTGGGTACTCGCCGTGCCGGTGGGGGGTTCGGAGTGTTGCCGTTCATCGGGGACCCCCCGCCGGGCACGCCGGCTACCGACGCGACCTGGGCATGGTCGATCCGTCGGCTGGCCCGCGCGGCGGTGTGGCTGCTGCCCGCGTACGCGATCCTCTACGGAATCGTCTCGATGGCGAGCGACCGGGGCATCGGCAACGCGCCGTACCCGACCGATGGTCGCCCGCTCTATCTGGTGAGTTGGTTGCTGGCGACCTGGCTGGGGCTGCTCGCGGTGCTCGCGCTGGCTGGTCTGCTGGCGGCGACCCGGAGCCGACGGGCCGCGGTGACCGGGCTCTTGTTCAGTCTCGCGGGCCTGGTGTTGATGTTGCCGTTCGCGGGCTTGGCGGCGCAGACACCGGTCTTCGGCACGACCGCCCGGGTCCTGGTTCTGGTGGGCTCCGCCTGCTACAGCTTGGGCTGGCTGGCCACCGGGTGGGCGGTCGCCCGTTCCGGCATGTTCAGCATGGGCGACGGCGCGATGTTGATGATCGCGGCGCCGCTGCTTGGCCTGGCGGGTTCGCTGCTTGGTTCGCTGCAGACCTTCGGCGCGATCTTCGCGCTGATCGCCGGCATCGGCATTGGCTACCGCTCCGGTCGCCTGCTGCCCCGGGACATCATTCGCGACGCCACCAATGCCAGTCTCCCGACGACCGCGCCGGCCGCGCCGGCCGCTGGTGGCCCGGCCGGGACCGGCGGACCGTTGGCCGCGGGCTGACCTGTCCGGCCCGGCCTGGGTCGTTGGCCGTGAGCTGACCTGTCTGTTCCGGTCTGGCCGTTGGCCGCGGGCTGACCTGTCTCGGCCGGACCCGGCGGACCGTTGGTGGATACCTTCCTCGGGCTCGGACCGGCGGACCGACGGGAACCTTCCTCGGCTCGGATCACCGCGGGGCTGGCAGGTCTATGGTCGGGCTATTTTCAGACACGTCGGTACCCTTCCCGGCTCTGCTCCCGCATGGTGGGTGACAGTCTCTGGGTCCGAACGGACTCACGTCACTGCTGACAGCGATGAGGGAGCACACCGATGGAAGCGCGGATGCCAAGTCTGACCGGTCCCGACGTGATGACAGCGGTCCAGCATCTCGGCAAGGCGATTCACGCCGGGGGCGTCGCCCCGGGCCTGCTGTCCCTGATTCACCTGCGAATCAGCCAAATCAATAGCTGCAGCCCATGTGTCTTCGGCGCGATTCGGTCGGCGAAGGAGGTCGGTGAGACCGAGGAGCGGCTGCACAACGTGACCGCCTGGCGCGACACGCCCTTCTACACCGAGGCGGAGCGGGCGGCCTTCGCCCTGGCGGAGGCGGCCACCCGAATCCAGGACGGGGCACCGGGCGTGACCGACCAGATTTGGGACGCCGCCGCCAAACACTTCACCGAGGAGCAACTGGGTGCGATTACCCTCCAGATCGCACTGGCTAACTTCTTTAATCGTATTAACCACACCATTCGGGAGCAAGCTGGTAAAACATGGTAAAAAGGAACGGATGATCTGCCTTGTCGGGTTTGTCTACTCGAGTGACCACCGTGGCGGTTAAAGCCGTGAAATAGCTGGCAGTAGCCGGTGAATTGGCTGACAGTCGTCGTTCAGGCTGGCTGCTCTGCGCATTTCCAGGCAATCCTGGACGCCATGGCCCTGCCCCGTACGCCGCTGTCTCGGCTGTTCACCGTGCTGCTCGCCGGCCTGCTCGCTGGTCTGGTCCTGGCGGTCGCCGTGCTGCCGGGCAACCTGCTGCTCGGATTCGCGGCCCGGTCGGCGCTCGGTAGCTACTCGTCACTGCCGGATGTGCTGCGGACCCCCGCCACACCGCAGCGCTCCTACCTCTACGCCAACGACGGTACGACGCTGATCACGAGCTTCTACGACGTCAACCGCACCGACTTGGGGCTCGACGAGATCGCACCGTCGATGCAGGCGGCGATCGTGGCGGCCGAGGATCGTCGCTTCTACGATCACGGTGGCGTGGACCTGCGTGGAATGGCCCGGGCCCTGGTCGCCAACGTGAGGGGTGGCGAGACCCCGCAGGGTGGCTCGACCTTGACCATGCAGTACGTCCGCAACGTGCTCAAGACCGATCCCGGGCTGACGGCCGAGGAGCGCGCCGCGGCCACCGAGCAGACGGTCGAGCGCAAGCTGCAGGAGATCCGGTACGCCAACGCGCTTGAGCAGCAGCTCAGCAAGGACGAGATCCTCAACCGCTACCTGAACATCATTTACTTCGGCTCCGGCGCGTACGGCATCTCGGCGGCCAGCCAGCGGTACTTCGCCAAGACGCCGGCGGAGCTGACCCTCAGCGAGTCGGCGCTGCTCGCCGGCCTGGTGCAGTCACCCGAGGCGTACAACCCGATCGACGGCGACCAGGAGGCGGCGCTGGTCCGGCGGGGGTACGTGCTCGACGCGATGGTCGCCACCGGCGAGATCTCCGCTGACGAGGCCGCCGCTGCGAAGGTGGAGCCGCTGACGCTGCGCCCCACCCCCCAGCCCAACGGCTGCACCGCCGCGGCCGGTGGCCAGGACGACTTGGGCTTCTTCTGCGACTACCTACGCCAGTGGTGGCTCGCCCAGCCCGCCTTCGGGGAGACCGTCGAGGAGCGGGAGCAGGCGCTGCGCCGGGGCGGCTACACCGTGGTCACCTCGCTGGACCCGGAGCTCCAGGCGACGGCGCAGCAGCAGGTCACCAGCGTCTACGGGTACGACAACGAGCGGGCGCTGCCGCTCGCGGCAGTGGAGCCCGGCACCGGCCGGGTGCTCGCGATGGCGGTGAACCGGCACTACAGCCTGGAGGCGAACCCGGCGGGGCAACCGAACTACCCGAACACGGTGAACCCGCTGATCTCCGGCGGCGGCAGCATCGCCGGCTACCAGGCCGGTTCAACCTTCAAGCTGTTCACCATGCTCGCCGCCCTGGAAGCGGGGATGCCCCTCGCCACCGGCTTCGACGCGCCCAGCCAGCTGCCCACCCGGTACGCGGCCGAGGGCGACGCGAGCTGCGACGGACGCTGGTGCCCGGCCAACGCCAACCCGGAGTGGATGGATGGCTACCGGATGATGTGGGACGGCTTCGGCCGTTCGGTGAACACCTACTTCGTCTGGCTCTCCGAGCAGATCGGCCCGGAGAAGGTGGTGGAGATGGCGCAGCGCCTCGGCATCACCTTCCGGTCCGAGGCGGACGCGGCGTTCGCCGAGAACGACGCCGAGAACTGGGGTTCGTTCACCCTCGGTGTGGCCGCCGCCACCCCGCTGGACCTGGCCAACGCGTACGCCACCGTCGCGGCGGAGGGGACGTACTGCGAGCCGCTGCCGGTGGTCTCGGTGACCGCGCCGGACGGCTCGGCGGTGCCGGTCGGGCCCTCCTGCGAGCGGGTGCTCGACGCGGAGGTGGCGCGGGCGGCCACCGATGCCGCCCGCTGCCCGGTCGGCCAGCAGTCCTCGACTGACCAGTGCAACGGCGGCACCGCCACCTCGGTGGACCGGATCCTGGATGGCCGGCAGGTCGCCGGCAAGACCGGCACCTCGGACAGGGACGTCACGGAGAGCTTCGTCGGCTTCACCCCACAGATCGCGGTCGCCGGCATCGCCGCGAACCCCGACGACACCACCGACGCGGTCGGCAGTGCGGTGCAGGTGCAGGTGATCGACGCGGTCGCCGAGGTGATCTCCACCGCCGTGCAGGGGCAGCCGGAGCAGGCCTTTGTCGCGCCAAGCTCGGAGTTGATCGGTGATCCGCGCCGTCCGGCCGAACGGCCCGGACCGGACCGTGGGCAGCAGGAGCCCGGCGACGACCGCGGCCCCTTCGCCGACCTGCGTCGGTGGTTTGAGGGCCGCGGCTGAGGGGCCACCGGCTGAACCGCGCATGATCACCGATCTGGGCTGATCCGCGACGCGGGCTGATCCACAACCCGCACCGGTGCTGCCGCCGGCATCACCCCGGTTAACCTCGCCGCTATGGCGAGCCGCTTTCTCCGCCGTCGTTGGAATGAGTCACGAGGCGACGAATTCGATGGCTGGGGTCCTTCGGTGTGGTACGTCGAGGTCGACGAAGACGGTTGGCCCGTGCGGCAGATCGAGACGTACGAACACGGCCCGGTCCTCCGCTACGGGCCCGGGCATGAGGAAGACCAGCACGGAGGCCTGGGGCAGGTGAGCCTCGACGACGCGGACGAGGACTGGAGTCGCTACCTGATTACGCGTGCGGCGTTCGAGCGGGTCTGGGACTCCACTACCGACTAGGCATCGCCGATGTGGACCGGGAGCGTCTTGGCGACGCGTGACGCGGCCAACGCCAGCTCGGCGTGGATTGGCTCCACCAGCTTCGCGCTGCGCTCGATCGCAACGGCTGACCGGGCGAGGGTTCCGGTCTCATCGGTCATCCTCGCCTTCGCGTTCCAGATCGCGTCGGTCACCCACGGCTCGCGGTGGTCGACCACGGTTGAGCACCTCGGTGGCGCGGCGGGATGCCGGTATCCGGGGACGTGCGGTCCGCTGCTCGGCGCGCTGCTGGTCCGGTAGTAGCCGTGGGCATGCGGTGGGTGCGGCACCGCCGGTTTCTCCTGCACGTCGAGGGGGAGGATCAGGGCGGTGACGGTACGCCGTCGGCGCCAACCACCAGCGTCGCCACCTCAACGCGCAGCGCGATGACCACCGTGGTGTCCCACCTCACGATGAAGATCGGAACCAGCGGTTATGGAAACGACAACCGTTACCGATAGGCTCTGGTGCGACTTGTCGAAGAAGGAGATCCTCATGGCCGTTCCGAAGCGGAAGATGTCGCGGTCGAACACCCGGCACCGGCGGGCGCGGTGGAAGGCGAGCGTGCCGCAGTTGACGCCCTGCCCCTGTCCACGGAAGGAGATGGTGGTGCCGCACCGGGCCTGCACGCACTGCGGCCTGTACAAGGGGCGCCAGGTGGTGGATACGCCATGAGTGACCGGCTGCCGGTGACAGTGTTGTCGGGGTTCCTCGGGGCCGGCAAGACCAGCCTGCTCAACCATGTCCTGGCCAACCGCGACGGACTGCGGGTAGCGGTGATCGTCAACGACATGAGTGAGATCAACATTGACGCCACGTTGGTCCGCGACGGCGGTGCGTTGTCGCGTACCGAAGAGCGGCTGGTGGAGCTGACAAACGGCTGCATCTGCTGCACGCTGCGTGACGACCTGCTTGACGAGGTGGCGCGGCTGGCGCGCCTGGGCCGGTTCGACTATCTGCTGATCGAGTCCAGTGGGATCTCCGAACCGATGCCGGTGGCCGCCACGTTCGCCTTCGGCGTGGAGGCCGGACAGATCCTGGACGACCTGGCCCGGTTGGATACCACGGTCACTGTGGTCGATGCCGCTGGTCTGCTGGCTCGGATCGAGGCGGGGGAGACGCTGGAGTCGCGCGGCCTGGCCGCGTACGAGGGGGATGACCGGAGCATCGCCGACCTGCTGGTTGACCAGATTGAGTTCGCCGATGTGCTGGTGGTGAACAAGACCGATCTGTTGGCCCCGGAGGACCTGACGGTGGTGGAGGCTCTGCTGACCCGACTCAACCCGGCCGCCCGTCAGGTCCGTACGGCGCATGGCCGGGTGCCACCAGCGATGATCCTGAACACCGGCCGGTTCGACCTGGAGCGGGCGGAGACCACGCCCGGTTGGGTGGCTGAGCTCAACGGTGAGCATGTCCCGGAAACCGAGGAATACGGCATCTCCAGCATCGTGCTCCGCGACCACCGGCCGTTCCACCCGCAGCGCCTGTGGGAGCTGCTCGCCGACGGCTTGGATACCTTCGGGGTGGTGCGATCGAAAGGGTTCCTGTGGCTGGCCAGCCGGCCGGACGTGATGGCCCTCTGGTCACAGGCCGGTGCGTCCGGGCGGTGCGACCCGGCGGGTGTGCCGATCGTGGTGTCTGGGGAGTGGCCGGAGGACCCGGTCGAACGGGCGGACCTGGGGTCTCGCTGGCATCCGGTGTTCGGTGATCGGCAGCAGGAACTGGTCCTCATCGGCGTCAACCTGGACAGCGAAGGGCTGCGGGCTGCCCTGACCGCCTGCCTGCTCACCGATTCGGAGGTCGCCGCCGGGGAATCCTTGTGGCGGGCACTGCCCGACCCGTTTCCCGAGTGGGACTTGGGTGACCTACACGAACACGAACACGAACACGAACACGCCGAGCCGGTCCAGGCCTAGGTCAGGTCGGCAATGAGTACTCCTGTTCGTAACCATACTGTCAGAGTTCCTAACCGCTACTTCGTAGGGGAATCACGTGCGTTGCAGCCACATCCTGCACCGGGTGGATGACATCCACGCCGCAGTGCGAGCGTTCCAGCAGGTCGGGTTCACGGTTGTGCACGGTCGGCGGCCCGACCGTAGTTCGAATGCGCTGATCTGGTTCGAGGAGGGCCCGTTTATTGAGCTGGTTCGGGTTCCGCGGCTGTCTCTACCGCTACGGTGGGCGGTCCAGTTGTACGGCGGCCGTGGCTTGCGGCGGCGGGTGGAACGGTGGGCCGGAGAGGACCATTCGTGGATCGATGTGTCCATCGAGACCGACGACGAGTCGATCGGCGCCGAGCGGGATCGGCTCGTCGCCGCGGGCGTGCCGATGAGCCGGATTCTGAACATGCGCAGGGTGACCCCGGACGGCGTCACCCTGCGCTGGCAGCTCGCGGTGCCGCAGGACCCGAGCCTGCCGTTCGCGATGTCCGCCTACCGGCCGTCAGCCCGGCCGGAGCGGGTCGTGCACGCCAACGGAGCCACCGCGGTCGCGCGCGTTCACGTCGCGGTCCCAGCGGCCACCCGCGCGGCCTGGCAGTCACTCCTCGATGGTGCGGACCCGTGGATCCGGTTGGCGGACGGCGACGGCGACGGCGTCCGGCTGGTCGAGCTGTCGGGTCTGACCGCGCCCCTTGACCTGGAGTCAATCGGTGGGCTGCCGCTACAGCCGGTCGACTCGCCATGACCACGCTCGGTGGGGGCCGTTCCACGCGGTACCGGGCGCTACAACCCGACGAGGACGCGGATCATTCGCCGTCGGTCCAGGTCAGCTGGACAGATGCTCATGCACCATCTGCCACGAGCCGTCCCGACGTGCCAGTACGTTCGTCCCCCGCCCGCCGCCGGATCGTGGCTGGCCGTCCACCAGCCCGGACCAGGTGAACCGATACAGGCACACTGCCACAAGCTCGTCCGCAGCGATCCAGCGGACATCGCTGATGTCGTATTTCTCGTCAGCGATTGTTGCCCACGCCGTCTCGAACGCGGCACGGATCGCGTCGCTGCCCTCGTGAATGCCGTTGCTGAACCAGTACACCGCGTCCCGCGCTATCAACGGCGCCACCTGGTCGAAGTCGTGGCTGTTGGTGGCCTGTACATACCGCTGGACAAACTCATCAAGATCACGCATCGGGTGAAGCTACCAGCGGGTACCGACACCGACGATGCCGTCTTGATCTCTCTGAATGGTGTTGCCGCCGTCGAGCAATTTTGTTCCGTGTGCCCTGCCCAGGTGGACGAGCCGCCGTCCCGCGACAACCAGCCGGGGTTCCGCTCCGCGACCGTACGGGCACGGGGCGGAACCCCTGGTGTTGGCCGGTGTGACGGCCTCAGCCCGGGCAGCCGGCAACGTTGACGCAGTTGTTGGGCCGGTTCTTGATGACGGTCGTGCCAGTAGCCGTGTTCAGTTCGACCGTTCCACCACCTCGTTGAAGTGTGGTCACCGATCTTGCGCACATGGTCCCCAATGGCGTTTGCCGCCCCCGGTCGTCACCGAGAGGTGAGGTAGCGTCAAAATCGACACACCCCGCACTCCAGGAAACGCGCTGACCGTAAAACGCGGGTGCTGTCTATTGGCCTTGAGATGCACTGCTGTGGAGCCGTCGAACCGGCGCGGAGTGGCTCAGTCGGCTCCGCGTGGCGCTCGGCAGCAACGGCCGGAGACCACGGTTGGAGACCACGGTTGGAGCAGGTGCCGACCAGCGGTTTTGATGTCATCATCGGTCATCCGCGCTTTTGCGGTTGATGGGTTGCCCTGAATCCATTCCGGTACTGGCGTTCCCTCAGCTCCTCCACCGAAATTTGGGTCTTCCCCCGACGTGTGTCCATGACGCACACTCTGTCAACACGCCACGGGATAAGTACACAGCATTTGTGCACGTTGTTGGGACGTCCGAGAACATCCTTGAATGGAGGCAGGATGAACTATGCACTGCAGCGGGCCATGGTGGAGGCAGGGGAGACCGCGGAGAGCCTGGCTGCCCAGACCGGTGTCGATCCGAAAACTGCGGCGCGTTGGATTACGCCGGGACGTGTTCCGCGGCCTCGTCGCCGCCTGCAGGTGGCCACTATCCTCGGCCGGGAGGTCGAGGAGCTTTGGCCGGATGTCGTCAAACGTCGCGAGCCGGAGTGGTTGCGGGAATGGGTTGACTGGGAGCGTGAAGCGGTCGCGGTGCGCTGGTTCGAGCACACCTGGATTCCCGGCCTGCTCCAGACCGAGGACTATGCCCGCGCGACCCTCGCCGGTGAGGCGCTGACCCCGGGCGAGGTCGACGAGCTCGTCGCCTCCCGGATCAGTCGACAGGCCATTCTCCGCACCGACCGCCCCCCGCTGCTGACCGCCGTCATCTTCGAGGGGGTGCTCTACCAGTCGGCCTACGGCGACCGTCGGCTGATGCGCGAGCAGCTTGAGTTTCTCGCCGAGCGCGCCACCGACGACACGGTGCAGGTCCACCTGGTGCCGAAGGACATCGGGATGTATCCGGGGCTCGGCGGCGGCTTCATCCTCGCCGAACTGCCCGAGGTCGAGCACGTCGCCCACGTCGACAGTCAGGCGCCCGCGCAGATCCTCCGACAGGCCGCCGACGTTGCTACCCTGAGCCGAAGGTGGGAGCGCATCAGGGGCGAATCCCTCCCCCGAGCTTCCTCCTTGGAGCTGATCAGAGAAGCGGCGGGATCATGGACTTGACCGGTGCGCGATGGCGCAAAAGCAGCAAGAGCGGCAACAACGGTGGCTCGTGCGTTGAGGTCGCCGACAACCTCCCCGGCGTCGTCGGCGTCCGGGACTCCAAGGACCCGGCCGGGCCGGCGCTGGTCTTCGGCCCGGCGGCGTGGCGGGCCTTCGTCACCCAACTCCCCGACGGCAGCTGACCGACCCTACGCCGACGCGCCCGCCCCTTGGGGCGGGCGCGTCGTCATGGGCTGCGCGGATGACTATCCGACGCAGCCGGGAACGTCGACACAGTTGTTCGGCCGGTTCTTGATCACCACGGTGCCGGTGGCCGTGTTCAGCTCGACCGTGCCACCGTCGTTGTAGATGCCCCCACCGTCGGTCAGAGCGATGTTCTTGACCACCTTCGTGTCGAAGAGACGGGCTGTGCCGAAGGCGATGTTGAAGATACCGCCACCCAGGCCGCCCGCCTGGTTGCCGATCACCTTCGTACGCCGCAACACAAGCTTGATGACGGTGCTGATGCCGCCGCCGTCCATGGGAGCGGTGTTGTTGGTGATATTGGTGTTTGTCACAATGCCGATTCCCGCGATAGCGAGGCCGCCGCCGCTGCCGAACTGAGCAATATTGTCGGTAATAGTGCTGTGGTCGATCTGGACTGTGCCAACGCTGATGACCCCAGCTCCTCCAGAAGGGGCGGTGTTGGCGTTTACGTGGGACTTGCTGATTTCGAGTGCGCCGGAGTTTTCGACACCCCCGCCGATGACGCCGGCACTGTTGTGGCTGGCGGTGGAGTTTTTCATGCGGGTGGTGCCGTTGTTGGCGATGCCGCCGCCAAAAGGCTGGCGATGTTGCGGGTGATGGTGGTGTGATTGGTGGTGAGTGCTCCGCCCGCGTCGACGAAGATCCCTCCGCCGTCCTCGCTGGTTTGTCCGCCGGTGATGGTGAGTTTGTTGAGGGTGAGGTTGCCGCCGGTGTTGATGGTGAGGATTCTGAATTGGTCGGTGGTGGCGGCGCGTTCGATGGTGGTGTGTTTGCCGCCGTTGAGGGTGATGGGGGTGGTGATGGCGGGGAGTCCGGCGCCGTCGATGTCGGTGGTGAGGAGGTAGGTGCAGTCTTTGGCGAGGTTGAGGGTGGCGCCGCCGCGGGCGTTGGCGAGGGTGATCGCCGCGATCAGCGCGTCAGCGTCACACGGGACCGGCGTGCCCTTGTCTTCCTTCTTCTTTCCGGTGTCCTTGCCCTTGGCTGTGTCCTTGCCCTTGGCTGTGTCCTTGCCCTTGGCTGTGCCTGACCCGGGGCCCATGCCCGTGCCGGGTCCTGGGCCCATGCCTGTGCCTGGGCCGGGGCCTGTGCCCGTGCCTGAGCCGGGGCCCGTGCCCCTGCCCTTCTGGTCCTTGCTGTTGTCGCGGTGGCTGCCGGCGCCGGCTTGGTCGGGCTGCCCGAGCCGGTCATCCGAGCTGGTGAGGAGGCGTCCCGACGGAATCAGCGGTGGGGGTGGCGGCAACGCCGACGGTGGTGAGGGCCAGGCCGGTCACACCGGCCAGCCCGACGGCCCACCACCGGGTCCTCGCCCGGCGTCCACCGGGGCGGTCCGGTTTGTCTTCGTGGTGCTGATGGTTCATGCGGCTTCGGTGTCCTTCCCCCGTCACGGACGAGCAACCAGCCATCCGGGGCAGTTCGGGTGGTGGTCCTCGGCTACCAGGCGGGCGGTAGCACCCTTGAGCCAAACCGAAAGCTGCGCCAAAAAGACATGAATGCGAAGAATGTCCCTAAACGAGATAGCGGTACGGAGGGATGGTGTTGACCGGACATTCCTCTGCCGGGGTGGCTCGCCCACCGCGAGGGGCGGGCGCGTCGGCGTAGGGCTTCCGGTGAAGTTGACCCGCAGCCTGGGCCAGATCCGAACGATCGTCCGTACGCGCGTGAGGCTGGTCCGAGCGGACCGTGGGTGAGCAGCCCCGCGTACATTGCTGGGGCGTCCTACCGGCCTGCCAGCCGACGTCGGGTAGTCGTAGTCGGTCTGCGCCGGTATGTCGGATAGTAGCCCGCTAGTCTCGTTTGGGTGTGTTCTTCGCATTCGTGCCTATAGTGGAGTAGGTGTCGCTTTAGCTCGGATGGTTGCTACTCCGCCTGGTAGCAGAGGAAGGCCACCCTCGGTCTATCCGGGGATGGTTGGCCCGTTGCGGGAAAGGACACCGAGGCCACATGAGCTATCCGCACTACACCCGCGAACGTGATTCTGGCCGGTCCGGTAGACGCCGGACGAGGTCATGGTGGTGGGCCGTCGGGCTGGCCGGTGTGACTGGTCTGGCCCTGACCGCCATGGGCATCACCGGTCCCGCCGCTAATGCCGCCGGACGCACCCTCGCCACCGCCGAGGACCGGACCGGGCAACCCGACCGACCCTCCGCCGAAGGTCACCGCGACGAGGGTAAGCCCGACGACGAAGGCAATGCGAAGGGAAAGGGCAAGAAGGAAGAGAAGGGGTCGAAGGGCATTCCGGTCCCCTGTGACACAGACAAACTGATCGCCGCGATTGTCCTGGCCAACGCCCGTGGCGGTGCCGCGCTCGACCTCGCCAACGACTGCACCTACCTACTCACCGCCGACCTCGATGGCAGCGGCCTGCCCGCCATCACCACCCCCATCGCCCTCAATGGTGGCAAAGACACCACCATCAAACGCGCCGCCGCCGCAGACGAATTCAGAATCCTCACCGTCGACGCCGGCGGTGATCTCACTCTCAAGAAGCTGAAGATCACCGGCGGTCAGACCACTGAGGCGGCTGCAAATGGCGGTGGCATCCTCGTCAACACCGGGGGGGCGTTGACCGTTGTCCACAGTAATATCATCCGCAACATCGCCGGCAGCAATGGGGGCGGTGTCTATAGCACCGGCCAGGTGACCATCAACAAGTCCAACATTGAGTCGAACGTGGCCCCCGATGGGGGAGGCGGTATCGCAAGTGTGGACGGGTTGGTCCAGATCACGCACAGCTCCCTCTCCCGTAACAGCGCAAGTCAGAGCGGGGGAGGTGCCGTCCTGAGCGCGCGGGGGACGGTCCGGATCGCGCACAGCTCCCTTTCCGAGAACCAGGCAATCCAGGGTGCTGGATTGTACATTATTGCTAGCGGCAGTGGCGCGGTTGTCGGAACTCGATTCGTGCGAAATGTGGCGACCGAGGTTGGCGGAGGTATCTTCGTCCTCGGTCAGTTGACAATGCAAGAATCCGCTCTCGTCGACAATACTGCCGGCCTTGCGGGTGCGGGCCTCTTTATTGTCCTTGGTTCAGCGGTGAGCGTCGATGACAGTTCCATCAAGAACAACATTTCAATCCAAGCTAACGGCGGAGGAATTTTAAACTCCGGTGAAACCGTAATACGTAATACGAAGATTACTGGAAATCAGGCGAACTTGGGTGGCGGAATCTACAATGAAAGCAGTGGTGTGCTCACCCTGTTCGCCACGAAAATTATCAATAATATCGCCACCAGTGATGGCGGCGGCATCTTCAACGTGGCGGGCGGCACGGTCGAGCTAAACGCGGCTACCGGCACCGTCGTGATCAAGAATCGACCGAACAACTGTACCGGCGACGTATCCGGCTGCGCCGGATAGCAGTGTGGGTTCTTCGAACCCACGAGGGCCCCGTTCCGCCGCTTGCCGGTCGGGACGGGGCCCTTCCGCCGTTCCTGTGCAGTGTCTGACCACGGCCGTGCTCAATTGGGCCGGGCGGGTGGACGGGGCGCCGTCAGCGGCGTCCGGCAGAATCGTCCGGTGCCCGTCCACCAGATCACCGACCCCGACGACGACCGGATCGCCGACTACCGCGCCCTCACCGACGTGGAGCTGCGGACCCGCTGGGAGCCACCACACGGCCTCTTCATCGCCGAGGGCGAGCTGGTGCTGCGGCGCGCACTGCGCGCCGGCTACCCGGCGCGGTCCTACCTGGTGGAGGCCAAGCGGGTAGAACAGATCGCCGACCTGGACACCGGGGACGCCCCGGTCTACGCCGCCACCCCGGACGTGCTGCGTCAGGTGACCGGCTTCCACGTCCACCGGGGGGTCCTGGCGTCGTTCCGCCGCCGGCCGCAGCCGACGGCGGCCGACGTGCTCGCCACCGCCCGCCGGGTGGTGATCCTCGAAGACGTGAACAACCACACCAACCTCGGGTCGATCTTCCGGGCTGTCGCCGGGCTCGGCGTGGACGCGGTGCTGCTCTCTCCGACCTGCGCCGACCCCCTCTACCGCCGCAGCGTCCGGGTCAGCATGGGGGAGGTGTTCGCCGTGCCCTACGCGACGCTCGGCCCCTGGCCCGACGCGCTCGCCGAGGTTCGCGCCGCCGGGTTCTCCGTGCTGGCCCTGACCCCCGCCCCCGACGCCGTGCCGATCCAGCGCCTCGAACCGGGCCAGCGGGCTCGGGCGGCGCTGCTACTCGGCGCGGAGGGCTCGGGCCTGACCCGGGAGTCGATGGACGCCAGCGACGTCCGAGTGGTGATCCCGATGCGACGCGGTGTCGACTCCCTCAACGTGGCCGCCGCCACCGCCGTCGCCTGCTGGGAACTCGGCCGGGATGACCCGCTCTGACCAGGAGTAGCGGTCGCCCAGTTCACCACCGTCTACCCCCGCGTCGCTGACGCGCGGGCAGTCGCGAGGTACGGGAGTTTAGTGACCAACGTCATACGAGGTAGCGTGTCGCCCGTGTTCCCCACCATTCGGGAAGTGCTCGCGCTGGAACCGGTGCGCTCCGGCGCGCCCCGCCTCGTCGCCGGTGAAGCCGTGTTGGACCGGCGGGTCCGCTGGGTGCACGTGGCCGAGGTGCCCGACATCGCCTCCCTGCTCGGCGGCGGCGAACTGGTACTGACCACCGGGATCGGGCTGCCGGCCGACAACGCCGGCCTGCGCGCGTTCATCGCCGACCTGGCGGCTGTTGGCGTCGCCGGCCTCGTCGTCGAGCTGGGCCGCCGATACTTCGGCGGGGTGCCCCGGGCGATGGTCGCCGCCGCCGCCCGGCACGGGCTGCCCCTGGTCGAGCTGCGCCGCGCCACCCCGTTCGTGCGGGTCACCGAGGCGGTACACGCGCTGATCGTGGACGCCCAGCTCACCGAGTTGCGCGCCACCGAGGAGATCCACCAGCGCTTCACCGAGCTTTCGATGGAGGGCGCGGGACCGGGAGAGGTGGTCCGACAGGCGGCGGAACTCTCCGGCTGCGCGGTGGTGCTGGAGAACCTGTCCCGGCAGGTGCTCGCGTACGACCCGGCGGGGGGCAGCGCCGCACTGCTGCTCGACGGCTGGGAGCAGCTCTCCCGGCGGATCCTGCCGGCCGGCCGTACCGCGTACGACGGGGACAACGGCTGGCTGGTGACCATGGTTGGCGCCCGGGGGCAGGACTGGGGCCGGCTGCTGGTGCGTTGGCTCGGCAGCGGATCGGTCGTCCCCGGCGACCGGCCGGACACCCCGCCCACCCGACTGACGATCCTGGTGGAACGGGCGGCGTCGAGCCTCGCCCTGGGCCGGCTGATCCGGCGCGACGCCGAGGGCCTGGAACGGCAGCTGCACCGCACCCTGCTGGCGGCCCTGCTCGACCATTCCCGGCCGGTGGACGAGGTGGCCCTGCGGGCCCGCGCACTCGGCGTGCCGTTGGAGGGGCGGCATCTGGTGGGGGTGGTGGTCCGGTACCGGGCCGACGATCCGGCCCCGGCCGGGTCGGACGAGGGCGGCCACGTCTCCGGGGGAGGCCCGCGGACGGGCTCGGTCCGGCTGCGGGAACTCGCCGACGTGGTCGGCCACGCCGTGCACGAGGCGCAGCTGACCGCGTTGGCCAGCGCGCTCGACGACCAGGCGGTCGGCGTGCTGCTCGCGCTGCCCGACCGCTCCGGCGAGGACCGGGCCCTCACCGCCTTCGTCGCGGCCCTGACCCGGGCCCGCCCCGACGTGTTCCCCGGACCCGTCAACGCCCAACCGGAGGGCGGGGGCAGCACGGGCCGTCCCGATCCGGCCGGCACCGCTGTGATCGGCGCCGGCTCGGGCGCGGGCAGTCTGCGGGAGGCACGCCGCTCCCTGGTCGAGGCGCGGCAGGTGGCCGAGGCGGCCCGGCGGGACCGGCGGGACCTGCCGATCTATCGGCTGCCGCACGTCGGGCTCGCCGGGCTGCTGCACCTGCTGCGAGACGAGCCGTCCCTCCAGACCTTCGTCGAGCGGGAGCTGGGCGCCCTGCTCTCCCACGACGCGCAGCACCCCCGGGAACAGCTACTCGGCACGCTCCGCGCCTACCTGGAGCAGGGCCGGAACAAGTCGGCCGGCGCCGTCGCGGCGCACCTGTCCCGCCCGGCGTTCTACGAACGCCTGGCCCGGATCAGCCGAATCCTCGACGTGGACCTCGACTCGGTTGACGCCTGCCTCGGTCTGCACGTGGCCCTGCTGGCGCTGGACGCGATCCGCAGGCCCGTGGCGGCCAGCGTCAACCGGGCAGGTTCCGAACCGGCTCGGTGAGGGAGCCGAGGGCGTCGGCGTACCGGGTGGGGGTGAAGCTGGGACCACCCGGCGTGAAGACGGCGGAGGTGGCCGCCGTCTTCCAGGCCGACTCCGGGACCGCGTCGATCAGGGCGCGTACCACCGGCGCGTCGCGCCACTCCGACTGCTCCGCGAGGAGGCTGAGCGCCACCACCGACTCCTCGACCTCGCCGACACACTCGAACGGCTTGTGCCCGTCCACGCCCAGCAGCTCCCGGTAGCCGGGTAGCTGCGCCGGGTCGGCCAGCAGGTCACCGCCGAAGACCCCGGTGATCCGCTCGCGCGACATGAACGGCGCCAGGGCGAGGAAGACGAACCGGCACTTGGGGCAGTCCCGGCACCAGCGGTCACTCGCGCCGCGCAGCTTGAACGCGGCGTTGCAGCTGGTCACCACGGCGTCATACCCGCCGATCTGGGCGAAGAGCCGGGCGATGTGCAGCTCCGAGAGCTGACGCAGCAGGGAGAAGTACGGGTCGGTGAGACCGGCGTACTCCGCCAGGGCCCCGCGCAGCAGCCCCTCCGCCTCGATGCCCTTGGACCACTGATGGTTGATCTGGTGCCCCTCCCAGACCAGGTTCGGGTCCGACGCCGAGCGCTCGTTGGACATCACCACCGGGCCCAGCCCGTTCAGCACCGAGGTGGCCACCGCGATCAGCGAGTTGATCGCGGTAACCGGAATGTGGCCGTTCAACGCACCGGCGGCGTTCAGGTCGAACAGCACCGGGTCGATGCGCCGCCGCGCGGCCAGCGCCGGCAACCCGGACGCGACGTTCACCGCCTCGATCACCCGGTTGGGGTTGACCGAGAACGGCAACGGGTCCAGCCCGTCCCGGCGCAACGCCTCCAGGCTGACGATCGAGTCCTTGCCGCCCCCGACCGCCGACAGTGGTCGCCGGCCATCGGTGTCGTACCCGACCGCCGGGGTGGGCTCACCGGCGGGCACCTCGGGGCGCAGCTGCAGCACGTGCGGCAGCGCGTTGCGGTACGCGTACTCGCCGAGGCCCTTGGTGTAGACGGCGGTGACCAGCGCGACGGCGGCCGGCCCCAGCGGAGCCGGCAACACCAGTCGGTGCGGGGCGGCGGTCTTGTAGTAGCTGACCCCGGCGATCACGTGCAGCAGCTCCAGGACCCGCCCCAGCGTGGCTACCCGCTCATCCGAAGGGGGTGACGCGGGCAGCGGGAGGGTGATCACCTCCGTGAAACGTTGCTCGCCGTCCGGCCCGGTGAGGGCGTAGTCGAACAACGCCTCCCCGGTGGACAGGTCGAAGGAGTAGGACGGGAAGGTGAAGGCGTCCATCCGCCGCAGCTGCTCGTTGGGCACACGCCATACTAGGCCCTGGTTCGTCCGCCGTGCCCGAGTGCGGCCCGGACCGACCACCGACGTCGTCGATATTTCGAGGGAGAGCCCGTGCGCCTGTCTGACCTGCGCGGACGCAAAGTCGCGGTCTGGGGGACCGGCCGGGAGGGACGAGCGGCGGTGACCGCGATCGCCGCGCACGGCCCGGCGGACCTGGTCGCCGTGGACGACGGCGGCTCGCCGGTCAGCCCGCCCTGGGACGGATTCCTCGCGGCGGCGGCACCGTTGGTCACCGGCGACGCGGGAAAGCAGCGGCTGGCCGCCGCCGACGTGGTGGTCCGCTCGCCGGGCGTGCCGAACACCCACCCGTGGCTGGCCGAGCTGCGGCGGCGCCAGGTGCCGGTCACCCAGGGCACAGCGCTCTGGATGGCCGACCACGCCGCCCGAACCGTCGGGGTCACCGGCAGCAAGGGCAAGAGCACCACCTCCAGCCTGATCAGCCACCTGCTCGCCGCGGTGGACCAGCCCAACGTCTTCGGCGGCAACATCGGGGTGCCGACGTTGGACCTGCCCGCGGCCGACCGCTACGTGCTGGAACTCTCCAGCTACCAATGCAGCGACCTGACCGACTCACCCCGGGTCGCGGTGGTGACCGCGCTCTTCCCCGAGCACCTGGACGCCCACGGCGGCGAACGGGAGTACTACCGCGACAAGCTCAACCTGCTGGCCCACGGCCCGGAGACCGTCGTGGTCAACGGCGCGGACCCCCGGCTCGCCGCCGAACTCGGTGACCGGCCCGTCGTGCGAGCCGGCACCCCCGACACCACCCACGTGGCGGGCGGGCCGGACGGCACGCCCTGGTTCCACCTCGGCGACCAGCCGCTCTTCCCCCGGGCGGTGCTGCCGCTGGTCGGACGGCACAACGAGGGCAACCTCTGCGTGGCGCTGGCCGTGCTCGACGTGCTCGGCGTCGACCTGCTCACCCGCCGGGACACCCTGGCGGTGGCCGTCGCCGGGTTCCAGGGGCTAGCCCACCGGCTCACCGAGATCGTTGACCCGTCCGGCCTCACCTTCGTCGACGACACCCTCGCCACCAGCCCGTACGCGGCCATGCACGCGATCGACGCGTACGACGGGCGGGCGTTGACTGTGATCGTCGGCGGTGCCGACCGGGGGCTGGACTACACGCCGCTGCGCGATCACCTCGCCGAGCGGGAGATCACCGTGATCGGCGTACCGGACAGCGGGGCGCGGATCGTCGCCGCGCTGGACGGGTTGCCGAAGGTCCGGTGCGAGGTCACCGGCGATCTCGTCGAGGCGGTTCGACTGGCCCGACGGGTCACTCCGGCCGGCGGGGTGGTGCTGCTGTCGCCGGCGGCACCGAGCTACGGGCAGTTCCGCAACTTCGAGCACCGCTCCGAGGTCTTCGCCCAGGCGGTCCGCGACACCGCCGGCTGAGCGGTGAACTGCACACCCCGCCCGGCGTCAGCCGGGGAAGGGTGGGCAGCAGGTATTGCGCGGTGATGTGACCCGAGTGCTGGTTGGTCAGACGGTGGGCCGGTCCGGTCGGGGTGCCCAGGTGATGCGGTCGGTCCACGCGCTGGCACCGACCTCGGTGGCCGGAAACGGGGTCACATCGTGGCTACGGGTGCCAAGGTCTGGGCGTTCCTTGCGTTCCTGCTCGTCAACCCGGATGAGGTTGGCCATGGCGTCTGCGTGTCGGGCTTCCACATTGACTAGAAAGTCGGTGAAGCCCCGCACGACACTGAGGAACGCCTCCTCCGGGTTGGTGCAGGCGGAGAAGGGACTGTTGACGGCATCGAGGTAGCTGTCAAGGGCGGTGATGAGGGTGCTGATGTGTTCGTAGCCGAGAGCTGCGTATGCGTTGCGGAGGCCCTCGAGCATGGTGGCGGCGCGTTTGCCTTCATCGGCCAACCAGCGGGCCTGCGCTTCGAGTTGGGTGAGGTAGGTCGTTGTGCTGTTGGCGTACTGGGTAAAGGCTTGGGAAGCGGCTCCTTCCCAGTAGAGCCTGAGGTTGGCCGCCTCGCCGGTCATCTCGGCGGACAGTTCGCTGTAGGTGTTGGCGACAGAGTGGATCAGGTCGGCACGGTTGTGGATGATCGGGGGGACGGATCGCCAGGCGTGGATCATGAGGTCGGTCAGCGGAAGTGGGTCACCGGTGCCCAGCCGGATCAGGAGGCCCTCGAGCTGCAGCAGCGTGCTTCGATGCTCCTTGATGAAGGTGTCGAGTTGGTCGCCACTGCCGTTCTCGTAGTAGGTGGTGCGACCGCCCTCGAAGCTGAAGTCGCTATAGATTGTCAGCGGTTCTTCGACGACCCGGGTGTGGGGCAGCGTCTCGGCCCGAGTGGCGGCAAGCCGTTCGTTGTCGTCGGGGATCGCCAGAATGGGCGCGTCGCCCGGCTGCAGCCGATCCGGTGGCGGTGCGACGATCCCAGCTCCGCCCGCATGGACACGGACCGGGTTGCCGTAGCCGACGCCAAGGGGCAGGTAGGGCTGCAGGTCCCGGTTGACTACGTCGAGAGTGGTTGCCACCTGCAGGTCGATGCCTTCGTAGTCCGCGGCGATCTGGAGTAGCCCGTCGGCCATTCGTTCCATCTCGTCACGTGCCTGATTAGCCTCGGTGGTCCGGTTGTTGAGCGCGGCAGCCCAGTCTCGGTGGAGCTGGTGGGAGATGCCGTCGAGAGTGCCCCACGCCGAGCGGGGGATGGATCCGATGTCGGTGAGATAGCGGCGGATGGCGCTGTAGGTGGTGCCGTCCTCGTAGCGTTCCCGACCGAAGGCCACCAGGACCTGTGTCTCAACGGTAAGGGTGGAGAGGTCGGTATTCATCACGTCTGCTCCTGGCCATCCGGTGGCTCGGACGGGATGAACTCCTCGACGCCCAGCGACGAGCCGAAGTAGTCGATGCGCAGTTGCCGGTACTGCCGTCGATGGTCGGCGACCGCAGCTACCAGCGCGGTGCGGATCTCAATGGCGACCTCCTCCTCAGTGCAGCGGCGCAGCAGGCCGGGGCGGATGTGCACGTCAAGCTCCCCGTCGTGGTGGCGGACAACTTCCACCCATTGATTGGTAGAGAGACCGACGGCCCGGATGCGGCCCACATCGGCGAAGTATCGGGTCAGACTATTCACCGGGTGCCTTCGTCTGTAGTCGTCAGGGTCATCGTGAGGTCGGTGATCCGCTGCACGGTGTCGTTGGTGTAGGAGACGGTCTGCTCTTCGGACCGGTCAGGGCCGGTAAGCGAGGCGCGGACGTGGGTGTAACGCCATTCCGAGATTGCGTAGACAGTGGCGAAGACCTTGTCGTTGATCAGATTCAAGCAGGATCTCGCCGTCCGGTACCGCTCGGCACCCGGAAAGGGGAATTCTCTGCCATAGCAGGGGCTGCCCATGACCATTTTTTGTAGCGTCGCGGCATCGCCGCCATCAATAATGCTTATCCGAACTTCGCCGATGTACCCCTGGTCGGCGGAAGTTAAGTCGAACTCGCAAACCAGGAGGTGGCTCGGGTCCGGCTGGGTGTGCGCCACCGTCCACGACCCTGGCACCGTATCCGGCAGCATCGTGGCCACTTCGTCGCAGGATGGCAACGCTGCTTGCTCGCTCCACGGTGCCCACTGCCACAGCCCAAGGAGTCCCAGACCCAGAGCAGCGACCGTAGTCATCGCGATTAGCCGCTTCATTCCCACCGGCTACTCACCGCCAGCCAGGGCGACGCTGGTCCTGACCAGACTGGTCATCCTGGGTCGGCTGTTGCAGGTGGGCCAAGGCCAACCGGGCTGCTGCCCGTACCTGCCGGGCCAGCGATTCCTCGGTGTGGCGGTGCAGACTCCGTACCTGAACGTCTACCTGCCCGTCCAGGGAGGCGATGATCCGGATCGTGTGGTCTGGCGAGTGCACGTCCGCACCGGCCTCGACTTGCCCTCGGGAGCCGGCGGTCATCGGACCGACGTTCTTCCTGTGGTGCCTGCCGGCTGGCTTCCGGATCGGAACCTAGGGGTTTCGAGTCGTGCGGGGCTCATCCAGATGATTATACCGAAGTTGATCAGTCTCAGGTCACTCCAAGAAAGAGGAGGAGGTAGCAGTGAGCCTCCTATTCATCGATCCGTCTGATGTCAGGGGGTGCCGGCCCAGGGCCAGTGGGCGGGATCTCCGGTGCCACCGGCGGCGGCGAATCCGGCGGCGATGGTGTCGCGGTCGGCGCCGGCGGCGAGCAGGGTGTGCAGCAGGATACGCGCCTTGTAGGTGTCGAGGAAGCCCGCACCGATCAGTCCTCGCTGCCGCAGGTCGCTCTCCGAGCCGGGGAAGGCGTAGGTGGCTTCCAGGACCGGCCCGGCGCCGATGCGGGAGGTGAGCACGACCGGGATCCTCGCCGTGAGGGCGGTGAGTTGGTTGATGAGGCGTTGGGGTACGTGGCCGACACCGAAGCCGGCCACGACGAGACCGTCCAGGTGATCGGCGCCGGCGAGCAGGGTGCCATCGTCGCCGACGGTGACGGTGTACAGCCCGACCCGGGGCGTCCGGGCGACCGCCGCCAGTGGCACGGTCAGCCGGTGGGGCGGGTAGACGAGCAGCCGAGCCACGCCCTCAACGACGTGGCCGAGCGGGCCGGTGTTCGGCGAGCGGAAGGTGCCGCCACTGGTGGAGTGCGTCTTGCGGACGTACCGCGCGGCGTGGATCTCGTCAGCGAAGACCACCAGCGCGCCGAGTCCGCGGGCGGTGGGGCTGGCGGCGGTGTGGATCGCGGCGAGGACGTTCGCCGGGCCGTCGGCACCGGCCTGGGTCGGGTTGCGCATCGCCCCGGTCACCACGATGGGCGCGTCGCCGGTGTGCAGCAGGTCGAGCAGGTAGGCGGTCTCCTCGATGGTGTCGGTGCCCTGAGTGACCACGACGCCATCCACGTCGCCGGTCCCGGTGCGCTCGGCGATCAGGGCGGCGAGCCCGGTGAGGTCGTCGAGGCGCAGGGAGGCGCTCGGTAGTTGGCGGAAGGTCTGGACCTGTACGCCGATGCCGGTGTCGGCGGCCCCAGGGATGGTGGCGATGAGGTCTTCGGCGGTGAGGGTCGGCACGACGCCGCCAGCGCCATCGGTCATGGCGATCGTGCCGCCGAGGGAGAGCATCAGCACCGATGCCGGCTGCTCCGTCACCGCACCTCCTCGTCCGGGTGTACCGGCGGCAGCCTGTCACAGTTTCCGGATGAAGCCGAGGCGGCTCGGCCGATCCGCTTGACCTTGACACCGTGACAAGGTCTTGACTGCGTCCGGGAGGTGGTATTTACCCATGAACCCAGTTTCGAACACCCGCCGCGCGGTGGCGGCCTTGAGCGCCGAGGCATCGTCAAGCCGACTGCAGGCGGCCATGCTGCTCGGCACGCACCCCGACCCGAACGTTGTCACCGTGCTGGTGCAACGGTGCGCGGTCGAGCCGGACTTCTTCGTGCGGGACATGCTCACCTGGGCGCTCACTCGCCTCCCGGAGGCGGTCACGCTGCCCAAACTCCTCGCCGAGCTCACGTCCGCGCAGCCCCAGGCTCGTAGCCAGGCCCTGCACTCGCTATCCAAGATCAATAACCGGAGTGTGTACCCCTCGATCGTCGGGACTCTGCTGCGCGACCCCGACGACGAGGTCGCGCGGACCGCCTGGCGGGCGGCGGTCGTTCTCGTCCCCGAGGGGGAGCAGAGGGCGCTGGCCGCGGAGTTGGTCACCCAGCTCGGTCGGGGGGACCGGGACGTGCGGCTGAGCCTCAGCCGGGCACTGGTCGGCCTCGGTGCGGCGGCCCTGCCGGCCCTTGCTGCCGGCGTCAGTAGCCCGGAGCCGAGGACGCGGGAACACGCCCACGCCACGCTGCTACTTCTGCGCGACCCGGAGGCCGACTACGACGAGCTCATCGAGGAGGCGCGACGGCTCGTTGCCCGCAAGGTGGGCCCGATGGGTGCAGAAGAGGAGCCGCCATGCTGATCGGCGACGTGGCACGCCGCTCGGGAGTGAGCACCCGCATGCTTCGGCACTACGACTCTCTGGGGCTGGTACGACCGACCGGCCGCACCGCGGGCGGCTACCGAGAATACTCGGACGAGGACGTACGGCGACTCTTCCACGTGGAGAGCCTGCGGTCACTGGGGCTGTCGCTGCGCCAGATCACCCGGGCACTCCAGGACCCCACCTTTACGCCGGCCGGTCTGGTCGGTGACCTCATCACCTGGGCCGAAGAGCGGCTGAACCGGGAACGGGAGCTGCTCGACCGGCTGCGTACAGTCGCCGCCTCGGCGCCCACCGGATGGCCGGACGTCCTCCGTATCACCGAACTCATAACCGGGCTCAACTCACCCAGCGCCGCCCTGCGTCAGCGGAGTGCCCTGGCCCCCGCAGCGGACGTACGGGTCCCCGCTGAGCTGCTGGCCGGCGCGGTCCTCACCGAAGCCGAGCCGAATGTGGCCGGCGCGCTGCGGTGGGCGCTCGGGCGGGCGGACGGGGACGCCCTGGCAACCCTGGCGTGCGGTGCCCACTCCGAGAATGTGGACATCCGCCGCCGCGCGATCCAGGCGGTTGCCGAGTTGACCGGGGACGAGGCGACCGCAGTGCTCGTGGACGCCCTCGACGACCCGGATCCGACGGTCCGCCGACGCGCGGCCCTGGCGCTCGGGACGCACGGCGAGGTGGCGGCCGTGCCCGCCCTCATTGACCTGGTGGTCGAGGGCGGGCACGACGTCGAGGCGGCCGAGCACCTGGGCGCCCTGGCAACGGACCCAGCCCGCGCTGAACAGATCGTCAGCGCGCTCTCCGACGAACTCGCCGCCCCCACTGCGGACTCCGCCGCCCGCAGCCGCCTCACCCAGGCCATCCTGGAGCTGCCTCGAACTGTTGCGCAGCCCGTCCTGCGACGGTTGTCCCGCGACGATGACCCGGTGGTGGCATGGACCGCCGCGGCCTATCTGGAAGACGAAGACGCCACGTCACGTTAAGGGGTGGTGCTCGGCACTTCTCGGCCGGAACGCGACGTCGGATTGCCGCCAGACTCCCTGCCCGCAGCATGTGAACAATGCATTTGTTCACGAACACAACAGGAGAGATGAGCGAACATGAGTACGGTACTTGGCGGCAAGGTGGCATTCGTGACCGGCGGCAGCCGTGGCATCGGCGAGGCCGTGGCGCTGAGGCTGGCAGCGGATGGCGCCGACGTCGCGTTGACCTACCGGGACAGTGTGGAGCGCGCGGCGGATGTCGTCGACCGGATCAAGGCGCTGGGGCGCCGGGCCTGGGCGGTCCAGGCTGACAGCGCGGACCCGACTGCGGTGCGCACGGCCGTGGATCAGGCTGTCGCGGAGTTCGGGCGGCTCGACATCGTGGTCAACAACGCGGGGATTCTGGTGCGCGGTCTGGTCGAAGACATGTCACTGGAGGACATCGACCGCGTCTTGAGCGTCAATGTCCGGGCACCCTTCGTGGCTTCCCAGGCGGCGGTACGGCACATGACCGAAGGCGGAAGGATCATCAATATCGGCAGTTGCCTGGCCGAGCGGGTGCCGCTCCCCGGTGTCTCGCTGTATTCGATGAGTAAGACCGCGTTGATCGGCCTGACCAGGTCGTTGGCCCGCGAGCTGGGTGCCAGGGGGATCACCGCCAACCTGGTCCATCCCGGGCCGACGGAGACCGACATGAACCCCGCCGACGCCGAGGGCGCCGATGTGCAGCAGAGCTTCACCGCACTCGGTCGTTTCGGCCAGTCGTCGGACATCGCCGCGACCGTCGCCCACCTCGCGGGTGACGGTGGTCGCTATGTCACTGGTGCCGCCATCGCTGTGGACGGTGGCTTCGCCGCTTGACCCTGGCGGCGACTCCGCCGCTGGATCCACGCGGACCGACTCAGGCCGCTGTCCTCAGCGGCGTGGCCTGAGTCGATCCGCATGGCACCGCAGGCTATGCCCCGCCCCAGACGCCGGTGGCCGCGGTGCTCGTGGCGTAGTCGGCGAAGTCGCGCGGCGGCCGGCCGAGGGCGCGCGCAACACCGTCGGCCACCTGGGCGTTTCGCCCATCCAGCAGGGTCGTGAAGAGGTGTGTCAGCAAGTCGATCGCCTCAGCGGGAACGCCTACGGCGGCCAGGTCGTCCGCGTACTCGTCGGGGGAAACCCGCACGAAGTTGATGGTGCGACCCGTGACTCTGGAGATCTCGGCGATCGCCTCACCGAAGGTGAGTAGTCGGGGCCCGGTCAACTCGTAGAGCTGCCCGGCATGTTTGTCATCGGTCAGCGCCGCCGTGGCCACCTCGGCGATGTCGTCGGCGTCCACGAACGGCTCGGGTACGGCCCCGACCGGGAGAACCACCTCACCGCCGCGGACCGGCCCCAGGAGGTAGTCCTCACTGAAGTTCTGGTTGAACCAGCTCGACCGCAGGACCGTCCACTCCACCCCGGCGGACTGGACATGCTCCTCGGCGGTCTGGGCACTCTCCTCCCCGCGGCCGGAGAGCAGTACCAGTCGGGAGACTCCGGCCGCCACCGCGAGATCGGTGAACGCGGAAACCGTCTTCAGCGCCCCCGGCGCGGAGAGGTCCGGGTGGTAGGAGAGGTAGACGGCCCCCACGTCCCGCAGGGCCGGTGCCCAGGTTGCCGGGTCGGTCCAGTCGAAGGGCTGCTGGGCGGCGCGGGAACCAACCCGCACCGGTACGCCCTGATCCCGCAGGCGGGCCACGATGCGCCGGCCGGTCTTTCCGGTGCCGCCGAGGACCAGGGTGTGCTGTTGCTTTCGCTGGTTTGCCATACGCCCAGTGAAGAGCAACAGCCCGAGACGGAACATAGCTGATCCGCGCGAACTTGTGTTCAATCGTCTACGTGGACGCGGTCGTAGGTCTTTTGGATGGACCCCGAGCCCAGGGGGCGTTCCTGTTGCGCTCGGTCCTGACCCCGCCGTGGTCCATAGCGATCCGGGACGAGGCGCCCCTCACCCTGGTGGCCCTGGTTCGAGGTGACGCTTGGGTTGCGCCGGAGGAGGGTACGGCGGTCCGGTTGACCCCGGGGGACACCGCGATCGTTCGCGGCCCCGCCCCGTACCTGATCGCCGATGACCTCTCCACGGCACCGCAAGCCGTCATCCGTCCCGGCCAACGCTGCACCGGCCCCGATGGTCGGGAACTCTCCGGGATGAGCGAGTGGGGGGTGCGGACCTGGGGCAACAGCGTGGACGGCCCGACGATGCTACTGACCGGCACGTACCCGATGTGGGGTGAGGTCAGCCAACGGCTGCTGACCGCACTGCCGCCGCTGCTCGTCGTGCCCGGCGACTCCTGGGACTCACCGTTGATCCCACTGCTGGCCGACGAGATCGTCAAGGACGACCCCGGTCAGGAAGCGGTCCTCGACCGGCTGCTCGACCTGTTGCTCATCGCGGTGCTGCGGGAGTGGTTCGCCCGTCCCGGCGCTGAACCCCCCGGCTGGTACCAGGCGCATAGCGACTCCGTCGTCGGCCCTGCCCTGCGAATGCTGCACCATGATCCGGCCCGGCCGTGGACCGTGGCGGCACTGGCCGCCGAAACCGGGGTCTCCCGGGCGGCGCTGGCCCGGCGGTTCACCGCACTGGTTGGTGAACCGCCGATGTCCTATCTGACCGGCTGGCGGTTGAGCCTCGCCGCCGACCTGCTTCGGGAGCCGGACGCCACCGTCGGCGCGGTCGCCCGCCAGGTGGGCTACGGCAGCTCCTTCGCGCTGAGTACCGCCTTCAAGCGTCGCCGTGGCGTGAGCCCCCGTGCGCACCGATCGGCCGCTGGGCGGTAGCAGTTCGAGGGCGACCATGGTGGGATGTGGATGAAACCGGGAACCGCTGGTGCTGAGGTCGGTGCCTGCTCCAGGCGGACAGGCAGTGGGGGCAAGGGCTGATACTACTGAGGGTAGTCCGCACCAGTGAAGAGGAGCGCGGTATGGGACGGCTGAACCACGTTGCCAGGATCCTCATGACGGCCGGGGGCACTCTAACGCTCGCCTCTATGGCCTTAAACGGAGCTAGACGATCTATTCCGAGGGATCAGTGGTCGTAAGCGATGAGGGAGCGCATGACGGGTTGGCCGGTGGTCCAGTTGTGCCAGATCGCGGCGGTCATCGCGAGGATGCGTTGTGCGACGCGTACGAGTACGCCGGTGGCGGTACGGCCGCCGTGTCTTTCGAGGTCGAGTTGACCTTTGAGGGTCTGGTTGACGGACTCGATGCCTTGTCGTACTGCGCGTAGTAGCGTCCGTCCGGGGCGTGGCTGCTCGGTCCGGTAGGCGGGGCGGATCATGGTGACGCCGCGTTCGGTCAGCTGTCGTTCGGTGGCAGCGTCGCGGTAGCCCTTGTCCACGACCGTCTAGAGTATCCCCGCTATCCCTTGCGCTACTCGGAGTAGCCATCATCGGTGGGGTTCCCATGGTTGTCGATGGAGAACTGAAAAAGCGGCGGGAGCGATAGGAATCTCCCACCAGGAGGTCCCTACCTCCGGGTTGACCAGGCAGGTAGGGGCCTCCATCATTGCGGGGTTTACCTTGCGATTCGTGGTGCTCCGAGCAGGTCGTGGGTAAGCAGCCCGGCGTATGGCTGGTTGTGCAGCTGAGAAGGCGCCGGCCCGCGTCGCGTTACCGGGCAGCAGGACCGACGGCGTCCAATCGTGCGGGCCGGCGGCGGCGGAGTCGGCGGAATAGCCGGATCATGCGCGTGCTCCCTCACCCTCGACCGGTGGGTGAGGCCTCCGCCCTTTCGGCTGCAACCGCCCCTACCTGATCTGCCGGTCGGCGGTCGCGAGCTCACGGAGCTTGTCCGCTACAGTCCTGGCTGCTGCTTGGTCGTGGCCTGCGCGTGGCCTGTGGTCGGGATCGGCGAGGATTGCCTGCGCTAGAGCGGTGAGCTCGGACGCGGGTAACGATATGTGACTATCCTGAATCAGGAAATCAATGCTTTTGCTCGACTGTTGGTCGATGGCCACCAAAAGGAGCTGGTTTTGGTTCTCGGTCCTGGGGCGCAACTCCACCTTGGCGCTACGTAGATCGATACGGCGGCGTAGCAGGATGCGTCGCTCGATGAGGATCGTGCCCCTGAGCCAGATCTTGTATCTGCCTATGCTGAGGAATCCCCAGGTCATGGCACCCGTCATGTAGAGCAGGGCGCCCAGGATGATGATGTAAACGACGTGGAGGAGGATGTTCCCCAGGCTGAAGTTGCCATTGGTGAAAAACTCCCGTACCGCATTGACCATACTCACCATCACCATCGCGGTGATCGGTGCCATGACGATTCCTCCGAGTAGGGCGAGGCTGCATCCCGGTGACGTGCCCGCCGACAGGTGTACCCGCTTCCTGCTCACGGCATTTCGCTCCGCATGATCATCGGCACAGGCTAGCAGGTGCTCTAAAGGGGAGCGGTCGGAAGCGTGGGCCGGGCAGCGGCCAGGGCGGCGGGTGCCAATGCTGCTGGCCGCCAGTGGAACCAGGGTTAGTTTCGCTGTCGAGCTGCCCCGCCAGCGGGACCGGCACCAAGGCTCGACCCGGGCTGCCGCGAGCAGGTGTTATGAGCCGGAATAGACCGAGGTATCGATCGAGGCGGGTGCGCCGCCACCAGTCGACCAACATGGACGTACCAGCTCCGCCGACGCAAACGCGGTCGGCGCGGTCCTTCGGCGGCAGGCCAGGCACCGGCGGGCTGCTGGGCGGGCGCGGGTATTGCTGCGCCCCAGCTATGCGGGCAACTCGACAGCGGGCGGCACCGCACCGCCTGGTCACGGCAGGACGATGCTCGGTCGCCCGCCCGGGTGTCCCGGCGAGCCCGTTCAACGCTGAGCGGGCCGGCCAGGTACCGCACGGCCTCCCTCGCGTACCCACGGCACCACGGTGTTTGTGGAACTCATGGTGACGCAGGACCTTGATGAAGTCGATCTCTGGTAGGGCCACCCCCAGATCAAGGTCCGGCGGCATTTTCACTGCAGCGACGTCTCGGCCGATCCGGACAAGCCGAGACCGTCACCTACCGCACTGGCCTCGTCGCCCGGAATGGCTCATTGAACTGAGCACCGTATTGGACATCGTCTGGGCCACGCCCTTCGGTGCTGCTTGATCAATCCTCGGAGCATCTCGTTGACGTGGTGTCAGGTGGACGGTGCGGTGACGCTACACGGTGCCAGTTGTTCGTGGTGCGCGGTGGTGAGAGCGTGCGGTCATCACCCACCGCGTTGAGAGGTGTCACTATGACCACTGACGATCTGCTGGCCCGACACCGGGCGGTGCTCCCGTCCTGGATGCCGCTCTACTACGACGAACCGCTCGAACTCGTCGCTGGCCAGGGGCGTCGGGTCACCGATGCGCAGGGTCGTACCTACCTGGATTTCTTCGGTGGCGTGCTGACCAACAGCATCGGGTACGACATTCCGGAGATCCGGGAGGCGGTGGAGCGCCAGTTGCGTACCGGGCTCGTGCACACCTCGACGCTCTACCTGATCCGACAGCAGGTGGAGCTGGCCGAGAAGGTGGCCCGGCTGTCCGGCATCCCGGACGCCCGGGTCTTCTTCACCAACTCCGGCACCGAGGCCAACGAGGCCGCGCTGCTGATGGCCACCAACCATCGGCGGTCGCACCAGATCCTCGCGGTGCGCAACAGCTATCACGGCCGGTCGTACGCGACCATCGGGGTCACCGGCAACCGGGGCTGGTCGGCGAGCCCACTGAACCCGTTGCAGGTGGCCTGGCTGCACTCGGGAGAGCGGCTGCGGGGCCTGCTGGCCCGGCTGCCCGAGGTGGATCGGATCGACGCGGCGGTGGAGGATCTGCGGGAGGTTTTGGCCACCCAGACCTCGGGTGATGTCGCCTGTCTGATCGCCGAGCCGATTCAGGGCGTCGGCGGATTCGTGCACGGCCCGGACGGGCTGCTCGCCGGCTGGCGCAAGGTGCTTGACGAGCACGGCATCCTGCTCATCTCGGACGAGGTGCAGACCGGCTGGGGGCGTACCGGCACGCACTTCTGGGGCTACCAGGCCCACGGGGTGACCCCAGACATGATCACCTTCGCCAAGGGTATCGGCAACGGGTTCGCGCTCGCCGGTGTGGTCGGGCGGGCCGAGGTGGTCGAGTCGGTGCCGGCGATCAGCTTCTCAACCTTCGGCGGCAACCCGATCTCCGCCGCAGCCGGCAACGCGGTGCTCGACTACCTGCTCGACAACGATCTGCAAGCCAACGCGGACCGGGTCGGCACGATCCTCATCGAGGGGTTGCGCGCCGCGGTCGGCGGGCTGCCCGGGGTCGCCGAGGTACGCGGCAAGGGGCTGATGCTCGGCGTCGAGTTCGTCCACCCGGGCACCGCTGACCCGGATCCCGGGCGGGCCGCCCAGGTGTTCGAGGCGTGCCGGGCCAGCGGCCTGCTCGTCGGCAAGGGCGGCCTGTACGGGAACGTGGTGCGGATGGGCCCGCCGTTGACCCTGACCGAGGAGGAGGCCCGCGAGGGTCTGGCGATTCTGGTGGACGCGATCCGGTCCGGCGGGACCGCGGCGCGGGTGACGGCATGAACCTCATCGGGCACTTCGTGGACGGCAAGCCGCTCTCCGGCACGGCGGTGCGCCGCGGCGATGTCTTCGACCCGGCCACCGGTGCGCGTACCGCGGAGGTCGAGCTGGCCTCCGCCGCGGAGGTGGCGGCAGCGGTCGAGGCCGCCGACCGGGCTGCGCGGAGTTGGCGGGACGCCTCCCTGTCGCGGCGCACGGCGGTGCTCTTCGCCCTCCGGGAGCTGGTTCACGCCCGGCGTGACCGGCTCGCCGAGGTGATCACCGCGGAGCACGGCAAGGTGCTCGCCGACGCCGCCGGTGAGGTGCAGCGCGGGCTGGAGGTGATCGAGTACGCCTGCGGCATCCCCTCGGCGATGCGCGGCGGGTTCAGCGAGAACGTCTCGACCGAGGTGGACTCCTACAACCTTCGCCAGCCCCTCGGGGTGGTGGCGGTGATCAGTCCGTTCAACTTCCCGGTGATGGTGCCGCTCTGGTTCGTGCCGGTCGCGGTGGCGACCGGCAACGCGGTGGTGCTCAAGCCCAGCGAGAAGGATCCGAGCGCGGCGCTGCTGCTGGCGGAGTGGTTCGCTGAGGCGGGCCTGCCACCGGGGGTGCTCAACGTGATCAACGGGGACAAGGAGGCCGTGGACGCCCTGTTGGATCATCCGGCGGTACGGGCGGTGTCGTTCGTCGGCTCCACGCCGGTCGCCCGGCACGTGCACCAGCGTGCGTCGCTGGCGGGTAAGCGGGTGCAGGCCCTCGGCGGGGCGAAGAACCACATGGTGGTGCTCCCCGACGCGGATCTGGACCTGGCCGCCGACGCCGCCGTCAACGCGGGGTTCGGGTCAGCGGGGGAGCGCTGCATGGCGATCTCGGCGCTGGTCGCGGTGGAGCCGGTCGCGGACGCGCTGGTCGAGAAGATCGCCGAGCGGATGGCGGGGCTGCGCACCGGCGACGGCCGGCGCGGCTGCGACATGGGTCCGCTGGTCACCGCCGCACACGCCGAGCGGGTGCGCTCGTACGTCGAGGCGGGCGTGGCGGCGGGCGCGGTGCCGGTGGTGGACGGGCGGGACGTGCGCCCCGACGGGGACCCGAACGGCTACTGGTTGGGCCCGACCCTGTTCGACCGGGTCACCCCGGAGATGTCGGTCTACACCGACGAGATCTTCGGGCCGGTGCTGTCGGTGCTCCGGGTCGGTTCCTACGAGGAGGCGGTCCACCTGGTCAACATCAACCCGTACGGCAACGGGACGGCCATCTTCACCAACGACGGGGGCGCCGCCCGGCGCTACCAGCACGAGGTGGAGGTGGGCATGGTCGGGATCAACGTGCCGATCCCGGTGCCGATGGCGTACTACTCCTTCGGCGGCTGGAAGGCGTCGCTCTTCGGCGACCTGCACGCGCACGGTGAGGACGGGGTGCGTTTCTTCACCCGGGGCAAGGTGGTCACCAGCCGTTGGTTGGATCCCCGACACGGTGGGGTCAACCTCGGGTTCCCCACCCAGACCTGAGTAGCCGCAGGGTGCCCGCCCCGGCCAGGTAGGCCACCAGCGCCGGGACGGGCAACCCGAGCAGCAGCGGGGCGTCCCGTGGGGCGGTCGCGTTGATGACGAGCGCGGCGACGATGGCGACGAAGGCGGCGACGGCGAGCCCACTGCGGCCGGTGGCCCGCCAGCGGTGCTCCGCCCGGTCGTCCGATGGTGGGAAGGGCCCTCGGGCGGCCGGGGGGCGGCCGGTGCGCGCCTCGATCGGACCGAAGATGGCGACCAGGGCGGCCAGAAACACACCGATGATCAGGACCCAGGGGATCCGCCACGCCAGCCAGGCGGCAGTGCCGGCGGTCGGGGTCGGCAGCAGCCCCACGGCGTCCAGGGCGCCGATCGCCAGGATCGCCGCGCTCAGGTGCCACAGAAAGACCGTCAGTACGACGCTGTTCACCGCGATCACCGCCATCCAGGGGCGGTCGCGGCGCAGCCAGCGCTGCGCCGGCCGGCGCAGCAGCAGGAGGAGCCCGAGCTGCGCGGTGCTCACCGCCAGCAGTGCGAGGCTGGGCGGGGCGGCGTTGTTCAGCCGCTCACCCGGGATGTTGATCATGCTGACCGGGTACGGGCCGGGGCCGGTCAGCAGCACCGCCACCGCCAACCCGCCGAGCAGCGCCGTCCAGCCGGCCCGCCGGGACAGCGGTAGCCGTCGGGTCCGGAGCCCCGCCGAGCGGCCCCGCGGTTCCGTAGCGTCAGCCTCTTTCTTGTCCGCGTTGTACCAGGCGAAGCCGAGCTGGTGAATGGCCAGCCAGCCGAAGAGGTAGTTCGGCAGGGCGGCGTCGTCCAGGCCGAGTTCGCGAGTCAGGTCGCCCGCCGCGACCAGGGCGGCCAGTGCCACCGGTACGAGCAGCCCGTACCGCCGGTGCAGCGCGTACATCAGCGGGGTCAGCGGCACCACGAGGAGGTACGCGGCGAGGAACCACAGCGGGATGGTGGCGAAGTAGACCACGGTCCGGATCAACGACGGGTCGGCGCCGCCGAGCCGGGCGGCGAGGCCAGCGGCGGCGAGAACGAGCACCAGCACGCTGGTGGGCCGGAGCAGGCGGGCACTCCGGCCGAGCAGCCAGCCGGTGGCATCACCGCCCCGATGGCGGTGCGAGGTCAGGGACGCGGCGTTGGCGTACCCACCGACCAGGAAGAAGATCGGCATGACCTGGACCGCCCAGGTCAGTGGGTAGGCCCAGGGCAGGTCGGGTAGCGCGGAGCGCGCGGTGGGTTGCCCGGAGGCGTCATGCCCGATGTCCACGACGCTCCAGTGACCGAGAACGACCATGACGATGGCGAGGGCCCGGAGCAGGTCGAGGTAGCGGTTCCGGCTCGCCGGTGTCGCCTCGGCGAGTCGGCGCAGGCGGCCCATGAGCGCAAGCGTAGGGGAGGATGATGTTCATCCGTCGGCGTTCGCCCAGACGTGGCTGTTGGCCGGCACCCTGGTTCGGGTGCCGGCCAACAGTTTCTTTCCCCCTTGTGTGGGTTAGGTCTGTGGGTGGGGGTTTGTTTGTGCCTGGTGGTGTGGGTGGGGTCAGCTGGTCCAGTGCTCGGCGACGAGGTCGGCGGCCTGGGTCTCCCACTGGGCGTAGTGGAACGGGTAGGCCGACACCTGCACCGTCTGCGCGGCTTCGGTCAACGGCATGTCCTGCCAGCCCTCGACCTGCTTCAAACCCTCCAGGAACGCGGTGGTGGAGTAGGCGGGGTCGGTGATCTGCTCCACCGTGCCCCAACCGGACGACGGGCGCTGCTGGAACAGGCCCTTCGAGTCGTGGTCGTTGCGGTCACCCAGGTGACCCAGGTTCTCCAGCTGCCGCCATCGGCGGGGCGCCTGCTCGGTCGTACGCAGGGTGTAACGCCCCGACGGCCGCCGAGATTCCACCACCACCATGCCCGCGGTCACACCTCAAATCGGTGTAAACCACACAAAAACTGCCTGAAGTCCGGAATGGGTCAGCCGGCGCTTCTCTGCTGATTCCGTCGAGGCGTGATCATGTCAGGTCGGCGTTGTCCGGGGTGTGCCGACGGGTCCGGCGGGTCGGCCGCGCGGTCGCTGTCCGGGTGCTTTCGCGCTGGTCAGGGCCGGTTGCCGGACGGGCTCCGCTACCTCGGTTGGGGCCGGCACCCAAAGATAACGTTTTGAAAACTTCATCCATGGTCTTGACACGACAGGGGGTTCAGTAAGAACTTTTACCAACAGTAAACCTTCTTTGCCGAAAGGGTCTCGGATGGTTGATCACGAGGTGGGCACCACTGCCGAGACCGCGGTGGTCGACGCCGACGGGTTCGATCGCCGCGGCGTCCGTGCTGATGCGGCCGACGGGGCGCTGGCCCGGGTTCGGGCCGAGGTGGGCGACCTGACCGGGGCCCTGCGCCGGGTTGCCGAACACGTGCTCAGCGACCCGGAGGCCGTTACCCGTGCCACCATCGTCGAGCTGGCCGAAGGCAGTGGCACCTCCCCGGCCACCATCACCCGCTTCTGTCGGGCGATGGGCTTCGAGGGGTATGCGGACCTACGGCTCGGCATCGCCGCCGAGAGCGGTCGGGCCCGCCTGGCCGGCTGGGCCATCGACATCGGCCGGGAGATCCAGCCCGGCGATCCGCTGCGCCGGGTACTCGAACAGATCATCGCCGCCGATACCCGGGCGATGCACGACACCGCCGCCCTGCTCGACCTCGGCGAGGTGGAGCGGGCCGCCGCGGCGATCGCCGGCGCGGGCCGGGTGAACATCTTCGGCGCCAGCGGTAGTGCCCTGGTCGGCGAGGAGATGCAAGTCATGCTCCACCGCATCGGAGTCGCCGCCTGGGCCTGGAACGACGTGCACGAAGGGCTGGCCTCGGCGGCCCTGTTGGGGGCCGGCGACGTCGCCCTCGGCGTCTCGCACGGCGGCCGGACCCGGGAAACCATCGAGATGCTGGCGGAGGCCGGCAGCCGGGGGGCGACCACCGTCGCGGTGACCGGCTTCGCCCGCTCGCCGCTCGCCGAGCTGGCGGAGATCGTGCTGCTCACCACCAGCGGTGCCACCACCTTCCGCCCCGACGCGCTATCCGCCCGGCACCCCCAACTGGTCGTGCTCGACCTGCTCTACATCGCCGTCGCCCAGCGCACCCACGACCGAGCCCACGCGGCCCTGCGGCGTACCGCCCAGGCCGTTGAGGGGCACAAGGCGGCGAAACGGGCCAGCTCATGATCAGCGCACCTCGGTACGCCGAAGCGGTCCCGCTGACCGCCGAGGTCGTACGACGGATTCATCAGCCCGCAGTGGTACCCCCGATCTACCGCTAAGGAGAGTCGAATGTCCGCTACCCCAGATCTCAACCGTCGGACCCTGCTGCGTCGCGCCGCCGCCGCGGGTCTGCTGACCATCCCGGCTGCTGGCCTGCTCAGCGCCTGCGCCGGCAGCGAGCCGGCCCAGGAGCAGAGCTCCGGTGCCGAGAAGAGCAAGGACAACCCGTTCGGCGTCCAGGACGGCAGCTCCGTCAAGGTGGTCATCTTCAATGGCGGGCTGGGCGACCAGTGGGCCAAGGAGGATGAGGCGGTCTTCAAGGCCAAGCGCCCGAACGTCACGGTCAACATGTCCTCGACCCAGAAGATCAAGACCGAAGAGCAGCCGAAGATGGCGACCCAGCCCAGCGACCTCATCATGAACTCCGGCGCCGACATCATGGACATCAGCACCCTGGTCAACGAGGGTGCGATCGAGCCGCTGGAGGATCTGCTCGCCGCCCCGGCGTGGGACAGCGAGGGCACGGTGGCGGACACCCTGCTGCCGGGGACCGTCAACAACGGCACCTTCCAGGGCAAGTTCTATGTGATGAACGTCGCGTACACGGTCTGGGGTAACTGGTACAACGCCGCCCTCTTCGAGAAGGAGGGTTGGCAGCCGCCGAAGACCTTCAACGAGTTCTTCGCCCTCGCGCCGAAGATCAAGGCGAAGGGCATGGCCCCGTACGTCTACGACGCGGTGCACGGCTACTACCCGCGCTGGGCGCTGATGGCGACGATCTGGAAGTCCGCCGGCAAGCAGGCGGTAATCGACATCGACAACCTCAAGGAGAACGCCTGGAAGGCCGACGGAGTGCTGCCGGCCCTGGAGGCGTGGGAGAAGCTGGTCAAGGACAAGCTGCTCCTCCCCGGCCGGCTCGACCACACTCAGTCGCAGCAGGCATGGCTCGACGGCAAGGCCGCCTTCATCCAGGTCGGCACCTGGCTCAAGAACGAGATGGCGGAGACCATCCCCCCGGGCTTCGAGATGAAGCTGTCGGACTACTGGAGCCTGGGGGCGGGCGACAAGGCGCCGAACGACGTCTACGCCGGTGCGGGCGAGGGCTTCGTCGTGCCGTCGAAGGCGCCGAACAAGGCCGCTGCCATGGAGTTCCTGCGCGCGGTGCTCTCCAAGGAGGGCTCGGCGAAGTTCGCCGGGCTGACCAAGTCGCTCGCCTCCACCAGGGGCTCCGGGGACAACGTCCAGGACTCGGCGCTGGCCAGCGCCAACGAGCTGATGAACAACGCTCCGCAGGATCTCATCTCAGTCAAGTTCTGGGACTTCTACGCCGACCTGGACAAGGAGAGCCAGAACCTCTCCGCAGAGCTGATGGCCGGCCGGCTGACCGCCCAGCAGTTCGTTGACGGCATGCAGGGCGCCGCCGACAAGGTCGCCAGTGACTCGTCGATCAAGAAGCAGACCCGCTCCGCCTGACCCGAACGGAGGCATTGAGTCATGCGGTACGGTGTCGCGCGTTTCGTCACGGGCTTCCTGGCCCTGCCGGTCGCGCTCTACCTCTTCTACGTGGTCTGGCCCTTCGCCCAGGCGGCTGGTTACTCGTTGACCGACTGGGGTGGCTACTCCGACCGGCAGCAGTTCGTCGGGCTGGAGAACTACGTCCGGCTCTTTTCCGACGAGCTGATCAGGAAGGCCTTCTGGCACAACGTCTTCTTCCTGATCACCGTGCCGCTGTTCACGATCGCGCTGGCCCTGTTCCTCGCGTTCCTGCTCAACGTGGGCGGGCGTGAGGACAGGGCCGGCATCCGGGGTGTCTTCGGCTCCGGCCTTTACAAAATTATTTTCTTCTTCCCGCAGGTGCTGTCCCTAGTCGTCGTCGCCGTCATGTGGCAGCAGATCTACCGGGCCGACGGGCAGGGCCTGATCAACGGCGTGTTGATGAAGATCGGGCTGGTCGACCCGGAGAACCCGATCACGTTCATGCACGACCCGGCGCCCTTCCTCGGCGTTCCCGCGGTGCTCTGGTGGCTGCTGCTGATCGCGGTCTGGAGCGGCGCCGGGTTCTACATGGTGCTCTTCTCCGCGGCGATGCAGTCGATTCCAAAGGACGTCTTCGAGGCGGCCATCCTCGATGGTGCCGGCCGGTTCCACACCTTCTTCCGGATCACGCTGCCGCTGCTGCGGGACACCGTCTCGGTGGCCTGGATCTATCTGGGCTTCATCGCCCTGGACATGTACGCCCTGGTCTTTGTGATGACGCCCAGCCAGGGCGGTCCGAACCACGCCAGCGAGATTTTCGCGTCGGTGCTCAACTTCACCGCCTTCCAGAAGGGCCAGTTCGGCTACGCCTGCGCGATGGGTGTGGCATTGGCGATCTTCACGATTCTGCTGGCCGCGGTGCAGCTGAAGATCACCCGCCGCGAGCGGATTGAGTACTGAGGAGTCGACGATGAGTACGGTGACCCACGACCCCGGTCCCGTCGGGCCGGATCTCGTTCCGCCGGCCCGCACCACGTCGGCCCGCCGCTTTGGGCCCGGCGGCCGGCGGCCCGGCACGCAGGTCTTCAACGGCTTCTCCCACCTGTTCCTGCTGGTCTGGGCGATCATGGTCGTCTACCCGCTGATCTGGGTGGTCATGTCGGCGCTGAAGAGCGACGCGGAGGTTATCCAGCAGCCACTGTCGCTGATCCCGGAGACCCTGCGCTGGGAGAACTTCGGTCGCGCCTGGACCGAGGGGCAGCTCGGTAACTTCTTTCTCAACACCGTGCTCGTGCTGGCCGGAAGCGTCACGCTGACCATGCTGCTCGGCTCGATGGCCGCGTACGTGTTGGCGCGCTACGAGTTCCCCGGCAACCGACTGCTTTACTACATGTTCCTGTCCGGCCTCACCCTGCCGATCTACCTCGCCGCCGTTCCGCTGTTCAAGGGCGTCTACAACACCGGGGTGTTCTTCCCGCCGCTCGGGCCGAACAAGCACCTGATGCTGATCCTGGTGTACGCGGCCTGGTCGCTGGCGTTCACGGTCTTCTTCATGCACTCCTTCTTCCGGACCCTGCCGAACGCGATCGCCGAGGCGGGCCTGGTTGACGGGGCCTCACACACCCGGCTGTTCTTCAGCGTGATGCTGCCGATGGCGAAGCCCGGCCTGATTAGCATCGGTATCTTCAACGTGCTCGGTCAGTGGAACCAGTGGTATCTGCCGACGCTGCTGATGCAGTCCGTCGCAGGTGAGCCGAAGAACCAGGTCATCGCCCAGGGCCTGATCGATCTGTCGGTCAATCAGGGGTACAAGTCTGACTGGTCCGGCCTCTTCGCCGGGGTCACCATGGCGATGTTGCCGGTGTTGATCGTGTACATCGTCTTCCAGCGCCAGGTGCAGTCGGGCTTGACCGCGGGCGTCGGCAAGTAGCCCGCCGTCAACCCGGCGGATCTGCTGTCGGCCAGCCTCGCGACTGAATGTCGCCGGGCTGGCCGGCGCTGTCGTACCGGGCGGGCAGAATCGCGATCATGGCGGTGGTGGCGGTGGTGGCGGGTGCGGACCATCGACTCCCCGCTGCTCCGGGCGCGGGCACCAGGGGCGGCGGGGGAGTTCTGCAACCGCTCGACGCTTCCGGAGCGCCGATCGGGCCGCCGGAGCAGGTCGCCGACCTGGCGCTCGCGGTGGCCGACCGCGAGCGAAGGGAGCGCCCCCGCTGGGTCTGGGCGTCCGGCGCGGCGCTCTACCCTGTGTTGCTGCGGGCCGGGGTGCGGGTTGACCGTTGCCACGACATCGAGCTGACCGAGGCGTTGCTCCTCGGGTACGCGGGCCGCTGGGGTGAGCCGCGTTCCTTCGCCGCCGCCTGGGCGCGGCTCACCGGCGCGCCGGTGCCGCCCGATCCACCGCCGCGGTTGGCCGAGCCCCCGGGCCACGGCCAGGGTGCGCTCTTCGAGTCGCCGCTGGCTCCGCCGGGTCCCGGCATCGCGGCTCTGACCCGCGTCTACGCTGACCAGCTCGCTCGGATCGCCGCCACCGAGCATCCGGGCCGGTTTCGGCTGCTGGTCGCCGCCGAGTCAGCGGGGGCGCTGATCGCCGTCGAGTTGGGGGCGGCGGGGCTGCCGTGGCGGGTGGACGTGCACGATGCCCTCCTCGGTGAGCTGCTCGGCGGTCCCTCCCCGGTGGGCGGGCCGCCACGTCGGCTGGCGGAGTTGGCCGCTCGGATCGCTGCCGCCTTCGATGTTCCGCAGTTGCACGTCGATTCGCCGCTGGAGCTGGTGCGGGCGTTCGCCCGGGCAGGGGTGGAGGTGCCGAACACCCGATCCTGGGTGCTGCGCGGCGTTGACCATCCCGCGGCGCCGCTGGTCCTGGAGTACAAAGAGCTCTATCGGATCTGGACGGCGCACGGCTGGGCCTGGCAGGAAGCCTGGGTGCGGGATGGTCGGTTCCGCCCGGAGTACGTACCCGGTGGCGTGGTCTCCGGCCGGTGGGCGACCCGAGGCGGTGGGGCGCTACAGATCCCGAAGGTGATCCGGCGGGCGGTGGTGGCGGACCCGGGCTGGACGTTCGTGGTTGCCGATGCGGGGCAGTTGGAGCCGCGGATCCTGGCGGCGGTCTCCGGCGACACTCGGCTCGCCACCGCGGCCCGGGCGGGCGACCTGTACGCCGCGCTGGCCGCCGACGCGTTCGGCGGGGACCGGGGGCGGGCCAAGGTGGCCTTACTCGGCGCCATGTACGGGCAGACCGGCGGTTCGGCGGCACCGGCGCTGGAGGTGTTGCGGCGTAACTATCCGGCGGCTTTCGGCTACGTGGAGACGGCCGCGCGCAGCGGGGAGGCCGGCGAGTTGGTTCGCTCCTGGCTCGGCCGTACCTGTCCACCCGGCTCGGTCGAGTTTGCCGGGGCGGACCCGGTCCCGGCTGGGGGCGAGGGGGGTCGGTCGGCGCGGGCTCGGGCGCGCGGCCGGTTCACCCGGAACTTCGTCATCCAGGCCACCGCCGCCGAGTGGGCCGCGACGCTGCTGGCCACGCTCCGGGGGGAGTTGGCCGGAAGCGACACTGAGCTGGTCTTCTTCCAGCACGACGAGGTGATCGTGCACTGTCGCGCGGAGCGGGCCGCGGCGGTGGCCGCGGCGGTGACCCGGTGTGGGGAGCGGGCGAGCGCGTTGCTCTTCGGTCAGACGCCGGTGCGTTTCCCGCTCGATCTTTCCACCGTTGAGTGCTACGCCGATGCGTCCTGAGCTGCTGTTCGGCCGGCGCCCGGCGGGCCGACGTCAGTCCAGGCGGTGCGCCTGACTCTAGTCTTTTGTCTCTGATGGTCGGAATATCCGATTCATGCCCGGAACCTGAACGCTGACTGCTCGTTGGGTCCGTTGTGCGTCCCGGACCGGGCAGGTGGCCTGCCCGGTCCGTTACCAAGACGGAGGTGGCACCGCTGAACCGGACCGCAGGAATGATCATCGCCGCGGGTGGCGGGCGCCGGATCGGTGGCCCCGAGGCGCTGCTGTGCCAGGGCGAGAAGCCACTGGTGAGCACGATGATCGATACGATGACGGCGGCGGGCTGCGAGCAGATCGTAGTCGTCCTCGGGGCCGCTGCCGACCAAGTGCAGGAGACCGCCGACCTCACCCAGGCCACCGTCGTGGTGAACCGGGCCTGGGGAACCGGAGTGGGCTCCTCGATCAAGGCCGGCCTCGCGGCCATCGACGACGACGACATCGAGGCGGTGGTCGTCGTTCCGGTGGACATGCCGGGCCTGACCGCCGCGGCGGTCCAGCGGGTCGCCGCACTGCCCTACCCGGACGTGCTGGTCTGCGCCACCTACGGCGGACTACGCGGCTACCCGATGCTCTTCGGCCGCCGGCACTGGTCCGGCATCGCCACGCTGGCCAGCTCGGACGTCGGCGCCCGTCCCTACCTACTGGCGCACAAGGACCAGATCGTCGACATCTCCTGTGACACCGTCGCCGACGGCAACCGGGTCGACAGCCCGGAGCTGATGGCCCTGTACGGGCTGACTGTCCCACCGCAGCGGGTCGGCGCGTAGTCAGCCCGGCACATCAAACAGGTCGGCGGCGTTGGACCAGCACACCGCCCGTAACCAGGCGTCGCCCAGGTCGAGTCGGGCCAGCCCGATGAGCTGCTCGGCGTACGCGTAGGGCAGGTTGGGGAAGTCGCTGCCGAACAGAACCTTGCCGGCCAGGCCCAGCTCCCGTAGCCGGGGCAGCTCTGCGGCGGGGAAGGGCACGGCCTGGTCGAAGAACGGGGTGAAGGCCATGGTGGTGTCCAGCCGCACGTTCTCGTACCGGTCGGAGAGGTCGAGGAAGGCCGAATAGTCCGGTGCACCGAGGTGCGCCACCACCGCCGGGAGCCGGGGGTGCCGGGCGAGCAGGGCGGCGAAGGGGCCGGGACCGGTGTGTGCGGTGCCGGCCGGCGCGTGTCCGGCGTGCACCACCACCGGCACCCCGGCGTCGGCGAGCAGCCCCCACACCGGGTCGAGCAGCGGATCGGTCGGGGCGAACCCGCCGACCTGCACGTGCACCTTGAATACCCGGGCGCCGGCGGTGAGCGCCTCGGTGACGTACTGGGGTGCCGTCGGCTCGGGGAAGAACGTGGCCGAGGGGAGACAGTCCGGGTTCGCGCGGGCGAAGTCGAGGGTCCAGGAGTTCAGGTCGGCGGCCATCGCGGGGCGGTGCGCGTACGCCAGGGCGCTGAAGGCCCGTACGCCCATCCGGCGCAGGTGCGCCAGCCGCTCCGCGTCGCTCCACCGGTAGCGGATGGGCCAGGTGGTGCCGAGGAGTGGACCGGCCGCGTCGAAGTACGCCCACACCCGACGCAGTAGCCGGGGTGGGAGGAAGTGCACGTGCACGTCGGCGAGGCCGGGCAGGCCGAGAGCCTGCCAGAACGCCGGGACGTCGGCATCGTCGGCGGCCACCGGCACGGCCGTCAGACCTCGATGTTGAAGCGGTTGAGCAGTTGCGGGGCGACCAGGCCGACGGCGGAGAGCACCGCGACGATGGTGAGTGCGGTCCGGACGAAGACCACTTCGGTCTTGCCGCCCGCGCGGAGCGCGATCGAGTCCGGCAGGCTGATCATCCGCCACATCCGACGTTTGATCGGGATCGGCCAGAGGATCGGTACCCCAGCCCGAGTGATCATGTCGCCGAGGATGTGGACGAAGCAGCCGACGCCGACAGCCAGCCCGATCATCGGATAGCTGCGGTCCCCCGGCAGAGTGGCGAAGGTGAACCACGCCGCGGCGAGCGAGGCGAGGGTCACCACGAGCCAGCCGGCGCGCTCGGCCCAATCATCGAAGAGGCCGCGCAGGGCGAGACCGAACATGAAGAAGAGGATGCCGATCACGGCCCACTTACCGTACGCGGTGCAGAGCGCGGTGGTGCCCCAGCCGACCAGCACGGTGAAGGGAATGGTGTGGGTCAAGGTGCGGTGCCCGTTGGTGCGACGCGGGTCGCGACTCAACTTCGTCGCGTAGTAGACGCCGAGCGACACCTTCTCGGTCACCTCGGCGACGAAGAGGGAGAAGACGCCGAAGGTGCGGGCGACCGTGGCGCCGCCCTGGTTCCGGGTGACCTTGCCGGAGAGGTCGAGGTCGGGAAAGAGCGCACCCCCCGCGCAGACCGCGGTACCGACGGCGAGTGCGAGCGGCGACTGCTCGTAGCCGGCGAAGTGATCCAGCGCCAAGGAGCCGGCCAGCCACACCGCCGCGCCGGACAGCGCGTGCGACGGTCCCATCATGCCCGCTCACCCTCCCCGGATCTCGGACGCCCAGAAGCTACGTCACTGTAGTGCAGGCGGGATCCCGCCCGGGAGCGCACCCGGCCTCCGAAAGGGACGGTACGGCCGGAGGAGCTTGGATCTTGCCGCAACTCTCCCTGGCGTGGGTGAGAAACCAGGTGACCGGGGCTGCGGTGGCCGTTACGGTGGCGCCGACTGTTTGCGGGAGGCGACATGACAGGTGCACGCCGATACCGGCAGGTGCTGATCTTCGATGCTGACGACACGCTCTGGGAAAACAACATCGTCTTCGAGCGGGTCATTGAGGACTTTCTGACCTGGGTGGCGCACCCGACCCTGGAGCGCACCGAGATCCGTACGATCCTCGACGACATCGAGCGGGCCAACGCGGTCGTGCACGGCTACGGCAGCAAGGTCTTCCTGCGCAGTCTCGGTGAGTGTTTCGAGCGACTGCGGGAGCGGCCGGCCACGGCCGCCGAGCGGCGGGGAATCGAGGAACTGGCCGTCGCCCTGGTCGAGCATCGGGTGGAGCTGATGCCGGGGGTGGCTGAGGCGTTGGACGAGTTGGCCGGCCGGCACGAGCTGTTCCTGCTCACCAAGGGCGACCGGGAGGAGCAGCAGCGAAAGCTGGACGCCTCGGACCTGCTGCATCACTTCCGGGCCGCGCACATCGTGCCGGAGAAGGACGTGACCACCTACCGGTGGCTGGCCAACGAGCACGACTTCGCACCGTCTCGTGCCTGGATGATCGGGAACTCCCCGAAGTCGGACATTCTGCCGGCCCGCGCGGCCGGAATGAACGCCGTCTACGTTCCGAACGAGAACACCTGGGTGTTGGAGCACGACGCGCTGGACCACGACGACGCGGCCGTGCTACATCTCACCGCCTTCCCCGACCTGCTGCACCACTTCTGACGCGGAGCGCTCAGCCCCTTCCGGAGGAGGAGAGCGCTCACACCTCCGTACCGCGGACGATAGCCACCGCCACGCGACAGAACTCGTCCATGTCGGGCTGGAACCCGGCCGCGATGTCCGGGTGCAGACCGGCGCGGGTCTCGTCCAGCAGCTGCTGGCAGACCTGCTCGACCGGCTCGCCGGCGTAGCCCTCCCGGACCCGATCCGTGGCGGCCTGAAGCGCCGAGGTCAGCTGCTCCTCCAGCGGGCCGCGCAGCTTCTTCTGCACCTCGTCCCGGGGCTCCAGCGTGACGTGTGGCTCTGACATCGGCGCTCCCTTCCTCAGCGACCGGGTACCCCGCCGTCGCCGTCGGCTAAACCGCGGCCGGCATGGCGGCGACCCGTACCTCGTACGAGTAGTCCTCCGCCGGTTCCTCCCGGTACGTCATCGCTCTGATCTGCCGGTCATCGTCGTAGAGTGCGACGTCCACTAGGACGCCGAGGTGGGCCAGACCAATGCTGGCCACCCGCTTCTTGTCCTGGAGCACTGCACATACCCCGCCGAGTAGCGTGCTGGCGTCGGATGTGCGGTGCCCCGGCGGACAGCGCAGCACGAGGTCCACTTCGATCGGCCCGGACAACGGGGTCCAGCCGGTACGCTGAGCCGCCGCGCAGGCCGCTTGAAGTAGGGCGCGGACCCTCGTCGCCTGTCGATGCCCGGCGGCGAAGATGGACAGCGCCTCGGTTTTGACCGGTGGCAGGCCGCTCACCTTGACGGTCAGGGCGACAGCGCGGGTGTCCTGCACAACGGCACCTCCTTTGTTGCGGACGATCCTGCCCAATCAGCGACGCCGCGGTGAGGGTTCTCCGGAAATCCGGCCGATCGGGCGGGCAGGGTTGGCCGAGGCGTGTCGACGTCGCTGGCGAACGCGCAGGTAAGGTTAGTCCACCTGGTGCGCTCTGGGTAACTGTTCGCTCACTCGACGGGATGTTGCCCGGCTATGGCGTGGTCGCGGCGGTGGACCGGACGAACTCCGCGATCACCTTGCCAAGCTGCTCTCCCGCGTCCTCCTGCAGGAAGTGCCCGGCTCCCTTGATGACCGGGTGGTCGAGTCCGGCAGCACCCGGCACGGTGCGGCGCAGTACCGGCGCCATGCCCCCGGTGATCGGGTCCTGGTCGCTGAACGCCACCAGGAACGGGCGCTCCCAACGGGAGAGTTCGGTCCAGGCGGCGCGGTTGGCGGTGCTGGCTGGATCGTCTGGTGCGGTCGGCACCAGGGTGGGCATGGCGCGGACGCCGGCGAGGTAGGACTCGTCCGGGAACGGCGCGTCGTACGCCGCCAGTTCCGCCGCGGTCAGCTCACTCTGGCAGCCCGACTGCACCAGCCGGGACACCGTCAGCTCGGGGGCCGTCTCGACCATCCGCCGGAACTGCCACCAGATCTCCGGCATCGCCTGGTCACCGGTGGGCAGCCCGGTGTTGGCGGCCACTACCCGGGCGAAACGGTCCGGGTGTTCGCCGACCAGGCGGAGCCCGATCAGACCGCCCCAGTCCTGCCCGACCAACGTCACCCCGGTCAGGCCCAGCTTGTCGAAGGCGAAGCTGCGGATCCACTCGACGTGTCGGGCGTAGCTGTGCTCGCTGCGCTCGGCCGGCTTGTCGGACCGGCCGAAGCCGATGAGATCCGGTGCGATGGCCCGCAGCCCGGCATCGGCGAGCACCGGGATGACCTTCCGATACAGGAATGACCAGCTGGGTTCCCCGTGCAACAGCAGCACGGGTTCCCCGTCCGCGGGGCCGGCCGTGACGTAGGCAATCCGTACGCCGTCCAGGTCGACGTAGTGGGGCTCGTAGGGAAAGTCGGGCAGGTTGGTGAACCGGCTGTCCGGAGTGCGCAGTGCAGACATGACAGTCAATATCGCACAGTGGGGCCGGTCTGCGGCTACCGCGCTCAGCAGACCCGGGCCGACTGGGAGACGGCGTCCGCTCCTTCCCGCTCGATGGTGGTGAGGTTGTCGATCGTGGTGGTGGCGATGTTGCGCATCGCGTCCTCGGTAAAGAAGGCCTGGTGACCGGTGATCAGCACGTTGGGGAAGGTGTTGAGCCGGGAGAAGTCGTCGTCGTCGAGGACCCGGTCGGAGAGGTCCTCGAAGAACAGGTCGGTCTCCTCCTCGTACACGTCGAGACCGAGATAGCCGATCTGGCCGCTCTTGAGCCCGTCGATCACCGCGCGGGTGTCCACCAGTGCCCCACGGCTGGTATTGATCAGCATCGCGCCCCGGCGCATCTGGGCGATCCGTTCGGGGTTGATCAGGTGCTCGGTGTCCGGGGTCAGCGGGCAGTGCAGGGTGATCACGTCCGAGTCGCTCAGCAGGCGTTGCAGCGGCACGTACTCGATCCCGGCCGCGGCCACCGCGTCGTCCGGATAGGGGTCACTGGCGATCACCCGGCAGCCGAACCCGGACAGGATCCGGGCCACACAGAACCCGATCTTCCCGGTGCCGACGACGCCGACGGTCCGGCCGTGCAGGTCGAAGCCGAGTAGTCCGGTGAGGGCGAAGTTATGCTCCCGGACCCGGTTGTAGGCCCGGTAGACCTTGCGGTTGAGGGCGAGGATCAGCGCAACGGTGTGCTCCGCCACGGCGTACGGGGAGTACTCCGGCACCCGGACCACGGTGAGGCCGAGCCGGCGGGCGGTGGCCAGGTCCACGTGGTTGAAGCCGGCGGAGCGAAGCGCGATCAGGCGGACGCCGTCCGCGGCCAGCCGCTCCAGCACCTCGGTGCCGAGGTCGTCGTTGACGAACGCGCAGACCGCTGCTGCGCCGCTGGCGAGCTTGGCGGTCTGCGGGGTCAGCCGGGGCTCGAGGAATTCCAGTTCGTGGCCACCGGCCGGATTGGCCGCCGACAGGAATTCCCGGTCGTATGGTTTCGTGCTAAACACCGATACGCGCATTTGGCACCTCCGGTGACCACCGTACGACTCGCCTGGTTGGCCGCGTACCGCGGGTGGCCGACTGGGATTTACCGAACAAAGCAGTACAAAGAAGACATTTACCTATAAATGGTACCGTCTGACTGTGCCGTTCCGCCTGCGCTTTCCTCGGCTGCCCGGCCGTGGTGTCGCGTCGGTGGCGGGTGGCGGTCGGCCGCCGCGTGGGTTGACGTTGGGCGCGGCCGCCGCATGCATCTTCATCGTGCAGCTGGACTTCTACGCGTTGAGTCTCGCGTTGCCGTCGATGGCGGCGGAGTTGCGTTCCTCCACCACCGATCTGCAGTGGGTGATCAGTGGCTACATCCTGGCCCAGGCGGCATTCCTCATCCCGGGCGGCAAGCTCGGCGACATCCTCGGTCGTCGGCGCATCCTGGTCGGAGGTTTGGCGATCTTTGGGATGGGGTCGCTCGGTGCGGGTCTGGGCTCCGATCCGTCGCTCGTGATCGCTTTTCGGGTGGTGCAGGGGATGGGTTCGGGCATCGTGTACCCGCTCGCCTTCGCGGTGATCACTGAGGCGTTCCCGGGGAGGCGGGCGAAGCGGGCGATCGGCAACGCCTACGGCATCGGGGCGGTGGCGCTGGCGTTGGGGCCCCTGATTGGTGGTGGGGCTACCGAGTTGGTGAGCTGGCGCAGCGTGCTCCTGATGAATGTGCCGCTCTGCCTCGTGGCCATCGTTGCCGCCATTGTCTGGCTTCCGGAGTCACGCGACCCCACGGTGTCACGCCGGATCGACCTGGTGGGTCTGGTCGTGGTGGTGCTCGGGATTGTGGCGATCACCGTGGCCGCTGACCGGATGAACGCCTGGCGACCGGTGGTGGCCACTGCCGTCGCTGTTGGCGGGATTGTGCTGCTGGCCGCTTTCGTGCTCCGGGAACGGACGACCGAAAGTCCGCTGGTCCGGCTGGATCTCTTCCATGGTGCCAAGTTTGTGGCGGTGACCCTGCTCGGGTTGGTCGCCAACATCGCCTTGGTGGTCATGATCTTCGCCACGACAATTCACCTGCAACAGGTCCGGGGTTACTCACCGTTCATCGCGGGCCTGGCCGTCTGCATCGCCTCGATCAGCGGCGGCGTCGCCAGTCCGTTCGCGGGTCGGCTCAGTGAGTGGGTCGCGGTGCGTCGGTTGATCGCCGTCGCCATTCTGGTCGGCGCCCTCGGCCTGCTCGTGGTGGCTTTCGGTGGCGACATTTGGCCGTACCTGATCAGTTTGGCAGTCGCGGGGTTCGGCTATCGGATCGGGTTCACCGTGACCACTCTGGGCACGCAGGCGATGGTCCCGGCCGAGCGGGCCGGCGAGGTATCTGGGGTGACGTTGTCGATTCTCTTCGCCGGCTCGGGTGTCGCGGTCGCGGCGGCCGGCACGCTGATCGAGCAAGGCGACCTCGCCGACGGCGTCATGCGAGTCCTCCTGGGAGTCGCGGCTGGTAGTGCCGTGGCCGCAGTGCTGCTGGCCCGGCTGCCCCGATCCACCTGACCGCGAAGCAGCTTGGGACAGCGGCCCAGGCCGCTTGCTGGATGGGTGCATCTGTCGCCGGACCAGCCGCTGAGGTCCGCGCCGTAGTTGGCTGTGCCGCGAGTGCTGCACCCTGGTCAACGGCCGCGTGCTACGTCGCGTACCGCCCGCGGTCCCTGAGGGTGTCATGAGAGTCCGCCATTCCCGACCAGCTGGAGGACCGTTCCCAGGCCGTGAACCGGGCCTTCGGTATGCGGCAGGATCAACGTGCGAATCTGCAGCGAAGCTCCGCCGACGTCGTCTCTGGGGCTGTCGCCGACCATCAAGGTTTGGCTGCCCGGAACGTCGAGCAGTTCCAGCGCGCGGGCAAAGATCGCCGAGTCGGGCTTCACCAGGCCCACCTCGAAGGACAGCACTACACCGTCGAGTAGGCCACTCACACCAGTGCGGTCGAGGAACGAGCGAATGTCCAACCCATTGTTGGAAAGCACCACAGTTCTGACGCCGCGCGACCTAAGTTCTCGAAGGACAGGGAGGGTGTCGGCGAACGGCACCCACTGATCCGGCATTACTGCATATAGCGCGGCTATCAGATCGGGTTTGACGCCGGGGTACAGCGTGACCGTCCTGTTAAAGACGTCCCAATGGTGCTCCTGGCTGAGATCGCGCTCACTTCCGGGGTCAATCGTGTGGGCGTGCTGCCAGATCTGGTCGAGATGCTCACACAGGCCCCTGATCTGGCTGGCGCTCAGATCCGGCGCCGCGCTTTCTTCCTCGGTCAGACGACGAAGAGCGGCCTCGACCCAACGACTGGCGTCGCCACTGTGTACCAGTGTGGAGTGGAAGTCAAAGATGACCCCCTTGATCGGTTCAGGCGCCATGTTGATGAACATGCCACAGCCTATCCGGCGCGCGCCCTCCGAGCGGATCGCGCTAACGGGTTCCCCCTGCTGCTCGGGCGACCGCGCATGCGGCAAGTCGGTCGGTAACTGGCATGACAGGTGCTACAACGACTTACGTGACAGCCAGGGGCGAGCGAACGCCGTCGGTCGAGCACGGTGACCACGCCGGACGGGAGTCTGCGCGCGGGGCACCCGGTGCCGCTACCCCGCTGCTGGTGCTCTGGGACATCGACGGCACCCTGATCGACAACGGTGGGGTGAGTAAGGAGGCGTACGCGTTGACCTTCAACCGGCTGACCGGCCGGCCCCCGGAGCACCCGATTGTTCCCGCGGGCAGGACCGATCCCGCGGTCCTGCGGATGATGCTGCGACAGCACGGAATCGAGGCCACACCGGACGTGATGAAGCAGGCGGTTGACGTATTGAACAGAGTGTTCGAATCGCTCATGTCGCGGTTGGCGGAACGTGGACACGTCAAGCTGGGGGCGCAGTCGGCTATCGCGGCGTTGGCCGGGCGGGGTGACGTCGTCCAGTCCGTGCTGACTGGAAACACACGGCACAACGCCCAGGTCAAGGTTTCCGTATTCGGGTTGGCCGGTGCCCTCGACTACGAGGTGGGCGCGTACGGCTCGGACACCGAGGTGCGTGCCGGCCTGGTGCCGGTTGCGCGAACGAAAGCCACGGCGAAGTACGGAATCTCATTCCCGCCGGCCCCTACGGTGCTGATCGGGGACACCCCGCGTGACATCAAGGCCGGCCGCGCAAGCGGCGCGTTCGCAGTGGGGGTGGCCACCGGCGAGTACGGTGTCGAAGAACTGGCCGCTGTCGGAGCCGACGCGGTCCTTCCCGACCTTCGAGATTCCAGCGCCGTGGTCGGTGCGGTACTCGGGGCGCGGCGCGACCGGCCGGGGAGACCCACCGATGAGACCGGTTGAGGGCACCGGGGATCGCCCGGACGAGTACGAGTACATCCGGTCGGGCTGGAACCGCTATCGACAGCTGGACCGGCTCGTCAACCACTGGGAGCGGCCCGGCTGGGAGGCGGGCCGACGCTCCTACCACTGGATTGTTCGGTTTGACGATCGCCCTGCGGTCCAGCGGCTCGCCGAGCGCTGCCAGGCCCGGCTGGGGCACCTGGACACCCTGGATCTGGTTCCCGTCGAGAGTCTGCACCTGACCGTGCAACGGGTCTCCTTCACCGATGAGATCACCAGCTCGCAGGCGCTCGCGGTCGCCGCCGCAGCCAGCAAGTGGTGTGCGTCCATTCGGCCTTTCGCCGCGACTGTCGGCCCCCTCACCGGATCGGCGAACTCGGTCTTTCTGAGCGTGGGTCCGCACCGGCCGTTCCACCTCCTCCGGTATGCCGTGGTCGCCGCGACCGCGCACGTGCGAGGAGCCGAGGCCGTACCTGACCACCCCACGACCTTCGATCCACACCTCAGCATCGCCTACAACGGTCGACCCACCGTCGCGAAGCCGGTCATCGAGCAGGTGGCGACCGTGCGGTCGATTCCGCCGGTAGCGGTTCAGGTCGAGACCGTCAGCCTGGTCGAGCTGCGGCGCGACGGCCACACCTACATCTGGCGGCAGATCGCGGCCGTTCCGCTGGCAGGGGAGGGGTAGCGCGCCGCAGCTGCCGTGGCCGGCGACCAAGGTGTGCCGCCGCCCCGAAATGACGTGGCGACGGCAATGGAGGGGCCGGTGGCGGCTCAGGCGGCTGGAGCCCGGTCTATTGCACTCCTTTGGCATTAGCAGCATTGTCGCATTCGGCTTTCGTCGGTAATCTTCTCGGCGGTGGAAATTCTAGAAAGGAGATTGATTAATTGTGCGTGCGCTGCTGGGTAATCGCACCTATCGTTGGCTTTTCACCGCCCAGATAGTCGCGCTCATCGGCAGTGGTTTGGCGACGGTGGCGCTCGGGCTGCTCGCCTACGACCTCGCGGGTGCGCGGGCCGGAGCGGTCCTCGGGACCGCGTTGACGATCAAGATGGTCGCCTACGTGTGCGTGTCGCCCCTGGTCGGGGCGGTGCTGGACCGGGTGCCACGAGGCGTGGTGATGGTGGGTGCCGACCTGGTCCGGTTCGGCGTCGTCCTGCTGCTGCCGTGGGTTGAGGCGATCTGGCAGATCTACCTGCTCATCGCGGTGCTGCAGGCCGCGTCCGCCACCTTCACGCCCACCTTCCAGTCCGTGCTCCCGGATGTCATTCCGGATGAGGGGGACTACACGAAGGCGCTCTCCGCGTCGCAGCTTGCCGTCTCCCTGGAGAATATCGCCAGCCCCGTCATCGCCGCCGCGTTGCTACTCGTTGTGAAATTCAATGTTCTGTTCGTGGGGACGGCGGTAGGATTTCTCGTCTCCGCACTGTTTGTTAGCGCGGCAATGGTGCCCAGGGCGCAACGTAGCAGCCGGGTCCGGTTCTCCGAGCGCCTTTTCGCGGGGATGCGGATGTTCGCGGCCGCGCCGCGGCTGCGGGCGGTTCTGGCGCTGAACATGGTCGTTGCCGGCTCTGGTGCCATCACCCTGGTCAGCACCGTCAACGTGGTGCGTGACCTGCTGAATGCCGCCGAAGCGCAGGTTCCACTCCTGCTCGCCGTCTCCGGCCTCGGCAGCATCGCGGCGGCGTTCGGCGCGCCGCCGCTGCTGCGCTGGTGCAAGGATCGAGGTGTGCTGCTCATCGGCACCGGCACGGCTCTGCTCGCCCTCTCCGGGGCGCTGCTGCTGTCGACGGTGCCGTCCTGGCCGTTGGCGATGGGCGTCTGGTCGCTCATCGGCTTCGCCGGTGGCCTGATTGTCGTCACGGTCAACCGGGTGCTGCGTGCCTCGTCGGCGGCGGCCGACCGGCCAGCGTTGTTCGCGGCCCAGTTCTCCCTGTCCCACCTCTGCTGGCTGCTCACCTACCCCCTCGTCGGCTGGGTTGGCGCGGGGGCCGGCTTGGCCACGGCATGGGCGCTGTTGGCGGGCTTGGTGCTCGCGGCGGGGCTCGCTGCCCTCCGGCTCTGGCCCGCTGGCCTCCCCGAGATCTTCCGGCACCAGCATGACGTTGACGCTGACCGCGCGCACCTGGTCGACGCCGAGTGGAATGGAGTGGCGTGGGTGCACACCCACCGCGTACTGATCGACGTCAACCACACGCGCTGGCCCCAGCCGGCGTGAGTAGCAGATGTGGTTACCGCGATCAGCTATAGCTAGACATTAATCGAACGTTCGTTTAGCATGTCGAGTGTGTCCGATGAGTCGCGGTCGAGAGACGAAAAGTCCTCCACAAAGAGTCGCATCCTTGCTGCCGCAATCACTCTCTTCGCCGATCAGGGCGTGGCGGCCACCGGGGTCCGTGCCATAGCGGCGGCAGCCGACGTCCACCCATCACTGATCATTCATTACTTCGGTACGAAGGACGGGCTACGGGTGGCCTGCGACAAGCATGTCGCGGCCTTCGTGCGGGAGCACAAACAGCAGGTGATGCGGGCCGGAAGGTTCGACCCGGCGGAGCTGCGTGACCTGCGGGACGGGCCACCGCTGCTGCGATACCTGGCCCGGGCGCTGGCCGACGGCTCCCCGCACACGGCCGCGCTGGTGGACGAGATGGTCAACGACGCGGTCGACTACCTGGCCGAAGGCGTCGCATCGGGCCTGATCCAACCGACAGATCACCCCTACGAGCGGGCGGCGCTCCTCGCGATCTGGTCCCTGGGTGCACTCGCGCTCCACGAACATGTGCAGCGGCTGCTCGGTGTCGACCTGACCAATCTCGATGGTGAGGCAGCGGTGGAGTCAACCTACGGGCGCGTTGCGGCGGAGCTACTAGGTAGCGGGATCTTTCGCACCTGATCAATTGTTTCCCACACCCCTGAGGCGGCGAACATGGACCTGACCCAGACGCTTGGAAAAATCCTCTCGCTGTATCTGTTGACCTCCGGAGTCGCGTTTATTGTGGCCACCCAGTTTTACCTGCGCCTCACCCAGCGGGCCGACCGGTCGGACCTGATGGCGGTGAACATCTCCGGCATGATGCACCTCTTCGTCGGCTTCGGTGTGCTGGTCACCCACTTCGAGTGGGGTGGTTTGGCGGAGGTGCTGGTGACCCTGCTGGGAGTCTTCTTCACCCTGCGCGGTATCAGTTACTACTGGATCCCCCAGCTGGTGCTCCGGCCGGCGGAACAGGGGCGCGGGTCAGCGCAGGGGCTTCGGGTGATGGGGGCCGCCTTCATCGGCTACGGCGCCCTTATGGGCTACCTCAGCTTCTTTGGCTAGACCAGGACGGGAAGACGCGGCGGGTCGGCGCTGTCGAATTCGGCGGCACCGACCCGCACACACGGTCAGGGCAGGGTGTCCAGGTGCGGGCCGACGGTCTGGGCGAAGCTGGTGCCATTCGTGACGTCCCAGTTCACCGACCAGGTCATCGCGCCACGCAGCCCCGGGTAGGTGCGGGGCGGCTGGAAGCTGCCGCAATTCGTACCCCTGGTCAGGCAGTCCAACGCGGCGTTGACCACGCTGGGTGCGACGATCCCCCCACCGGCCGCCCCGGGGCCAGCTGGCAGGCCAAGCCCAACCTGGTCTGGCCGCAGCCCCGCCTCCAGTTGGATGCAGGCCAGCGCGACGATGAAGTTCACCGTTCCCTGGCTGTAGGCGAACTGCTGGTCGCAGCCGAGCATCGCGCCGGAGTTGTAGAACTGGGTGTTCACCACCGTCAGGATGTCCTGGATATCGAGCGCCAGCTTGAAGTAGCTGGTGGTCGGGTTCTGCATGTCGATGGTTTGCGGCGCCATCGCGATGATCAGTCCAGCGCCGACCTGAGCCCGCAGGGACCGTAGGGCCTGCGCCATGTAGGTCGGGTTGAGGCCGTTCTCCAGGTCGATGTCCACCCCGTCGAAGCCGTACTGCTGGATCAACGCGTACACGGAGTCGGCGAAAGCGGCCGCGGAGGCCGCGTCGTTGACGGTAACCCGTCCGGTCTCGCCGCCGACCGAGATGATGACCTTCTTGCTCTGGCCCTTGAGTGTCTGTACGTCGGCCGAGAACTCCGCGTCGGTGTAGCCGCCCAGTGCAGCGGAGAGACCCGGGTCGACGGCGAAGGTCACCTCGCCGGGGGTGGCGGTCGCCTCGGCGAAGGCGACGGCGACCATGTCGTACTCGGCGGGGACATCCCGCAGGCGTAATTCGACCGCTGGGTTGTCGAAGTTGTGCCAGTAGCCGGTGAGGATGTGCGCAGGTAGGTCGCCATGTGGGGGAGCGGTGGTAGGGGGTGGGGTCGTGGGCGGCGCGGTGGTGGGCGGGCTGGTGGTGGGCGGCGCGGTGGTGGGCGGTGTGGTGGTGGGTGGTGGCGTGGTGGGCGGCGGTGCGCCGCCGCACTCCGCGCCGTTGAGCTGGCAGTTGGTCGGTGAGCCGGGCCCGCTGCCGATGAAGCCGAAGGAGACCGAGGCGCCCGGCGCGATGGTGCCGTTCCAAGACTGGTTGCTGAAGGTGTACCGCTGGCCGGAGGAGTGCAGCAGCGCTTCCCAGTAGGTGGAGACCGTCGTGCCGAGGGGCAGGTCGAAGGCGACGCTCCAGCCGGTCACGCTGCTGGTGGCCCCGTTGGTGATCGTGTATTTACCCTCCCACCCGGTGCCCCAGTCGGAGACCTTGGCGAAGGTCGCGGTCGGGCCGGCGGCGTACGCCGGTTTCGCCAGCCAGGCCGCGCCGAGCGCGACGGTCAGGACGGTGATCAGGGGCAGGACCAGGGAATTGGGGCGCTTCATGGGACCCTCCACGCCTGGACAGGCAACTGTCGGCAGCTACGTCAGCACACCGCCCATTATTAAGACTATTAACTATTTGTGTCCAGGGTGTTCGGTGCCGCGCTGGCTGTCCGCGATGTGCAGAGTCTCGGAACAGGGAAGACATTTTCGTACAAATGGTACGGTTCGGTGTGTCGTTCCGTCCGCGTCTGCCCCGGCCCCACGGCCAAGGTGACGCATCGGCGGGGGAGGCGGGCCGACCACGGCGCCGGCTGACCCTGCTCGCGGCTGCTGCGTGCATCTTCCTGGTGCAGCTGGACTTCTATGCGTTGAATCTCGCGTTGCCGTCGATGGCGGCCGAGCTGGGTACGACCACCACCGATCTGCACTGGGTGGTCAGTGCCTACATCCTGGCCCAGGCGGCGTTCCTCATCCCCGGTGGCAAGCTCGGCGACATCCTCGGTCGCCGCCGCATGCTGGTGGTCGGCCTGCTGATCTTTGGGGCGGCTTCGCTCGGTGCCGGTCTGGGCTCCGATCCGCCGATCGTGATCGCTTTTCGGGCCGTGCAGGGGATGGGTTCGGGCATCGTGTATCCCCTTGCCTTCGCGGTGATCACTGAGGCGTTCCCGGGGAGGCGGGCGAAGCGGGCGATCGGCAACGCCTACGGCATCGGGGCAGTGGCACTGGCGTTGGGGCCGCTGCTCGGCGGCGGGGTCACCGAGTGGCTCAGCTGGCGCAGCGTGCTCCTGGTGAACGTGCCGCTCTGCGTTGTCGCCATCGTTGCCAGCATCGCCTGGCTGCCCGAATCGCGTGACCCCACGGTGTCACGGGCGATTGACTTGGCGGGTCTGGTCGTGGTGGTGCTCGGGGTCCTCGCGGTAACTGTGGCCGCGGATCGGATGAACGCCTGGCGACCGGTGGTGGCCGCAGCCCTCGCGGTCGGCGGGCTGGTGCTGCTGGCCGCGTTCGTGCTCCGCGAGCGGGTGGCTGAGAGTCCGTTGGTCCGACTGGATCTCTTCAACGACGCCAAGTTTGTGGCGGTGACCCTGATGGGGCTGGTCGCAAACATCGCCTTCGTGGTCACGATCTTCGCCACCACAATCCATCTGCAGCAGGTCCGGGGCTATTCGCCGTTCGTCGCTGGCCTGGCGGTCCTCGCCGCCTCGATCAGCGGTGGCATCGCCGGTCCGTTCGCGGGTCGGCTCAGCCAACGGGTCGCGGTGCGTCGGTTGATCGCCGCGGCCACTCTGGTCGGCGCGGTCGGCCTGGCCGTGGTGGCCTTTGGCGGTGAGATCGGGCCGTACCTGCTCGGGTTGGCGGTCGCCGGGTTCGGCTACCGGACCGGGCTTACCCTGACCAACCTGGGCACGCAGGCCATGGTCCCTCCCGAGCGGGCCGGTGAGGCATCCGGGACCACGCTCTCGATCCTCTCCGCCGGCTCGGGTATCGCGATCGCCACGGCCGGCACGTTGATCGAGCAAGGCGGCCTCGCCGACGGCATCATGCGGGTCCTCCTGGGAGTCGCGGCCGGTAGCGTCGTGGCCGCGCTGCTGCTGGTCCGGATACCGTGACCCACCTGACCGAGCTACGCCGCTGCCGGGGTGGACCAGCTCACCTCCCCAGATAGTCGAGGTAGCCGCCGGCACTACCGGCGCGGCACCAGGTGCCGCAACTCCCGCAGGGGTGCCCGTTCCTGCACCGAAACGTCGTTGACGACGATCTCCCGGTCGAGGTTGGGCAACTCCTCCGAGTCGCCCCGGCGGAACTGGGCCAGCAGGGTAGCTGGGCTAGCGCCCGGGACGGCCCAGCCCTGCTGCTGCAACCGGGCCCAGACGGTGTGCATGATCTGCGCGGACATCCGCCCCAACGCCTCGGTGTCCTGGTGACGGTGCTTCCGGATGCCAAGGTCAACCTGGGAGAGCGCGTCCAGGCCGACCAGCTCCAGCAGGTCCACCAGCATGGCCGTCTCCACCCCGTAGCCGGTGACGAACGGCAGCTGTTCCAACACCTGACGTCGACCTGCGTATTCGCCCGCCAGGGGCTGCACGAAGCCGGCCAGCTCCGGCCAGAACAGGTTCAGCAGCGGCCGGACCATCAGCTCCGTCACCCGCCCGCCCTCGTTGTCCTCCTCCGGGCCGGACTGGTCTTCCAGCGGTCGATGGTAGAAGCCCTTCACGAATTCGATCGACGGGTCGGTAAGCAACGGGCCGAGCAGGCCACGTACGAAGTGCGGCCGGAATTCGCGCAGGTCAGCGTCGACGAAGGCGACGACGTTGCCGTCGGTGGCGGCCAGACCAGCCCAGAGCGCGTCGCCCTTGCCGGCCAGCCGGGGCAGGTCCTTGGTGATCTCGTCTTGGCTGACCACCTCCGCGCCGGCGGCCCGGGCCACCTCCGCGGTGCGGTCGGTGGACCGGGAGTCGACCACGACCAGTTCATCCACGAGGGGAACCTGCTCCATCAGGTGTTCGCGGATCGTCGAGACGATCGGCCCGGTGGTCGCCTCCTCGTTGTAGGCGGGTAGCACCACGCTGACCCTGTTCTCCCCCTTCGCCTCCATCAGCCGCTCGGTGTGCCAATCCTGTGCCGATGACGTCCGAGATTTGGTCCATGCGTCAACAACCGGTGAGACGGTCGGTTCTGTATCCCGCACTGGCCCTCCCCGAATCCTGGCAGAACGCGCGGTTGGACTTCCCTTTCGCGCGTCGGCTAACCCGCGCGGCGCAGGGGATCAGGGTGGGGCGGCCCGTCGTGTCGCGGGGCCGGCGCCGCCGGTTAGGCACCCTCTGCGGGGCCGGCGCCGCCGATTAGGCACCCTGGCGGCTCCCCGCGAGCAGCAGGTCGTCCAACAGGTCGGCGAGGGCATCCACGCCGTCCGGGCTGAGCACCGACTCGGGATGAAACTGCACCCCGGCCACGCCGGCGCCGCGCAGCGCGTGAACCGCACCGCTCGCGTCGTCCCGGGCCACCTCCACCGCACCGTACGGGGTGTGGAGGTGATCCGTGTCCGCCTGTGCGGTGAACGTCGAGTAGAAGCCGACTCGCCGCGGGGCGCCGAAGATCTGTACCTCCCGTTGCAGCCCCTGGTACGGGGCGTCCCGTCGGTGCAGGGGCAGCCCGAGCAGCCCGCAGAGCAGCTGGTGACCGAGGCAGACCGCGAGGGTCGGCTGGCCGGTGGTGAGGAGTTCGGCGAGCAGCCGGCGCAGCGCCGCCATCTTCGGCTGGGTCAGCTCCGCCGGGTCGCCGGGCCCCGGGCCGACCACCACCAGGTCGTATCCGTCGCGCGGGCCGGGCGAATCCCACGGCCGCACGGTAACGGTGAGGCCGAGCGCCCGTAGCTGGTGGGCGAGCATACCGGTGAAGGTGTCCTCCCCGTCCACGATCAACGCCCGGCGGCCGGTGAGTCCGGGACGGCCGGGAGCGTCCTCCGGCCGTTGGTCCAGCCAGAACCGGGCCAGCGGCGCGTTGCGGGCGGCCAACGCCGCGCGTACCTCCGGGTCGTCGGCGAGCCGGGGCACCGTCCCCGCGGCTGCTACGGGCGCCTGCGGGCCGAGGCCCAGCGCGGCGAGCACCGCGGCGGCCTTGGCGTGTGTCTCCGCGACCTCCCCGGCGGCGACCGAGTGCCGGACCAGGGTCGCCCCGACCGGCACCCGCAGCTCACCGGCGGGGGAGAGCTCGGCGGTACGGATCAGGATCGGGGCGTCGAGGGTCTGCTGGCCGGTCGCGTCCCGACCGAGCAGCGCCAGTACCCCGGCGTAGTAGCCGCGCCCGGTGCGCTCGTGCCGCGCGATGACCCGGCACGCGTTCTCCATCGGGCTGCCGGTCACCGTGGGAGCGAACATGGTTTCCCGCAGCACGTCGCGGACATCCTTCGATCCCCGCCCCGCCAGCAGGTACTCGGTATGGGCGAGGTGGGACATCTCCTTCAGGTACGGGCCGACCACCTGGCCCCCACGCTCGGCCACGGAGGCCATCATCTTCAGCTCCTCGTCGAGGACCATGTACAGCTCCTCGACCTCCTTCGGGTCGGCGAGGAAGCGCAGCAGGTCAGCCCGGTCGGCGGTCGCACCGGTGTGGCGGAAGGTGCCGCTGATCGGGTTCATCAGGACCAGCCCGTCATCCACGCTGACGTGCCGCTCCGGGCTCGCCCCCACGAGGGTCCGGGCGCCGGTGTGCACGACGAACGTCCAGTAGGCGCCGCGTTCGCGTAGCAACAGCGAGCGCAGCGCCGCCAGCGCCGCCCGCAGCGGCGCACCCTGCACGGTGGCGTGCAGGGTGCGGTGGATGACGAAGTTGGCGCCGGCTCCCTGGCCGATCTCGTCGGCGAGGACTCGGTCAACGGTGGCCGCGTACTCCTCGTCGGAGCTGTCGAAGCCCGCGTTCTGGGTGACTACCGCGGCGTCCGGCAGCGCCGCCAGCGCCGTCGGGAGGTCGATCTCCTCGTGCTGGTCGATCACCAGGCACTCCAGTGGGGCGCCATCGTCCACGCAGTCGAAGCCCCGCTCGATCACCTGCCGGTACGGCACGAGCGCGAGGGTGGCCGGCCCTGCTGCCCCGGTCGGCAGGGGGATGTCGGCGAGTCGTTCTACCACCCGCACCGACCCGGTGTAGAGGTCGAGGTGGTCGGCGCCCTCGCGGCGGACGAGCGCGAACGGGCCGGGGTCGGCGCCGGCCGCGACGGCGGCGAGTAGCGGGGGAAGGTGGGTCATCGGGGTCTCCTCGGTTCCGGTGCCACCCGACGGGCGGTCCGGTGCCGGTCTGAGACCGATGGCCGCCTCGATGGGCGGCCGCGTGAAGCTACGCGCGGAGAGTGGCCGCCGGGTCGGCGGGCCACCAGCGGTGCAGGTGCGCGAGCATGCGCACCACCCTACGCGGTCGCCGCGGAGGGCGGAAGTGAGAGCTTCACCCCGCCGGGCCGGATAACGTGACCGACGATGACCATACTCGCACTGGACCTGGGCACCTCCTCGGTACGTGGCCTGGTGCTCGACGAGGCAGCCCGGCTGCTGCCCGGGGCGTTGGCCCGGCGGCGGGTGCGCCTCGCCATCGGCGAGGATGGCGCCGGCACCCTGGATGCGCAGGGTTACCTCGCCTGCCTGGGGCAGTGCCTGGACGAGTTGGCCGCCGGTGGGCATCTGGACGGCGTTGACCTGGTGGCGACCTCCGCCCAGTGGCATTCGTTGCTCGCGCTCGCCGCCGACGGCACCCCGATCGGCCCGGTGCTCACCTGGCTGGACACCCGACCGGTGCCGGCACCCGGGCACCCCGGCCCGGCCGACCCGGAGGCTTTTCACCAGCGCACCGGCACCTGGTGGCATCGCTGCTACTGGTCGGTCCGGCTGCCGTGGCTGCGGGCGCGAGTCGATGGCCACGCCACCCGCTTCGCCGGGTTGGCCGAGTACGCCCTCAGCGTGCTGCTGGGCCCGGTCCCGATGTCGGTGTCGCAGGCCTCCGGCACCGGCTTGCTCGACCTCGGCTCGATGGGCTGGGACCCGGAGGCGTGCGCGCTGGCCGATACCGGCCCGGGGGAGTTGCCGGAGTTGGCGCCGGTGGGCTGGCAGGGTCGGCTGCGCTCGGAGTACGCGCGTCGCTGGCCGTCGCTGGCCGAGGCGCGGTGGACGGCCCCGATCGGCGACGGTGCCGCGTCGAATATCGGTTCGGGCTGTGTTGATCCGGGGCGGGTGGCGGTGACGGTGGGTACTTCGGCGGCGGTCCGGGTGGTGCGGGCCGTCGTGCCGGGGGAGCCGCTGCCCCGGCTGGCACCGAGCCTCTGGCGGTACCGGGTCGACCAGCGGCACATCGTCACCGGGAAGGCGTACTCGGCCGGGGGTAACCTCTTCGCCTGGGCCAACCGGGAGCTGCGGCTCCCCGAACGGGCCGAGCTGAATGCGGCCCTGGCCCGGGTGCCCGTCGTTGGTGGCGGGCCGGCGGCGAACGTCGGTTTTGGGGGCGACCGGCCACCCGGACTGGCTCCGGCGGGGTCCGGAGCGTTGGCCGGGCTCGGCTTCGGCACCACCGCCGTGGAGATCCTGGCCGGCCTGATGCGGGGCCTGAGTGAACAGGTCGCGGTGGACTTGGCTGTCCTGGAGTCAGAGCTGGGCTCGCGGCCGGTCGAGGTGGTCCTGGGCGGCGGGGCGATGGTGGCGTCCGAGTGGTGGCGTCGGGCGTTCGCCGTGGCCCTCGCTCCCCGGCCGGTCTGGCACCAGCGGAACCCGGAGATCGGTGCGGTCGGCGCGGCGCTGGTGGCACTCGGTCGGATCGGCGACGCGGCCAGGGCCGCCGATCTGGACCGAACCGGCGAGCTGACCGCTCCTTCCTGACCTCCGTGCCACCGACGCCGTCGCACCGCTCCCCGGGTGGGCGCGGGCTGCGCTCGCGGTTCAGAACCCGCCCGTCGCGATTACCTGGCGGTACCAGTGCGCGCTGTGCTTGGGTACTCGGCGTTGAGTTGGGTAGTCCACGTAGACCAACCCCCAGCGCTGGTCGTAGCCTTCGGCCCACTCGAAGTTGTCCAGCAGCGACCAGACGTGGAAGCTCTCCAGTGGTACCCCGGCGGCGATGGCGCGGTGTGCGGCGGCTAGGTGGTCGCGGAGGAACTGGATCCGCCCGCCGTCGTCAACCGTTCCGTCGGCGGCGAGGGTGTCGGGGGTGGGCAGGCCGTTCTCGGTGACGGTCAGTGGGATCGGGCCGTAGTCCCGGGTGACTCGGGTGAGGATGTCGTACATGCCCTCGGGGTAGATCTGCTGCCAGGAGGCCTCGGAGGTGGGCCAACGTCGCACAGTTGTCCCGGTGGCGGTGACGTAGTACGGGGTGTAGTACTGCACCGCCAGCAGGTCAACGGGGGCGGAGATGATGCCGAGGTCGCCGTCGTGGATGCCGCGGACCATCCGGTGGTCGGGGCCGAGGTCGTCGAGCACGTCCTGGGGGTAGCGGCCGGTGAGCGTCGAGTCGAGGTAGAGCCGGTTTTCGTAGCCGTCGTAGCGCCAGGCGGCCTCGGTCGCATCGGGGGAGGAGTCGGCCGGGTAGCACGGGTGCAGGTTGAAGGCCGGGCCGATGCGCCCGGTCCCACCGCCGGCCCGGTAGGCCCGAACGGCGAGTCCATGTGCGAGCTGCAGGTGGTGCGCGACCAGATAGGCGGCCTGTGGGTCCTGGCGGCCGGGGGCGTGGTGGCCGGAGAGGTAGCCGTTCTGTACGACGGTCTTCGGTTCGTTGATGGTGAGCCAGGTCGGCACCTGGTCCCCGAGGGCACGGAAGAGGTGTTCGGCGTAGTCGGCGAAGCGGTGGGCGACTTCCCGGGATTCCCAGCCACCCCGGTCCTGGAGGGCCTGGGGGAGGTCCCAGTGGAACAAGGTCGCCACCGGCTGGATACCGCGGTCGTGTAGTCCGTCGAGCAGACGCCGGTAGAAGTCCAGCCCGCGCTGGTTGGGCGCACCGGTGCCGTCGGCCTGGATGCGGGGCCAGGCGATAGAGAACCGGTAGCTGCGCAGGCCCAGCTCGGCCATGAGGTCGAGGTCCGCGTCGTACCGGTGGTAGTGGTCCGCGGCGATGTCACCGGTGTCGCCGTTGCGGATCCGTCCGGGGGTGTGGCTGAAGGTATCCCAGATCGACTCGCCCCGGCCGTCCTCTTTGGCCGCGCCCTCGATTTGGTAGGCGGAGGTGGCGGCTCCCCAGCCGAAGTTGGGCGGGAAGCGCAGGGTGCCCGCCGGAGGGCGCTCCGAGCGGTCGGGGTGCGCGCTGTGAGGGAGTGTGGACATCGGGGGAGTCTCCTCTGCTAGTTCTGGACCGGACCGGGAGCGCTCCCAAAGAACAGCGTACGCCTCCGGTCCTCCCGGCGGGAGCCCGGGAGCGAGGGGATTCTCGGCAGGGTGTGGGGCGACGCGCGCCCGTCACGCTATCGCCGGGGCGCGGGATGGGGGCGGGGGAGGGCAGCCCCCGCCCCCATCGGTGCTGGACACGCTGGGGTCCGACGGTGGCGTCCGGCCCTGCGTGTCACGTGGGAGCCGGGTCACGCGAGTGGCTTGCGGATTCACCTCCTTCCACTGTGGAAGTGAGAGTCGAGATGGAAGCGCTCCCAGCATTCTGGTGCGACTGTAACCTCTTGTAACTGTCTTGTGAAAGTGGCTTAATAAAATTGAAACATCTGACTGAATTGATGTCGTCGGTCTTGTGGGAGCGTTTCCAGGCATGGCAAGCTGGTGGTTGAGCCGCCGTCGCGGGAACGCGGGGCCGAGGGCAGCCGGGAAGTCCGGTGCGGACCCGAGGTGGACGGGCGCCGTCCACGCCACGTCACCGGCCCCGGCCTTGGCCGGGGGTCCTTAACCCCGGGCGCCTCGCCCACTGCAGGAAGAACGGCCAGGCGCCTCGCCGGAGTCTGGGCTCCGGCCTGGTCCGAGGAGACACCGCGCATGAGACCCATGAACCGACGTCGCGGCTGGGCGATAGCCACCGCGACGGTACTGGCGGTAGCCGGCGGGGCGGCCCTACCCGCGCCGGCCGTGTCGGCCGCGCCCGCCTGCGACGTCGTGTACACCACCAACGACTGGGGCAGCGGCTTCACCGCGAATATCGCCCTCACCAACCTTGGTGACCCGATCGCCGGCTGGACCCTGCGGTTTGCCTTCGCCGGTAACCAAACCATCACCCACGGCTGGTCGGCGCGGTGGAGCCAGAGCGGCAACGACGTCACCGCCACCAATGAGTCGTGGAACGGCAATCTCGGCACCGGCGACACCGCGCAGATCGGCTTCAACGCCGCCTACAGCGGTACCAACGCCGAACCGACCTCGTTCTCCGTCAACGGCGTCCCCTGCGGCGGTGCGCAGCAGCCGCCGACGGTGTCGCTGAACGTGCCGGCTGGGCCCTTCGAGGCACCGGCCGACGTGCCGCTGACGGCCACCGCCAGTGACCCCGACGGGAGCATCAGCAAGGTCGAGTTCTACCGCAACGGTCTGCTGGTCAACACCGACACCACCGCCCCGTACGCGTACACCCTGCCGGGTCTGCCGGCCGGCTCCTACACCGCGCAGGCCAAGGCGTACGACGACACCGGCCTCAGCGCCGTCGCGGAGCAGTCCTTCGTCGTCGCGCCCGCCGCTGGCCCGCAACTGGTCGCCACCCCCGCCACGGTGGGCGTACCGGAGGGCGGCAGCGCCACCGTGACCTTGACGTTGACTGCGGCACCGGCCGCGGACGTCCAGGTGGGACTCGCCCGTACCGGTGACCCCGACCTCACCGTCGCCCCCACCACACTCACGTTGACCACCGGGAACTGGAACACCGGTGTCGACGTGACCGTGTCGGCGGTCGAGGACGCCGACACCGCCGGGGGGAGTGCGACGATCACCGCCTCCGCCGCTGGCCTCACCCCCTTGGCGATGACCGCGACGGAGATTGACAACGACGTTCCCGGGGGCGACAACGAGTACATCGCGCGGTTCCTCACCCAGTACGGCAAGATCAAAAATTCGGGGTACTTCAGCCCCGAGGGGGTGCCGTACCACTCCATCGAGACCCTGATCGTCGAGGCACCGGACCACGGCCACGAGACCACGAGTGAGGCATTCAGCTTCTGGCTCTGGCTGGAGGCGCAGTACGGCCGGGTGACCGAGGACTGGGCGCCGTTCACCAACGCCTGGACGGTGCTGGAGAACTACATCATTCCTTCCTCCGCCGACCAGCCGACCGCGGGCGCTCCCGGCACCGCGCAGTACGCCGCCGAGTACGACCTGCCCAGCGAGTACCCGGCGCAGCTGCAACCGAGTGTCCCGGTCGGCCAGGACCCGTTGCGAGCTGAACTCCAGTCCACCTACGGCACCGGTGACATCTACGGCATGCACTGGTTGCTCGACGTGGACAACACCTACGGCTTCGGCCGGTGCGGCGACGGCACCACCCGGCCGGCGTACATCAACACCTTCCAGCGCGGGCAGCAGGAGTCGGTCTGGGAGACCGTCCCGCAGCCGTCCTGCGAGACCTTCACCCACGGTGGGCAGTACGGCTTCCTGGACATCTCCGTCCAGGAGCAGAACGCGCCGGCGAAGCAGTGGAAGTACACCAACGCGCCGGACGCCGACGCCCGGGCGGTGCAGGCCGCCTACTGGGCGCTGACCTGGGCCACGCAGCAGGGCCGAGCCGAGGAGGTGGCGGCCACCGTGGCCAAGGCCGCCAAGTTGGGCGACTACCTGCGGTACGCGATGTTCGACAAGTACTTCAAGCGGATCGGCAACTGTGTCGGGGCGTCCACCTGCCCCGCCGGCAGTGGTCGGGAGTCCGCGCACTACCTCCTGTCCTGGTACTACGCCTGGGGTGGCGCGTACGAGCCGGGTCAGAACTGGTCGTGGCGGATCGGCTCCAGCCATAACCACTTCGGCTACCAGAACCCCTTCGCCGCCTGGGCCCTGACCACCGTGCCGGAACTGGAGCCGAGGTCGCCGAGCGCGACCACCGACTGGGCCCAGAGTTTGCAGCGGCAGCTGGAGCTGTATACCTGGCTTCAGTCCGCCGAGGGTGCGATCGCCGGTGGTGCGACCAACAGCTGGGGCGGCCGGTACGGCCAGCCGCCCGCGGGCACGCCGACCTTCTACGGCATGTTCTACGACGAGAAGCCGGTCTACCACGACCCGCCGTCGAACCAGTGGTTTGGCATGCAGGTCTGGTCGATGCACCGGATCGCCGAGCTGTACCTCGAGACCGGTGACGCCCGGGCCGAGGCGTTGCTGGACAGGTGGGTGCCGTGGGCGATCGCCAACACCACGCTGGGCGCGGACTGGTCGATCCCGGCCGAGCTCACCTGGTCGGGGCAGCCGAACACGTGGAACCCGACCAACCCGGAGCCGAACACCGACCTGCATGTGGAGGTGACCGAGACTGGCCAGGACGTCGGCGCCGCTGCCGCCTACGCCCGGACCCTGACCGCGTACGCGGCGAGGTCGGGGAACGTGGCCGCGAAGAACACGGCCAAGGGGTTGTTGGACGCGCTACACGCCGCCAGCGACGCCCTGGGTGTGTCGACGGTGGAGACGCGGGGCGACTACGAGCGCTTCGATGACGTCTACGATGCCGGCACTGGGCAGGGCCTCTACCTGCCGCCGGGCTGGACGGGCACGATGCCCAACGGCGATGTGATCGAGGCGGGTAGGAGCTTCGTCGAGATCCGGTCGTTCTACCTCAACGATCCGGACTGGCCGAAGGTCCAGGCCTATCTGGATGGCGGCGCCGAGCCGACGTTCCGTTACCACCGGTTCTGGGCTCAGGCCGATGTCGCGATGGCGTACGCCGACTTCGGGCGGCTCTTTCCGAACGACTGACCGTAGATTCAGGAGGGAATCGGACACTTCCTCCTCGGGTTGCGGGGTAGGCGCGAGCGGAGGCGGGGTGGTATGGGGGTGTCCGATCGGCTTGGCCTGAAGATGCCCGATTGGCCGGAGTACGCGCAATATGCAAACGGGCCGAAATTAGTGTGCCCCCAGGAGCGCGGAGCGGATCCCGACGGGGTAATGTACGTCACCGGAGAGGCCGCTCCCCCCGTGGCGGCCTCTCCCTTTCTGTCTAGCCCGGGTTGCCCGCCGACTCGCGCTGCGGCGCCTGTTCGGTCGGTGCCGATGCCGTACCCGGGAGCACCGGATGCCGTATCCCCGGATGGTCGGCCGGCAGTGAACGGCGCACCACCACCCAGCTCACGCCGAGGACGGCGGCCACCAACGGCCAGCTCAGCGCAACCCGGGCCACGCTCAACGCGACCACCTGGCCACCGAGCCACAACGGCAGAAAGGCCGAAACCCGCAGCAGGAAGCTGGCGGTCCAGACCCAACTGCCGCGCCCGTAGGCCCGCAGTAGCGCCGGGTCGCGGCGCCATCGGGTCCGCTGTCGCAGCGCGATGCCGAGGACCACACCCAGTAGCGGCCAGCGGATCACGATGCTGACCATCCAGGCGAGTGCGCTCGCCGCGTTCGCGAGGAGCTGCACCAGGAAGAAGTCTTCGGCTCGTCCGGTCCGAAGTGCGATCAGCGCGCCGACGCAGACGGCGAGCAGGCCCACCAGTACTGATCGGGGCCGATCTCCACGGTGCCATCGCCAGCCCGCCACGGCCGCGCCGGTCACCAGCGCCGCGCCGACCCCGATCTGCAGCGACTCGCCACCGAGTAGCCAGCCGGCCGCGAACGCCACCGGCGGCACCGTGGCGTCGATCGCGCCACGTCGCCCGCCGAGTAGGTCGGTGAGGGACTCCGGCTCTGGCGTCGGCGTCTGGTGCTCCGCAGTGCTGCCCACTTGCTCCCCTCCCGTGGTCACGACCAGCACGGTCGACCGGGTTGGCGGGGGCGAACCGGTGGACCGACCTCCAACCTAGTACGGCTGCGGCAGCGGGTGATCAGCTGGTGACTTCCCCTGTGTCGCCTATTGCCCGCACTGCGGCAAAGTTCCTGTTTCAGGCCTGCCCGGGTCGCGAATTAGTACTGCTATCAACGGTTTGCCATCGTGGTGACTTTGGCCACCCATCTGGTGGTAATCGGACAAAAGGGTGTGTCGGGTCGGGCGGATCGCAGGATGGTGCGCCTTGCCAAGTAATTGAAATATGTGAATACTTCAGTTGCGTCCCGGCCGTTTCCCCCGTTCGGCCGGGGTTGATCCACCGGCCCCGCCGCCCTCGGCGTGGGCCCTTCCCTCCAACACCCCCAACGGAGGTGTCACATGCGACCCATGAGGTTGATGTTGCGTCGTGTCGCGGCGGTGGCCGCGGCCGGAACCCTGGTGGCCGGAGCGCTGATCGGCAGCCCCGCGCAGGCGGCAGCCCCCAACGCGTCCCCGGAAGCCGCCGCTGACCTCGCCGAGCAGCTTGGCGACCGGGCTGCCGGCGTCTACGCCGAGGCCGACGGCACCGTCGTCGTGGCCGTGACCGACGCTGCCGCCGCCCGGCAGGTCAGCACCGCCGGAGCCACCCCGAAGATCGTCGAGCGGGGCGCCGCCGAGTTGCAGCGCGCCACCGCAGAGCTGGAACGCTCAGCCAAGATCCCCGGCACCGCCTGGTGGACGGACCCGGCGACCAACCAGGTCGTCGTCTCCGTCGACAGCACGGTGACCGGCGCCAAGCTGGCGCGGGTCGAGGCCGCCGTGGCCCGCAGCGGCGGTGCGATGCGCATCGAGTCGGAGGCGGGTGTGTACAGCACCCGGATCACCGGAGGCGAGGCGATCTACGGCGGCGGCGGTGTGTGCTCGCTCGGCTTCAACGTCCGCAGCGGCAGCAACTACTACTTCCTCACCGCCGGGCACTGCACCGACGTGATCTCGAACTGGTACGCCAACAGCTCGCAGACCAACTACCTCGGCCCCACCGCCGGGTCCAGCTTCCCCGGCAACGACTACGGCATCGTCAGCCTCAGCGGCGGCTACGAGCCGGGCTACGTGTACCTCTACAACGGCAACTACCAGGACATCACGTCCGCCGCCAACCCCTTCGTCGGCCAGTCCGTGCAGCGTTCCGGCCGGACCACCGGTCTGCGCAGCGGCTCGGTTACCGGCCTCAACGCCACCGTCAACTACGCCGAGGGCACGGTCTACGGCCTGATCCGCACCAACGTCTGCGCGGAGCGGGGCGACAGCGGCGGCTCGCTGTTCAGCGGCTCCACCGCACTCGGCCTCACCTCCGGTGGTAGCGGCAACTGCTCCTTCGGTGGCACGACCTTCTTCCAGCCAGTCGTTGAAGCCCTGAACGTCTACGGCGTCAACGTCTACTGATCCAACGGGCGGTAGGGGCGGCGGACGCCATCCGATGCCCTGCCACAGTCGACGATCAGTAGCTCAGGACGGGTAGTGCCAGGGAAGGCCCGGCTTCCTCTCGGGAGGCCGGGCCTTCTCGCTGGCTGCTGGTCAGTGCTGTTTGGTGTAGGTGACGAATCTGCGCCATGCCGTCGGGTCGAAGGTGAGGGCGGGGCCGGTCGGATCCTTGGAGTCCCGAACACCCACAACATCCGGAAGGTTGTCGGCAACCTCCACGCAGTTCCCTTGGCCCGAGCTCCGGCCGGACTTGCGCCACATCGCGTCACTGAGCCTAGTCATAGTACTTCTCCTTGATCGTGAGTAGGGCTTTCCGGGAGTTGTCGGCGTCCAGCGCTTGCGCGGTCAGCGCATTCCAGGCGTCAGCGTACGTTCGCACCTCCGCTATGCGATCGAGGTAGAGGGCACCGGACAGCCCTTCATTGTAGACCGTGGTCGGCTCGGAGGGCCGAAGCCCGATTTTGGGGAAGTCCAGGATGACAAAGCTTCCCGAAGTCGCCACCTGGCTGAGCTTACTGGCGAGGGGCACCACCCGCACGGAAATGTTCGGGGTCGTGCTGGCGTCGAGCAGTCGATTGATCTGCGCGCGCATCCCGGGCACGTTCTTGTGCAGTAGCGCCTCTTCCAGGACGACGTCCAGGATTGGGGCGGCGGGCCGCTTCCGGTGCAGCAGACGCTGCCGCTCGGCGCGTAACTCCACGAGCTTTGCCACCTCCTCCGAAGGAAGGTCCGGCCTGGTGCGGATGGCCTGCTCGGCGTACGTCGGAGTCTGGAGCAGCCCTGGCACGACAGCATGCTCGTAGGTTCGGATCCGGCTGGCCGCTGACTCCAATCCGACATACAGCTCGAACCAGCGGGGGATCGCCTCGCCGTAGGAGTGATACCAGCCCTTACTCTTCGACTCCTTGGCGAGGCTCTTCATGACCTCCGTCATCTCGGCTGACGTTCCATACAGCCGGCACATTTGATCAACGTCCAACACGCGGACGGGTGCCTGCCCCGACTCGATGCGATACATCTTGGCGCGGGACCATTCAAGATCAGCGGCAGCGGCTTCCAGCCCTATGCCGGCCTGTTCCCGTGCTTGTCGAAGCAGCCTGCCAAGTTGCCGCCTCGGCACTGTCGATCCGACGTCGGTCATTGTTGGGTCTCTCCCTGTCTCATCCTGATGCGCTGGCCGGCATGTCATGAGATGGCATTCGCATCATTCCCTAAAAGGGCCGTCCTGCATAGAGGCTCATAGTGCGAGACGTTGCATCCGAGATTGATTGCGCTGATCGTGGGCTACAGGGCAGTGGGGGAATCCACCACCCGGGGTAGAGCAAGGACCGCCGTATGCCTTTTCCAACAGGAGCATCATGAGGACAGCTACTAAACACCAATCCCTTGACCGATTGCCGCAGCGCGCACGTCGAACCACGCCGTCTGACTCCACCAGTAGCGATCAGCTCGCGGTCGTGACCAGGGTCGATTCGGAGCAGCGGCTGCCGCCCGGCGGTGATGTCGGCTGCGCTGGTGTCGGCTGGGTGCGTCCGAGCGACGACGTGCTTGCGGCCGTACTGGTGGGGCTACGGAGGCTGTGATGGCCGACGACAGCAAGCCTGCTGAGGTGCGGGCCAACCATGATCCGCACGGCGCCCCGCCGTTGGCCGATGGTGATCGAGTACGGCGAGCCGCCCCGTCGGTGCCCACCCCGCCACCGACTACCAGGCAGAAGGTGGTGGCCATCCTCATCGTGGTGATCGTCGTCGCGGCCATTGTGATCGGGGCACTGCGGTGACCGCCCAGCCGGCAGATCGAGGTGGTGGGCGGTGGGGTGCTGGTCGGAGACGCCGTCAGCCATCGGTCGGCCGGGCGGTCGGGGTAGCCCCGGTTGGCTACCCGCCGACAGTTGACGAAGCGGCGTTACGCGTGGTCCTGCTCGCCGCGCTGGCGCGGATCCGGGCCTCCTGATGGCGAACGAGCGGCACCTGCCGATGCGGCCCTTGTGGGGCTGTGACATCTGTCGGGCCGATTGGCCCTGCCCCGCTGCTCGCCGTGCCCTGTTGGCCGAATACCACGACGACCGCATCGCGCTACGTGTCTACCTCGCGGCGCTGATGGCGGAGGCCGACGTACAACTGTCGCAAGTCCACCGAAACGCGGATCTGTATCGCCGGTTCCTGGCTTGGGCGTAGCCGCGCGCAGGTCAGGTCAAGCCCGGCGAGCTCGGCGGGGCGTTCGGAAAAGGCAGTGATTGAATTCTTGTCGTCCCACCAGGGTCTGGTCCTGCCGCCACCGCTGGCCGAATTCCTCGGCGGTGCCCCTGCACTCGCGATCTTGTTCCCAGAGTGTCCACTCGCAGTCGGCCCGCACCGGCAGCAGGTGGAGCGGCGAGCCGGGTGGGGCCGTGGCGGCGACCGACCGCGCGAAGTCGAACATCGCCTCGTGCGAGCCACCCCACGTTCTGCAGTGGGAGGTCAGCTGGGAAACCTGCCCATCTCGATTCCCGGGTCCCGTCGGATCAGCTCCGCCCACACCTCACTTCCCGGGGGCGCTTCGGTCGATCATGATTCGTGGCCGGTGCGCCCACGGGGTGGGGTCCTCGGGTGCGAGGTGCGAGGTGCGAGGCCAGGTTGATGGCCTGTTCGGCCAGGGGCAGGAGGCGGTCGAACTCGGCCCACTGCTCTGGGCGGACGGTGGAGGCCCAATGTCCGCCGCGTATCTCCCAGGCTCGTTCTCGCAACGACCCCGCACGTACGAGCTGGGCATCCGGATCGTCGGGGCAGCGTGCAGCCCACTGGTCCGCCCAGGTCCCCCCGGTGTCGATCTGGCCCGTCTGGGGATCGGGCTTTGGGCCCGACCCCCGAACAGTCGACTCCGCCAGTACCCGGACGTACCGCGCCCGTCGGTCGTAGTCGCCTGATGTGGCCTTCAGTGCCTTCCGGGCCGGCTCGATGTTGTCGTCATACCGTGCCTGATCGCATATCTTGCGCAGCTCGGTGTCGTCCTGTGCCAGGCGGTAGTCGATCTGAAGGGTCAGCAGTCGCCACAGGGTCAAGATCACGGCGTGATGGTACTGCTGCCGGGGTGGCTGCCACAGGGCTGCAAGGGCTGAACGGAGGTCAACCGAAGCGCTGACTTCTATCGCCGTTTCATCGCCTGGGCATCGGCGGACGAGTTCGGTGTGCACCAGGGTGATGTGACCGTGGCACTACCAACGAGCCCGTCCACCAGGAAGCGGCTTGAGCCACTGCGGCCGTTGCCTCCCTGATCGATCGCGCCGACGCGGCAGCAGGCGAAGGCCCGAGTCTGTACGTGGTGACCCGGTCACTGGGCTCTACCGGAACGGGACAAACCCGATGGACGATGCGTGGGAGGCCTTCGCCATGACCTTTAGCGACCAATTCCCATTCGCTGAAGCTTACTAGCCAAATCACCGAAAACGCCCTTGGCGCGACAGCTCCGGCGGGTTTCGTATTAGGAGCGAATAGCAAATTCACTTGCTGCGGGAACCCTGGTCTTATGTTGCCTTGGCGGGATGTGTAGAGTCGCTGATCACTCTATTGTCGACACGGGGGTTGCCATGTTTGCTGTCCGTGGCCGGGGTGGATGGGCTGACCGTTCTCGCTTGTTGGGCAGGGCGAGGGTAGGGGGCTTGGCTGCGGCGGTGCTGGTGGGGTTGTTGCCGGTGGTGCAGTTGGGTGAGCCGGTGGCGGCGGACCCGGTGACCGCGCCGGATGGGTCTGTTTCGGTGGCTGGTGTTGGTGTGCGGGAGGCGGATCAGGGGCCGGATCCGGACGATCGGCAGGCGGTGACGGAGCCGTTGCCGGCGGCGGAGTTCCCGGCAGGGGGTGAAGCGGTTCTTGACTTGGAGGGTAGCGCCGCCGACTCGGAGGCGTTCGGGCTGACGGTCGAGCGGGCCGAAGAGCCGGCCGGGCTGAGGGTCGAGCGGGCCGAAGAGCCGGCCGGTGTTGGCGTCTTGGACGGCGGCGTGGCGGTGGACGAGGTCGACACGGTACATGTGCGATGGTTTGACCGGGCAGCGTCGGTGGGGTTGGGCAGCGCGGGTCCTCTGTTCACGTTGCGCCGTGCGGACGGGGGAGCGGCCTCGGGCGCGTTGCGGGTGAAGCTTGACTACTCTGCATATGCGCAGGCATACGGAGGGTCGTTCGCGGATCGGTTGACGTTGGTGCGGTTGCCGGGTTGCGCGGCGACGTTGCCTGAGGTGGCGGAGTGTTCTGCGAGGCCGCAGTGGGTGTCGTCGGTGAACGATCCGGCTGCGGAGACGTTGACGGCGTTGGTGGACATCGGCGGTGACCTGAGGGGTGCCGGTAGGTTCACGGGCGAGTTCGCGGGTCTATCGGCGGACAGCATGGTGGCTCCAGCAGGTGTTTTCGCGGTGGTGGCTTCTGCTTCGGGTGGGTCAACCGGGTCGTACACGGCGACGGATCTGAAGGAGTCGGGTTCGTGGCAGGTGGGGGCGAGTGCCGGGTCGCTTTCGTATTCGTACCCGCTGCCGGAGCCGTCTTTGCCGTACGGGCAGACGTTGGGGTTGGAGGTGTCCTACAACTCGTCGTCGGTGGACGGGATGACGCATGGGACGAATAACCAGTCTGGTCCGGTGGGGTTGGGGTGGACTCTTTCGCCGGGGTTCATCGAGCGGGAATACAAACCCTGTCCGGCGCATCCGAGTGAGATGTGCTGGGAGTCGCCGGATGACCATGATGGTGAATCTGACACCAACGACCAGGGTTCGGCGTTGATGACGATCTCGCTGCAGGGGCAGTCGACGAAGCTTGTGAAGACCACGAGCGGGGTGTGGAAGACCGTTGACGATCTGGGCTGGCGGGTGGAGTTCCTGTCCGGTGGCGCGGAGAACGACGGCTATTGGAAGGTGTGGACGCAGGACGGCACGGAGTATCGGTTCGGGTATGAGCGGGACTCGGTGTGGAAGATGAGTTTCTTGGGGGATGAGGCGGGGGAGCCGTGTAATGGCTCGTATCCGAGTTCGTGTCGGGATCCGTGGCGATGGAATCTGGACCGGGTTTCGGACCCTAACGAAAACGACACGACTTTGGTGTGGAAGCGGGAAACGAACCACTACAAGCGGGCGTTGACCGGGTCGATCCTGGAGTACGACCGTGGCGGCTACCTGGCGGAGGTGCTGTACGCGAAAAATGCGACCGAGGATGGTGCGATTCCGGTTGGTCGGACGGTGTTTAGCTGGGCGAGCCGGTGCGTGGAGCGCACTGCCGAGGAGGACCCGCTTAACAACACTCCACCGTCCTGTCCGTCGACGTCGTCGAGCCCGTCGTCATATCCGGACGTGCCGTTAGACCTTTCCTGTGGGTCGTCCTCGTGCAGCAACTACAGCCAGTCGTTTTTCTCGACCCGAATTCTGGACCGGGTCACGTCGTATCAGTGGAATGCGGGTTCGGGGGCGTGGAACAACGTCGGCCGGGTGCAGCTGCGTTACAAGGTGGTCAACCCGACTGGGTTGACCGACCGGGTGTTCATCCTGGACTACATCCGTCCAGTCGGATTGATCGGCCTGGACACCAACAAGGTTGATCTGCCGCCGGTGAACTTCGACTACGTCGACGGGGTACAGCCGAACTACCGTGATGGTCGGGTCGACTACGACGAGGCTGGGTTAGGCGTGTCGGCGATGCGGATGCCCCGGCTCCTCGTGGTCCGCAACGGTTTGGGCGGCCGCACCGAGGTCACGTACGGCACGCAGCGACCGTGCCCGCAGGGCGGGTCGAACAAGTCGGGCTTCGACACCTGGCACGACGGCAAGGTGGGCAACTGGGACGTCAACACGCAGGACTGCTATCCGATCTTTCATACTCCACCCGGCGCCGAGGCGGGTTTCGGAATCTTCCACAAGTACCTTGTTAAGAAGGTCGTGGTAAAGGATCAGGTGGGTGATTCCCCGGACCAGGTCACCCAGTACGACTACTCGGTCGGCACGCCGGCGTGGAAGACACTGCGCAGCCCCCTGATTCCCAACGAGCACGAGACGTGGAACCTGTTCGCCGGCTACGACAAGGTCCGCGTCGTTCAGGGCTCCGGCACGGACCCGTCGAAATACACGGTGTCAATGTCGAAGTACTTCCGCGGCATGTACCACGACTTCTACGGTCCCAGCCGGGGCGACGAGATCAAGGAAACCAAGATCACCGACTGGGCCGGTAACACCTACCACGACCACTACGCCCGAGCCGGACTGGTTCTGCAAACCCAGCAATACCGCATGACCACGTACAACGCCAACCCTGCCAATGCCGCCTACGCCGAGGTCGCCAGTACCCGCTACGACCATGAGATCCAGGGCAGCCTCGACGGCCCTGGCTGGTGGAATCCCCGCCAGGTGAACCCGGGTCTGGAAAACCATCGGGTCCTGCTCGACGACGGCAGCTGGCGGGAAACCTCACAGCGCACCATCTACGACTCCACCTACGGGCTGCCGACACGGCTGCAGCAGTACAACCAGGTCGGTGTCGACGACAACACCTGCACCTCGTACACCTACGCCCAGCGCGACGAGCCGAATTCCTGGTATCTGATCGATTACCCGGAACGGGTGGAAACCTGGTCCGGTGACACCTGCGGCTCGGGCACACTGCTGTCCCGTACCGTCGCCTTCTACGACTCCTACACCGTCGAGGGCTCCCAGAAACCGTTCGACGGCAACGTCGCCGAGGTCCACACCTACCACGACCCCACCAGCTACGTATCCAGCGGCCGTAACACCTACGACAACATGGGACGCGTGGTCACCTCGACCGACGCCACCGGGCTGACCACCACCACCAGCTACAGTCCTGCGATCAACTGGCCGGACAACGGCATCACCAGCACCATCGGTGGCGGGTTCAACCACACCACCACCACGGTCATCAGCCGATACACCGGCAATCCATCCAAGGTTACGGATCAAAACGGTAAGGTCACCGAACTGCTCTACGACCCGGTCGGTCGTCTCGCCGAGGTGTATCTACCCGGGCAGGCCAAGTCCTCCGGGGTGCCGTCACTACGGTTCGGCTACCACATCACCTCCAGCGGCATCGGCCAACCCACCGCCGCCGCGCGGATCCGGACCGAGACGCTGCAGTCGCACGACGGCAGCCCCGTCTATCTGAGTTCCTACCAGTACCTCGACGGGCTCGGCCGGGCCAGAGAAAGCCAGCAGCCCGGCCCGAACGGCGGACGGGTCGTCACCGCCACCACCTACGATCCACGCGGCAACATCGCCGCCACCACCCAACCGTTCCACAACAGTGCCGACGCCGGGAACGGACTGGTCAACCCCGACCTCACCACCGTCCCCGCAGTCCAAGAGACCCGCTACGACCACCTCAACCGTCCCACCACCGTGGTGGACAAGAAACTCGGCGCCGGATGGCGGCAGACGACGAACACCTACTACGGCGACCGCAACATGGTCGTCCCGCCGTCCGGAGGCACCAAGACCGTCAGCCACCACGACGTGCGCGGCAACACGACACGCGTGGACCAATACGCCTCAGCCTCCGACCCGGACGCCTACCAGAGCACCACCTACACCTACGACCGGCTCAACCAACTCACCGCCCTCGTCGATCCTGCCGGTAACACGTGGACCAACACCTACGACCTCGCCGGCCGCCTCACCGACAAGACCGACCCCGACGCCGGTGCCAGCAGCACCCACTACGACACCGCCGGTAGGGTCGCTCACACGATCGACGCCCGCGGCCAAAAGATCTCCACCGAGTACGACGGCATGTCCCGCACCAAAGCCCTCTGGAGCGGCGACGTCAACACCGGTGAGCGCCTGACCAGCTACCTCTACGACAGCATCGCCAAGGGACAGCCGACGGCCACCACCCGTTGGCATAACGGGAACGCCTATACCACCGCGGTCACCGGATACACCGACCGCTACCAGCCCAGCGGCACCACTGTCACCATCCCCACCGCCGAAGGTGCCCTCGCCGGCACCTACACCAGCAGCACCGCCTACGACCTCACCGGAAAGACCGTCCGGCAGACCCTGCCGGGCATCGGAGGCCTCCCGGCGGAAACCATCACCACCGAATACGACACCAACGGCTACCTCCAATCCACCACCGGCCAGATCGCCGGCTCACCCGACATCCCATACCTCGCTGAAACCGCCTACTACCTCCACGGACCCGTTCACCACACCCTGCACGGCAACCCAGGCAGCCAGATCCGGCAAACCAACACCATCGACACCGGTACCGGTCGACTCGACAACCACGACGTGGCCACCGAAGACCCTGCCACCCCCGGCACCTTCACCAGCCGGTTCACCAACAACTACACCTACGACCCAGCCGGCAACATCACCGCAATCGCCGGCCAAACCGACGGCATCACCGACCAAGCCGAATGCTTCACCTACGACCAACTCCGTCGACTCACCCAAGCCTGGACCCAGAACACCGCGACCTGCACCAACCCGCAACGCAGCGGTGCTGACCCCTACCACCGCTCCTGGACCTTCGACGACCTCGGCAACCGGCTCACCCAAACCGACCACAACGACACCACAGGCAACACCACCTGGACCTACAACGTCGGCACCAGCCACGGCACCACCGCCCACCAGGTTGCCTCCATCACCGCCACCGGCCCCCAAGCCGAAACCCCCACCCGAGCATTCACCTACGACGACGCCGGCAACACCCTCACCCGCACCACCCCCACCGGCGACACCCAAAACCTGACCTGGAACCCCGAAGGCCGACTCGACACCCTCACCAACAACAACGACACCACCAGCTACATCTACGACGCCGCCGGCAACCGGCTCATCACCCGCGCGCCCGACAAAACCACCCTCTACCTCGGCGGCACCGAACTCGAACTCCCCACCGGCAGCACCCAGGCCAACGGCACCCGCTACTACAATGGCAACGCCGTACGCGACACCACCGGCCTGAAATGGACCATCAACAACCACCAAAACACCAACCAGATCCAAATCGACGCCGACACCCTCACCACCCAACGCCGTCGCACCATGCCCTACGGCGAAAACCGCACCACCCCACCAACCCCCTGGATCGGCACCAAAGGCTACGTCGGCGGCACCACCGACCCCACCGGCCTCACCCACCTAGGCGCCCGCCAATACGACCCCACCCTCGGCCGCTTCATCAGCGTCGATCCCATCATGGGCCTCGCCAACCCTCAACAATGGCACGGATACGCCTACTCCAACAACAACCCCACCACCTTCAGCGACCCCAGCGGCCTGTACTTCGAAGAAGGTGTCAACGGTGATGGCCGTCGCGCCTACGGCACGAAAACCGCTTCCGGAAAAAGAAAAACCAAAATTGCTTCTAACCCAAGAAAGGATTCGCTTGAGCTAATCGGCGAGTCGACCCTCGGTGGTGAACCGGGCGTCGATCTCGCAACCGTGAACGAGCGCGCCTATGCCGGCTACCAGGGTCGTCGCTTCAGTCAACTGTCGCCGCGCGAACAGCGGGAGGTGATGAGCTATACCTGGTGCTACAACAATCCGACGGCCTGCGAGGAATACACGTCGGCCGACACGGACGCCATAATCAACTTCTTGTTCGAGTTCACAAGTATTCCTGATGCTATCGACTGTGCAGGGGGGTCCGGTAGCGCCTGCGCCTGGGCTATTGGCGGGCTGCTGGGCGGCCGAATCGGCCCGGCTGTAAAGTTCATCCGGGCTGCCGACAAAGCCTTCGGCGCCGCTAGGGCTGCTTGCAGCTTCAGCGGCGACACCGCGGTACTCATGGCCGACGGCAGCACCAAACCAATCGAAGACATCAGCGTCGGCGACCGCGTGTTGGCCACTGACCCCGAAACCGGCGAGGAAGGCCCACGCGAGGTAACCCACCTCTGGATCCACGAAGACCAGCTAGTCGATCTAAACGTCGACGGTGGCGACATCACCACAACCGAAGACCACCCCTTCTGGAACGAAACCGACCAACAGTGGCAGGAAAGCCAGGAACTCGACCACGGCGACCTACTTCGCACCGCGGCCGGTGAGACACTCGCCGTCGTTGGCCTCGACTGGGCCACTACCCAACACGATACGGCCTACAACCTCACCGTCGCCGACATCCACACGTACTATGTGGTAGCCGGCAACACACCGGTCCTCGTTCACAACACGAATGGGTGCGGAACTGCGGCTGCTGGTTGGGCCAACAAGGCTAACTTCGCTGACAACAAAACCCTCAGTAAAAAGTACGATGCGCACGCTGCGGACTTCGGTATTACTGGAAATAGGAACAAGGCCAATCTTGCTGCGTTTGAGGGTGCGATGCGCTCGCACATGACTGCGCCCGGCACGAAGATCTACAGGTTCAATTATCGAGGGCAAGGCCAGGCGGTAGGGTTTATTGATCCTTCAACCAACAACATGGTCATGTTGAATGCAGGAACCGGAAAGTTCTGGACCGCATATAGACTTGGTGACAACCAGTTCTCTGGCATTGTCAACAAGGGCTACCTCCGGTAGCCGGGAGGCATTGATGAACATGCAGAAGCCGAAGGATCGTGCCTGGTCAGCTCCGTCCGAGGTGACGCCGGGCACGGGTGTGGCGTGGCAGCTTCGACTCATGAACGATCTGGTCAACGGGCAGATGTCAGGCCCAGAGTTTGCGAGAGCGTGGCTGTCTGCCCGGCGCCGGGTGTTGGACGGTAACGAGCGAGTTCGGGAGAACTTCGAACGCATCCTCTACGACGTTTTCTATCTGCTGGACGATTATGTTATTGACCCCGCGCTTCGCGGCCCTGGTGACATCACAGATGAGCAATTGGTCGACCGAGTGCGCGACTCTCTCGAACGGCTGAGGGGGTTGGAACGCAAATAGTCGCATGATTGACGCCTGCCTTAGATGCCTGGTTGTTCGCAGATGGTGGCGGGTGTTCGATAACAGAGTGTCGCCACTACCGTGCGCATTGATGCAACTCCGTTGTGCGCTGGTGGTCGTGGTTGTTCGCCCTGGTTGCTGTCACGGACTTGCTACGTATGTAGATTGATGGATGCGAGCTGTCCGCCCGCGACGGCTGCTGAGTGTCCGATGGCACGGCGCGCAGCGTCGTGGCGCCGATCCCCGGAAGCACCTCGCGCCTTGACTGGTAAAGGGATTGCCACGGTCTGCACCACCCATGTGTCCGTACTTGGGATGCCTTACCGGATTCAGAGTGACTTGTTGCGTGGGTGCGTGCGCGCGGGCCGGAACGGCTGTAGCGCGTGCGCGCGGCCCGGCTTCGGCCGGGCCGCTTCTTGATTAGGTGAAGCAACTTTTAGCCCAGTGGCTCCGTCGGCGGCGGGTTCGCTTGGTCGGGGTCTCGGGCTGCGCCGCTTCTTCTCATGTCAAACGGTACCGCATGGTACGGTGTGGTGCATGACGAGGATTACGTTGCGGGAGTTCCGTGATGGCGCGGGTCGGGTGCTGGACGGGGTTGAGCGCACTGGTGAGCCGGTGATCATCACGAAGTACGAGCGGCCCGTGGCCGTCCTGGTGGGTATTGACGAGTGGGAGGAGATTGAGGCGTTCCGGGATCGTCGGGACGCTGCGGTGATTGCTCGGTCCCGTGCCGAGGGTGAGTTCGTGTCGTTGTCGGCGGCTCTGGAGTCGCTTGGGGTGGATCCTCGTGAGGTGGAGGCGCTGCTCGCCGACCGGGCCGGCGGTGCGGCGGCGTGAAGGTTCAGATCGACCGGGACGTGCTGGTGTGGCTGCACAAGCAGCCCCGCAACGTCTTCCTGACCGTCCTGAGCGCGATCCTCGGCCTGGTCTCCGACCCCGCGCCCACAGAACTCGACCGAGATGCGCGACGGATCCGGGCGCCGATTGCGCGTCGGTGACTACCGCGTCCTCTACCGCCTCGACGGCAACGAGCTGACCATCCACGCCGTCGGGCACCGCAAAGACGTCTACTCATGAGCCGTCCCGCGTCCCTATCCGGCTGCAATGGGCTCACGGCCAAGGACCACCACTCACCG
>NZ_AZWQ01000021.1 GCF_000514815.1 Salinispora fenicalii
AGAAGAGGGTGTCGAGGACGCCCAACTGGGACGCTCCTGGCGGCCTGCCGTGGCGTGTGCTGGTGTCTGTCCGTGTTGCCGTCACTGTTGCCGTCAACCAGGTCCTGTGCCGAGGGCCGACACGGTTGCGCTCGATGAAAGCCCAGGTCAACGACATGCCATCGTAGGTCACTCTCCGTGCTGGCCGTGAGAATGCCACACGTACTATGTGGGGCCGCTGACAAACCGGTACTCGTACACAATTGCGGAAAGCGTCGGTCAGAAGGTGAATCCCAACAAGGTCCTGATTATGAGCCGAAGCACCTTAGGCATCATACGGGTGTAAATCGCATTCCATTTAAGCACGCAGTTGCTGGAGTCAGTGAGGGGGCTGGTGTAAAATGGTACGATAAGTTTCCCAAAAAGGTGCTCGGTGCCCTGCCGCAAGATTCTGTATCTGTTGGGGCGATGGACGTCGTTGGCAGTACCATATACGGTTTATCCTATGATAGGGAGGCATTTCAGGAATTCGGTGGAGGGTATCCAACAATGCATCGAGCGCCCGATAACTACAAAGGCAAACATCGCCGTAAGTGATCGGAGAAGGTTGGCGGATGTGCGGAGATGACCGGTGTCGGTAGAGATAGGTCGCGATTTCTATTGGGTGCTGCATGGGGCGTGTCGCGCAGCCCCGGCGCTCCGTCAGTCGGTGATTGGGACTGATACTGTACTGATCAGCACGATGAACAATTTTCCCGGATTTCGTAAAGTGCTGAATCCAGTCCGTGTCGAAAGCGCTGGCCGTGATTTCGTTCAGGGTGGTGGCATCAGTCGTACTCCTCTCTCGGTGGATGCGGAGTTGAGGCTAGACCGGACCATGAGGGAAGTGCACTGGAGGGCGTTCGGCTGGGCGGCGGCAGAGGCTTCATCAAGTTTGCCTCGTTGGGATGATGAAGTTGGAGTGGCCGTACGTCTAGCGATGGCGATTGCTGAGGCACGCGATGCGCCATGGGTGGGAGCCGACCACTTGCTGGAGGCGCTCCTGGCGGATTCGGCTAACGCGGCGAACAATTTTGTCCGTAAGCAAGGGGTGGATCTTGATCTTTTGACCGAGGTGGCACAACGGACCTGGCCGGTTCCTGGTGGGAGTCCACCGCGTCAAGCGCTTGTGGAGATGCTCAATCGAGTCGGTGTCCTTATTCAGCCAGGTCGAGAGAATCGTCGGCGGACAGCTACTCTGAAGGGGAGGGCGGCGGCCAGCGTCCTCCGATTAGTGGCTCAAACAAATCCCGTGCTTTTCCTCCTGGAGGACGAGGCCATCGCGGAAACGGTTCGCTTGGGACACGACCGAACAACATTGATTCACCTCATCCTGGCTGTCTTGGTTCTTGAGGAGGAGATGATGACAAGCGGGCTCTGTCCAACAGCCGGATACATGCAATCCTGTGACTTCGTGCTACGGCACTTTGGGATTGACCGAGAAGCTACTATTTTGGCCGCCGCGTCTAATCTTCAAGTAGGAGAAATTGCATCACCGCAGCGGCGTCGAAGCTGGCGAAGTAGCTCGAAAAACCCACCATGGACTGTGGCTGCTGTGCGGGCCGCCGAAGCAGCACGACTTATGGTATCTTCTGGTAATGGGGCTGCTTTGGGCAGCGCACACCTCCTGCATGCGGTTCTTGCCGATTCTGACAACTTGGGCCGAAGAGTATTAAGCGAGCAGTTCGTGGATACGGGTGCTGTGCAAGACCTGCTCGTCCGCCGCCTAGGGCTGGCGAGTAGCCCTGATGGTAGTTGAGATTAAATCTCCAGGGCCAAAGGGGATACCGGGCCGAATCTGCGCCACCCGCATCGCGGCGGTGGTCGCGGTGCGCTACTGCTTCACTGCTCCACCGAGGCAGTGGACGTTGTCGCGCGCAGACGAGATCAATCATCAGAAAGAAGTATGTGCCTCCGCTGGCCGTGGAGCTAAGTCCTTTGACGGGGACTGCGTAGATCTCGTTCTTTCTCACTTTCGGTGGTGACGGAAGGTGGTCGATGTCGTTGAGACCTTGTGTGCGAGATCGATGATCTTACGAAGATGGTGTTCTCAGGGTTGCTGCCGCTGGTGATCGACGACGTGACGGACGAGGGCAAGCATGTGAGGTCGGTAGGGCGGCCAGAGTTCAGATGAGATTAGCGGCCCGCTCGTAATTGATCGTCCATCGGAGAACCTGGTCGCCGCCCTCTGTTACCGCCGGATGTGAGACAGGGCTGCTTGCGAGACAGCCGCAGACGGCACTAACTGTCGCCCGGTTCCTCAATCAGGGAGAGCGCGCCTGATGGGCAGAGTTCGACGGCCTCGCGAGCGCGTTGTGCGGCTTCGCCTTCGGGGTGTTTGGTGATGAGCATGACGATGCCGTCGTCATGCTGGTCGAACACGGTCGGGTCGGTTAGGACGCACTGGCCGGCCCCGATACAGACGTCGGTGTTTGCCTCGATTCGCATGTGGTCCTCCGTTACCAGGCGACGGGGAGTTTTTCGGCGCCGTAGACGAACGCGTCGGACTTGAACGGGATGTCGTCGAGCGGTGCCGCCAGGCGGAGGGTGGGGATGCGGCGGAACAGGGTGTCGAAGACGATTTGCAGTTCCATGCGGGCCAGGGTTTGGCCGATGCACTGGTGTGGGCCGAAGCCGAAGGCGACGTGGTGGCGCGCGCCGCGTTCGAGGTCGATCCGGTCTGGGTCGGTGAAGACCGTCGGATCGTGGTCGGCGGCCAGCCCGGAGATGACGACTCCGTCGCCGGCGTTGATGGTGGTGCCGCCGAGTTGTACGTCCTCGGTGGCCACCCGGGCGGTGACCGTGTCGGCGATGGTGAAGTAGCGCAGTAGTTCCTCGACGGCCGGCGGCGTCTTCTCCGGGTCCTCTTTGATCATGGCTAGCTGGTCGGGGTTTTGGAGTAGCCCCACGACGCCGAGGGAGATCATGTTCGCGGTGGTTTCGTGACCGGCGATGAGCAGGAGGAAGGCCATACTGACCAGGCTCGTGCGGTCGAAGGTGCCGGCCGCGCGTTGCTTGGCGATCTGCCGGCCGAGCAGGTCGTCGGTGGGGTCGGTGACCTTACGGTCGATCAGCGCGCCGAGGTAGGTGTTCAGTTCCCGCTGGATGCGGGCCCGGACCTCCGGTGGTGTGTTGTGCCGGACCAGGGGGCCGCTGTGCGCCTGGAAGAAGTCGTGGTCAGCGTAGGGGACGCCGAGTAGCTCGCAGATGACCAGCGATGGCACCGGCAGCGACAGCGCTTCGACCAAGTCGGCGGAGCGTTGCTCCGAAGACAACATCTCGTCGATGTGCTGGTCGACGATCTGCTGGATCCGTGGCCGTAGCCCGGCCATCCGCCGGACGGTAAACTCGCCCATCAGGGCCCGCCGCGCCTGCGCGTGCTCGGCGCCATCCATGCCGAGCATGGAGGTGGGCTGGTCCTGCAACTGTTTCCTTGTCTCCGGGTCGGTGCTGACGAACGGGAAGTTGTCCCTGCGGCGGTCGGAGGAGAATCGCCGGTCGGCCAGGACAGCGCGTCCCAGCTCGTGCCCGGCGATCCACCATGCATCGCCGCCGTTCGTCAGGCGGACCTTGGTGATCGGGGAGTGTTCCCTGATCTGTTCGTATTCGGCGGGTGTGCTGAAGGGGCATCCGCGTGCGACGGGAAACTCGACGTCGGCGAGGTCGCCGGAGGCAGGCACTGACGTAGCGGTCGAGGAAGTCCCTGAGGGGGTGGTCGAGGAAGTCCCTGGCGTAGTGATCGAGGCAGTCTCTGGCATGGCGATCGTCACCTCGCAGAAGTGGATGTTGTTCCGCCTGCTCGGCCTCAGGCTAGTCGGACGGTGGCACTCCGTCCATGCCCGACCACCAATGGTGACGTTAGTCTGTCTACCCGGCCGGGCGGGCCGACAGTGGACACCTATCCGATCCGGATCGCTTCGATGGTGGTGCTCGTGCGCGCCGTACGGAAGGTGGCGATCACCGCGGTCGCGGCGAGCGCGAGGCTCGTGGCGAGGATCAGGTAGTAGGACGGAGGTAGCCAGGTGATCGTTCGTTCGCCTTCGGTGAGGCCGGCGACGATGCACCAGGCGCTGAGGATCCCGAGCCCGACGCAGAGTGCGAAGACCGTGGCGAGCGGCAGGGCTGCTTCGGCGACGATGACGCAACGTACCGTCAATGCGGGCATTCCCATGAGGCGGAGCAGGCCGAGTACCCGTTTGCGGTCCAGGATGGCGGCGATGCTGGAGACGGTGAGGGAGACCGCGGAGATCAGGGTGGCCACGAGCACGGCCAGGTGGCCGAGGTTGGCGTAGCGGTCGGCCCAGGTTCGCCACCGGGTGCCCTCGCGGTCGGCCTGGGTCATGGGCGGATACGACAGGCGTAGTTCGCTGCCAAGAATGGCGGTGCGGGCGCGTTCACCTTGTTCACTTTTTAACTTCGGCTTGTAGCTGGGAGAGGCGGGCCGCGGTCAGGTCGATCCAGCGCAGGTCCGCCTCGATGTGGAACAGGGCGTGGTCGCAGGCGAGGACGACGGCGAGGCCCGCTCCCCGCTTCTCGTTGGTCAACTCCCGCATCCGCGCCATGTGCCGGCTTCGTTGCAGGTCCAGCAGTCGGCCGGCATCGTCGCCGAGGAGTAGCGCGATGATTGTCTTGGCGAAGAGGTCGCTCTGCAGGGTCTCCGACGGCACCTCAGGAGTGAAGATCCACTCCAGCACCCGGGCACGGCCGGCGGGGGTGATCCCGTAGCGCTTGCGCTCGGGGCCGGCGCCGGCCTCAGCGCCGATCGCCACGATCCAGCCGTTGCGCATCAGCCGGGTCAGGGTGGTGTAGACCTGCCCGAAAGCCAGTGGTTTCTTCAGCCCGAACCAGCGGTCGTACCGGCCTTTCAGGTCGTAGCCATAGCTCGCACCGGTGCCCAGGAGGCCGAGGAGGGTCGTCGTGTTATCCACGTTCCGGACTATATGCACGCGGTATCTACACGTGCAATCTACTGTGGCTGGTGGTTCATCGAAGGGCGGCGGTCGCGGGGATTCTGGGTGAGCGTCAACTTGTGGTTGACGATGGCCATGCGTCAACTTATGGTTGACGCATGCCTGAACCATTGATGATTACCCACCCGGTACGCCTCGACGAGCTGATCGACCACATCAAGCAGGCGCACACCAGCGCACTGGACCAACTCGCCGACGCGGTCCTGGCCGGGGACCACCTCGGCGAGGTGGCCGACCATCTGATCGGTCACTTCGTCGATCAGGCCCGACGCTCGGGCGCCTCGTGGACCGAGATCGGCCGCAGCATGGGCGTCAGCAAGCAGGCCGCCCAGAAGCGTTCGGCGGCGAAGGTGGCGACGGCTGCGGCGCTGGAGTCGGATGGCGGCTTCAGCCGCTTCACCACCCGGGCTCGCAACGTCGTCGTCGCCTCCCAGGAGGAGGCGCGCGCCGCTGGAAACGCCGAGATTGGTCCGGCGCACCTGGCGTTGGGTCTGCTGGTCGATCTGGATGCGCTCGCCCCGCAGCTGATCAAGGCGCGCGGGGTGTCCCTGGACCGGCTCCGGGACGCGGTCGCGGCGACCCTACCGCCGCGCGTCGCGCAGGTCCCGGACCTGATCCCGTACGACGCACGAGGCAAGAAGGTGCTGGAGCTCACCTTCCGGGAGGGGCTTCGCCTCGGCCACAATTACATCGGTACCGAGCACATCTTGCTAGCCCTGCTTGAGGAGGAGGACGGCGACGGTGTGCTCACCGGCCTCGGCCTGGGAAAGGAAGGGGTGGAGGCCGCGATCCAGGGCGCACTCGCCGCGCTCACCCGCAAGGGCTAGGCGAGGCGGAGAGGGGAGACGTGATGGGGCAGCCGTTGCGCATCGCGGTGGCACAGCCACGATGCGTCGCGTACGACGTGTTGGTCAACGCGGAGGCGCACGCGGAGGCCGTCCGGGCGGCGGACGCGCGGGTGGTGGTGTTTCCCGAGCTGTCGCTGACCGGCTACGAGCTGGACGCGGCGCCGGTCGCTCCCAGCGACGAACGGCTGACCCCCATCGTCAACGCCTGTGCCGACATCGGGGCGCTCGCGCTCGTCGGTGCCCCGGTGCCGGGTCCGAGCATCGGCGTGCTGGCGGTGGACGGGGAGGGCGCGCGGGTGGCCTACCGGAAGGTCCACCTGCACGGTCCGGAAGCTCTCCACTTCGTCCCCGGCGAGCCGGCCGTGATCGACGTGGACGGGTGGCGGCTGGGGCTCGCCGTCTGCCGCGATACCGGCGTCCCCGAGCACGCCGCGCAGACGGTCGCGCTCGGGATCGACGGCTACGTGGCCGGGGTCGTCCACGCCGAGGACGAGGCCGAGCTGCACGGCGAGCGGGCCCGTCGGGTCGCCGCCGATCACGGTATCTGGGTGGCCACGGCGGCCTTCGCCGGTCCGACCGGTGGCGGCTTCGCCCGAACGTCCGGCCGCTCGGGCATCTGGTCCGCGGCCGGGGAACTGGTCGCCGAGGCGAGCTCTGCGCCCGATGATCTGGCCCGCACGGTCTTCGCCAGGAGTGTGCGCTGACCCGGCCCGGTCAGCACGGGTGATCTGCGGGTGACTGGTGGTTCCTCCTGGTCGACGGTGGGTGGTGCTGGATCATGCCCGGTCGGGGCGGAGTGGAGCTCACTCAGACGCCGGTGGTGATGCAGAACGGGTGACCGGCGGGGTCCAGCAGCACTCGCCAGCGATCCGGCTGTGGCTGGGTTGGGGGCTCGGTGGCGCCCAGGGCGAGTAGCCGGGTTTGGGCAGCGTCGAGGTCGTCAACGGCCAGGTCGAGGTGAGCCTGCTTCTCCTGGGATGGGTCCGGCCAGGTGGGAGGCGTGTATCCGGCCAGCCGACTGAAGCCGAGTCCGGGAACGCCCTCCTCGCCGAGGAGGGCGAACTCGTCGGAGGAGTAGGTGATGGGCAGGCCGAGAGCGGTGCTGTAGAAGCGTGCCAGCGCGATCGGGTCGGGGCAGTCGAAGGTGACGGCGACGTATCGGGCCGCAGCTGCCGAGGTTGCTTCGGTGCTCATGGCGGAGACGGTACTCCGGGGGTCATCGCGGGCAGGGATACCCCTGGAACGTCTTGAAGACGCTGCGGGTGCCGATCATGGTGGTGCACCTCTGGTGCTGCGGATGATCAATCGAGAACCGACTGTGCCGTAAGCATTAACCAGTATGAAACAAATACCAACTCAACTCTTCGTGTACGCCTTGCTTTCGGGATGCCTTGCATGGTGCAGGATTTGTCCGAATCCACTGACATTCCTGCTGGTGGTACCGGGTCTCCGGGCGACCGCGTGGCGAGCGGCCGTGGTAGGCAATGTGGGGGCATTGTCGACTATGGTGCGATCGCGCGTTCTATTGCTCCACGCCGAATCCTAAAGCTGGCGGCCCCAGCGGTATCAACGGCTCAAGTCGCATCGGTCTGCGGCGTCACCGCAGGGCCCGGCGTGATTAGCGCGGTGGCGGCAGCGGCCTGCTCCATCGAGCCGGATATCACACCAGACCCGGCTCCGCAGCGGCTGGCGGTCCTCCTCGCTGAGCGTGGTTTCGCCGAAGTCGAGGACAGTGACGTGGGCGAGGGAGTCGCGGAGCGCCGTGGCGAGGCGGACCGCATCGTCCTGGTTGGTGAGTGTGGTGGGCAGGTGCAGTACCCAGCGCGCGGCCATCCGCGCTACCCGCTGTTGGCTGTGCCGGGAGCGCGATACGTGCTGGTGTTCCCCATCCGGCGAGCGTGGGTTGCGTCGGTAGCGTGCGGCGCGTCGGTAGCCCGTGGCGCGTCGGTAGCGTTCGGCGCGTCGGTGTGGTGGCAGCAATCGGTGTGCCGGGACTGCCACTGGCGCAGGGCCTGTCGGATCCGTTCTGCCTCGGTGTTCGCGGTGGTCAGATCGCGGTGCAGCCGGTCGATCTCGTCGGCGATCCGGCTCAGGTACTCGTGCACCTGCTTCGGGTCGAGGCCCCGTCGGCGGACGTCAAAGATGGCGCTGCGGAGCTGGTACGCGCGCAGCCGGTCCTCGCTCGGGTAGATCATCGCTGGGCCGCCTTCGGGCACGCGACCGAACCATCGCCGATGGTCTCCATGGGTACTCCTTCTGGTTGCTGTCGAGGCCGGGGCGGGCACCTGGATGAGGTGGAGGGAGGCGCCCGCCCCGGGTGACCGCCGCCAATATGTGGCCGTCCCAGACAAGATTTATTGCAACTCTGGATTGATGCAATGCCTCGCGAGAGGATGCGGACCAAGGGATGAGGTGCCTAACGCGACGACAGTAAAGGAGATGGCGTGGACGATTCGGGGAGCACCGTTCCGCGTAGGCAACTCGGGAGATATCTGAGAGAGCTTCGAGAAAACGCGTATGTCACGGTGTCGGCCGCCGCGAAGGAACTGGAGTGGTCGGCGCCGCGGATCTGGCGGTACGAGACTGGCCAGGTCCCCATGCATCCCAACGATGTGGAGGCAATGTGCCGGGTCTACGGGGCGGCCCGGGAGACGATCGAGACGATGCGGGCGCTGGCCCGGGAGACCAAGGCGCACGGCTGGTGGCACAGCTACGGCTCGGCGATCAAGGACTGGTTCAAGCTCTTCGTTGGCCTGGAAGCCGCCGCGACCCGGATCCGACACTATGAGGTCAACCTTGTACCGGGCTTGTTGCAGACCGTGGAGTACATGACCGAGGTGATCGCCACCGATCACCCGCAGCTCAGTGCGGCGGAGCGCCAGGCGAAGGTGGAGGTCCGCCTGCACCGGCAGCGGTTGTTGGCTCGGGCGATCCCCCGGGCGCCCCAGCTCGACGTGGTGCTGAACGAGGCGGTGCTGCGACGGCCGCTGCGCGACCGGTCGGCGATGGTGCGCCAACTCGAGGCACTGCTCGTCACCGGGGAGCGGCACAACGTCGGCCTCCGGGTGCTGCCGCTGAGCGCCGGGGTGTTCCGCTGGGCGCAGGCGGGCACCTTCACCATGCTGGAGTTCCCGACCGACGTGCGGGAGCCGGAGCCGACCACCATCTATATGGACGGGCCGTGCGGGGCGGCCTACCTTGACAAGGCCCACGAGATCCAGACCTACGAGGACGCCTGGCGCTCGCTCAGCGAGCGAACGCGGGGTGTTGCCGAGTCCCGTGAGTTGATCGCGGCGATTGCGAGGGAGATGACCGATGAGGCGTGACGGGGTGTGGCGTAAGTCGTCCCGATCCGGTGGCGAGGGAAACTGCGTCGAGGTGGCGGCGTTCGCCGCCCCGGCCGGCGCACGGAATAGCGCTGTCGGCACAGGAGACGGCGTTGTCAGCGCACGAGACGGGGCTGTCGGCACAGGAGACGGGGCTGTCGGCGCATGGGAAGGCGTTGTCGGCGTACGGGACAGCAAGGACCGGCCGGGGCCGGCGCTGAGCTTCGACTCGGCGGCCTGGGCCCGGTTCGTCGCCGCCGTCCCGGCCGGGGAGCGCGACCACCAGCTCTGAGCTGCTGCTGACCGGTGTCGGCCAGGATGCCGGCGCCGGTCTGCGGCGGAGCGGTTTAGGCGCCCGACGGGGTGCCGGCACCGGCCTTCGGCGCGTCGGCTGAGGCTCCCGGCGGGCGCCGAATCGGCTGGGGAACAATGGCGGGGTGACTTCTCCCCGCGACGTCGTGTTGCTCGGCTCCACCGGTTCGATCGGCACCCAGGCCATCGACATCGTGCGCCGTAACCCGGACCGGTTCCGGGTGGTGGCGCTCGGCGCCGGTGGTGGCAACGTCGGGTTGCTTGCTGAGCAGGCCCTCGAGCTCGGCGTGGAGGCGGTCGGCGTGGCGCGGGCGTCCGCCGCGCAGGATCTCCAGCTCGCCTTCTACGCGGAGGCGAGCCGCCGTGGCTGGGCCCGGGGCGAGGTCAAGCTGCCGAAGATCATCGCCGGGCCGGACGCGATGAGCGAGCTGGCCCAGTGGCGTAGCGACGTGGTGCTCAACGGGGTGGTCGGCTCGCTCGGGCTCGCGCCGACCCTGGCCGCGCTGCGCGCCGGACGTACCCTCGCCCTGGCCAACAAGGAGTCGCTGGTGGCCGGCGGCCCCCTGGTGCGGGCCGCGGTGACCCGACCGGGGCAGATCGTCCCGGTCGACTCCGAGCACACCGCGCTCGCCCAGTGCCTGCGCTCCGGGTCCCGTCCCGAGGTACGCCGGTTGCTCGTCACCGCCAGCGGCGGCCCGTTCCGGGGGCGGCGGCGCGACGAGTTGACCCAGGTCACGCCGGAGCAGGCGCTCGCCCACCCGACTTGGAACATGGGGCCGGTCGTCACGATCAACTCCGCCACGATGGTGAACAAGGCGTTGGAGGTGATCGAGGCGCACGAGCTCTTCGACGTGCCGTACGCCGACATCACCGTGCTGGTCCACCCGACCTCGGTGATCCACTCGATGGTCGAGTTCGTGGACGGCTCCACCATCGCCCAGGCCAGTCCGCCGGACATGCGGCTGCCGATCGCGCTCGGCCTCGGTTGGCCGGACCGGGTCGCCGACGCCGCCCCCGCCGTTGACTGGACAACCAGTCACACCTGGGAGTTCGCACCGCTGGATGACGACGCGTTCCCGGCGGTCGCGCTCGCCAAGGCGGCCGGCGAGGCCGGGTGCTGCCGGCCGGCGATCTACAACGCGGCCAACGAGGAGTGTGTCGCGGCGTTCGTCGCCGGACGGCTGCCGTTCCTCGGCATCGTCGACACCCTGGAGCAGGTGCTGGCCGAGGCACCCGACTTCGGTGAACCAGGTACCGTCGAGGACGTGCTCGCGGCCGAGTCGTGGGCGCGCGGGCACGCGCAGACAATCATCGAGAAGTCAGTGGAAGGAGCTTGATGGCCTACCTGCTCGGGGTGACGCTCTTCGCCCTCGCCATCCTGATCTCGGTGAGTCTGCACGAAGCGGGGCACCTGCTGACGGCGAAGGCCTTCGGCATGAAGGTGACCCGCTACTTCGTCGGCTTCGGCCCGACCCTCTGGTCGTTCAAGCGGGGTGAGACGGAGTACGGCCTCAAGGGCATTCCGCTCGGCGGCTTCTGCAAGATCGTCGGGATGACCCCGCAGGACGACGACGTCGACCCGGCCGACCAGCCGCGGGCGATGTGGCGGTTCCCGGTCTGGAAGCGGACGATCGTGATGTCCGCCGGCTCGATCACGCACTTCGCGCTGGCCCTGATCGCGCTCTGGATCATCGCGATCACCGCCGGCCTGCCCAACCCGAACTTCCCGAGCACCCTGGCGCAGGTCCGGCAGGAACCGGCGGTCATCCAACTCGCGAGCTGCGTCGTCCCGGAGAACGAGGCCCGCGCCTGCACCGACGCCGACCCGGCCAGCCCGGCCGCGCAGGGCGAGCTGCGCGACGGCGACCAGATCACCGCGGTCAACGGCACCCCCGTCACCAGCTACGGTGACCTGCTCGTCGCCCTGCGCGCCCAGCAGCCGGGGCAGCCGGCGCAGGTCGACTACCTGCGCGACGACCAGCCGGGCAGCACGACCGTGACGCTCGGGCAGACCCAACGCCCGCCGCTGGACGACCCGGAGGGCACCGTCGGGCCGGTCGCCGCGCTCGGCGTCGGGCTCATCCCCAGCACCCCCAGTCGGATCGAGTACGGTCCGATCGGCGCCATCGGCGGCACCGCCGAGTTCACCGGCACCATGGCGGTGAACACGTACGAGGCGATGAAGCGGATCCCGCAGAAGGTCCCGGCGCTCTGGACGGCGATCACCGGTGGCGAGCGGGACGTGGACACCCCGATCAGCGTGGTCGGCGCGAGCCGGATCGGCGGCGAGGCGGTGGAGAACGACGCCTGGCTGCTCTTCTTCATGCTCTTCGTCTCGCTGAACTTCTTCATCGGCGTGTTCAACCTGCTGCCGCTGCTGCCGCTGGACGGCGGGCACATCGCCATCGCCTGGTTCGAGCGCGCCCGCTCCTGGGTCTACGCCGGGCTGCGCCGCCCCGACCCGGGCCGGGTCGACTATCTCAAGCTGATGCCCGTGACGTACGCGGTGATCCTGATCGGTGGCGCGTTCACGCTGCTGACCGTCACCGCGGACGTCGTCAACCCGATCACGCTCTTCACAAGGTGAGTGCCTGAAGTGACCGCTGTCAGTCTCGGTATCCCCGCCGTACCGCCGCCGCCGCTCGCGCCCCGTCGCACGAGCCGCAAGATCATGGTCGGTTCGGTGCCGGTCGGTGGGGGCGCACCGGTGTCGGTGCAGTCGATGACCACCACGCTCACCGCCGACGTGAACGCCACGCTGCAGCAGATCGCCGAGCTGACCGCCGCCGGCTGCCAGATCGTCCGGGTCGCCGTACCCAGCCAGGACGACGTCGAGGCGTTGCCGGCGATCGCCCGCAAGTCGCAGCTCCCGGTGATCGCCGACATCCACTTCCAGCCCCGGTACGTCTTCGCCGCGATCGAGGCGGGCTGCGCGGCGGTACGGGTGAACCCGGGCAACATCCGGCAGTTCGACGACAAGGTCAAGGAGATCGCGAAGGCCGCCGGCGACGCGGGCGTACCGATCCGGATCGGTGTGAACGCCGGCTCGCTGGACAAGCGACTGCTGGCCAAGCACGGTAAGGCGACCGCGGAGGCGCTGGTCGAGTCGGCGCTCTGGGAGTGCTCGCTCTTCGAGGAGCACGGCTTCCGAGACATCAAGATTTCGGTGAAGCACAACGACCCGGTGGTGATGGTCCGGGCCTACCGGCAACTCGCCGAGGCGTGCGACTACCCGCTGCACCTCGGGGTCACCGAGGCAGGGCCGGCGTTCCAGGGCACCATCAAGTCGGCGGTGGCCTTCGGCGCGCTGCTCGCCGAGGGGATCGGGGACACCATCCGGGTGTCGCTCTCCGCCCCACCGGTGGAGGAGATCAAGGTCGGCGCCGCGATCCTGGAGTCACTCGGCCTGCGCGAGCGCGGTCTGGAGATCGTCTCCTGCCCGTCCTGCGGCCGGGCCCAGGTCGACGTGTACAAGCTCGCCGAGGAGGTCACCGCCGGCCTGGAGGGGCTGCCGGTGCCGCTGCGGGTCGCCGTGATGGGCTGCGTCGTCAACGGCCCCGGTGAGGCCCGGGAGGCCGACCTGGGGGTGGCCTCCGGCAACGGCAAGGGCCAGATCTTCGTCAAGGGCCAGGTCATCAAGACCGTCCCGGAGGGTCAGATCGTGGAAACCCTCATCGAGGAGGCGCTTCGCCTCGCCGAGGAGATGGGCGCCGAACTCCCCGAGGAGTTGCGGAGCCTGGCCGGCAGCGCCACCGTGACCGTGCACTGATCGGCCCTTCGGGGCGGAGGGCTCTCAGGTGTCGGCGGGCGCGGGCGGGTGCCCGACGAGGTCCGGAACACCCTCGACGAGGTCCTGGACACCGATGACGGCGAGCAGTCGCAGCTGCTCGACGGCGGGACTGCCGGCCGGCGCGGTGAAGAACAACAGGCGTTGCCGACCATCCTCGCTGAGCAGGTTCTGGCAGTTGACGTCGATCACACCCAGGGTGGGATGGACGATACGTTTGCGTTCACCCCGGCGGACGGCCACGTCGCCGGTGTCCCAGAGGGCGGCGAAGTCGGGACTGCTTCGCCGGAGGCGGGTGACCATGTCGGTGGCCCGCTGGTCGTGATGGCGGCGGGCGACCGCGGCCCGCAGATCCGCGACGAGGACCCTGGAGTGATGCGGATGGTCCTCGGGCGGGTAGATGGATCGGCTACGTGGATCGGTGAACCAGCGGTAGACGAGGCTGGCGGCCGGGCCGGTGGCGGCGGGCTGGCGTCCCAGGAGCGCCACCGCGAGCGGATTCTGCACGACGGTCTCGTGTAGGTCGGTGATGATCTGCGCCGGTGTGGTGTCCAGCCGGTCCAGCAGCGCGAGCAACGCCGGTGGCACGTGTTCGGTCCCGCCACCGGTGGCTGGAGCCGGTCGGCCCGCGAGGTGGAACAGGTAGTCGCGTTCGTCGGCGTCCAGCCGCAACGCCCGCGCCAGCGCGGCAAGCATCTGGGGCGACGGCTGCGCGCCGCGACCGCGTTCGAGCTCGACGTAGTAGTCCACTGACGCACCAGCGAGGTGGGCGACCTCGTCGCGGCGTAGTCCGGGCACCCGCCGACGGGGCCCGGCCGGCAAACCCACCTCGGCAGGGGTGATCCGCGCCCGCCGGGTCCGCAGGAAGACGCCCAGTTCAGCAGTGTTCACCTGTTCAGTCTGACCCTGCACCCGGGGGTTAGCCAGGGGACGGCAACCCCCGGGTAACGGGCACCTGGTTCCGTTTCGCGTGCTAGAGCACGGTAGAGGACGTACGCGACGGGCCGGCGCTGACCGGTCTCCCCGACCCTCGGCCCCGGCTCGTGGGCTGAGAGAAAGAGGAACGGACATGGCAACCAGCACGGGTGAGGCGGTCGGTGCCCGCGTGGCCCTCGTGACCGGAGGTTCGGGCGGTATCGGAAGCCGGGCCGCCATGCGGCTGGCCGAGGACGGGTTCGCCGTCGTCGTTGGCTACACGGCAAACCGGCCCGCCGCGGATACGGTAGTCGAGGAGATCACCGCGAGCGGTGGAGCCGCGGTCGCCGTCGGCGTGGATGTGGCTGACGAGCAGGCGGTGGACGCCGTATTCGATACGGCCGAGAACAGGTTCGGCGGAGTCGACGTGGTCGTGCACGCGGCAGCGCGGATGCGCCTGTCCCCGATTGCCGATCTTGATCTGGCCGAGCTCGACGACATGCACCGGACGAACATCCGTGGCACGTTCGTGGTGGCGCAGCAGGCCGCCCGGCGGGTTCGCGACGGTGGTGCGGTGATCACCTTTTCCAGTTCCGTCGTCGGGCTGGCCTTCCCCGAGTACGGGGCCTACAGCGCGAGCAAGGGTGCCGTGGAGGCGTTGACGCTGATCCTGGCTCGGGAACTGCGCGGTCGGAACATCACCGTCAACGCGGTCGCGCCCGGTCCGACTGCGACCGAACTGTTTCTTCAGGGCAAGGACGAGGCCACGATCGCCCGACTGGAGGCCCAGCCACCGCTGGAGCGCCTCGGCACCCCGGAGGACGCGGCCGAGGTCGTCGCCTTCCTGGCCGGGCCCGGTCACTGGATTAACGGACAGGTCGTGCGAGCCAACGGCGGCATCATTTAAGAACATCGACGTGACTAGTCGACCTGTACGACGTGAACGTGCTGGGCATCCAGCGTCGGTTGTCGGAGTTCGAGCAGTTGACCGACCCGGGTGACCCGGTCGGCCAACGCCGGCTCCGTTGATCTGGCAGGCTGAAAACCGTGCTGACGACGCCGGTACGGCAACTCGGGGAATCGGAGCGTCGCGCAGTTGAGCAACTGCTCGACCTCGACCCGTACGCGGGCGCACAGGTCGCCGAGCGGGTCGCCGCGCGCGGGCTCGGCTGGTGGCGGTCCGAGGGCCGGGTCCTCGGCTACGGCCCCCGTCGAAACCTGGAATCCGTCTGCTGGCTGGGCGGCAACCTCACCCCGGTGCTCGCGACCGAGCCGGCGATCGCCGCCTACGCCGACCTGCTCGCCGGGCAGGAGCGGCTCTGCTCGTCGATCGTCGGCCGGGCCGACGCGGTGCTCGGCCTCTGGGAACGGCTCGCCTCGACCTGGGGCCCGGCCCGCGACGTCCGCCCCAACCAGCCCTTGCTCGCCACCGACACCGTGCCCGCTGTGGCCCCGGACCCGCAGGTGCGCCACGTACGCCGCAACGAGGTGGATCGGCTCTTCCCGGCCGCCGTGGCCATGTACACCGAGGAGGTCGGGGTCTCGCCGTTGACCGAGGACGCCGGGCGCGGTTACTACCGTCGGGTCCAGGACCTGGTTCGGGCCGGTCGGGCGTACGTCCGCTTCGTTGACGGCGAGGTCGTCTTCAAGGCCGAACTGGCGGTGGTGACCCGGCGCACCGCCCAGGTGCAGGGGGTCTGGGTGGCCCCCGAGTGGCGGGGTCGGGGGATCGCCGCGGCGGCGATGGCCGCCGTCGTCCGGGACGCGCTGCACCGCTGTGCGCCCACGGTTAGCCTCTACGTCAACGACTTCAACCAGGCCGCCCGGCGGGTCTACGAGCGCTGCGGCTTCCGCCCGGTGGGCACCCTGGCCACCGTCTTGTTCTGAGCGAGTAACCCGCAGCCAACCGCTGGATCAGCCCCCGCCGGCAGCTCCGGCGCAATACCGGCACGACCCTGCGCCGCGAAGCGTCAGCGAGGAGGCAGGGCGGATGCGCGCAGTGCCGCGGCTAGCCACTCCCACGGGAACTGCTCCTGCGGCGCGTTGTTCACGGTCGTGACCAACGCCATGTACCGGTCGAACGGACCCTCCGGCTGCGGCGGCGTGCGGTCCCACTCCGCACCCGCCAGCATGTGGTCAGCCGCCTGGATCCGGAACTCAGGAGTGTCGGGTGACCCGGGGCTGTCTGGCGTTGCGAAGACGCCGGTCAACCACCCGATCCATTGGTCGGCGATCTCCCGCCCCCGTGGCGAGTCCGGTGGCACCTGCTCTCGCGACGCGTCCATCGCGGCCTGGCTGATCGGCGTGGCCGCCTCCAGGCTGTCCAGCATCGGCGACGAGGTCATCAGCGGCCCGGCCCCGGTGGTGCATGCCTCGTACAGCTGACGGCGTACGGCCTGCCGCGCCTCGTTGTCCTGGACCAGCTCGGCCAGCTCGATCCACGCCTCCAACTGGGCTGTGGCGGGATAGTCGGGCAGTTCCGGCCGCACCGCCCGCCACCACTCAGTCATCCGTTCCGGCGGCTCCCAATCGGTGCAGACCTCGGTCCAGAACTCGTCTATCAACTGGTGGCGCTCCTCGTCCGACAGTCCGACCAGCTTGTGCATCAGCAATACCTGCTCGGCCGTGGAGTCCTGTTTGAGGATCGTCGACAGCACCGCGCGACGCCTGCGCAGCCCCGCCTCCTGTCGCTCCAACAGGGCCAGGTGGGTGGCGGCCAACTCGCGCAACGTCGCCTCACCGGCCAGCACCCGCCGGATTTCGCCCAAGCCGGCACCGAGCTCCCGTAGCGTCCGGACCAGTTCCAGCCGAGCGATGGCCGACACGTCGTACAGGCGGTGGCCGGCCGCGGTACTGGCGGAGGGCGTGACGACACCGACGTCCGCGTAGTACCGGACGGCGCTGATGCTCAGGCCGGTCCGCCGGGCGACATCCCCGATTGGGTACAGCTTGTTCATGTCCATGCGGCTCACCTTGCAATCTCCAGCGGCTTGAGATGCAAGTGCTGGTCCAGCACCTCTGACGAGAGCTTCACCCCCGGTGTGTCCGTCGGCGACCCTGAGGCACGCCACCAACCGGCGGCGAGTGAGACGCAGACAGCGTGAACCCCAGGACGGCGACCGGGCATGAGGAAGTGTGACCACTGAACCAGGGTTGCAAACCCGTCAACGTGAACCGGGGAGCCCTACGGCTGGCAGATCGTCGCCCGCCGACGGACTCCCGGTCGACCAGCCCCCGGACGAGGTGCTGATCCAGCAGTCCCTGCTGGTAGCGGAGAGGTTCGGGCCGCTGTTCGACCGGCACGCCAGCGCCGTACACCGGTATCTGGCCCGGCGGATCGGATCGGACGCCGACGACCTGTTGGCCGAGACGTTCCTGATCGCGTTCCGGCGACGAGCGACGTACCGGAAGCTGCACGTCAACGTACGTCCCTGGCTGTTCGGCATCGCCACCAACGTGCTGCGCCGACACGCGCGTCAGGAGAAGCGGCGGTACCGGGCCCTGGCCCGGGTCCCAGTGGATCCCGGCGGCGAGGCGTACGCCACCGACGATGCGCTCGGGCGGCTGGACGCCCAGTCCCTGCGCCGGGACCTGGCCGCCGCGCTGGCCGTGCTCAAGCGGGGCGACCGCGACGTCCTGCTCCTGTCCGCGTGGGCGGAGCTGTCGTACAACGAGATCGCGGCGGTGCTGGACATCCCCGTCGGCACCGTTCGCTCCCGCCTCAACCGGGCGCGACGGGTGACCCGTGCGGCCCTCAGCATCACGATCACCAGCGAGGAACGCGCATGAACGAGATCGCTCTGCTGCAGGAACATGGTCCCGATTCGGCACCCGCCACCGAGAGCGTGCTGAACTCCGCCCGCCACCGTCTGTTGACCGAGATCGCCGACGCGTCCGGCGAACCCCGGCAGCGGTGGGCGGGACTGCACCGCCAGCACGGCTTCCGGCGGGCCCGGGTACTGGCCATGACTGTCATCGCGGCCAGTGCGCTCTTCGTCTTCTCGGTGGTGGTCGGTGGTGTGATATCCGCCGAGCAGTCGCGGGACCGTACGCCGACCGCTGTCACCCTCGTCGCGTTCCAGATGCCGGTCTTCCCGCTCGCCCTCGATCCGGTGCCGGCTGGTCTGACGGCTCCGTTTTTTGATTTGGACGGTCGCTTCCTCGCCGGGTACAGGGCGACGGATGGGGAGAGCGGTGTGAACTTGATTGTTTATGACCGGCGCCCCGATCCCCGCGAGACCACCAGACCGGTGAGCGTGCACGGCCAACGCGGCGAGTTGTGGGAGGACCGTTCGCAGAATGGGCCCACCCATGTGTCAGTGATGTGGGAGTGGGAGCCGGGCCAGTGGGCGCAGGTCACGGGCCGAGGCCGGTTTAGCACCGAGGCGGCTGTCCTGGCCCTCGCGGACACGGTCGTCGAGCGGCCACAGGAGGTGCCGTTGCAGGTCCGCCTCGCGCCGGTGGGCTGGGAAGTGTTCGCCTTCAAGGACGACCGGATTCTCACCCTGAAGGACGAGAACTCGGACGCCACGATGAACGTGCATTTGGCTGAGCGGCCCCAGCCGGACCTTCTGGGCAACATCATGGGGGCCCAGGAGGTGAGTACGGTCCAGGTCGACGGCCGGGAGGCCCACCTCGTCCGGGCCGACGAGATCTGGTTCCTCCAGGTCCCGCTGCCGGACGGCTCGGTGTTCAACCTGCAGGCGCCGCTCTTCATGACCGCGGATCAGGTCGTGGCCATCGGCGAGCAGGTGACCGTGGAGCGTTGACACCCCCGGCGAGCCCGCAGTGTCAGTCCCTGCTGCTTGGGTGGCGGCATGAATAGTCGGCACGCCGCGGTGTGGACTGTCGTTCACCACGAGCGCGCGGCTCTCGTGCGCAGCCTGGAGACCCTGGGGACCGAGCAGTGGGCTGCTCCGACCGCCTGCCCCGGATGGGATGTCCACGACGTCGTGGCCCACCTGGTCGACACCGCGAAGACGACGCGGCTCAGCTTCGTCCGAGACATGGTCACCGCCCGCTTCGACTTCGACCGTCAGAACGAGGTGGGTCTCGCCCGCGAACGGTGCGAGGACCCGGTGGACACCCTCGCCGCCCTCCGTGCGGTCGTGACCCACACCAGCACCCCACCGGCCGCGATCGTCACCCGCCTCGTCGAGGCATTCGTCCATGGTGAGGACATCCGACGGGCAGTGGGGCTTCGCGGTGAATACCCGGTCGAGCAGGTGGCGGCGGCGCTGACCTTCCAACTACGGACGACGGTGAAGCTGGGCGGCGGCAAGGAGCGTGTGAGTGGGCTGCGGTTGGTCAGCTCGGACGCTGCCGTCGACAGTGGAGTCGGGCCCGAGGTACGGGGTTCGGCTCTCTCCCTCCTGCTCGCGGTCTCCGGTCGGCCGGTTATACCCGACGAGCTCACCGGGCCCGGAGTCGCGACCCTCATCGAGCGCGTCACCTCCGGACGGTGACCCAGGTGGTGCCCGCGATCATGCCGAGCCGAAAGCGGGCGCTCGGCATCTCGGGGCTGGCCATCCCGGGCAGGCCTGCGGGCGCTGTTGCCCGGCCACTGGCCAGTCGAGCAGACTCCATTCATGGGTGATCAGTGGGAGGGCAAGGGCTTCGGCTGGCAAAACATGTTCGTCCCGCCTGCGCAGGACCCACGGGACCAGGACACCGCCCACGGCGAGCGAGACGTGCTCCTCCGCTACCTGAGCTTTCAGCGGCAGACGTTGCGGCTCAAGTGCGCGGGGCTGACACCAGAGCAGCTTGCGAACCCCGTGGTACCTCCGTCGGAGCTGACGCTGCTGGGGCTCGTCCGGCACCTGGCCGCGGTCGAGCACGGGTGGTTCCAGCGGGTGATGCAGGGCGACCGCGGTCCGCGCCCCTTCCGCCCCAACGGAGTGCACAGCGAAGAGTTCACCTTTCCGATGCCCACGGACTCCGACGTCGAGGCGGCATTCCAGGAGTGGCAACGGCAGTGCGATGCCGCCGACGAGTTCGTGGCGCGAATGGAGCTGGACGCCCGGGGAGCAGACGATGTGGAGCTACGTGAAGTCCTGGTCCACCTGATCGAGGAGTACGCCCGCCACCTGGGCCATGCCGACCTTCTTCGCGAGTGCATCGATGGGCGCAGAGGGCAGTAGCTAGATGTCCAGGCCGTCCCGGAGACGACTGTTGGCCGGCACCCTGGTTCGGGTGCCGGCCAACAGCTTCTTTCCCCCTTGTGTGGGTTAGGTCTGTGGGTGGGGGTTTGTTTGTGCCTGGTGGTGTGGGTGGGGTCAGCTGGTCCAGTGCTCGGCGACGAGGTCGGCGGCCTGGGTCTCCCACTGGGCGTAGTGGAACGGGTAGGCCGACACCTGTACCGTCTGGGCGGCCTCGGTCAGGGGCATGTCCTGCCAGCCCTCGACCTGCTTCAGCCCGTCCAGGAACGCGGTGGTGGAGTAGGCGGGGTCGGTGATCTGTTCCACCGTGCCCCAGCCGGATGACGGGCGCTGCTGGAACAGGCCCTGCGAGTCGTGGTCGTTGCGGTCACCCAGGTGTCCCAGGTTCTCCAGCTTCGACTCCTGCAAACTGGTAGCGATCGCCACGACCGCGGCGCGCTCGTCCATGTCGGCGTTCTTCGTGGCCTCGATGATGGCCTTCACATTGCCGGTCTGCTCGTCACCCAGGTCGATACGCGACTGCTTGCCCTGGGTGCCGTGCGGGATCAGCGTGTCCATGTCCGGCTTCGCGACCTGAACGGCTGCGGCGGCCGGGGNGGGGGTGGGGGTGGTGTCGGTGAGGGTGGCCAGGGGGCCGGCGACGACACCGGTGGACAGGGCCAGACCAGCAATACCAAGCACACTACGACGCAGAATCGTGTTCATCAGGGGNTGCTCCATTCGGGGGTCGACACCCGTCACGCACGCCCGAAGGGGGGTTCGGGCGGCAAAGGGGTGCAAGCACCGTCCGGCGCTCAAAAGAACAAGAAGAGAAGAGGGGGTCGGCTACCGCGGCCCTCACCAGGGAGGCACACACATACGGCGCCGGGTCCAGATGTAACGACCGGCCGCCCACCACCATTCCCGGGGGGCTGACCCGGCTGGCATCCGCCATCGGCGGGGCACCTGCTCGGTCGTACGCAGGGTGTAACGCCCCGACGGCCGCCGGGATTCCGCCCCCACGATGTCCCCGGTCACACCGCAAGCGGGCATTAATCGGACGCCAGTGAATTGTGCGCTGAAGGGCCCCAGACAACGCGCAACGTGATCCGCTGCCGATCCGGGACTCGCAGTCAGCTTGGCTGGCGTCCCGACGGGTGCGCCCGGTTCGGCAGGGTCAAAATGCGTTGAGAGACGGGTGCCCACCGGGCGAGGCTGGGCGTTCCAGCGCCGCTCGTCGTTAGGTTTTCCCGTGCGCCTGCTCCGTGACCTGTGGGCCACCGCGCCCCGCCGCATGACGATCGTGGGCATCCTGGTCCTGCTCGGCGCCGGCGGTCAGGCCGCTGCCGCCGCGTTGGCCGGGCCGGTTCTGGTGCACCGCTCCGTCGGTGCCTTCGCCCTGCTCGCGGTGGCGCTGGTCGCCGCCGTCGTCAGCGCTCTCGTGGTCAATCTGGTGCTGGCGGGGGTGACGGCCGACTGGTCCGCCGCCGTCCGGCGCCGGCTCTGCCGGGTCGCCTTCGGGCAGGACCTGCCCACCTTGGAGGCGACCCCGGTCGGCGAGCTGCTAGACCGGATCGACGGCGACGTCTACCAGGTTGCCGCCGGAATCCGAGCGCAAGGCATCCGCATCGCCCAGATGCTGACCGCGGGCCTGCTCTCCGCAGTCGTCGCACTGGGCGTCTGGTGGCCGGCCGGGCTGACCATGCTGCTGCTCGCCGGCGTCCTGGCCGTCGGCCTACGCCGGCCCACCGCGCGCATTGTTCCCGGCCGAATGGCCGAGGAAGCGGCCTGGTCCGACCTGGCCGCGGTGATGGAGGAGGCCGTCCACGGCCAGGATGACGTGCGGACCAGCCTCGCCCAGCCGTACGTGCTGCGGCTCTGGGCCACCCGGGCGGCGGCCGTGCTCGCCCGGGGGATGCCGGTGTGGCGGATGTCGGCCCGGGTCACCACCACCGCGGTCGGCGTCACCAGCGTCGGGATCGCCGCGGTGGTGCTCGCGGGAGCGTGGGCGCTGACCAGCGGTCGGGTGGACGGCGCCCGGCTGACCGCCGTGTGGCTGCTCGCCATCGCTTACGGCGCGACCGTCGAGCACGTCAGCCGGCTGGTGCCGGAGATCCAGTACGCACTCGGTGCCTGGGGCCGCGTACGGCTGCTGGCGGGTTCCCCGCAGGAGCCGGTGGGCGGGCTGGTCCCGGTGGACGGCGATCTGACGGTGCGCGGTCTGACCTTCCGGTATCCGGCGGCCGAAGGCAGCCGTGGGCCGGCCCTGCGCGACATCCACCTCACCTTCACCCGTGGTCGTTCGTACGCCCTGGTCGGCCGGACCGGTTCGGGTAAGTCCACGCTGGCGAAGGTGCTCACCCGGGCGGTTGACGTGCCGGCCGGGACAGTCCTGCTTGGCGGCCATGATCTGCGCGACATCGATGTCGAGAAGCTGCGCCAATGGGTGGCGGTGGTGCCGCAGCGTACCGAGATTCTGGCCGGCACCCTCGCGGAGAACATCGCCCTCTTCGACCCGGGCTTGCTCGACGCCGCCGCCGATGCCCTGCGCGAACTGGGCCTCGACGGCTGGGCCGCCGAACTCCCCGACGGGCTGCGGACCCGGCTCGGCGAGGGTGGGCACGTCCTCTCGGCCGGTCAGGAGCAACTGGTCGCGTTCGCCCGGATTCTGGTGCGGGACCCGCACGTGGTGATCCTGGACGAGGCGACCGCCCGGCTCGACCCGGTCACCGAGGCGCGGGTGCAGGCGGCCACCGAACGGCTGCTGCGCGACCGGATCGGCATCGTCATCGCGCACCGGCTCTCCTCGGTCCGACACTGCGACGAGGTGGTGGTGCTGGCCGATGGCGCGGTGTTGGAGGCCGGGCCGCTGCGGGAGTCGGGGCGTTTCGCTGAGCTGCTGGCCATCAGCGACGCCGCTACCAGCGACGCCGGCACCCGCGACGCCGGCATCTCGGCCGTCGTCCCCGTCAGCACCAGTGTCCACGCGCCCGTCCAGGTTGGCAGCGGTGGCCCTAGCCCCACCAGCGGCGTCGGCGCTGGGATTGGGTTGCTGGACGGCCCGAAGCCGGATGCCGGGCCCGAACTCGGCCCGGTCGTCGCCCCGGCGAAGCCCACCTCGCCGCTTCCCGCGGACCTCTCACCAGCGGGAGCCGCGCCACGCACAGCAGCACCCACTCTGGATCTCTCGTCATCAGCCGTGGATGTCTCGCCGCCAGGCGAGGAGCGCCGGCCGCCGGCTACGGACGCCTCACCGGCGGTGGCGTCCCTTGGTCGGACGCTGCGGGAGCTCTGGCGGCTGCTCCGCAACGACCCACGGTACGGGCTGGCGGCCATGGCGCCCTTCATGGTGCTGGTGTTGGTCGGCCTGGATGGCCCGGTGCTGCCGTGGCTCTGGGCGGACGTGGTCGACGGCGTCGGTGAGCCGTGGCTGCCGGCGCTCGGCATCGCGGCCGGGCTGCTGGTCACGCTGCCCTTCCACTGGTACACGATGTTGTGGTTCCAGACCTGGTGGGTGCGGCAGATGCTGCGGATCAACCTTCGGCTGGTGCATGGGCAGACCGGGCCCCGGCGGGTCAGCGGCTACACCCCCGCCGAGGTGGTCGCCCAGGGCGGTGACACCGAACGGGTTGTGGAGCTCGCCGACAACGTGGTGGACCAGTTCTTCGGCCTGGCCCTGCTGGTGGCGATGACCGTGATCTCCGGCAGCGTCGTACCCGGGCTCTTCTTCCTCGGGACGATGGTGGTGTCCGCGCTGGTGGCCATCCTGTTCGGCCCGGCTCTGGAGCGCAGCGCACGGGCGACGGTGACGGCGCGGGCCGCGTACGCGACCGCGCTGGTCTCCGGGCTCTCCGCCGCGCGGACGGTGAAGCTGGCCGGCGCGACTGGGCCGGTGCTCGACCACCTCGCCGACCTGGATGCGATCCGCAGCGAGCGTCAGCGGCGGGAGATCACCATCCAGGTGTGGTCCCGCTCCACGCCATCGGTGGTCAGCGGGCTGTTACCGATCGGCGCGTGGGCGCTGTTCCTGGCCGGTGTTCTGTCGGCCGGCGCGACCCTGGTCGCCGTCTCCACCCTCGTCGCGGCGCGCTGGATCGCCTGGACCGCGGCGTCGCTGCTCTCCCAGGTGCCGTCGGCTCGGGTGTGGACCCAGCGGACGGTGGCGATGACCGGGGCGCCGGCGTACTCGGCGGGGCTGCCGGGGGTCGACCCGGCCGCCGGTACCGCTCCGGCGCCGCTGGCGCCGGCCCGGCACCCACTGCGTCGGCTCGAGTTGGCCGGGTTCGGGGTCCGCCACCCGGACGGGGTGGTGGCGGTCCGCGATGTCGATCTGACGGTCGAACGCGGCCAGCTCGTCCTGGTGGTCGGTCCGGTCGGGTCGGGCAAGTCGTCGCTGCTGCGGGCCCTCGCCGGGATCGTGCCGCACACCGGCCGGGTGAGGTGGAACGGCGTGCCGGTGGCCGAGCCGGAGCTGTTTCTCCGCCCGCACCAGGTGAGCTACGTCGGTCAGCAGCCCCGGGTGCTCTCCGGGACGGTCGCCGACAACATCACCCTCGGCTATCCGGTGGATGCCGCCGCGGCGGCATCCACCGCCCAGCTCGAGCCGGACCTGGCGGCCTCCGGGGCCGGTCTCGGGCTGGTCATCGGGCACAAGGGCACCCGACTCTCGGGCGGGCAACTGCAGCGGCTCGCCCTGGCCCGTGCACTCGCCCCGGGGAGCGAGCTGCTGGTCGCCGACGACGTCTCCTCCGCGTTGGATGTCACCACGGAGCTGGCGCTCTGGGCGGCGCTGCGACGGCACGGGGTCACCGTGCTGGGGTCGACCTCGAAACGGGCGGCGCTGCTCCGTGCCGACCATGTCCTGGTGCTGGAGGATGGCCGGGTGGCCGCCCAGGGCCGCTGGTGTGAGCTGGCGGCCCAGTGGTCCCACCTGGCCGGCTGACAGGAAAGGCCCGGGTGCTGGGCGCGGGGTGCCGGCCGAGTCGGTCGGGACCTATACCGGCCGAAGCGGCCGGGTCGGTCGGGTCGGCCGGGTCGGTCGGGAACGATGCCGGCCCCGCCCCAGCATCGGGGCGGGGCCGGGTGGGGATCCGCTCAGGCCAGGGCCGGAGCCGGCTCCGGGCGCTGGCCGGGCCGGGAATCGTGCTCGACCGGGTCCTCGTCAACCAGGCTCCGCTGACCGGCCGAGTCGTACGCGGTCCGGTCGAGGGTGCCCTCCCGGGCTGCCACGATCGTCGGTACGAGGGCCTGCCCGGCGACGTTGGTCGCGGTGCGGGCCATGTCCAGGATGGGGTCGATGGCCAGCAGCAGGCCCGCGCCGGCCAGCGGCAGGCCGAGCGTGCTCAGCGTCAGCGTGAGCATGACGATCGCGCCGGTGAGGCCGGCGGTCGCCGCCGAGCCGACCACGGAGACGAAGGCGATCAGCAGGTAGTCGGTGATGCCCAGCTCTACCCCGAAGACCTGCGCCACGAAGATCGCGGCCAGGGCCGGGTAGATCGCCGCGCAGCCGTCCATCTTCGTGGTGGCGCCGAACGGGACCGCGAACGAGGCGTACTCGCGGGGGACTCCCAGCCGCTCGACCGCGCGCTGGGTCACCGGCATGGTGCCGACCGAGGAGCGGGAGACGAAGGCCAGCTGGATCGCCGGGCCGGCGCCGGCGAAGAAGCGCAGCGGGTTGAGTCGGCCGGCGCCGAGCAGTAGCAGCGGGTAGACCACGAAGAGCACGATCGCGCAGCCGACGTAGACGGCGGTGGTGAAGCGGGCCAGCGGGGCCAGCAGGTCCCAGCCGTAGGTGGCGACGGCCTTGCCGATCAGGCCCAGGGTCCCGATCGGGGCGAGCCGGATCACCCACCACAGCGCCTTCTGGACGATCTCCAGTAGGGCCCGGTTGAGTGCGACGAACGGCTCGGCGGGTGGGCCGACCAGCAGGGCCGCTGCGCCGATGACGAGGGCGAGGAAGACGATCTGGAGGACGTTGCCCTCGACGAAGGCGCCGACCGGGTTGGTCGGGACGATGCCGGTGAGGAAGTCGGTCCAGGCGCCGGTCCTGGTCGGGGCGGTGGCGTCGGCCGTGTCCAGGGCGACCCCGCGGCCGGGGTTGGTGAGGAGCCCGAGGCCGATGCCGATGCTGACCGCGATGAGCGCGGTGGCACCGAACCAGAGCAGGGTGCGCAGCGCCAGCCGGGCGGCGTTGGCCACGCCCCGCAGACTGACCACGCTGATCACGATGGCGGTGAAGACCAGGGGTGGCACGGCGAGTTTGAGTAGCTGGACGAAGAGGCCACCGACGGTATCGAGGCCGCTGGCCAGCCAGCTCAGCTCAGCGGCCCGGGCGAGGTAGCCGAGGGCCACGCCGAGGACGAGGCCGAGCAGAATCTGCACGGAGAAAGGGATCTTGCGCATGAAAGGTCCAAGTCTGGAAGAACGAAAGGTACGGGCGGCGTCAGAGCTGCGGCCGCGCCGGACAGACGCCGCTGGCCTGCCGTCGAAGGTCGACGTACAAGCGAACGGTGAGATTCCAGACGTTGGTCATTGCCGGACGACGTTACACGGCTCTCCGCCGTCTGGGGAGCGGTGAACTAGTGACCCTCCCCACCCGGGTGATCCGGGCCGGCACCTGCACCAGCGACGCTGCTCGAGGCCGGCACCTGCACTGTTGACTTCGCCGCTCGGGCCGGCACCCGCACCGTTCGGCCCCGCCGGTCCGGGCATCGATATCCTGACGCCGGAGCGTCGCCCGGGATCCGGGTCCGTTCCACCCCCCGACCTTCCCACCCCCGAAGGACTCGCGATGACCGTGGCATATCTGGTGGCTGGTGTCCGTACCCCGATCGGGAGGTACGCCGGGGCGCTCGCCGGCGTCCGCCCCGACGACCTAGCCGCGCACGTGATCCGAGAGTTGATCGCCCGGTACCCGACGGTGGACTGGGCCCGGACCGACGACGTGATCCTCGGCTGCGCGAACCAGGCCGGTGAGGACAACCGCAACGTAGCCCGGATGGCGGCGCTGCTCGGTGGGCTGCCCGAGCAGGTGCCCGGCAGCACGGTCAACCGGCTCTGCGGCTCCGGCCTGGACGCCCTCGCCCTCGCCGCCCGCTCCATCGTTGCCGGCGAGGCCGACCTGGTGCTGGCCGGCGGGGTGGAGAGCATGAGCCGGGCGCCGTTCGTGTTGCCCAAGGCCGAGACCGCGTTCTCCCGTAACGCGGAGGTCTACGACACCACCATCGGCTGGCGGCTGGTCAACCCGCTGCTGGAGCAGGGTTGGGGTATCGACTCGATGCCGGAGACCGCGGAGAACGTGGCCGCCGAGTACGGCGTCGCGCGTGTCACCCAGGACGAGTTCGCGTACCGCTCCCAGCAGCGCGCGGCCAAGGCCCAGGCCGACGGTCGGCTTGCCGAGGAGATCGTGCCGGTGTCGGCCCCGGCCGGCCGGCGGGGGACCACGCTGGTGGAGGTCGACGAACATCCGCGGGAGACGTCGCTGGCGAAGCTGGCCGCGCTGCCCACCCCGTTCCGAGCCGGGGGCACGATCACCGCCGGCAATTCCTCCGGTGTCAACGATGGCGCGGTGGCGCTGCTGGTGGCCTCCGAGGCAGCACTGACACGGTACGGCCTGACCCCGTTGGCTCGGGTCGTCGGCTCCGCCGCGGCCGGTGTGCCGCCGCGGGTGATGGGCATCGGCCCGGTGCCGGCCACCCGCCGGCTCCTCGACCGGCTCGGCCTGGGGGTGGGCGACCTGGACGTGGTTGAGCTGAACGAGGCGTTCGCCGCGCAGGCGGTGGCGGTCCTGCGGGAACTGGGTCTGCCGGAGGACGCCGAGCATGTCAACCCCAACGGGGGTGCGATCGCGTTGGGGCATCCGCTCGGCGCGAGTGGGGCCCGGCTGGCGCTGACCGCTGCCCTGGAGCTGCGTCGCCGGGGCGGCCGGCGGGCGTTGGCCACCATGTGTGTCGGGGTGGGCCAGGGCATCTCGCTGCTGTTGGAGTCCGTGCGGTGAGCTGTTGGAGTCCGTGCGGTGATCAGTGGCCCCCGCCGGCACCCTCCCGCCCGGATTGACGCGCGCCTACAGTTGTCTGCATCTAAACGATCTGCGGGTCGGCCGGTGGCCTCCGCGTGTCCGCATGCGTCCCGACACCGGTACCCTCCCGCACCGCGGCGACGACTTGGGGTGTAGCACTGTGCAGAAGCAGGACGGACTTCCCGCCGAGATCGACCTTTCTCGCCCGAGCGCGGCCCGGGTGTATGACTACTTTCTCGGCGGGGCCCACAATTTCGAGATCGATCGGCAGCTCGCCGAGCAGATCGCCAGCATGACGCCGAATCTCGCCGGTACCATGCGCGCCGGCCGCGAGTTTCTCCGCCGCGCGGTCCGGGTGCTGTTGCACGACGGCATCGACCAGTTCCTCGACATCGGTTCCGGCATCCCGACGGTCGGCAACGTGCACGAGGTGGCCCAGGCGGTCAACTCGAACGCCCGGATCGTCTACGTCGACATCGACCCGGTCGCGGTGGCGCACAGCCGGGAACTGCTGGTGGGGAACGACCGGACCGGGGTCATCCACGCCGACCTGCGCTATCCCGAGCGCATCCTGGCCGAGGCTCGGGCGCTGAACCTGCTGGACTTCGACCGGCCGCTGGGCATTCTGCTCGCCGGGGTGGTGCACTTCATCGGCGACGATGACCACCCGGGCGATCTCCTCGCCACGCTCCGGGCCGCCGCCGCGCCCGGAAGCCACCTGGTGATCTCGCACTCCACATTCGAGGACCAGCCGCGCGAAATGCTTGATGCCCAGCGGTTGTCGGCGCGTACCGACACCGAGATCACCCTGCGCTCCCGTGCCGAGATCACCGGCTTCTTCGGGGACTGGACCCTCCTGGAGCCGGGGGTGGTTCACATGCCGTTGTGGCGGCCGGATTCCGCCTCCGACGTGGACGACAATCCGGAGCAGTTCGGCGCCTTCGGCGGGGTCGCCCGACACGGCCAACCGGTCGGCTGATCGCAGTGGCCGTTGTCCTGGAGTCCGGAGGGCGCGACCGTAGCCAGGCCGGCGCCCAGGGGTTTGCGGCCGAATGGGCCCGCGCCGTACGCCGGCTCGGCTTCGTCCCGTTCAGCGCCGAGGAGACCCAGCGGCTGTTGCACCTGCACACCGTCCGGCTGGCCCAGGCGCTGCGCGCCGAACCGTTCTCGTCCCACCCCGCGGCCCAGGTCGGCCAGGCGCTGGCCGAGGCGCACCTGACCGAGCCGGGGGTGCTCGACTGGTCGGTACGGGCGCTCGGTGATCAGTTCCTCGCCCGGGTGCTGCCCGACCTGGTCGGTCAGGAGGAGGTGGCGAGCCGGGTAGCGGCGTTGCAGGGCGCGATGGCAGCCGGATTCGCCGTCGCGTTGCGTGACCGTACCTTCGCCCAGCAGGAGCGGATCGCCCGCTCGGCCTGGCAGGCGCGGGACGAGGTGGAGCAGGCGTTGCGGGACAGCGAGGCCCGGTTCCGCGCGGTCTTCTCCGGTGCCGCCATCGGGATCGGCATCGGCCTGGTCGATGGCCAGATCATCGACGTCAATCAGGTCTTCGCCGACATGCTCGGCTACACGATCGAGGAGCTGCGGCAGCGCAACGTGTCGTCGCTGTTCCACCCCGACGACGCCGCCGGGATATGGGAGTTGTACCAGGAAGTCGTCGAGGGCAAGCGGGACTCGGTCCGGGTCGAGAAGCAGTACTACCGCAAGGACGGCACGGCCGTCTGGACCGACCTGGCGGTGTCGCTGGTCCGGTACGACGACGGCCGTCCCCGGTTCACCGTCGCGGTGGTCGAGGACATCACCGAGCGCTACGAGCTCCAGCAGCGGCTCCGGTTTCAGGCACTGCACGACCCGCTTACCGGCCTGCCCAACCGGACTCTCTTCTTCGAAACCCTCGGGGTGGTCTTTGACAACGCGGGTGCTGGCCGCCCGGTAGGGGTCTGCTTCCTGGATCTGGATGGGTTCAAGGCGGTCAACGACAGCCTTGGTCACGATCTGGGTGACCAACTACTCGTGGTGATCGCCGACCGGTTGTCGGACTGCGTCGCCGGGTTCGGGCACCTGGTGGCCCGGATGGGGGGCGACGAGTTCGTCATCCTGGTCGACGACGGGGAGTCCCTTGACGACGTGGTGAGCGTCGCGGAGGCCGCACTGGCGGCCGTCGCCGCACCGATTCGGATCGGTGACCACCAGCTCATGGTCTCGGCGAGCATCGGCATCGTCGAGTGCCCGGTGCACTCCACTGACCCGTCGGAGCTGATGAAGGCGGCCGACACCACGCTGTACTGGGCCAAGGCCGAAGGGCGTGGCCGGTGGGCGGTCTGGGACCGGGAGCGAAGCGCGCGCGAGATCGCCCGATCCACGCTGGCCGCCGGGCTACCGGCGGCCCTGGAGCGGGGTGAGTTCGTGCTGGACTACCAGCCGATCGTCTCCCTGCAGGACGGCTCGATGCTGGCCGTGGAGGCGCTCGTCCGCTGGCAGCATCCCAAGCTGGGTCGGCTCAGTCCGGCCCGGTTCATCGGGCTGGCCGAGGAGACCGGGTTGATCGTCCAACTCGGGGAGTGGGTGCTGCGCCAGGCGTGCCGGGACGCCGACGCCTGGCGACGTGAGGTTCCGGAGGCTCGCCTGGTCGTCAGCGTCAACCTCGCCGCGCGTCAGGTGGAACATCCCACCATCGTGGACATGGTGGCGGAGGCGTTGGCCGACAGCGGGCTCCCCGCGGAGCTCCTGCAGTTGGAGCTGACCGAGAGCGCTCTGATGGGCACCGAGGGGGAGCCGCTGCGGGCGTTGCACCGGATCGCCGGGCTGGGGGTGGGGCTGGCGATCGATGACTTCGGCACCGGCTACTCGAATCTGGCGTATCTGCGCCGGTTGCCGATCCGGTCGCTGAAGTTGGCGGGCCCGTTCGTGGAAGGGCTGCGCGAGGATGGAACAGAGCGGGCGGCCGGCCAGCGGGACGAGCAGATCGTGGACGCCCTGGTGCGGCTGGCGCGGGCGCTCGGGTTGTCGGTAACCGCGGAGGCGGTGGAGACCGGGGTGCAGGCCGAGCGGCTGCGGGCACTGCGGTGCGACACCGGGCAGGGCTACTGGTTCGGTGCGCCGGGACCGGCGGGCGAGGTCACGGCCCGGCTTCGGGGGGAGTGCACCTGAGCGGCGGGTGATCCCCGTCAACCGAGCGCATGTCGCCGTGGGCCGGCGGTGCGCCGTGGGCGCGGGGAGCGGCGGCGCGGAACCCGTCGGGGTACGGCGGATCACCGTACGTGAGAGAGAGGTTGGATCCCGCGCCACCGCTCCGCCGGGCGTTGCCGAGCGCCCGGCGCTGGCCCGTCCGGATCGGGCCTGGTCACTGCAGCCAGGATGCGGCCGGGGCCGGCAGTGGGGCAAGTCAATTCGGGTGGTGCGTGCTCGGCTGCGGTGGCCGGGGCTATGGGCGCTAGGCGGTGTCGGGGCTGCGGCGTGATGGGCGTCAAGCGGTGTCGAGGTCGCGGCGCTAGGCTTGCGCCATGACCGTCCGTGCGCCGTTGACCCCCGGCACGCTCTCTCCGTGGCGGCAGGTGTCCGCCCACATTCCCCGACCTGAGTACGTGGGCAAGAAAGAGCCCAAACAATGGCGTGGCTCACACGTGCAGACTCCGGAGACCATCGAGCGGATGCGGGCCGCCGGTCGGTTGGCGGCGCAGGCCATTGCGCTCGCGGGCGAGCACTGCAAGCCGGGGGTCTCCACCGACGAGATCGACAAGGTGGTGCACGAGTTCCTCTGTGACCACGGCGCCTATCCGTCAACGCTGGGCTACCGGGGGTTCCCCAAGTCCTGCTGCACCAGCCTGAATGAGGTGATCTGCCACGGCATCCCCGACTCGACGGTGCTCCAGAACGGCGACATCATCAACGTTGATGTCACCGCCTTCCTTGACGGGGTGCACGGCGACACCAATGCCACCTTCTGCGTGGGTGAGGTGAGCGAGGAGGTCCGGTCGCTGGTCGAGCGGACCCACAAGGCGACGATGCGGGGCATCCGGGCGGTCGCCCCCGGTCGGCAGATCAACGTGATCGGTCGGGTGATCGAGTCGTACGCGAAGCGCTTCGGTTACGGCGTGGTGCGCGACTTCACCGGGCACGGCATCGGCGAGGCGTTCCACAGCGGGCTCTATGTGCCGCACTACGACAGTCCTCGGCCCACCGATGTGATGGAGCCGGGCATGACCTTCACCATCGAGCCGATGATCACCCTCGGCACCTACCAGTACGACATGTGGGATGACGGCTGGACTGTGGTGACCAAGGACCGGAAGTGGACCGCCCAGTTCGAGCACACGATTCTCGTGACCGACGACGGCTACGAGATCCTGACCCTGCCATGACCGAGACCCCGGCGGCGCTGCGGGAGGCACACCATGCGGACGTCTCCGGCGGCTGGCTGCGCCCCGCGGTCTTCGGGGCGATGGACGGACTGGTCACCAACATCGCCCTGATCGCGGGGGTGGGAGGTGGCGGGGTGTCGGCGCGTGCCGTGCTCCTCACCGGCACTGCCGGCCTGGTCGCCGGCGCCATCTCCATGGGGCTGGGGGAATACACCAGCGTCCGGTCGGCTAACGAACAGGTCGCCGCGGAGGTGGCCAAGGAGCGGCGGGAGCTGGAACGGCATCCCGAGGTCGAGGCACGCGAACTGGCGGACACCTGGGTGGCCCGCGGCCTGCCCCGGGAGCTCGCGACGCAGGTCGCGGAGGCGGTGCGGCGCAATCCCGAGGAGGCGCTGCGGGTGCACGTGCGGGAGGAGTTGGGCGTCAACCCGGACGACCAGCCGAGCCCGTGGGCGGCGGCGATTTCGTCGTTTGTCTGCTTCTCTGTCGGCGCCCTGGTGCCCCTGCTGCCCTACCTACTCGGCAGCACCAGTCTCTGGCTGGCGCTCGGTGTCGGCGGCCTCGGACTCTTCCTGGCCGGCGCGATCGTCGCCCGGTTCACCAGCCGGCGCTGGTGGGCGGCGGGCCTGCGTCAGCTGCTGCTGGGTGGCCTCGCCGCCGCCGCGACCTACGGCATCGGAACCCTGATCGGTATCCAGGGCGGGCTGTAGGAGGAGTTCCGGTTACTCGGCGACGGGCGACAGCCGGAAAATGTGGATCTTGCGGTCGCCGGCCCGCTGCACGTAGGTCTGGTAGGCCGGCCACTCGGTCACCAGCAACTGCCAGAGTCGGTCTCGCTCGGCGCCCTCGGGCGTGTCGGCGCGTACCGGAAACCGGCGTCCCTTGATGTCTACCTCGGCCTCGGGGGTGGCGAGCAGGTTCAACGCCCAGGCGGGCTGGTGGGTTTGTCCCCAGTTTGACCCGACCACCACGTAGCCGTCTCCGTCCGGCACGTACAGCAGGGGGTTGCTGCGGGGTTTGCCGGAGCGACGGCCGGTCGTGGTGATGACCAACGACGGGAGAAGCCCGAGGGCGATCACCCGCCCGCGGCTGAGCCGCCCGACCGCACGGTCGACCGGGACGAGGAGCCGGGCGGCGGTGCTGAACCAGCGGTGGTGACCGACCCGGCGGGTGAGGGAACCCAGAATGGACATGGAGAGCATTCTGCCGATCTACGGCCGGGGTCGACGCTCCGGCCCCGTGGTCAACGACCCGCACCCGACGGGTCAGGCGGTCCTTCCGGGGAAGGGCGTGGTCAGGGGGGTGGTTCCCGCGGTTCGTCGCCAGCGGGTAGCCCGCACCGCGCAGTCAACCAGCGCCGCGAGCGCACGTTCCCGCTCGGCGCCGCTGGTGGCGGCCACCGCCGCCTGCCAGAATCTCGCCGTACGTTCCTCGACCTCAACGGCGAGCCGGAGGGCGCTCGGCTCGTCGGTGACGGGGAACGGCAGGGCGTAGCCGGCCTGGTCGGCCGGGAGGCTGTCGCCAGCGTCGGTGAGGTGCAGCACGAGGTCGTCTCGACGGCGTCGGTGTGCCGCCTCGGCGTCGCGGGCCGCCTCTTGGGCGGGACCGGCCAGGCGTACCCCAATCGGGCCGTAGGCCCAGATGGCGGCGTACTCGGCGGTCAGCGCCGCGGCGTGGGCGGAGTTCGTGCCGGGGGTGGGTGTGTTCACTGCAGCGCCTCCAGGTGGCTGGCGCGGGCGGCGGCGATGCTGGCGAGCAGCGCGGCCCGCTCGGCCGGTGCGGCCAGGCAGGCCCGGGTGGCCGACTCGCCGGCCGCCTGCTCGCGTTCGCGTAGCGCGGTGAGCGTCGCGTCGGAGTCGGCGGGGGTGCTGGCGGTCGGGGTGGCCGATGGTAGGGCGACCTTGGTGATCCGGGCCAGCTCCGCCGCGTGCGCGGCGTGCGCGTCGGTGATCGGCGTCAGCCGGCCGGCGAGCGTGGGATGTGTCGTGGCGGCGTCACGGTAGGCCGCGCTGAGCGCGAGCGCTTCGTTCACCATGGGGGCGAGTGGGTCGGGTGGGGGCGGTTCTCGGTTGAACGGGTCACAGCCGGTGAGTGACGGCACGGCGGCGCTGAGGGTCAGGAGGCCGCCCACTCGTAGCACATTTCGCCGGGAATGTCCCTTTGTTTGGTCTGGAAGCATGTCTCGCTGCGTCACTTTGCCCATCACCGCCCAAGTCAACACTATGTTGGTCAGCCCCGCGGGCGCCGGAGTCGGTGCGCCGGCCCATCCGACTGGCGGGCGGCGCGTTACGCTCTGCGCAACCACCGGCGCGTCCGCCCCGGTGGCGTGTAGCTATGGCGACCGACCGGGCGCCGCCAACAGCAGATAGGGGCGCTAGATGAGCCAGCGTGGCCGGGCCACCAGGCCCACCGGGCCGACGGGGCGACCGCGGCGCACGGGTGGCCAGCGCAGCACCGGTCGGGTCGGTCGCGGCGGCGATCTCGCCAGCCGGCGGGCCCGGCTGCACGAGGTCGTCGAACCAGTCGTCGCTGCGGCCGGATACGACCTGGAAGAGCTGTCGATTTCCCGGGCCGGCCGGCGCCACGTGGTGCAGCTGATTGTCGACGCCGACGGCGGTATCGACCTGGACGCCGTCGCCGATGTCTCGCGGGCGGTCTCCGCCGCCTTGGACGCGGCCGAGGAGGCGCGTGGGGACATCGTTGCTGGGGAGTACCAGCTCGAGGTCAGCTCACCGGGTGTGTCCCGCCCGCTCACCCTTCCCCGGCACTGGCGGCGCAACGCCGGTCGCCTGGTGCGGGTCATGGTCCGGGGTGGGCCGGACGCCGGCGACCGCCAGGTCACCGGCCGGGTGGTCGAGGCGGACGATGAGCAGGTGGTGTTGGAGACCGACGCCGGTCGGGCGGAGTGGCGCTACGCCGACCTGGGCCCCGGGCGGGTACAGGTCGAGTTCACCCGCCCGGGCGAGGCGGATGGCGCTGACGGCGCCGACGAGGTCGGCGATTTCGACGACGACGACGATGATGATGTGGAGGGCGAGGAGAGGTGAACATCGACCTCGCGGCGCTGCGCGCACTGGAGCGTGAGCGGGAAATCCCGTTCGACACGATCCTCGCGGCGATTGAGACCGCGCTGCTGACGGCGTACCGGCACACCGAGGGTGCGCAGCCGCACGCACGGGTGGAGATCGACCGTAAGACGGGCGCGGCCTTGGTCTTCGCCCAGGAGGTGGAGCCTGACGGCGGTGTGGTGCGGGAGTGGGACGACACCCCGCACGACTTCGGTCGGATCGCGGCGATGACCGCCAAGCAGGTGATTCTTCAGCGGCTGCGGGAGGCCACCGACGAGGTGCACTTCGGCGAGTACGTGGGTCGTGATGGGGACCTGGTGACCGGGGTGGTCCAGGCGCACGAGGCACGTGCCGAGAAGGGCATCGTCAGTGTGGACCTGGGCAAGCTGGAGGGGGTACTGCCCCAGTCCGAGCAGGTTCCCGGTGAGCAGTACGCACACGGCGAGCGGGTGCGTTGCGTCGTGGTGCACGTGGCCAAGGGCGTACGTGGTCCGCAGGTGACCTTGTCCCGCTCGCACCCGGCGTTGGTGAAGAAGCTCTTCGCCCTCGAGGTGCCGGAGATCGCCGATGGCACGGTGGAGATCACTGCGATCGCCCGTGAGGCAGGTCACCGTACGAAGATCGCTGTCCACTCCACCGCGGCGGGGGTGAACGCCAAGGGCGCCTGCATCGGGCCAATGGGTCAGCGGGTGCGGGCGGTCATGAGCGAGCTGCACGGGGAGAAGATCGACATCATTGACTGGTCGGAGGATCCAGCGGCCTTCGTCGGTAACGCACTTTCGCCAGCCAAGGCCCTCCGAGTGGAGGTGGTTGACTTGGCTTCCCGTACTGCCCGGGTGACAGTGCCGGATTTCCAACTTTCATTGGCTATCGGGCGTGAAGGTCAGAATGCCCGGCTTGCCGCCCGATTGACCGGTTGGCGGATTGATATTCGCTCCGACGCCGAGCCGGCTCGCCCGGCGGGCGACGCCGATGCCGATCACGTCCCGGAGCCGGGCCGCGCGATCTCTGGGGGCTAGGGGTAGACTTTCCTAGTGGTACGACGCGCGCTGCCGGAGCGCACCTGTGTGGGTTGCCGGTCTCGAGCGTCAGCCAAGGAACTGCTGCGGGTTGTCGCGGTGGGTGATGGGGCTGGTCACAGCCTTCGTCCCGACCCGGCCCGCAGGTTGCCGGGTCGGGGGGCGCACGTGCACCCAGATCCGGCCTGCTTCACGCAGGCGGTGCGGCGTCGTGCTTTCGGGCGGGCGCTGCGCCTCACCGAGGTCCCTGACCATGGTGAGCTTGCGAAGTGTATCGATGCGCCAACCACGACGTCCGGTCAACCCGACCGGACGCGGGTCGCTAGCAAGGTAGGACGACCGACATGAGCACACGATGAAGTCGCAGAAATGACCAGGCTTCAAGTGCACGAGTGAGGTCGCTGCGGGTGCTGCCCGCACGACCTCGGAATGAGGAGTGCAGTGGCAGGAAAGGCCCGCGTACACGAGCTCGCCAAGGAGCTCGGGGTCGAAAGCAAGACCGTTCTCGCCAAGCTCAAGGAGATGGGCGAGTTCGTGAAGTCCGCGTCCAGCACGGTCGAGGCGCCGGTCGCCCGACGGCTGCGTAACGCGTTCGTCAACAACGCCGGCTCGCCCGCGCCGGCGGCTCCGCCGGCGGCGACCCCGTCGACCCCGACCCCGACCCCGTCGACCCCAACCCCAGCCCCGACCCCGACCCCTCCCCGGACCCCAACCCCGGCTCCGCCCTCGGGCGGACCCCGCGTCACGGCCAAGCCCATGCCGCCTCGGCGGCCGGGTGCCCCGACGCCTGGCCCGAAACCCAAGGGTCCGGTTCCGGGTCCGCCGCAGTCCGCGACACCGGCTGCCAAGCCGGCGAGCGCCCACGACATCGAGGTGGCGGCCGCCGAGGCGCGTGCCGCCGCGCTGAAGGCCGAGCAGGAGGCCGCGGTCAAGGCCGCGCAGGCTGCCCGGCAGCAGCAGCGGGAGAACGTCCGGCGGGAGCCGCCCACCGAGGGTGGTCCCCGCCCGGGTCCCCGCCCCGGCCCTGGCACGATGCCGCCCCGGCCCGGCTCTCCGGCTGCCGGACGTTCCGGTGGGCCCACCCCGGGCCCCGGGCCCCGGTCCGGCGGTCGTCCGCCGGCGCGTGGCGCCGGTAACAACCCGTTCGGCATCCAGGGCGGCCAGCAGCGTCCCCCGGCCGCCGGTCCGGGTGGTCCGCGGCCGAGCCCGGCTTCCATGCCGCCGCGGCCGAGCCCGGCTTCCATGCCGCCGCGGCCGAGCCCGGCTTCCATGCCGAGCCAGCGTCCAGGCCGCCCCGGTGGTCCCGGTTCCGGTCGCCCCGGCGGCGGCGCCGGCCGCCCCGGCGGTGGCGGTGGTGGTTACCGCAGCGGCCCCGGTGGCGGTGGCGGCGGTGGCGGTTTCCGCAGCGGCCCCGGTGGCGGTGGCGGCGGTGGCGGTTTCCGCAGCGGCCCCGGTGGCGGTGGCGGTGGCTTCCGCGGTGGCCCCGGTGGCGGTCGTCCCGGTGGCGGTGGCCGTGGTCGCGGCGGCGGTGCCGCGGGTGCCTTCGGGCGTCCCGGTGGCCGGCCGACCCGCGGTCGCAAGTCGAAGAAGCAGCGCAGACAGGAGTTCGACAACCTGTCGGCTCCGACCATGTCCTCGGGTGCGCCCCGGGGGCAGGGTCAGACCGTCCGGTTGTCCCGAGGCGCCTCGTTGTCGGACTTCGCCGACAAGATCAACGCCAACCCGGGCTCGCTGGTCCAGGAGATGTTCAACCTGGGCGAGATGGTGACCGCGACTCAGTCCTGCTCCGACGACACCCTGCTGCTCTTGGGTGAGCACCTGGGCTTCGCCGTCCAGATCGTCAGCCCGGAGGACGAGGACCGCGAGCTGCTCGCGCAGTTCAACATCGACCTGGACGCCGAGGTGGCGGAGGACCGTCTGGTCAGCCGGCCGCCGGTGGTGACCGTCATGGGTCACGTCGACCACGGTAAGACGAAGCTTCTGGACGCGATCCGGAAGGCGAACGTGGTGGCCGGCGAGGCGGGTGGCATCACCCAGCACATCGGTGCCTACCAGGTCCACGTCCCACACGAGGACCAGGACCGGGCGATCACCTTCATCGACACCCCCGGTCACGAGGCATTCACCGCCATGCGTGCCCGTGGCGCCCAGGTCACCGACATCGTGATCCTGGTCGTCGCGGCCGACGACGGGGTGATGCCGCAGACGATTGAGGCGTTGAACCACGCCAAGGCGGCCGACGTGCCGATCGTGGTGGCGGTCAACAAGGTCGACAAGCCGGATGCCAACCCGGACAAGGTCCGCCAGCAGCTGACCGAGTACGGACTGGTCGCCGAGGAGTACGGCGGCGACACCATGTTCGTCAACGTGGCGGCCAAGCCGGGCACCGGGATCGACAGCCTGCTTGAGGCGGTCCTGCTGACCGCGGACGCGTCGCTGGAGCTGACCGCTCCGACGGACGGCCCGGCGCAGGGTGTGGCGATCGAGGCGCACCTGGACAAGGGCCGGGGCGCGGTGGCGACGGTGCTGGTGCAGAAGGGCACCCTGCGGGCGGGCGACTCGATCGTCGCCGGCGGGGCGCACGGCCGGGTCCGGGCGATGCTCGACGAGAACGGCAACCAGGTCGCCGAGGCGGGTCCGGCCCGTCCGGTGCTGGTGCTGGGTCTGACCGCGGTACCCGGGGCGGGCGACACGTTCCTGGCCGCCGAGGACGACCGCACCGTGCGGCAGATCGCCGAGCAGCGGCAGGCACGACGGCGGGCGGCGGCGTTCGCCAACTCCCGTGGCCGGGCCACCCTCGAGACGCTCATGGAGCAGCTCAAGGCGGGCGAGAAGACCTCGCTCAACCTGGTGCTCAAGGGCGACGTTTCCGGCTCCGTGGAAGCGCTCGAGGATGCCCTGTTCAACCTCGACATCCCCGAGGAGGTCCAGCTTCGAATCATCCACCGGGGCGTCGGGGCGATCACCGAGAGCGACGTCATGCTCGCGAGCGCCTCATCGGAGGCGGTCACGATCATCGGCTTCAACGTGCGGGCCGCCAACAAGGTTCGCGAGATGGCCGACCGCGAGGGCGTGGAGATTCGGTACTACACCGTCATCTACCAGGCCATCGAGGAGATCGAGGCGGCGCTCAAGGGCCTGCTCAAGCCGGAGTACGAGGAGGTCGAGCTGGGCACCGCGGAGGTCCGCGAGGTGTTCCGTTCGTCCAAGGTCGGCAACATCTCCGGCTGCATCGTTCGGTCGGGCCTGCTCCGGCGCAACGCCAAGGCTCGGCTGCTGCGCGACGGCGCGGTGGTGGCGGACAACCTCACCATCAGCTCGCTCAAGCGGTTCAAGGACGACGCGACCGAGGTACGCGAGGGCTTCGAGTGTGGTCTGACGCTGGGCGGTTACAACAACGTCCAGGTCGGCGACGTGATCGAGACCTTCGAGATGCGGGAGAAGGCGCGCGTCTGATCCGGTAGGGACACAGATCAAGGGGTTTACGCCACGATGCGTAAACCCCTTGATCATGTTCGGGTTCGTCCGTAGTCTCCGGGACGATGTTCACTGGAACTGCGGTATTCGACCTGCTGCTGCCGGGCGACTCCCGGTCGTTGAAGGCCAAGCGGTCTTACGTTCGGCCGATCGTGGCGGCGCTGCGCCGCGTCGAGGTCTCCACCGCCGAGGTGGGGGCGCTCGACCTGCACGGGCGGGCGGAGATCGGCGTCGCGGTGGTGGCCGCGACGGCGGCCCACGTACGCGAGGTGCTCGACTCGTGTGAACGCCTGGTCGCCGGCCGTCCCGAAGTTGAGCTGTTGTCGGTACGTCGGCGGCTGTACGGCGCGGACGACTGATCGAAAGACGCCGTTGCGGGGCTGCTCCGCGGGCGGCCACCGTACCGGCCGCGTACGGGCGGACCGGCGGCGCGGGTAGTGTTCGTGGTGTTGGCCGGTGGTGTGGGCACTTCAGGTGCCCGGCGGCCGGGAGCGGTACGCCTGGAGGTGGCGAGATGTCGGATCCGGCCAAGGTGCGCCGGCACGCGGAGCGGGTGCGTGAGCTGGTGGCGTCGGTGGTGCGTAGCCAGATCAAGGATCCCCGGCTGGGCATGATCACCATCACGGATGCGCGGATCACCGCTGACCTCCGCGACGCCACGGTCTTCTACACGGTGCTCGGCGACGCGGCTGCCCAGGCGAGCACTGCCGCGGCGTTGGAGAGCGCCAAGGGAATGTTGCGCAGCACCGTCGGGAAGGCGCTGGGGCTGCGTCACTCGCCGACGCTGACCTTTGTCCTGGACGACGTGCAGGACCAGGTCAAGCACATTGACGACCTGCTCGCCCAGGCCCGCCACGCGGATGCCGAGGTGCAGCGTCTCGCCACCGGGGCAGAGTACGCGGGGGAGGCCCAGCCGTACCGGCTGGAAGAGGAGCCTGAGGCCACCGGGGACGAGGTGTCGCCGCCGGGCGGGGATCAACGGTGACTGACGCCGGGGGGCGGTCCGCGCCAGCGGATGCCGATTGGGCGGCGGCGGTGGCCGCGGTCCGCGCGGTGCCGCCCGCGGGGCGGGTGCTGCTGGTCTGCCACGTGAACCCGGACGGTGACGCGCTCGGCAGCATGCTCGGCTTCGCTCTCGGGCTGCATCGGCTCGGTCTGCGACAGGTGCAGGCCACTTTTCCCGGCCCGCCGCGGCTCTCGGAGCCGCTACGCGGGCTCCCCGGCGAGCAGCTGCTGGTCCCGGCTGCGGAGGCGGTTGTCGATCCAGACCTTCTGATCAGCTTCGACGCGGCGAGCGAGTCCCGGTTGGGGGAGCTGGCTGACCGGCTGACGACCGCCGGCAGCACGTTGGTGCTCGACCACCATGCCTCGAACCCCGGCTTCGGTGCGGTCAATCTGATTGACCCGCGGGCGGCAGCCACCTCGGTGCTTGTGGACGAGCTCCTTAGCCGGCTGGGGGTGCCGCTCGACGCGGAGATCGCGGAGTGCCTTTATGTGGCGTTGACTACCGATACCGGTTCCTTCCGGTACGAGGCCACCACCGCGGCGGTGCACCGGTTTGCGGCCCGGCTGCTCGCCACGGGTATCAGTCCCGGTGATATCTCCCGTCGCGTCTTCGACACCCGCCCGTTCGGCGCCGTGCGGCTCAGCGCCGAGGTGATCGGTCGGGCCCGGTTAGAGCCCGCCGCGGCGGATGGTCACGGTCTGGTGTGGACCTGGGCGACCCAGGACGACCTGGCCCGGCATGGGCAGCCCGGGTACGTGCTGGAGGCGCTGATCGATTCGGTGCGGTGCACGGCGGAGGCTGACGTGAGCTGCGTGGTGAAGCAGACCGCCGACGGCGATTGGGCGGTGTCGTTGCGAAGCAAGGGTGCGGTGGATGTGAGCCGGGTGGCGGTGGAGTTGGGTGGTGGAGGGCACCGGCTCGCCGCCGGCTTCACCGGCCAGGGCAGCGCCGACGACGTGGTGGAGGCGATCCGGCGGGAGCTGGCCGCAGCGCTGCTCCCCTCGAACGGCGATTGAGGAGCAGCCTCGCGGCAACGGTTGACTCAGCCCTACGGTTAGTTGTTGGCTGGTCTTTCGGTTGATGATCTGTCGACAAAGATCAGGGTCGGCTTACGGGTGTCCGGTCTTCCCGCCGTTGATACTGGTGGGCAGAATTGCGGAATGGAACAGCCCCGTGACCTGACTATCGAGGCGCCGCGCGCCTGGGATCGTCCCGCTGTCACCGTGCCGGTGCTTCTCTGCCTGTCGTTGGTGGGTGGCCGGTTTCCGTCCTTCTCGATTGAGGCAAATCTGTGGACGCTCGGCACTGGTGGTGTTCTGATCTGGCTTGGCCTGGGTAGTCGGGTGCCCCGGCGGCCCGCACCGGTTCGACTCGACCGGGGTGCGGTGTGGTGGACGTTGCCGGTGGTGGTGTTCGTGGTCTTCGAGGGGGCCACCTTCGTGGCCGCAGCGGGTGACGACTTCCCGACCTTCTCGCGGCTGGCGGATCCACTGCTGGAGGACGGAGTGATCCGCTCAGCGGGTTGGTTGGCCTGGTTGTCTGCGTTCTGGGGGCTGGTGCGGCGATGATGCGGCTGTTGGCGATCGGCGGTTTCCTGGTGGCGGTGGCGCTCTTCGTCGCCGTGGAGTTGGCGGCCCGCCGGGAGGGTTCTCGCATCCCTACTCTCGGTGAGGTCTGCGCGTACGTGATGCGGTATGAGGTCGGCTCGGTGCCGGTCGGCCGGATTGGGGTCTTCGGCTTCTGGTGGTGGTTGGGCTGGCACTTCCTGGCTCGTTGAGGTGCCGTGTTCGGGCGCTGTGGCGCGGTCCGGATGGTGGGAACTGCCGGCGGTAGGCGGACCTGAACGATAGCTTGGGTATTGACCGATGCCGTGCTGATGGTGCTGGTCGTGAGCGATGGAGCCGTACCCGGCGTCGCCGCTCTCCAGGGTCAGACCGACCCGGGCTCGCTGCTCCGTGTGCCGCTCCGGCAACCCCGGGCGCCCCGCGGGTGGCAGACCTTGCCCGTGAGTGTCACCGCTGCGCTGGTGGCTCGTGCCCTGGAAGGGGCTTCCCATGTCGAACAAGCCCAAGCCCGATACCGCTGACGAGGCACGTGAGCTGCTGCGCCGTGCGTTGCAGACCTCGATGGATACGCGCCAGTGACGTCGCCGATCGCCTGATGTCCTCTTCCGACGGGCGGCATTGGCCGCCCGTCGTCTGGGTCGGTCGCTCCGGGTAAGTGGCGAGCCACAATTGCGGTCCTTACTGGACCCGTGCCAGGATCAGCGACGATGAACTCGCCGGCCGCCACCGCAACCCGCTCCGCCTCGCCTCGCAGGATCGCCGCGCTCGCCTTGCCCGCCCTGGTGGTGCTTGCCGCCGAACCACTGTATGTGCTGGTGGACACGGCGGTGGTGGGACACCTCGGCCGGGTCCCGCTCGCCGCGTTGGCGATTGGCGGCACCGTGCTGACGCTCATCGCCTGGCTGGGCACGGTCGTCGCATACGGCACCACCGGACGGTCCGCCCGGCGGTTTGGGGCCGGTGACCGCACCGCCGCCGTCGCCGAGGGGGTCCAGGCCTCCTGGCTCGCGCTCACCGTAGGGGTCCTCGTCGCAGTCGGCATGCAGGCCGGCGGTGGCGTGCTCGCCCGCACCCTCGTCGGGGCGGACAACGAGGTGGCGGAGGCCGCCGCGCAGTGGCTGCGGATCGCGGCGCTCGGCGCACCAGGGCTGCTCCTCGCCGCTGCCGGCAACGGTTGGCTGCGGGGCGTCCAGGACACCCGCCGGCCGCTGTGGTTCGTGCTCGGCCCGAGCCTGCTCTCCGCGGTGCTCTGCCCGGTGCTGGTCTACCCTGCCGGGCTCGGCCTGCCCGGATCGGCGGTGGCCAACGTCGTGGCGCAGACGATCTCCGGTGCGCTCTTCGCCGGGGCGCTGATCTCCGAGCGGGTAGACCTACGCCCCCGTCCCCGGGTCCTCGCCCAGCAGCTCGTGCTCAGTCGGGACCTGCTCATCCGTGGCATCGCCTTTCAGGCGAGCTTCCTCTCCGCCACCGCGGTGGCCGCCCGCTTCGGGGCGGCGGCGGTCGGCGCCCACCAGATCGTCCTGCAACTCTGGTTCTTCACCGCCCTGGTGCTCGACGCACTCGCCATCGCCGCGCAGGCCCTCGTCGGTGCTGCGCTCGGCGCCGACGACGCGGCCGGCGCGCGCGGACTGGCCCGCCAGATCGGGCTGCTCGGCGCTGGCTGCGGCGTGGTGTTCGCGCTGATCATCGCGGCCGGCGCCGGGGTGGTACCGGGCTGGTTCAGCGCCGATGGGCAGGTCCGTGAGGAGGCGATGGTGGCCTGGCCCTGGTTCGTTGCGATGCTGCCGCTGGCGGGCGTCGTCTTCGCCCTGGACGGGGTGTTGATCGGCGCGGGCGACATCCGCTACCTGCGGAATCTCACGATCGTCGCGGCGTTGGGGGGATTTCTGCCGGCCATCTGGCTGGCGTACGGACTAGACCTCGGACTCGGTGGGATCTGGGCTGGACTCACCTTCTTCGTGGTGCTCCGGCTGGCCGCCCTGCTGCTGCGGCTGCGCAGCGGTCGCTGGGCGGTCGTCGGCGCGGTCCGGGCCTGAGTCGCCGGCGTGCTCCGGGCCGGACCACGCCGGACGGATTCAACCACCGGCCGGAGCGGCCAGCGGTGCCTGAGTTAGGACGAGACCATGCTGGATCGCAGGGCGTAGATGGCCAGCACCAGCCCCAGGGTCACGGCGAAGCAGACGACGAAGCCGACCACCTTCATCGTGTTCGGGAAGCGCTGATACAGCCGGTGCCGGTCCTGCCGTACCTGCCACCGGCGATGCAGGGCGGTGGCACCCGGGAGCGCGAGCAGCGCGGTGGCGATCCGGTCCCCAGCCGTGCGCCGCGAGGGCGGTGGGTCGAGCATCCAGGCGGGGAGACTGGGCGGCTGCTCCGGCTGGTGCAGCCGAGGGGGCCGGCTCTGGTTTTGGGGCGACATGGACACGAACCTCCGGGTGGGCTAGGCGCTCCTTGATAGCAGTAGGCGTCAATGCGACTCGTCGCGGAAGGAGCGGGCGGGTGGCACGGACGTCCGGGTGGGCGTCCCGGTGCCGGCCGGGCCGGCCCGTCTGGCAGGCTTGGCGGTCGTGAGCGCAGACGGACTGATCGTGGTCGACAAGCCCGGCGGCATGACATCGCACGATGTGGTGGCGCGGGTACGCCGGCTGGCCCGAACCCGGCGGGTCGGGCACGGTGGCACGCTCGACCCGATGGCGACCGGGGTCCTGATCGTCGGCGTGGGGCGAGCCACTCGGCTGCTGACCTATGTGATCGGGGCCGGCAAGAGCTACGCCGCCACGATTCGGCTGGGGCAGGCGACGGTCACCGACGACGCCGAGGGGGATGTGATCTCCAGCGCCCCGGCTGGTCTGGTCACCGAGGAGGCGGTCCGGGCCGTGCTGGCGGCGCAGACCGGTGCCGTAGACCAGGTGCCTAGCGCGGTCAGCGCCATCAAGATCGACGGTCAGCGGGCGTACCGCCGGGTTCGGGAGGGGGCCAGTGTCGACCTGCCGCCCCGGCGGGTCACCATCTCCCAGCTCGACGTGCGGGCGTTGCGGCGGGACCAGCCGGACGTGGTGGACGTGGACGTGGACGTCACCTGCTCCTCCGGCACGTACGTGCGGGCGATCGCTCGAGACGCGGGCCAGGCGCTCGGCGTCGGCGGGCACCTCACCGCGCTGCGGCGTACCGCCGTGGGCGGTTTCACCCTCGCCGAGGCCGCTACCCTCGATGACCTGGAGCACCGGGCACCCGAGGTGGTCACGCTCTCCCTCGCGGCGGCGGCTGACCGGTTCTTCCCGCGCCGCGAGGCGACCGCCGAGGAGGAGCGGGTGCTCTCCCACGGCGGTCCGTTGGACCCGGTGGGGATCGACGGCCCGTACGCCGTCTTCGGCCCAGCGGGTGGGTTGGTCGCTATCGTCAGCGAGCGGGCCGGTCGGGCCCGTGCGGAGATCGTGCTGGCCCCGGCCTGATGGCACAGCGGTCGGGACAGCGGCAGGGGAGGAGCGTTATGCAGCGGTGGCGGGGGTACGACGCGGCACCCGGCGGCTGGGGGCGGTCAGTCGTCACCATCGGCGTCTTCGACGGCGTGCACCGGGGGCACCAGGCGATCATTGGGCACGCGGTGGCCCGGGCCCGGGAACTCGGCGTCAAGTCGGTGGTGGTCACCTTCGATCCGCACCCGGCCGAGGTGGTACGCCCGGGCTCGCACCCGGCGGTGCTCACCGAGCCGACCCGCAAGGCCGAGCTGATCGAGGCGCTCGGCGTGGACGTGCTCTGTGTGGTGCCGTTCACCCCGGACTTCTCCCGGCTGTCGGCGGAGGCGTTCGTGCACGACGTCCTGGTCGAGCACCTGCACGCCGCGCTGGTGGTGGTGGGGGAGAACTTCCGGTTCGGGCACCGAGCCGCGGGGGACGTGGCGTTGCTGGAACAGCTCGGTCGGACCTTCGGCTACGCCGTCGAGGGGGCGCCCCTGGTGGCCGAGGCGGGGACAGTCTTCTCCTCGACCTACATCCGATCGTGCGTCGCCGCCGGAGACGTGGTGGCCGCTGCCAGCGCGTTGGGGCGATCGCACCGCCTGGAGGGCGTGGTGGTCCGCGGCGACCGACGCGGTCGTGAGCTGGGCTTCCCCACCGCCAACCTGCTCTGCCACCGGTACGCCGCGGTCCCGGCTGACGGCGTCTACGCCGCCCGCCTGGTGCGGCGGGGGCAGCGGGAGCCGCTGATGGCGGCGGTGTCGATCGGCACGAACCCGAGCTTCTCCGGCCGGGAGCGGCGGGTCGAGGCGTACGTGCTCGACTTCGACGCGGACCTGTACGGCGAGCGGCTGGCCCTGGACTTCGTGGCACACCTGCGCGGGCAGGTCCGCTACGACTCGATTGAACCGTTGGTGGCCCAGATGACCGTGGACGTCGAGCGTACCCGTCTAGCCCTGGGGTGATCACGGAAAGTGATTGGGTTCGACACCCCGTCGGGCCCTTGCCCGGCCCGTCGCGACCGGGGCTGGTAGCCTGACGAAGACGTCGGCGCACCGACGTGGGTCCTGGCGTGCCTGCACGACGCCGCGGGTGCGAGGACCGTCCGCCGCCGGGCATCGCCCGGCCCTCCGGGTAAGCCCGCTCTGGCGGACACGACACCGATTCACTCACCGAAACAGGGAGAACATGGCGCTCGACCAGCCAGCCAAGGCCAAGATCCGCGCGGAGTACGCGACCGTCGAAGGTGACACCGGTTCGCCGGAGGTGCAGGTCGCCGTCCTCACCAAGCGGATCGCGGGCCTGACCGAGCACCTGAAGGTGCACAAGCATGACCACCACAGCCGCCGTGGGCTGCTGCTGCTGGTCGGCCGCCGCCGTCGGCTGCTCAACTACGTGCAGAAGAAGGACATCAACCGCTACCGGTCGCTCATCGAGCGGCTCGGTCTGCGCCGGTGACGTGACGGGGGAGTGGCCGCTCGGCCGCTCCCCCGCTCCAGTTCGCCGCCAGAAACTCCGACAACCAGGGCCGCACGACCCCCCGACCACCGGGAGCCGGTCAGCGCACCGGTCTCCGGTAGTGGCCTCCGGGCATCCGGCACCTCGCCGATCCGCCCGGGCGCTTCGATCGAAGACCGGCCGTCTGAACAGCTGCGCGTTGCGGTCCGTAGACGCGAAGGAGCGCAACCACAGATGACCGAGAGCAACCTCGGTACCCAGTCCCGTACCGCCACGATCGACAACGGGGCCTTCGGCACCCGTGTGATCACCTTCTCCACCGGCCGGCTGGCCCGCCAGGCCGCCGGCTCCGTCGTCGCCCAGCTCGGCGAGACGGTTGTCCTCTCCGCCACCACCGTTGGCCGGCAGCCGAAGGAGCACTTCGACTTCTTCCCGCTGACCGTTGACGTCGAGGAGCGGATGTACGCGGCGGGCCGGATCCCCGGCTCGTTCTTCCGCCGGGAGGGTCGCCCCAGCGAGGACGCGATCCTCACCTGCCGGCTGATCGACCGGCCGCTGCGTCCCTCGTTCGTCAAGGGCCTGCGGAACGAGGTCCAGGTCGTCGAGACCGTCCTGGCGCTCGACCCCAGCCACCCGTACGACGTGGTGGCCATCAACGCCGCCTCGATGTCGACGAAGCTCTCCGGCCTGCCGTTCTCCGGCCCGATCGGGGCGACCCGGATGGCCCACATCGACGGCTCGTGGGTTGCCTTCCCGACCCACGAGGAGCTGGGGCGCGCCACCTTCGACATGGTGGTCGCCGGTCGGGCCCTGCCCGACGGTGATGTCGCGATCATGATGGTCGAGGCGGAGGCCACCGAGCACACCGCGAAGCTGGTCGCCGACGGTGCCTCCGCGCCGACCGAGGAGGTCGTGGCGAGTGGGCTGGAGGCGGCCAAGCCGGCCATCCGGGAGCTGTGCCGCGCGCAGAGCGAGCTGGCCGAGATTGCGGCCAAGCCGGTCGCCGAGTTCCCGGTCTTCCTCGACTACTCCGATGACGCGTACGACGCGGTCGCGGAGCTGGCCCGGGAGGACGTGGCCGAGGCCCTGAAGATCGCCGGTAAGGCCGACCGCGAGGAGGCCCTGGACCGGATCAAGGCCCGGGTGCTCGAGGAGCTTGGCCCGCGCTTCGAGGGCCGGGAGAAGGAGCTCTCCGCCGCGCTGCGGTCGCTGACCAAGTCCGAAGTCCGCAACCGGGTGCTGCGCGAGCAGGTCCGCATCGACGGCCGCGGCCCGCGGGACATCCGTCCGCTGACCGCCGAGGTCGGAGTTCTGCCGCGGGTGCACGGATCGGCGATCTTCGAGCGGGGCGAGACCCAGATCATGGGCGTCACCACGCTGAACATGCTCCGGATGGAGCAGTCCCTGGACACGCTCTCTCCGGAGAAGTCCAAGCGTTACATGCACAACTACAACTTCCCGCCGTACTCGACCGGGGAGACCGGCCGGGTCGGTTCGCCGAAGCGGCGGGAGATCGGCCACGGTGCCCTCGCCGAGCGGGCCCTGATCCCGGTGCTGCCCTCGCGCGAGGAATTCCCGTACGCGATCCGGCAGGTCTCTGAGGCGCTCGGCTCCAACGGCTCGACCTCGATGGGCTCGGTCTGCGCCTCGACGCTCGGCCTGCTCTCCGCCGGGGTGCCGCTGAAGGCGCCGGTCGCCGGCATCGCCATGGGCCTGATCTCCGACGAGGTCGAGGGCAAGACCCGGTACGTGACGCTGACCGACATCCTCGGTGCCGAGGACGCCTTCGGCGACATGGACTTCAAGGTCGCCGGTACCCGGGACTTCGTCACCGCGCTTCAGCTCGACACCAAGCTCGACGGGATTCCGTCGGATGTGCTCGCCGCGGCGCTCCAGCAGGCCTACGAGGCCCGGCAGACGATCCTGGAGGTGATGCAGGCGGCGATCGAGGCACCGGCCACGATGAGTGACTACGCGCCTCGAGTCACCACCGTCAAGATCCCGGTGGACAAGATCGGCATGGTGATCGGCCCGAAGGGGCAGACGATCAACGCGATCCAGGACGAGACGGGCGCCGAGATCTCGATCGAGGACGACGGCACCATCTACGTCGGCGCGACCAACGGTCCCGCTGCGCAGGCCGCGGTCGAGCGGATCAACGGGATCGCGAACCCGACCCTGCCGAAGGTGGGCGACCGCTTCCTCGGCACGGTGGTCAAGACCGCCGCCTTCGGCGCGTTCATCTCGCTGCTCCCCGGCCGCGACGGTCTGCTGCACATCTCCAAGGTGGGCGACGGCAAGCGCGTCGAGAAGGTCGAGGACTTCCTCAACGTCGGTGACAAGGTCGAGGTGGAGATCGCCGACATCGACCAGCGGGGCAAGATCTACCTGGACAAGGTGCGTCCGGAGGGTGCCGAGGCTCCGGCGGAGGGCGCTGGCGAGCGGCCCGCTGGTCGGGACCGGGGCGACCGGGGACCGCGCGACCGCGGTGACCGCGAGCGTGGCGGCCGGGGTCCGGACCGCGGCGACAGCGGCGACCGTGGCGACGGCGGTGAGGGCGGCGAGTCGCGTCCGCGCCGTCGTACCCGGCGTAGCTGACCGTCGGACCAGCGCACCATCCACCCCTCGTTGAACCGGGAGCCCTTCGTGAGCCGGACTGTCTCCGTGCCGTCCATACCGGAACGACGGGGGGTGGCCGCGTTTCGGGGCGCTCCCGGCGGCGCTGCCAGCCGCGCCGTAACTCGTACGCTCAGTGACGACCCGCTGGGCGGCACGGTCCGCCGGACCGTGCTCCCCAGCGGGCTGCGGGTACTCACCGAGGCCATCCCGGCGATGCGTAGCGTCTCGTTCGGCATCTGGGTTTCGGTTGGCTCCCGGGACGAGACGGGCCCCCAGTCCGGGGCCGCCCACTTCCTTGAGCACCTGCTGTTCAAGGGGACGCACCGGCGGACAGCGCTGGAGATCTCGTCGGAGATCGAGGCGGTCGGCGGCGAGACCAACGCCTTCACCACGAAGGAATACACCTGCTACTACGCGCGGGTGCTCGACGACGATCTACCCCTCGCCATCGACGTGATGTGCGACCTGGTCGCCGACTCGGTGCTGACCCCGGAAGACGTGGAGGTCGAGCGGGGCGTGATCCTCGAGGAGATCGCCATGCACGACGACGAGCCCGGCGACGAGGTGCACGATCTCTTCGCCCGGGCCGTCTACGGCGAGCACCCGCTCGGCCGGCTGATCTCGGGGACGGAGCAGACGGTCACCCCGATGACCCGGCGGCAGATTCAGGGCTTCTACCGACGGCACTACACCCCGCCGCGGATCGTCATCGCCGCCGCGGGCAACCTGGACCACTCCAGTGTGGTCAAGCTGGTCCGGCAAGCGCTGCGGGGCACACCACTGGACACCGACCCGGCGGCGCCCGCGCCGTACCGGAGCGCCACCCCGGCGGCACGCACCCAGCCCGCGACCACCCTGGTCGGGCCGAAGGAGACCGAGCAGGCGCACGTCGTGCTCGGCTGCACCGGCATTGATCGGCGGGACGAACGCCGGTTCGCCCTTGGGGTGCTGAACAACATCCTCGGCGGCGGCATGTCCAGCCGGCTCTTCCAGGAGATCCGCGAGCAGCGGGGGCTCGCCTACTCGGTCTACTCCTACGCCAGCCAGCACGCCGACAGCGGCCTGTTCTCCGTCTACGCCGGCTGTGCGCCGGGTCGAGTCAACGAGGTGTTGGAGTTGATCCGCGCGGAGTTGGCCCGGATGGCCGCCGACGGACTCACGGAAGCCGAGTTGGCCCGGGGCAAGGGCATGAGTAAGGGCGCGTTCGTGCTGGGCTTGGAGGACAGCGGTTCCCGGATGAGCCGGCTGGCCAAGGGGGAGTTGCTGTACGGCGAACTGTTGCCGGTCGACACCTTGCTGGCCGAGGTGGACGCGGTCACCGTTGCCGATGTCAACACGCTCGCCGCGGAGTTGCTGACGCGCCCGATGTCGCTGGCGGTGGTGGGTCCGTTCGGCGAGTCCGACTTCACCGCCGAAGCGACCCCGACCACCCCCGCCTGACCACCCCTGCCGGACCACCCCCCGCCTGACTACCGCCTGCCGGACCACCCCCGCCTGGCTCCACTCTCCGCCTGGCTCCACCCTCTGCCTGGCTACCTTCGATCGCCCCAGCCGGAGCGCCGGAGGCGATCGTCACCATCGAAGTGCCGTCAACCCTCCTCCGAGGAAGTGCAGCTCAACCGCTCCGGCCGGTAGGGACCGCCAGCCCCCGAATCCCAGGCTGCGGGCACATCGGGCTACCGCGGCCCCACCCGGCGATGCGGATGTCCCGGTTGGGATAGGTTGTCGGCTGTGACTGACGAGCAGGACAAGAGCGCGGACGAGCCGCTCCGGGTCGGTGTGCTGGGCGCCCGTGGCCGGATGGGCATCGAGGTGTGCAAGGCGGTGGACGCGGCCCCCGACATGGAGTTGGTGGCCATGGTTGACCAGGGCGACTGGTTGTTCAACGCCTCCGACGCCGGAGCCGAGGTGATTGTCGACTTCACCACCCCTGACGTGGTCATGGACAACCTGCACTGGTGTATCGACCAGGGCATCAGCGCCGTGGTCGGCACCACGGGCTTCACCGAGGCACGGCTGGAGCGGATGCGCGGCTGGCTGGCCCGGAAGCCCGGGGTGGGCGTGGTCGTCGCCCCGAACTTCGGCATCGGGGCGGTGCTGATGATGCAGTTTGCCGAACGGGCTGCCCGCCACTTCGAGTCAGTCGAGATCATCGAGCAGCATCACCCGCGCAAACTGGACGCACCGAGCGGCACCGCGACGCACACTGCGCGCCTGATCGCGGCGGCCCGGGCCGCCGCCGGTCAAGGTCCGGCGCCGGATGCCACCCGGGACGAGGTGGCCGGTGCCCGCGGCTGTGACATCGACGGCGTACGCGTGCACTCGGTCCGCGCCACCGGCCTCGTCGCCCACCAGGAGGTGCTCTTCGGCGCCACCGGCGAGACGCTGACCATCCGGCACGACTCCTACGACCGGGCCTCCTTCATGCCGGGGGTCCTGCTGGCTACCCGCCAGGTGCGCAGCCGGCCCGGCCTGACGGTCGGCCTGGACACACTGCTCGACTGAGCGTTCGCCCCGCACCGGGGTCGTCCGGGAGCCGGGCTCCGCATTCGGGAGCCCGGACCCCGTGTTCCGGACCCCGTGTCCGGGAGCCGGGTCGTCAGGGAGTCGAAGTCGGCTCCGCGGGGACCGCAACGTGTAGTCGTACCTGGGCGACCAGCATGTCGTCCACGTCGAGCGCGCGGGTTGCCCCGTCCGGCTCCCACCCGGCGCCGGTCAGAAACCCCCGGGTCGCCGCATCGCCGTCGAACGCCCACGCCACCGCGCGGGTGAACCCGTCGTCGCGCCAGTGGTCCACCGCCGCGGCGAGCAAGCGGCTGCCGTGCCCCCGCCGACCCCAGCGCGGCTCCACCAGCAGGTCGGTGACCGCGACGACGTCCGGGCCAAGCGCCTCGGCGGGTTCGCCCGGCGCCTGGGCTTCGGCGTCGGCCGGACCGGAGGCGGCGAAGCCCACCAGATACGATTGCTCGGCCTGTTCGACGGCGACCAGCACCCGGTGGGCAGCCGAGGGCGGCTCTTGCACCGCTGCGGTCCACCGCTGGGCCAGCCACGCCTCGTCGAGGTTCGCGAGCACCTGCCGGGGCAGGATGCGGCGGTACGCGACCCGCCAGGTCGCGAGCTGGATGCGTGCGATGTCGCCGGCGTCCTGTGGACGTGCTGGGCGGACGTAGCCGAGAGCCATGGCACGAAAGCCTACGCAGGGTGGAGGAGGCGACGATGGCGCAGGGTGCCAGGCGAACGGTCCGACAGGTGATCGGTGTGGTCGGGCTCGCCGTCGGGGTGGCCCTGTTCCTGTCCGTGGCGGCGATGCGGCACGGCTTTTTTGACCTCGGGGTCTACTACGGCGCGATCCGCTACTGGGTGCACGACGGTGGCGAGATCTACGACTTCTTGCGCCCGTTCACCCAGTACGGCTTCACCTACCCGCCGTTCGCCGCCCTGGTCATGCTGCCGATGGCGTACGTCTCTTGGAACGTGGCGATCGTGCTGAGCGTCTCCGCGAGCGTGGTGGTCACCCTGGTGCTGTTCTGGTGGCTGCTTGACCCGATCTCGCGCCGCGCCGGCTGGACCCGCTGGTTCGCCATCGCGGTAGCGTTCTGCCTCGTCGCGGCGTATGAGCCGATGCGGGAGACGGTGAACTTCGGCCAGGTCAACATGTTGTTGCTGTTCCTGGTGGCGGTGGACCTGCTGCGACTACTGCCCTCGGGTAGCCGGTGGGCCGGCACCACCATCGGACTGGCCACCGCGATCAAGCTGACCCCGGGGATCTTCATCGTCTACCTGCTGGTGACCGGGCGCTGGCGGGCAGCGGTAACCGCGATGGGCACCGCCGCCGGCGCAACCCTGCTCGCCGCTGCCCTCTTCCCGGATGCCTCCCGGGAGTTCTGGACCGAGGCGCTGTGGAACACCGGCCGCGTGGGCGAGCTCTCCTTCGTCTCCAACCAGTCCCTCCGTGGGGTGGTGGCCCGGCTGAATCCGGAGGATCCGAGCACCGTCGCCTGGTTGGTGCTGGTGGTGGCCGTACTGGTGCTCTGGGCGTGGCGGGCCCGGTCCGCGGTGGCGGCCGGTGACGAGGCGACCGGGCTGGCGCTGACCGGTGTGCTGATGTGTCTGGTCAGCCCGGTCACCTGGGTGCACCATCTGGTCTGGCTGCTGCCGGCGCTCCTCCTGCTGTTGGATAGCGCGATGACCGCGCCCGCCGGCAGCCGTCGGCGTCGCTGGCTACTGGTGGCCGTGAGCGTCGCGTACGTGTTCCTGATCAGCCGGATCGTGTGGGCCTGGGAGCGGGACTTCTCCGGGATTGACGGCTTCCTCGGCAGCAACACGTACGTCTGGATCAGTCTGGCCCTGCTGGCGTTTCTGCCGATCCGGACCGCGGCGGACCGGGCTGCGGCCGGGACGGCCGGGCGGGAGGAGCGGGATCAATCCCGTACCGGTGTCGTACCGGTGACCTAGTGTCCCCGTGATGACCGCGCCGGAATCGCTCTCGCTCGCCCAAGCCCGACGGATCACCCTGGCAGCCCAGGGCTTCACCGACCCGTCGCCGACCGGTGTTCCCACGCGCCGGCACCTGCGTCGCGTGCTGGACCGGGTTGGCCTGATTCAGCTGGACTCGGTCAACGTGCTCCAGCGGGCGCACTATATGCCGCTCTACAGCCGCCTCGGCCCCTACCCGACGGCGCTGCTCGACACCGCTGCGTACCGCCGACCCCGGGAGCTCTTCGAGTATTGGGGGCACGAGGCGTCGCTGGTGCCGGTCGCGTTGCAGCCGGCGCTGCGCTGGCGGATGGCGCGCGCCCGTAGCCAGGCTTGGGGTGGCATGCGCCGGATCGCCGAGGAGCAGCCCGATCTGGTGGCGTGGGTCCGGGACGAGGTAGCGGCCCGTGGACCGATCACCGCCGCGGAGATTGAGCACGACGCTGACCGGGTGACCGGCAACTGGGGCTGGAACTGGTCCGCGGCGAAGCAGGCGCTGGAGTACTTGTTCTGGTCCGGCGAGGTGACGGCCGCCGAGCGTACGACGTCCTTCGCCCGCCGTTATGCCCTGCCGGAGCAGGTGCTGCCGGCGGCTGTGCTCGCGACGCCCACCCCGAGCGACGCCGAGGCGTACCGGACGCTGGTGGCTGTGGCCGCCCGCTCCCTCGGCGTGGCAGCGGAGCCGGAGCTGCGGGACTACTTCCGGTTGCCACTGGTGCAGGCTCGGGCGGCGATCGCCGAGCTGGCGGAGGCGGGTGAGCTGATCCCGGTGACCGTGTCGGGCTGGCGGCAGCCGGTCTGGCTGCACGCCGAGGCCCGGTTGCCCCGTTGGGTGCGGGGCAACCGGCTGGTCAGCCCCTTCGACCCGCTGGTCTGGGAACGGGGCCGCACGCAGCGGTTGTTCGACTTCAGCTACCGCATCGAGATCTACGTCCCGGCGCCGAAGCGGGTGCACGGCTACTACGTGTTGCCGTTTCTTCAGGGGGAGCGGTTCACCGCCCGGGTCGACCTGAAGGCCGACCGGAAGAGCGGTGTGCTTCTCGTGCCGGCAGCCTGGCAGGAGCCCGGCGTCGATGCGGGTGAGACGGCGCTCGCGCTCGCCGCCGAGTTGTACCGGCTGGCCGGCTGGCTGGGCCTGGACGCCGTGGCGCCACCGATGGCAGGTGACCTGGCGGTACCGCTGGCCGCCGCCCTCAGAAGCGTGGCGGGTGTACCGTGATCGACGTGACGAGCGTTGACGGGCCGCAGAGCCGGGCCGCCGCGGCGACTGATGCCCCGCCCCTTTCCGACGATGCTGTGCGGCCCTCGGAGGGTGCTGCCGGGCCCGCTGACGGTGCTGTGCGGCCCTCGGACAGCGTTGCCGGGCCAGCTGACGGTGCTGTCTGGACGTCGGATGTTGCTGGCCAGCGATCAGCGGCTGCTGCCCCGGCGCCTGATGGCTGGCCGGTGGGGGCGGTACCGGTCTACCCGGCTCCGCAGCCGGACCGACTGACCCGATTCGTACTCCGCCTCCACGAGCGCTCGCCTCGGTGGGCGGCGCCGCTGGCCGCCTTGGGCTGTGTCGGCGCCGGCATCAGCTACACGCTGCTGATCGACCCGACCCGGTCCGCGCCGGATGCGGCCCCCACCTGCATGCTCAAGCTGACGACCGGGCTCGACTGTCCGGGCTGTGGCGGTACCCGGGCCCTGTGGTACCTACTGCACGCCGACCTGCCGGCCGCTGCCCGGCACCATTTTCTCCTCGTCTTCGTGCTCCCCTTCCTGGCGTACCTGTTCGTGGCGTGGGCGGGCCGGCAGGCCTTCGGGTGGCGGTTACCCGAGCTGCGGATCAGCAACAAGCTGATCGGGGTTTTCCTGGCCGCCTGGTTGGCTTTCTCAGTGGTGCGTAACCTGCCCTGGGCGCCATTCACCGCGCTCTACGTCTGACTCTTCCTCGCCTTCGCGCTGCTGCCGCTGCCTGCCTTTGCTGCCAGCAAACCGCGTTCGCCTGCGTCGGCTCCGTGGCGGCGACTCCCGGACGACCTTGTCCGACCGGGCTTTGCGCTGCGGTCGACAAGGGGCGGCGGTCGACTAAGGGTGGCGCTCACCACACGCCCACCGCCTCTTCCCGTCGCGCCTGTACTCCCGTCGCGCTTGTGCCCGCCCCGGGGAGTGTGGCGGCCAGAGTCTGATCTTCGTCGACTGCGGGGTCCGATTTCCGTCGGCGCCGGTCGCGCCACTACAGTCGCAGGAATGCCGGACATGGTGCAGCCCCAGGTCAAGCTCATTGCGTGGACCCAATTCGCGGCCCCAGACGACGTTGGGTGGTCGACTGACGCCGACGGGGGGCAGGCGCTCGCGGAGTTCGCTGGCCGGGCCTGCTACCAGAGTTGGAAGAAGCCAAACCCGGCGACGGCGACCAACGCCGGCTACCTCGCCCACATTCTCGAGGTGGGCCACCTGAGCGTGTTGGAGCACGGCTCGGTGAGCTTCTACTTCACCGGGGTGTCGCGGTCGCTCACCCACGAGTTGATCCGGCACCGGCACTTCTCGTATTCGCAGCTGTCCCAGCGGTACGTGCCGGAGCGGGACGCCGCGATGGTGGAGCCGGCCGTGATCGCCGACGACCCGGAGCTGCACAAGCGGTTCGTGGAGGCCGCCGAGGCGAGCGTACGGGCGTACACCGAATTGCTGGAGGGCCTGGAGCAGCGCTTCACCGACGAGCCCAACGCCACCCTGCGGCGTAAGCGTGCGCGGCAGGCGGCGCGGGCGGTGCTGCCGAACGCCACCGAGACCCGCATCGTGGTCACCGGCAACTACCGGGCGTGGCGGCACTTCATCGGTATGCGGGCGACCGAGCACGCCGACGTGGAGATCCGCGAGCTGGCGGTGGAGTGCCTTCGCCAGTTGCAGGGGGTGGCTCCGAGCGTCTTCAACGACTTCGTGATCTCCTCCCTGCCCGACGGCACCGAGGTGGCGGCCAGCCCGCACGCGGAGGTGTCCTGAGCCCTTCCCCGTCGGGGGCTCGGAGGTCGTCCGCTAGGTTGGACGCATGACGAGTGACCTCCCCGACACTCCCCCCCGGACGGCCTCCCGGCCGTTCGGGCGGGTGCTCACGGCCATGGTGACACCCTTTACCGCCGACGGTGCGCTCGATCTGGACGGTGCGACCCGGTTGGCGAACTACCTGGTCGACGAGCAGGGCAACGACGCGCTGGTGGTCAACGGCACCACCGGTGAGTCGCCGACCACGACCGACGCGGAGAAGGAACGCCTGATCCAGACGGTGGTCGCGGCCGTGGGCGATCGAGCCAAGGTGGTGGCCGGGGTCGGGACCAACGACACCCGGCACACCATCGAGCTGGCCGCTGCCGCGGAGAAGGCCGGAGCACATGGCCTGCTGGTGGTGACGCCGTACTACAGCAAGCCGCCGCAGGCGGGCCTGGTGCGACACTTCACCGCGGTGGCCGACGCCACTGAGCTGCCGGTGATGCTCTACGACATTCCGCACCGCGCCGGGGTGGCGATCGAGACCGAGACGCTCGTCCGCCTCGCCGAGCACGGCCGGATCGTCGCGGTGAAGGACGCCAAGACCGACCTGACCGCCACCAGCTGGGTGACCAGCCGGACCGGCCTGGCTTTCTACTGCGGTGAGGACCCGCTCATCCTGCCTGCGCTGGCGGTGGGGTCGGTCGGGGTGGTGGGCACGTCGACCCACTTCACCGGGGCGCGGACCCAGGAGATGATCCGGGCGTTCGAGGCGGGAGACAACGCCACGGCGCTCGCCCTGCACCGGCGGCTGCTGCCGCTGTACACGGGTATCTTCCGGACTCAGGGCGTGATCATGGTGAAGGCCGGCCTGGCGGCGAAGGGACTGCCCGCCGGTCCGGTCCGTTCCCCGCTGGTGGACGCCACCGCCGACCAGCTTGCCCAGCTCCGCGCCGACTGTGCGGCGGCGGGCCTGGACCTCCCTGAATGAACGAACGACACGACGGACGCCGGGTGACGGCGTCGCAGAATGAGGTGAACGCGTGACCGAGGCGCGAATCGAGACAGAACTGCCGCCGCCGCTGCCCGAGGGCGGGCTGCGGATCATTCCGCTGGGCGGGCTCGGCGCCATCGGTCGGAACATGACCGTCTTCGAGTACAACGGGAAGCTGCTGGTCGTCGACTGCGGCGTGCTCTTCCCGGACGTGGAGCAGCCGGGCGTGGACCTGATCCTGCCCGACTTCGCCCCGATCCTGGATCGTCTCGACGACGTGCAGGCCATCGTGCTCACGCACGGTCACGAGGACCACATCGGCGCGGTGCCGTACCTGCTCGCTCACAAGCCGGACATCCCGCTGGTCGGCTCGGAGTTCACCCTCGCCCTGGTTGAGGCGAAGCTCGCCGAGCGGCGGATCCAGCCGTACACGCTGACGGTGCGGGAGGGCGGTCGGGAGCAGCTGGGCCCCTTCGAGTGTGAGTTCTTCGCGGTCAACCACTCGATCCCGGACGCGCTCGCCGTGGCCATCCGCACCCCGGCCGGTCTGGTGCTGCACACCGGTGACTTCAAGATGGACCAGCTCCCGCTGGACGGTCGGATCACCGACCTGGCCGGCTTCGCGCGGCTCGGCGCCGAAGGGGTGGACCTGCTCCTGTCCGACTCCACCAACGCCGAGATTCCCGGCTTCGTCACGCCGGAGCGGGAGATCGGCCCGGTGCTCGACTCGATCTTCGCCAAGGCTCGGGGCCGGATCATCGTTGCGTCGTTCGCCTCCCACGTGCACCGGGTTCAGCAGGTCTTCGACTCCGCGGTGGAGCATGGTCGCAAGGTGGCCCTGATCGGCCGGTCGATGGTGCGCAACATGGGCATCGCCCGCGACCTCGGGCTGCTGAACATCCCACCTGGGCTGGTTGTCGGGCTCGACGAGGCCACCAGCATGCCGCCCGACCAGATCGTGCTGATGTCGACCGGCAGCCAGGGTGAGCCGATGAGCGCGCTGGGCCGGATGGCCAGCGGTGATCACCGGCACATCACCATCGCCCCCGGCGACACCGTGGTGCTCGCCTCCTCGCTGGTGCCCGGCAACGAGACCTCGGTCTACCGGGTAATCAACCGGCTCGCCCGGGCGGGTGCCGTCGTCGTGCACAAGGACGTGGCCAAGGTGCACGTCTCCGGGCACGCCCCTGCCGGCGAGCTGCTTTACCTGCTCAACATCGTTCGGCCGAGCAACCTGATGCCGGTCCACGGGGAGTGGCGACACCTGCGCGCCCACGCCCGGCTGGGCATCGAGTCCGGCGTCGCCGCCGATCGGGTGGTGCTCTGTGAGGACGGCGACGTGGTCGACCTGGTCGAGGGGCGAGCCAGCCTGGTCGGGCAGGTCAAGAGCCGGTACGTCTACGTGGACGGTCTCGCCGTCGGTGACGTGTCGGAGTCGCTGCTCACCGAGCGACGGATCCTCGGCGACGGTGGGTTCATCGCGGCCACCGTGGTGGTCGACTCGGTCACCGGGAAGGTGGTTGGTGGGCCGACCGTCTCCGCCAAGGGTTTCTCCGAGGACCCGGAGGCGTTCAGCCCGGTGGTGCCGTTGATCACCGAGGCGCTCAACCGGGCCGCCTCCGATGGGATCACCGACCCGCACCAGCTGCAGCAGATTGTGCGACGCACCGTGGGGCGGTGGGTCAACGACGCCTACCGCCGTCGGCCCATGATCGTGCCGAACGTGGTGGAGGTCTGAGCCGAGGCGGGGCGAGGTCGGGGAGCCGGCCCGGGTCTAGGGCAGCTCCGCGACCGCGTCGGCGTACGCCGAGCCGGTGCGTACCGCGGCGGCCAGCAGCACGTCCAGCTGGGTGGGCGCGACCCCGTGGGACAGGTCGGTGCTGACATCACCGGCCAGCACCAGCTCCGCGCCGGAGTCGTGCACGTACGCCGTCGGTAGGAGCCGGTCCTGGTTCCAGGCGTTGCAGAACGCGTACGCCTCGGCACGTCGGTCGGCCGGCAACCGGCGGCTGGCCACGGCGCGTACGTGCAGGACCTCGCCGCGCTCGCCGGTCCGCCGTACCTGGATCAGCGCCTCGCCCCAGCGCCCCACAACGGTGTCCGTGGCGTCCAGGATGTACTGGTCGCCGCGCCGGTCCAGGGCGTTGGTGATCGCTGCCAGGCTGAGCGGGGCGGGCTGGTCGTCCGGTTGGTCGTCCGGTTCGCGGTCGGGTGCGTCGTCGTCTGGGCTCTCGAACGGCAGCGCTACCGGGTGAGCCAGGGCTCGTTCGGTGGCGCCCCGCACGTCCAGCCAGGACGCGATCCGTCCGGACTGGTGCCCGGTGCCGTTGCGCGCGTCGAAGCTGCCGGCGAGCCCGGTGGCCAGGTCGGTCAGCGTCGCCCCGAGGGCGGCGATGTCCAGGTCGGCCGGGGGTCGTTGCCCGTACGCGGGGCGGCGTATCCGCTGCTCGCCGAGGTCGGCGGCGACCGCGACCCCGCACACCAGCGCCCCGGCGGCGGCGAACTCCATCGCGGACAGCTCGTCGGGAGCCCGATCCAGCCGGGGTAGCTGCTCGGTGAGCAGGGCCAGCCCGCGGACCGGGTTCCCGCTGAGCGCGCAGAAGCGCAGGTGCGCCGCGAGGTACGCGAAGCCGGCCCGTTCGCGTCGGTGCCGCTGGTAGGCGCGCACGTGCGCCGCCGCGGCCGCCTCGGTCGCGCCGACCCGGAGCCACGGCAGCATCCCCGCGGCGAGCCCCCGCTCGGGTGCTCCGGTGCAGTCGTCCGGGTCCACGCCGGCCAGGACGTCCAGCGCGGCGGACCACTCCTCCCACCCGGCGAGCAGCTCTGCCCGTCGGACGGCGGCGCAGCTGAGGCAGCCGTCGGCCGGGGTGGCGGGCGTCGCTACCCAGCGGTCGTACCAGGATCGGGCGGTCGGCTCGTCGCCGAGGTGGTCGGCGATCCGGCAGTAGAGTTCGGCGGCGGTCGCGGTGTCGGCGGTGCCGAGGTCGTCGAGGAGGGCCCGGGCCTGGTCCAGGCCCCCACGCGGGCTACCGAGCAGGGCTTCGACCGCGTACCGCCGGTAGCGGGCCAGGGTTTCGTGGCCGTCGGGTGGCAGCAGGTCGGGCCGCCGGTCCACGGCGGCGAGGCAGCGGCGGACCGGTTCGACCAGGCGCCACCGACCTTCGTCGAGTAGGTAGGTCTCGATCAGCGCGAGCCGGGCGTCCAGCGCAGACTGGTCGTCGCCGGCGGCGTCGGCGCGCGCGGCGATCCGTTCCAGCTCGGCGCTGCGGGCCTCGCCGTCGGGGGAGTCCCGGGCGTCGGCCAACTCCTCGGCGAGGGGGCGGCCGTCCCGCCCGGGTCGTTGGCGCCGGGGTGGCCACCCCGGCCAGCCGAACTCTTCCAGCCCACGACCGCCGGGTTGCCCGATCACGACCGCACCCCGCCGGGCAGCCGGGCCACCTCGGTGGCGAGCTGGCAGCCGGTGGTGATGCCGCGGTCGAGGAGCCGGTCGAGTTGGTGTGGGGTCACCCCGCGCTCGAGGTCGGTGATGACTTCCCCGCAGATTCGCGCCTGACCGTCGTCTTCGACGTGTACGAACGCCTTGGGCCAGAGCCGGTCGTGGTTCCAGGCGTTGCAGAAGGCGTGCAGTGCGGGAACGTACTCGATCGCGAACGTGGGTGCCACGACGGTGCGTACCTGCAGTAGCTCCCCGGCGGTCCCGGGCCGCAGGAACCAGATGAGGCTGTCGGCCCACCGGCCGACCAGTTCCCCGGCCGGGTCGGTCTCCACCGTGTATCCCCGTCGGGTGAGTACGGTGGCGATCAGCTCATCGGTGAGTGGGCTCAGGGCGCCCGGGTAGCCGCCCAGGAGGCGGTCCGGAATGTCCCCGGTCGGCGACGCCATGCGGCATCCCTTCTGAGGCGAATATCACGACCGGCGGCGGATTCGCGTGCCGACGCGCGGACACGACCTGGAATAGCGGCGATCCGCCGGGTACCGCCGCTAGGTTGATGCTATGGCGGGCCGTACCTCTCAGGCGAGCCGGCGGCGCGGCGCGTCGCCGCGTGGCAGCGCGAACAACCGTGCCCGGCAGCCGGCGAAGAAGCCCCGCGCTGCCCCCAAGCGTCGTCCACCGGCCCGCACCAACCCGGCCGGCTCGGTGGGCCGGGCGCTCGGGGCACTGTGGATGGGCCTAGCGCACGGGGTGGGCTGGTCGGTTCGCGCCGCCGGCCGGCAGGCCGCCGCGGCCCGCGGCCTCGACCCTGAGCATCGCCGCGACGGCGCCGGGCTGCTGATGCTCGGCCTCGCGCTGCTCAGCGCGGCCAGCATCTGGTTCGAAAAGGCCGGACCGGTGGGGGAGCGGCTGGCCGACACCGTACGGCTGTTTCTCGGTGCGATTGCCGTCGTGGTGCCGGTGCTGCTGATGATCGGTGCCTGGCGGCTGATGCGGGAGCCGACCGTTTCGGAGCATCGGGGGCGGGGCCCGGTCGGCTGGGGGTCCATGCTGGTCGCTACGGCCGCGTTGCTGCACATCGGGCAGGAGCCGACCTCGCAGGTGCAGCGGGACTTCGCGGGCGGCCTGATCGGCGCGGGGGTGGGGAGCCTGCTGGAGCGGGCGGTGACGGCCTGGGTGGCCGTGCCGCTGCTGCTGTTGCTCTTGGTCTTCGGGCTGCTGGTGGTCACCGCGACTCCGATCAACAAGGTTCCGGAGCGGCTGGGTCTGTTGGCCGGCACGGTGGTCGGCACGTCGGCCGACGCGGGGGTCGCCGAGGAGGCCGCGGCGGAGACCGGCAAGCCGGTTCGCAAACGTGCGGCGAAGCGGACGCCGCCACCGCCGCCGGACCCGGATGACTTCGCCGATGATCTGGCGGGCGCGGACCTGCAGGAGACTCTGGTGCTGCCCCGCAAGTCGTCGACGAAGGTGCCGGCGAGTCGGAAGCCGGCGGAGCCGCCGGAGCATTCGCCGCTGCCCACTCGCGCCGAGCAGCTTGCGTTGACCGGGCTGGCGGGCGACTACGCGCTGCCCCCGGCGACCCTGCTGGGCAGCGGTGCCGCCCCGAAGAAGCGCAGCCGGGCCAATGACGAGGTGATCGCCGCGTTGACCGGGGTGTTCGAGCAGTTCGACGTGGATGCCGCGGTCACCGGCTTCACCCGGGGTCCGACGGTTACCCGGTACGAGGTCGAGCTGGGCCCCGGGGTCAAGGTGGAGCGGATCACTCAGCTTTCCCGCAATATCGCGTACGCGGTGAAGTCACCGGACGTGCGCATCCTCAGCCCGATCCCGGGCAAGAGCGCGATCGGTGTGGAGATCCCGAACACCGATCCGGAGAATGTCGCCATCGGCGACGTGCTGCGCTCCCGGGCAGCCACCAGCGATCATCACCCGATGGTGGTCGCGCTCGGTAAGGACATCGAGGGCGGCTACGTGGTGGCCAACCTCGCGAAGACGCCGCACATTCTCATCGCGGGGGCCACCGGCGCGGGAAAGTCGAGCTGTCTGAACTCACTGCTGGTCTCTCTCCTGACCCGGGCCACCCCGGACGAGGTGCGGCTGCTGCTGATCGACCCGAAGCGGGTCGAGATGACCGGCTACGAGGGAATCCCGCACCTGGTCACGCCGATCGTGACGAACGCCAAGAAGGCGGCCGACTCGCTGGAGTGGGTCGTGCGCGAGATGGATATGCGCTACGACGATCTGGCCGCCAACGGGGTGCGGCATATCGACGACTTCAACCGCAAGGTTCGCAATGGTGAGATCACGGCCCCGCCCGGCAGCGAGCGGGAACTGCGGCCGTACCCGTACCTGCTGGTGATTGTGGACGAGTTGGCCGACCTGATGATGGTCGCCCCGCGTGACGTGGAGGACTCCATCGTCCGGATCACCCAGCTCGCCCGGGCCGCCGGTATCCATCTGGTGCTCGCCACCCAACGTCCGTCGGTGGACGTGGTGACCGGTCTGATCAAGGCCAATGTGCCGTCCCGGCTCGCCTTCGCCACCTCGTCGCTGGCGGATTCGCGGGTGATCCTGGATCAGCCGGGCGCGGAGAAGCTGCTCGGTCGCGGTGATGGTCTCTTCCTGCCGATGGGTGCGGCCAAGCCACTTCGAATCCAGGGCGCGTGGGTGACCGAGCGGGAGATCGCCGATGTGGTCCGGTTCTGTAAGGAGCAGCGGGAGCCGGAGTTCCGCTCGGATGTGCTCACCGTGGCCCAGGAGGGCAAGAAGAAGATCGACGAGGACATCGGCGATGATCTCGACCTGCTGGTGCAGGCGGTGGAGCTGGTGGTGACCTCACAGTTCGGCTCCACCTCGATGCTGCAGCGCAAGCTGCGGGTCGGTTTCGCGAAGGCGGGTCGGCTGATGGATCTGATGGAGACCCGCGGCGTGGTCGGCCCGTCCGAGGGCTCCAAGGCCCGGGATGTGCTGGTGAAGCCGGACGAGCTGACGGATGTTCTGGTCGGCCTGCGCGGCGGCGACGACTGACCGCGGCCGCCGTCGTGCCCAGCGGGGCCGGTCTGGCCCCCGGTTCGGCCGTTAGTGGTAGATCTTCAGGCCCACCACTCCGGCGATCACCAGCAGGAGGCAGAGGATCCGGGGCAGGCTGGTTGACTCGTTGAGCGCCACCATTCCCACCACGGCGGTCCCGACCGCGCCGATGCCGACCCAGACCGCGTAGCCGGTGCCGACCGGGATCTCGCGGAGCGCGTAGGCGAGGCCGATCATGCTCAGGGCGGCCGTGATGGCGAAGACGATCGTGGGGACGAGCCGGCTGAAGCCGGCGCTGCGGTCGAGGGCGATGGCCCACGCGGTTTCGAGGAGTCCAGAGATCACCAGCACGATCCAGGCCATTGCCGGACGGTAGCAGCCGCCGGACCGGAGCAGCGCGCTAAAAGTGATCTTCACCACTCTCAGTAGAGCTAAACCTGACTCTATCTTGCAGGATCGGTCCATGCCGCTGCTTCTCACCGACTCTGAGGTCGCTGCCGGGCTCGATGCTCCGACGACCGTCGCCGCGATGCGGGACGCGCTGCGCGCCGCTCACGACGGTCGACTGGTCGCCCCGCCCCGAGCCACCGCGCCGCTGGACGGGGGCCGGATGGTGCTGACCGCCGGGCACCTGGTCGGTCAGTGGTACGGCTTCTGCTCGTACGACACCTTCAGGCTCCCGGGAAGCGAGCAGATGGTGGTGCTACACGACGCTCGTACCGGTGGCGTCCGGGCGGTCGCGGTCGGGGCGGAGCTGAGCTCCCGCCGTACCGGTGGGTTGGGCGGGGTCGCCATCGACGCGCTGGCCCGCCCGGACGCGGTCACCCTCGGGGTGGTCGGCTCGGGCCGGCAGGCGTGGACGCAGGTCTGGGCCGCCGCGGCGGTACGGCCCTTACGAGAGGTGCGCGTGTACAGCCGCTCAGCGGCGCGGCGTACCGCATTCGTCGACCGGGTCCGCGCCGAACTGGGCGTACCGGCGCGAGCAGTTGACTCCGCGGCGGCGGCCGTCGCCGGCCGGGACATCGTGGTGATCGCCACCACCAGCACCACCCCGGTCGTGGACGCCGCGGACCTCGCGCCCGGCGCCCACGTGAACGCGGTGGGCTTCAAGCAGGTCGACCGGCACGAGTTCGGCCCAGATCTGCTGGATCGGGCCGAGGTGCTGGTCACCGACTCGCCGGCCCAGGCCGCGGGGTACGCCCCGCCGATGCTCGCCGCCCTACCGCCGTACGTCGGACGGCTGCGCGACCTGGGTGCGGTCCTGGCGGCGGCGGTGCCCGGCCGGACCAGCGTGGACCAGATCTCCGCCTTCTGCTCCACCGGCCTTGGCGGGACCGAGATCTTCCTGCTCGATCGCATGGTCCGGATCGCCGCGACGGTCTGACCTGCCGCTGCGGCCCGGCGGACCGCAGCGCACCTGCCGCCGCGGCCCGGCGGGTTGGCTGACCTGCCGCTGCGGCTCCGGCGGGCCAGCTCCGGCGGGAGCCCGTTCGAGGCCTGCCGCTGGCGGTTGCCGGGAGGCCAAACCGCGCCCGGTACCCTCGGATGGTGTCTGCCACCCCTCCCGCACCCGCCGACGGCCGCCGCGTCGCCCTGCTGACCCTGGGCTGTGCCCGCAACGAGGTCGACTCCGAGGAACTGGCTGCCCGGCTGCACTCCGAGGGCTGGCAGGTGACCACCGACGGTGAAGGCGCCGACGTGGTGGTCGTGAACACCTGCGGCTTCGTCGAGAAGGCCAAGCAGGATTCGATCCAGACGCTACTGGCCGCCGCCGAAACCGGCGCGAAGGTGGTGGCGGCGGGGTGCATGGCCGAGCGGTACGGGCGGGAGCTCGCGGAGAGCCTGCCCGAAGCGCAGGCGGTGCTGAGCTTCGACGACTATCCGGACATCTCCGATCGACTCGGAGCGGTGCTCGCCGGGACCGCGGTTGCCGCGCACACCCCGCGGGATCGGCGGGAGCTCCTACCGCTCACCCCGGTACGGCGGGCGGAGGCGGCGGTGTCGTTACCGGGCCACGGCACCCCGGCCGCTGTGGCGCAGCCCGGTGTGCGTTCCGCTCCGATCGAGGTCGACGAGCGTACGCCGGCGCATCTGCGCCCGGTGCTGCGGCGCCGGCTCGACACCGGACCGGTCGCGTCACTCAAGCTGGCCAGCGGCTGCGACCGACGGTGCGCCTTCTGCGCCATCCCCACCTTCCGCGGTGCGTTCGTCTCCCGTCCGCCGGAGGCGCTGCTCGCCGAGGCGGAGTGGCTGGCCAGTACGGGTGTGCGGGAGCTCGTGCTGGTCAGTGAGAACTCCAGCTCCTACGGCAAGGACCTGGGCGACCCGCGGGCACTGGAGAAGTTGCTGCCCCAGCTCGCCGCGGTGGACGGCATCGTTCGGGTGCGGGCGAGCTACCTCCAACCGGCGGAGACCCGGCCCGGTCTGGTCGAGGCGATCGCCACCACGCCGGGCGTCGCCCCGTACTTCGACCTGTCGTTCCAGCACTCCAGCGAGCCCGTGTTGCGGCGAATGCGTCGGTTCGGCTCCACCGATCGGTTCCTGGAGCTGCTGAGCAGCATTCGGGCGCTGGCTCCGGAGGCCGGCGCGCGGAGCAACTTCATCGTCGGGTTCCCCGGCGAGACCCGGGCCGACGTCGCGGAGCTGGTCCGCTTCCTGGAGGAGGCGCGGCTGGACGCGATCGGGGTGTTCGACTACAGCGACGAGGATGGCACCGAGGCCGCCGGTCTGCCCGGCAAGGTCACCGCCGCCACCGTCAAGCGCCGCTACGACCGGCTCAGCGGACTCGCCGACGAGCTCTGCGCGCAGCGGGCCGAGCAGCGGCTCGGCTCGACGGTGCAGGTGTTGGTGGACTCGGTCGACGGCGGTGTGGTGGAAGGCCGGGCCGCACACCAGGCTCCCGAGGTGGACGGCTCGACCACCCTGGTCGCGCCCGCCGAAGGCGGGGTGGACCTGGCCGCCCTGCGCCCCGGTGACCTGGTTCAGTGCACGGTCACCGCCACGGAGGGCGTGGACCTGGTCGCCGTACCGGATGCCATGATCTCGGCGGCTCCTGGCGTGGCACGGTGACGGTGGGTCCGGGGGACTCGGCCGGCGCACCCGATGTGGGGCCAGGCCGGCGGCGGGACGCGGCGATGACCGGAGCGGCGGAGCCAGCCCCGGCGGCTCCCCGGGTGCCGGTGCTCAACGCCGCCAACGCGTTGACGCTACTGCGGCTGGTGCTGGTGCCGGTCTTCGCTGCCTCGGTGGTCGTCTCCGAGATGACGCATGTCGGCTGGCGGATCGTGGCCTGCCTGATCTTCGTCGGGGCTGCCTTCACCGACTTGGTGGACGGGTGGATCGCTCGCCGGTTCGGGCTGGTCACCTCGGTGGGCAAGGTGGCCGATCCGATCGCCGACAAGGCGCTCACCGGCGTCGCGCTGCTGCTGCTCTCCTTCTACGACCAGCTTCCCTGGTGGGTGACGGGAATAATCCTCCTGCGGGAGCTGGGCATCACCGCGCTGCGGTTCTGGGTGATCCGGCACGGCGTCATCGCCGCCAGTCGGGGCGGGAAGATTAAGACGGCCCTGCAGACCCTGGCAATCGTCTGGTACCTCTGGCCCATGCCGGCGCCGCTGGACCTGGTCGGACCATGGGTCATGGGTGCCGCGGTGGCGGTTACGGTGGTTAGTGGCCTCGACTACGTGGTGCAGGCGCTGCGCCTGCGGCGGCGAGAAGCGGGCTGACCAGGTCCGGCGAAGGGGGAGCCAGCATGGGGCTGGGAGCGGACGGCGAGCGGCCCGCCGAGGGCCCGGCCGCCAGCATCGTGCATGACCTGGCGGAGCGGCGGGAGACGCTCGCCACCGTCGAGTCGCTGACCGGTGGCCTGCTCGCGGCCACGATCGTGGAGGTCGCCGGGGTGAGCCGCGTCTATCGCGGCGGGCTGGTGGTCTACGCGACTGAATTGAAGTCCCAGCTGGCTGGAGTGCCGGCGGAGCTGCTTGCGAAGCGCGGTCCGGTCGACCCGGAGGTGGCCGTGGCGCTCGCGCTGGGAGGCCGGCGACGGTGCGCCGCCGACTGGGCCCTGGCCACCACTGGGGTGGCCGGACCGGAGCCGCAGGCCGGTAAGCCGGTCGGCCTGGTCTACGTGGCGGTGGCCGGTCCGAGCGGCAGCGTAGTCCGGCGACTGGAGTTGGGCGGGGGCCGTGATCTCATCCGGTCCGCCACCGTGGTGCAGGCGTTTCGACTGCTGGCCGAGCAGGTGGCCGGGGTGTCCCACGATGCCGCCGGCGGTGGTGCATAGTGACACCGACCGTGATACGGTCGGCACTCTTTGTCGACAGCGTTGCCGTTCGGTGGGCTCGCCGGCCCGCAGCTTGATGTGGCAGGCGGGGCGGTATGTCGGCCAAGCCAACACCGGGTACGGTTGCGGGAAGGTTCCGGTGGTCGGGGCCCGGATTCCCCGGGTCGTCGAGGCACGGAGTGTTCCTCCAGGGGAGGTGCGATGGTCCTGCTACGCCGGCTAATTGGTGACGCGCTACGGACACGCCGGCAGGGGCAGCACCGCACCCTGCGCGAGGTTTCCTCTGCCGCCAATGTCAGTCTCGGCTACCTCTCCGAGATCGAGCGGGGGCACAAGGAGCCGTCGAGCGAGCTGCTGGCCGCCATCTGCGACGCGCTTGGCGCCCGCCTCTCGGAGCTGTTGCGTGAGGTGAGCGACACGGTGGCGCTCGCCGAGCAGATGTCGGGAGTGCTGGTGCCGGTTCAGGAGGAGCCGACCGGGCAGCAGCCCGCCCCGGTCCCGGCCGCCAGCCGCGGCAAGACCGCCGGTCGGGCGGTCCGCCAGGTCTCCGCGGACGGCACTGTGTCGGTGCAGGTCCGCCAGGATTCGCCGCTCAAGGCGACCCTGCACACCCGGGTTCGCACAACGGACCGGGATGTGGTCTGCGCCGCCTGAGCGCGCGTAAGGTTGATCGTGGCCCCGCTGCGTTGTCGGCGGCTGCCCAAACTGGCATCCGCCTGCGACGATGGAGCCACCGCCGTCGTGGCCGGCCAGGTCGCGGTCGGCCGCGACGCTAGTGAGGGGATACCGCGGAGATGGCGAACCCGTTCGTCAAGGGTTGGAAATATCTGATGGCGCTCTTCGGCACCAGACTCGACGAGCGTGCCGATCCGAAGGTGCAGGTCCAGCAGGCGATCGAGGAATCTCAGCGGCAGCACCAGTTGCTCGTCCAGCAGGCCGCCGCGGTGATCGGTAACCAGCGGCAGCTGGAGATGAAGCTGTCCCGGCAGATGTCCGAGGTTGAGCGGTTGCAGGGCAACGCCCGCCAAGCCCTGGTCCTGGCCGACCAGGCCCGCGCTCGGGGCAGCGTCGCCGAAGCCACCCGCTACGAGCAGTCCGCCCAGGCGCTCGCCACCCAGCTGGTCACCGCGGAGCAGGCCGCCGAAGACCTCAAGACCCTGCACGACCAGGCACTCGGCGCGGCGGCGCAGGCGCGTAAGGCGGTCGAGAACAACGCGATGATTCTCCAGCAGAAGCTCGCCGAGCGGGCGAAGCTGCTCAGCCAGCTCGAGCAGGCCAAGATGCAGGAGAAGGTCGCCGCGTCGCTGGAGTCGATGTCCGCGATCACCGCCCCGGGTACCACCCCCACCTTGGACGAAGTGCGTGAGCGCATCGAGCGGCGCTACGCCAACGCGATGGGCCGCGCCGAGCTCGCCGGCAACTCGGTCGAGGGGCAGATGCTCGACATCCAGCAGGCCGCCGTCGACGCGGCCGGTTCCGCCCGACTCGATCAGATCCGTGCCGGCATGGCCGGGGAGCAGCTACGCGGCGCGGTCGAGCGGCCCGCCGTTCCCCGCCCCGAGCAGCAGGGTGCTCCGGTCGCCGACCCGGCCGCGGCGGCCCGGCTAGACGAGATTCGCTCCACTCTGGGCCGCGAACGCGGCACCGGGGACAGCAGCGCCGCCGGCTGAGCCGGGTTGGGGAGGGGACGTGGCAGACGAACGGACGCGGTACTTCCGGCGGCTGCGCCGTCGGCGGCGGTCTGCCCGCCGATGGAGTGTCATCGCCGGTGGGCTCGGCGGCGCGGCGGCGGTGCTGACGCCGTACGCCGGTCTGGGGTTGCCCGACGCGGCCTGGGCCGCCGGCGCCGGCGGGGCGATAGTGCTCGCGGCCTGGCGCTGGGCCGACCTGCGGGCGCTCGCCGCCCAGCCGGCGCCGCCGGCGCTGGACCGAGCCGCGGCGGCGGCCCATTCGCGGGCCCGGCTGGTCGCGGCGGTGCAGCGCCTTCCGGCCGGCTCCGGCCTGCTCGCCGAGGCCCACCGGGTGCGGGCCCGGGTCGCGCTGCGCGGTACCAGTGCCGTCGAGCCGTGGGGCCGGCTGGATCGGGCCGGGGCGACCTTCGCCGGCCTGCGGGACCGGCTGACCGGGTTGGCGGCGCCCGCGGTCGCCGAGGCCACCGCGGCCGACCAGTCGCTGCGGGACCTTGCCCTCCAGGTCGCGGAGGTTGAACGGGCCATCCGGGTCGCGCCGCCCGAGACCCGGCCTCAGCTTGAGCAGGCCCGGGCGGCCCTCGCCGACCAGCTGCACAGCGGCGTCGCGGCGTACGAGCGGCTAGTGGGTGCTGCCGCTGGCTACGTGGCCGAGAACGTGCGGTCCGACGTCCAAGAACCTTCGACGGCCCGGCTAACTGAGGCGACCGACCTGCTGCACGGGGTGGCTTCGGCACTGGCGGAGCTGCGCACCACCGACCCCACCTTCCGTACCTCCTGAGGCAACGGAGCTGGCCGCACCGGCGGGTTGCCGGCGCGGTGACTCGACGACGTGACCCTCGGCTGGGCGAACCAGGCCGCTCAGCCGGGCGTTGTCACGGCGATCGGGGTGGTGAAGGGTGACATCCCGACGACGTTGAAGGCGCGGATCCGATAGTGGTAGGTGGCGTGGCGGGCCAGGCCGGTGTTGGTGAACCCCCGTCCGTTCACGGTGAAGGTGGCTACCTTTTGGGTGAACGCCGGGTCCGTGGCCCGCTGCACGGTGAATCCGGCGCCGGACCCGGCGGGTACGCTCGCCGCCCAGCCGAGGATGACCGTCGCCGTCTCCGGTGCGGACGTGGCGGTGGTGACCGTCACCGACTCCGGTACGCCGGGCCGGGGCGGTGTGGATACCTGAGCCACCGTGGACCACGGCGAGGCCGCGCCCAGGTAGGTGGTGCGCACCCGGTAGTAGTAGCGGGTGTCCGGCACCACGGCCGTGTCCAGATGGGTGTCCCCGACGCTGATGGCTGTGGTGCCGGGCCCGCTGGTGAAGGTGGGGTTGGTGGCGCGCTGCACGTCAACGCCGGTGGCGAAGGAGTGGTTGCGCCAGTGCAGCCCCACCCGGAGCGGTGCCGCCGGCGGCACCGCCGCGGCCAGGCCGGTGGGGGCGGTTAGCCGCACCGAGGCGGGCGCACAGTTCGACCAGGCCGAGCAGCTGACGTCGTTCTCCGCCCGGATGCGGTAGTAGTAGGTCACCCCGGGCGTGACGGTCGCGTCGGTGTAGTGGGTGGCGCTGGCGGCCACCGTGATCATGGCGAGCTCAGCGGTGAAGGTCGGGTCCACGGAGCGTTGGAGTTGGTGGCTGGTGGCGGCGGGCCGACTGCCGTTGCCGGTCCAGGCGAGCAGGATCGCTGGCAGCGCGGTGGCCGAGCCGGGCACCGGGGTCGCGGACAGTCCGGTCGGGGCCTGCGGCGCGACCCGCAGCACCAGCGGTCGGCTCAAGCCTTGGTCGCGATAGCCGGCGAGCTGGCTGTACCAGCGGTACTCCCAGCCTAGGTTGACTGGCTGGAGGACCGCCGGCGCAGCCTGGCCGTCGCGCGCTGCCCCGCCGAGGTGCACGCCGGTCGACCGTCCCGGTTCCAGCGTCCGTACGCTGTCCGTGATCTTGAATGGGAGGGGTGGCGCGACCGGGCGCAGCGCGACCACCACATCCTCATGCGGGTTGACCCGGACCACTTGTTTCCAGCCCACCTCGTTCGGGGCTGGTGGGCGCAGCGTGCCGTCCCACCCGGCCCGGTTGATCAGCTGCAGGTCGACACCGTCGAGGCGGACCGGCTGGGTGTGCTGGCTGGCGCCGCGCAGCCGCCACAGCTGCACGCCGCCGCTGGCTGGATCTCCCGGTGCTGTCGGCTCGACGACTGGCACCACTTCGGTGGCCGGGTCGGTCGGGCCGAGTGGCACCACGGCCGGGGTGTGTGGGCCTCCGGGCGGCGGGCCGACCCCGAAGCGGCCGGCGATTCGACCGTACGTGGGCTCGAAGACCTGCTCGATCACTTTCACCGCGAGCGGCAGCAGGACGGGGGACACGTCTTCGGCGGGGGTGAATGCGACCGTGGTGGCATGCACCGGGACGGTGGTCTCCCGCGCCGTGCGGGTGCCGAAGGCGGTGTCGTAGGCCGGCTGCGGCACGATCGGCGGGCGCTGACTGGCCGCGTACGCCCGAGGTAGCCGCTCCTGGAGGCGGGCCAGGTCGTAACGGGGCGCCGGGACACCGGTCACCCGGAACTGCAGCAGGGTACGGGTGTTCGGCCCGTACCCGGGACGGCTCGGTGGTGTCCCACCCTCGGCGGTGTAGTCCGCGGCTTCGGTGTGGTGGTCGTAGCGGGGGTCGAAGTCAGGCAGTGGGGCCGGGGCATCGTTGTAGAGGAGCACGGTGCTGCCGGGGGCGACGGTGGCGAAGTCCACCAGCACATCGGCCTGCTCTCCGGGGGCGAGTAGCAGCGTGTGCCGGTCAACGTTGAGGACGGTGGGGTCGCGCCGGTCGTACCGGTAGGTCACCGGCTGGTTGGGGAGTACCGCGGGGGCGGGTAGGAGGCCCCCGTCGTTGCCGATCTGCACTAGGTCAGGGCCGGCGGCAAGCGGATCCGGTACCCCGCCTTCCCGCCCGTCTGTCGGCCACCGGGTGGGTCGGCCGGGTACCGGACTCGCCGCCACCATCGGAATCTCGCCAGCGTCCGGGTCAGTCAGCTCGCCATCGTCGTTCCACATCGGGCCGGGGGAGCGCGTCTGGTAGAGCTGGAGGTTGAGGCTGCGGTCCAGGCACGCGTTGAGGACGCGGAACCGGTAGGCGCGTGGTTCGACCGCCAGCCAGGGGTACGCGACGCCGTTGATCAGTACCGTGTCGCCGTACGCGGCTGGGACCGCCGATGGGTGGGGTACGCCGGGTGCCATCGGCGGCTCGTCCGAGGCGTCGCCAATCGGGTCGTGGTGTGGGTTCGGGGCCGGCCTCGGTCTGAGGCTGTTGGGTTCGGTTGTGCTGTCGGGCCTGGGGCCGTTGGGCTCGGTGCCGTTGGGGCTGGCGGCGCCATCCGTCCCGAGCTCTTCGGCGGTTCGCGTCCACGGCCCGTAGTCCCAGCGCCCGGTGGGGTTGATGCCGTCGTCGCGGTACGGGTTCTGCCGGGGCTGGTAGATGTGTGGGTGCCAGAGGCTGCCCCGCGCGCCCCACCGGTCGCGGTCCCAGGTCGGGTCGGTGGCGGCCAGCTGGCTGTCGTCGGGTACGAAGGTCTTGTCCTCGAAGACCAGCGGGATCTGGTCGGCGGGCAGCACTCCGTCGGCGACCAGGTCGTCCTCGACTGGCTCGGTGATTAGATAGATACCTATTTGTCCGGAGTAGCTGGTGAGCCGGGCCAGTCCGACAGTGTTGTCGTGGAACGCGAGGAGCCGACCGCTCTGCTCGTTTGGGTAGTACAGCGTGGTGGCGCCCCTGCCGGGTGGTGGCATGTCCGGCACGGGGGTCAGTCCGGGACCGGTCGGGTATGGGGTGATCTCTGCAGCGGGCGTGATCCAATGCCATGGGTTTCCAGCGCTGATCCAACCGGTCTGGACACCAGCGAGGTGCAGCACCGCCCGATTCTGCGGGTATGGTGCCGGCCCGTCGAGTGGCCCGCGACCGGCCCCGTCGATGGTCGGATCAACGGGCAGGAACAGTTCACCGGCTCGGCCGGTGGGAAGCTGGTTGATGAACTTGACCCGTACTGGTCGGCCGCGCCGCGCGACGATCACCGGGCCGAGGTGGACCGGGCATTTCGGTGGGATGACAGTGTTGTGCCCAGTCGAATCGGTACCAAGGTTCAGCTGCCGGTATCCCCGCAGCCGGGTGGCCGGAAGGTCCCGGTGCAGCCGTTGCGCGTACTCCTGCAGACCGATTTCGTAATAGTCGCAGCCCGGGTAGGTGATGGTGTCGGGTACGGCCACCGGCAACCGGCCGGGGTCGTTGGCCGAGCCGAGCGTGGGCAGCGGGTCAACGAATTTGCGGATGCCGGTGCCAGGCACCACGGCGCCATCATCGTCCAGGCTCGGCAGCGGACTGTGGGCGTAGTTCGGTACCGGGCCGAAGTAGCGGGGTAGCGCCGCCGGGTCCAGTGTCGCTGGTGCTGGCCCGGCTGCGGGCCCTGCTGCCGGGGCCGGCGTCGCGGATGTCGGCGGTGCCGTCGCGGTGCCGTCTGCACCTCGGGCCGCCGGCACCAACGGATCGGAGCCATTGGTGGCTTGCGTCGGATCGGTGGCGGGTCGCTCGGCCCAGGGGATCCGGAGTCTGCGGAACAGGTCCATGGCTCTCCCGGCGTTGGGCGCGGTACCGACCACCTCGGTGTGGCGGTGGACGCGCAGAATAGACGGTGTGTGAGCACTTATTTGCAGGATGTGACCTGAGGGGTGGGTTTGGAAGTATCCAATCGTCCCTTTCTGGGCCAGCCCGCCGCGTCGTCCCGGTCCAGGCCAGCGAGGAGACGTAGCCCATCCTCGCTGGGGCTGCCGGGAGAGGCGGACAGCACCAGCAGTTCCACACCGGAGTCGTCCGGTGGTGCGAGGCTTTCCTGGTGCAGTTCCAGCAGCCCGACCAGCGGGTGCCGGTAGGACCGCCGTCCGTGGGGGCGGGCGCGTACGTCGGCACGTGCCCAGAGGCCGCGGAAGCGCTCGCTATTCATCGCCAGTTCGCCGATGAGCGAGGTGAGGCGGGGTTCCTCGGGGTACTTGCCGGCAGCCAGACGCAGGTGCCCGACCACGATGAGGGTGCACGCCTCCCAGTCGGTGTACAGGCCGTGCTCTCTCTCCTCAAGGAAGACGTGCCGGGCGGTGTTCGAGCCCGGCATCGGTAGGCCGTAGAGGAGCCGGGCGAGGCGGTTGCCGGCGAGCACGTCCAGCCGATGATTCATGATCAGTACGGGTGAGTCGGCCATCAGGTCGACGACGCGGAGCAACTCCGGCCGGATCCGCCCACCGGGCATCCGCGCGCGGTGGCGGCGCTGCCGGGCGAGTCTGTGCAGGTGCCCACGTTCGGTCTCATCGAGGCCGAGGACGCGAGCGAGTGCGTCGAGGACCTGGTCGGAGGGCTGGGTCGCGCGACCCTGCTCCAAACGTACGTAGTAGTCGACGCTGACTCCGGACAGGTGCGCGACCTCCTCGCGGCGTAGCCCCTGGACCCGGCGATGCCGGTCGGTGGGGATGCCGAAAGCTGCCGGATCGACCCGGGAACGCCGGGTCCGTAGGAAGCCCGCGAGACTATCCATCCTCCCAGTATTGCCGGGCCACGGCCGGGTGGGTGGTACTGCTGTTACCAGGATGTTCCGTCCGAGGAAGCGGCACCCCTGAATGTCGAGCGCCCCGGCGCCCAGGATCGAGACACCGACCTGAAGGGGAGCCCTCATGAAGACGCTGATCGTCTATGCCCACCCCGAGCCGAAATCGCTCAACGGCTCGCTGAAGGACCTCGCCGTCTCCACCCTGCGTACCGCCGGACACGAGGTGCGGGTCAGCGACCTGTACGCGATGAACTGGAAGGCGGTCGTGGACCGCGCGGACTACGGACCCGCCGCCTTCGATCGGCTGAAGGTCGCCCTGGACTCGGGCCGAGCCTTCGACGCCGGGACACTCACCCCGGACGTCCTCGCCGAGCAGGAGAAGCTGCTGTGGGCCGACACGGTCATCTTTCAGTTCCCGCTGTGGTGGTTCACCATGCCCGCGATCCTCAAGGGCTGGGTGGACCGGGTGTTCAGCGCCCACTTCGCGTACGGCGTCGGCGAGTACAGTGACACCAGGTTCGGTGAACGTTTCGGCGAAGGCACCCTGGCCGGCAGGAAGGCGCTGCTGTCGGTGACCGCCGGTGGATCGGAGCCGCACTACTCCGATCGGGGGATCAACGGACCCATCGAGGACCTGCTGTTCCCGATCCAGCACGGCATTCTCTACTACCCGGGTATGGAGGTGCTGCCGCCGTTCGTGCTGTACGGCGCTGATCGGCTGACCGACGAGGACTACCCGGACATCGCCAAAGCCTGGACGCAGCGCCTACTCACCCTGGAGTCGACCGAGCCGATCGCGTTCCGACAGCAGAACTCCGGCGACTACGAGCTCCCCTCGTTGCGGCTGAAGGAGGGGCTGGAGCCCCAGGGCCGTACCAGCTTTGGGCTGCACCTGAGGGACTGACCGGGGTCGCCCACCACCGTCTCGACGGTCTGTCTCAGCCGGGACGTTCGGGTTGGCAGGTCGGGCACCAGTAGGTGACCCGTTCATCCTGCTCCTGCCGACAGATCGTGGTGCCGCAGCGGAGGCAGGGCTGAGCCCGCCGGCCGTACACGTAGGTGGTCTGTCCCCGGTGCCGCGATCCGGTGGTGCTCTGGGTCCAGTGCCCCCGGTTGGCGGCGAGCAGCCGCTGCGCCAGGGCGACCAGGCCGATCAGGTCGGGTACGGCGCGCACCGGCGTCCACGGCGACACCCCGCGCAGGAACAGCACCTCGCACTTGTAGAGGTTGCCGACCCCAGCGAGGCTGCGTTGGTCGAGTAGGGCGGTGCCGATGGTGATCTCGGGGCCGGCGGTGAGGCGCCGGACTGCCTCGACCGGGTCCCAGTCGGGGCCGAGGAGGTCCGGGCCGAGATGGCCGACGAGGCGGTGCTCTGCGGCGGTCGGCACGAGGGCGAGGTCGTGCAGGTGATAGCCGACGGCCACCGCCCGGGGGCCGCGCAGCACCGCCCGGATCAGGTGTGCTGGGCGGGCGGACCAGCGCCGTCCGGGCGGATACGTTCGCCAGGTGCCGTCCATCCGTAGGTGCGAGTGCAGCGTCCAGCGCTCGCCGTCGCCGTGGTCGGTGTGCGGAGCCGCGAGCCGCAGTAGCAGGTGTTTGCCCCGGCTGGTTGACTCCCGGACCGTCCAGCCGGCGAGGTTCGTCGTGGCGAGCTGTGGCACGCGGAAATCAGCGCCGACCAACCGGTCGCCGGCCAGCGCCCGCTGAAGTACATGGGCGGTGTTCCAGACGGTGTCGCCTTCGGGCACCTACCCATCCTCCCGCTCGGGCGGCGTCGGCGCTGCCGTCAACCGGCGGTGACGCGGAGCTGGTCGCCCGGCACCACCCCGAGCAGGTCGGCGGCCCGCCCACCGTTGACCGCGACCGCGACTTGGCCAGCCGAGTCGACGTGCACCAGGAGTTCGCCCGGCCCGACATCACCGAAGGTGCGGACGCGTACCGCCGGCTGGTGCTCGACCCGGAGTGACCGGGGTAGTGGTTCCAGCAGGTTCCCCGACGCCGCCAGCTGCACGTTGCCGAAGTGGTCCACGGTCAGTATCTCGGCGGTGAACCCGTCGGTCTCCGGCCGGACCAGCGGCGCCGGCAGCCGGACCAGGGTACTGGGATCGATGGCCGGACCGGCGTCGGCGAGCGGCGCACCGAGCGCCAGTCGGGCCGTGACCGGCGCGAAGATGTCCCGACCGTGGAAGGTGGCGGACGGCTGCGCTCCGAGCCAGTCCCGGTTTGTCAGCTCCACCGCCGTGCGGACCCCGCCGAGCGCCACCGCCGCGTCCAGCAGCAGCCCGTTGTCCGGGCCGACCAGCAGTCCGTCCCCGGCGGCGAGGGCGACGGCCCGACGAGCTGTGCCCACGCCAGGGTCAACCACGGCGAGGTGGACGGCGGCTGGCAGGTACGGCACGGTCTGCGCCAGCACCGCGGCGCCCCGCCGTACGTCGCCGGGTGGGACCAGGTGGGTCACGTCAATCACCCGGGCGGTGGGTGCCACCTGGGCAAGCACTCCATGGCAGGCGGCCACGAAACCGTCGGCGAGGCCGTAGTCGGTGGTGAAGGAGATCCAGGGCGTCGGCGCCATGGACGGAAGGCTAGCTGAGTCGGCGGACCGATCATCCCCGTAGGCGGAGCCCGCGGGGGGTGGCCCGGAACCCGGCGGCGGTCAACGCGTCGCGCAGCGGTGACGAGCGCACCGCCTCGCCGTCGGCCCGTTCGACGGAGATCGTCCCGAGGGCTCCCCCTTGTACGGCGTCGGCGAGCGCCTTACCGGCCGTGGCCAGCAGGTCGCTGTCGTTGGTGAAGGAGAGCAGCGTCCGACCGCCCCGCTCGACGTAGAGAACCAGATTGCCGGAGACCAGCACCACCAGGGCGCCGGCCTTGCGGCCGGCCCGGTGCCCGGTCGGGGCGGCGCCGCCGTCCCCGGAGTCGACCACCCGCTCCGGCCAGGGCAGCGCCGCGCCGTACGGGTTGGCGGGGTCGGTTGCGGCGAGGACCAGGGCCAGGCCGGCACGGACCCGCCCGCCGTCAGCTGGGTCGGCCAGCGCGCGCAGTCGGTCGACCGCCCCGGGTACGGCGAACTGCGCGGCCCCCAGCCCTTCCACGAAGTAGCCGCGACGGGTGGCGCCCCGCTCCTCCAGCGCGGACAGTACCGGGTAGACCGCGGCGAACCCGCCGGGCACCTGCTCGGCCGCGACCGCTCCCCGAGTCACCACACCGTGCCGCTCCAGCAGCACGTCGGCGAGGGCCGCGGCTCGGCGGGTCGGGTCGGTGTCCCGCTCCGGTAGGCGCGACCAGCGGCCGGCGACGGTGGGCGGGCCGCTGCGTGCCGGTAGGGCGACGCGGCCGGGTCGCCGGTAGCGGGTGCGGGGTGCGGCCGGGCGGGACCGGTGCGCTCCGCGACCGGCCAGTAGGGCCCGCAGCGGGGCGAGAGTGTCGTTGGTCAGGTGACCGGCCCACACCAGATCCCAGACGGCGGCGGCGAGTGCGGCGTCGTCGGTGGAGCCCAACCGATCGGCGAGGGCACGGAAGAACAGCGCCTGTCCATCGTCGAGGGCGTCGAGCACCGCGTCGTGCAGCGGAGTACGGGTCAGGGCCGCATCCGGCGGGGGGAGTAGCAGCGGGGCGGTGTCCGCGTACGCGAGGACCACCCAGCCGTCCCCGCCGGAGATCGCCCCGGAGCCGGCCCACACCACCTCGCCGCTGGTACACAACTCGTCGAGCTGGGCGGGAGAGTAGTCGGCGATCCGGGCCGGCAGCACCAGCCGTTCCAGGGCGGACCCGGGCAGGGCCAGACCCTGCACCTGCTCCAGGGCCGCGGCTAGCGCCGGCACCCCCCGCCCCGCCGTCCCGACCTGTTGCCAGCGGGGCAGGAAGGTGGCCAGTGCCCGGGGCGGCACCGGCTCGATCTCCCGGCGCAGCGCCGCGAGGGAGCGGCGGCGCAGCATTCGTAGCACCTCGGCGTCGCACCACTGGACGCCGACCGTGTCGGGGGCGAACTCACCGGCGAGCACCCGCTTGGCGGCGGCGAGCCGGCGCAGCGCCCCTTCGACCACCGCCACCCCGAGCCCGAATCGGGCGGCGCAGGTGGCGGCGGTGAACGGCCCGTGCGTGCGGGCATAGCGGGCAATAAGGTCACCGAGCGGGTCGGCCACCGGGGTCAGGTACGCCTCGGCCACGCCGCCGGGCAGCGCCACGCCCAGCGCGTCTCGCAGCCGGGCGGCGTCCTCGATTCCCACCCAGCGTTCCTCGCCGGCGATGCGGACCCGCAGCACCCGGCGGGCAGCCACCAGTTCGGTCAGCCACTGCGCTGGCGCCCCGCGTTCGGCCAGCTCGGCGGTGCTGAGGTCGCCGACCACCCGCAGCAGCTCGACCACGTCCTCGGCGTCGCGGGGGCGGCGCTGTTCGGTGCGCCAGCGCAGCTGGCGTTCGGTTTCGGCGAGCACCGCCGGGTCGAGTAGCTCCCGCAGGTCGACCCGGCCGAGCAGCTCGCCGAGCAGGGCCGAGTCCAGGGTGAGGGCGGCGGCGCGCCGCTCGGCGAGGGGAGCGTCACCCTCGTAGAGGAACGTCCCGACGTAGCCGAAGAGCAGCGACCGCGCGAACGGCGACGGCTGCGCCGTCTCCACCTCGACCAGGCGTACGGTGCGGGCGGCCAGGTCGCGCATCAGGGCGGCGAGCGCGGGCTGGTCGAAGACGTCCTGAAGACATTCCCGGGCCGCTTCCAGGGTGACCGGGAAGTCCGCGTACTCCCGGGCGACGTCGAGGAGTTGCGCGGCGCGCTGCCGTTGCTGCCAGAGTGGCTGCCGGCGGCGTGGATCGCGGCGGGGCAGTAGCAGCGACCGGGCGGCGCACTCGCGGAACCGGGCGGCGAACAACGCCGACGTGCCCACCGACTCCTCGACCAGCTGGGTGATCTCGTCAGGCTCGAAGACGACCGCCTCCGCGCCCGGCGGCTCGGCGGCGGTGTCGGGCAGGCGGACGACGATCCCGTCGTCGGCGGGGAGCACCTGGGCGTCCACCCCGTACCGCTCGGTGAGCCGGCGGCCGATGGCCAGCGCCCACGCGGCGTTGACCTGGGCGCCGAGAACGCTGTGTACGGCGAGCCGCCAGTCACCCAGCTCGTCGCGGAAGCGCTCGACCACCACGGTCCGGTCGTCCGGCAGGGTACGGGTGGCCGCCTGCTGCTCCCGTAGGTACGCCAGCAGGTTTCCCGCTGCCCACTCGTCGAGGCCCCCGGTGCGCAGCGTGGCTATGGCGGCGTCGTCGTCGGTTTGCAGCAGGGTGCGGAGGCGGGCACCGATGGCCCGGCCCAGCTCCACCGGGCGGCCTGGCTGGTCGCCCTTCCAGAAGGGCATCTTGGCCGCCTGGCCGGGGGCCGGGGTTACCAGCACCCGGTCCGGGGTGATGTCCTCGATGCGCCAGGACGATGAGCCGAGGAGGAAGACATCGCCGACCCGCGATTCGTAGACCATCTCCTCGTCCAGCTCGCCGACGCGTGCGGCCCGCTCCGCTCCGGCCAGGAAGACGCCGAACAGGCCCCGGTCGGGGATGGTGCCGCCGCTGGTTACCGCGAGCCGCTGGGCGCCGGGCCGGCCGGTCAGCAGGTCGGTGGCGCGGTCCCAGACCAGGCGGGGCCGCAGCTCGGCGAAGGCGGTTGACGGGTAGCGGCCGGAGAGCATGTCGAGTACCGCGTGCAGCGCCGAGTCGGGCAGTTCCGCGAAGGGCGCGGAACGGCGGACCAGGTCGGCCAGGTCGCTGACCTGCCACGGGTCGAGTGACACCATCGCCACGATCTGCTGGGCCAGCACGTCGAGGGGGTTGCGGGGGTGGTGCAGCTCCTCGATCGCGCCTTCGGTCATCCGTTCGGCTACTACTGCGCAGGCGAGCAGGTCCCCTCGGTGTTTGGGGAAGACCACGCCCCGGGAGACAGCTCCGACCTGGTGCCCGGCGCGGCCGATTCGCTGGAGCCCGGCGGCCACGCTCGGTGGGGCCTCGATCTGCACCACCAGATCGACCGCGCCCATGTCGATGCCCAGTTCCAGGCTGGAGGTGGCGACCACCGCCGGGAGCTGTCCGGATTTGAGGGATTCCTCGATGTGTTCGCGTTCGCTTCGGGAGACGCTGCCGTGGTGGGCGCGGGCGAGCACCGGCGGCGCTCCGGTTCCCGACCCGGCCTGTGCCATCAGCTGGGCGGGCGGTCGGGGGGCGCGCCCTGGCCCGCCCGGCGTTGCGGTGCCGGGTGCTGCGGTGCCCGGCGTTTCGGTGCTCGGTGCTCGGGTGTCCAGCGCCTCGACGCCCGGGGCTTTGCCGGCGGACTCCTCAGCGGCCAGTTCGTTGAGCCGGGCGCAGAGTCGCTCGGCGGAGCGGCGGGAGTTGGTGAAGACGATGGTCGAGCGGTGCGCCCGGACGAGGGCGTAGACCCGCTCCTCCACCGCCGGCCAGATCGACGCGCGGCGGGGGCCGTCGAGGTCGGGCCCGGGCTGCTCCGGCTCGTCGAGGAGGGTCATGTCGGCGACCGGGACTTGGACGCCGACGTCGATGGTCTTGGCGGTGGGCGGGGCGACCACGTCAACTGGTCGGGCTCCACCGAGGAAGCGGGCGCAGGCGTCAACCGGCCGGACGGTGGCGGAGAGGCCGATGCGCTGGGCCGCGGTGGGCAGCAGCTCGTCGAGCCGTTCCAGCGACAGCGCGAGGTGGGCACCGCGCTTGGTGCCGGCCACCGCGTGTACCTCGTCGATGATGACCGTCTGCACGCCCCGGAGCGAGTCGCGGGCGGCGGAGGTGAGCAGGAGAAACAGCGATTCCGGGGTGGTGATGAGGACGTCCGGCGGGGTCCGGGCGAAGGCGCGGCGCTCGTCGGCGGGGGTGTCGCCGGTGCGCATGCCGACGGTGATCTCGGGCGGGGTCAGACCCAGTCGGGCGGCGGCCTGCCGGATGCCGGTGAGCGGGGTACGCAGGTTGCGTTCGACGTCGACCGCGAGCGCCTTGAGTGGGCTGACGTAGAGCACCCGGCAGCGCTGCCGGGGCTGCGCCGGGGCGGGCTCGCGGGCCAGCCGGTCCAGCGACCAGAGGAACGCGGCCAGGGTCTTGCCGGAGCCGGTGGGGGCCACGACCAGTGCGTTACGGCCGGCACCGATGGAGCGCCAGGCTCCCGCCTGGGCTGTGGTCGGCGCGGCGAACGCCGCGGCGAACCAGGCCCGGGTGGCCGGGCCGAACGCGTCGAGCGCCCCGCCGTCGGCCGTCTTTCTCTCCACGCCCCTATCGTGCCCCCACCGTCCGACAGGTACCGGGTGCTGCAGTGTTCTGTCCGGCTGCAGGGTAAAAGTATTGAATGTGACGATGGATAGCTTAAGTCTTACTTAACAGCTTGATTGTGACCCACAACATAAAGTAACTTCACTCGGAATGCGGCGCGAGGTGGGGGGGCGGATGACGGTCGAGAAGACGCCCGCGGCGCCGACAGTGAGCAGGCGGGCGGTGCGGGCGGGCACCGATGTGCTCATCCGAAAGGTCGACAGCCACCTCGCCGCTGTCCGCACCGGCCTGGCTGGCCCGGAGCTGGAGCTTGCGGAGCGACTCGCCACCGTGTTGCGGGAGTTGGTTGCCTCCACCGCCTGGGCCAGCGCCGCGGACCGGGGTCGAGTGCGCGCGGCTGTGCACTACTTCGTCCTGCGGCGGGAGAGTCAGGGTCGGTTGCTTTCGGTGCGGTCGCTGACCGCCGCCCAGCGGGTCGTCAACCGCGTCGTGCTCGACCTCGGGCGTCCTGACCTGCTGGTCGAGGCTCGTTGGGACCGTCCTCCCGGGAGTCCGCCGCGCTGACTGCCCCGAGGCCGCCACCGCGCTGGTTGCCTTCAGGGTCGGTTCACGTCTTGCCCTACGGGGAGTGTCAGGGCACGCTGAGATAGCGAAAGTTGTCAATGTAGTCCCCGATGTGCGGTCGTGCCCACCGGTACGGCCCGCCCCGACCCGGAGGACCCATGAGACCCCGTACCCCTAGACCCGTCTGGTCGACGGTGCTGGCCGTCGTGGCCGCGACGGCGCTGACCGCCACCGCGGCCGCCGCTGCGCCGGTGCACCCCCACCTCGCGCCGCCCTCGACTGCCGTCGACGCCCCGGACATCCCGCTGGCCAACGTGAAGGCCCACCTGACCCAGCTGCAGTCGATCGCCAACGCCAACGGCGGAAACCGGGCGCACGGTCGACCCGGCTACCTGGCCTCGGTGAACTACCTGCGGTCACAGCTCGACGCGGTCGGCTACACCACCACCGTGCAGTCGTTCACCTACGCCGGTGCGACCGGCTACAACCTGCTCGCCGAATGGCCGGCGGGTGACCCGGACGCCGTGGTCCTGACCGGAGCGCACCTGGACAGCGTCACCAGTGGACCGGGCATCAACGACAACGGGTCCGGCTCGGCAGCCATCCTCGAGGTGGCACTGGCCGTACCGAGCAGCGGCTTCACCCCGGACAAGCGGCTACGGTTCGCCTGGTGGGGCGCGGAGGAGCTGGGTCTGCGCGGTTCCCGTCACTACGTGAACAACCTCTCGGGCGCGGAGCGCGACCGGATCAAGCAGTATCTCAACTTCGACATGGTGGCTTCGCCGAACGCCGGCTACTTCGTCTATGACGGCGACGACTCCGACGGGGTGGGTGCCGGCCCCGGACCCGAGGGCTCCGCCGAGATCGAGCAGACCATCCAGGCGTACTACACCTCGATCGGCGTGACGACTCAGGGCACCGACTTCGACGGCCGCAGCGACTACGGGCCGTTCATCGCGGTCGGCATCCCGGCCGGGGGCACGTTCACCGGCGCGGAGGGCATCAAGTCCAGCGCCCAGGCGGCGCTCTGGGGCGGGACGGCGGGACAGGCCTTCGACTCCTGCTACCACCGTTCGTGCGACACCACCGCCAACGTCAACGACACGGCGCTGGACCGCAACGCCGACGCGATCGCGTACACGGTGTGGGAGTTGGCCCAGACGTCCCCGCCGGGTGACACGATCTGGAGCGACACCTTCGAGACCGCTACCGGCTGGGTCGTGGACCCGGCCGGCACCGACACCGCCACAACCGGGGCCTGGGAACGCGGTGACCCCGCCACCACCAGCAGTTCCGGGACCACCCTCCAACTCGGCACCACGGTCAGCGGTAGCTTCGACCTGGTCACCGGCGCGGCTGCGGGCAGCAGCGCGGGCAGTCACGACGTCGACGGTGGGGTCACCACGATCCAGTCCCCGGCGGTCAGCCTGCCGTCCACCGGCGCGCTGACCCTCAGCTTCTCCTGGTATCTCGCCCATCTCAGCAATGCCACCAGTGCCGACTACCTGCGAGTCCGGGTGGTGGGCAGCAGCACCGTGACGGCATTGAGTGTCACCGGCACGGCGAGCAACCGGGCTGGATCCTGGCAGCTGGCCAGCACGGATATATCATCTCTAAGCGGTCAGACAGTACAAATCCTGATTGACGTGGCGGATGCCAGCAACCCGAGCCTGGTGGAGGCCGCCGTCGACGACGTGCGGATCACCCAGAGCTGACCGTGCGCCGGAAGGGTCCGGGTCGCCGAGACCCTTCCGGCACCGTCAGCAGACTTTCAGCTACTCCAGATAAAATGGGCGAATGATCGACTCGTCTGCCCAGGAGGGCAGCAGTAGCGAGCCGGGTAGTGCCCGGCTATCCCTGGTCCCGATATCGACGGGAGCCCTGAAGCTCCCGTGTTGATCGTCGTTGGGCTCCTCTTCATCGTAATTCTCACTGCAGCCACCGGATACTTCGTGGCCCAGGAGTTCGGCTATGTCGCCGTAGATCGGGGCAAGCTCAAGCAGCGTGCCGCCGAAGGTGACAAGGCCTCCGCCCGGGCCCTGGAGGTGACCGGGCGGCTGTCGTTCATGCTCTCCGGCGCCCAGCTCGGCATCACGGTCACCGCGCTGCTGGTCGGCTACGTCGCCGAGCCGTATCTCGGCGCCGGCCTGGCTGACCTGCTCGGTCTGTCCGGGATGTCCGACCGGGTCAGCGGGCCGCTCTCCGTCGCGTTCGCGCTGCTCATCGCCACCATCGTGCAGATGGTGCTGGGTGAGCTGGCACCCAAGAACCTCGCTATCGCCCGCCCCGAGGCGCTCGCTCGGGCGCTCGCCAGTTCCACCCTGATCTACCTCAAGGTCGCCGGTCCAGTGATCAAGCTCTTCGACCGGGCTGCCGTCCGACTGCTGCGCCGGGCGGGTGTGGAGCCCGTCGAGGAGCTGCCCAGCGGGGCGACCCTGGAGGATCTGGAGCAGATCATCGCCGAGTCCCGCGAAGGCGGGCACCTGACCGCGGAGATGTCCACCCTGCTTGACCGCGGGTTGGACTTCCGTCAGCTCACCGCCGGGGAAGCCATGGTGCCCCGGGTCGACGTGCACACCGTCCGCGCCCACGAGCCGGTCAGCCGCGTCGTCGAGCTTCTCGAGACCGGCCGTTCCCGGTTCCCCGTCCAGGGAGCCGAGGGCGTCGACGACGTGATTGGTGTGACCGGCATCGCCGATGTGCTCGGCGTGCCGTTGGAGCGCCGGACCACCACCCCGGTCGGTACGGTGGCCGTTCCCCCACTGCTGGTGCCGGAGACCCTGCCGTTGCCGACGGTGCTGGACCGGCTGCGCTCCAGCCACCGGCAACTCGCCTGTGTGGTCGACGAGTACGGCGGCTTCGCCGGCGTGATCACCTTGGAGGACATCGCCGAGGAGCTGGTGGGGCCGATCCGAGACGAAGATGATCCGCCGGAGCGGATACCGACTCGACAGCGCGATGGCTCCTGGGTGGTGCCGGCCCGCTGGCGGATCGACGAGGTCGCCGACAGCACCGGGATCTCGCTGCCCGTGGCTCCGGAGTACGACACGCTCTCCGGACTGGTCATGCGGGAGCTGGGCCGGGTACCCGAGGTCGGTGACCAATTGGAGGTCGCCCTGCCGGCAGATGGGGATGAGGCGGCGGTCGGCCCTCGGGCGCTGGTCGAGGTGCTTGTGGTTGACCGGCACGTCGCCGACTCGGTTCGGCTGCGCCTGCAGGAGTCGGAAGGCCAGCCGGAGGTGCAGTCATGAGCGTCAGTGTTGCCCTCACCGCCTCGGTGGTCCTGCTGGCGTTGAACGGGTTCTTCGTCGCCGCCGAGTTCGCCCTCGTGGCGAGTAAGAGCTACCGGCTGGAACAGGCCGCCGCCGGTGGTGGCCGAGGTGCCCGAGCCGCGTTGGACGGCGTACGCGAACTCTCGCTGATGTTGGCCGGCGCGCAGTTGGGCATCACCCTGTGCACGCTGGGGCTGGGCGCGCTGGCCGAGCCGGCGATCGAACAGCTGCTCAGCCCGCTGCTGTACGCCGTGGGCCTGCCCAGCGCGGCGAGCCACGTGATCGCGCTGATCTTCGCGTTGAGCCTGGTGACCTTCCTGCACCTGGTGGTGGGGGAGATGGCGCCGAAGTCGTGGGCGATCACCGACGCGGAGCGGTCGGCGACGTTGTTGGCGCTGCCGTTCCGCGCTTTCGCCCGGGTTGCCCGGCCGGTGCTGTCGGCGCTGAACTCCCTGGCGAACGGCATCCTGCGGCTGGTCAAGGTCCAACCACAGGATCAGCTGGCCCAGGTGCACGGCCCGGAGGAGCTGCGTCTGCTGCTGGAACAGTCCCGCGAGCATGGGCTCCTCGGTGCCGAGCAGCACGAGTTGCTGACCAGCATGCTGCAGTTGCAGGGCACCACCGTGGCGCAGGTGATGGAGCCCTTTGACCGGATCGTCACCGTGCGCCGGGATGCGGACGCGGGCCAGATCGAGCAGGTCAGCCGCGACAGCGGGCGGTCCCGCCTGGCGGTGCTCGACGAGGCCGGTGAGGTGTGCGGGCTGGTGCACGTACGGGAGGCGGTTCGGGCGGCGGCCAGCCGCTCGACGGCGACCGCTGAGGAGCTGATGACGACCGCGTTCACCCTGCCCTCGTCCGCCACGGTCACCGAGGCGGTGGCGGCGATGCGGGCCCGACGCTCACAGCTGGCGTTGGTCCGCAACGGTGGGGGGCCGACCCGTCCGGTCGGTTTCGTCGCGCTGGAGGACCTGCTGGAGGAGGTCATCGGCGAGTTCGACGACGAGACGGACCAGGTTCCGCGGGGACGGCGGTTGCGCTGATCCGGTCTGGGTAACCGGGGCCGGTGCGGTTGACGGGGGTGTCGCCGGAGTCCGGTCGGACGGGGCTGACCGTCCGGACCGCGCTGGCCAACCCGAGTACCCGCCCCGGCCTGCGGCTGCCGGGGCGGGTGACCGTCAGCGCGGGCTCGGTTGACGTTCCGGTGCTGCATGTCCGGCTCGGCCTGGTCACCTCGGCCGAGCCGGACGACCCGGAGGAACCCCGGCGGTTGGTGCAGTTCCATCAGGCGGAGATCGCCACCGGGTTCGTCCTGCGCGCCGGGCGGGCCCGCAGTATTCCGTTTTCGTTCCCGATGCCCTGGGAGACCCCGGTCACGGTCGTCGGCGGAGCACCGCTGCTCAGCCTGCGGATGGGGTTGCGTACCGAGGTGGCGATTGAACCTGGGCTGGATCAGGGCGCGATGGTGCCGCTCTTCGTGCACCCGCTGATCGCCCAGGCGCACATTCTCACCACGCTGGACCTGCTGGGGTTCAGCCTGCGACAGGCCGGCTCGGTTGCCGCCCGGTTGCCCGGGGTCGAGCAGCAGCTCTCGCTGTACCAACGGTTGGGCTACTGGGTCGCGCCACTGTATGCCGGCCCGATCACCGAGCTGGAGGTGACCTTCATCGCCAACTCCGCCGGCCTCGAAGTGCTCCTCTGGTGTGATCGGCGGCTGGCGTTGGCCGGGATCACCCACCAGAGCATCAGCCGGTTTCGGATCTGGCATGACGGCGCCGAGCGGCAGGACTGGGTGGCGATCGTGGATGGGTGGCTGCGGAGCGCGATCAACCGGCACGCGGCGATGGCGGCGCACGCCGACTGGTCGGCCCCGATCAATGAGTCCGCCCATGTGAGCCGGCCCCCGGATGATCCGCTGCCGCCCGGATTCGGGCTGGGCGGCACGGCCGGGGGCCCGGGTGTCGGCGGCGGCGGTGGCGACGGCACGTGACCCGGAGCGGTTCCCGGCGGGCGGTCTTCGCGCCGGGGCGGGTCAGCCGCTGACGGTGGCGATGGCACGTGACCGGCCGGTTCAGTGCGGTGGGGAACGGGCGGGGAAGGTCAGCCGCTGGCGGTGGCGAGCTTCAGGCTGAAGCCGAGGAAGAGCGCACCAACCGTGGTTGTCGCCCCCGCGGACAGGCGGCGGCGTTGCTGGAACTGGGTGGCCAGGAAGGTACCCGCGAAGATCAGTATGGTCAGGAAGAGCGCGCTGATGAGCTGCGCGATCAACCCGAGCAGTAGGAACGACAGCGCCGGCCAGGCGTAGTGCGGGTCGACGAACTGGATGAAGAACGAGACGAAGAAGAGGATCGCCTTCGGGTTGAGCAGGCTGATCACCAAAGCCCGACGAAACGGGCTGCGTAGGTGGGCGGCGTCGTCGGCGTCGAGAAGTCGCGGGGCTGCCGGGTCGTGCCGGGTCCGCCACCGCTGCCAGGCCCCGCGCAGCATCCCCAGGCCCAGGTAGCCCAGGTAGGCGGCGCCGGCGTATTTGATCACCAGGAAGAGCGGCGGGTACGCCTGGAGCAGGGACGCCACCCCGGCGGCCGAGAGGAACATCAGGACTCCGTCGCCCACGAACACCGCACCGGCCGCGCGGTAGCCGGCGGCCACGCCCCGGCGGGCGGCGGTGGAGAGCACGAAGAGTGAGTTGGGTCCGGGCAGCATGATGATCGCCACGGTGCCCAGCACGTACGTCCAGATGTCGGTGATCCCCAGCACGCCGGACATCATGCCGGTGCTGACGCCACCGGGGCGAGTCTTTTCGCGGCGCTGGTCTGTGTCGTTGGCCACCGCGAGGGCAGGGCACGGGGCTGTGCGAACGGTCAGGGTGCCGGGTCGGGTGGCTGGCGGCGGCTGCCGACGATGTCGGCGAGGTTGGTGAGCAGCGCGGCGGCGACGATGCCGACCTCCACGACGAGTGCGTAGCGGAGGGCGGTTGACCAGTGTCCGCCGTTGGCGGCGACCGTGCCGAGCAGCGTTGCGGTGATCACCGTCAGCCCGATCGTGGCGCCGACCTGTCGCATGGTGCGGTACATGCCGGCGGCGCTGCCGGCGTCGGACTTTGGCACCTGCGCCAGGGTCAGGGTGTTGTTCGGTGTGATCACGAGCCCGTTACCGACCCCGGCGAGAAACAGCGGGAACGCGTTCACGACGGAGAATGCGGTCCCGGTAGAGCTGGTGAGGGCGGTCATCAGGGCGAGGCTCGCCATGACGGTGAGCAGCCCGATGGAGATCAGCCGGCGGCCGAGTCGTCTGACGTGTCGACCGCCGAGCAGCGCGCCCAGCGCGGACCCCACCGCGAAGGGAACGATCGTGAGACCGGTGTGCAACGGACTGCGGTGGAGACCGTACTGCAGGTGCAGGCTGAAGATCAGTGGTAGCGAGGTGAAACCGGCGTAGTAGAAGAAGCCGAGCAGTATCCCCAGGCGGTACGTCCGATGGGTGAACAGGCGAAAGTCGAAGACCGGCGGGTGTCGCCGTGCAGTGGACGTCTCCCAGGATCGGAAGGCGACGAGGACGCCGATTCCGGCCGGCACCAGCAGCCACGGCAGCAGCCCTTTCCACTGCTCCCGTTGCAGCGCGGGCAGGATCACCAGCATGATTCCGGTGCCCAGCAGCAGTGTGCCGATCAGGTCGGGTCGGTGATCTGTCTGGTGGCTCAGCGGCTTCGCCGGAAACTGCCGCCAGACGAGCACCGCCGCGGCGACGCCGACCGGGACGTTGCTGAGAAAGACCAGTCGCCAGCCGTTCTCCACCCCACCGAGAGCGATGATCAGCCCGCCGATCACCGGTCCGATCGCGGTGGCGACGCTGGTCGTGGCATTGAGAATCCCGAACGGGCGGCCCCGCCGCTCGGGGTGGAACAGCTCCTCGACCAGGGCCGTGATCTGGGGAACGAGGACACCGGCCGCGGCGCCCTGCGCGAGCCGGGCGACGACCAGCGCGGTGCCGGAGCCGGCCGTTCCGGCGATTGTGCTGGCCGTGATGAACAACGCGAGGCCGAACAGGAGTGCGTGGCGTCGCCCTCTGGCGTCACCGAGTCGTCCGGCGGGGACGAGTGCGAGCGCGAACATCAGCGCGTAGCCCGAGACGACCCACTGGACAGCACCGGTGCCGGCGCCGAGCGCGCGTTCGATCGAGGGCAGCATCACGTTGATGACGCTCAGGTCGAAGAAGCTCAGGAAGGAGACGGCCGCCGCGATGGCGATGATTCGCCACCGTCGGGTGTGCTCGGCCCCGCTCGGGGCGTGCGACCGCGACATCCACCCCTGCCTGATTCTGAGCTGACCGCTTCGTGCTCATCGAAGGTAATGCGGGATGTCACCGGAAGCCGGGAATGTGACTAAAGATCTTGAAGGTCCGGCATCGGCATGTCAGCACCTGTTTGCCGCGCTGTTACTGCTGGGGCCCGCGTTTCGTGGTGGGAGACCGGCAGGATGAGGCGGTGGCTGCGCTAGACCCACAGCAGGAACCGGCGGTGCAGGTCGGCTGTCGGGTGGGTCTGGACCTGGGCTAGCTGCTCGGCCGCTTCGGCCATGAGCGCGCCCAGGTAGATCCGCAGCGCGGTGCGGTCGTTGCGGTATTCGGCCAGCAGGGCGTGTCGGGCTGTCGGGCAGGGCCACTCCGCCGGACAGCTGCCGCATCCCCAGAGCGGGCGCATCGGTAGGTGTGGTCGGTCGGCGGCCGGGTCGTCCGGAGTTGATTGTGGGGGCCTCGGGCTGCTCGTCATCGCAGCACCCGGAGCACGATGGCGGCCACGATGATCACCAGGATGAGCGCCGCGATCACCTGGTGCCGGGTGGTGGCTGGCGGTGGGGGTGTGGTTGGCGTGCTCGGCCGCACCCGGTCGCCGTCGGGCAGCGGCGGCGACCCGTGCGGGTCGCGATACGCGCGTCGGTCGGGGTGCGCCGGCTGGTCGCGGTGCACTGGCTGGTCGGCGGGTGCGTTGTCCTCGGCCATCACAGTCTCCGTAGCCCCGCGAGTACCGCGGCGAGGATGTCGTCACCGGGAACGGTGTGGACGACCCGGGCCCGGCCGACCGCCCGCCCGCCGGAGAGCAGCCGCTCCAGCCCCACGTCGGAGACCGTCACCGGGTGGTCGGGGTTGATCGCGTCGGCGAGCGCGGTGTGGCGCGTCCGTCGCGGTAGGAGTGGTGGTGGTGCGGTGGTGGTCGTTGGCACGGCTCGCCTCCCGGGTGTGGTGGTTGTTGGTTGTGGAATGGACCGCCCCATCACCCCCCTCCCGGTGGTGGGGCGGTCCGGCAGCGCCTCCGGCGGGTCGGGCCTCCACCGGCTCACGCCGTCTACGGGCAGTTTTCCGACAGTTGTGGGGCCAACACACCACGTAGTACTTAGTTTTTGGGACGTCTGGAACGTTTGAGGGAGGTTGGAGCATGAACCACGCAGTCATCGCGGCGATGGCGGAGGCGGGTGAGACCGCCGAAAGCCTCGCAGCTCAGGTCGGTGTGGACCCGAAGACGGCCGCGAAGTGGGCGAGCCGTGGACGGATTCCCCAGACCCGGCACCGCGCGAAGGTGGCCACGATTCTCAAGCGGGAGGTGGAGGACCTGTGGCCGGATGCGGTGCGGCGCCGCGAGCCGGCATGGTTCCGCCCGTGGGCCGACATTGAACGCGAGGCGGTGTCGCTCCGCGCGTTTCAACTTGCGTGGGTGCCGGGCCTGCTGCAGACGACGGCGTACGCCCGGGCGACCCTCACCGGTGAGGCGCTCAGCCCCGAGGCGGTCGAGGAACTGGTCGACGTGCGGATCAAGCGGCAGGCGATTCTGCGTCGAGACCGTGCGCCGATGTTCATCGCGGTGCTGGACGAGCTGATCCTTCGTCGGTCCGCCTACGGTGACCGGGCGTTGATGCGGGAGCAGTGCGAGCAGTTGGCGGCCTCCGCGGAGTTACCGAACGTGTCCATTCATGTCGTGCCGCTCTCAGCCGGTATGCACCCTGGCCTCGGTGGTCCGTTCACCCTCGCCGAGTTGGAGAAGGGCACAGTGGTAGCCCATGTAGACAGTCAGGCGAAGGCGCAACTGGTCGATGGCGTCACGGATATTGCTACGCTGAGTCGACGGTGGGAACGCATCCGCGGGGAAGCTCTCTCCCGGGGGCAGTCCCGAGACCTGCTCAGGGAAGCGGCAAGTTCATGGACCTGATCGGTGCGCAGTGGCGCAAGAGCAGTAAGAGCGGCAACAACGGCGGCGACTGTGTTGAGGTCGCCGGTAACCTTCCCGGCGTCGTGGGTGTCCGGGACTCCAAGGACCCGACCGGGCCGGCGTTGGCTTTCGGTCCAGCGGCGTGGCGGGCGTTCGTCGCCCAACTCCCCGGACAGCCCTGACCCCGCCCACGGGCAGCCCCGACCACTCCGTAGAACACTGAACCCCCAACCCGGCAGACTGCCAGGTTGGGGGTTCAGTCGATCTGACCGCCGGTCCTGCCGGTTGCGGCGCCCGAGCTAGTGGTAGACGCGAGCGACGGCCTCCGGTGTAGTCACGGCCGGTGTCGGGCCGGGGGAGCCCCGGTGCTGGTGGAGTTACAGGACACCGGCGCTGTAGTTCTTGAAATAGTGCACGCCATCACTGGCTGTATCCCCCAGCGCCTTTCGCCGGTTAGTGTTGAACCAAAGCTTGTCCTGGTTGGCAACTCCGACCCCCTCTATCTCGAAGAGATTGGGGTAGGCGCTGGAGGTGATCCGGAATGATAGATCCCGGTCCGCTTCTATCGTGCCCGAGGCGGTGGCTATATTACGGTAGACAAGCACGATGCTGACGTTTTCGTGAGTCAGGGGAAAGTATAGGGTGTTGTTGTGGTAGCCGATCCCTTGAGTTTCGAAAGAGGTAATATTGGGGACGGTGCTTCCATTAACGAGCGCATCCTCGATGTTGAGGTCGAAAGTACTGGTTACGTCGATGGTGCCGCTGGTTGCGGAGAGGGGGAGTGTGCCTCGGTAGAAGGTGTGGTGGTTCTTGAAGAGGAAGTAGATATTGTTTGCATCCTTGCTGGTAATTTTCACGCCCGACATGGACTTGTTGAGATTGTTGTGGCGAATTGTATAGCTGCCCACTTGGTAGTATGTGGTTCCTACGTACTTCAGCTTCACAAGGCTCGTGCTGCCCGCCTTCATTGTGACGACGAACATGTAGAAGCTTCCGTTGTTCGAGTGCAGCGCCATGTCATTGGCATGTCCAAGCTGGCTCGTGTAGGTCTGCCCACTATCGCCATTGGTCATGAGCGTGGTGCTTCCGTCGCTCATCTTGGTGCGGTAGATGACTGCTGCGGTATTGCCCTTTTGGATTTTTGCTGAGTAGACGTAGGTGGATCCCACGCCAAAAGCCTGCGTTGAGTAGGAACTATGTGCGTTGCCGAGGGATGCGACCGTGCTGTATGTGTTGAAATAATCTGCGCTGGCGGCTACGGGTGCCACCACTAAGGCGGAAATTGAGGTGACCATGAGTATTGCTATACGCGCTAGATTTCTCTTGACCGTATTTCTTGACACGTGTGTCTCCTCTGATTTTACCAACATGGACAGGTGCTTCTCAATGATCGTGTACCCGTACACGGTCTGGTTGCTGTACTATCAGGACTCAGTGTAGTTTTGGCGCTGGTTGCCCCCTTCGGTGCGTAATCTAAACGTGTAGTTCGGCGAAGCGCAACTCCGTCGCTGTCCATGCCGGACCGCCATGTGCCAGCCGTCTTGGGTGTCGAGCCGGGTCTCTCGTCGTGAATGACGATAATGGCGTCCTCGTCGTTGAGATGGATGCAAACCTCGACCGCCGTGCCGCGGGTGCCGAACCGCGTTGCCGATCTCCGGCGCCGTGGCGCGTCCGGGAATCCAAGAATCGGCCGGGTCGGCGTTGGTCTTTGCCCAGCGGCGTGGCGGGCGTTTGTCGCCCAGCTCCCCGAGCAGTTCTGCCCTCCCCGGCAGTCCTGACTCCACCCCCGGGCAACCTTGACCTGGCTGTTGAGTCCCGGGTTGATCAGACAGCAACGACTGGTAGTCGTACGGTGACTGTCAGTCCCTGCCCGGGTGTCGAGTCCAGGGTCGCGGTGCCGTCGTGTGCTTCGACGATGTCGCGGACGATGGCCAGGCCCAGTCCGGTGCCGCCGGGCGCGGACCGTCCGGGGTCGGCCCGCCAGAACCGGTCGAAGGCGTGCGCCAGCCCTTGGGCGTCGAGCCCGGGACCCGCATCCTGCACGACGAGAACGGCCTCCTCGTCGTCGCGGTGGACGCGAACCTCGACCGCCGTACCGGGTGGGGTGTGCCGAACCGCGTTGCCGACCAGGTTCTGCACCACCTGGCGGAGCGCGATCGCGTCGCCGGTGACGGTCACCCGTTCCGCTACGGCGAGAGTGAGCCGGTGGTGGGTGGCGGTGAACCGGAGGCTGTCCAGCACATCCGCGCAGACCCGGCCCAAGTCGACCTCGTCGTGTGCCAGGGGTTGGTGCGCGTCCAGCCGGGCCAGGGTGAGTAGCTGCTCGACGAGGGCGCCCATCCGGGTGCTCTCGGTGCGGATCCGGCGCATCGCCTCGTCCACGCCGTCCCAGTCGGTGATTCCGTCGTTGAGGTAGAGGTCGGCCCAGCCGTGCACCGCGCTCAGCGGCGTACGCAGCTCGTGTGAGGCGTCGGCGACGAACGTCCGGGTTAACGCCTCGCTGCGTTCACGCTGGTCGAATGCCTCGTTCAGGGCGGTGGCGACGCTGCCGATCTCGGTGCCTGGGTCGCCCACGGGTACGCGTCGGCGCAGGTCGCCACGGCCGATCTCCCGGGCGGTGTCCGCCACGGCGCGCAGCGGGCGTAGCCCGGTGGTGAGTACCAGCCGGGCCAGCGCCACCCCCAGGACGACGATGAGCAGCCCGGCGGCCACCTGGATCAGGACCAGCCGGCGCAGCGTCGCCGCGTTGTCCGCCAGGGTCACCCCGACCACCAGTCCGGTCACCGGACGGACCTGCCCGTTGATCTCCAACGGGAGGGCCTGCTCGGGGGGAAGTAGCTCGCGGCGCACCCGCAGTGCCGTCTCCGGATCGTCACCGATGGTCACCGGATGTGCCGGCAGCTCGTTGATCGGCGGCACCACGGGCCGCCGTGCGTCACCGTGCTGCAGCGGCAGCCGGCCCAGCACCAGAGTGCCCTCGGCGTCGTAGAGGGCCAGGTAGGCGTTGGCGGGCACGAGCTGTTCCATCCCGGCGGTCGGCATGGCCTGCCCGGCGAGGCGGGCCCGCGCCAGGCCCCGGTCGAGGACCAGCTCGATGGTGTTGTCGACCCGCTCGTCAAGGAACCGACGCAATGCCAGATAGGCGGTGACATCAGCGGCCAGCAGCCCGACCACCAGCAGCGCGACCGTGCCCACCAGCAACCGGCCGCGGAGGCTCCGCACGGCCGGGCGCCTCATTCGGGCGGTTCCCGCAGGACGTAGCCGAAGCCGCGCACCGTGTGCAGCAACGGCGGATCCGAGCTGTCGATCTTGCGGCGGAGCTGGCTGATGAACTTCTCCACCACCCCCGGGTCACCGGGGAAGTCGTACTGCCAGACCTGGGCGAGGATCTGCTGCTTGGATAGGACCCGGCCGGCGTTCTCCAGCAGATGCCGCAGCAGCCGGAACTCGGTCGGCGACAGCTCGACCGGCGTACCCGCCCGGGTGACCGTGTGCGCGTCCTCGTCGAGTTCCAGGTCGGCGACGGCGAGCCGGTTGGTCGTGCCGGGGCGCCCACCGAGGCGGCGCAGCACCGCGTTCACCCGGGCGACCACCTCCGCCACGCTGAACGGCTTGGTGATGTAGTCGTCGCCGCCGAGGTTCAGCCCGGTGAGTCGGTCCTCCAGCGAGTCCTTCGCCGTCAGGAAGACCACCGCGAGCTCCGGGAGCCCACGGCGCAGGTCGTGGACCAGGTCGAAGCCGGAGCCGTCGGGCAGCATCACGTCCACGATCGCCAACTCCGGAGCCAGCTCACCGGCGACCCCCAGCGCCTCGGCCCGGGAGCCGGCGGACCGGGCGTCGAATCCGGCGACCCGTAACGTGCGCAGCAGCAGCTCGGCCAGCGCCGGCTCGTCGTCCACCACCAGCACGCGGGCCCGCCAGACCGAGCTCAGCTCGGCGGTTGATCCCGGCCGTGGTTGCCGGGCGGAACGTCCTGTCGGTCCGGCCATGGCGTCAGTATCGCCGGTGCGGGGACCGGGGAACCTGCCAATCGGCTGCCGAACGGCTGACGGTTTGCTGAAGACCCGACAGATCGTCCGCTGACTGCCCCGGGTGGGGCCGGGTTCGAGTCGCCCGATCCGGATCGTCAGCAAACGGGAAGGTACGCCGGAGGGGACCGGCAGGTCGGTGCGTTTGCCTTGGGGCATGAGCCGGACTGATCTGTCGACCAAGGCCCGCCGACCGCGCCGGACCTCCGCCTGGAGCCGGACCAGATCCCGTCGTACCGGATCCCGCCGTACCGATCGCTCGCTGGCCCGCCGGCTGCGGTTGCCGCTGGTGCTGGTCGTCGTCGCGCTGGTGCTGGGCTACGGCGCCGACCGGTTCCTCGCCGCCGCGGTCGAACGGCGGGTGTCCGCGGCGGTCGGCTGTCGCCTCGACGGTGCCGAGCTGACCACCTCGCTGCCCGGCCCGCTCATCGCCCCGCGGCTGGTGACCGGGGACCTGGGTACCGTGACCGTGCAGGGCGCCATCGACACCGAGGCCGGGCCCACCCACCTCCAGCTCTCCCTGCGTGACGTGCACGCCCGGCCGTTCTCGGACGAGCCGGTCGAGGTCGCCGGCGCCGAGGCGACGGTGACCCTCCCGTACGACCAGCTGCCCGGCACCGAAGCGGGCCAGCAGCGGTTCGAGAACGCCGGTGACCAACTCGCCGTGGTCCGGCCGGGCGTGGTCCTGGGCGGCGACATTCGCGTGCTCATGGACCTCGCGGTGGCCGGCGCGGAGCTGGTGCTCACCCCGGCCACGGTCGAGGTGGCCGGGCAGCAGCTACCCGTGGACCTGGTCGCCCCGCTTCTCGGCGTACGCGACCCGGAGCTCGCGGGGCAGTTGGAGCCGCGCCAGGTCGCCCTGCCGGGCCTCCCGAACGGTCTTACGCCCGACAGAGTCGCCGCCGGCCCCGATGGCCTGACCCTGCACGCCAGCCTCGACACCAACGAGCTCACCTCCGCCGCGGGCGACTGCCGCGCGTGACACCCCTTGATCCAGTGACCCAGGCCCACCCCACTCCCTTCGGAGGTTTCCTTGCGTAACGCCCTGTACTCGTACGGCCGGTTGGCTGCCCGCCGGCCCTGGCAGCTGCTCACCGCCTGGCTCCTGGTGGCCGTGGCCGTCGTGGGCGCGTGGGTGGCGGTGGGCACCAGCATCGACGACGCCATCACCATTCCGGGCAGCGACAGCAGCCGCGCGCAGGAGATCCAGAATGCGGTCTTCCCCGCCTCCGCGCTCGGCAACGGCACCTTGGTGTTTCACGACGCGGACTCCTCGGTCACCTCGCCCGAGGGGCGGGCGGCGATCGAGGCTTCGCTGCTGGCGGTGCGGGATGTGGACGGGGTGACGCAGGTGGTGCCCCCGTTCCCGCAGGAGCCCGGCCAGCCCGCGCCGCGGATCAGCGCCGACGGGCACACCGCGTACGCGCAGGTCTACTTCGATGTGCCGTCCGCGGCCCTCAGCGAGCAGGATGCCGACCGTGTGTTGGCCGCCGCCAGCCCGGCCGTGGACGCCGGGCTGGAAGTGCTCCCCGGAGGTCAGCTCGCCCAGGCGGCGACCGGCGATCCGGGGCACCGCAGTGAGTTGATCGGTCTGGCCGTGGCCGCCGTCGTTTTGCTGGTGGCCCTCGGCGCGGCCGCGGCGATGGCCCTACCCCTGGTCTCCGCGTTGGTCGGTCTGGTGCTCGGGCTCGCCGCCATCGGACTGCTCAGCCAGGTAGGAGCGATCCCGGACATCGCGACGACGGTGGCGAGCATGATCTCGCTCGGCGTCGGCATCGACTACGCGCTCTTCATCGTCGTGCGGTACCGCACGGCCCGGCAGGAGGGGCAATCGCACGAGCGGGCGTTGGGGGTCGCGGTGGCCACCGCGGGTGCGGCGGTGCTCTTCGCCGGCGCCACCGTCGCCGTCGGCCTGGGTGGTCTGCTCCTGGCCGGGCTGCCGCTGCTGACCGCGCTGGGGTGGACCGCCGCCGTGGCGGTTGGGCTGTCGGTGGTGGCCGCGGTCGGCGTGCTGCCGGCCGTCCTCGGGGTCGTCGGCTCGCGGCTCGACGCCGGGGCGCTGCCACGGCGTCGGTCGAAGAAGGCAACGAAGGTGGGCTGGTGGCACCGGACCGGCGAGCGGACGGCCCGGCGGCCGTGGCTGGCAGTGGTCGGCTCGCTCCTGGTGCTGGCGGTCTTCATCGCGCCGGTGGCGGACCTGGAGCTCGGCCAGCAGGACGGCGGCCACGACCCGGTCGGTACGCCCACCCGGCAGAGCTACGACCTGCTGGAGTCGGCGTTCGGCCCGGGTGTGAACGGGCCGCTGCTGGTTGTCGCCGACCTGGGGGACACCGCCCAGACCGACCCGGCCACGGTGCAGCGGCAGGCCGCCGCCCTCAGCTCCGCCCTGACCGACGTGCCCGGCGTGCAGTCCGTGCAGGGGCCGCGGGTCTCCACCGACGGCAGTGGCGCGCTCTGGCAGGTGGTGCCGACGACCGCCCCCAGCGACCCGGCCACCGGTGACCTCGTCACCCAGCTGCGCGAGGAGATCCTGCCGCCGCTGGCGACCGACGGTACGCAGCTGCACGTCGGTGGGCAGACCGCCGCGAAGATTGACTTCACCGACCAGGTGGCGGAGCGGCTGCCGCTGGTGCTGGCGGTGGTGATCGCGCTGAGCTTCCTGCTGCTGGTCGTCCTGTTCCGATCCTTCGTGATTCCGCTGACCGCCGCGCTGATGAACCTGCTCTCCGTCGGCGCCGCGTACGGCATCCTCACCTTCGCCTTCGCCGAGGGGCACCTCACGGGGCTGCTCGGGCTGGACGGGCCGGTGCCGATCGAGAGCTACATCCCGCTGATCCTCTTCGCAATCCTGTTCGGACTGTCGATGGATTACGAGGTCTTCCTGGTCTCGTCGATCGCCGAGCGGTGGCACGCGGTCCGGGACAACCGGCGTGCGGTGGTGACCGGGCTCGGCTCGGCGGGACGGGTCGTCACCGCGGCAGCGTTGATCATGTTCAGCGTCTTCATCAGCTTCGCCGGCCAGGACAACCCGTTGATCAAAATGTTCGGGGTGGGGCTCGGCGTGGCGGTGCTGCTCGACGCGGTGGTCGTCCGCGGGTTCCTGGTGCCGGGGATCATGGTGCTGCTCGGCCGCGCCAACTGGTGGTTCCCCCGCTGGTTGGACCGGTTCATGCCCCGGGTCGACCTGGAGGCGTCCCCCGTGACCGACGAGACGCCCGATGGGCTCCCGCCGACCGACGCCCAGGTCGCCCTGGAACGCGTGAGCGAGTAGCCGTCCCCATCGGTGCGGACCGACCTCCGCCGGAATGTCCAGCCGGACCCCTGGTGGGTGTCCGTCCAGCCGAACGCCTCGCCCGCGACGCCGAACCCGCGAACTCGCCAACTGGACGGCGAGTTCGCGGGCGTTGCGGGGTCGTTCGCGCCCGTGCCACTGGGGCTCTGTCGTGCAAGGAAATCGTCAAAGTACTTGCAAGTCCGCCACTGCAGGGTGATGCCAGCCGGCCGGGCCTCGGAGCGCATCCACCAGCGGTCCGGGGCCCGGCTCAGGAGCATCTTTCCTATGAGCGGGAGCCCCCATGTCACGAGTGTCGAGCATTCCGGACAACGGTGAAACCACCGCCCGTCTCCTCCTGCAGCGTCTGCGTGACCACGGGATCACGAACGTCTTCGGCGTTGTTGGACGGGAGGCTGCATCGATCCTCTTCGACGAGGTCGAGGGCCTGGACTTCATTCTGACCCGGCACGAGTTCACCGCGGGTGTCGCCGCCGACGTCCTGGCCCGGATCACCGGCCGGCCGCAGGCCTGCTGGGCAACCCTTGGTCCCGGCATGACGAACCTGACCACCGGTGTCGCCACGTCGATCCTTGACCGCTCGCCGGTCATCGCACTCGCCGCGCAGTCGGAGTCCCACGACATCTTTCCGAACGACACGCACCAGTGCCTCGACTCCGTCGGCGTCATGCGACCCATGACGAAGTACGCCCGGGAACTGGAGCGCCCCAACGAGGTCACCGACCTGGTTGATTCGGCGATCAGTGCCGCTATGAGCGAGCCGGTTGGGCCGAGCTTCCTGTCTCTCCCCGTCGACCTGCTCGGCGCCGCGGCTGACCTGTCATCGCCCCGGCCGCCGACCCACCCTGTCGCCAAGCCCGTCGCCACCGTCGACGCGAACTGGCGGCACGCGGCCGACCAGGCAGTGGACCTGCTCGCCCGCGCCGAGCACCCGATTCTGGTGGTCGGCGCGGCGGCGATCCGCTCCGGGGCGGTCCCGGCGCTCCGAGAGCTGGCCGAGCGACTTCGGATCCCCGTCGTCACCACCTACCTGGCCAAGGGCGTGCTGCCGCACCGACACGAGCTCAACTACGGTGCCGTGACCGGCTATATGGATGGCATCCTGTCCTTCCCCGCGCTCGAGACCCTTTTCGGCCCCGCGGATCTCGTGCTCACTGTCGGCTACGACTATGCCGAGGATCTGCGGCCCTCGATGTGGGGCCGAGGCGGGCCCAAGAAGACCGTGCGGGTGTCACCGACGGTCAATCCGATCCCTCGGGTCTACCGCCCTGATGTCGATGTGGTGACCGACGTCCTCGCCTTCGTGGAATATCTGGACGAGCGGGCCACCTTCGCGGCGAAGACCCCGCACGACATCTCCGCCCTGCGCGCCCGGGTCGCCGAGTTCCTGGCTGACCCGCAGAAGTACGCCGACGGCATGCGGGTGCATCAGGTCATCGATGTGATGAACACCGTGATGACGGAGACCGCAGATGCCGGACAGGGCACCATCGTGTCGGACATCGGCTTCTTTCGACACTACGGTGTTCTGTTCGCCCGTGCCGACCAACCGTTCGGCTTCCTCACCTCGGCGGGCTGCTCCAGCTTCGGATACGGCATCCCGGCCGCCATCGGAGCCCAACTTGCGCGTCCCGGTGAGCCGACGTTTCTGATCGCAGGCGACGGTGGCTTCCACTCCAACAGTGCCGACCTGGAGACGATCGCCCGCCTGAACCTGCCGATCGTCGCGGTCGTGGTCAACAACGACACGAACGGTTTGATCGAGCTTTATCAGAATCTCGGGCACAAGCGTTCACATGACCCCGCGGTGAAGTTCGGTAGCGTCGACTTCACTCAACTGGCCCAGGCGAACGGCATCGACGCGGTACGCGCGACCAGCCGTGAGGAGTTGCTTGCTGCCCTGCGTAAGGGGGCGAGTTCCGGAGGGCCGTTCCTCGTCGAGGTACCGGTCAACTACGACTTCACGTCCGGTGGTTTCGGGGCACTGAGTATCTGACATGGTCACTACACTGCCCGCTGCGACCGGCTTCCTGGCCGTGGCCTCACCAGATAGCGGAGTCGCGCTCCGGCCGGCCTTCGCCGCGCAGGGTTCCCGAACCGTGGTGCGGGAGAGCAACGGTAGGCAACATCTGTACGCGGTCCTGCTGCACGCTGGTGCTGTCCCCGATGGGTCCGTGGCCCGCCGCGGCGGCACCGCCGTGCTACTCGCCGGGGAACTCTACAACCAGCCCGACCTGTGTTCGCTGCTGCCCGACGGTGCCGCCGCCGACAGTGACGTCCATCTGGTGCTCGCGCTGCTCGACAGATACGGCGTATCCGCGTTCCGGCTGTTGAATGGTCGGTTCGCGGTCGTCGCGATGCTCGGGAACCGGGTCCTCCTCGCGACCGACCACGCGGGTTCGGTGCCGCTGTACGTGACCGCCAGGCCAGGCCAGGTCGCAGCGGCGACGGAGGCGAAGAGCCTGGCCGGCACGGCGGGCGTGGGCGTGCCGCCCGGCGCTCGGTCCCTGGCGGCGCTGCCCGGCGCTCGGTCCCTGGCGGCGCTGCCCGGGGTGTGCCAGCTGAGGGCCGGCATGGTCCTGGAGATCGATGTCGCGAAGGGCGCGACAGATGTCCACCGCACCTGGAGGCCGCCGCTCGAGCGTCGCATCCTGCCCGAGGGGGAGGCCACTGACCTGGTCCGGGACACGCTACGGCACGCTGTGCGGGCCCGGACCGGGACGGACACGCCCTTGGTCGTCATCTCCGGCGGCATCGACTCGTCGAGCGTCGCGGCGCTCACGGTAGAGGCGGCTGGCGGCGCAACAATCGACACGCTGGCGATGGGCTCCGAGCATGACAACGAGTTCCCCGAGGCCAGGACCGTCGCCGAGCACCTGGCTACGCGACACAGCGAAATCATCGTGCCGACCGCCGATCTGCTGGCCCAACTGCCGTACGCCGTCTGGGCGGCGGAGACCACCAACGTCGACATCATCGAATATCTGCTGCCACTGACGGCGCTCTACCTTCGGGTAGGCGATACGCCCCGGCGCATCCTCACCGGGTACGGTGCCGACATCCCCCTCGGCGGTATGCACCGGGAGGGCCGGCTACCCGCGCTGGAGCAGGCCGTCAGCCATGACATGGCCACCTTCGACGGGCTCAACGAGATGACCCCGGTCCTGTCCGCCGTCGGGGGCCACTGGTCCACACACCCCTTTTGGGACCGCGAGGTGTTGGCGGTCCTGACCTCGCTCGAAGCCGGGCTGAAGCACCGCTACGGGCGAGACAAGTGGGTGCTACGTACCGCGATGGCAGATCTGCTGCCGGCGACGACCGTGAATCGGCCGAAGCTCGGGGTGCACGAGGGCTCCGGCACCACCGCCGCGTTCTCCGCGTTGCTCGTCAGTGCCGGGGTGCCCCCGTCCCAATTGCGCGAAGCCAAGTATCTCGTCCTCCAGGCGCTGTTCCGCCGAGTTGTCGCCAATGGAGAGCACCCGGATGCTGTTGACTTCGCGAAAACTGTCGACGAGGTCGCCGGAATGCAACGCCGGTCCGTCGGATGACGAGCGGCTTCCGTGTGTCCTGACCTTCGACCGGAAGAGCGGTGAAGTGGTGGAACGTATAGACACAAGCATCTCACCCCGCTACGCCCAGATCCCCACGTTCATGCGGCTGCCCTTCGACCGATCCCCTCGCGGTTATGACGTTGTGGTCGTCGGCGCACCCTACGACTCGGGGGCGAGCTATCGGCCCGGCGCTCGGTTCGGCCCGCGTGCCATCCGTTCGGAGTCGGGCCTCATCCACGGTGTCGGAATAGACCGGGGCCCGGGCACCTTCGACCTGATTCGCTGCGTCGACGCGGGTGATCTCGACCTCACGCCGTTCAACATGCAGATCGGCATGGACTCGGCCCAGCGGGGGCTCGAACAACTCCTGGAGCACAACGCGGCGCTTCTCATGCTCGGCGGCGACCATTCGATGACGTTGGCCGCCCTGCGCGCTACCGCCGCCAAACACGGGCGCCTCGCCGTCCTGCACCTCGACGCGCACTCGGACACCAACCCACCGTTCTACGGCGGCGAGTACCACCACGGAACCCCGTTCCGGCACGCCATCGAGGAAAAACTCATAGACCCGCACCAGACAATTCAGATCGGGATCCGTGGCCACAACCCGCGACCTGACTCACTCGACTACGCGCGGGGGCACGGCGTACGGATCGTCACCGCAGACGAGTTTGCCGCGCATTCCGCGGAGAGCGCGGCAGCTCTTGTGCACAGCGTCGTGGGGGACAGCCCCCTCTACGTCTCCGTGGACATCGATGTCGTCGACCCCGCCTTCGCGCCTGGCACGGGTACTCCCGCCCCCGGTGGTCCCTCATCGCGCGAGATCCTCGCCCTGCTGCGCGCGGTCGGCGCGCTGCACCCGGTCGGTTTCGACGTCATGGAGGTATCACCGCTCTACGACCACGGCGGCATCACCGCGATCCTGGCCACCGAGATCGCCGCCGAACTGCTGTACCAATACGCGCGTGCCCATCACCCGGAAGGGAAGAGACCATGACCACGATCGACTGCAGCGCCTACTCGACGCAACTGCTCGCTCTCGCCGCTCGGCTGCCCCGGGTGCCGCGTGCCGACCTGTACGGCTTCCTGGAAGCGGCGAAAGGCTTGTCCGGCGAACTGCCCGGCGAGCTCGGCGACGCGCTTGACAAGTTCAACACGAACGGCAGCGTCGACGGCCACCTTGTCCTGTCCGGGCTACCAGTCGAGGACGAGGGGGCCCTGCCGGCGACCCCGACGAGCACCCCGGCACCTGAAGATCGGCCGCTGCTGACCATGGAGGCGATGCTAGCGATCTTCGGCCGGCGGCTGGGCCTGCACACCGGCTACCAGGAGCTGCGTAGCGGGACCGTCTTCCACGATGTCTATCCGTCACCCGGAGCGCATCATCTCTCCTCCGAGACCTCCGAGACGCTGCTCGAGTTCCACACGGAGATGGCGTACCACGTCCTGCAGCCGAACTACGTCATGCTCGCCTGCTCCCGGGCCGACCACGAGCGGCGAGCCGCCACGCTGGTGGCGTCCGTGCGCAACGCGCTACCCCTGCTGGCCGCCACGACCCGCGCTCACCTCTACGAGCGGCCGATACCGTGTGCGGTTGATGTCGCGTTCCGTGGCGGCGTCGACGACATCGGCACGATCGCCGCCGTCAAGCCGTTCTATGGCCCCGAGTCGGACCCGTTTCTCGGCTACGACCGGGAGCTGCTCACCCCCCGGGACTCGCGGGACGTCGCGGCCGTCGCGGATCTGTCGAACGCACTTGACAAGATCACCGAGGCGGTCTACCTCACCCCCGGGGACGTCCTGATCGTGGACAACTTCCGAACCACACATGCTCGTACCCCGTTCAGCCCCCGCTGGGACGGGCACGACCGCTGGCTGCACCGCGTCTACATTCGTACCGAGCGCAACGGTCAGCTCAGCGGCGGTGAGCGCGCGGGTGACGTGGTGGCGTTCACCCCCCGCCGGTGACGCCGCGATGGGTGGCGGCCGAGTGCTGACGGAGTGACCACAGACTGGCGAACGCCGCGCGGCCGGCCCGGGCCGCGGCGGCTAGCCGGATAATGGCGGTTGAGCACAGGTTCCGTGTTCGGCTCGGCATTCAGGAGGACAACCCACTCATGACCGACAGCTCTGTCTCCGCGCCACGGGGCTTCGCGGTGCACACCGCCCACGTGGGCATCCGCGAGGGCGAACGGGACGACCTGACCATCCTGTTCTCGACGCTCCCGGCCGCCGTCAGCGCGGTCTTCACCCGGTCACGGTTCGTCGGTCCCAGTGTCACACTGAGCCGACTGGCCGCCGCCGACGGGCGGGCCCGTGGGGTGGTTGTCGTCGCCGGAAACGCGAACGTAGCCACGGGGGCCCGGGGCCTCGAGAACGCGCGTGAGCTGCGGCTTCTTGCCGCGAAGGCGATTGGGGCAGCGGAGGAGGAGCTACTGGTCGCCTCCACTGGTGTCATCGGGCGGCAGTATCCGATGGATGGCTTGCGAAAGCATCTCACCGCTGTGACCAAGCCTCCGGCGGACAGCGGGTTCGTGCGGGCGGCACGGGCGATCATGACGACCGACACCCGGGAGAAGATCGCGGTACGCCGGATCGGCGACGCCACGCTCGTCGGCATCGCCAAGGGCGTCGGCATGATAGAGCCGGACATGGCCACGCTGCTGACCTACTTCGCCACCGACGCACGGCTGGCCCCCGGGGAGCAGGACCGCCTCTTCCGTCGCGTGATGGACCGCACCTTCAACGCGCTCAGCATCGACACCGACACCTCCACCAGCGACTCGGCGGCCCTCTTCGCCAATGGTCTGGCTGGCGAGGTCGACGCGGAGGAGTTCGAGCGGGCGTTGGCTTCGGTCGCGCTTGAGCTCGTCAAGGAGATCACCCGCGACGGCGAAGGCGCGACCAAGACGATCACCGTTGAGGTGAGCGGTGCCCGCGATGTGGACCAGGCGAAGCGGGTCGGGAAGGCCGTCGTCAACTCACCGCTGGTCAAGACCGCCGTCCACGGCGGTGACCCCAACTGGGGCCGGGTCGCGATGGCTGTCGGTAAATGCTCCGACGACACCGACATCGATCAGGACGCGGTGACGATCCGGTTCGGCGACACGGTTGTCTACCCGCCGGCCGGCACTCCAGTAGATCAGAACGATGACCGGGCCCGTGAGCTCGTAGCCGAGCATCTTGCCCAGGATGAGGTCGTCATCGGTGTCGACCTCGACATCGCGGAAGGGGCCTTCACGGTCTACGGATGTGATCTGACCACCGACTACGTTCGTCTCAACGCGCACTACACCACCTGAGCCAGAGCGGGTGTCGCCGACTGACCCGGGGGCGCGGGTCGATCCACGCCCCGGCGTTCGGTCAGTTGCCGACGAGGCCCATGAGAAAGGCGTCGTAGCGCGTACCCGAAATCGCGGCGGGGGGCAGGGCCGCCTCGATTTCCAGGAGCTGCCCGGCACTGAGGTTCGTCTCGATGGCCGCAAGGTTCTCCACCAGGTGATCGCGGCGCCCGGTGCCCGGAATCGCCACGACGTCCTCGCCTCGATGGTGTAGCCAGGCCAGGCTCAGCTGGGCGAGCGTCAGCTCGTGTCGTTCGGCAAGCGCCCGCAACGGTTCCAGGGCAACAAGATTGCGGGGCAGGTGCTCCTCGGAGAACCGCGGCAGGGTACGCCGGAAGTCGCCTTCGCGAAAGGTGGTCGTCGGGGTGACCTGCCCGGCGAGAAATCCGCGCCCCAAGGGGCAGCTGGCGATAACTCCCACACCGAGTTCGCGACACACCCCGAGCACGTTCTCCTCGATGTCGCGGGTCCACAGGGACCACTCGGACTGCACGGCCGTGACGGGATGAACGGCGTGCGCACGCCGCAGCGTCTCCGCCGAGACCTCGGAGAGGCAGACGTGACGAACTTTGCCTTCCCGGACGAGCTCGGCCATCGCTTCCATGGCCTCCTCGATGTGTTCACCCGGCGCGACCCAGTGCTTGGTGTAGATGTCCAGATGCTCCACGCCGAGTCGGTTCAGTGACGCCTCACAGCGACTTCGGATGTAGGCGCGGTCGCCGCGAACCCCCAGGAAGTCGCCGCTGGCAGACCGTTCGAGCCCCACCTTGGTGGCGATGAGGATCCGGTCGCGCCGGCCCACCACGGCCGCGCCGACCAGCCGTTCGCCATAGCCGAGGCCCTGGACGTCGGCGGTGTCCAATAGGGTCACGCCTCGATCGATCGCCTCGTGCACGGTGGCGATCGCCTCGGCCCGGTCCGTCTCGCCGTAGAACGAGCTCAGGCTGAGACAGCCGAGCCCTTGCCCACTGACGGCAAGGTCACCCAGCTTTCGGGCGGGTGTCCTGCTCCGGTCAGCCGAGGAGTCGGTCACAGCTCTCCTCCAGTACGTCCAGTGCGTCGTTGAGCAGGGTCTCGGGCATCACCAGTGAAGGTAGGAAGCGGAGCACGTTGCCGTAGGTGCCGACGGTGAGGAGGACGACGCCCTCCGCCTGGCAGGCCCGGGCCAACCGGTCGGCCCCGTGCGCGTCTGGGCGGCCGGTGTCGGGGTGCACGATCTCGGCGCCGATCATCGCTCCACGGCCCCGCACCTCTCCCACCTCGGGGTGGGCGGCGGCGATCGCGGTGAGGCGGGTGGTCAGTGTGGTCCCGATCTGCCGTGCCTTCGCCCGCAGATCCTGCTCCCGCATGGAGCGGATGGCAGCGAGGGCCGCGGCGCAGGCGACGGGGTTTCCGCCGAACGTCCCACCGAAACCGCCGGGCTGCACCGCGTCCATGAACTCCGCGCGCCCGGTGACCCCGGCCAGTGGCAGACCACCGGCGAGCGCTTTCGCGGTGATGACCAGATCTGGCGTGATTCCCTCGTGGTCGCTGGCGAACCAGGCACCGGTCCGACAGAAGCCGCTCTGAATTTCGTCCGCTACGAAGAGCGCTCCGTTGCGGCGGCACCAGTCCGCCAGTTCGGTGAGGAAACCCGGGGCCGGGACGACAATCCCGCCCTCTCCCTGCAGCGGCTCCACCACCACCGCGGCGACGTTCTCCGCGCCGACCTGGCGTTCGAGCGTCTCCACGGCCCGGCTGACCGCCTCCTTTCCCGTCATGCCCTTCGGGTCGCGGTACGGGTACGAGGCAGGAATGTGGTGAATATCCGGCACGAACGGCCCGAAGTGCTGCTTGTAGGGGGCGTTCTTGGCGGTCAACGCGAGCGCCAGGTTGGTCCGGCCGTGGTACGCGTGGTCCAAGGCGACGATCGCCGTACGTCCCGTGGCCGCCCTAGCGACCTTGACGGCGTTCTCGACGGCCTCAGCACCGGTGCTCAGCAGCACGGATCGCTTTGGATGGTCGCCCGGAGTCAGCCGGGCCAGTTCCTCGCACACCGCGACGTAGCCCTCGTACGGTGTCGCCAGGAAGCAGGTGTGCGTCAGGGACGCCACCTGCTCGCGTACCGCGGTGACGACCTCCGGCGCGGGGTTGCCCACCGAGGTCACGCCGAGGCCCGAGCCGAGGTCGATGAGGGTGTTGCCGTCGACGTCGTGCAGCAGCCCCGCTCCGGCCGCCTCGATGAACGTCGGAACCGCGCAGCCGACGCCCCGCGCGACCGTTGCCCCGCGTCGCTCCAGCATGCTCCGGGACCGTGGCCCGGGTAGCTCGGTAACCAGTTCACGCTGCAAGGCCCGAACGGAGGTGGTCGACATGGTCACGAGTCTCTCCTCTGGACTTCTGCGAGTTCGAGGCCCAGGCCGGGCCCGCCGGACTGTCGCTGACGGCGTTGTTCGCTCACCGAGCGACCACATGAAACGGATGGTATCAACCGTGGTGGATTAATTTCGAAGAGTGATGGGAAGAATTCATCAAGGTTTTTCCAAGATGGATTCAAACACGGCGGGTGATCCTTCTTGGGCCGATGACAAGGGGATGACCATGGCCATGCTGAACCTCAGTTCCGACGAACTGCTCACCACGACCAAGTCCGTTCGTAAGCGACTCGACCTCACCCGCCCTGTCCCGCTCGAACTGGTCAAGGAGTGCCTGAAAGTAGCGCTGCAGGCGCCGACGGGAAGTAATCGCCAAACGTGGCACTTCGTCGTCATCACCGATCACGACAAGCGCAAGGTGATCGGTGACTTCTATCGGCGTGCGGTGCACACCTACCTGGCATCCGAGGGCTCCTGCGGAACGCTTTTCCAGGAGGACGCCGAGCGGCACCGCACACAGCAGCGGGTGGCCGACAGTGTTGCCTATCTCGGTGAACACATGGCCGAGGTTCCGGTACATGTCATTCCCTGCCTTGATGCCACCGCCGCGCCGGAATACAACGATGCCGGCCGGTGGGGATCGATCATCCAGGCCTCGTGGAGCTATTCGCTCGCAGCCCGGGCGCGGGGCCTGGGCACCGCGTGGACAACCCTGCACCTCATGTACGAAAGGGAGATTGCTGACCTGTTGGGGCTGCCCGACGGGCTGATCCAGGCGGCGCTGCTGCCGACGGCCTACACGATCGGCACGGACTTCAAACCGGCCCCACGACAGCCACTGGAGTCGGTGCTGCACCTCAACTCGTGGACGGCGGGGTGACGGGCGCCCGCGGCAACCAGGTGGGACGGCGGGCGGTGGGGCTGCGGGACAACCTGGTTCCGTTCGCGCCGCAGGGCTGGCTGGCTCGCCCCTGCGGCGGCGACGCTGGTGTGGAGCTTCGTCGGCTGAGAGGCGCCTACACGGAGAGTTTCGCCACCCCGCGACGCGAGCGGGGCTACCGGAGCCCGAACGGGTACCAGAGCGGGGGCAGCCGTTTCGCCGCCTGTTCGGCCAGTTCGAGGATAGGTCTGATCGCCCCCCAGGCGCCCGTGTTCAGAGCTACCCTCCGGCCGCGGAGGACTGCCTCAAGGCTGGCGGCTCCGCCAGCGCCACTTGCGGTCCGCACTCTGCTCACCAGGTGGTGAAGTTCAACCCTGCGGGTGGGGCTCATGTCCGTCAACACCAGGTCACGCACCAACTCCTGGGCGAAAGTGAGGTTGTTGTCGGCGACACAGGAGCGGATCAGGCCAGAACGCAGCGCGCTGTGCACAGCGTCCACCGGCACGCCCAGCAGATGTAGGACCGACGACAGGAGTCGAGGCTCGACCACGGTACCGATCACGGCACAGACCTCGACTACCGCGAGCGCATCCGGCGGGCACTCCGCCAGCCGTCCCCGGACGACGACCTTCACCCGGAAGGGTAGTTGCCTTCGGAGGGTGTGGGAGTCGACTTCCGGCGTCAGTGAGAGGGCCATCCGGGTTAGCAGGAAGGGGTTGCCGCCCGTCAAACGGTGCAGGTTCGAGATCTCGTCCGAAGAGACGTCCATGCCGCAAAGACTCGTGATCACCGCTTCGGATCCAGCTCGCGGAAACGGCGTGAGTAGGAGATCGTCAACTATGTCCTCCTGGAGGATTCCGGAAAGCGTTTGCTGTAGTTCCGGATTGGTTGATACGGCATGATCGCGCACGGTGGCGATTACGGTGAACCGGGGGTCTCGGGTCTCCCGAATCAGCCGGTGCAGCAGGTGCAGGCTCCCACTGTCCGTGTAGTGGATATCTTCGAGGAAGAGCGCGATCGGTGCCTGCCGACCGGCCTTGTCGATAGCCCGATACACCTCCTCGTAGCTCGGCCGCCGCTCTGGTGCCGGGTCGCTCCGATCTTCCGTCGTCGCCTCGTCGTTCGCCATGGCGTTGGGTCGGGCGACGCAGCGGCGTGACGTCCGAGCTACCTGGCCCCAGATGTCCAGCTCCGACGCGTCGGTGGAGTGTTTCCCCCGGGCCCAGATGACCTCGGTCCCGGCGGCGAGGAGTTCCCGCTCGAATGCCTGGAGGAGGAATGTCTTGCCCACTCCTTGTTCGCCAACGACGAGTAGCACCCGGCCGTAGCTACCGGGTTCCGCCATCATCCGGAGACGCGCCATGGCGGCACGGCGTCCGACCAACCGTTCATCGGCGGGTGGAAGCGGGCTCGTCGGGGTTTCAACGGTGGGAGTTGGCATCGACTCCGTGTCCGGGGTGACCACCACGGGCTCACCGATCGAAAGCTCCTTCCGGAGGACGGCCTGGTGCAGCTTCTGTAGCTGGGTGCTGGCATCTACTCCGAGTTCAGCGGCGAGGTAGGAACGAATGTGTTCGTAGGTCAGCAGTGCTTTCGCTGGTTGGCCGCTGTGGTACTGGGCCAGCATGAGTCGGCCTGCCAGGCGTTCTTGCATGGGGTTGCGGCGGACCTCTTCCCCCAGCCGCTCGATCACTTCGTCGTGCTGGTGCAGCTTGAGCGCTGCGTCCGCCCAGATCTGCAGTCCTCGGAGTCGTAACTGGTCGAGACGGGTGGCTTCGAGTGCCGCGAAGCTGTAGGCCGTCAGCTCGTCGTACGGCGTGCCGTGCCAGAGGGAGAGGGCGGACTCTGCAGCTCCTTTCGCGGAGTTGGGATGACCTTCGTCCATTAGTTCCGAGGCGAGCTCGATGGCATCTTGAAACTGCACGAAGTCGGTGCACCCGAGGTCTGTCTCCAGCATGTAACCGGACGCTAGGTGGCGGATCCTGATCTGGAACTGGTGGTTCGTCCCGGAGGTTTCATCAAGTGACTGCCGCAACCTCGAAATGTACGAATAGATTGTGCTACGAACAGATGCTGGCGGCTTTGCCCCCCAGAGCGAGTCAATTATCCTTGGTATGGAAATGGACTTTCCGGCATTGATGAGTAGTAGTGCGAACAGGGCGCGTTGGCGTGGAGGTCCAAGACGGAAGCACCGTTTGTCGCCGGCTCTGATCGAGATCTTTCCCATCGTCTGGATCGTCACGGCCGAGGCCGTGGCGCACCTTGAGTACGGGGTGGTGAGCGCGCGGTTCGGGTTGGTGGCTCGGCGTGGTTCCTCGGCTGATTTGGCTCTGCCTCGCGGTGGCGGTGTCCCGGTGGTGTGGCCAATCGGCTTGGCCTTGTCGGCGGTCTTGCGGAGCTCGGTGATGTACGTCTGTGCGGTGCGGTTGGCCGGAGCGCCCCCTTTGCCGCTGGGGCGTTCCGGTGGTTGCTTCGTCTTCACGGGACTTCCTCACGTCGGTTGTTCGACGGTGGCGGGGAGGGGTCGGGTAGCCGACAAGCGGGAGGGGGCAGAGGGTGGGTGTCGCAGAGTCAGGGGATGAGCGCGACGCGAGCCGCCCGACTTTGATCGATATATATAAGTAGAGGGTGTTGGGGGGCGGCTTTGATACATCAATCCGTCAAGATTTTGCGCCCAGGACGACCGTCTGCCGGTGTTGACCAGGGCTTCATCGCGTCAGCCGATCGGTGTGGGGCGTGTTCGGCGAGCTGGTTCGGATGGATGCCGACGTGGGGATCGAGCTGACCGGAGCACTGTCGAGGGTCGTGCCAGGTTCAGCGGCCGTACCCGGGTGAGATCGACGATGCCCCCCGGCGTCGCGGAAGGCGCTGTCCGCGCTGCTTATCGGCGTGGCCCGGCGGTGCCGGTTGGGCGGGCATACGCAAGGATAGGTATGCCGTTCACCCCTTACCTGCGGGAGTCGTCTGTGACTACCGACCTGACCGCGCCGACCCGGATCCGGTCGGATGTGGCGCCGATCCAACGGCGAACCCTGGGTCTGCTGTTCGGCACCCAGATCATTGGTGGCATCGGCGTCACCATCGGAGTCGCGGTCGGGGCGCTGCTCGCCGCCCGGATCGCCGGCACCGCGGTCGCCGGTCTGACCCAGAGCGCCGCCGTGGTGGGCGCCGCGCTGCTCGCCATCCCGATCACCCGGATCATGAACGGGCACGGGCGTCGTCCGGGGCTGGTCGTCGCCTACCTGGTCGGCGCGGTCGGCGCGGTGCTGGTGGTGCTCGCCGCGGTCACCCGAGTCGTGCCGCTGCTCTTCCTCGGCAGTCTGCTGTTCGGGGGCGGCACCGCCGCGAACCTCCAAGCCCGCTACGCCGCGGTGGACCTCGCCGAGCCGGCGCGTCGGGGCCGGCAGCTCGCCCTGATCGTCTGGGCCACCACCATCGGGGCGGTGGCCGCGCCGAACTTCGCGGCGCTCGCCGACACGGTCACCGGCGGGTGGGGGCTACCGCCACTGGCCGGCCCGTTCGCCTTCAGCGCCGTCGCCTTCGTGCTGGCCGCCGGCGTGCTCTTCGCGCTGCTGCGGCCCGACCCGCTGCTCACCGCGCGGCGACTTCCGGTGGCCGAACCCGTGACGCCCCCGAGTTCGGTGGCCGAACCCTTGACGCCCCCGAGCTCGGTGGCCGAGCCCGTGACGCCCCCGAGTCCGGTGGTCCGGCGCGGTGCGGGGATGCGGGCGGCCTGGCAGGTGGTACGCGACCGCCCGGCGGCCCGGCTCGGTGTCGCGGCGGTGGCGGTCGGGCACGCGGTGATGGTGGCGGTGATGTCGATGACCCCGGTGCGGCTCGGCGAGTCGCACGGCGACGCGGACGTCCTACGGGTGGTCGGGATCGTGCTGAGCCTGCACATCGCCGGCATGTACGCGCTGGCCCCGCTGGTGGGCTGGCTCGCCGACCGGCTCGGCCGGCGGGCGGTCATCCTGGGCGGGGTCGGGCTGCTGCTCGCCGCGTGCGCCGTCGCCGGCACCGCCGCCCACCACACGCCGCAGCTCACGGTGGGTCTGGTCCTGCTCGGGCTGGGCTGGTCCGGCACGATGGTGGGCGGCTCCACGCTGCTGTCGGAGTCGGTGCCGGCGGCGGTGCGGCCCAGTGTGCAGGGCTTCTCCGACCTGACCATGGGGCTGGCCGGGGCCAGCGCCGCCGCGGTCAGCGGGTTCGTCATGCGGGCGGCCGGCTATCCGGTGCTCACCCTGCTGGCGGCGATCGTGGTGGTGCCATTGGTGGCGTTAGCGTTACGTCGGGGGCCCACCGAGGGCGCCTGACCGGGAGGATGACACGTGCGGCTGACCGACTTCTGGGCGCGGCTGGAGGAGGCGTTCGGGCCGGGCTACGCGGCCAGCATCGCCAGCGACCAGGTCCTGGCGCCCCTCGGCGAGCGGACGATTGAGCAGGCGCTCGCGGCGGGGGAGGAGACCCACGTCGTGTGGCGTGCGGTGGTCGCCGCGTACCCGGACCGGGTGCCCGCGCGGCTCCGCTGAGTAGGCATTTCGTTACGTTCGCGGGTCGCGCCCCTGCTCGTACACCTGTTCGGCTATTGTCCACAGCGAGGCGCTTATCCACAGCTCGCGGCATGGTCGCTGGTGTTCTGTCGGACCATGCGCCTAGCGTGTCCGCGTGACGCGAAGCTCAGCGAAGTCGGCGAAGGCAGGGGTGGCGACGATGGCGGCAGTGCCTGATCGGGAGAGGGCACTCGACCTTGCTCTCGCTCAGATCGATAAACAGTTCGGCAAAGGTTCGGTGATGCGACTGGGGGAGCGCCCGGTCGTGCAGACTGCGGTGGTTCCGACCGGGTCCATCGCGTTGGATGTGGCCCTCGGCGTGGGCGGCCTGCCCCGGGGGCGGGTCATTGAGGTCTACGGCCCGGAGAGCAGCGGTAAGACGACGGTGGCACTGCACGCGGTGGCCAACGCCCAGCGCTCCGGCGGCATCGCCGCCTTCGTTGACGCCGAGCACGCCCTCGACCCGGAATACGCCCGGGCCCTCGGCGTCGACACCGACGCCCTGCTGGTCTCCCAGCCGGACACCGGCGAGCAGGCCCTGGAGATCGCGGACATGCTGGTCCGCTCCGGTGCGCTCGACATCATCGTCATCGACTCGGTGGCCGCGCTGGTGCCGCGCGCCGAGATCGAGGGTGAGATGGGTGACAGCCACGTGGGTCTCCAGGCCCGGCTGATGAGCCAGGCCCTGCGCAAGATGACCGGTGTGCTCAGTCACACCGGCACGACCGCGGTCTTCATCAACCAGCTCCGCGAGAAGATCGGTGTCATGTTCGGCAGCCCCGAGACCACCACCGGTGGGCGGGCGCTGAAGTTCTACGCCTCGGTCCGGCTCGATGTGCGCCGCATCGAGAGCCTCAAGGACGGCACCGACGTGGTCGGTAACCGCACCCGGGTCAAGGTCGTGAAGAACAAGGTGGCCGCGCCGTTCAAGCAGGCCGAGTTCGACATCATGTACGGCAAGGGAATCTCCCGCGAGGGGTCGCTGATCGACGTGGGTGTCGAGCAGGCGATCATCCGGAAGTCCGGCGCGTGGTACACCTACGAGGGTGATCAGCTCGGCCAGGGCAAGGAGAAGGCCCGCGAGTTCCTTCGGGAGAACCCGGACGTGGCGGCCGAGATCGAGAAGAAGATCCTGGAGAAGCTTGGCGTCGGTGCCGGTGCGGGTGACGCCGCTGGCGGTCCGGAGCTGCCGCCGGTCGACTTCTGAGTAAGGACCGGTGACGTCACGACGAGCCCGTACGGGGCGGGGGTGGGACGCCAGCCCACCGCGCACGGGTGATGCCACCGCGGCGGCAGCCCCTCGCCGTGGTCGACGTAACGCTGACGCCGCGACCAGCTCGGCCTCGCCCACGGACGAGGCCGAGCTGGCGCGGGAGGTCTGCCTGCGGCAGCTCGCCGTGCGTCCGCGTACCCGGGCCGAGCTGGCCCGAGCGCTGTCGCGGCGGGGCATCTCGGCGGAGGTCGCCATGGCGGTCCTCGACCGCTACGACGAGGTCGGCATGATCGATGACGCGGCTTTCGCGCGGGCCTGGGTCTCCAGCCGGCACGCTGGCCGTGGCCTCGCCCGCCGTGCCCTCGCCACCGAGCTGCGTCAGCGTGGCGTCGATGGTGATGTGGCGAAGGCTGCGCTCGGCGAGCTGGATGACGAGACGGAGGCGGAGACGGCCCGTGCCTTGGCGGAGCGGAAGCTGCGCGGCACCCGGGGCGAGCCGGCTGCGGTGTTTCGGCGGTTGGTCGGCATGCTGGCCCGCAAGGGCTACTCGCCAGGGGTGGCGATTCGGGCGGTGAAGGAGGCCCTCGCGGCGCAGAGCGCCGAGGCGGCCGAGTTCGCGGAGCAGATCGAAGCTGAGGCGCTCAGTGACACCGAGGTCGATCCTTGATTGAGAAGCCTACGTAGCTGCGTGGTATCCGCCATGCCAGCCAAGGCGAATTAAGTCCCATTTGTTCGCTTTGGCCTGATCATTGATCAGCGTTGCGTAATGCTGTAAATCCTCTCCGTTCGGATGTATTGATCATCGTTTCCTTGACCGGACCGGCTCCGGGGACCTAGCCTCGCCATAAGGCTCACATTGCCCGACCAGCGCAGGCAAAGCGCACAACATAGATCGCGTAACAGAACCGCATCACTTTGGCCGATTCGTTGGCCCTGTGTCAGCTCCGGACCCGGCCGGTCCGGAGCCGACGCGACAACTGCAGCTCCCGTCGGCAGTGCCGCCGCGGCACCGTCGACGGGAGGGCTCCCCTTTCGGCCAGCCGCTCCGGTCGGGCGTCCAGAGCCGCGGGAGCGCGCCCACCGCACGTTGCCGGCGGCGCGACGGTCAAGGGGAGGCGCGCGATGGCGAGGCGGCAGGGGTCGACAGGAAGTTCACCATGAACGGGCTCGACACGGTCCTCCTCGTGGCCGTTCTGCTACTTACCGTCGTGGTGGTCGGCGCGGTGCTGGTGGGCGTCCGGGCCGTACGCGGAATCACCGGCACCTCGCGGCCCGAGGACCCGGCCTTCATCGCGGAGAAAGACCGCCAAGAGCAGTCCCTCGCCGCGCTACGGTCGGCCGCCGACGAGGCCAACAGCACCATCGACGCGGCGAAGTCCGCTGCCGCCGCCGCCCGCACCGAAGCCGCCGCCGCCCGCGCCGAAGCCAAGGCCGCCCGCGCCGAAGCCCGGCGGGTGCTCGACGGCGCCCGCGCCGAAGCCGACACCATCCTGGAACGGGTGCACAAGCAGGCCGAGGCCGAAGCCGAACAGCTACGGACCGCCGCCCGGCGCAGCGGAGAACGGGAAGCCACCGTCCTCGCCGCGACCACTCGGGAACAGGCGGCCGAGGTGGAGCGGCGAGCCGCCCGGATGGACGACCGGGAGCGGCTGCACACCGAGGAGGTCGAGCGGCTCGCCGAGCGGGACCGGCAGCTCAGTGCCGCCAACGCCGCCCTGGAGGCCCGGGAGTCGGCGCTCGCCGAGCGGGACCGGGAGCTGGAGCAGGCCGAGCAGCAGCGACGCCGCGAGCTGGAGCGGGTCGCGGGGCTCACCGCGGAGGCGGCCCGCGGCGAGCTGGTCGAGGCGATCGAGGCGCAGGCCAAGCGGGAGGCCGCGCTGCTCGTACGGGACATCGAGGCCGAGGCGCGCAGCACGGGCGAGGAACGCGCCCGGCACATCGTGGTTGACGCCATCCAGCGGGTGGCCAGTGAGCAGACCGCGGAGAGCGTGGTCAGCGTGCTGCACCTGCCCGGCGACGAGATGAAGGGTCGGATCATCGGTCGGGAGGGGCGCAACATCCGCACCTTCGAATCGGTCACCGGAGTCAACCTGATCATCGACGACACTCCGGAGGCGGTGCTGCTCTCCTGCTTCGACCCGGTGCGTCGGGAGGTCGGCCGGCTCACCCTGGAGAAGCTTGTCCTGGACGGGCGCATCCATCCGCACCGGATCGAGGAGGTGTATGACCTGGCCCGGCAGGAGGTGGAGCAGCTCTGCCAGCGCGCCGCCGAGGATGCCTTGGTCGAGGTCGGCATCACCGAGATCCACCCCGAGCTGGTCGGCCTGCTGGGCCGGCTGCGCTACCGCACCTCGTACGGGCAGAACGTGCTCAAGCACCTCGTCGAGAGCGCCCACATCGCCGGGATCATGGCTGCTGAGCTGCGGTTGGACGTGCCGACGATCAAGCGGTGCGCGTTCCTGCACGACATCGGCAAGGCGCTCACCCACGAGGTCGAGGGCAGCCACGCCATCGTCGGCGCCGACGTCGCCCGCAAGTACGGCGAGAGCGAGGACGTCGTGCACGCCATCGAGGCGCACCACAACGAGGTGCCGCCGCAGACCGTCGAGGCGGTGCTCACCCAGGCCTCGGATGCCTGCTCCGGGGGTCGACCGGGGGCCCGCCGGGAGAGCCTGGAGGCGTACGTGCGGCGGCTGGAGCGGATCGAGGAGATCGCGGGGGGCAAGCTCGGCGTGGAACGGGTCTTCGCGATGCAGGCGGGCCGGGAGGTCCGGGTGATGGTCCGGCCGGACGACGTGGACGACATCAGCGCCTCCGTGCTGGCCCGGGATGTGGCCAAGCAGATCGAGGAGGAGCTGACCTATCCGGGGCAGATCCGGGTCACCGTGGTCCGCGAGTCCCGGGTCACCGAGATCGCCCGCTGAGCCGTCGATAGGCCCGCCGCGTCGGTGCTCATCCGTTCACCGTGTTGCGTGCACGCCTGCTCAACGGGAGCGTGTGCGCAGCTGTCAACGGTCGGCCCGGGAAACCCGGGCCGACCGTTGCATGAGTCGGTCAGGTACCGCCAGCGCCCTCGGCTTGCGAGGTGAGGGCGGCCGGCGGCAACTGCGGGGCTGGCGTGTTGGCGGTGCGCCGGCCGCGGGAGAGCCGGTTCTGGACGGCCTGGGCCAGCTTCGACAGCGAGTAGTTCACGGCGATGAACAGCACGGCGAGCACGGTGTAGACCTGGATGGGGTTGTCCAACACGCCGATGATCTGCTTGCCGATGTTGAGCGTCTCCTCATAGCTGATGATGAAGCCGAGCGAGGTGTCCTTCAGGACCACTACGAGCTGGCTGATCAGCGCGGGGAGCATGATCCGGAATGCCTGCGGCAGCAGGATCATCCGGGTGGTCTGCAGCGGGGCGAGCCCGATCGCGGCGGCGGCCTCGGCCTGCCCGCCGGCGAGGCCCTGCATGCCGGAGCGGAGGATCTCGGCGATCACCACGGAGTTGTAGATGGTGAGGCCGATGACCAGGTACCAGAGATTGTCGAAGGTGATGCCGAACTCGGGGAACCCACGCGCCACGAAGAAGATCGTGATGACGACGGGGAGACCTCGGAAGACCTCGACGCAGAAGCGGGTGACGATCGACAGCGTGCGGTTCAGCCCGCGGAGCAGGTAGGCCAGGGGAGCGGCGAACCCGGCGTAGCGGCGCTGGGCCAGGCCCTTGAGCTGGATCCGCAGCACCGCCAGCAGGGTGCCGACCACCAGCGAGGTGACGATGGCCAGCGCCGCCGCGATGAGGGTGTTCTTGATGCCGACGCCGAGTCGTTCCCAGACCAGGGCGAAGTTCTCGTTGCCGGGGTCGATCAACGGACCCCACAGCTCCATCGAGAGCTGGCCGGTCTCATCCAGCGGCCGGTAGATCAGGAAGTACGCGCCGACCAGCAGCCCAATGAGGGCGGCGACACTGCTGAACAGGGTGATCCGGCGCTGCCGGGGCCCGGGGACGTCGTAGAGGACGCTGCTCTGCTGGGTCATCGGGCCACCGCCTGCCGCTGTTCGATTCGGTCGAGGAGCATGCCCAGGGGCACGGTCATGATCAGGTAGCCGATCGAGATGCCGATGGCGACGGGGATGAAGGGCTCGCCTCCGGCCGATGTCAGTTGGTCCGCGGTTGCGGACAGGTCGCCCACGACACCGAAGAAGCCGATCAGCGCCGAGTTCTTGATCATCGCGATGATCACGGACCCGAGTGGAACCACCGACGCCGCCCACGACTGCGGCAGCACCACGTACCGCAGGTTCTGGGTGAAGGTCAGCCCGAGCGACCGAGCCGCCTCCGCCTGGCCGGCGGGTACCGCGTTCACGCCGGAGCGCAGCGCCTCGCAGACGAACGCCGCGGTGTAGAGCGTCAGGGCGATCAGCCCGAAGCGGAAGTACGGCAGGTCGGTGCCGAGCCGGCTGAACACGATGTCGAGCCCGGGGATGCGGAGGAAGTCCGCGTTGGAGCCGAGCGCGGGGAGGCCGAAGGCGGCGAAGAACATGACGATGGTCAGCGGCAGGTTACGGAAGATGTTGACATACGCGGTACCGACCGCTCGCAGGGGCGGTACCGGGGAGATCCGTAGCACCGCCACGACGGAGCCCAGAATCAGGGCTCCGATCGCGGCGAGGAAACAGATCTGGAGGGTGAGCCAGAATCCACTCGCGAAGACGTCGAACTTGTCGATGAGCACACTCACGGTCGGTCTCTCTCCCCACCCTCCAGATCAGCCCGGGTCAGCTCAGTAGCGGTCGATGGTCGGCGGCGTGCCGAGCTCGGCACCGAACGTGCCGGCGGTGTCGTCCCAGGCCTGCTGCCAGCTGCCGTCGGCGAACGCCGCTTCCAGCACGTCGTTGACGAAGTCGCGGAACTCGGTGTCGTCCTTCTGCACCCCGATGCCGTAGGGCTCCTTGGTGAAGTTCTCGCCGGCCAGCTTGAAGGATTCCTCGTCCTTGGCGATGTAGCCGAGCAGGATCACGTTGTCCGTGGTGACCGCGTCGACCTGGCCGCCCTGGAGCGCGTCGCGGCACTTGTCGTACGTGTCGAAGAGGACTAGCTGGGAGCCGACGTCCTTGACGTACTGCTTGATCTCCTCGGCCGGAGTCGATCCGGTTACCGAGCAGACCTTCTTGGTGCCGTCGGAGAACGAGTCCGGCCCGGTGATCGAGGTGTCGTCCTTCTTCACCATGATGTTCTGGCCGGCCTCGTAGTACGGCCCGGCGAAGGCGATGCGCTCCTTGCGCTTGGGGTTGATCGTGTAGGTCGCGGCGACAAGGTCGACGGTCTCGTTGACGATCACGTCCTCACGAACCTTCGAGGGGGCCTCGACCCACTCGATCTTGTCCTCGGGGATACCCAGCTCCGAGGCGATGATCTTCGCGATCTCGACGTCGAAGCCTTCCGGCTGGCCGGACAGGCCCTTGAGGCCGAAGCCCGGCTGGTCGAACTTGGTGCCGATGGTGATCGCCTGGGCCTCGTTCAGGCGCTCCATGGTGCTGCCGGCGGCGAAGGACTTGTCGCTGCCGCCGCTGCCGGTCTCCTCGCCAGCGTCGTCACCACATGCGGTCAGGCCGAGTGCCAGTGCGGCGACCGCGGTGAGCACCGCCGCGCGCTTGGTACGCATATCTGTCTCCTTTTCGACGGGGCGGGCCGGGGGCGGCACGCCCACAACGGACGCCTAGTGCGTGAGGATCTTGGAAAGGAAGTCCTTGGCCCGCTCGCTGCGCGGGTTGGCGAAGAACTCCGTCGGGGGTGCGTCTTCGACGAGTTGGCCGTCGGCCATGAAGACCACCCGGTTGGCCGCGTGGCGGGCGAAGCCCATCTCGTGGGTGACCACGACCATCGTCATGCCCTCGCGGGCCAGGGAGGTCATCACGTCCAGCACCTCGCCGACCATCTCCGGGTCCAGGGCGCTGGTCGGCTCGTCGAAGAGCATCGCCTTGGGCTGCATCGCCAACGCCCGGGCGATCGCCACCCGCTGCTGCTGACCGCCGGAGAGCTGGGCCGGGAACTTGTCGGCCTGGTTGGCGATGCCGACCCGGTCCAGCAGGGCCAAGCCGCGTTCGCGGGCCGCCGCCGGCTTCTCCCGGCGGACCTTGATCGGCCCGAGGGTCACGTTCTGCAGGATGGTCTTGTGCGCGAAGAGGTTGAACGACTGGAACACCATCCCGACCTCGCTGCGCAGCTTGGCCAGGGCGCGGCCCTCGGCCGGCAGCGGCTGACCGTCGAAGGTGATGCTGCCGGAGGTGATCGGCTCCAGCCGGTTGATGGTGCGGCAGAGCGTCGACTTGCCGGAGCCGGACGGTCCGATCACCACGACGACCTCGCCGCGCCCGACCGACAGCGAGACGTTGTCCAGTACGTGCAGCGGCCCGAACCACTTGTTGACCGATTCCAGCACGATGAGCGGTTCGCTCGTCGTCACGTCGTCCACCGTCCCTGTCGTCACGGGTGGGAGGCCGATTGACCTCCGGTTGGCAAACTCTAGGCGGGGAGATGTGGCGTGGGGTGGCTCAGATGGTCACGGAGCAGTAACACCATTCCGCGATGAGCTGGGGAGGCGGCTTTCTGGCCGCTCGGTGGGCCTCACGGGGTCGGGTTTACTCCGTGTCGTACGGCGGAGGGCCGCCCTATACCCGATAAAGTGTCATCTTCCCGCTGGTTACCGCACCATCACTCGAGGGAATTTTGCCCGGAATGGTCACAGACCGGTAACTTGCCCCCGGCTGGGGCTAAATGCCCCCCACCATCGTCAGTAAGGCCCGATCCGGGGCCGGTGAGACGATCGCAGCGAGGAGGCGGCATGACCGAGCTGTGGAACTGGAGAATTGACCAGGTACGGCCGGCCGAGGTCTGGCCGGCGCTGGCCGAGGCGCTTGGCCGGGTGGTGATGCCGCTGGCCGTCGCCGACCCGGCGCGCCTGCCGAGATACGCCGTGGTCTGCGACATCTGGCAGGCGCCGGGAGAGTTCGCCACCATCGTCGACTGCTACGGCGTGCCGGACACCCTGGCCGAGTTGCCCAGCATCGCGACCCTGGCTCGCCTGCTGAACCGCAACTGCGTGCTGCGCGACGACACCCTCGACGAGACCCGGCACCTGCTGGTGGCCCCGGACGGGACGATCCGCCCGGTGCACTTCGACGTCCGGGAGACCGACGACGGCGAGGTGCTCAGCCACCAACGACTCTGCACCGAAGCCAACCCTGGCTGTCGCGGTTGGTCCCGGTGCCACCGCTCCCGTTGGGCCCCCGACTCGGTGCTGCCCGCCCTCGCCGCAGCCTGACCTGCGCGAAGAGCGAAGTGTCCGGGCGCCATTCGGATCGTTAACCATCGACGTGCGCCAGCCGGCACCAGCGACCATGATCGAAATGTCGGCGCAGTAGGTTGGTCAGGTCCTGATGGTCGGTAGGTGCGGGCCTTATGCGATCGCCGTCTTTGGATTGCCTACCCACGGAGGTGGGACACATCGCTAGGCTGGCTTCGTGCAGCTACCGCAGCTCGCGAGCCGTACCGGTCAGGCCCAGCTGAGCCGGTGGGCCAGCTTGACGGCGCCGGCCCGGACGTCGAGGACCTTCCGGTCCGGTGGTTGATCATGCGGGTTGGAGTGCTCATTCTGCCGTCCGCTTCCTGGACGCAGGCTCAGGAGATGTGGCGAACCGTGGACGAGATGGGGTTCGCGCATGCCTGGACGAACGATCACATCGCCTGGCAGGACAGGGTCGGGAAAGAGTGGTATTCGGCCGTCCCGACACTGGCCGCCGGGGCGGTCGTCACCCGTCGGATCCAGTTCGGCACTCTCGTCTCGTCGCCGAACCTCCGCCACCCAGTGCCGTACGCCAAGGAGGTCGTCACCCTCAACGACCTCAGCGGCGGGCGCTTCATCCTCGGCATCGGTGCCGGTGGGAGTGGAATCGACGCGATCAGCCTCGGCCAGGAGCAGGAGTGGACCGCCAACGAACGCGCCGAGCGGTTCGCCGAGTTCGTGGAGTTGATGGCCAGGCTGCTGTCCAACCCCGTCACCGATGCCGACGGCAAGTACTACCGGGCGCGGCAGGCACCCATCATGCCGGTGGACACCCCGCCCGTACCCATACCGCTGGCGATCGCCGCCTACGGTCCCCGGGGCATGGCCCTCGCCGCGCGTCACGGCGAGATCTGGGTGACCAATGGCCGGTCCCCGCGCAACGGGGTCGTTGCCCCGGTGGCCCGACCCGACGACGTCGCGGGACAGGTACGTCAGCTGGTCAACATCTGCGATGCTGCCGATCGTGACCCGGCAACCCTGCGTCGGCTGTTGATGTACGTGAACCGGGAGCCGCCGGCACTCGCCTCCCTGGACGTGTTTCGGGAGACCGTCGACACGTACCGCCGGGTGGGAATCACCGACCTGGTCGTGCCGTTCCCTGGGCTGGCGCCCTTCGAAACGAGCATGGAGGTGCTCGAACAGGTGGCCGGGATTCTGCCCGAGCTGTGAGGTGGTAGCTCGATTCCGATCCATCCGGTCAGCCCGGATAGGCTGTCGTGGTCATGACTACCGCAGCGGCGAGCAGCCCCCGCACCTACCAGGTGCGCACCTACGGCTGCCAGATGAACGTGCACGACTCCGAGCGCATCTCCGGCCTCCTCGAGCAGGCCGGCTACCTGCGGGCCGGGGCCGCCGACGACAGCCCGGACGTGGTTGTCTTCAACACCTGCGCCGTGCGGGAGAACGCCGACAACCGGCTCTACGGCAACCTCGGTCAGCTGCGTCCCCGCAAGGACCAGCACCCGGAGATGCAGATCGCGGTGGGCGGCTGCCTGGCGCAGAAGGACCGCAGCGAGATCGTCCGCCGGGCGCCCTGGGTGGACGTGGTCTTCGGCACGCACAACATCGGGTCGCTGCCGGTGCTGCTGGAGCGGGCCCGGCACAACGCCGCCGCCGAGGTGGAGATCCTGGAGTCCCTCGAGGTCTTCCCGAGCACCCTGCCGACCCGGCGGGAGTCAACCTACGCCGGCTGGGTGTCGATCTCAGTGGGCTGTAACAACACCTGCACGTTCTGCATCGTGCCGGCGCTGCGCGGCAAGGAAAAGGACCGCCGCCCCGGCGACATCCTCTCCGAAGTGCGCGCCCTGGTCGACGAGGGTGTGTTGGAGGTGACCCTGCTCGGGCAGAACGTCAACTCCTACGGCATCGAGTTCGGCGACCGGTACGCCTTCGGTAAGCTGCTGCGCGCCTGCGGCGACATCGACGGTCTGGAGCGGGTGCGGTTCACCAGCCCGCACCCGAAGGACTTCACCGACGACGTGATCGCCGCGATGGCCGAGACACCGAACGTCTGCCCCTCGCTGCACATGCCGCTGCAGTCCGGCTCCGACGACGTGCTGCGGGCCATGCGACGCTCGTACCGGTCGGAGCGGTTCCTGGGCATCATCGAGAAGGTGCGGGCGGCGATGCCGGACGCGGCGATCACCACGGACATCATCGTCGGCTTCCCCGGCGAGACCGAGGCCGACTTCGAACGCACCCTCGATGTGGTCCGCGCGGCGCGGTTCTCCTCGGCATTCACCTTCCAGTACTCCAAGCGCCCCGGTACCCCCGCCGCGACCATGGCCGACCAGCTACCGAAAGCGGTGGTGCAGGAGCGCTACGAGCGGCTGATCGACTGCGTCGAGGAGATCACCTGGGCGGAGAACCGGCGGCTGCTGGGGAAGACCGTGGAGGTGCTGGTGGCCGTCGGCGAGGGGCGCAAGGACGAGCGCACCGGCCGGCTGTCCGGGCGGGCCCGCGACGGCCGACTGGTGCACTTCGACGCCGGCAGCCTCGCCGGGCAGATCCGTCCAGGGGACATCGTGCAGACCGTCGTCACCTACGCCGCCCCACACCACCTCAACGCTGACGGTGAGCCGCTGGCACACCGGCGCACCCGGGCCGGCGACGCGGCCGAGGCGGGGCACCGACCCCGTACCGCCGGGGTGTCGCTCGGGCTGCCCACGGTCGGCGCTCCGCCGCCGACGCCCCCCGCGGCCTCGTCGGCCTGCCCCTGCTGACATCGGGGCTGACGCTGTGCGGTTGACCCCTGAGCCTGCCGCAACGCGGGGCTGAACACGTCGGGGCCCCGGTTCACGAGGAACCGGGGCCCCGGGGCGGCCTAACGGATCAGCTGGACTGCTCGGCCAGGCTGAGGAACTGACGCTTGGAACCGAGGGCCTGCTCGGCGTCGCGGACCCGCCGGGCGTCCCCGGCGGCCTTCGCCCGGGCCAGCCGCTCCTCGGCCTCGGCGACCTGCGCCCGCATCTGCGCAAGCAGGGGGTTGTCCTGGGGGGAGGTGCGTCGCCACGCGGAGTCCATCACCTCGCGGACCTTGTCGTCGACCGCGCGCAGTCGACGCTCCAGGCCCCCCGCGGCCTCCCGGGGCACCCGCCCAGCCTCGTGCCACTGCGCCTGGATCTCCCGGAGCTTCGCCTGCGCGCCCTTCGGGTCGCCGTCGACATCCAGGGCCTCGGCCTCCGCCAGGAGCGCCTGCTTGCGCTCCAGGTTGGCGCGCTGCTCGTTGTCCCGGGCGGAGAAGACCTCGCTGCGCCGGGTGAAGAACGCGTCCTGCGCGGCCCGGAACTTCTCCCAGAGCCGCTGCTCGGCCTCCTTCGAGGCTCGGGGCGCGACGCGCCACTGGTTCATCAGCTCCTTGAGCTGGCCGGCAGTGTGGGCCCACTCGGTCGAATCCTGAAGCTTCTCGGCCTCGACGACCAACTCCTCCTTGATCGTCTGCGCCTGCTTCCGCTGCGCGTCCAGCGAGGCGAAGTGGGCGCCCCGGCGGCGGGTGAAGCCGTCCCGGGCCGCCGCGAACCGCTTCCACAGCTCACCGTCGGTCTTCCGGTCCACCCCGCGGATCGACTTCCACTCCCCGAGGATCTCCTTGAGCCGGTCGCCGGCGGTCTTCCAGCCGGTCGATTCGGCGGCCAGCTTCTCTGCCTCCTCAACCAGCGCGGTCTTGCGGGCGAGGGCTTCGCTGCGGGCGGCGTCGCGGGCGGCCCGAGCCTCGGTGGCCTTCTCCTCCGCGAGGGTGGCGAGCCGGTCCAACCGGTTGGCGAGGCCGTCGATGTCGCCGACGACGTGCGCCTCGGCCAGCGAGGCGCGCAGTCGGCGGATTGTGCTGAGCGAGTGGTTCGCATCAGCCGCGCCCGAGTTGAGTCTGGCCTCGGTCAGCTCCACCTCGGTGATCAGATCGGCGAACCGGCGGGCGAAGTGCGCCAGCCCCTCCTCTGGTGCACCCGCCTGCCAGGAACCGACTACCCGCTCGCCCTCAGCGGTTTTCACGTAGACGGTGCCGTCTGCGTCCACCCGTCCGAAGGCAGTCCAGTCGCTCATGTTGCCCATCCTCGTTCTCCCGGCGTCACGGGTCAGTCCCGCGCGCCGCCACGGCGCAGCCCAACGTTCTCCACGGCATTGTCACAGGTGCGCCCCCGCCTCCGTCGAGCGCCTATCGCCGACCGTGACCATACGGTGTCCTAGCGCCCCGGTGGGCCGCATGGGGCGAGTGTCGGAACCTCCATTTGGGTGTACTCGTCGGTAGCCGGAATTCCGATGTTCGGCCGCGGGAAGGCGCGCGGCGGTGCCTCCGGACCAGCCGCTACCGTGGCCCTCGTGCCCCTGGTCGCCGCCGCCGTCTGTCCGCACCCGCCGCTGCTCGTTCCCGAGGTGGCGGGCGCCGCGTCCACCGAGTTGGACGAGCTGCGTACCGCTTGCGATGTGGCCGTGGCCCGACTGCTCGCCGCCGAGCCGGACCGGATCGTGGTGATCGGGTGCGGGCCGTCGACTATGACCTTCAGCGCCGCGGAGCAAGGCTCGTTCCATCGGTACGGGATCCACCGGCGGGTGCCGCTGTCGCCGACCAACGCCGCGGACCGTGCCGACAACGCTGCGGTCGGGCCGGCGCGCCTGCCGCTGAGTGTGACGATCGGGGCGTGGCTACTCGGTCGCGCCGGCACGGCGCTGCCCCGTTCCGCGATGGCGGTCGCCGCCGACGAGCCCGCCGCCCGCTGCGCCACCCTCGGCGCGGGCCTGCTCAACCCAGACCTGTTCGATCCGGACCTGTTCCACGCGGGCCTGTTCGATCCGGACCTGCTCAACGCGGGCCTACTCGGTTCAGTGACCGGGAACGCGTCGGAGGGCGGTACGTCCACTCGGCTCGGACTGCTCGTCCTAGGTGATGGGTCGGCCTGCCGGGTGGAGCGGTCGCCCGGCTATGACGATCCGCGCGCCGAGCCGTTCGACCAGGCGGTGACGCGGGCACTGGCCGATGCGGACACCCGTGCCCTCGGTGCGTTGGACGCGGAGCTGTCGGCGGGGCTGAAGGCCACTGGCCGCGCGCCCTGGCAGGTCCTGGCCGGCGCGGTTCGGGCGGCTGGGGGTGCTTGGCGTGGTGAGCTGGCCTACGCCGCGGCCCCCTACGGCGTGACCTACCTCGTCGCTTCCTGGGCGCCGTCGGGAGCGGCCCGGTGAGCGCCGCCGGCGTGGCTGAGGGCGCTCGCCCGGAGGAGGCCGTGGTGCCGGCTGAGGGCGCCCGCCCGGAGGTGGCCGCCGGCGCGGCTGACGGTGCCCCTCTGGCGGCGGACGGGGTGCCGGCTGACGGTGACCCGCCGGTGGCGGGCACGGTGGTGGGCGTGGTCGGTCCGACCGCGGCCGGCAAGTCGGCGTTGAGCATCGCCCTCGCCCATGCCCTCGACGGCGAGGTGGTCAATGCCGACTCGATGCAGCTCTACCGGGGCATGGATATCGGCACCGCCAAGCTGACCATCGGCGAGCGTGCGGGCGTGCCGCACCACCTGCTGGACATCTGGCCGGTGACCGAGCCGGCCAGCGTCGCCGAGTACCAGCGGCTCGCCCGCGCGGCGATTGACGACATCCTGGCCCGGGGGCGGGTGCCGCTGCTGGTCGGCGGTTCGGGCCTCTACCTTCGCGCCGTGCTGGAACGCTTCGAGTTCCCCGGCACTGATCCGGTGCTCCGGCAACGGTTGGAGGCGGAGCTGGCGCAGGCCGGCCCGGCCGCCCTGCATGAGCGACTGCGCGCGGTTGACCCGGACGCGGCGGCGAACATTCTGCCGGGCAACGGTCGGCGGATCGTCCGGGCGTTGGAGGTGATCGAGCTGACCGGCGCGCCCTTCGCCGCCGCGCTGCCCGACCCCAGACCGTACTACCGGTCGGTCCAGGTCGGTGTTGACCTGGACACCACTCAGCTCGACGAGCGGATCGCGCTGCGGGTGGACCGGATGTGGGCCGACGGCCTGGTCGCCGAGACCCGGGTGCTGGCCGACCAGGGTTTGGCCGCCGGGCGTACGGCCAGCCGTGCCCTCGGCTACCAGCAGGTCCTGCGGTTCCTGGCCGGAGAGCTGACCGAGGCCGAGGCGTACCAGGAGACGATCCGCGCCACCCGCCGGTTTGTCCGTCGCCAGCGGTCCTGGTTCCGCCGGGATCCGCGGATCACCTGGCTCGATTCGGCCGGAGCCGGGCTGGTGGCAGAGGCGCTGCGAGTGGTCCGGCCCGCTGCGCGATGATGGGGCCGTGGAGTTCACCAAGGGGCATGGCACCGGCAATGACTTCGTGATCCTGCCCGATCCCGACGGCACCCTCGAGCTGACCCCGGACTTGGTCGCGGCCTTGTGCGACCGGCGGCAGGGGGTCGGTGGGGATGGCGTGCTGCGGGTGGTCCGTGCAGCGCGGCACCCCGCCGGGGTGGCCCTCGCCGGTGCGGCCGAATGGTTCATGGACTACTGGAACTCCGACGGCTCCGTGGCCGAGATGTGTGGCAACGGCGCCCGGGTCTTCGTCCGCTACCTGCTGGAGACCGGGCTGGCTGTGCCGTCGGACGCGGCGCTGCCGGTGGCCACCCGGGCCGGCCTGGTGTGGGCGCGGGTCGAGGGGGAGGAACTGGCGGTCGAGATGCGGCGGCCCCAGTTGGCCGGCACGTCGTTCGCAGTGCTCGGCGGGCTGGCCCTGCCCGGCACGGCGGTTGATGTCGGCAACCCGCACCTGGTCTGCCCGGTGCCGGCTGGGCTGGAGCTGGCGGCTCTCGACCTGTCCCGGGCCCCTGAGTTCGACCCGGTGATCTTCCCGGCCGGGGTCAATGTCGAGTTCATCACCCTCGGGGACCCGACGGAGGGCACCGATGGCCACGTTCGGATGCGGGTCTACGAGCGGGGTAGCGCGGAGACCCGCTCCTGCGGCACCGGTGCGTGTGCGGTAGCCGCGGTCGTCCTGCGGGACACGGGCCGGGACACCGGTGTGGTCGCCGTGGATGTGCCCGGCGGTCGTCTGGTGGTGACCCAGACCGCCCAGGGCTGCTGGTTGGCGGGGCCCGCCGTACTGGTGGCGAGCGGCGAGGTTGCGGTCGGGGCGCTGGTCTGACCACCCGGCGTGGCCCGACCCGTTCGGGCGGGTGGTTGAGTGGTGCGCCAGACGCCATGGCCGTGAGCGTCGGCCCACGAACTACCGCTATGGGCCGTTACCCGGTGTGGCGTAGCTCCGCGAGGAGTTGCTCCACCCGGTATCGGATCTCATCACGGATCGGGCGGATCGCCTCGACGCCCAAGCCGGCGGGGTCGTTGAGATCCCAATTCTCGTGGCGCCCGGCTGGAAAGTCGGGAAGATCACTGCGGCATCCGATGGTGATGATGACGTCAGCGGACGCCACGGTCGCGGGCCGCAGTAGCGTCGGCACCTGATCGGTGATGTCGATGCCGACCTCCCACATGGCGACCGCGGCGGCGGGGTCGACCTGGTGGGCGGGGGCGGAGCCGGCGGAGCGCACCTCGACGGTGTCGCCGGCGAGCCGGCGTAGCCAACCGGCGGCCAGCTGCGAGCCGCCAGCGTCGTGGCGGCAGACAAACAGCACAGTGGGTTTGTCGGCCGCGGTGGATTCGGAGGAAGCAGCCCCGAGGTGCTCCTCGTCGATCTGGTGTGAGCTGGGCGGCGGGCTGACCGTGCAGCGGCGGCGGTCCGCTTGACGGGTCGGTGGCGCTTGGCTTCCCGTCGCTGCCGGCTCCGCGGGGACGACGACCTGGTCGGCCGCGGCGCCGGCGTCGGGGTAGAGGGCGATGAGCAGGACGACGCCGAGGGCGAGTCCGGCCAACTGGGCCAGGATGAAGCCGGGCACCGAGGTGGGGGCGATGCCAGCGAAGGTGTCGGAGAACGCCCGGCCGATAGTGACCGCGGGATTGGCGAAGGAGGTCGACGAGGTGAACCAGGAGGCGGCCCCGATGTAGGCGCCGACGGCGGCCGGGGCGACCGAGGCACGCCCGGACCGGGCGAGGGCGAAGATCAGTAGGACCAGCCCGGAGGTGGCGACAATCTCGCCGACCCAGAGGTGCCAGGCGGCCCGCTCCCGGCCGGCGAAGTCGATCACGGCGAGGTCGAACATCAGATGTGCCAACACCGCACCGGCGATCCCGCCGAGGATCTGGGCCGCTCCGTAGGCACCCAGGGAGCCGGCGGTCAGACCGGTGCCGGCACGCCGCCCGAGGAACCAGTCGGCGGCGGAGACGACCGGGTTGAAGTGGGCCCCGGAGACCGGTCCGAAGATCAGGATCAGCGTGCCGAGGGTGAAGGCGGTGGTGATCGAGTTTGCCAGCAGCTGAAGGCCGACCTCGTCGGGGGCGAGGGTGGTGGCCATGATTCCGGAGCTGACCACGGCGGTGACCAGCAGGGCGGTGCCGGTGAACTCAGCCAGCAGGCGTCGCCAAAGTGTGCCGGTCATCGCTTGGTATCCCACCATCTGCGGTCGCCGAGGATCGGCGAGATGCGGTTACCAGCTGTGGTGCTGCCCAAACTACGCCCGGACCACCTGCTGGTCGAGGTGATCCGGGTGCGGTGGGTGCGGACCCTAGGGGGTGGCGCTCGCGTTGGCGGCGATCTCGGGCAGGTCGGCCGGGCCCGGGTCGGCGGCGGGCGGTGGGGTGGTCGCCGGGTTCTGCGCGGCGGCGCGGACTGCCGCGGCGACGGCCGGAGCCACCCGGGAGTCGAAGACGCTGGGGACGATGACCGTTGGGTTGATCTTCTCCTCGCCGACGACATCGGCGATGGCCTGGGCCGCGGCGATCGCCATCTCCTCCGTGAAGCCCTCGGCGTGCGCGTCCAGCATCCCCCGGAAGACACCGGGGAAGGCCAGCACGTTATTGATCTGGTTGGGCTGGTCGGAGCGGCCGGTGGCGACCACGGCGGCGTGCTTGCGTGCCTCCCGCGGGTCAACCTCCGGGTCCGGGTTCGCCAGCGCGAAGACGATCGCGTCCTTGGCCATGGCGGCGATGTCGTCTCCGGTGAGCAGGTTGGGGGCGCTCACGCCGATGAAGACGTCCGCGTCCCGTACCGCCCCGGCCAGGTCGCCGGAGTAGCTATCCCGGTTCGTGTGCTCGGCCAGCCACTGCCAGGCCGGGTTCAGTCCGGTCATGCCACGGTGCAGCGCACCCTGCCGGTCGTACGCGATGATGTCGCCCACGCCCTGGCGCAGCAGCAGCTTCATGATCGCGGTGCCGGCGGCCCCCGCGCCGGAGACCACCACCCGCACCTGCGCCAGCTCCTTACCGACGACGCGGAGCGCGTTGGTCAGCGCGGCCAGCACGCAGATCGCGGTGCCGTGTTGGTCGTCGTGGAAGACCGGAATGTCCAGCGCCGCGCGCAGCTGTGCCTCGATCTCGAAGCAGCGCGGCGCCGCGATGTCCTCCAGGTTGATCCCGCCGTACGCGGGTGCGATCGCCTTGACGATCGACACGATCTCGTCGGTGTCCTGGGTGTCGAGCACCACGGGCCAGGCGTCCACCCCGCCGAAGCGCTTGAACAGTGCCGCCTTGCCCTCCATCACCGGCAACGATGCCGCTGGCCCCAGGTTGCCCAGGCCGAGCACGGCGGAGCCGTCGCTGACGACCGCCACCGTATTGCGTTTGATGGTCAGGCGCCGCGCGTCCGCCGGGTTCTCCGCGATCGCCTGGCAGACCCGGGCCACCCCCGGGGTGTACGCCCGGGACAGCTCGTCTCGGGTGCGCAGCGCGACCTTCGGGCTGACCTCGATCTTGCCGCCGAGGTGCAGCAGGAATGTGCGGTCGGAGACCTTACGCACGTTGACCCCGTCGAGCGCGGTGAGCGCGTCAACCACCTGGTCGGCGTGGTTCGCGTCGGCAGTGTCGCAGGTCAGGTCGACGGTGACGTGGGTGTGGTCGGAGTCGACCACGTCGAGCGCGGTGACGATTGCCCCGGCCTCGCCGACCGTGGTGGTCAACCGCCCGATGGAGGAGGCATCCGCGGTTACTGCGACCCGGACCGTGATCGAGAATCCGGCACTCGGCAGTCGGGTGGTGGCCACACAGTTCCTTCCGATGATGCTGAACGACTCGCCCCGCATTTCTACTCGCCCCCGGCTACCGCGCCGCATCCGACCCCGTTACCAGCCGGTAGCCCGGGCATATTGCCGATGCGGGTGGCGTTGTCACATGTCAGGATTGCTAGGAGCCGGCCGCAATTTCCCGGCAGCACGGCGGGCAAACAGCCGGCCGGCAGCAAACAGACAGGAGGCGCGGTTTGCGAGAGCAGGAGACCTTCCTTCCCGACGAGGGCGACGAGTTCGACGCCACCACCGGTGAATTCGAGCTGTCGGAGCGGCAGGCGCTGCGGCGGGTCCCCGGCCTCTCCACCGAGCTGACCGACATCACCGAGGTTGAGTACCGCCAGCTCCGACTGGAGCGGGTCGTCCTGGTCGGGGTATGGACCGAGGGCTCGCAGCAGGACGCCGAGAATTCCCTCACGGAACTGGCGGCGCTGGCCGAGACGGCCGGCTCGCAGGTGCTTGAGGGGCTGATCCAGCGCCGGCAACGGCCCGACCCGGCCACCTACGTTGGCCGCGGCAAGGTGGATGACCTGGGGGCGGCCGTGCTCTCCAGCGGCGCCGACACGGTGATTTGCGACGGGGAGCTCTCCCCGTCCCAGCTGCGCAACCTGGAGCAACGCACCAAGGTGAAGGTCGTCGATCGCACCGCCCTCATTCTGGATATCTTCGCGCAGCACGCGAAGAGCCGGGAGGGTAAGGCGCAGGTCGAGTTGGCCCAGCTGGAGTACCTGCTACCCCGGCTGCGGGGTTGGGGTGAAACCCTTTCCCGGCAGAGCGGTGGATCCGGCCGCGGCGGTGGTGCCGGCGGCGGCGTGGGCCTGCGTGGCCCGGGTGAAACCAAGTTGGAGACCGATCGACGGCGGATCCGGCATCGCATCGCCCGGCTGCGCCGGGAGATCAAAGCCATGCGCACGGTACGTCAGACCAAGCGTGCCCGTCGCTATCGCAACGAGGTGCCGGCGGTGGCCATTGCGGGCTACACGAACGCCGGCAAGTCCAGCCTGCTGAACCAGCTGACCGGGGCCGGCGTGCTGGTGGAGAACGCCCTCTTCGCCACGCTGGACCCGACGATCCGGAAGGCGATCACCTCCGACGGGCGTCACTTCACCTTCTCCGACACGGTGGGCTTCGTCCGGCATCTGCCGCACCAGATCGTCGAGGCGTTCCGCTCCACCCTTGAGGAGGTGGCGGAGGCCGACCTGGTAGTACACGTCGTTGACGGCACGCACCCGGACCCGGAAGAGCAGGTTCGTGCCGTCCGTGCCGTGCTCGCCGAGGTGGGCGCCGACCAGCTGCCGGAGCTGCTGGTCGTCAACAAGGTCGACGCGGCTGGCGAGGAGACCCTGCTCCGGCTCAAGCGACTCTGGCCGGAGGCGGTCCTTGTCTCCGCGCACTCCGGGTACGGCATTGACGATCTGCGCCGCTCGGTCGAGGCCCGGCTTCCCCGTCCGGCCGTGGAGGTCCGCGCGGTCCTGCCGTACGAGCGGGGTGACCTGGTGGCCCGGGCGCACCAGCAGGGCGAGGTGCTCAGTACGGCGCACCTGCCCGAGGGCACCCTGCTGCAGGCCCGGGTCGGTGCGGCGCTCGCCGCCGAGTTGGCGCCCTTCCAGTCGACCGAGGTGACCGGTCCGGAGCCGGCGACGGTGGGCTCCGGGGTGCGTTCGTAGCCGTTCAGGGTGGGCGGTGATGATCCGCTGCCATGCGACACTAGGTGGATGCGTCGCTTTCTCGCCCTGATCACGGGTGCCCTCAGCCTGCTGGGGGCAGCCGTGGTAGCCATCGGTGTAGTCCTGGTCGTGGTGCCGTCGCCGGCTGCGGCGGAGGGGCAGAAGCGTTGCACCGTCACCGACGATCGGCTGCGAGAGTTGTCCGGGCTGGTGGCCACCGAGACCGGTTACATCGTGGTCAACGACAGCACCGACGTGGAGAGCCACAGGCGGGTCTTCTTCCTGGACGCCGACTGCGAGATCACCGGGGATCCGGTCCGCTACTCCGTCGGCGGTCCCCTCGACACCGAGGATCTGGCGTTGTCGCCAGACGGAAAGACCCTCTGGGTCGCCGACACCGGCGACAACGTGACCAGCAGTAGCCGCCGGGAGCGGGTGGCGGTGTGGAGCATGCCGGTGAGCGGTGACGAAAGGCTGACGCTGCACCGCCTCGCGTACCCAGACGACGAGCCGCGGGACGCCGAGGCTCTGGTCATCGACGATGACGGCGTCCCCGTGATCATTACCAAGGTCGCCGCCGGCAAGGCCGAGATCTTCACCGTTGATGGGGAACTACCCAGCGGCGACACCGAACCGGGCAAGATGAAGAAGCTCGGCGAGGTGGAGCTACCGACGACCGAGACCGAGAACCCGCTCGGGGTGCTCGGACGCACGGCGATCACCGGAGCTGCCCGTTCCCCGGATGGCGCTCGGGTGGTGCTGCGTACCTACGCGGACGCCTTCGAGTACGACGTCGTTGACGGCGACCTCGTGACGGCGCTGACGACGACGGAACCGCGGGTGACTCCGCTCGAGGATCCGTTTGGTGAGGCGATCACCTACACCCCGGACGGCAAGACCTTTCTGACCGTCTCCGACGCCGGCCAGCTCGACGACGGCGAGCCGGTCGACGTCTTGTCGTACGCGCCGACGGCGAAGACGGAGCCAGCCCCGAACGCCGACGGATCGGAGGAGTCAGCGGCTTCCTGGTTCGACAGCCTCTCCCTGCAGGAGGTCGCGTACCTGGTTATCGCCGCCGTGGGCCTGCTCGGTGTGGGACTGGTCGGGGCGGGCGTGACTGGCGTCGTGCGGGCCCGGCGGCGACCGGCCGAGGCTACGGGCGCCAGCAGGCCAGCCGATGACAACGGTTCCCGCGGCCCCACCGAGCGTCCCCGCGGCGCTGTTTACGGCGGTGCGCCGGCCGCCGGGGTGCGCCGGGAGCCCGGTCGGGCGGTAGCCCCGACCGACCAAGGTGGGTTTGGCGGTGGCCGTCCGGCGGAGGGGGGTAGTCCCGCTGCTGGTGTCTACGGCAGGCGGCCCGCCGATGGTGCTGGTGGGCCCCGTCCCGCTGCGGGCGCCGGTGGCGGTCGCGCGGCCGGCGGGGGGCGTGGCGGCGGTGTGTATGGCGGGGAAGCCGGTGGCGGCGTGTACGGCGGTGGTCGTGCCCAGCCACCGCGCCGCGACGGCGGTGCGGCTCCGCGCGATGGTCAGCGCCGCGAGTCCGGATCCGGCCCCAGCGGGCCCGTGTCGGAGTCGGGCGGTGGACGCGGCCACTACGGCGGCCGCTACTGATCCGGCCAGCCACTACATGGGCCGCTACTAATCCGGCCGCTGTTACCGGTCCGGCCGCTGCTACGGCGGCCGGCACTACCGGTCCGGCCGCTGCTACGGCGGCCGGCACTGGTCAGATCCGTCGGAGCACCGTGACGACCCGCCCCATGATGGTGGCGTCGTCGCCCAGGATCGGGTCGAAGGCCGGGTTCTGCGGCATCAGCCAGACGTGTCCGTCCCGCCGCCGGTAGGTCTTCACCGTCGCCTCGCCGTCGAGCATGGCGGCCACGATGTCGCCGGATTCGGCGGTGGGTTGCTGCCGGACGACTACCCAGTCGCCGTCGCAGATCGCCGCGTCCAGCATCGAGTCGCCCTTGACCTGGAGCATGAAGACCTCTCCCTCGCCGACCAACTCGCGGGGGAGCGGGAAGATGTCTTCGATGGCCTGCTCGGCGAGGATCGGACCACCGGCAGCGATCCGGCCCAGCATCGGCACATAGGCCGGGACTGGTCGCTGTGCGAGTGCCGCCTCATCATCGAGAGCATCGCCGGGGGGCCGGACGTCAACCGCGCGCGGCCGGTTTGGGTCGCGGCGCAGAAAGCCCTTCTTCTCCAGTTCTTTGAGCTGGTAGGCAACGCTGGACGGTGACACCAGCCCGACCGCCTCGCCGATCTCGCGCACGCTCGGCGGGTAGCCGTGTCGCTCGACCCAGGTGCGAATGAAATCCAGGATTCGCCGTTGTCGAGCGGTTAGTTCAACGGTTTCCGGTTCCGGGAACGCGCTGACGACGGGGGTGACCGGGCGCACAGCGGGCGAACCGGTGCGGCCCCGCGCGGCACGTCGACGGCGGGTGCTCGCCGTGCCCGCCTCGGTAATCTGCTGCGGGCTCTTCGGCCGGTTGGTCCGCTCCTCGGTCACGTCCGTCCTCCCTGGTCGGCGCTTGGGTGCCCCGTCGTTCGTGGTGTTGGCTCGCGGCGGAAGCCCGTCATGAGCCGGTCGTCCCTGACCGTATAGGCGAGATCAGCCTTCTTCAAACATCTGTACGACCTTGGCCGGCGTGTCGGGGTGGTTCTCGCCTGGGTCGCACTCCTGTTCTGGTAAATAGTACGACGGATCGTACTTGTGTTCTAATTCTGGGCTTGCGGGATGGTTGGCCGGAGTAGCCCGTAGCGATTCGGGGGTGCGGAGGGTTGGAGTTCTCGGTGGCGTTTGGGACCGGCCAGGCGGGCCACGTAGGTGGGGTGAGCCAGGTCGCTTGGTGACGCGCCGGACAGGCTCGCCAACTTGACCTCAGTTCCCGGGCGGCATACGGTCGACCCCTAGATGTAGTAGTCATTGGGCAATAGTTGCCTATAGGTTGGGTTCGACTACGGACCGCACTTCATCCGCCAGCACGGCGAAGACCGTCGAAAGGACGGCTCCGCCGTGGTGACGCGTGTCCGGGTGCGGCCCGGTTCGGCCCATGGCCGATGAAGGAGGTCGGGCTCCATGCGGTGTCCGTATTGCCGGCACCCCGACTCCCGGGTCGTCGACTCGCGGGAAGCCGACGACGGCCAGCTGATCCGGCGCCGGCGGTCCTGCCCAGAGTGTGGCAAACGGTTCACCACGGTGGAGGAGGCGGTCCTCGCGGTCGTCAAACGCAGCGGGGTCACCGAACCCTTCAGTCGTACGAAGATCATCGGCGGGGTGCGCAAGGCGTGCCAGGGCCGTCCAGTTGACGACGACTCCATTGCCCTGCTGGCGCAGAAGGTCGAGGAGACCGTACGGGCTAAGGGCGCTGCCGAGCTTCCCAGCCATGAGGTCGGGCTGGCCATCCTGGGGCCGCTGCGGGACCTGGACGAGGTGGCCTACCTCCGCTTTGCCAGCGTCTACCGGTCGTTCGAGTCGCTGGCCGACTTCGAGCGAGAGATCGAGACGCTGCGGACCGCGGCGCAGGTCCGCGAGGGAGGCTGAGGCGGTCGGGGCAGCCGGCCCACCAGACAGGACCGCGCGTGAGGCGCGGACGGGTTTGACGGTTAGACCGCGCGTGAGGCGCGGACGGGTTTGACGGTTAGACCGCGCGTGAGGCGCGGACAGGTTTGACGGTAAGGCCGCGTGCAGGACGCGGACGAGGGGCGATGAGATGCCGGGGGACGGTGTGACAACGAGCAAGTCACGGAGCAAGGCGGGAGCGGGTCTGAAGGTCGAGCGGGTGTGGACCACTGAGGGAGTCCACCCGTACGACGAGGTGACCTGGGAGCGTCGGGACGTCGTGATGACGAACTGGCGGGACGGCTCGATCAACTTCGAGCAGCGCGGCGTGGAGTTCCCACAGGAGTGGAGCGTCAACGCGGCCAACATCGTGACCACCAAGTACTTCCGGGGTGCGGTGGGGACCCCGGAGCGGGAGTGGTCGCTTCGGCAGTTGATCGACCGGGTGGTGGCCACCTACCGCACCGCCGGTGAGGAGTACGGCTACTTCGCCACCCGGGCCGACGCCGAGATCTTCGCCCACGAGCTGACCTGGATGCTGCTGCACCAGGTGTTCAGCTTCAACTCGCCGGTCTGGTTCAACGTCGGCACGTCCTCCCCGCAGCAGGTCAGCGCGTGCTTCATCCTCTCCGTTGACGACTCGATGGACTCCATCCTGGACTGGTACAAGGAGGAGGGGCTGATCTTCAAGGGCGGCTCCGGCTCCGGGGTCAACCTCTCCCGGATCCGCTCCTCGAAGGAGTTGCTCTCCTCCGGCGGCACCGCCTCCGGCCCGGTCAGCTTCATGCGCGGCGCCGACGCCTCGGCCGGCACCATCAAGTCCGGCGGCGCGACCCGGCGGGCGGCCAAGATGGTCATTCTCGACGTCGACCACCCGGACATCGAGGAGTTCGTGGTCACCAAGGCGCGCGAGGAGGACAAGGTCCGTGCCCTGCGCGACGCCGGATTCGACATGGACCTGGGCGGCGCGGACATCGTCAGCGTGCAGTACCAGAACGCCAACAACTCGGTCCGGGTCAGCGACGAGTTCATGACCGCGGTGCAGGACGGCGGCACCTTCGACCTGCGTGGCCGCCTCGACGGTACGGTGATCGACACGATCGACGCGAAGCCGCTGTTCCGGACCATCTCCCAGGCGGCCTGGGAGTGCGCCGACCCCGGGCTCCAGTACGACGACACCATCAACGACTGGCACACCTGCCCGGAGACCGGGCGGATCACCGCATCGAACCCCTGCTCGGAGTACCTGCACCTGGACAACTCCTCGTGCAACCTGGCCTCGCTCAACCTGATGCGGTTCCTCCGCGCCGACGGCGGCTTCGAGGTGGAGAAGTTTGTCCGTTCGGTCGAGTTGGTCATCACCGCGATGGACATCTCGATCTGCTTCGCCGACTTCCCCACCGAGAAGATCGGCGAGACCACGCGGGCGTACCGGCAGCTCGGCATCGGGTACGCCAACCTCGGTGCGCTGCTGATGGCCTCCGGCCTGCCGTACGGCTCGGACCAGGGTCGCACGCTGGCCGCGGCGATCACCTCGCTGATGACCGGCACCGCGTACCGGCGCTCCGCCGAGCTGGCCGGCATCGTCGGCGCGTACGACGGCTACGCCCGGAACGCCGAACCGCACAAGCGGGTCATGCGCAAGCACGCTGCCGCGAACGACGAGATCAAGCCCACCGGTGCCGTCGCCACGGCGGTGCAGCGGGAGGCCACCCGGCAGTGGACCCTCGGCAACAAGGTCGGCGACCGGAACGGCTGGCGTAACTCGCAGGCCAGCGTCCTGGCGCCCACCGGCACCATCGGCCTGATGATGGACTGCGACACCACCGGCGTCGAGCCGGACCTGGCGTTGGTCAAGTTCAAGAAGCTGGTCGGTGGCGGCTCGATGCAGATCGTCAACCAGACCGTGCCGCGCGCCCTGCGCACCCTCGGCTACCCGGAGGAGCAGGTCGAGGCGATCGTCGAGCACATCGCCGAGCACGGCCACGTGGTGGACGCCCCGGGTCTCAAGCCGGAGCACTACCCGGTCTTCGACTGCGCGATGGGCGAGCGGTCCATCGCCCCGATGGGCCACGTGCGGATGATGGCGGCTGTCCAGCCGTTCATCTCCGGCGCCATTTCCAAGACGGTCAACATGCCGGAGCAGGCCACCGTCGAGGACGTCGAGAAGATCTATTTCGAGGGCTGGCGGCTCGGCCTCAAGGCGCTGGCGATCTACCGCGACAACTGCAAGGTCGGCCAGCCGCTGTCGGTGGCGAAGAAGGAGAAGGCCGCCACCCCCGCCCCGGTGGAGGCGGCGCCGGCCGCGGTCGAGAAGGTCGTGGAGAAGGTCATCGAGTACCGGCCGGTGCGGAAGCGGCTGCCGAAGAAGCGTCCATCAGAGACGATCTCCTTCTCGGTCGGCGGGGCGGAGGGCTACCTCACCTCGTCGTCCTACCCGGACGACGGCCTCGGTGAGGTCTTCCTCAAGATGTCGAAGCAGGGCTCGACGCTGGCCGGCGTGATGGATGCCTTTTCGGTGGCCATCTCCATCGGTCTCCAGCACGGCGTCCCGCTGGAGACGTACGTCAGCAAGTTCACCAACATGCGCTTCGAGCCGGCCGGCATGACCGACGACCCGGACGTGCGGATGGCGGCCTCGGTGATGGACTACATCTTCCGGCGCCTGGCTCTGGACTTCCTGCCGTACGAGCGCCGCGCGGAGTTGGGCATCTTCACCGCCAAGGAGCGGGCCGCCCAGCTCGCGGCCGAGGCGGAGGCGGAGGCGAACACGGCGGACCTCACCGCGATGGCTTCCTCCGCCCCGGTCGAGACCCGGCCGGAGGAGCCGAAGGTCGGCCCGATCGCCCAGCCGGCTCAGGAACTGGCCGACGTCGCGGCGGCACAGCCGGCGCCCTCGGTGGGGTCGAGCACCGAGCTGCTGGAAGCGGTGATCGGTAAGGCTGCCGACGCGCCGCTCTGCTTCACCTGCGGTACGAAGATGCGCCCGGCGGGCAGCTGCTACGTCTGCGAGGGCTGCGGATCCACCAGCGGTTGTAGCTGACGTATGTGCCACGTGTGACCTCGGGTGAAGGGTGCCCGGGGTCACACGTGTGGCGGCCGGTGCGGGGCATCGGACTCTCCTCCGTGGTGCGATCCTGAGGGCGTGACGGCAGCCGATACCTATCGCACCTTCGCCACCCGGGAAGCGTGTGGCGTGTCGCCGGCGTACGAGCGCTTGGCGCTGGCGGTCTCCGGTGACGCTGAACTGCTCGCGTTGATCGAGTCGCTTCCGCCGGCCAAGCGGCAACCGAATCTGCTCTTCGGGGTGGTTCGGCTGCTCGGTGGCCCGGTCGAGGACCCGACGGCCTTTCACGCCTATGTCCTGGCGAACTGGCCGGCGATCGAGGCGGAGATCCGGCGCAGGGCGACCCAGACGAATGAGGCCGGGCGGTGCGCCGTCCTGCTGCCGTTGCTCGCCGCGCTACCCCAACCGCTCGCACTGTTGGAGGTCGGTGCGTCGGCGGGGCTCTGTCTCTACCCCGACCGGTACGCGTACCGCTACGACCGCCAGCCGCTGGGCGACGGCCGCCCCGTCCTCGACTGCTCGCTCACCGGCACCCTGCCCCCGAGCCGGCTCCCCACCGTGGTGTGGCGGGCCGGGCTGGACCTCAATCCGCTGGACGTGACCGACGCGGACGATCTCGCCTGGCTGGACGCTCTCATCTGGCCGGAGCACGCCCACCGGCGGGCACGGCTGCGGGCGGCGGCGAATCTGGTCGCGGCCGATCCGCCGCTACTTGTCCGCGGTGACCTGGTGGACGACCTGCCGGCGGTGGCCGCGCTGGCCCCACCCGAGGCGACCCTGGTGGTCTTCCACACGGCGGTGCTGTACCAGGTGCCGGAGCACCGACGCCGCGCCTTCGTCGATCTGGTTCGTGGGCTGCCCGGCACCTGGATCGCCGCGGAGTCTCCACGTTCACTGCCCTACGACGGACTGCCCGAGCCACCCGGTGCCGGCTTCAGCCATGTGCTCGCGCTCGACGGGAAGCCACTGGCCTGGGTTCAGGCGCATGGGCAGGCCGCAGCCTGGTTCGGCTGAGCTCACCGGCCCGCGGTGGCAGCGGCTGGTTGAGCTGGTCACCGGCCGGCGGTGGGTGCCGCCGCGGGGTCCCGACCGCCGGGTCCTACACTGCCCGGCGTGGGTGGGAAGCGACAACCGTTGGCGAACCGGCCGTTGACCGAGCCGCACCCGTCTCGGTTGCCGCCCGAGGACCCGCAACGTGAGCGGATCTGCGCCGCCCACGCCGCTGCCCTGGCGGCCGGAGAGGCCGGTTACCCCGACCCGGCCACCGGTCTGTTCGTGCTCACCGCCGGCTTTCTCGCCCGCCGTGGTACCTGCTGCGGTCGCGGCTGCCGCCACTGTCCGTACCTCGACTGAACCCTCAGCCGGGTCGGTGCGGCGCGCGGCTGCCGAAGTCGCGTCAGCCGGCGGCGACGAAGACGCGGGAGGCCACCTCGCGGGGGAGGCGGACGCGATCGCCGTAGCGGTCGATCGACACGCCGTCCCGCTCCTGGGCGACGGTCACCGTGGCACCTGGGTCAACCCCGGCGGCGTGCAGCTGGCGCAACACGTCCGAGTTGCTTTGGAGGCTCTCGCAGATTCGCCGGACCACGACCGTGCCGGAGAGGCCGGGGAACGCCAGGTTGCGCTCTCCCTCGGCGGGCTCCGCGGCGGAGGGGTCCGCCGACCCCAACGCCTCCAGCCCGGGGATCGGGTTGCCGTACGGCGACCGGGTCGGGCGGTTCAGTAGGTCGTAGACCCGCTGCTCGACGGCGTCGCTCATAACGTGCTCCCACCGGCAGGCCTCCTCGTGGGCCTCCTCGTAGGGCATGCCGATGACGTTGACCAGCAGGAGCTCCGCTAGCCGGTGTTTGCGCATCACGGAGACCGCCGCATCGCGGCCGGCTTCGGTGAGCGTGAGGTGGCGGTCGCCCTCAACGGTGAGCAGGCCGTCCCGCTCCATCCGGGCGACGGTCTGGCTGACCGTGGGACCGCTCTGGCGTAGCCGCTCGGCGATGCGGGCACGCAGCGGCGGCACACCCTCCTCCTCGAGCTCGAGGATGGTCCGTAGGTACATCTCGGTCGTGTCGACCAGTGAGTGCGCGATGATCTCAATCACCCGTTAACGAGAAACAAATCGGACGACAAGTGTCTCACGCACGACCCCCACTCATCCACGTGACCCGCTGCCGCAGGTTGTGGTTGACCATGGCGGTCGCCGACTCCAGCTGGGGTTTCGCGGTCACTAGGCCCTCGGATTCGGTGTGAGACACGTCGATGTTACCTGCGCCGATGGCGCCGGTCGCTGAGGCTGGACCCGTCGGCGCGAACTGGCGACAGAGAGTCACGTATGCCAGATCGGCATGAAGTTCACTCCTTCCGTCTTCGACGGCATTCCCAACCCCCTGCCAAGGTCGAGTCCCGGCACTCTCCATGGTCGGGCCAACGACAAGTAGGGAGTCATGATGACGATGTCGACACGGCGGGTGGTCGCCGCAGTTGCCGGGGCGACGGCACTCATTCCGCTGTCCGCCTGCGCCACCGCGGACACGACCGGGGAGCGGGAGCGCGGCAGTGTGACGACCGTCGGTACCTCAGCCGCTGCGGACCTGAACCACGAGTTCCGGCAGCTGGAGGAGAGCTTCGACGCTCGGCTGGGGATCTACGCGGTCGACACCGGCACCGGTCGGACGGTCCGCTACCAGGCCAACGAGCGGTTCGCCTACGGCTCGACCTTCAAGGCGCTGGCCGCCGCCGAGGTCCTTGACGCGACCACCGACGCCGAGCTGGAACAGGTGGTGCGGTACTCGGCGGACGACCTGGTGGACTACTCGCCGATCACGGAGCAGCACGTCGCCGAGGGCATGACGTTGCGGGCCGTCGCCGACGCCGCCGTTCGCTACAGCGATAACACCGCCGGCAACCTGCTGCTCAAGCACCTTGGGGGGCCGGAGCGGTTCGAGCAGGAACTGAAGGGAATTGGCGACAACGTCACCGACGCGGCTCGATACGAAACCGAACTCAACGAGGCAATCCCGGGCGACCCACGAGACACCAGCACCGCCCGAGCCCTGACCGAGGACCTGCGAGAGTACGCCGTTGACGACGCGCTCGAACCCACCGACCGCGACCTCCTCAACGCCTGGTTGCGGGGCAACACCACCGGTGGCGAGCTGATCCGCGCCGGCGTCCCCGACGGATGGGTGGTTGGGGACAAGACCGGGGCAGCCGGGTACGGCACCCGCAACGACATCGCGGTGATCTGGCCGCCGGATCGCGCGCCGATCGTCCTCGCCGTGCTGTCCAGCCGGGACGAACCGGACGCCAGCTTCGACAACGCCCTCATCGCCCAGGCCACCGAGGTGGTCATCGCTCAGCTGGGAACCTAACCCCACCAGGGCGGGGCGCCCGTACGCAGATAGCCGTGCAGCACCCGCGCGACATGCGCCATGGTCGCCTCGCTGCCCGGCTGTGCGACGGCGGGTACGCGGGAGGCGGTCAACGCGGCGACCGCGTACGACTGCCCGTCGGCGTGCTCCACCACCCCCACCTCGTGTCGCAGATGCAGCAGGGTGCCGGTCTTTGAGGACCAGCGGGTGGCGTCGGAGGTGAAGTCGGGTGCGAGTCGATGCCGGAGCAGGTTGTCGGCCATCAGCTCGCGTACTCGGGCGGCGGTGGCCTCGCCGATCGCCGTGGGCCGCCAGACGGCCTGCAACAGGTCCACGAAGGCCCGGGCCGACCCGGCGTTGGCGCGGGTGACGTCGAGTTGGGCGACCGGGTGGCCGCTCCCGGCGGTCGCGGCGCCGATGGCGAGCGCCTGAGCCAGGTGCGCCTCATCGGGCCGGAGCCGTTCCCTCGGCGTGTCGGTGAGGTCACTGATCCGGTGTCGTACGGCGATGCCCTCGATGCGGAGTCGCCGCAGCTCGGCGGCGACCGCAGCCGGTGGGGTCAGGTCGAAGAGGGCGTCGGCGGCGACCCCGTCGCTGATGGCGATGCTCAGGTAGAGCAGGTCGTCCAGGGCGATCCGGGCTGGGTGGCGAAACCGGCTCAGCCCGGTGGTGCCCGGTGTGGTGATCAGGCCGGGTGTGATGTCGATCGGCGTCGCCGGGTCGAGCTCTCCGCGCGCCACCCGTTCCAGGACAGCTACGGCCAGCGGCACCTTCACCAGCGACGCCGCCGGAAAGGGGACGTCGGTGTCGAGGCCGATCTCGTCTCCGGTGTCGAGGTTGCGGACGAGGAAGGCTCCATGCAGCCCCGCCTCCGCAAGGAGTTCGCGCGCGTTGCGCAGCACGGCGGAGACACTCACCTCGGCTCCCCGGTCGGTGGTTGGTCCGGCAGCCGGCCCCCGGCGGGTTCCCGGGGGTCGGCCGGGGCGCCCAGGCAGCGGGCGATCTCCAAGTGCAGGGTAGAACGCAGCTTGTCGAGGTCCTTGTGCGCACCGGCGGCGACGTCGTAGCCGCGCTGGAGCCGGGGATCAGCCAGGGTGCACCAGTGCAGCCCGAAGTCCTCGGCCTGCTGAGGGGAGCAGAGCAGCAGGTCAGGGGAGCTGAGGGCCTGGGCGGCGGCATCCACCAGGGACGGCGTGACCGCAACCTGGGTCGGTGCCAGACCGACGGACTGGCCGGTGCGGGTCAGCGGATCCCGCAGGTGCGCGACGTCGTCCTCCGGTTGAATGAGGATCCGCCGTCGCGCCGCCGTGTCGGTTCGGCCGGCGCGCAGGGTCTCCAGGAACACCATCCGGGCGGGGAAGGCGGTCCGGGAGGCCAACCCGAGCGGAATCCGCCAGACCGCCGCCTCGGCCGGAACCGCGACGATCCCGGCGCTGACCTCCAGGGTCCGACAGAGCTGTTCGCGCACCGGCGGGTCGGCCGGCCGTACCTCCAGCTGGATCCGTTGCCGCCGCCCGGCGGCCACCAGGGCGGCCAGGCGGTTGGGTGGGCAACTGTCGGGTACGGCGAGGCGCAGCGGGCGTAACTGAGCCCGCTCGGCGTCCTCGGTCATCGCGTCGGCGAGGTCGACCAGGCGGCGCGCCGTGCGCAGCATGTCCTGGCCGAACGGCGTCAACCGGACCGCCCGGGAGGACCGGTCGAAGAGCGGGGCGCCGAAGTGTTTCTCCAGGACGGCGATGCGCCGGCTGGCCACCGACTGTGGGATTCCCGCCGCTGCGGCGCCGGAGGTGAAGCTGCCGTGGCCGCTGACGGCCACGAAGGCCCGGCAGGCGGCCACCACATCCACCCGCCGATTCTACGCAACCGGATGGTGTTGACTGGGCGTCATGCCCAGTACCGAAAGCCTGTTGGTCGAGGCCGACCAGCTCGATGCCGAGATGCACGGTGCCGACCCGCCGACCCTGCTCGACGTCCGTTGGCGCCTGACCGGCCCGCCCGGGCGCGACGACTACGCTTCCGGGCACCTGCCCGGTGCGGTCTTCGTCGACCTGGACACCGAACTGTGTGGCCCACCCGGCGCTGCCGGCCGGCATCCGTTGCCTGACCCCGCCGCGCTCCAGGCCGCGCTGCGGGCCGCCGGCGTCCGGGCCGGGCACCCGGTCGTGGTCTACGACGGTGGGGACGGCATGTCCGCCGCCCGCGCCTGGTGGACGCTGCGCTGGGCCGGCCACCGGCCGGTACGCCTGCTGCACGGCGGCCACCCCGCCTGGGTGGCGGCGGGGCTGCCCACCTCCACCGAGGTGCCCACCCCACGCGCTGGTGACGTTGAGGTGCGCCCTGGTGCCCTGCCGGTGCTGGTCGCGGCCGAGGCGGCCCGGCTGGCCGCGGCCGAGGCGGGGACGCTGGTCGACGTCCGCGCCGCACCGCGCTACCGGGGGGAGACCGAGCCGGTCGATCCGGTTGCCGGGCACGTGCCGGGTGCGGTCAACCTGCCGGCACCGGAGTACGTCACTGAGGGCCGCTTCCCGGCGGCCGACGTGCTGCGGGAGCGGTTCGCCGCCGCCGGAGTGGCCGCCGTCGAGCCGGTCGGGGTCTACTGTGGCTCCGGCGTGACCGCCGCCCAGGCCGTTCTCGCCCTACACCTGGCCGGTCGCCCGGATGTCGCCCTCTACGTCGGGTCCTGGAGCAATTGGGTGGCCGACCCGTCCCGCCCGGTCGCGACCGGGCAGGAACCCGGGGCCACCCCGGCCTGACCCCCGGCCCCACGTCACCGGGGGCGGTGACCCGCGCCACGGGGTGCCACTCATGTTTCCGGGAACGACTGCCCACGCCGCGCCGACACCGGCGGCGTGGGCAGCGCGTGCGACAGGCCCGCGGAGTCCTCGTGCGACGATAGGCCCATGTCGGACGACACAGTGGTGGTGTGGGGCGAGGCACTGCTCTCCTACAACCTCGGCGACCACCCCCTCGACCCGGTACGGGTCGAGCTGACCGTCGCGCTCGCCCGAGAGCTGGGTGTGCTCGGGCGTCCGGGGGTGCGGCTGGTCGAGCCGAAGCCCGCCGACGACGAGCTGTTGACCCGGGTGCACGACCCGGCTTACCTGGAAGCCGTGCGGGCCGCCCCGCAGGATCCGCTCTGCACCGGGTTCGGGCTGGGTACCCCGGACAATCCGGTCTTTCCGCAGATGCATGAGTCCAGCGCATTGGTCGCCGGGGCCACCGTCGCGGCAGCCGAGGCGGTCTGGCGGGGCACGGCACGTCGGGCGGTCAACGTGGCGGGCGGGCTGCACCACGCGATGCCTGACCGGGCCGCCGGCTTCTGCGTCTACAACGATCCCGCCGTGGGCATCGCCCACCTGCTCGACCTGGGCGCGCGTCGGGTCGCCTATGTCGATGTGGACGTTCACCACGGCGACGGGGTGCAACAGGTCTTCTGGGATGATCCGCGGGTGCTCACGGTGAGCCTGCACGAGACTCCACTCGCGCTCTTTCCGGGCACCGGGTTCCCCGACGAGACCGGTGGTCCGCAGGCCCAGGGAACCGCGGTCAACGTGCCGCTTCCACCAGGGGTCGAGGACGCCGGCTGGCAGCGGGCGTTCCACGCGATCGTGCCGTCGGTGCTGCGCGCGTTTGCGCCGGAGATCCTGGTCACCCAGTGCGGCGCGGACGCGCACCGGCTCGACCCGCTAGCTGACCTGCGCCTGTCGGTGGACGGGCAGCGTGCCACCTACATCACTTTGCGGGCGCTCGCCGACGAGCTCTGCGAGGGTCGTTGGGTCGCCACCGGCGGCGGCGGATACGCGCTGGTCGAGGTCGTGCCCCGGGCCTGGACCCACCTGCTCGCGGTGGCCACTGGTGAACCGCTCGCGCCGGCGACGCTCTGTCCGCCCGCCTGGCGCGAGCTCGCCCAGGTCCGCCGTCGGGGACAGGAGGTGCCGTTGCGGATGACCGACGAGGTCAACCCGTCGTACGAGCCGTGGCAGCCCTCCGGGGAGCCGAATTCGGTGGACCGGGCCATCGTGGCCGCCCGCAAGGCGGTGTTTCCGCTGCTCGGGCTCGACCCATACGACCCGCGCGACTAGGGCCCGTGTTGAGTCACCCGCCGGTCGCGCTGACCTTCGACGACACGGCCCGAACGCGGCGGGAGGAAGGACGCTCGCGTGACCACAGGTGAACAGCCAGTGGACGTGCTGCTCAGCGACGGCACCACGGTCCAGTTGCGGCCGATCCGGCCAACGGACGCGCCGGGCATCGTCGCCATGCACTCGCGCTTCTCCGAGCGCACCCGCTACCTGCGCTACTTCTCGCCGTACCCAAGGATTCCGGAGCGCGACCTGCGGCGGTTCGTCAACGTTGACCACCACGACCGGGAAGCCTTCGTCGTGCTGGCCAGCGACCAGATCGTCGCGGTCGGCCGGTACGAGCGGCTGGGCCCAGCCGCCACCGAAGCCGAGGTCGCCTTCGTGGTCGAGGACGCATACCAGGGCCGGGGAATCGGATCGGTGCTGCTGGAACACCTCGCCGACGCGGCCCGGCGGGTCGGCATCCCGACCTTCGTGGCGGAGGTGCTGCCGGCCAACAACGCGATGCTCCGGGTCTTCGCCGACTTCGGCTATCAGGTGCGGCGTCAGTTCGCCGACGGTGTCGTGCACCTGAGCTTCCCGATCGCGCCGACCGAGGCGACCCTTGAGGTGCAGCGGGGCCGCGAGCATCGCACCGAGGCCCGGTCGGTCGCCCGACTGCTCGCGCCGCGGGGGATCGCCTACTACGGGGCCAGCGCCACCGGGCAGGGGGTCGGCGCGGCGGTCCTCGGGCACCTGCGCGACTACGGGTTCACCGGTGCGGTGGTGCCGGTGCATCCGAGCGCGCGAATGGTGGCCGGGCTGCCCGCGTACCCGTCAGCCGTCGCGGCGGGCCGGCCGATCGACCTGGCGGTGGTGGCGGTGCCGCCGGCGGCGATGGAGACGGTCGTCGCCGATGCGGCCGCCGCCGGAGCGCACGGTCTGGTCGTAATCAGCGCGGGTTTCGCCGAGGCCGGTGCGGACGGCGCGGTCGCCCAGCGTCGGCTGGTTCGGGCGGCGCACGCGGCGGGCATGCGGATCATCGGCCCGAACTGCTTGGGGATGGCGAACACCAGCACCGAGGTACGCCTGAACGCCACGCTGGCGCCGCGGTTGCCGGTCCCCGGTCGGGTGGGGCTGTTCAGCCAGTCCGGTGCGTTCGGGGTGGCGCTGCTGGCCGAGGTGGAGCGGCGGGGACTTGGGCTGTCCAGCTTCGTGTCGGCCGGGAACCGGGCCGACGTCTCCGGTAACGACCTGTTGCAGTACTGGCAGGACGACCCGAACACCGATGTGATCCTGCTGTACCTGGAGACCTTCGGCAATCCCCGCAAGTTCGCCCGACTGGCCCGGGGCATCGGGCGGGATAAGCCGATCGTCGCGCTGGCGCCGTCGGCCCACGCATCCGGTCCCGGCACGTCAGCGGGTTCCGGCACGGTCGTGACCGGTTTGGGTGCAGCGGGTCCCGGTGCGGTCGGCCCCGAGGCGACAGGCCCGGATGAGGCCGCGATCAGCGCCCTCTTCGCCCAGTCCGGGGTGATCCGGGTGGACACCGTCGCCGAATTGCTCGATGTCGGCGTGCTGCTGGCCAACCAGCCGCTGCCCGCCGGCGACCGGGTGGGGATCGTCGGGAACTCCTCGGCGTTGACCGGGTTGGCCGCCTCCGCCGCCACCGCGGCGGGGCTCACCGTAGCCGACGGCTACCCCCGCGATGTCGGACCGAACGCCGGGGCGGCCGACTTCGCCACCGCTCTCGGCGCCGCCGTGGCCGACGACGGGGTGGACGCGCTGGTAGCCGTCTTCGCCCCGCCGCTGCCGGGCCAGCTACCCGACACCGAGACTGACTTCACCTCGGCGCTGCCCGCGGTGCTCGCCGGCGGCAAGCCCACCGTGGCGACGTTCCTGGCCGGACGCGCCCCCTCCGGGGTGCCCGCGTACCCGAGCGTGGAGGAGGCGGTGCGCGCCCTGGGGCAGGTGACCGCGTACGCCGGATGGCTGCGTCGCCCCACCGGCACGTATCCGGAGCTGTCGGAGGTGGATCGGAACGCGGCCCAGGTGGCGCTGCGGCCGGAGGCGTTCGACCCGGCCGGGCTGCTCGCCGCGTACGGGATCAACGTGGTCGAGTCGGTGCTGGTGACGTCGGAGCAGGAGGCCGTCGCGGCGGCGCGAAAGCTGGGATACCCGGTGGCGATAAAGGCCGCCGACCCCGGTCTTCGGCACCGGCTGGACCTGGGCGCGGTCCGCCTCGACCTGGCCGACAAGGCACGGGTACGACGCGCGTACGCCAAGATGGCGGCGGAGTTCGGCGCGGATGTCCTGGTCCAGCCGATGGTCGCGCCCGGAGTGGCCTGCGTGGTGGAGCTGGTGGAGGACCCGGCCTTCGGGCCGGTGGTGGGCTTCGGCGTGGGGGGTGTCGCCACCGAGCTGCTGGGCGACCGGGCCTGGCGGGCGGTGCCGTTGACCGACCGCGACGCCGCGGAGTTGGTTGACGAGCCCCGCGCGGCCCCACTGCTGCGCGGTCATCGTGGGGCGGCGCCGGTGGACCGCAACGCCCTGGCCGAGTTGCTGCTGCGGGTCGGGCGGCTCGCCGACGAACAGCCCCGGGCCCGCACTCTGACGCTGAACCCGGTGCTGGCCCGGCCGGACGGCTTGTCGGTGCTGCACGCCACCGTACGGCTCGGCTCCGCTACCGTCCGCCCCGACACCGGCCCCCGCCGCCTATGACGCGGGTCCGTGCGGTGTGGCCTGGAGCGGACGGTTCCGTAGCTGGTCGCGCGGGTCAGCAGGCGTACGCCTCCAGACGCTGTGCCCGCTCCGGGGCGCGCAGCTTGTGCAGGGTCCCCTTCTCGATCTGGCGGATCCGCTCCCGGGAGAGGCCGAATTCCCGACCGACCTCGTCCAGGGTGCGCTGCCGTCCGTCGTCCAGCCCGAACCGGAGACGGATCACCGCCTGCTCCCGCTGGGAGAGGGTGGCGAGAACACCCCGCATCTCTTGGCGCAACTCGCCACAGCTGGCGGTCTCATCGATCCTGGCGGTCGAGTCCACCGCGGCGACGAAGTCGCCGAGCGGGCTCTCGCCGTCTTCGCCGACCGTTTGGTCCAGGCTCACCGGCTCCCGGTCGTAGGAGATCAGCTCGATCACCTGGATTTCCGGGATGTCCAGTGTGCGCGCCACCTCCGCGACCGTGGGCTCGCGGCCCAGCGTGACCGACAGCTCGCGCCGGGTCCGTACCATGCGGTTGACCTGCTCGACCATGTGTACCGGGATGCGGATGGTGCGGGCCTGGTCGGCCATGGCGCGGGTGATGGCCTGGCGGATCCACCAGGTGGCGTAGGTGGAGAACTTGTAGCCCTTGGTGTAGTCGAACTTCTCGACCGCGCGGATCAGGCCGAGGTTGCCCTCCTGGATCAGGTCGAGGAAGGCCATCCCGCGGCCGGTGTAGCGCTTGGCGATGCTGACGACCAGGCGGAGGTTCGCCTCCAGCAGGTGGTCCTTGGCGGCGCGCCCCTCGGCGGCGACGAGCTCCAGGTCGGCACGGAGCGCGACGGAGACTGGTGTGCAGGTGGCCAACTTGGTCGTGGCGAAGAGCCCGGCCTCGATCCGGCGGGACAGTTCGACCTCCTGGGCGGCGGTCAGCAGCTTCGTCCGGCCGATGCCCTGGAGGTAGGCCCGGACCAGATCGGTGGAGACACCGCGCTCGTCAGTGGCGTCCAGATCGGTGAGGGTGTCGGCGCCGCCCGTGGGGCGCATCCCGTGATCCATCATCTGTAGAGCCATCTTTCGTCTCTCCCCGTATCCACGTCTGTGCCGTGAACCGGCGCGGTTCCGCCGGTTGACAGTCAGCTTGGTGCGCCGGGCGTGAAACGGGAGTGAGGCGCGATCCGCAGCGGGACCGGATGCGGGTGCTCCGGGTCACACCCAGCCTTCTCGAGCGGCGTACCAACCGAGCTGCATCCGGGACGCCGCCCCGGCGAGATCCATCAGGTGGCGCAGACGCCGTTGCAGGGTACGCAGCGACAGGCCGAGCTGGCTGGCCACGACCGCGTCGGTGAGCCCGGCCAGGAGCAGGGTCAGGATCTGGCGGTCCATTTCCGTCGGGCTGTCGGCATGGCCGTCGGGGTCTTCGCTCAACGTGCCGGCCGCCGACAGGGTCAGCGGGTGGGCCTCCCGCCACACGGCTTCGAAGAGCGCGTCCATCGCGGCCAGTAGTCCGGTGCGGTGTAGCAGCACCGCACCGGGCTCGCCCTCGGATGTGTCCGTTAACGGGACCAGTGCCAGCGCGGCATCAGCGATGATCAGCTTGATCGGCAGCGACTCCGTCACCCGTAGCTGAACACCATCGCGGAGGGACTCCAGGGTCTCCGCGACCACGCCGGGCGCTGCCAGCGCCGGCCGGTCGATCACCACCCGGAACCGTACGCCCTGTCGCACCGCCACCGACTCCACCGTGTTGGCGCCGGGTGGCACGGCGACGAAGGGAGGGGTGACGAAGCTGCGGACCTCACGCCGGGCGGCGTGCTGCACCTGGGCGAACCGGTGGCGGAGGGCGTCAACACCGGTGATCACCTCGATCAGCTCGCCGAGGGAGCGTTCCGTGCTGGCCCCGCGGTACTCCTCGGCGAGGGTGACCAGGGCCAGCTCCGCGGCGCGCAGCGCGGACTGCTGCTCGCCGATCAGTGCCCCGAGCGCGACCGCCGGCGGCGCCACCGAGAACGCATCCTCCGCCGTCTGCTTCGTCAGGCCGCGGTCGGTGAGGCGGGACAGCGCCGCAGCCGCGTCCGCCACGGGTATCCGCAGGACATCGGCGAGCTCGACCGGTCCGGCCTGACCCTGCCGGACCAGTAGGCGGTAGATCGTCTCGTCGTTGTGGCTGAATCCCAACACGCCCAGCATGAGTGGCTGCCTCCCTCGGCCCGCTGCGGCATGGCGGGCATGAGCCACCCGGATGCACCTGGAACGGTCGTCCGCGCTGGCCAGGGGCCCCGGCGGGGTCCCCGGACGATACCGGTCCGGGGGCCCCACCGGCCACTTCATCGCAGGCCGTAGGCGCGGATGAGTTCTTGGCGGATGGCGAAGCCGGCGTCGGTTTCGGCGGCGGCGCGGATGGAGATGAAGCCGTCGGGTTGCTTCGGCAGCTTCAGCTGTCCGGTGTGGCGGTCGCCGTCACCTTGGTTGAGGGTGACGGGTTGCCAGGTGGTGCCGTCGTCGTAGGAGACCTCAAGCTCCACCGAGGTGATGGTGCCGGCACCGGTAGTGCCGGGTCGTGCTCCGGCGGTGATACTGACTTCTTGCTGAGTGCCGGCTTTGACGTCACCTCGTAGGTCGGTTTCCAACTCGTAGTCGAGTTGGAGCAGCGGGATGGGGATGGGCTCGTGTAGCGGAGCGTCATTGGTGCTGGAGATGAAGTCCCACTCGGTGTGGGTGCGGGTGGAGAGCCGCCACTCATCTGCCGGGCGCGACGCGTCCAGCACCAGCCGGTAGGGCAACGTGCCGCTCGGCACCTTCCGAAAGCCCAGGGAGGCGGCCCTGGTGTTCTCGAACAGGAGGGTGTCGCCCTGGTAGAGCTTCAGCTGGGTCGGCACCGCGCGGTACGGGTAGTACCCGCCGTGCTCAAGTACGGTGCCCGACGGGCTCCACGGCTGCACCTCGAAGAAGACGATGTCGCCGGCTCGATTGTTCTGTGCGCTGCCGTCGGTCCGGCCGAAGGCTGGCCGGACAGCGGGTGCGAACCAGTCCAGGCTGGTGGTCGACCCCTTGTCGTACGAGTTGATGTGGGAAGCGTCAGTCCAGAAGCGTTGCTGATGGGTCTCGCGCCAGTCGATTCCTGGGGTGACCCACTCGGTACGGGTGCCGGGGTGCCACTCCGGCTCGAGGTAACCGAAAGAGACGGCGAAGGTCAGGTCATTGCGGTAGCCGTAACCTTCGGTGTCCTGAACGGCGTGGTAGCGGGCATCGATGCGGGCCAGGTCGCTGTGCCTCGGGTGGTAGGTGAGCGGCTGTTCCGGTACCTGCTCCCGCCAGACCTGGGTCAGGTCGTAGATGGTGTCGGGGTACTGCTCCTGGCTGACCTTCAGTTTCGGCAGGCCGTGTTCAGCGAATTTGATCAGGGCGTTTCCGATGTCGCGGTGGATGCTGGCGACGGGAATGGGTGCCTTAACAGGAATGGGCGATTCGCCGACCCATTCATAGAGGATTCCGGGGTTGTCGTTGACGATCAGGAGCATTTCGGCTCCGGCGGCTACCGCGGCGGCAGTCTGGTCGGCGGGGTTGACCTCGTCGTTGCGGGTGACGACGGCGATTTTGCCGTCGGCGTCGAGGTTGGTGTAGTCCTCGGGGGTGCCGTTGCCGGCATAGATGGGGCGTAGCCACTGGGTGCCGGTGGTGATGGTGCTGCCGGGTTGGACGGCTGCGTCGATGGGGAGTAGGCCGAGGGCGCGCAGGCTCAAGACCGGCTCGCCCTTACGCCACCGGGCCGTCATAGCGAAAGAGGTTTCGCTGCTCTTCTCGGTCGGCAGTACGTACAGGTCGTCGTACGCTTCCGGGATTTTGTTTATGTAGTGGAAGGGGCGGCCTTCGGGGTATTCGACGACGTACTCGAGTTTGCGCTGTCGGTCTTCGGTGCGTTGGGGTGTGGTGGTGTCGAGGAGTCGGGCCTGGCTGGCGTCCAGCGTTACCTCGGTTGGTTTGTCGAGCACGGTTTCCGGGGCGACCAGCAGGGCGAGGCCGAGGGAGTCAGCCCGTTCACCTGCAACGTTCAACTCGCCGTACACGGTGTAGGTCCCGGGCCTGCGGCGTAGCGTCCGCTCACCGTCAACGTCAAAGAACACGGGCGACGAATCGGCGGATGTGATCGCGAGGCGTGCGCTGGCGGGTTCGCCGTTACGGTCGCGGAGTTTGATGGTGAGGTCGTAGTGTTCGTCTTCTTTGATGAGGCCGAGGCTGGTGCGGGTGACGGTTTCGCCGGTGGTGGGGTCGGTGCCGACGAGGTAGCCGGTGTGTTCGCCGATGTCGGCTGCCGTTGGGTCACCGGTGACCGGGACGTCGACCTGACCCTCGGCGGGCACGGTGACCGTGTGGGTGTCGACGGTGAATGCGTCGTTGCCGGTGGTGGTGAGGTTGAGGGTGATTGGGGTGGGGCTGGTGTTGGTGAGGGTGATTGGTTTGGTGACGGGGGTGTCGGTGGGTTGGTGTGGCCAGTCGAAGTAGCCGAAGTAGGCGGAGCCGGTGGCTCGTACGGTGGTGTCGATTGCGGCGGCGATGTCGAGGCGGCCGGTGCCGACTTGGTATGCGCTGTAGGTGTCGGCTAGGCCCTCGGTGCTGCTCATGAGGGCGGTTTTGAGCTGCTGGCCGGTCCAGTTGGGGTGTTGTTGGGCGAGGATGGCGGCTGCTCCGGCCACGTGTGGGGTGGCCATGGAGGTGCCGTCCTTGCTTTGGTACATGCCGTCGCCGGGGCTGTGTTGGGATCGGGCGGCGTTGATGGCGACGCCGGGGGCGGTGAGGTCAGGCTTCAGCGCCCCGGTGCGGGCCAGTGGTCCGACGCTGGAGAAATTGGCGCGTTGGTCCTGCTTGTCGACGGCGCCGACGGTCAGCGCGCTGGCCGCGGTGCCGGGGGTGCCGATGGTTCCGTAGTTGTTGCCGGCGGCGATGACGAAGAGGGTGTCATGCTGCGCCGAGAGGTTGTCCACGGCGAGGGTCAACGGGTCGAGTCCGTCAGTGCGGGACGAGTCACCGAGGCTCATGTTGATGACGTCGGCGCCGGATTCGGCGGCCCACTGCATGCCGGCGATGATCCAGGAGTCCAGGCCGTACCCGTCGTTGTTGAGGACTTTGCCGATGAGTAGGTCGGCTCCGGGTGCGACGCCGGTGTTGTCGCTGTCGGAGGCGGCACCGGTGCCGGCAACGGTGGAGGCGACGTGGGTGCCATGCCCATCAACATCGGTGGTGTCTTCGTCGGGGACGAAGCTGACCGCGTCCTTGATTTGGTTGGTGAGGTCGGGGTGGGTGGGGTCGATGCCGGTGTCGAGGACGGCGACGGTGGTGCCGTCGCCGTCGTAGCCGGCCTCCCATGCTTCGGGGGCGCCGACCTGGGGGACACTCTCGGCGAGGGTGNCGGTTACCTGGCCGTCGAGCCAAAGTTTGGGAACGCTGCTTTCCGCGCGGGTCTGATCGGAGCCGGAATCGGCACTGATGGTGGTCCAGAGGGTGCGGGTGTCTTCCTTGTCGGTGGTGAGGGCGTGGCCGTTGATGGCGGGTAGGTCGTGGGTGAGGGTTGCCCCTTCCGGTGTAGCAGCGGTACGGGCTGCTGTTTCGGGGTAGGTGGCGATCAGCGGTATGTCGGTGGTGTGGTCGTCGTCGTAGCCCATTTCGATTAGGTCGGTGATGTTGAACAGCCGCTGGTCGAGTTGGTCGTCGGCGAGGAGTGGTTTGGCTTCGTCGGGGATGACGTAGAGGTCGTCGCCGTGTTGTTGGACGCTGAAACCGCCGGTGGCGTCGTCGGGCTGGTCGACCTCGGCCATGGTTTTGCCGCTGGTGAGGGTCCGGACGGTGACGACGTCGCCGGTGACCAGGGTGACGGTGTGTGCGCCGGTGATCGCGCCCGCGGGTGTGCCGGTTGAGGCTGAGGGGGGTGGACCGGCGGTCGCGGCGGTGGGATTGATCGCGGCGGCGGAGGCCGCGATCATCCCGGCGGCCACGATGGCGGCGATCAGCCGCTGGCGTGACCCGCCAGTGGCAAAGGGTCCTGGATTCGAAGACATGGGCTAGGTTCTACCTATTTTGGTCGGCTAGGTGAACCTTTGGCGACGGGCGGGTAGCCGCCACGGCGCTACTTCGCCACCGCGTGACGGTGACTTCCGCTACCCGGCGGGGTCCCCGGACCGTTCTCGGTTCGGGGACCCCGGTGGTTGGGTCAGTGTCCCCGGACCGTCGCTGGGTTCGGGGATCGCACCGGTCAGTTCAGCGCAGGCCGTAGGCGCGGATGATTTCCTGTCGGATGGCGAAGCCGGTGTCGGTTTCGGCGGCGGCGCGTACAGAGATGAAGCCGTCGGGTTGCTTCGGTAGCTTTAGCTTTCCGGTGTGGCGGTCGTTGTCGCCCGGTTTGAGGGTGACGGGTTTCCAGGTGGTGCCGTCGTCGTAGGAGACTTCGAGCTCCACGGTGGTGATGGTGCCGGTGCCGGAGCCGCCGGGCTGTGGTTTGGCGGTGATGCTGATTTCCTGCCGGGTGCCGGCCTCGACGTCGCCGCGCAGGTCGGTCTCCAACTCGTAGTCGAGCTGGAGCAGTGTGAGCGGTTCCGGGTCGAACGGGCCAGCGTCGTTGGTGCTGGAGATGAAGTCCCACTCGGTGTGGGTGCGAGTGGAGAGTCGCCAGTCGTCGGCCGGGCGCGACGCGTCCAACACCAGCCGGTACGGCAGGGTGCCGGACGGCACCTCCTTGTGTGGCAGGTAGGCGCCGACGGTGTTCTCGTGCAGCAGGGTGTCACCTTGGTAGAGCTTCATGTTGGTCGGCACCGAGCCGTAGTTGAAGTTGCCGGCGTGTTCGAGCTGGGTTCCCGAGGGGCTCCAGGTCTGTACGTTGAGGAGCATGCTGTCCTGGTACCGGCTATTGCCGACGCTGTAGCCACGGCCGAAAGCAGGCCGGACGGCGGGCGCGAACCAGTTCTGGCGGGTGGTCGTGCCCTTGGCGTACGTGTTGATGAACGTCCGGTCCTCCCAGTCGTCCTGGAAGCGGGTTTCGAACCAGTCGGTCTCTGGGCTGACCCATTCGGTGCGGGTGCTGGGGTATTGCTCGCGCTCGGGGAACCCGATCGCGGGGATGAAGGTCAGGTCGTAGCGGTAGCCCCCACCAGTGGTGTCCTTGATGGCGTGGAAGTGGTTGTCGATTCGCGCCAGGTCCTGATGGCTGGGGTGGTAGGTGAGTGGCTGGTCCGGCACCTGCTCTGACCAGGCCTGGTTCAGATCGTAGATGGTGTCGGCGTACTCCTTCTGACTGACCTTCAGTGGCGGCATGCCGTGTTCGGCGAATTTGATCAGGATGTTTCCGATGTCGCGGTGGACGCTGGCGACGGGGATGGGCGAGTCACCGACGTATTTGGAGTGGATTCCGGGGTTGTCGTTGACGACCAGGAGGAGTGCGGCTCCGGCGGCGACTGCTGCGGCGGCCCGGTCGGGTGCGCTGATAACGTCACTGCGGGTGACAACGGCGATCTTGCCGTCGGCGTCGAGGCCGGCGTAGTCCTCGGGGGTGCCGTTGCCGGCGTAGACGGGGCGTAGCCATTGGGTGCCGGTGGTGATGGTGCTGCCGGCTTGGGCCACGGCGTCGATGGGGAGCAACCCGAAGGCACGCAGGCTCAGGACCGGCTCACCCTTACGCCACCGGGCTCCCAGGGTGAACGAGCTCTCGGCGGGCTTTTCGGTCGGCTGGACGTACAGGTCGTCGTACCAAATCGGAATTCTGTAGGCGAACCGGAAGCTATCGGTGTCGGTGTAGTCGACGGCGTAGTTGAGAGTGCGCTGTCGGTTCTCGGTGCGTTGGGGGGTGGCGGTGTCGAGGAGTCGGGCCTGGCTGGCGTCCAGCGTTACCTCGGTCGGTTTGTCGAGCACAATCCCTGGGGCGACCAGCAGGGCGAGGCCGAGGGAGTCCGCCCGTTCACCCGCAACCTCAAAGTCACTGCTCAGGGTGTAGGTCCCGGGTGCAAGGCGCAAGGTCCGCTCACCGTCGACGGCGAGGTATCCGGCGAACCTTTCTCCGGCCTCGTTCAGCAGGACGGTCGCGCTGGTGGGTTCGCCGTCGCGGTCGCGGAGTTTGATGGTGAGGTCGTAGCGTTCGTCTTCTTTGACGAGGCCGAGGCTGGTGCGGGTGACGGTTTCGCCGGTGGTGGGGTTGGTGCCGACGAGGTAGCCGGTGTGTTCGCCGATGTCGGCTGCCGTTGGGTCGCCGGTTACCGGGACATCGATCTGGCCTTCGGCGGGGACGGTGATGGTGGAGTCGTTGAGGGTGAATGTGTCGTTGCCGGTGGTGGTGAGGTTGAGGGTGATCGGGGTGGGGCCGGTGTTGGTGAAGGTGATCGACTTTGTGACGGGGGTGTCGGTGGGTTGGTGTGGCCAGTCGAAGAAGCCGAAGTAGGCGGAGCCGGTGGCTCGTACGGTGGTGCTTACCGCTGCTGCCACGTCGAGGCGGCCGGTGCCGACCTGATAGGGGGTGTAGCTGTCGGTCAGAGCTTCGGTGCTGCTCATGAGGGCGTTCTTGAGTTGGGTTTTGGTCCAGTTGGGGTGTTGTTGGGCGAGGATGGCGGCGGCTCCGGCCACGTGTGGGGTGGCCATGGAGGTGCCGTTGAGGCTTTGGTACATGCCGTCGCCGGGGCTGTGTTGGGATCGGGCGGCGTTGATGGCGACGCCGGGGGCGGTGAGGTCAGGCTTGAGGGCTCCGGTGCGGGTCAGTGGTCCGACGCTGGAGAAATTGGCGGGTTGGTCCTGCTTGTCGACGGCGCCGACGGTCAGCGCGCTGGTTGCGGTGCCGGGGGTGCCGATGGGCCCGCCGTAGTTGTTGCCGGCGGCGATGACGAAGAGGGTGTCATGCTGCGCCGAGAGGTTGTCCACGGCGAGGGTCAACGGGTCGAGTCCGTCAGTGCGGGACGAGTCACCGAGGCTCATGTTGATGACGTCGGCGCCGGATTCGGCGGCCCACTGCATGCCGGCGATGATCCAGGAGTCCAGGCCGTACCCGTCGTTGTTGAGGACTTTGCCGATGANNAGGTCGGCTNCGGGTGCGACGCCGGTGTTGTCGCNGTCGGAGGCGGCACCGGTGCCGGCAACNGTGGAGGCGACGTGGGTGCCATGCCCATCAACATCGGTGGTGTCTTCNTCGGGGACGAAGCTGACCGCGTCCTTGATTTGGTTGGTGAGGTCGGGGTGGGTGGGGTCGATGCCGGTGTCGAGGACGGCGACGGTGGTGCCGTCGCCGTCGTAGCCGGCCTCCCANGCTTCGGGGGCGCCGACTTGGGGGACGCTGTCGGCGAGGGTGCCGGTTACCTGGCCGTCGAGCCAGAGCTTGGGAACGCTGCTTTCCGCGCGGGTTTGATCGGAGCTGGCGGTGAGGGTGTTCCAGAGGGTGCGGGTGTCTTCTTTGTCGGTGGTGAGGGCGTGGCCGTTGATGGCGGGTAGGTCGTGGGTGAGGGTTGCACCCTCTGGTGCGGTGGTGGTGGTGCGGGCTGCTGTTTCGGGGTAGGTGGCGATGAGGGGTAGTTCGGTGGTGTGGGCGTCGTCGTAGCCCATTTCGATTAGGTCGGTGATGTTGAACAGTCGCTGGTCGAGTTGGTCGTCGGCGAGGAGTGGTTTGGCTTCGTCGGGGATGACGTAGAGGTCGTCGCCGTGTTGTTGGACGCTGAAGCCGCCGGTGGCGTCGTCGGGCTGGTCAACTTCGGCGATGGTTTTGCCGTTGGTGAGGGTCCGGACGGTGACGACGTCGCCGGTGACCAGGGTGACGGTCTGTGTGCCGGTGATGGTGCCTGCGGGTGTGGTTGTGGGGGGTGGGCCGGCGGTCGCGGCGGTGGGATTGATCGCGGCGACGGAAGCAGCGATCATCCCGGCGGCCACGACGGTGGCGATCAACCGCCGCCGTGACCCGCCAACGGCGGGGGGTTCTATATGGGAAGGCATGGATCTAGTTCTACTGATGTTGCCCGATCAGGTGAACAGCTTTCTGCTGGCGGGTAGCCGTCACGGCGCTACTTCGCCACCGAGTGACGATGACTTCCGCTGCTGGGCGTCTCGAGCGGTCGGCGGGCTGAGGCCCAGCTTCGTTGTCTAGAGCATGGTCTGGTGTAGACCGGGCGGGGTCCCCGGAGTGTTGTTGGTTCGGGGACCCCGTTGGTTGGGTCAGCGCAGGCCGTAGGCGCGGGTGATTTCTTGTCGGATGGCGAAGCCGGTGTCGGTTTCGGCGGCGGCGCGGAGGGAGATGAAGCCGTCGGNTTGTTTCGGTAGCTTCAGGGTTCCGGTGTGGCGGTCGTTGTCGCCCGGTTTGAGGGTGACGGGTTTCCAGGTGGTGCCGTCGTCGTAGGAGACCTCAAGCTCCACCGAGGTGATGGTGCCGGAACCGGTGCCGCCCGGCTGTGGTCGGGCGGTGACGCTGATTTCCTGGCGGGTCCCAGCTTTGACATCGCCGCGTAGGTCGGTCTCCAGCTCGTAGTCGAGCTGCAGCAGCGTGATGGGGACGGAGTCGAACGGGCCAGCATCGTTGGTGCTGGAGATGAAGTCCCACTCGGTGTGGGTACGGGTCGACAGTCGCCAGTCGTCGGCCGAGCGCGATGCGTCCAACACCAGCCGGTACGGCAGTGTCCCGGCCGGCACCGCCTTGTTTGACAGAATGGCACCCGTGGTCTGCTCGTGCAGCAGGGTGTCGCCCTGGTAGAGCTTGATGTGTTCTTGGGAAAGAAGCCCCGTCGTCCCGCCATAGTCGAGCACGGTGCCCGAGGGGCTCCAGGGGTGCGGGTTGAGAGTCATGTAGTCCTGGTACCGACTGTTTTGGACCCGGGCCGACTGGTTGAAGGCCGGTCGGATGGCGGGTGCGAACCAGTTTACTGTGTTGGTCGTGCCTTTCGCGTAGGTGTGTTGGTCAGCCCTGACGTTCCAACCGGGCTGTTCGTGGTATTCGATCCAGGGGATGTCTGGGGTGACCCATTCGGTGCGAGTGCCGGGGTACGACTCTGGCTCGTTAACCGCGATCGGGAGGCCGATGGTTGTGTCGGCGCGGTAGCCGGAACCTTCGGTGTTGTGGACGGCGTGGTAGCGGGCGTCGATTCGGGCCAGGTCGTGGTGGTTGGGGTGGTAGGTGAGGGGCTGGTCTGGTACCTGTTCCCGCCAGACTTTGGTCAGGTCGTAGATGGTGTCGGGGTACTTGTTTTGGGTGACCTTCAGCGGTGGTATGCCGTATTCGGCGAGTTTGATCAGGGCGTTTCCGATGTCGCGGTGGATGCTGGCGACGGGGATNGGTGATTCGCCGACGTTTTCGTGGAGGATTCCGGGGTTGTCGTTGACGANNAGGAGCANTTNGGCTCCGGCGGCTGCCGCGGCNGNGGCNCGGTCGGCTGCGCTGATGTCGTCGTTGCGGGTGACGACGGCGATTTTGCCGTCGGCGTCGAGGTTGGTGTAGTCCTCGGGGGTGCCGTTGCCGGCGTGGATGGGGCGTAGCCATTGTTTGCCGGTGGTGATGGTGCTGCCGGGTTGGACGACGGCGTCGATGGGGAGTAGGCCGAGGGCGCGTAGGCTCAGGACTGGTGCGCCTTTGCGCCATTTAGCTGCCATGGCGAATGAGGTTTTGGTGGCCTTCTCGGTCGGTAGGACGTATAGGTCGTCGTATGCCGCTGGGACAGAATGGTTGTAGTAGATCGGGGCGGTACCGGTGCCATGGTCGATGGTGTACTGGAGATAGCGCTGTCGGTCTTCGGTGCGTTCGGGTGTGGTGGTGTCGAGGAGTCGGGCCTGGCTGGCGTCCAGGTTCACCTCGGTTGGTTTGTCGAGCACGACTTCCGGGGCGGCCAGTAGGGCGAGGCCGAGGGAGTCAGCTCGTTCACCCGGGATCTCCGCCTTCGTCTCCAGGGTGTAGGTCCCTGGCGGGAGGCGCAGCGTCCGTTCGCCGTTGACCGGGATGTACCGGGGGAACCAACTGTCGTCCGCCCGTAGCACGACAAACGCTTGGGTGGGGTCGCCGTTGCGGTCGCGGAGGTTGATGGTCAGGCCGTAGCGTTCGTCTTCCTTGAGGAGGCCGAGGGCGGTACGGGTGATGGTGTCGCCGGTGGTGGGGTCGGTGCCGACGAGGTGGCCGGAGTGTGAGCCGACGGTGATTCCACTCGGGTTGGCGGTTACGGGGACGTCCACCTGGCCGCCCGCGGGCACGGTCACGGTGGAGTCGTTGAGGGTGAATGCGTCGCTGCCGGTGGTGGCCAGGTCGAGGGTGACCGGGGTGGTGCCGCTGTTGGTGATGGTGACTGGTTTGGTGGCGGGGGTGTCGGTGGGCTGGTGTGGCCATTCGAAGTAGCCGATGAAGGCGGAGCCGGCGGCGCGTACGGTGCTGTTCACGGCCGCTNNCACNTCNAGTCGGCCGGTGCCGACCTGGAACGCGGTGTAGCTGTCGCTCAGCGTCTCGGCGCTGCTCATCAGGGTGTCTTTGATTTGTTGGCCGGTCCAGTCAGGGTGTTGCTGGGCGAGGATAGC
>NZ_AZWQ01000022.1 GCF_000514815.1 Salinispora fenicalii
CACGAGCCTCGCGGTTTCGTCCGCTTCACGGCCTGCCGCGCCTTCCACTACCTTTCCGAAACCCGGTAAACCAGCAAAGATCCTGGTCGCTACGTTACAGCACAGCGCTTCCATCGCGGGCCGGCCTCATCCTCGGCATAATCTATGACCGGCACCGATTCGGGTGCCGGCCACAGATTTGTTCAACTATGAACCAATTAACTCCGGGAGGTGCGGTGGGCGTTACCAGCGCCGGGTGTTGTCGGGCCAGGAGTTGTATGTGAGCGGACCAAGCCGTAGCTTGAGAGTCAAGAAGCGAAGGGATAGCGGAGCTCAAGCAAATTCGCGTCGCCCCGCGACTGCCCCACCCCCAAAGGCTGCCACTCACCCGGGTCAACCTGCTCGGTTTCGACTACCGTCGGGTCATCCTTAACCTCAACTTTGGCGGCCACCGTATGCGTGTCGTCGCCTCGAACAAAATACACCTTTGGGATCTCCACCGTCAGATACCCTGACGCACCGTTCGCACGGAAGCAGAAGTTTCGCCCACTAGGCAAACTAAAGTCGTTACTCTGAACGAGGATCAGATCAGCGGGAGGGTTGCTCGGATTAGCGCCACAGTCAGCGAGCATGATGTGGCCGTCACCCTTAATAAGCTTGATACCCAGTTCGGCCTCGACCTGCGAAGCGCCTGGGTAGTCGAAATCCTCCACAATACTGGGCTGCACATCCTCAGCCGAAGATGGGGAAACTATGCCCAACGTCGTCAGACCCGCCACACTCAACGCCGCAATACCACCCAAAGCAACCTTCCACATCTTCAACACTTCACCCTCATTTCTTGTCGACACCTAGTCCTAGTCGCGGAAATGATCAAGGGACGTCATTGCGCAACCAAGAGTGAGCATGTCATACCAGCCCTCAAGACAAGTGCCGTAGCCACAGATCAGAGTTGATCCCTTTTACACACACTAAATGGGCAGCTCACCTAAATGCTCGGGCCGTCCTTTTTGGTTCGAGTAGACATGAATGAGCTATAATTTAGCCACTTTTACCATATAAGAGCCAAAAGCTTAAAAACACTCTAAAGTTAAGTCAGATTCATGAAGGATAGTCCCCGCACACAGGGCACCTCTGCACATATGCGAGCATTCCGTTGCACGTCAGGCCATTTTCGCGGAGACTATCTGGATCATGATCTGAGGTGGGTAGGTCGTGAAACGTCCGGCCTACCTCAAGTCGGCTCGCAGCGCAGCTCCAATTACAGTCTTCGAAGCTTTCCTATGGACACTCGCCGAACCCGCGTTGCGTCTCAACGCAACGCTCCCTGCACGCTTTGGCCTGGGTGGCACCCATAGCGGATAGCACGACGTGGCGCCTCTCACCGTTGTACGACTCGCCCCAGGACAGGCGACGTCCGGGATTGACCACGATTGTTCCATCGAGGTAGCCGGAGCTCGTATAGTTCGCTTCCCCCCGTCGTCGGTACGGTCACACCTCGAACTTGGGTTGAGGATCTCGTCCGATCTGACTACGGTCAACCGCAGGTGTCGCTCAGGTCGGGTGATACCTGCGGCTCATGGTTTACAGATCCACGTTCATATGGACGCTACCGGTATGACTCGGCGACGGGCACCCGAAGTCTGATCGCGGATATGCCGGTCGAACTACGAGTTCGTCGGGTCTCACAGTCTGGCGGGATGCTCGTTGCGGTCGGCGGGGTCACAGCGGCCAGACGTACCCGGTCACACGACAACCGACTGGCGATCCCGGCCACCGGCTTCTGGTAGCACCACGTAGACGCCCGGTTGATCCGGTCGTTCCGCCGACCGAAACCAGATCTCCGCCGCCCGCTCGGGCGGCCAGATGGTGGCCCAATCCCATCGTGCCCCCGCAAGTTTAGTGCTGGTGAGAACGGCACCGTAGAGGTTGGCCTCACAGAGGTTGACGCCGGTGAGGTTGGCGCGGTCGAGGTTGGCCTCACGGAGATCGGCGCTGGTGAGGTTGACGCCGGTGAGATTGACTCCGCGAAGGTCGACGCCGGCAAGATTCACGCCAGCAAGGTCAACACCGGTGAGGTCGGCACCGATGAGAAACGCGCCGGTAAGATCGGCCCGCGTAAGGTCGGCCGCGGTGAGGTTGGCGGCGGCAAGCTCGACGCCAGCGAGGTCGACGCCAGCAAGGTCAACGCCGCGGAGGTTGGCGGCGGTCAGGTCGACGCCAGCGAGGTTGGCACCGGCGAGATTCGCACCGATGAGGAGCGCGCCGGTGAGGTTGACGCCGGTAAGGTCCGCGCCGCGGAGGTCAACGCCGGCGAGATTCGCACCAGTGAGGTCGACGCCGGTAAGGTCCGCGCCGCGGAGGTCAACGCCGGCGAGATTCGCACCAGTGAGGTCGACGCCGGCGAAGTTGGCGCGGGCGAGGTTGATTCCACCGAGATCGGCCTCGCGAAGATCCCTGTTGCTTAGCTCCGCGCCGGCCAGGTCGGTCTCGCGGAAGTCGGCGGCCCGCGAGTCGTCCTGGCGATTGGCGCTGGACAGGCTACCAAGTTGTTGGGTGGTGAAGGCTGGGGTACGTCGGGTCAGTGCATCAATGAGGTTTCTTAGCCGGCCGGGGCGGGGTGCTCGTGGTGGGTGAAAAGCGGGGGTGGAACGACCGAGCGCGAGCACGAGTTGGCGGCGGAAGGAGTCAGTCGACATCGGAAGAATCCGCATCTCCCAGGGCCCGCTTCTGGTCCTTTGCTGGCGGGGGTGGTAAGGAACGGGCGAGGGGTAACGTCGAGTGATGCTGCGGCGCGGCGGCTTCGGTCGGCGTCATGTCAACCTGGCGCAGAAATTTCTCGATCAATAGTGGTGCGGTGATGCCGAGGAGCCCGGCGGCGAAGGGGCTGGCTAGTTGCCCGTCGGCTCCGATGAGGGCGGCGAGCCCTGCGCCAGCGGCGAGTCGGAGCACGACTGAGGCCAGGTAGGCGGGGAGTCCCGGCTCGTCTGGGCGTTTCCATGGCAGGGTCTTCGCGCGGCGCAACGCAGCACCGAGTTCGAGTGCTTCCACAATGAAGCTACCTAGCAGCCCCCAGAGGGCGGACTCCATAGTGGAAAGGGGCTCGAACGACATAGGCGAACAATAGCCGTCCCCTTCCTTCTGTCACCGGTTGGCCGGCAGCTGGCAACCGGCCAACCAGAAGCTACGGGAGAACACCGAAGTCGGCGAAATCTTAGAACCCGGACCGGGGATAAATCAATGCCGAGACGATGAATGTAGTGAACGATCACACTGGCAAGGAGTTCACAATGTTAAAGTGAACGTTCGATTTGTCATCGTCTCGCGGCATAGGTCCCACAGGACAACCGCCGAGGACGCAGAACCCGGCTTTACGCTCAAATCGCCCAAGATGTCCTAGCGCAGCTTTCGGACGCAACCGATGATTAGGCCAAGCAACCTTTGGTGGCACTCCACCCCACCACGCCTGTGACACCGGCCAGTAACAGCCAGACGCGCGACCATTGACCGTACGCTTTGCCGGAGGTCGGGCGGCACTGGCGGGTCAGGGTTTACGGAGCCACGTCTTCGGATCAGTCACGAAGACGCCCTTGCCCTGGTGGCGGTTAATCACCTCCAGCGCCTCCAGTCGTACGTTGACGAGCTGGATCGTGGACGGGCTTACGCCGTACCGCTCGCAGAGCTGAGCGATCGAGGGCAGCTTGTCCCCCGCTCTGTATCGGCCTGACCTGATGTCATCAATGATCTCGTCGGAGATCCGGATGTAGTCCGGTGTCGCTGGCATGTCACTCCTCGCGTGGCACCTCCGATTCGATCACGAGATAGACAAGGACGACAAGTTTAAGGTGTTCCTTGCCTACCTTGGCTTCCTTGTATAAGTTGAGCGCCAGGTCCTCCTCGCGTGGCAACGAGTAAGGGCTCGATCCCCCGGTCGGGGTGGGCTGGGCACGGCTCACCCCGACCCATCCGGTCAGGAGAGGTGGTTGACGTGCGTAACCCGTTCCGACGTTTCCGTCGCTGGCGAGACCGCCCCGCCGCGAGCCACCCCACTGCTCTCGCCGACTCGCTGATCGGCGCGAACGTGTGTCGCCCCACCGGCGCCGACAGCGATGTGGACCGCCACCGGTCCTTCGCCGGCAACGCGGGCGGGCACCACCGGTCGGCGACGCGCTGGCCGTTGACCCCCGAGCAGGTACGCCAGCAGCAGTTCCCACAGGTCCGGCGGGGACTCGACGCGTCCGAGGTGGAGCTCTTCCTCTATCGGGTCGCGGCGGACCTGTCCGCGCTACAGACCGAGCTGAGGAGGACCCGGGACGAGAACATCCGAATCAAACGGGCGCTGCGCGACTGGCAGTCCCGGTTCACGCCGGGCGTACGGGCATGACCGCGACCGACCGCGCCGATCGACCGCGCTTCGTCGTCCATTTGACCATGCACGCCGACGACCTCGCCGACGCGCGCCTGCTCGCCCGCTCGTTGGCCCGCTCCCTGTGCTTCCTGCCCGAGCTGGTGCTCGGGGAGACGACGGTCTCCGGCACCGGCGTACCCGACGTACACCATCAGGATTTCTGTGACCGGCTGTTGGAGCACGGCTGGCGCTGCCTGCTGCGGCCCGACCACGACGGCGGCTGTTCCCGGCGGTTCCTCCAGCCCATCGTCGGGCGGGCGCGACGCGACCGGACGACTGCGGCCCGCAACCGGAGGTAGCGGGCCGCAGTCGAACCTGCTGTCAGTCGACGGCGACCGGGACGGTCGCCTCGTTGACGCCCCGGCTGGCGGTGATGACGGTGTCACCGTTGCCGTGCCGGGACAGTGCGCGCAGTCGCCACGTGCCCGGCGCCGCGAAGAAGCGGAACTGCCCGGCCGGCGAGGTGACCACCTCGGCGGTGAACTCGTCGGCGGAATCGAGCAGCCGGACGTACGCACCGGTCACCGGCGTACCCGCAGCATCGCGGACAACACCGGTGATGACGGTCTCCTTCTCCAGGTCGAGGCTGGTCGGCAGCGGGGCGGCCTGATCCGGGGCGGCACATCCGGCCGCGGTCGAAACAGTCATGACGATCACTCCTTCCCGGGCTCGTCGCCGAGCGCCACCGGCACGCCGACCAGTGAGCCGTACTCGGTCCAGGAGCCGTCGTAGTTCTTCACGTTCCGGTGACCGAGCAGTTCCTGGAGCACGAACCAGGTGTGCGAGGAACGCTCACCGATCCGGCAGTAGGCGATGGTCTCCCGGCTGTCGTCCAGCCCGGCCGCTGCGTAGATCTCGCGCAACTCCTGGTCGGACTTGAAGGTGCCATCCTCGTTGGCCGCCTTGGACCACGGCACGCTGATCGCGGTGGGGACGTGGCCCGCGCGCTGCGCCTGCTCCTGCGGAAGGTGGGCGGGGGCGAGCAGGCGGCCCGTGTACTCGTCCGGGCTGCGCACGTCGACCAGGTTCTTCGTACCGATGGCGGCCACCACCTCGTCGCGGAACGCCCGGATGGTGTGGTCCGGCTCCTGTGCGACGTACTGCGTCGCCGGGCGGGACACCGCCTCGGAGGTCAGCGGGCGGGCGTCCAGCTCCCACCTCTTGCGACCGCCGTCGAGTAGCCGGACCTCGCGGTGGCCGTAGAGGGCGAAATACCAGTACGCGTACGCGGCGAACCAATTGTTGTTGCCGCCGTAGAGCACGACGGTGTCGTCGTTGGTGATGCCCCGCTCGGAGAGCAGCGCCGCGAACTGGTCCTTGTTCACAAAGTCCCGGCGGACCTGGTCCTGCAGGTCAGTCTTCCAGTCCAGCTTGATCGCACCGGGCAGGTGGCCGGTGTCGTAGGCCGAGGTGTCTTCGTCGACCTCGACGAAGACGACACCCGGGGTTTCGAGGTTCTTCTCGGCCCAGTCGGCCGAGACGAGTGCGGTGTCACGACTCATCAGATCACTCCTGGTGAGGATGGATGGGTGAGCCAGCGCGCGGGAAGTCATGGTGCGTCAGTCATCCACCACGCGCGGGACCCATGGCTCGGATCGGATCCTGGGTTCGTGCGACGGCGCCGCTGGTTGGCGCAGGAGGGGGCACCAGTCAGGTGCGCAGACCCTGGGCGCTGGGAGGCCGCGTCAGGCGGCCGAGGACAACCCCGCCGTCCACCGGACAGGGCAACACAGGCAGGTGGCCACACGGCACAGGTCGACCGCGCGCCGTTTGGTGAGGAACATCCCCATGGGCAGGGAGACTACCAGCGATGTCGCCGCGAGCCACGGCTCAACCAGCATCCGGGACACGTACTCGGCTCAGCTCGCCGCGTGGATCGGCACCTCGACCGCTTCCGCGGTGACCTGGAGCCCTTCGGGTAGCGGCCGAACCTCACTGACGGTGAGGTCGAACGGGAGCACTGGCAGTGGCAGGTCAACGGAGATGCCCTCGGCGAAGCTGCTCAGTAGCGCCTGGACCAGCAACCCGTTCGGCATTTCCTCGGGAGTCAGGTCGGTGAACCGCAGCGACACCTGACCTTGGTTGACCGTGATGTCGGCGGTGCCGCTGACCGGTACCCGCTGCCCGAGGAGATCCATCGGAGCGGTCACCACGAGCTGACCGTCCCGCTCCCTCAGCTGCAGCCCTTCCTGGCCGATCTGGGCGGCGAGGCTGTCGTAGCTGATGGTGCCGGTGCCGGTGATGCTCCCGGCGACCACTCCGCCCCGTCCGGAGCGAAGGGTGTCCAGCGAGGCGGTCACGTCGTAGGCGTCGATGTCGAGGGTCGGCAGGGCCAGCACATCGCCCTGGACTGCCCCCCGGACCTCGTTGAGCCCGATGGAGATGCGCTCATAGCGGCCGTCGAGGACCTGGGTGACGAAGGGGAAGCCGCCGATCTCGACCTCGGGGGGCCCGGCCTGTACGCCCTGGGTCGCGAGTTCCGCGCGGACCTGGTCGGTCAGTGCGCGTTCGGCGACCCCCGCCGCCACCCGGTCGGCCACCACCAGCAGCCCAACCAACCCCAGAAGCAGGACCAGGAGCACGACGAGTACGCGCCGCCCGCGCTGTGGCCGGGGGCGTTCGTCCTGGTACGTGCGCTCCTCGGTCGTCACCGCCGTCACTCCTGTCACCGCCGTCACTCCTAGCACTGCCGTCACTCTCCTGGCGCCACCATCGCTCCCGGCGCCGCCCTCACTGCGGCGAGGCTACCCGGACCCGTGCTGCTCCGACCGCTCAGAGAACCAGCTTGCACAGGACATACGCGGCCGGCGCGGCGAGGGCGAGCCCGGTAAGCGGACCTTGGATGTGCTGGATCGCCCACCCGGGAGTCGGCTCGCCGGCCATTTCCCGACCCGCCTCCGCGAACCCCACGGCGAGGTCGGCCAGAACGGCGACGACCGCCGCAACCAGTCCCATGATCGCAGCCCGGGTCGGGGTGAACGGGGTGACGAGGTAGCTGCCCAGAAACGCGCTGACCATGGTGCCGACCATGGCGCCAACGACCACGCCGACCGCGCCCCGCGGCACCTGGGGGGCCAGCCGGGGCCAGGCGGCGAACGCGTCGGTGATCCGGGCTACCGCGAGCGCGACCCCGGCCGCCGCCAGGCAGACCGTGATGACCTGGGTGCCCATTGGGATCCGGGTGAGCACGATCATGGTGGGGAAGGCGACCGCCCCGGCGACGATGAGCACGGTTCCTCGCAGCGATTCGAGGACCTGCGCCCGGTCAACCCGCCGGACGAACTGGCCCACGACCGCAGCGACCAGGCCGACCAGCAGGATCTGCACTAGCGGCATCAGCCTGGCCGGATCGCTACGGACGGCGACGGTGTCGGCGACGATCGCGGCGACGCCGCCTACCCCGGCCACTGTCATCAGCGCCGGTGGGCGAACCGCCATTGTCCAGGTCAGCACCGAGAGCGCCTGGACGCCGATAATGACGGCGGTGAAAGGTAGCCGGTGCCCGGGGCCGCTGGTCTGCGCCGCCAGCACCAGCCCCGTCCCGAGCAGCGCCGCGAAGCCGGCGATGGCCAGCGCGACTGATCGGCGTACCTCGACCGGTGGAGCCGCCTCCGCGTCCTGGTCCTGGCCGTCACCCGGGTCGCCCGCAGGCCGCCGGCCCGGCTCCCCGTCCCGCCGGGCTCGGCGTGGGCCGCCCCGCTCCGGCCGCCCGTCGTCGCCCCCGACCCGCGGTGCGGGCGGACCGCTGGACGGCTGTTCGGGCCAGGGCTCACGGCCGGTCTCGGGCCTGCTGGAGTGAAGCACCCACCGATCGTGCCAGACCGCACGGTGCGACGGGCGGCACGGTTTCGGTGACGTTAAAACCTGCCCCCCAGTCATGGGTGTAACAGACAAAACGGATTCGCGCTGAAGGTTGACGCAGGGCAATCGGTTAGGCTCACCCTGTTTACCCGCCCGTCAGTGACGCCGGGACCACGCAGTACCCCAGTGCCCTCAGTGCGGAGCGTGCGCTGGTCACGCGCGGCCACGGCGCCGCCGGGACGGAGGTGATCGTGGAGATCCTGCTTCTGGTGACGGCACGCGCAGGTGAACCATCCGCTGTGCTGCCAGCGCTCGACTTACTGCCCCACTCGGTCCGCACCGCCCCGCGCGATGTTCGCACCCTGGTCGCCGGCCCCAGCCCGGACGTGGTCGTGATCGACGCCCGCTCCGAGCTGAGTGAGGCCCGGGACACCTGTCGCATGTTGCACGCGACCGGACTCAACGCGCCCCTGCTCGCGGTCGTCACCGAGGCCGGGCTGATCGCACTCAACGCCGACTGGGGCGTTGACGATGTAATCCTCGCCTCAGCCGGCCCGGCCGAGGTCGAGGCCCGGTTACGCTTAGTGATCGGCCGGTTGGCGGACACCACCATGGGAGCCGACAGCTCGATCCGAGCCGGCGAGTTGACCATCGATCCGGACACCTACGCCGCGAAGCTGAAGGGCCGCCCCCTCGACCTGACCTACAAGGAGTTCGAACTACTCAAGTTCCTGGCGCAGCATCCGGGGCGAGTCTTCACCCGGGACCAGCTGCTGCGCGAGGTATGGGGCTACGACTACTTTGGCGGGACCCGCACCGTGGACGTGCACGTCCGACGGCTGCGTGCCAAGCTCGGCTCCGAGTACGAGTCGATGATCGGCACCGTCCGCCAGGTCGGCTACAAGTTCGTTGTCCCGCCCGCTCGGGCGCTACCGGAGTCGGAGCCCGCCCCGATCTCCGTCTGATTCATTATTACCTATTTGCCCGATTATTACCATTATCGGGATTATCCTCATGTTCTAAGACCGCTTACCGGTAAGTACGGGGGTACATACGGTGCAGACGAAAGGCGGCGATCCCACCCGATTGAGCGGGCTGAGGCAAATCACCCCAGCCACCCGTTCTCTCGCCATCGCAGCCGTGGTCGTGATCGCGTTGCTCGGCTCCGCGTTCGCGATCGGGCGCGGCATCTCGCCGATGGGATCCCCGGTCACCAGCAGCGCCACCACGCCGCACTCGACCGATCAGCCGAGCGCCTCCGAGACCCCGTCCCCCGACGACAGCCCCGCGACCGCGCTGCCGCACGACGACGGCACGTCGGCCGCCCCGGAGCCGACCGCCCCCGAGCCGACCCCGAGTAGCGACTATTACGACGAAGGCGCCCAGTACACCACCGGAACCTCGGCCGTGGCCCTGACCTTCGACGACGGGCCAGACCCCCAGTACACCCCACAGATCCTCAGGTCCCTACGGAAGCACGGGGTCACCGCCACCTTCTGCGTGACCGGCCAGAACGCCAGCGCCTACCCGGAGCTGATCCGAGCGATCGTGGCCGACGGCCACACCCTGTGCAACCACACCTGGGACCATGACATCGCCCTTGGCTCCCGGTCGCCGGATGAGATCCGGGCGGACCTGACCCGGACCAGCAACGCGATCCACGCTGCCGTCCCCGACGCCCCCATCACGTACTACCGCCAGCCCGGCGGCGCCTGGACCTACTCGGTCGTGTCGACCGCCCAGGAACTGGGATTGACCCCGCTGCACTGGACGATCGACACACGGGACTGGGAGGCCCCCGGCGCCGACCCCATCACCGCGACCGTGCTCGACGGGGTGGTGCCCGGTTCGATCGTGCTGCTGCACGATGCGGGCGGGCCCCGGCAAGACACGGTGGACGCGCTCAACCAGATCCTGCCGGAACTCACCGCCCGCTTCCCGGTCGCGGCGCTGCCACCCAGCATGACCTGACCGGTGGACGGGCTACCGTGACCCGATGAACAGCACCGAACCCGACAGCGACCGGGTGACCCGAACCGATCGGCTCAGCCCACCGGAGATCGCCGACGTGCTGGCACTCGCCCAAGCCGCGGGGGACGCCGACGGCGCGAACCCATTCGACGAGCACACCCTGCTCCGGCTCCGGGACCCGCACGCACCCACCCACCACCTCACCACCCGCGCCGCCAACGGCACCTTGACCGGGTACGCGCACCTGGACATCACCGACCCGGCCGCCGGCACCGGGGTGGAGTTGGCGGTCCACCCCGCGTACCGCCGTCGGGGAACCGGACGAGCCCTGGCCCGAGGCGTACGCGCGGCCGTCACCGGCCCACTCCGTGCCTGGGCGCACGGCGACCACCCCTCTGCCGCCGCACTCGCGGTGGACCTGGACTACCGGCGCGCCCGGGTGCTCTGGCAACTCCGCCGGCCACTCACCGCCCCGGTCCCGGAGCCACCCCTGCCCGACGGGGTGACGCTGCGCGCGTACCGGCCCGGAGCCGACGACGACGCCTGGCTGGCGCTCAATGCCAGGGCCTTCGCCGACCACCCGGAACAGGGCCGGTGGACCGCCGCCGACCTACGGGCCCGCCTTGACGAGCCGTGGTTCGACGCGGCCGGTTTCCTCCTCGCCGTCAACCCGGCGGGACAGCTACTCGGCTTCCACTGGACCAAGATCCATGACCGGCCCGGCTCCGCCCGAATCGGCGAGGTGTACGTGCTCGGCGTTGACCCGACCGCCCACGGCGGGGGGCTCGGCAAAGCGCTGACCGCGGCCGGGCTGGCATACCTGCGAGACCGGCGGGGCCTGGACCGGGTGATGCTCTACGTGGACGAGTCCAACACCGCGGCGGTGGCCCTCTACGAGCGGCTCGGCTTCGCCCGGTGGTCGGCGCACGTCAACTACCAACTGGGCTAACGCTCCGGTGAGGCGAAACGGTAGCCCAGCCCCCGCACCGTGATGATGAGCGGCTGCTGCTCCCCCTCCGCCTCCAGCCGCTTGCGGAGCCGCTTGATGTGCACCGTGAGGGTGTTCGAACTCTCCCCGGTCGACCCGTCCCACACCGCCGACAACAGCTGCTCCCGGCTGACCGTCCGGTCGGCATGGGTCATGAAGAAGTACAGGAGCCGGAACTCCTTCAACGGCAGCGACACCGGCCGACCGTGCAGCGTCACCTCGTAGGTGGCCGGCTCCATGCGGAGACCGCCCAGCTCAACCGGCGGGTCCAGGCTGCCGGCGGTCTCCGGTCGGATTCCACGCAGGATCGGCACCACTTCGTCCACCCGGTACGGCCGCCGGACGCAGGCCGTGGCGCCGGCCCGGAGCGCCCCGACGGCTACCGACCCGTCGTCATCCCCCACCCCGACCAGGGTGGGGATGCCGGCCTGCCCGACCAGCAGCCGGACCAACTCGGTGCTGGCCATGGTGGTGAGCCCGGCCGAGACAACAGCCGCGTCCGGTTGCAGGGCACCAGCGGCCAGCAGTGCCTCGGCGGCGTGCGGGAAGTACTGCCCATGTACTCGGAGGGTGGATAACTCCGTCACCAGCTCTGGGCCGGCGACCTTGTCGTCATCCACTACAAATAGTAGAAAGCGCCCCTCCGCTCGATAGTCACCCTTGGTGTTCTCGACGACGTTATTCATCGACACCGGCCGCGGGATCAGCCGAAGCGGCCGGTGATGTAGTCCTCCGTGCGCTTGTCTACCGGATTTGTGAAGAGCTTGCCTGTCTGGCTGAACTCGACCAGCCGACCGTGCCGCTCCTGCTGCTCGTCCACCTCGGCGGTGAAGAAGGCCGTGTAGTGGCTTACCCGGGCCGCCTGCTGCATGTTGTGGGTGACGATGACGATCGTGTAGTCATTCGCCAGCTCCGACATCAGGTCCTCGATCTTCGCCGTAGCGATCGGGTCGAGCGCCGAGCAGGGCTCGTCCATGAGGATGATCTCGGGCCGGACGGCGATCGTCCGAGCGATGCAGAGCCGCTGCTGCTGGCCGCCGGAGAGGGCCAGACCACTGGTCTTGAGCTTGTCCTTGACCTCGTCCCAGAGGGCGGCGTCGCGCAGCGCCTTCTCCACCAGGTCATCCATGCTGGAGACCTGCATGCCAGTTACTCGGGGCCCGTAGGCCACGTTGTCGTAGATCGACTTGGGGAACGGGTTCGGCTTCTGGAAGACCATGCCGATGCGGCGCCGGACCTCGATCGGGTCGACGTCCTTGGCGTACAGGTCCTGGCCGTGGTAGGTCACCGAACCGGAGACACGGGCTCCGGGGATGAGGTCGTTCATCCGGTTCAACGACCGCAGGATGGTCGATTTGCCACAGCCGGAAGGGCCGATCATCGCCGTGATCTGCTTCTCCTGGATCGGCATCGACGTGTCGCGCACGGCCTCGTAGGCGCCGTAGAACACGCTGACGCCGGAGAGCTTCATCACCGGGTCCGCCGCCTCGGACGTGCGGGCTCCGGTCGATTGGGCGCCAACGCCGGCGACACTGACGCTGGGCCGGTTGGTGGTGTCGGTGGTGGGGTTCACGGTGCTCACCTCTGGCTGGGGTGGGTGGGACGGTGGAGCCGGTGGTCTGTCATCGGACGGCTCACCAGCGCTTCTCGAACCGGTTACGAACGAAAATCGCGATCGAGTTCATCGCGAGCACAATCGCCAGCAGCAGGACGATGGCACCGGCAGCGAGCTCCGTGTACTCCGACTGCGAGCGGGTGATGAAGGTGTAGATCTGGATCGGCAACGCGGTGTACCCGCTGTCCAGCCCATCCGGATTGAAGGTGATGAAGGTGACCGCACCAAGAACGATCAGCGGGGCGGCCTCACCGATAGCCCGGGACAGGGCCAGGATCGATCCGGTGGCGATCCCCGGAACCGCCGACGGCAGCACCTGCCGCGACACGGTCTGCCACTTGGTCGCACCAAGGGCGTAGGAGGCGTGCCGGATCGACTGCGGCACCGCCCGGATGGCTTCCCGGGTGGCGATGATGACCACCGGCAGGACCAGCAGCGACAGCACGATCGCCGCGGTGATGACCGTGAACCCGAGGCCGAGCGCCCGGGCGATGATCCCCAGGCCGAGGATACCGAAGATGATCGATGGTACGCCGGCGAGGTTCTGGATGTTGAGTTCCAGCAGCCGGTTGTACCAGCGGGTGTTGTCCGCGTACTCCTCCAGGTAAATCGCGGAAAGGATGCCGATCGGCAGGCAGATCAGCGCGACCAGCGAGATGATCCAAAGCGTGCCGACCAGCGCGGACTGCACGCCAGCGGTGTCCAGCCGGCTCGCCAGGCCGGTGGGCATCTCGGTCCACAGCCGGGAGTCCAGCCGGTTCCATCCCTTGACGAGCACCCAGGTCAGCAGGGCGGCGAGTACGCCGAAGGCGATCAGCAGGCAGGCCTGCATCGCCATCCGGAACGCGACCTCACCCGGCCGGCTTCGGCGCTGAGTCAGCGCATTACCCGACGCGGACGAATCCGGTCGGGTATCGGTGGTGATGGTGGGGGTGCTCACTCGTAGACCTCCCGGAAACGACGGACCATCCGGATCGACACCGCGTTCAGCGCGAAGGTGATGAGGAACAGCAGCGCACCGACGGCGAAGACCGAGTCATAGTCGAGCGACCCGACCGGGATGTCGCCCGAGGAGATGTTGGCGATGAAGGCGGTCATGGTCGCCGCCCCCTCCAGCGGATTGAGGACAATCCGGTCAGAGGTGAGGCCACCCGCGATCGTAACGATCATGGTTTCCCCCACCGCCCGGGAGATACCCAGAACCACCGCGGCGACGATGCCGGACATCGCCGCCGGCACCACCACCCGGGTGGACACCTGCATCTTCGTGGAGGCCAGCGCGTACGCGCCCTCGCGCAGGCTGCGCGGAACGGCGGCCATCGAGTCCTCGGAGATGCTGGCGATGGTCGGCACGATCATGATGCCCATCGCGATACCCGCGATGAGCAGGTTCTGGAAGGCCGGCCCGTTGTCGGTCGGCCACCACTTCTGCAGCAGCGGGTTGAGCGCGAAGAGCGCGACGAAGCCGTACACGACTGTCGGCACACCAGCGAGCAGTTCGATGATCGGCTTGAGCACCTTGCGGGTACGCGGGTTGGCGTACTCCGAGAGGTAGATCGCCGAGCCCAGGCCGAGCGGAACGGCGATGGCCAGCGCGACGCCGGTCACCGTGAGCGTGGCGGCGACGAGGGGCAGAACGCCGTAGGCCTTCTGCGCGAAGGTCGGCGTCCAGCTCGTACCGGTGATGAACTCGACGATGCTGACCTGCTGGAAGAACCCAATCGTTGGCTGTACCAGCGCGATGACGATCCCGACCGTGGTGGCGACCGAGACCAACGCGGCAGCGACGAGCAGGACCTTAACGGTGCTGTCAACGGGGCGACGCCGGCCCCGCCGCAGGGCGCTACCTGCGGCGGAACCGGCGTTCGAGGTGCTGGTGGACACGTCAGGCCGCAGCCTTCAGAGCGTCGAACTCAGCCTGGAGGGTGCTCTTCTGCTCCGCGGTGAGCGGGACGTACTTCGCCTCCAGGACGATGTCGTCGATCCGCTCGATGTAGAAGTTGACGAAGTCCGCGACCTGCTCCTTCTTGACGCCGGCGTCGCTGACGTAGACGAACAGTGGCCGGGAGAGCGGCTGGTAGGTGTTCTCCTGCGCGGTCTTCAGGCTCGGCTCGACGCAGCCGGCGCCACCGTCAACCTTGAGCGCCTTGAGCTTGTCCGCGTTCTCCTCGTAGTAGGTGAAGCCAAAGTAGCCCAGACCCCCCTTGGTGCCGGCGACACCCTGCACCACGACGTTGTCGTTCTCCGACGCGGTGTAGTCGGTGCGGCTGGCGCCCTCCTCACCGTTGATCTCGTCGGTGAAGTAGTCGAAGGTGCCGGAGTCGGTACCCGGGCCGAAGAGCTTCAGCGGCTCGTCGGGGAAGCTGGGGTCGACCTGGTTCCAGTTGGTGACCTTGGAGTTCGGCTCCCAGATCGTCTTGAGCTGGTCAACCGTGAGGCAGTCGGCCCAGTCGTTGTCCTTGCTGACGACCACCGTGAGGGCGTCGTTGGCGACGATCAGCTCCTTGTACTGGATCCCGGCCGCCTCGCAGGCCTCGATCTCCGAGTCCTTGATCGGACGGGAGGCGTCAGAGATGTCGGTCTCCCCCTTGCAGAACCGCTCGAAGCCACCGCCGGTGCCGGAAGTGCCGACGGAGACGTTGACGCCGCTCTGGACCTCCCGGTAGAAGGTGGCCGCGGCCTCGCTCAGCGGAGCGACAGTGCTGGAGCCGTTGACCTTGACCTCACCCGAAAGCTCGCCATCGGCGCCTTCGTTGTTGCTGCTGCAGCCGGTAAGCGCGAGCGCGGCGAGCGCGGTGCCGGCGAGGACGCGCCGCGAAAGCACGTTGCGGTTCACCAGAAAGCCTCTCTATCGGGGTGTGCCAGCCCGTCCGGGCCGTACGAGAAGTCAAGGTAGAAGGCCCAGGTAGCCGCGCGACCCGCGCTAAGTGAACGAAAAGTGAACTCCACAGCGAAAATCGTGGCTGGGAACATCAGCATTGCGACTTTCCGACCACTGACTCCCCAGATGTCCCTATCGCGGGACCTCGAAATCCTGGTCGCGTCCCAGCGCCCCACCCGGGTGCACGAGGCCGACGTGGACGCGCCCGGCCTAGAGCCGAATCGTGCCGGTGACCAGGTAGACAACCTGACGCGCCACGTTGACCGCGTGGTCCGCGTACCGCTCGTAGTAGCGGCCGACCAGGGCGAGGTCGATGGCGCTCTCCACCCCGTACTGCCAGCTGGCCAGCAGCAGCGCCAACAGGCGTGACTGGGCGGTGTCGACCTCGTCGTCGTCGAGCCCGATCTGCATGGCGGTCAGCGGATCACGGGTGGCGAGCACGGTCGAGGCCTTCTCCGCGATCCGCGCCGCCGCTTCGGCCATCTCCGTCACCACGGCTGCCGCCGGCGAAGGGACAACCATGACCGGGTACCGCATCTGCACGACCTTGGCAATATGAACGGCGAGGTCACCCATCCGCTCGAGGTCGGCCGCGATCCGGATGGCGCAGAGCACCAGGCGCAGGTCCGAGGCGACCGGCTGCTGCCGGGCGAGCAGCTCCGGAACGGCCGCCTCGATGTCCCAGCGAAGCTCATCGAGGACCGCGTCGTTCTGCACGACCTGCTCGGCCGCCTCCCGGTCCACATCCAGAAGCGCCGTGCCCGCACCCCGGATCGCCGCCACGGCCTCCCGGCTCATCACCACCAAGGCGCCAGTCAACCGATCAAGCTGCTCGTCGTAGCCGCTCCGGACCATCGCGCCTCCACCTGCTCGCCTCGCGGCTCCGCCGTCGTCCCGAGGGCGGGTACGCCTTGGCAAACCACGAGTCAGCCACATCGCATAGACAGAAACCTACCGGCTGCGGCGCGGATCAGCCGAATCCGGCACCGGCCACTGAGATAGCAACCTGACTGACCAGTCAGCGCAGAAGAAACCGGGGTGGCCCGACGCCGGAGTCCTCCAGTCGAGGTGTCACCGGAGTCGCCGGATCGCGGTCCGCCGCGGCGGCGATGACACCGGCCAGGTCCCGGCAGGCTGCCACTTGCCCGAGGGTGACCAGGGTGGGCGGGAGCATGGTCAGCTCCCCGGGGGCGGAGGCCTCGGCCGGGGAGATCCAGAGCGTGCGGTCCGCTTCACCGGAGACATCCCGGGTACGTTGCCCCACCGGTAGCCGGGCGACGAAGAAGTACGTGTCGAACCGACGCGGCTCGAACTCGGGTGTGATCCACCGACTCCAGGGCAGCAACAGATCCGACCGGAGGGTGAGCCCTCGCTGGGCGAGCAGGTCAGCGAAGCCCAGCTCCCGCCGCTCCAGGGCTACCCGGGCCGCCTCCCAGTCACCGCCGGACACGTCACCCACAACGGTGTCGGCATCGGGGCCGGCGAGCAGGACCCCGGCCTCCTCGAATACCTCCCGCGCAGCGGCGCAGACGACCGCCTGCGCCGCTGTCGGAGCCAGCCCCAACCGGGCTCCCCACTGGGCCGGAGTCGGCCCGGCCCAGTTCACGTGGGCCGTCGAATCCGATGAGTCCACGCCGCCGCCAGGGAAGGCGTACACGCCGCCGAAGGCCATCGCCGCGACCCGACGGATCAGGTATGCCTCGAAGCCGTCCAGGCTCGCGGACACCACTGCGGCGGAGCCTCCCGGGCGATCCGCCCCGCCGCCCGCAACAGCGGCGCCGCCGGTCGGGCGGAGCAGCAGTACGGTCGCCGCCACCCGCGGTACCGCCGGCTTACCCCCCTGCTCGCGGAACCGCCGGGCGTGCTCCGCCACCACCGGTGGAACGGGAAAACCGTCGCCGTTGCTCGTCATGGGACGAGCCTAGATCCCGACAGCCGGGACCGCCCAAGAGCGTTCCGGCGATCTTCGTTAGCGTGCCGCCATGACTCGATGGGGAATCCTTGCCACCGGCCACATCGCCGGGCGCTTCGCCGAAGACCTCAAGCGGGTGCCGGGGGCCGAGCTGATGGCGGTTGGCTCGCGGACGGCCGAGAGCGCAGAGCGGTTCGCCGAACGGCACGGCGCGCGGCGCGCGTACGCCTCCTGGTCGGAGCTGGCCGCAGACCCGGACCTGGACGTCGTCTACGTCGCCACTCCGCACGCCGCCCACCACGCAGCTGCCCTCACCTGCCTGCAAGCCGGGCGGGCGGTACTGCTGGAAAAACCGTTCACCCTCGACCTGGCGACCAGTCGGGACCTGGTGGAGACCGCACGCGACGCCAGGGTCTTCCTGATGGAGGCCATGTGGATGCGTACCAACCCGCTCGTTCGGCGGATGTGCGAGCTGGTCGCTGACGGAGCAATCGGCACGGTGGTCAACGTGCGGGGGGACTTCGGCGTGGCCGGCCCGTTCTCGCCGGAGCACCGGATGCGGGCGCGGGCCCTGGGCGGTGGGGCGTTGCTGGACCTCGGCGTGTACCCGGTCAGCCTGGCCCATCTGCTACTCGGGGTGCCCGACCACGTCCGTGCCTGGGCGAAGATCAGCCCGGAGGGAGTGGACGAGAACACCGGGATCGTCCTGGGGTACGACACGGGCGCGATCGCCACGCTCAGCTGCGGAATCATGGCTGCGACGACGACCACCGCCGTGATCACCGGTACGAAGGGCCGGATCGACCTGTCTGAGCCGTTCTTCCGGCCCAGCTCGCTGACCATGCACCGGAACGCCACCGCGCCGGAGACGATCCATGCGGAAATTATCGGCAACGGCTACCAGGACGAGGCAGCGGAGGTGCAACGCTGCCTCGCCGCGGGCATGCTGGAAAGCCCACTGCTCCCGCACACGGCGACCCTGGAGGTCATGGCGTTGTTGGACCGCATCCGGGCCCAGATCGGCGTCGACTACGCCTGAGCCGGGTGAGCGGGTCTCCCGCACCTCGCGAGGCGTTGACAGGAGACCCGCCGCGCCGTCAGCTGAACAACGGACGAACCAGGAAGTACGTCAGGGCACCGATGGTGCCGGCCGCCGGGAAGGTGAGAATCCAGGCGCCCACGATGTTGCCGGCGACCCCCCAACGAACAGCGGAGAGCCGCTTGGTGGCGCCGACACCCATGATCGCCGAGGTGATCGTGTGGGTGGTGGAGATCGGCGCGCCCAGCACCAGCGCGTTGAAGTAGAGCACCGAGCTGGCCACGGTCTCGGCGGCAAAGCCCTCGGGCGGCCGTAGGTCGATAATCTTCCGGCCCAGAGTCCGGATGATCCGCCACCCACCGGCGTACGTGCCGGCGGCGAGCACCGCCGCAGAGGTCCAGAAGGCCCACTCCGGGATGTGCGTCGGGCTGTCCTGGAAGCCACCGACGAAGAGGGCGAGCACCACGATACCGATCGTCTTCGCCGCGTCCTGCATGCCGTGTCCGACCGACATGGCCGCCGCCGAGGCGCTCTGGGCCCAACGGAAGCCCCGGTTGAGCTTGCCCGGATGCCCCCGCCGGAAGATCCATTGCACCGCGACCATCACGATGTAGCCGAGCAGGAGACCGACCATCGGCGACAGGACCATCGGAATGATGACCTTCTGGCCGATACCGCCCCACAGCACCGCGCCGGACGCCGCCACGGTGGCACCGACCAAGCCCCCGATCAGGGCGTGCGACGAGGATGACGGCAGGCCGAAGTACCAGGTGACGATGTTCCAGACGATGGCACCGACCACACCGGCGAAGACGATCGCCAGGCTGGCCGTCCCGGTGGGCAGATCCACCAGGCCGCTGCCGACGGTCTTGGCGACCTCCGCGCCGAAGTGCGCCCCGATGAAGTTGCCGACCGCCGCCATGGCCAGGGCGACCCGGGGGGTCAGCGCTCGGGTGGAGATGCTGGTCGCGATCGCGTTGGCGGCGTCGTGGAATCCGTTCGTGTAGTCGAAGACCAACGCAACGGCGATCACCGCCAGCACGGCGATGAGTTCAGGGGTCACGGATCAGGACTCCTTGACCGCGATTGTCTCGACGGTGTTCGCCACGTGCTCGAAGGCGTCGCAGGCGGCCTCGAGCTCGTCGGCGACCTCCTTCATCTTCAACACGGTCAACGCGTCGTACTCGCCGGAGAAGAGCCGGACCAGCAGCATCCGGTAGGCCTGGTCGCCGTCGTTCTCCAGCCGGTTGCACTCGATCCAGTAGTCCTCGAGGTCCCGCATCGACTTCAGTCGGGGCATCGCCTCAGCGGTCAGCCTCGCCTGCTGGTCCAAGACGTTGACCAGCTCGTGCATCTCCCGCGGCAGCGACGGCAGCTCGGTCAGGCCGTACAGGTAGAGCAGGTTGCCGACCGCCTCCAGGTGGTCCATGACGTCGTCGAGCTGCGAGCCGAGCCGGTAGATGTCCTCCCGGTCAAACGGCGTGACGAAGGTAGAGTTGATCTTCTTGTACAGCTCGTGGGTGATCTGATCGCTGTCGTGCTCCACCTCGGTGAGCCGCTCGCTGACCGACTGCACCACAACGCCGGGCAGGGCCAGCTCGTTGAGGAGTTCGGTGCCCCGCACCAAGTTCTGCGCGGCCCTGGTGAAGAGCTCGTAGAAGGCACCCTCGTTCGGGCGGAAGGAAAACTTCACAGGACGGACCTCGTCGTGTCGGTGGGGGGTGGCAGCCACCTCGCGGGGTGACCTGAGTGGGAATGCTAGGTGCCGCCGAAACGCCGAATGAACCGGCCCACCACTAGCCTACTCCCGTTCACGTTCGGTTAACTTTCTGTTCACCTTTATCGCTTCCGGGCCTCCGTTCCGGCCCGGGGCGACGAGCCGACAAGCGGATACCCCACACATCCGATGCCGAACATGCCCCACGACCCCATGACCCCATGGCGACCCCACGAGAGCATGGACATGCGGTGATGTACGGCATGTCCATGCCGTGCTGCGCGCTGTTGAGCTGCACTCACGGGTGGGGCAGCGATATACCTCACACTGTCCGTGACATTCGAGTCGGTCGGGGAGAAATGGGGGAGGGAGTCCGAATGCTCTGGGCCCCGACGTGGCGAAAGGTGGCTTGGGCGGTCCTACCCGGTACGTGTTGGCTCTGCTGGCGGACACGGCGGGAATCGGCGACAACGTCATCCGAGTGCCGCGCGACGCGCTTAGTAGTTGTGCGCTGATCGTCGCCCTCAGCCCGCTAATCGCCGCCGCGGTGATGGTTTCCGCACGGAGCGTCCGAACGGTGAGCGGCCAAGCCGAGAACACGCATCCATTCTCGCGAGAATGGCCCGACGAGTTGGTCGATGGAGCGAGGGCCGCGGCTTCAGCCAGCCCGTTCAGACGACCAGCGCCAGCCACTTTCGGTACGACGTGGCGAACGGCTCGGTGCCGTCCCCCAACGCGGCGAACAGCCAGTCGGCTGCGGTGTGTGCCTCGGTGACCACCTCGTCCGGGTAGCCGAACCGCTTGCGGTGCTCGGCGAACTCGTCCTCGTCCAGCAGCTCCACCAGACCGGAGCCACGCCGGCGCACCACGTCAAGGTCAAGGTCGAACAGATGCACGGTGTCGTCGTTCTCCCAGCGAGCCGGACTCGCGATGTCGCAGTAGACCTCGCTGGTCCGCGGCGGCGGGTTGAACATGCCGGTCCACCACGCATGGTGCGGCACCAAGAGCACGAACGGGATCTGCTCGACGGAGGGGCGGCCGTGGTACACCGAGGGGGTGCCGACGGACACGCCGAGCCAGACGCCGAGGTCGTCCTCGGCGAGCCGGCGGGCCGGATAGTCGCGGTGGGCGCTGCCGTCGTACTTGCGGTAGATCACGCGGACCACGTCGCTCGGCATGACTGGCACCCTAGCCGATTCGGTGGAACCGACGTAGCAGGGAGATAACGGGACGCCACCGGCCAGTTGTCAGACCGTGACGACGCCGCGCCGCCCGCCGGGAAGCCAGCTGTCGCCGCCGACCGGTACCGTCGCACGGTGACCCCACCCCGCACCGCCACCGATTCCGCCAGCCCAGTGCCCCTGATCGGCAACCGGCGCTCCGGCGGTGGGGTGACCGGAGCCGACCTGCTCGCTGCGGCGGTCAGCGCGGTCCCTGGAGGCGCAGCACGCCCAGGTCAGCAGGAGATGACAGCGGCGATTGAGGCAGCCGTAACCGCCCGCGAGCACCTGCTGGTGCAGGCCGGCACCGGCACTGGCAAGTCCCTGGCGTACCTGGCGCCCGCGCTCACCGTTAACGGCCCGGTGGTGGTCTCCACCGCCACCCTCGCGCTCCAGTCCCAACTGGTTGACCACGATCTCCCCCGGCTGGCCGATGCGGTGGAGCCGCTACTCGGCCGGCGGCCCACCTTCGCGGTACTCAAGGGGCGGCACCACTACCTCTGCCTGGCCCGGCTCGACAACGCCACCGAGGAGGAGCCGGGCGACACCCTCTTCGACGCACCGAGGCCGGGCGGCACGACGTGGCTCGGCGAGGCCGGCCGCCTCGGCCGGCAGGTCCAGCGGCTACGCGACTGGGCCGAGAAGACGGACACCGGCGACCGGGACGAGCTTGATCCCGGCGTTGACGAGCAGGCCTGGCGCTTGGTGTCCATGCCGGCGCGGGAGTGCGTCGGCGCGGCCCGTTGCCCGTTCGGCGCCGAGTGCTTCGCCGACGCCTCCCGGGCTCGCGCCCGCGAGGCCGATGTCGTGGTGACCAACCACAGCCTGCTCGCGGTGGACATGCTCGCCGGACGACACATCGTTCCGCCGCACCAGTTGCTCATCGTGGACGAGGCGCACGAGCTGGCCGATCGGGTCTCCTCCGCCGCGCAGGCCGAGCTGGTGCCGGAGTCAATCGACCGGTCCACCCGCCAGGCCCGCCCACTGCTGCGCCCGGAGACGGCCGAAGCACTCACCGCGGCAGGTGACGCCCTGGCCGTCGGGCTCGCCGAGGCACCCGCAGGCCGGCTCACCACCGGGCTGCCGACCCCGCTGCGGGAGGCGTGCACGCTGCTCGACGCCGCGACCCGCGCGGCGCTCGACGCGATCGGCGAGGTCAAGGCCGACGACCCGGACCCGGTCCGCAAACAGCAGGCCAAGGCGGTGCTCGACGAGCTGTCCGGCACCGCGCAGCGGCTGCTGGAGGAAGCTGACCACGACGTGGCCTGGGTGGAGCGCAACGACACCACCGGGCGGCGGGCGCTCGTGGTCGCCCCGCTCTCGGTGGCCGGCACCCTCGCCACCCACCTTTACGAAGAACGCACCGTCGTCGCCACCTCGGCCACCCTGACCCTGGGGGGCCGCTTCGATTCCGTTGCCCGGGCCCTGGGCCTGGAAGTTCCGACTGCCACGAGCGAGGCGCCCGTCACCTCCGGTCCGGACTGGCAGTCGCTCGACGTCGGCTCCCCGTTCGACTACGCCCGGCAGGGGATCCTCTACGTCGCCGCACACCTGCCCCGGCCAAGCGTCTCCGGGCTGCCCGACGCGGCCGGCACGGAGCTTCTTGAACTGGTCAAGGCGCTCGGCGGACGGACGCTGGGGCTCTTCTCGTCCCGACGGGCCGCGCAGCAGGCGGCGGAGCTGCTCCGGGAACGCACCGACCTGCCCGTGCTTCTGCAGGGCGAGCAGGCGCTGCCGCTGCTGGTTCGCCGATTCCGCGAAGAACAGGCGAGCTGCCTGTTCGGGGTGATGTCGCTCTGGCAGGGGGTAGATGTGCCGGGCGACGCCTGCCAGCTGGTGGTCGTTGACCGACTGCCCTTCCCCCGGCCGGATGAGCCGCTCGCCGCTGCCCGCGCCGCCGCCGTTGACGCCAACGGAGGATCGGGGTTCGCCGCGGTCAGCGTGCCGATCGCGGCGGTCCGGCTAGCCCAGGGCGTGGGCCGGCTGATCCGCGCTACCGGCGACCGAGGTGTGGTCGCGGTGCTCGACTCCCGGCTGGAGACCGCCCGGGGGTACGGCCCCTTCCTCCGCCGGTCGCTCCCGCCTTTTTGGTACACAACCCGTCCCGACGTGGCCCGCGGCGCCCTCGAACGCCTTGCCAAGGCGTGACCGGATAACCCCCAGATCAGAGGGCCCGGCTCGCGACGACGACAGCGTCCGATGGGGTCTCCGGGACGGTACGGGCGGCGAGGCGGCGTACGGCCGTGTTGAGCACCGCGATCAACGGCACCGCGATCAGTGCCCCGGTGACCCCGGCGAGCACCACCCCGGCGGTGATACCGACGATCACCGCGAGCGGATGGATGGCCACCGCCCGCCCCATGATCAAAGGCTGGAGTACGTGGCCCTCAAGCTGCTGTACGCCAACCACCACACCCAGGATGATCAACGCGGTGATCGGTCCGCTGTCCACCAGGGCGACAAGTACCGCGACCCCGCCGGACAACGTGGCACCGATGATCGGAATGAACGAGGCGAGAAAGATCAGCGCGGCGAGTGGAAACGCAAACGGGACATCGAAAATCACCAAGAAGATGCCGATGCCGAGCGCATCGATGAAGGCCACCAGCACGGTGGCCCGCACGTACGCACCGAGCGTCTGCCAGGACGCCTGGCCGGCGTCGTCGACCTTCCAGCGGGCGTTGACCGGCATCAGCCGAACTAGGAAACGCCAGATTCGGCTGCCATCACGAAGGAAGAAGAAAGTCGCGAAGAGCACCAGGATCGTGCCCGTAAGCACCTCGGCCAGGGTGGCCGCAGTGGAGAGCGCGCCACTGGTCAACCCCGCCGTATTCTCGTTGAGCCACTTCTCGGCCTCGTTGATGTAGTTGTCCAGTTGCCGGTCGTCGAGGTGCAGTGGGCCGGTTCGCAGCCAGTCCTGGATCTGACGTACCCCCTGAGACGACTTCGCGCTCAGCTCCGGCACGCCCTGAATAAACTCATTGACCACCAGCGTCAGCGTGCCGACCACTGCGGCCAGCCCACCCACCAGCACCACGGCGGTCGCCAGCGACCGCGGGAACCGGGCCCGGAGCAGCCAGCCAACGGCCGGGGCCAGCAGCGCCGACAGCAACAGCGCGATGGCCAGCGGGATAATCACGATCCGGATTTGACCCACGATCCGCAACAGGGCCCACGCGACGATCCCGATCGCGAGCAGCCGCCAGGACCAGGCGGCCCCGACCCGCAGCGCGTGCGGCACATCCGCGTCGTCCCGGCTGGTCGTCGAGCTGTGCAGCGGCGCGGATGTCTCCGCGCCGCTGACCGCCGGCGGGGGCGGTGGGGCTGGTGCCGGGCTGGGCGCAGCCGGGGAGCTAGCACTGGGCGTTCCGGCACGCAGGCCCGCCGATCGTCGCCGGGATCGGTACGACTCGTACGCGTGACGAAGCCCTTCACGCATCCGCTCGAAACGGCTCAAGCGCACCTCCTGGCGTCCCGCTCTCCGGCTCCACCGGTAGGTCGCACAGGATACGCCGTTGACCCAACAAACGTGGGGGTGAATCTGTCACCGGATGCCCGCGGTCACCACCGGGGAACCACGGCCGAGCGGCGGAGCGAGACACGGTAGCGTCTGGCCCCGTGACCAACGACGAGAATCTCGACTCCGGTCTGCCGATCCGGCTCCTGCACGATCGGGTGCTGGTCCGCATGGAGGGCAGCGAAGGTGAGCGTCGCTCCACTGCCGGCATCGTGATTCCAGCGACCGCCGCCGTCGGTAAGCGGTTGGCCTGGGCAGCCGCGGTGGCGGTGGGACCGAACGTCCGTTCCATCGTCTCCGGTGACCGGGTGCTGTTTGATCCGGACGACCGCTCTGAAGTCGAGCTGCACGGCCGCGGATATGTGCTGCTGCGCGAGCGGGATGTACACGCCGTCGCCGCCGAACGCGTCGAACCGGACTCCACCGGCCTCTATCTGTAGCCCAGAGTCCACCGGCCACCGCCGGTAGCTGTTTGCTCCGCTCCTTCCCGGGAAGTTAGCCGCACCAGGTGCCCTGGGGAGGGACGATGCCGGTACTGCTCAAGAAGTTGCTGTTCTGGGGCTTCATCGCGTTCCTGATCTACTTCATGGCGTTCCGACCTGATGGCGCGGCGGAATTGGTCAAAGCGATCGGGGGCGTGCTGATGGCGTTGGCGCAGGGCCTCGGCGACTTCCTGACCAGTCTGATGACGTAACCGTCTGGTCCTGCCGGACGCCTCTCCGGGCGTCCGGCAGGACCGGGTCAGCCCTGGCCGGGGGGCCCGGAGGCGGGCGGTGGCGGATAGCCGGGCGGCACCGAATGGCCGGGCGGAGTGGGGTAGCCGGACGGCGCCGGATAGCCAGGCGGAGTGGGGTAGCCAGGCGGCACCGGATAGCCGGGTGGCATTGGATAGCCAGGCGGCATCGAGTGGCCGGACGACGCCGGATAGCCAGGCGGAGCCGGATAGCCAGGCGGAGCGGGCGGCGCTAGCACGACCGGGATCGGCACCACCGGCTCCTCTGGGGCCGCTACCGCACGTTGCGACCCATCTGGGAACCGGAGATGGTAGCGGTGCCCGTCCCATACCCCAGCGGGGGCGCGCGGATCCCGGCCGACGAAGAACGCCCGGTAGCCGCTGATCAGCTCCAGCAGGTGCCGCTCCTCGGCCACGGCCCGCTCCCGCTGCGCTGGGCGGTCGTCCAGCCCACGACGCATCCCGTCGCGCAGCAGCGCGAGCCGGGTAGCGGCGAACTGGTAGCCGGCCATCGCCCTCCGCCCCTGGTCGCCACCGACCCGCTTGGCCCACACCCGGGCGGCGTGCCGCCGGCCGAGACTGCTCAACGTCGCTACCTCCGGCGGGGTGAGCCAGCCGGAGCGGACGTAGGCGGGCAGGATCCGCTCGGTAAGTCGCCCTTCCCAGGATCGCAGCCAGATCGCCAGCCCAACCATGCCGAAGAAGATCGGCACCATCACGCCGATGAGGCCGTAGAGCTGAATCAACAGCTCCCCGGTGGCCTGAGTCAACGTCGGCAGCAGGTTCCAGGCACCGTGCAACATCATCGCCAGCAGTAGGCCGGCCGCGGGGGCCAGCACCCGCACCCGCCGGTCGGCGCTACGGGCGGCGATTCCCAGCCCCACCCCGGTCATGGAGGTGAACAGCGGGTGGGCGAATCCGAAGAGCAGGATCCGAAGGGTGAAGATCGCGATGACCTGCTGCGTGCCGGTCGCAGGGCCAAACTCATCCACGCCCGCCCGATATCCGAGCCCGCCGATGTAGAGGATGTTCTCCACCATCGCGAAACCGATCGCGGAGAGCCCGCAGTAGACCAGAGCGTCGGTGATTCCGGAGATCTCTCGCCGCCGGAAGATCAGCAGCAGGATCGGCCCCAGCGCCTTGGTCAGTTCCTCGATGAAAGGCGCGACCAACACCGCCGTGAGCGCGGTCGGCAGACCCGCCGCCTCGAACCAGGTCGCGGAGAAGCCGTTGACCGTCGATGACGCCGCGGTGGACACGAACGCGCCCCAGGCGAAGCAGAAGACCAGGTACCGCAGCGGCTCCGGCTCGTACCGGTCGAGCCAGAGGAAGCAGGCGACCAGCACCGGGACCGGAAGAACCGCCGCGACCACACCAATCAGCAGCGCGTCCACACCAAGGCTCTCGCCTAGTTCCCAGAGCATGAACACGGCGGAGGCCGCGATCAGCAGGATCACCCCGGCGAGGACGAGGAAACGACGCCAGTTTCGGCGGCGGGACGGCATCTGCGGAGTGGCCGTCGGTGCGGCGGTGGTCGGCGGGGGCGCGCCGGGCGGGGTGTCGGCCATTCCGTCAGCGTAGTCACCACCGACCCGCCCGGCCGGCCACACCGCTGCGCGCTAGACTGCATTGCAGGTCACGAGCGCCAGCGACAAGCCCCGGCTTGCTGGCCGGCAACCCTCGTCGAGGTTCGCGGTGGGGTGCCCCGGGTGATGACCGGGCCGGGCGCGGCGCGCGTCGGGCAAGCGCGGACCCCGCCCACCCGCCTGGGGTCCCTGACTCCGGAGAAGCCCTGATGACCTGCGCCCTCGCCCCGTCGCCGACCGTCACCGGCCCACTCAACGTGCTCGGCGTCCCCGGTCAGATCAACTTGGACTACGCGGCCAGCGCCCCGTGCGCGCAGGCCGCGGCGGACGCTGTGACCGCGCTGCTGCCCTGGTACGCGAGTGTGCACCGGGGCGCCGGGGCCCTGTCACAGCACTGCACCTTGGCCTATGAGCAGGCCCGGCAGACGGTCGGCGACTTCTTCGGCGCCCGCCCCGACGACCACGTCGTCTTCACCCGGAACACGACGGACGCACTCAACCTGCTGGCCCGCGCACTACCCACCGGCACCACGGTGGTGACGTTCGGCGGCGAGCACCACGCCAACCTGCTCCCCTGGCCGCGCGGGCCGGTCCGGCTGCCCATGCCAGAGCACCCCGCCGGTGCGGTACGCGCGCTCGACGCCGCCCTCGGCGAGCTGCGCCGGGGCACCGACCGCGAGCCGCCGGTGCTGGTCGCGGTGACCGGTGCGAGCAATGTGACGGGCGAGCGGTGGCCCGTGGCCGAACTGGCGCAGGTGGCCCGGCGGCACCGGGCTCGGATCGCGGTGGACGCGGCGCAGCTCGCCCCGCACGCCCCCGTTGACGTCCGCGCCCTCGATCTGGACTACCTGGCCGTCTCCGGTCACAAGCTGTACGCGCCGTTCGGCGCGGGAGTGCTCATCGGGCGGGCCGACTGGCTGGACGCAGCCCCGCCGTACCTGGCCGGTGGTGGCGCGACCAGCCACGTCGGCGTCGCGACCCACGACGTCCGGTGGGTGGCCGGGCCGGCGCGGCACGAGGCCGGCACGCCGAACCTGCTCGGCGCGGTAGCGCTGGCCGCAGTGTGTGACGCCCTCGCCAACGCCGACCGGGCTGCGCTGCACGACACCGAGCAGCAGTTGCTGAACCGGCTGCGGGCGGGCCTCGCCGAGCTGCCGGACGCAGTTGAGCTGCACTCCTTCGGGCCGGCCGCACCGCGGGTGGGGATCGTCTCGTTCGTGCTGGCCGGCCGGGACTCGGCCGAGGTCGCCGCCCACCTGGCCCGCCGGCACCGGGTCGGGGTACGCGACGGACTGTTCTGCGCCCACCCGTTCGCCCGGCGGCTACTCACCGAGGCGTCGGCCCGCAGCGGTCGGAAGGACCTGCCGGCGACCGCACTGCGGGCGAGTATCGGGCTGGGTAGCACCCGGGAACACGTGGACCAACTGCTCGCCGCACTCGCCACGCTCGAGTGACCCACGGTTGCCGGACGGCTCGTCGTGACGGCGGCGGGGATCATGACCCACGCCTCGCTGGATCAGCCAGCCGCAGACGGGGGCTCCGGCTTCCCCTCGGACTGCTCCGACTGCCCCTCGGGCTGCTCAGACTTCCGCTCAGGCTGCTCCGACTTCCGCTCAGGCTGCTCCGACTTCCCCTCAGACGGCTTGGACTGCTCAGACTGCCCCTCGGACTGCTCCGATTTCGCCACGCGCTTGTTCTTCTTCAGGTCGCCGAAGGCCTCGCGAACCAGGCGGTTCGCTTCCTCCTGGGTGATCCCGGAGGCGACCAGGAGGTCGCTGGCGACGGTACGCACCTGGGCAACCACCACGCTGCCGGAGAAACCCACGCCCTCGGTGTACGCCCGGGCGGCCTCGCTGACCGCGCGCAGCGACCGCTCGCGGGCCCGCTCCGGCTCCTCGCCGACGGCGAACTGGTGCCGGAGCAGCCGCACCGACTCAGCGAGGTGGACCATCGAGGCCGGCATCGGGTCGGGGATCGGCTCCGCGTCCTCGACCAGGGTGATGGCACGCCGGGTCAGCGTGGTGGCGTTTCGAATCGCCCGTTCGATCGGGTCGGCCGCCTCCGCATAGTGGGTCAACTCGTCGCGGCGGTGCCAACGCGCGGGGGACAGCGTGGCGGTCTCCTTCGCGCCCTGGATCGCCTCGTCGAACGACGCCACCTCCTCCTTGTGGTCACGGAGCTCCTCCAGCGACCGTTCTACCTTGTCCCGGTCCCGTTTTCGCATCCCGTCAGCGGTCGCGTCGAGCTGGTTGGCGAGCAGGTCCAACGCCGGCTGGGCCGCCCGGTTGAGCACCCGTACCGGGTTCAGCGGTAGCAGCAGTGCGGTCACCAGTAGCGCGGCGCTACCGCCGATTAACGCGTCCAGGAACCGCGGAATCTCCAGGTTGTGCCCGGCCGGGCTGAGCGTGACGATCAGGACAGCCGTCGCCGCCGCCTGGATCAGGATCGCGACGCTCCCGCCGGCGAAGACGGTCAGGAGAATCGCCGAGGTCACCACGAGACAGAGCTGCCACGGCCCGGTGCCCAACAAAAAGATCAGGAGGTCGCCGACCGCCACCCCGACCGCCACCCCGACGATCAGCTCCATCGTTCGACGGAAGCGCTGGCCAACCGAGACGGCGAGGGTACCGACCGCCGAGATCGGTGCGAAGACGGGCTGCGGACTGCCCAGCAGCTCATGCGCCACCAGCCAGGAGATGCCGGCGGCGAGTCCCGCCTGCACGGAGAGCACCAACGTCGCACGGACCCGGGACACCCGGTCCTGGAGAGTCGCCTGACCACGATGGCGCAGCCGCTGCACCGTCGCCGCGATCCGGGCGCCGTCGATGTCCATACCACCGCCATCCCGCGACCGAGTCGCTACACCAGCGAAGGTCGCTCGTCCCGGGCCACGGCGGGTACTACCCACACCACACCCGGTCGAATCCTCCCCGCGGCGGGTTCCGTACCGCGCGCCCGGAACGGACCGACAACGGGCCAGTGCGGGCGGAACGGGAAGAGACAGGCGCGAGGACGGATTTGGGGCCGGGTACAAGGACGGGTTTGGGGGCGGGTGCGAGGACAGGTTTGAGGCCGGGCGCGAGGGCGGGTTCGGGGCCGGGTGGCGCGGGTCGTAGCCTCGGCTCATGGGTCCCCTCCTCGACGAGCTGCGGGCCGCGCTCGGTGACGACGCGGTGTTGACCGACCCGGACCTGCTTCGGGCGCACCAGCGGGACGAGGCGGATCTCTGTACCGCCGGTACGCCACTCGTGGTCACCCGCCCCCGGGACACCGCCCAGGTGGCGGCGGTGGTACGCGCCGCGGCGCGGCACGGGGCACCGGTGGTGCCGCAGGGCGCCCGGACCGGGCTGGCGGGCGCGGCGAACGCGGTGGACGGCGCCGTGGTGATCAGCACCTCGGCCCTGACCGCCATCCTGGAGATCGATCCGGTCAGCCGAATCGCCGTGGTGCAACCCGGAGTGATCAACGCGGCCCTCGGTGCCGCGGTCGCCGAGCACGGGCTGTGGTACCCGCCGGACCCCGGCTCCTGGGAATCGTCCACCATCGGCGGGAACGTCGCCACCAACGCCGGTGGCATGTGCTGCGTGAAGTACGGCGTGACCACCGAGTACGTGCTCGGCCTCGAGGTGGTGCTCGCCTCCGGCGAGGTGCTGCGCACCGGACGGCGTACCGCGAAGGGGGTGGCCGGGTACGACCTGACCCGCCTCTTCGTCGGCTCCGAGGGCACCCTCGGTGTGCTCACCGAGGTGACTGTCGCGTTGCGGCCCGCGCCGGCGGAGTCGTTGACCATGGTGGCGGTCTTCCCGAGCACCACCGCCGCGGGGGCCGCGGTGGCGAAGATCGCCGCCCAGGGCCTCTCCCCCAGCCTGCTGGAACTGCTCGACCAGACGCACCTGTGCGCCATCGAGGCGTACCGGCCGATGGGCCTGCGCCGGGATGCGGCCGCGCTGCTGCTGGCCGCCGTTGACACCGGCGCGCGCGCCGCCGACGACCTGGCCGCGCTCACGGCCGTCTGCACGGCGGCCGGCGCCGACGAGGTGTACGCGGCCACCGACGCGGCCGAGGCCGCAGCGCTGCTACAGGCGCGCCGCCTGGCACACCCGGCGATGGAGCGGTTCGCCGCTGAGACGTACCCGGATGGGAACGGCGGCCTGGTCATTGACGACGTGGCGGTGCCGCGCGGCGCGTTGGCCGCCATGCTGGACGGGGTGGCGCGGATCGCCACCGAGTGCGACGTACCGATCGGTGTGGTGGGTCATGCCGGAGACGGCAACCTGCACCCGAACATCGTGGTCGACCGGGCGGACCCGGCGAGCCTCGACCGGGGACGACGCGCGTTCGACGAAATCATGCGGCTGGGGCTCGAACTGGGGGGCACCTGCACCGGCGAACACGGAGTCGGCCTGCTCAAGCGGGAGTGGCTGGCCGAGGAGGTCGGCCCGGTCGGGATCCGGGTACACGAGGCGATCAAGGCGGCGCTGGACCCGACGGGCCTGTTCAACCCGGGCAAGGTGCTCTGACCCGACGGGCCTGGTCAACCGGGCAAGGTGCGCTGACCTCGGCGCCGGGGCTACGGGGAGGGGGCGGCGCTCTCCACCGAATCCCCGTCCCCCCGGTCGGCGGCGAAGCCACGGACATCGGGTGCACCGAGCCGGGCCGTGTCGGCCGTCGCGTCATCCGGCATCAGCTGTGAGTTTCGCTCCGCCGCCACCCGCGCCCGGTAGTGCGCCACCTCCCGGGCTCGGGCCTCGGCGTTCCAGCCGAGCACCGCGCCCATCAGCTCCGCGGTGTGCTCGGCGGACTCCAGGCCACGGTGCGCGGTCTCGATGGAGATCCGGGTCCGCCGGTCCAGCACGTCCTCCAGGTGCAGCGCCCCCTCGGCCCGGGTCGCGTAGGTCACCTCGGCGGCCAGGTACTCCGGCGCGCCGGCCAACGGCGAGCCGAGCAACGGGTCGGCGTCGATCAGGGCCAACAGCTCCAGGGTGAGGCTGCCGTACCGCTCCAGCAGATGCTCGACGACGCCGACCGGCGCCCCGTGCCGGCGGGCCAGGTCCGCCCGGTCCCGCCACATCGCCGAGTACCCGTCGGCGCCGAGCAACGGCAGGTCGGCCGTACGCGACCGCCGGGCCGCGCCGAGCCGGTAAGCCGCCCGGTCGACCACGTCCGCGGCCATCACCCGGTACGTCGTGTACTTGCCCCCGGCGACCAGCAGCAGCCCGAGCATCGGCTCAATCACGGCGTGTTCCCGAGACAGCTTGGAGGTGGAGTCCGCCTCGCCGGCCAGCAGCGGTCGCAGCCCCGCGTACACCCCTTCGATGTCGGCGGTGGTCAGCGGCCGGTCCAGGACGGTGTTGACCTGTGCCAGTAGGTACTCGATGTCCCGGGCGGAGGCCGCGGGGTGGGAGCGGTCCAGCCGCCAGTCGGTGTCGGTCGTACCAATGATCCAGTGCCCACCCCAGGGGATGACGAAGAGCACGCTGGTGGCGGTCCGCAGGATCAGCCCCGTCTCGCCGGTGATCGCCGATCGGGGCACCACCAGGTGCACGCCTTTCGAGGCCCGGACCCGAACCCGGGGGCGTAGCCCGACGTCGTCGAGCATCCGGGACATGTCGTCGCTCCACACTCCGGTCGCCGCGATCACGGTGCGGGCCCGCACCTCGAACTCGGCCTCCGGGGAGTCCGCCGGCGCCTCCAGGTCCCGCACGCGAACCCCGGTCACCTCACGGGCCTGCCGGATCAGACCGACGGCGCGGGCGCTGGTAACCACGGTCGCGCCGAGGCTGGCCGCGGTCCGGGCGAGGGTGACCACCAGCCGCGCGTCATCGACCTGGCCGTCGTAGTAGCGGATCGCACCGGCCAGCCCCTCCGCCTTGAGACTCGGGAAGGTCCGGCGGGCTCCCTCTCGGGTCAGGTGTCGGTGCAGCGGCATCCCCCGGCCGCCGCCGAAGACACCGGCGAACGCGTCGTACGCGGCCACGCCCGCGCCGTAGTAGGAGCGGCGCAGCGTCCGGGCCGGCAGGTCCCGGAGCCCGCCGCCGGGCAGCGGCACCAAGAACGACACCGGGCGGACCAGGTGCGGCGCGAGCCGGGTGGCCAGCAGGCCCCGCTCGGTGAGCGCCTCGTGCACCAAGCCGAACTCGAGCTGTTCGAGGTAGCGCAGGCCACCGTGGATCAGTTTGCTGGACCGGCTGGACGTGCCGGCCGCGTAGTCGCGCGCCTCGACGAGGGCGACCTTCAGGCCACGCGAGGCGGCGTCCAGAGCGGCGCCAGCGCCGGTGACCCCGCCGCCAATGATCAGGACATCGAAGTGCTCGGCCGCCAGGCTGCGCAGGTCGGCAGTACGCCGCTGCGGAGAGAGCTGGCTGGCCGTCACTCGGGACACATTCGGGTCACGCACGCCTCCACGGTAGCCCTCCCCGTCCCGGCCAGGGCAGCAGCGAATTCCGGGACCCTCCGTCCCAGCGCCGGCCGACGGTGGTTCGAAGTCGTACGGCGGCGAATCCGACGACGCACTGCGGCGAATCCGACGACAACGTACGGTGTGCCGGTGCAGCCCGGATCCTGGCCAGCCCACCCCCTCCCGAGCCCGGCCGGCCCACCGCGGAGCAGCCCCGCGTCGGTGGTCGCCGCCGTCTTCGTCGGCCTGTGGATCGTCGGCCTCACCGTGATCACTCAGCTCGGCGGCTGGCTGACCGACCAGTTCCTGCTCCTGCTGGGCGTGGACCGGTTGGTCTGGCTCTGGCCGGTGACCACTGTCGCGGTGGTGGCCCTGGCCGGCATCCCCACCCTGCTGCTCACCCTGCTGCCCCGCTCCCGCGAGGTCCGCACGGTCGGCCAGCTCTGGCTGGTGGGTCTGCTGGTCTTCGGCGCACTGAGCCTGCCGCGGGCGCTGCCGCCGGTGCAGCATGAGGCGTATCTGGCGATGCTCGCCGGCACGGCCGGGCTGGCCGCCCTGCTCATCCGCCGGCTTGTCGCCCACCGGATCACACCGACTGGCCCGGAAGGCGAGTCGGACCGGATCACACCGGTTGGCCCGGAAGGCGAGTCGGACCGGCACCAGCGGCGCTCCCCGCGTCCCGCCCCGGTGACGCTGCTCGGGCTCACCGGCGGGCTGGCCCTGCTGCTGCCGTGGGTCTGGGTCGGCGCGCTCGGTGGGCTACTGGAGACGCTGCTCGCCGCACTCGCCGCCACGGCTGTCGGTGGGCTGGCCGCCACGCTCCTGCCCGCCGCGCTCTGGTCCCGCCGCAGCGCCGACGCTCCGTCCCGACCAGGCCGGCTGGTGCTGGTGGGCGGTCTGGTCGCCGGCGTCGTTCTACTGCTGCTCGGGGCGGGAGTCGGGCAGTCCGGGGCCCAGCTGCCGCTGCTGCTGACGCTGCCGCCGGCCGGGTTCGCGCTGGCGGCCTTGGCCGACGCCGCCCGGCGGAGCGCGACCGGCGTCGGGGCGGCCGCGGCGGCGCTGGTGGGGCTGAGCGTCTTCGGCCCGCTCGCCTGGGCCGACCCGGAAGAGGTCAGCTTGGTGCTGGCCGACCCCCGGGACGTGCCCTTCTGGGTAGTGCTCGCCACCGCTGTCGGCGGCACGGTCGCGGTCCTGCTCGCCATCGGGTACGGGGTGACGCTCGTCCGACGTCCCGGCGCCCGGCCCAGTCGAACGGTGGCCGGGGTGGCGGCGGCCGCCCTGCTGGTGGCGACCGGGGCGGTAGCGGTCGGGCCGGGGCAGCCCGGGCTGCACGGCGAGCGGCTCTTCGTGGTGCTCCGGGAGCAAGCCGACCTGAGCGGCGTACCCGCCGCCACCGGGCGGGCCGGTCGCGACCGCCGGGCCGCCGAGGTCTACCAGCGGCTGGTGGAGACCGCCGAGCGGACGCAGGCCGACCTGCGCCGGGAGCTACGCCGATTCCGGCTAAGCCACACGCCCTACTACCTGGTCAACGCGGTCGAGGTCAACGGCGGGCCGCTGGTGCGGGCCTGGTTGGCGGATCGTCCCGAGGTGGATCGAGTGCTGGTCAATCAGCGGGTCCGCCCACTGCCTGCGCCCGCCCCCGTCGCCCAGGGGGATGCCGCGCCACCACGGGACGCGGAGTGGAACATCCGACTGATCAACGCCGACCGGGTCTGGTCCCAGCTGGGGATCACCGGTACGGGGGTAACCGTGGGCAGCTCTGACTCGGGGGTGGATGGCACCCACCCGGGACTGGCGGCCGGCTTCCGGGGCGGTGCCGACTCGTGGTTCGACCCCTGGAACGCCACCTCAGCTCCGCGGGACCGAGGCGGGCACGGCACCCACACGCTCGGCAGCGCGGTCGGTCGGGACGGAGTCGGGGTCGCCCCCGGAGCCACCTGGACCGGCTGCGTCAATCTGGACCGGAACCTCGGCAACCCCGCGCTCTATCTGGACTGCCTCCAGTTCATGCTGGCGCCCTTCCCGATCGGTGGGGATCCGTTCCGCGACGGCCGCCCACACCGCGCGCCGGACATTCTCACCAATTCGTGGGCCTGCCCCGCGCTGGAGGGCTGTGATTCCGGGGCACTTGAGCCGGCCGTTGCCGCCCTGGCCGCTGCGGGGATCCTCGTGGTGGTCGCCGCCGGCAACACCGGGCCCCGTTGTGGCTCGATCGAGGATCCCCCGGCCTTCCACCCGGATGTCCTGACCGTCGGCGCGGTCGACCGGCAGCGACGGGTGGCCGATTTCTCCTCGCGCGGCCCGGGCCTCGACGGCGGCACCAAGCCGGACCTGGTCGCTCCGGGCGCGGAGGTGCTCAGCGCGCTGCCGGGTGGCGGGTACGGCACGCTCAGCGGCACGTCGATGGCGACTCCGCAGGTGGCCGGGGTGGCGGCGCTGATGTGGTCGGCCAACCCGGCGTTGATCGGAGACCTACCTCGGACCCGCCAGATCCTGACCGAGACCGCCACCGCGGTCCGCGTCGACGGCGACCGGTGCGGCGACGAGGCGCAGGTAGCGGGCGCCGGCTTGGTGGACGCGTACGCCGCCGTCCGCGCCGCCCGAGGCTGAACGACACGCGTAGGCCGAGGTTTCCGCCGACCGGACCGGCCGCCCTGGTAGGCGGGCGCGTGTCTCGTGCACGACGGTAGGGAACCTTCTTAACAACAGTGCTCTGGTGGCCTAGGGTCAGCGTCCATGGACCTGTTGGTCATCGAGCTGACGCCGGAGCAGCTGCCGGCCGTGATCGAGCTGTGCGGCCGGTCCCTGGATCTGCCGGACGATGCCGCCGAGGCGGGGGCCATCGTGGAGACGCTCTGGCCCCGGGCGGTCGCGAGCCGGCCCGTCGTTGCGCTGGGCGCGTACCGGGACGACCGGCTCATCGGCGTGCTGCTTGGCTCGCTCTCCGCGCCAAGCAGCTCAGCCGCGCATGTGGACCTGGTCGCGGTGGAGTCGACGCACCGGCGACGGGGTGTGGCGCGGGCGCTGGTGTCGCGCGCGGAGCAACAGCTCGCCGGGCTTGGGGCGAGGGAGGTACGGCTGGCGGGCAACCCGCCGTACTATGCCTGGCCCGGTATCGATGTGCGCTACACGCCGGCGATCTGCGCGGCGGAGGCGCTGGGGTACGCCCGGGATAGCACGGCCTGGAACATGACCGCCGACCTCTCCTGTGCCGAGAGCCCAGCGCTGCGGACGACGGCACCAGCGGAGCAGCGGCTGGCGGGTCAGGGGGTGTCGGTGCGGCGGGCGGAGCCGGCGGATCTGCCGGCGCTGACGGCCTTCGCGTCGGGGACCTTCGAGGGCACCTGGGCCGCGGAGGTGGCCGAGTCGATCGGCCGGGACCGGGCCGGCTGCCATCTCGCCGAACGCGACGGCGACCTCCTCGGCTTCGCCGCCTGGGGTTCATCCCGGCCGGGTTGGTTCGGCCCGATGGGCACTGCGCCGACCGCAGCGGGGTCCGGGATCGGTGGGGTGCTGTTGCGGCGCTGCCTCGCCGACCAGCGGGCCGCGGGGATCACCCGGGCGCAGATCGGCTGGGTGGGGCCGGTTCGGTTCTACTCGGGCAGCGCGGGCGCCTGGATCGAGCGGGTCTTCTTCGGGTACCGGCGGGACCTCGGGAAGCAATAACGGGCTAATAGGACAGATCATCCGATAGCGTCATTCGCCCGCATTAGCCGGCAACGGCCCCTACCGTGTCGGTGGAGGAGGCCCACATGACGACGGACGATGAACAGCCCGGGCCGCCGTTGCCCTTCGACCGCCTCGACTTCGGCGACGCCGAGCAGCGGGCGGAGATGGACGGCACCGACGAACCGCCTGCCGACGAACCGGTGACGGTCGTGGACGAGCCAGTCCAGGCACCCCAGCCGTACGACCAGACGCAGAAACGGCGCAACCAACGGCAGCTGCCGACCTGAACACGCAAAGGGGCGGGCCGCCGACCGGCCCGCCCCTTTGATTCGCGAAAACTGGACTCAGAAGTCCATTTCCCCGCCGCCCGGGCCAGCCGGGGCAGCCGGGGTCTTCTCCGGCTTGTCCGCCACGACGGCCTCGGTGGTGAGGAAGAGCGCCGCGATCGACGATGCGTTCTGCAGCGCCGAACGGGTCACCTTGGCCGGGTCGATGATGCCCGCGGCCATCAGGTCCACGTAGCCACCGGTCGCGGCGTTGAGGCCGTGGCCGGCCTCGATGCCACGGACGTGCTCGACGACAACGCCACCCTCGAGGCCGGCGTTGACGGCGATCTGCCGCAGCGGGCCGTCCAGCGCGATCTTGACGATCTGGGCGCCGGTCGCCTCGTCCCCGGTCAGGTCGAGCTTGTCGAAGGCGGTCTTGCCGGCCTGCACCAGCGCGACGCCACCACCCGGGACGATGCCCTCCTCGACGGCAGCCTTCGCGTTGCGAACGGCGTCCTCGATGCGGTGCTTGCGCTCCTTCAGCTCGACCTCGGTGGCCGCGCCGACCTTGATCACCGCAACGCCGCCGGCCAGCTTGGCCAGCCGCTCCTGCAGCTTCTCCCGGTCGTAGTCGGAGTCGCTCTTGTCGATCTCGGCCCGGATCTGGTTGACCCGGCCCTGGATCTGCTCGGCGTCGCCGGCACCGTCGACGATCGTGGTCTCGTCCTTGGTCACCACGACCTTGCGGGCGCGGCCCACCATGTCGAGGCTGACGGCGTCCAGCTTGAGGCCGACCTCCTCGCTGATGACCTGACCACCGGTGAGGATGGCGATGTCACCGAGCATGGCCTTGCGGCGGTCACCGAAGCCCGGGGCCTTGACGGCGACGGACTTGAAGGTGCCCCGGACCTTGTTGACGACCAGGGTCGCCAGGGCCTCGCCCTCGATGTCCTCGGCGATGATCAGCAGCGGCTTGCCCGACTGCATGACCTTCTCCAGGATCGGGAGCAGGTCCTTGACCGAGGAGATCTTGCTGTTGACGATCAGGATGTAGGGGTCGTCAAAGACGGCCTCCATCCGCTCCGGGTCGGTCATGAAGTACGCGGAGATGTAGCCCTTGTCGAAGCGCATACCCTCGGTGAGCTCGAGCTCCAGGCCGAAGGTGTTGCTCTCCTCGACGGTGATGACACCTTCCTTGCCGACCTTGTCCATCGCCTCGGCGATGATCTCGCCGACGCTGGGGTCACCAGCGGAGATGGAGGCGGTGGAGGCGATCTGCTCCTTGGTCTCGACGTCCTTGGCGAGCTTCAGCAGCTCCTCCGAGACGCTGGCGACCGCGGTCTCGATGCCCCGCTTCAGGGCCATCGGGTTGGCGCCGGCGGCCACGTTACGCAGGCCCTCACGGACCATGGCCTGGGCCAGGACGGTCGCCGTCGTCGTGCCGTCACCGGCGACGTCGTCGGTCTTCTTCGCGACCTCCTTGACCAGCTCAGCGCCGATCTTCTCGTACGGGTCCTCGAGCTCGATCTCCTTGGCGATGCTCACACCATCGTTGGTGATGGTGGGAGCGCCCCACTTCTTCTCGAGCACGACGTTGCGGCCCTTGGGGCCGAGGGTCACCTTCACGGCGTCAGCGAGCTGGTTCATGCCCCGCTCGAGGCCGCGGCGAGCTTCCTCGTCGAACGCGATCATCTTGGCCATACGGCGTTGTCCTCCTGGACACTCACGGGCCACCCGAGAGGGTGTCTCCCGGATGGGCCGCCTGGTTACGCACCTTCAGACATCGCCACCTGGCGACGGCGACGTCCGTCGGCCGGGCCGGATAGCCCGCGACGACCGGCCAGCTGCCGCACCCGCGTCTCGCGACGCCGCTGCAACCGTGGCCCTCCCGCCCCGACCATTGGCACTCACGGTATGCGAGTGCCAAGACCTGTTTAGCACTCCCCCTTGCCGAGTGCAAGCACGATGGCCCAGGGCAGTCGAGTTCCACCGCCCGTTGAGCGACGTTCACCAGCCCCTCGTACGCCGACGGTGTGGCAGCCACGGCAACGAGCCCTACCTGCTACCTCAGGTAGGGCTCGGGAGGTGACAATGCGACGCCGGGACCGCTGCGGCGAAGATTCAGCAGCGTAGCGGGAGCCGCGTCAAGCACGGGAGCACCAACACGGCGAGAGGCGTGTCACGAACGAACAGCGGCCCAGCGGGAGCCGCGTGATCGGACCGCCCGCCAGCCCGAGTCGGCCGGCTGGGCGACGATGATTTTGGGGGACGACCGTTACGCCGGTCGTCCCCGAGGCAGCGCCAGTCGCTCAGGCGACGACGCGCACCCGTTCGGCCTGCGGGCCCTTCTGACCCTGGGCGATCTCGAACTCCACCCGCTGACCATCGTCCAACGCCTTGTAGCCGTCCATCTCGATAGCAGAGAAATGGACGAAGACGTCCTGCCCCCCGTCAACGGCGATGAAGCCGTAGCCCTTTTCGGCGTTGAACCATTTCACGGTGCCCTGTGCCACGGTGCACTTCCTAACTCTGCGACTCCACTCACCCCGGCCGCGCCGGCACGCCGACCAGCGGGCGGTACCGGTTCGACGATCGGCGGCGGCCGCTGAACCGGTGACCGAAATCGCACGCTACACGAGGCGTGACGGCGGCGCACGACCACAAATCGGACATACGCTGCGTGGATCCCATCGTCGGGCATCGCTGTGATAGATAACCGACATGACGAGCGGGCCTGGCGAACCCGACCCGGGGCCGGCGTCGACCCGGCGGGCGCGGGTCCGTCGAATCCAGCCAGCCGACGCGGCCCGAATGCGGGCGCTGCGACTGGAAATGCTCGCCGACGCACCGCTGGCCTTCCTGGAGACGATCGCCGACGCGGCAGCCCGCCCCCACGCCGACTACGCGGCGCGCATCGCGTACACCTCGGCGGGCATCACCAGCGCGCAGTTCGTGGCGGACCCAAGCGGCCGACTGGTCGGACATGCCGGGGGCACGGTGACTCCGGACGAACCAGGGCTCACCGTCGTCTTCGCCGTGTACATCACCCCGTCCTGGCGGGGTAGCGGACTACTCCCCGACCTGATCGACGCGGTGGCCGGCTGGTCCCGCGCCTGCGGTCGTCCGGAGCTGATGCTGGAGGTCGTGGTCGGCAACGAGCGGGCCTACCGGGCGTACCGTCGGTTGGGGTTCGTCGACACCGGCCGCCGCCTCCCGCACCCGACGATCCCGACCCTCACCGAGCTACAGATGCGCCGCCCGGCCTGAACCCGGACCACCACCACACCGAGCTCCAGGAATGCCGCTGGTGTCGATGTCCGGCTAGGCTGAGTGCCGCCCGCTCCACGAGTATCCTTAGTAGGAGGTGACCGTGCCCAGCAGCAACCCGGCTACGGCAGATCAGCAGCGGACCAAATCGTCCACGATAGATAACGGTGTGCCCCATTCCGCGCGGATCTACGACTACTGGCTCGGGGGCAAGGACAACTTCGCCGCTGACCGGGCCGTCGCCGAGGCGCTGATATCAGCGATCCCGACGCTGCGGTCCATGGCCGCCGAAAACCGTCGGTTCGTCCACCGCGTGGCCCGCTACCTGGTCGGGCAGGCGGGCGTGCGGCAGTTCCTGGACGTCGGCACCGGCATCCCCACCCGGCCGAATCTGCACGAGGTAGCCCAGCAGATCGCCCCGGAGACCCGAGTGGTCTATGTCGACAACGATCCCATCGTCCTGGCTCACGCCCGGGCGCTGATGATCAGCACCGAGCAGGGGCGCAGCGAGTACATCCACGCCGACCTGCGTGAGCCGGAGTTGATTGTCAACCACCGGAAGCTGCGCGAAGTGCTTGACCTTAACCAGCCGGTCGCACTGACGATAGTCGCGACCCTGATGCTGCTCGAGGACGCCGAGGACCCGTGGCGCAAGATTCGCGTACTGATGGACGCCCTGCCGTCCGGTAGCTACGTGGCAATCACCCATCCGACCGGCGACTTCAACCCGGATGCCGTCAAGACAGCCGTTGACGCTGCCGTTGACAGCGGCATGACCCTCGTGGCCCGCAGTCACGACGAGGTGGCCCGGTTCTTCGAGGGTTGGGAGTTGGTGGAGCCGGGAATCGTCCCGGTGGCGGCCTGGCAGCCCGACGACGGCCCGCCCGCCGACCCGCACGCCGCCTACTACTGGGCCGGCATCGCTCGCAAGCCCTAGCTCGTCTTCGACTCGAGGTCGGCCTGGCGCCGGGCGGGCAACAACTCACAGGTGTCGCCCGCCCGGAACTGCCCGCCGTGCACGTCAGGAACGCGAGGAGCGCGCCACGCTCGCGAGCGCCGCAGTCGCTGAGCGGTAGGTCTTACTCAGACGTGACGACGGCTCTGCACAATGCGGAACCGGTTGGCGACGTAGGCACCGTCGGTGAGAGCCGCGTTGGCCGCCGGGTTGGCGCCGCTGCCATGGTAGTCGGAGAAGGCCGCCGACTGGTTCACGAAGACGCCTCCGGTCAGGTTCGCCGACAGGTGCACCCCGACCTCGACCGCCGCCGTCTCGGCCGCGTCCAGCACCGCCTCCTCGGTCGAGTAGACCGCCGCGGTCAACGCACCCTGCTCGCCCACCGTGGCGCGCAGGAGTTCCAGGCTGTGCCCGGTGGAGTCGGTCCCGATCACGAACGAGATCGGGCCAAACCACTCCCGCGTGTAGGTGGCGGTGTCGTCGGCGTCCAGCCGGACGATGGTCGGCGTCCGGACCACCGCGCCGGGGAAGGCCGGGTGGGTGACGGTACGGGACTCCAGCACCGCCTCACCGACCTTGGTCACCTCGTCCAGTCGCTCCAACACCCCGTCGTTAACGATCGCGCCGGTCAACTCCACGCTACGTGCCGGGTCGGCGGTGAGCTTGCCAACCGCCGCCGCGATGCCGGCCGCTACCTCGGCGAAGCTCTTGTGCCCCTGGTCGGTCTCGATGCCGTCCCGGGGAATCAGGATGTTCTGCGAGGTGGTGCACATCTGGCCGCTGTAGAGGGTCAGTGTGAAGCCCAGGTTGCGGCACATTCCGCTGAAGTCGTCGGTGGAGTCGATGACCACCGCGTTCAGGCCGGCCTTCTCGGTGTAGACCTGCGCCTGCCGGGCGTTGGCCTCCAGCCAGTCGCCGTACTCGGAGGAGCCGGTGAAGTCGACGATCCGTACCGCCGGATGCTGGGCCAGCGTGGAGGCGAGCTTCTCGCCCGGCGCTTCGGGAGCAAGCTGCACCAGGTTCGGATCGAAGCCGGCCTCGGCGAGCACCTGACGGGCGTACCGCACCGTGATCGCGAGCGGCAGCACCGCGCGCGGGTGCGGCTTGACGATCACCGGATTGCCGGTGACCAGCGAGGCGAAGAGCCCCGGATACGAGTTCCAGGTCGGGAAGGTGTTACAGCCGATCACCAGCGCGACGCCCCGCGGCACCACGTGGAAGGTCTTGGTCATCCGCAGCGGGTCGCCCTTGCCCGCCGCCTTCTCCCAGCCGGCCGTGCCCGGGTGCCGGGTCATCTCCGCGTACGCGTAGGCGAGCGCCTCCAACGCCCGGTCCAACGCGTGCGCCCCACCCGCCTGGAAGGCCATCACGAACGCCTGCCCGCTGGTGAACTGCACCGCATTGGCCAGCTCGAAGATGTTGCGGTGCAGCCGATCCAGAATCTCCAGGCAGACGCCGACCCGGGCCCGAGGGCCGGCGTCCCGCCACGACGGCAGTGCCGTGGCGGCGGCGGTGGTGAGGTGGTCGGCGCTCACGTGCGGGTAGCCGACTCCCAGGTCAACGCCGAAGGGGCTGACCTCGGTCCGGACCGTGCTCCCGGCACCGGCTTGGTCAAGGGGAAAGTCACGACCGAGGTACGCCTGGAAGGCCGCCTTGCCGTCGTCGGCGGCGGTCTCGCCGTACACCCGCGGGCTGGGCGACTCCGGGTAGGCGGACCAGTACCCGCGCTGCGAGATGGCGGTCAGTGCCCGGTCGAGGGTGTCGGCGTGCCTGTCGTACAGGGGGTGCGGGGTCTCCGTCATGCCCGACATCATGCAACAGATGTCGGCACGATCAGTAGGGCCGCGTCACAGATCAGATCGTCAGCTGCCAGTTGGTCCAATGGTCCGCGACCCGGAACCCGAGCTGCTCGTTGATGGCGATCATGTGGTCGTTGGCGGCGGCGTTGAAGGTGTTGATGACCCGCACCGCCGGTTCGTGCGACCGCAGGTACCGCAGGTTTTCGAGCTTGACGAGCAGGCCGAGGCGGTGGCCCCGGTGCTCCGGGTCCACGAGGGTGATCTGCTGGAGCGCGTGCCAGTCGACGGTGGCCGCCACGTCGAGCATGGTCCACCCGACAAGCCGGCCGGAAGCCCGGTGCCGTACTCCGGCGTGGTAGCGACGGCGGCCGCGCGCGTCCAACGCGACCTCGGTGGCCCGGACGCGCTCGGCGTCGTACCGCTCCGGCTCCCACGCCAGGTCCCCCATCGGGGCATCGCTTACGAGTCGCCCCTCAAGGTAGGCGACATCGGCCTGGTACTCCGCCGGGGTGTGGCCCTGCCAGAACACCACCTGGTAGTCGGCGGCCCGGTCCTGGGCCTCGGCCAGCAGGCGAGCCAGCACCGCGGGGTCGAGCTGATCGAGGTCCAGCTCGCGGCGGACGTCAGCCAGCACAGAGTCCGCCCCGAGCGTCCGGGCGAAGGCGGCGCCGGCCGCCACCGTGTCCAGGGTCATCGCGGTCAACCGCTTGCGCCCGTGCTCCCGGGCCAGCTCGACCGCGCGGTCGAAGAGCACCCGGCCGACTCCCCGGCGCCGGGCGGCCGGATGCACCGTCAGTTCGACGGAGGCGTTCTCGGTGTTGTCCAGCTGCGGCAGCGCCAGGGTGAGTAGGCCGACGGCCGCACCATCGAGGTGGGCCAGCAGGTGCACCGGCGCGTCGCCGGGCATCGGGTGCCGCACAGAACCGATGAGCCGCTGTGGGCAGAAAAGCGGAAAGTCGGGCATATCAACTACGGCGGCGGCTGCCTCGATCTGGACTGCCGCGGCGATTGCCTGCTCGTCGGCGGGGCCGAAGGGAGTAACGGTGACGCTCATACCCGCAGCCTGCGCCACGAGGCGCTGACCGGTCCAGCCATTTATCGGCGGCCCGAATCAGGAAAAACAGGGATGGTCGGGAGGGACTCCCACACAACGCCGCTGGCGCTGGGTCGAAAGAACAAAGTCTCCGGCGAGAGCCCTCCCGCACTAGATATTTTTCGTCATGAAAAACCGGACGTCAAGCCCGCACGGGCAGGTTTTGCACACTCCGGGTCCTACCAGCCATCAATCGTCCGATCAGCCCATCAGGCCGGCATCCCGGGCCGCCCGCAGTGAGGCCTTGATCCGGTGGCTCGGGCCCGCCTGATCCGCCACCGCGTCCAGGGTCTTGAGCCCCTCACCGGTATTGAAGATCACCGTCTCGGCGGTCGGGTCGAGCCGGCCGGACTCGACGAGCTTTCGCAGCGCCGCCACGGTCACCCCGCCGGCGGTCTCGGCGAAGACCCCGACGGTACGGGCGAGCAGCCGGATCCCGGCCCGGATCTCGTCGTCGTCGGCCGCCGCCATCCAACCGCCGGTCCGGCGGACCGACTCCAGGGCGTACGGGCCGGCGGCCGGGTCGCCGATGTTCAGCGACTTGGCGATGCCGGTCGGCTTGACCGGGTTGATGGTGTCACTGTCGGCGTGCAGGGCGGCGGCGATCGGGCTGCAGCCCGCCGACTGCGCCCCGAACACCCGCCAGCCGCCGGCCGGCGCCTCGACCAGGCCAATCTCGACCAACTCGGCGAACGCCTTGTCGACCTTGGTCAGCAGCTCACCGGAGGCCATCGGAATCACCACCTGGGCGGGGATTCGCCAGCCGAGTTGCTCGGCCACCTCGTAGCCGAGCGTCTTCGAGCCCTCGGCGTAGTAGGGCCGCACGTTGACGTTGACGAAGGCGGCGTCCTCGAACTCGTCGGTCTCCACCAGTTCGCCGCAGAGCCGGTTCACGTCGTCGTACGACCCGTCGATCGCGACCAGGTCCCCGCCGTACACGGCGGTGGTGAGCACCTTGCCCTGCTCCAGGTCGCTGGGGATGAACACCACCGACGGGGCGCCGGCGCGGGCGGCGTGCGCGGCCACCGAGTTGGCCAGGTTCCCGGTGGAGGCGCAGGCGAACCGGGTGAAGCCCAACGACCGGGCGGCGGTCAGCGCCACCGACACCACCCGGTCCTTGAACGAGTGGGTCGGGTTGGCGCTGTCGTCCTTGACCCAGAGCGGCGCGGTGAGGCCCAACTCGGCGGCCAGCCGCGGGGCCGCGACCAGCGGGGTGAAGCCCGGGTCGAGGGTGACCCGGGTGGCCGGGTCCTGCCCGACCGGCAGCAGCGGCGCGTACCGCCAGATGTTGCGCGGGCCGGCCTCGATCTGCTCGCGGGTAACGGCGGCCAGCGCGGCGGGGTCGTGGTCGACCTCCAGCGGGCCGAAGCACTCGTAACAGGCATGCTGGGCGACGAGCGGGTATCGGGCCGAACAGGCACGGCAGACCAGGGCGCGGGCCGGGCTGGTGGCGGGATCGATCCCAGACAGGGCGAGGGTGGACGTCATCTCGAGATTCCTCTCATCTGCCCCCGCGTCGCACTCTGCGGCGGGGCCGGAATTGGCACCTGCCCCGCCGGTCACTCTGGGTGATCACATGGGGTGGTTGCCGGGGCGTCGTCGGGCCGTGTCCCTCAGCCCCTCTGGATGAGGCATTCAGTTGTGCCGCCGAGTCTAAGCCGGCGACCACGACCGATCACCGCCCGGTCCCATCCTGTGGCGAAATGTGATTCACCCCGCAGCGGCACCGGACCGCCCCTAACCCGGCTCACCACGACGGCCACCGCTTCACTCCCTGTGACGGGCGGGACGGTCCTGAACCAAGTGGAACTGGTTGACAACGGGCGAACGGCACGAAACGCACCTCGCCGTTGCTTACCCAACCGTCGCCAATCAACAGTGCAAACACCACACGCACTGAGTGCGTCACCGGCCAGGCTGGCTGCTGCCATGCCCCTGTGCCGCGTTGTCGATCGCGTAGTAACGGCCGACGGCCCGGCCCGGCCCAGGCCGGTGTCGGGGCACGCCGTGTCGAAGCTGCGCGAAGGCACCGCTGTTACAGGCGATTCCGGACGCGCCAACCAGGACGGACAGCAGGATTTACACCTGGGCTGACGGGCGACCATCGGTCCGTTCCAGATGACCTGGCTATCAGGGCAAAGGTGGTGGCGCAAGGCTCATCAGCAGCCGGGGGCTGAGCCGCGCGCCGAGTGGGCCGACGGTGAGGCCGCCCGCCACACCGCCGATCGCCTGGACAGTGTCGGGCCTGAGCCGGAAGAACGGCTGGACTTTGGCTGAGCAGGCCGGGGGCGCACCCGTCACCCGGTCACTGACCGCCTACGACCACTGAAGGACTTCGGAAGAACTCGTCAAGCAGGGCGACGGTGCGGTCGCGGGGTCTCAGTCAGCCTTCGACGGCGCGCAGCGAGCGAGCGCTGTCGCGGGCGCGTGCTCGTTTGGGCAGGTCGAGCCTGGCGGCGTTGAGGGTCCGAGGCCGGATCGGGGTGTAGAAGTCACCGAGCGTGGCGAGGGTGGTGTTGATCGTGAACCTTACGACCGGGTTTGAATGATCTTTCCGATGCAACCCCACACACCGCCACTCTTCACCTTTTATCGAAGTTCGTCGACAATCAGGGCCATGAAGGTACGTAAGCGAGGTCTCGCCCTGGTCTCCGTCATGACGGTAATCGGCCTGGCTCTACCTGGTACGACCACAGTTGACAGTTCGGCTGGACGCGCCCTGCCCATCCCCGTCGATCCCCGCGGCGTTGGACTACGGCCGTTCACGGGTCAGCCGGCCACAGCCCACCCGATCGACACCGTAGAGGTGCCGCGACATCCCTTCATGGCCGCCAACGGCACCAGCAACATCCACGGCGACGCCTATCAGACCGACGCGTACCGAAACCCCGGCCCGTCCGGACGCGACCTGACGGTGAGCAGCCGGTTACAGGGCGGAGTGTGTCTCTCAGTCACCTTTGACTCCAAGGGCCGGATCGTCACGGTCTGCATCACCCCGGGCCAGGCGCCTCGGCTGCTTCTCCTGGATCCGGACACCCTCGAGGCGATCACCACCCTGAGCCTGCCCGGCAGCACCAGCACCAGCCCCACCGAGATCGCCGGCGGCGTCTACTTCTACCTCGACAACCACGACCAGGCGATCATCCCCACCAACACCGGCGAGATCCTGGTCATCGCCGTCCAGGGCGACCGCCTCGTACCCCAACGCAGCTACGACCTCACCCCCGCCATCGGCACCAGCGGCATCGTGTCGGCCCTGCCAGACTGGTCGGGACTGCTCTGGTTCGCCGCCAAGGACGGAACCGTCGGCACCCTCGACATGACCAACGGGCGCATCGAAACACACAAATTCAACGGCGAGCAGGTCACCAACAGCATCGCCGTGGACGAGTCCGGCGGAGTCTTTGTCGTCAGCGACCACGCGCTCTACCGGTTCGACGCCACCCCAAGCGGCCAGCCCGAGGTCACCTGGCGCGCCCCCTACGACCGGGGGAGCCGACAGAAACCGGGCCAGATCAGCCACAGCAGCGGTACCACCCCCACCCTGATCGGCCCGGCTTCCGGTCCGGACGGTGGCTACGTGGCCATCACCGACAACGCCGATCCGGCCATGCGAGTACTCGTGTTCGCCCGCGGCACGAACGGACCGACCGAAATCTGCGCCCAACCGGTCTTTCCCGCCACCACCAGCGCCACTGAGAACAGCCTCATCGCCGTCGGCGGTGACATCATCGTCGAGAACAACTACGGATACCAGTTCGACGGACGGGCGCTACTCAAAGGGCTGGCCGGAGCCCGGCAGCCCGACACAGTGCCGGGTCTGACCCGGATAGACATCGACTACCCCGGCCGAAACTGCTCCATCGACTGGTCCAACACGGTCGAACGGATCCCCAGTGTGGTCAGCAAGGTCTCGCTGGCCAACGGACTCCTGTACACCTACACCCACCCCGCTGCCGACGAACTGACATTCCGCCCCGGCGGCCAGCTACTTGGACATCCGGACGCGTGGTACCTCACCGCGATCGACGTGCACACCGGCGAACGAGTATGGAGCAGGTTGGCCGGAGCCGGACCACTTGTCAACAACCACTACGCCCCGATCTCCATCGGACCCGACGGCGCCGCATACATCGGAGCCGTCGGTGGCCTCATCCGCATCGCTGACAGCTAATACCGCGACGGCAGTAGGCGAGTCGATTTCGGCTCGCCACCACGATGGGTCGGGCCCGCGCGGAGGACCTGATTGCCGCTTTCCCCGCCCAGGTGCGGTGCCGGCTGTCCGCCGGCACCGCTCGCGGATAACTCGGCTACTGCCCCCGAAGAATCCACCCGATGCCCGTGGTAGAACGCTTCCGCAGGGCGGAGCGCCGCTGCCGGAGTGCAACCCCAAGTAGGCGACCGCGCCGACGGCCAGGAGAGCATGGCCTGCATGTGGAGCTACTCCGGCAAGCGTTGCGGTAGCGACGGCCCACCCTTACCCGGGCCGAGCACGAGGGAGGGCCACATCACACGTGCTACCTGACCGCACTACCCCAGTTCTGGACGTTCCGAGACGTACGTTCCCTTGCCCTGGTGCCCCTCAACCAATCCACGTTCCCGAAGTATGCGCAGCGCAGTCTGGGCAGTAGTGACACTGATCTTGAAGCGGTCGGCGAACTGCGCGTCGGTCGGCAACTTGTCTCCCGGCGCAAGCTCACCCGCTCGAATCTGAGCAGTGATCGAATCCACGACACGGATGTAGTCAGCGGTACGGCGGGACATGCGGGGCGTTCCTCGCGTCGTAGCTCTCCGCTAGCAACTACGCGACCCTGGACCCTGACTCCGCCCTAGGAACGCGCCATGTCAACAACTTCGCCCTTGACCGGTCACCTCAATGACAGGCCCCTGCGGCGACCGGGATCAGCGAAACTTGTCATGGACAGCCCGCGAGAGCTCCGCCCGAACCTAGCACCTCAACGATCACTCGCCGGCGGAATGGCCACGAAAACGCCCATTCCCTGCCTACCCAGTAACTCACCAGACTCAATGAGGATATCGACCGCTTTGCGAACAGTGACTGGACTCGTCTCATATTGATCCGCAAGCTCCCGCGTGCTGGGCAACTTGTCACCAGGCTTGAGGATGCCCGCCTTGATCCGAGCACGAAGGTCATCCCGGATGACTCTCCATAGCGGGACGGCATGAGGCATAACCTCATCTGACCACTCGCATTTTCGATCATGGTAGACAACCTTGTCTTTACCAGCATTGCTTGTAAAGTGTGCTACTGTCAGCTGCGGATTGAACACGGGCGATTAGAAGTGGGGTAACAGTGTGCCTACCCAGGCCGACGACCAGCGGCGGCTGGGCGATCGAGCAGGTGACAGCGCACCCATCGAGACGTACTCCGGTATTACTTCGCCACCACGCTGCTGGGGCGGAGCGGCGAGGTAGCGCAGACGTGCTGGATCTGGACGCCGACGCCCCGACCACCAAACGCCCGCTCGCGAACGTGCGCGACGTGGGAAAGGGCCCGGGGCGGGTGCCGGGCTCCGGCCGGTACGCCACGCGCGGACGTGCCGGTCGCCCCGCCCGCCTCGGCGCCGCCCTCAACCCCGACCCGAGAGGACGTGACAGCCATGATCTACCGAGCCCGACGCCTGTTCTCATCCCAGGTTCGCGCCGCGACCTTCGCCCGGCGTCGTTGGCGCGACGGTCTGGACCCCGAGCAGGTGTACGCCTACCTCGACCGCGTCGCCGACGAGCTGGAACGACTCACCCGGGAGGCGACCACCGCCCACGCCGAGGGTGAGCTGATCCGGCAGGCGTTGCGGCAGTGGCAGTCCCGACACGCCGACTGCCAGCCCGCCACCACCCCGAGCAGCCGATGGCACCGCTGAGCACGGTGGACCGACGTAACTGCCTGCCGCCAGGCGCTGAGCGCGGTGGACCGACCACGCCCGCGTGCCGTTAGGACACGACATCCTTGCGGGTGAAGCGCCAGAAGGCCAGGCCCCAGAAGAGCGTCGCGTAGCTGATCGCCGAGATCGCTCCCCGGACCACGTCGTCGGTCTGGATCGGTGTCGACAGCAGCCCCAGCCAGGCGGTGCTGTAGTGGGTCGGCAGGAAGGCCCGCAGCACGCCGAGGGCGGTGATCTGGTCGAGGATGCTGGACAGGATCCAGAGCAGCACCGCCCCGCCGACCGCGCCCAGCGCGGCGTCCGTCGACACCGACAGCAGCACGGCCAGACCCGCCACCACCAGCAGTACGACGGCCAGGTAGCCGAGCACCGCCAGCAACCGCAGCAGCCCCTCCCCCGGCTCCAGCTCGGCGGCGACCGTGCTGCGCAGCGGGCCCCACCCGTAGCGCAGGGTGCCGAGCAGCAGCGCGGTGCCGGCGAGCAGGAGCAGCGCCAGCGCCGAGTAGGTGAGCGCCACCAGCAGTTTCACCGCGAGCAGTCGGGCCCGCGGCACCGGCACGGCGAGCAGGTAGCGCAGGCTGCCCCAGCTCGCCTCGCTGGCCACCGTGTCGCCGCAGAAGAGCGCCACTACGACCACCAGCAGGAACGACGCGGAGACGAAGAGGGCGAAGAGGGTGAAGTTCAGTCCACCGGAGGTGGCGAACTCGACCAGGCTGCCGAACTCGCCGCGTCCGTTGTCGTCGTCGCCCGAGTCGAACTGGAACGCGATCAAGATGATCAGCGGCAGCAGCACCATGAAGCCCAGCGCGAGCTGGGTCCGTCGCCGCGACGCCTGCCGCCGGAACTCGGCCCCGAACGGCAGCGTGGCGAAGGGGCGGTAGCCCGCCGCCGCGCCGGACGGGGTGCCGCCGGAATCGCCCGCACCGGGCTCGACCGTCGTCTGCGCCATCATCGATCCCCGCTTCCCCGAGAGTTCTCGCCGACCAGGGCCAGGAACGCGTCCTCCAGGCGCCGCCGGGGCACCACCCGGTCCACCCCGATGCCGGCCCGCACCAGCTCGGCGACCACCTCGCTGCGGGCGGTGCCATTGGTATCCACCACGAGCTGCCCGTCGCCGTCGGGCAGCACCGAGACGCCCGCCAGCCGGTCCAGCACCTCCCGCGCGGCCACCGGGTCGGTGACCTCCAGCAGGACGCTCGGCGACTCGCCGACGATCTCCTCGACCGGGCCGGACGCGACGATCTGCCCCTTGGTCACCACCACCGCGTGGGTGCAGGTCTGCTCCACCTCGGCGAGCAGGTGGCTGGAGACCAGCACCGCCCGGCCGCCGGTGGCGTACCGCCGCAGGACCCGGCGCATCTCGGCGATCTGCGGCGGGTCCAGACCGTCCGTCGGCTCGTCGAGCACCAGCAGCTCCGGCAGGCCGAGCATCGCCTGCGCGATCGCCAGGCGCTGCCGCATGCCGTGGCTGTAGGTCCGCACCTTCCGGTGCACTGAGGTGCCCAGCCCGGCGATCTCCAACGCCTCGTCGAAGTGCGCGTCGGCCCGCGGCCGCCCGGTCGCCCGCCAGTACGCCTTCAGGTTGTCCAGCCCGGACAGGTGCGGCAGGAAGCCGGGGCCCTCCACCAGGGCTCCGATCCGGGACAGCACCGGGGCGCCCGGCACCAGCCGGTGTCCGAAGACGTAGACCTCGCCGGCGGTCGGCTGGGTCAGCCCCATCAGCACCCGCAGCGTGGTGGTCTTGCCCGCGCCGTTCGGGCCGAGCAGGCCCACCACCTGCCCGGGGTGCACCTCGAAGTCGACGTTGGAGACGGCGACGAAGCCGTCCGCGTACTCCTTGCGCAGTTCCCGGACGGCGAGCGGGACGCCCGCGTACTCCGGGTGGACTCGGCTCTCCCGACGCCGGTGCCGGCGGCGGAGGACGGCGACGACCACGACGAGCCCGACCACGATCGTGGCGAGCAGCCCGGCGAGGACCCAGCGCCAGACGATGGCGTCGGTGGGGATCGGCTCGCTGGCGACTGTGGGCAGGGTGACCGCGCCGTTCGCCAGGGCCACGCTGTAGACGGCCGGTTCGACCGGGGTGGCGTACGCCTGGTCGGAGGTTGCCACCACGACCCGCAGCCGATGCCCGGCCTCGATCCGGCGGACGATCGCCGGCAGGGTGACGGTGACCGGTTCGGCGTCCTCGACGGCCGCCGGTAGCCCCGTCAGCCGGATCGGCGCGACCAGCCCGTTCGGCAGGGTCGCTGACCCGTCACCGGCGACGTCGTAGAGCTTGACGAAGAGTACGGCCGTGCCGGTCGGGGAGGCGGCCCGGATGGAGATGGTCGGCGCTCCGACCACGTCCACCGCCGCCGGCAGCGGTGCGGACTCGAACCGGGCGTGCTGGCCGGGGATATCCCCGGCGACCCCGTCGAGCAGCGACGAGAGCTCCCCGGCGAAGGGCACCGACGAGATCGCGGCCGGGTTGCCGGCCGGCGGGTTGGCGATGGACTGCGCCGGACCGCTCACCGACACCGGCTGCTGGCCGGTGCCGTCAACACCCGGGTAGCCGGTGGCGCGGAAGCCGCTGGCGACCAGACCCCGGTCGAGGGCGTCGAACCCGGCGATCCGGGAGAAGGTGAAGTCGTCGGCGGGGGCCGCGCCCTCGCTCTTGACGTAATGGTCGAGCCACTGCGCGGTCAGGTGCCGCACCCGGTCCGAGTCGGTCTTCGGGCCGTCGCCACCGTCATGTCCGCCGGTGAACCAGGCCACCTGGACCGGGGTGCCGGTCGCGGCGATTTCCCGGGCGTTCGCGTCCGCCTCAGTGAGCGGAAAGAGGGTGTCGGCCGCCCCCTGCACCAGCAGCGTCGGCGCCTCGACCCGGTCGAGCTTCCCGGCCGGGCTGGAGCGGCGCAGCAGTGCGACGGCGTCCGGGTCGGCCCGCCCGGTGGTGGCGATCCGCAGGTATGCGGCGCACACGTCGGCGGCGAACCGCCCGCAGGAGGGGTCAACGGCGCCGGCCGTGGTGGCCGCGTTCTCCGGGAGGGAGCCGCCGGGCACGGAGCCGCCACCGGGGGCAAGGCCGCCGGGCGGGCCGGAGCCACCGAGGGGGGCGGGGCCGGGGTTGCCGCCGCTGCCGAAGAAGAGACCGGCCCACCCCTTCTTGAACACCCCCTGCTCCGGCCCCTTGCCGCTCTGCTCCGGCAGGAAGGAGCGGGCAAGGTCGTTCCAGGTGATCATCGGCACGATCGCGTCGACCCGCTGGTCCTGCGCGGCGAGCAGCAGCGCCAGCGCACCGCCGTAGGAGCCACCGACCACACCCACCCGCGGGTCACCGGCGGCGTCGGTGACGACCTCCGGGCGCGCGGCCAGCCAGTCCAGCAGGCGCTGCGCGTCGCGGACCTCGTAGTCCGGGTGGTCCAGGTGGATCTGCCCGCCGCTGCGGCCGAAGCCCCGCGCGGTCCAGGTCAGCACCGCGTACCCGCGGTCGGCAAACTCCTCGGCGTCGGCGCGGACCGACTCCTTGGTACCGCCGAAGCCGTGCGCGAGCAGCACCGCCGGCACCGGGGCGTCGGCGGTCGCGGCGGGGGGCAGGTACAGCGTGGTGTCCAGCTCGACCGGCTCGTCGCCGCTCGGCCCGGACCGAACAGTGATCAGCGCTGCCTCGGTGCGCAGGTCCGGTTCGGCGGGCCGGAGGGTCCCGGCGACTCCGGCGGCGAGCAGGACGACGACCACCGCCGCCGCGACCAGCGCACGCCGACGGGTGGGCAGGGCGCGCCGGATCCACGCGGCCGGTGACGGCGATCTCATGCGGCACACGCTACGGGGGAAAAGCTGAGGATTGCCTGAGTGAACACAGAACGCACCACTGTCGGCGGAGAGCACCGGCCCGTCGCCGGGCTCGCGACCAGCCCCGGCTACCGGCCCCGGCTGCCGACGCTGGCTGGGCGCCGATCCGGTGCGGGACTGGGCACCGGGCCGGCGCTGCCAGCCGTCGTCAACGGATGCGGCGGGCGGTGAGCACGGTGTCGTGGATGGTCACCGGCGTGCCGTCCGGTGTGGTGGCGGCGCGCGGGCGGGCGGCCCGGGTACGCACCTCCCAGTCGTCGGCGGGCAGGTCCTGCGCCAACTCGTCGGCCGTGTACAGCAGGTCGGGTTCCTTTAGTCGGCGCACGGCGGTGTCCAGGTCGCTGGGGTGGTGCCCAACGATCAGCAGGTGACCGTCCGGGGCCACCCGGGTGGCGAGCGTGGCGAATACCCGTCGCCGCAGCGCCCCGGGGAGGTGCAGGTAGGACGTGGATACCAGGTCATAGTGGGGGCCGTCGTCGGGCTGCCAGTCGCGAATGTCCGCCCGCTGCCACCGCAGCCGCTCGGCCAGGGAGGCGGGTACGCGCTCGGCGGCACGGGCGAGGGCCTGCGCGGAGAAGTCCACGCCGGTGACCTGCCAGCCATGTCCGGCCAGCCAGATCGCGTCCGCGCCCTCGCCGCAGCCCACCTCCAGGGCCGTACCGGGGGCAAGGGGGGCGACCTCCTCGACGAGCACGGGGTTGGGGTCGCCGCTCCACACCTGCCCGGTCGCGCTGTATCGCTGGTCCCAGTAGTCAACGTTGATGATGGAGTCGAAGTCAGTCATCACAGGTTCCTCTGCCGATCACCGGATCATGCGGAAGTGCCACCCTCCGGCAGCATGACGCGAACACGCAATCGTCCTTGCCGGATTGGCAAAGCGGGAGGGTGGCGGGCCCGCGCCGAGCCGATCGGCCGCTCCACCGCGACCAGGTTGCCGGCCCGGTGGCCGCAGGCCGGCCAGCACCCAACCGGGATGTCCGGACAGCGCTCGCGCCACCGCAGCGTTTACCGAGGTCCTTCCGCGCACCGGCTAGGGTTCGGTGGGTGGGGGGACCGAAGCTCGTACTCACCGCCAGCCGGCAGCCGGCAGCGCTCGACGCCCGCCGGGGCATCGTGCAGCTGCACCCGGAGGTGCTTGCCGCGCTCGGGCTACGCCCCGGCGACCCGGTCCGGCTGGCCGGCCGGCGGGTCACCGCCGCCCGCGCGGCGGCGAGCGAGCCGGAGGCCACCCCCGGCTTGCTGTACGCCGATGACCTGACCCTGGGCAACCTCGGCCTGCGCGACGGCGGTGAGGTCACCGTCGGCCCAGCCCCGGTTACCGCCGCCGCCCAGGTGGTGCTCACCGGCGCACCGCAGGTGGTCGCGGCCGTCTCCCCGGAACTGCTCCGGCTCGCGCTACTCGGCAAGGTGGTCACCACCGGCGACGACGTCTCGCTGCTGCCGCAGGAGCTGCCGCCCCCGGCGGTGCTGCCTCCAGATGCGCTGCCCGACCCGGCGTTACGCGGCCTCCTGACGGCGGCCCGACAGAGCCTGGCCAACCGGGTTGGCTACGCCTGGACCAGTACCCTGCTCACCGTCACCGACGCCACACCGGAGTCGGCGGCGCTGGTCACGATGGAGACCGCCATCGGGTGGGAGCACGGCCCCGCCACCCACGACCTCGCCACCCACGGCCCGGCCACCCGCGACCTGGCGGCCTCCCGGGCCCTCTCCCCCGGCGGGGATCCACCCCTACCCCGGGCCGTCTCACCCACCGGGGCACGGAACGTCGAGCCAGCGGTGACGACCGACCCGGTGCCGCCCATTGTGGAGGAGCCACCCGGGCTGCGCGCCCAGGTCGAGGAGCTGACCGAGCTGCTCGACCTCGGCTTCCACCACGGTGCGGTGCTGCGCCGACTCGGCACCACGGTGGCGCTCGGCGTACTCCTCGACGGCCCGGCCGGGTCTGGCAAATCCGCGCTCGTACGTGCGGTCGCCGCCCGGGTCGGTGCCCGGGTTCGGCCACTCTGGGGGCCGGAGCTCGCCGCGTTGACCAACTCGGCCGCCGCCGAGCAGCTGCGGGCCACCGCCGCCGCGGTACGCGTTGACGGACCCGCCGTCCTGCTGGTCACCGATGTGGAAGCGCTCGCCCCGGCAGCCGCACCCGGCCCGATGGCCACCGTCTTCCGCCAGGTGGTGGCCGAGACCGTCGCGGCCGGGGCGGCCGTGGTGTGCACCACCAGCCGCCTCGACGCCGTGGACCCCGCCCTGCGCACCCCGGACCTGCTCTCGCTGCGTGTCAGCGTCCCGCTGCCGGACGCCGCCCTGCGCCGGGAGCAGCTTGGGGTGCTAACCCGACCGGTGCCGCTCGCCGAGGACGTACAGCTGGACGAGGTCGCGGCGCGTACGCCCGGTTTCGTCGCCGCCGACCTGGCCGCGCTGGTCCGCGAGGCGGGGGTCCGCGCCGCCCTGCGGCAGAAGACGGTTGAGCAACCTCGCATGACGATGGCCGACCTGCACGCGGCGCTGGCGGTGGTCCGCCCGACCACGATGGCGGCGTCGACCCTGGAGCTGGCGTCGGTGACCCTCGACGACGTGGGGGACCTGGCCGAGGTCAAGCAGACTCTGACCGAGTCGGTGTTGTGGCCCCTCACCTATCCGGACACCTTCGCGCGGCTGGGGGTGCAGCCACCCCGCGGGGTCCTGCTCTATGGCCCGCCGGGCTGCGGCAAGACGTACCTGGTGACTGCGTTGGCCGGTTCCGGTCGGGCAAACGTGCTCGCGGTGAAGGGCGCCGAGCTGTTGTCGAAATGGGTAGGCGAGAGCGAACGCGCGGTGCGCGAGTTGTTCCGCCAGGCCCGCGAGGCCGCACCGACGCTGGTCTTCCTGGACGAGGTGGATGCGCTGGCGCCGGTACGTGGTCAGGCCACCGACGGCGGTACGGCCGACCGGGTGGTAGCCGCCCTCCTTACCGAACTGGACGGTGTGGAGTCCTTACGCAACGTGGTTGTGGTCGGCGCGACCAATCGGCCGGACCTGGTCGACCCGGCCCTCCTGCGCCCCGGACGGATGGAACGGCTGGTCTACGTCCCGCCGCCGGACGAGACGGGACGCGCCGAGATCCTGCGGGCGGCGTCGCGCACCGTGCCGCTGGCACCGGAGGTGGACCTCGGCGCGCTCGCCGGAGACCTGGACGGCTTCTCCGCTGCAGACTGTGCGGCACTGGTCCGGGAGGCGGCGCTCGCCGCTATGCGCGAATCGCTCGCCGCGGCGACGGTGACCACCGCCCACGTCGCGGTCGCCCGCACCCGCGTACGCCCCTCCCTGGACCCGGTTCAGGTCGCCTGGCTGGCCGAGTACGCGCGGAAACGTCAGTGAGCGGTCGGCGTGGCGTCCAGCGATAGCTCGGCGTAGACCTGGCCATCCGCTTCGCGGAGTTTCGCGCCGCAGTTGGTGAGAACGGAGAGCGCACCCCGGTTGTCGGGGGTGGTCGCCGCGACTACCCGGCGCATGCCGGCCGCGGCGGCCTTGTTGAGTAGTTCCCGGAGCGCAGCCGACCCGATCCCCCGCCCCCGCGCCGAGCGCCCCAGCCACAACCCGGTTTCGACCGCATACAGCTCGTCACAGCGAGTCATCCGGATCACCCCGACGACCTCGCCGGCGGCCAGGACGGCGTACATCCGGGTGCGGGTCGGGCCTGGCAACCCGGCGAAGCTGGCCCGGTGGAACTCGCGGAACGCCTCCCGCCGGGCGTGTGACCAGCCGGCCGGGGCCTTGACCGGCGGCATGACATCGGCCGGATCCGCCTCAGCGGCGGCTACGGAGAGCAATGACTCGAGGTTCCGTTCACTCACCGGCTCCAGCCGCACATCACTCACCACGTGAGGCAGTGTGCCGGGCCAATCGGTGAGCGTCCAGCTCAATCGGGGCGGACTGACGATCCGGACGAAGAGATCGACCGGTCGGCCCTATCCGAATCATCCTCACCCTCTGTTGTCAAACTCTCCGTTCCCCACCACGCCAACAGGTAGCGTCGGCGTTGGTGGCCCGCCGGGCTTCCGGGGCACGAGCCGATCGTTTGCGACAGGGGGATCGCGGATGTTGCAGCGCCTACACGAGACCGGCCTTCGAGCGGAGCACGCCTATCTCGCGGGTTTCGTAAGCATTGGCCTGTCGTTTGGCAGTTGGTTCCTCTCCAAGCATCTGGAACGGGCAGGTATGGCCCGCGCCGACCGCTGGGGGATCTTCATCGGCGAGTGGGCTCCGACCTTCTTCGCCATCGGCAACGGCCTGCGCATGCACGAAAAGCGCTGACCGGACCGCAGGGGCCGGCTGTTGCCGGCCCCTCAGCGACGTCGGTCGCGGGCTCGGGCTGAGCGCAGGCGACGCAGCCGCCCAACCAGGAGCGGCTCGGCCGCCAGAGCGGCCGGGTTGTCCAGCAACACGTTCAACAGCTGGTAGTAACGAGTGGCGGTGCAGCCGAACCGGTCCCGGATCGCCTGTTCCTTGGCGCCCGGGTGCCGCCACCACTGCTGCTCGAAGTCGAGGATGTCCCGCTCTCGCTCGGTCAGCCCGACGGCTGCGCCCGCCGCAGCGTCGGCCCCTGACGCGCCGCCGCCCGCGTCCCCGGGCGCACCGCGGTCGGCCCCCACGACGTCCGGCTTGAGATCGGCCGGCGCGACGGCCTCCACCTCGGGCACCGGCCGGGGCGGCGGTACAACCGAGCGCCCGTCGCCGGACCGCCCGGCACCGGAGGGTTCGGCTGCGGTCGGGGCGGTGTCGGACGGCATGACACTCCTCGCGAGGGCGGTCGGCCCGGTACGGCCGGCCCGGGGTGCCTCAGCCTAGTGCCCGCGTCAGGAGATGTCCCGCCGCCGCATCGCCCAGCACGCTCCGCCGAGGATGAGCACCAGCCCTGCCGCGAGCAGCCCGGACGTGTGTTGCCAGGTGAGGGTCAGGGTCTCCGGATCGCACTGACCGAAGGGATTGACCCGGCACGTCTGCCAGTCCCTAAGAACGACCTCCTTCTGCATCCAGGCCTGCACGTAGGTGGGGAGCAGCCACGCCTCGACAAACTTCGCTCCGGTCAGGCTGAGCAGCACTCCGAGCCCGAACTGCCCGACCACCATCACGCCGACCGCACCGCCCAGCGCCATCGCGGTGTGCCGGCCGAGCGAGGCCAGCCCGAAGCCGAGAACGGCGGCGACCAGGGCGAGCGTCACGCCACGCAGGCCGGTAAGGGCGAAGGACTGCCAGGCGCCGGCGGTCATCCCTTCGGTGGTGCCGCGCGTGGTGGCGATCAACCAGAAGCTGCCGAACCAGAGCATCGTCGTGGTCACCGCCAATGCCAGCAGCCCGGTGAGCAGGGCGGCCAGCTTGGTCAGCAGGACAGTCACCCGCTTCGGCCGCCACAACAGCATGGTCATCATGCCGCCGGTGTTCCACTCGGCGCCCACGAAGGAGGAGCCCACCACGAAACCGACCAGGGCCAGGATCGCCGCGACCGCGATCAGCGTCCCGCCAAAGCTGGCCCGAAAGTCGAAAGTGCTCGACAGGAACTGGTCCGGCGAGTAGACGTCCCGGGGCGGGGGTGAGATCTGGGAGCAGTCCGGGGGGAAACGATCCGACTGGTCGCCCCGGGCTGCCGCCTGCTCGCACTCGGCCCGAAACTCTTCGGTCTGACGCACCTGCTGCTGCCAGTGTTCCTCGGCGGCCACCTCGGCCTTGGCCCGGGCCGCGTCATCGATCTTCTGGTTCGACAGGAAGACCCCGATGGCCACGGTCGCCAACACCGCCAGGCCCAGCACGGTCGCCCAGCGGGTGAGGCGCCGCAGCACCAGCCGGCGTAGTTCCGCACGGTAGAGACTCATGCGCCCCACCCTCCTGTGCTGCGCTGACCCACCGCGGCGGGCTTCGCCGACTGGTCAACCTGCCGGCTCTGACCGGGGGCCGGCGCGGTGGCGGTCAGGTCGAGGAAGACACTCTCCAGATCGCCGTCGATCCAGACCAGTTCACTGACGTACAGGCCCTGGCCGGCGAGGAGGCGGGTCACCATGGCGGCTTCTTCCACCCCGGAGAGCAGCAGGTGGTCCGGTTCCCGGGTTACGCGGAACCCGGCCCGGGTCAACGCCTCGCTCGCCTCCGGCAGGTCGGCCACCGTCTCCAGGCGTACCCGGACGGTGCCGGCCGAGTGGGCCGCCAGCACCTTCTCCACCGGGCCGAACGCGACTCGGCGGCCCAACGAGATGATCGTGACTGAATCACAGATCAGTTGGACCTCGGCGAGGATGTGGCTGGAGAGCAGCACCGTGGTGCCGGTTTCGGACAGGTTCCGCATCAACGCCCGCATCTCCCGGATGCCGCCCGGGTCCAGCCCGTTGGCGGGCTCATCCAGGATCAGCAGTCGCGGCTCCTTCAGCAGGGCGGAGGCGACGGCGAGCCGCTGCTTCATGCCGAGCGAGTAGGTCTTCACCCGCTCCCGGGATCGGTCTCGCAGCCCCACCAGTTCCAGCACCTCGTCGATCCGGGTGGAGCGGACCTCGCCCGCGGTAGCCAGCAGGGACAGGGTCTCCCGGGCGGTGAAGTGTGGGAAGAACTGCGGGCTCTCGACGATCGCGCCGACCTGACCGGCGACCGCGGACAGGTCGGCCGGGACCTCGTGGCCGAGCAGTCTCATCCGGCCGTCATCGGGCCGGATGAGACCGAGCAGCGTACGAAGGGTGGTCGTCTTACCCGACCCATTCGGGCCGAGGAAGCCGTGCACCTGGCCCGCCTCCACCCGCATGTCGAAGCCGTCGAGCGCGTTGCGGGTACCGCGCCTTCGGCTGCGATAGGACTTCTGCAGACCTTCTATTTCCAGGACAGCAGTCAAGCTGCACCTCCCCCGTTGGCGGCACTCACGACACAATACGCGGTACTACCCTTTGCGCAATACCCAATTCGTGCATCGCGGTGGAAAGCGGCGATAGGAGGCTTGGTCGTGCGATTCAGGCGCAGACGACCCGCACGTCAGCGGCGCGGAAGGCGGCGACCACCTCGGACGGCGCACCGGAGTCAGTGACCAGGGTCTCCATCCGGTCCACCGGGCAGATCCGGGCAAAAGCGTGGCCACCCAGCTTGGACGAGTCGGCGATCACCACCACCCGCTTCGCCCGCGCCACCATCAGACTGTTCATCGCCGCTTCCCCCTCATGGTGAGCGGCGGCGCCGAGCTGCGGGTCAACCGCGTCCACCCCGAGCAGGGCCACGTCCAGAGTGACTTCGCGCAGCAGGGCCCCACCCAGTGGGCCGACCAACTCGAATGACTTGGGTCGCACCACCCCACCGGCCACCACGACCTTCATCCGGGACCGGACCAGCAGCTCGTTGGCGATGTTGAGGGCGTTGGTGACCACGGTGAGCTGGGCACCCTCGGCACTGGTGTTCAGATCCGGCCGTACGGCCAGCGCTCGTGCCACCTCAGTGCTGGTGGTGCCGCCGTTGAGGCCGACCACCGTGCCCGGGGCCACCAGCGCCGCGGCCGCCGCGCCGATCCGCTGCTTCTCGGCCGAGTGCTTCGCGGACTTGTACCGCAGCGGCAGGTCATACGAGACGCCGTTGGCGACCGCCCCACCCCGGGTACGTGTGATCATCTGCTGCTGGGCAAGCTGGTCGAAATCCCGACGAATGGTGGCCTGCGAGACGGCCAGGCGCTCGGCGGCCCCCTCGACGCTGACCCGACCGCTGTCGGTCAGCATCTCGAGTAGGGCGTTCCATCTCGCGTACCGGTCCACCCCGAGCCCTCCAGCGGCTGCACGATTGGTGATTGTGCGTGCACAATAGTGCGCGAAACTACGTAAAGGCAACGCCGGCTCTGCTCGATCTTCAGCCCAGTTGCCACCACCACCCAAATCGGCGCACAATAGCGCGCGAAAGCCGAGCCTAACGAGCCAAATCGCGCACGTTCTGGAGAACCTGATGTCGTACGTCGACATGGAGATCGCGAGTCAACCCGACTGCTGGCGGACCGCGGCGCGGCTGGCCAACTCGGTAGCCGACCGGCTGCCCCGTCCCGGCGAACGAGTCGCCGTCGTGGGGTGCGGCACCTCCTGGTTCATGGCGATGGCCTACGCCGCTCGCCGCGAGCACGCCGGCCACGGCGAGACCGACGCCTTCCAGGCCAGCGAATTTCCCACCGGCCGCCGCTACGACCGGATGATCGCGATCACCCGCTCCGGCACCACCACCGAGGTGACCGATCTACTCGCCGCGCTCCGCGGGATGGTGCCCACCACCGTCCTGGTCGGCGACCCCGCCGCTCCCGCCGCCGACCTGGCCGATGCCACGGTGCCGTTGACCTTCGCCGACGAACGCGCGGTGGTGCAGACCCGCTTCGCGACGACCGCGCTGGCCCTGCTCCGCGCCCACCTGGGCGACAACATTCCCGCGCTCTCCGCCGACGCCGAGGTGGCGGTACGCGCCCCCCTGCCGATCGATCCCGCCCAGATCGAACAGGTCACCTTCCTGGGCCGGGGGTGGACCGTCGGGCTGGCCCACGAGGCGGCGCTGAAGTGCCGCGAGGCCGCGACCTTCTGGGCCGAGGCCTACCCGGCCATGGACTACCGGCACGGCCCGATCTCCGTCGCCGCGCCAGGCCGGCTGGTCTGGGCCTTCGGGGAACTGCCCGACGGGCTCGCGGAGGATGTGGCGGCCACCGGCGCCGCCTTCGTGCACAGCCGCACCCACGGGTGCCGCAGCGTGATCGGAAACTGGGCGGCCGGTCGCACACCGCTGGACCCGATGGCCGACCTGATCCTGGCGCAGCGCTTCGCCGCCACGCTCGCCACCAGCCGTGGCCTCGACCCCGACGCACCGCGGCACCTCGCCCGCTCCGTGGTTCTGGCATGAGCAGTGGGGAACCGGGCGGGGCGCCGAGCGCTCCGCACGGCGCACCCGACCGGCAGCAGGTCGTGGTCGCGATCGACGTCGGTGGCAGCGGGATGAAGTGCGCCCTGGTCCATCGGGACGGCACGGTCGCCCGCACCGAACACCACCCGACGCAGACCGCACGCGGCCCGGCGGCGGTCGTCGACACCATCCTCGACGTCGCCGCGGCCCTGGCGGACACGGCCCGCCACGAAGGGCTCACCCCGGTGGCGTTCGGCCTCGCCGTCCCGGGCGTGATCGACGAAGCGGCAGGGGTGGCGATCTGGTCGGCCAACATCGGCTTCCGCGATGTGCCGCTGCGGGCCCTGGCCACGGCCCGGCTCGGGATGCCGGCGGCACTCGGCCATGATGTCCGCGTCGGCGGCGTCGCCGAGGCACGCCTCGGCGCTGGTCGGGCCGACCGACACGTCCTCTTCGTCGCCATCGGTACCGGCATCGCCGCCGCCCATGTGATCGACGGAACGGCCGCCACCGGCGCGCACGGCGCGGCCGGGGAACTCGGCCACATCCTGGTCCGCCCCGGCGGACCGCGCTGCGGCTGCGGGCAGGCGGGCTGTCTGGAGGCGATCGCGTCCGCCTCGGCGGTCGCCCGCCGCTATGCGGAGCTGGCCGGCAGCACGCCGGGGCCGAGCGCGGCCGAGGTGGCCGCCCGCGCCGCCGCCGGTGACCCGCTGGCCCAGCAGGTCTGGACGGAGGCTGTCGCTGCCCTCGCCGACGGCCTCGCCACCGGCCAGGCGCTCTTCGACGTGGACACGGTCGTGCTCGGCGGTGGGCTGGCCCGCGCCGGCGCCCAACTACTCGACCCGCTGCGGGCCGCGCTGCACGACCGGATGACCTTTCACCGCGAGCCGCGGCTGGTCCCAGCGGCCCTCGGCGCCGAGGCAGGCTGCCTCGGCGCCGCCCTGCTCGCCCTCGACGGCATGGAGAAGCAATGACGGTACGGGTGACCGGTAGGGTGGTGACCCCGGCCGGGGTGATCCGCCAAGGCTGCGTAGAGATCAACAACGATGAGATCACCGCGGTCGCCGAGTACCCGTCCGGGCGCGACGGGCACTGGATCCTCCCCGGCTTCGTCGACATTCACACCCACGGCGGTGGTGGGCACACCTTCACTACCGGAGACGTCGACGAGGCCCGTGCCGCCGCCGGCTTTCACCTCCAACACGGCACCACCACCCTGCTGGCCAGCCTGGTGAGTTCGCCGTTCGAGCTGATGCGCACCGCCACCACCGCCTATCGACCGCTGGTCGCCGAGGGGGTGCTCGCCGGGATTCATTTCGAGGGCCCGTACCTCTCCGCGGCCCGTTGCGGGGCGCAGAACCCGGCGTACCTGCGCGACCCCTCAACCGAGGAGCTAACCGAGCTGCTGAAGCTGGGCCACGGGACGATCCGGATGGTCACCCTCGCCCCGGAACGCGCGGGAGCGACCGCGGCGGTCAAGCTACTCACCGCCCATGGCGTGGTCGCGGCGGTCGGCCACACCGACGCCACGTACGAGCAGACCCAGGCCGCCATCGCCGCCGGCGCGAGCGTCGCCACCCACCTGTTCAACGCGATGCGCCCGGTGCACCACCGGGAGCCGGGACCGGTAATAGCCCTGCTGGAAGCTCCCTCCGTAGTCTGCGAGCTGGTCGCCGACGGGGTGCACCTACACGACGGAATGCTCGCCTTCGCGACCACCACCGCCGGCGTGGAACGGGCCGCCCTGGTCACCGACGCGATGGCCGCCGCCGGCCAGCCCGACGGCGAGTACGAGTTGGGCGGCCAGCGGGTCACCGTGACTGCCGGGGTGGCCCGGCTCGCCAGCGACGGGGCGGTCGCCGGCAGCACACTGACGATGGATGCCGCGTTTCGGAACGTGGTCGCCACCGGGGTCGCCGTCCCGGAGGCCGCCCGGATGGTGGCCACCACGCCCGCCCGTGCGATCGGTCTCGGTGATCGGGTCGGCGCCCTCCAACCCGGTCTCCGAGCGGACCTGGTGGTGCTCGACGACGATCTGAACGTGGTCCGGGTGATGCGCGCCGGCACTTGGCTGGACTGACGCAGACCGCCGGTCAGCCCGGGGGCGGAATCTCCACCCCGAGCACCGCCTGCTCGTCGGGGCGGTGCGCCAGCACGTCCCCGAGGTACGACTGCACTGCCGGGGCCATGCCAACATCCCTGCCGGCCCGCTGGGAGAGCAGCCACTTGTGCTCGATGATCTGCGCGAAGATCTCCTGCGGTTCCAGCTTGCGGCGCAGATGCGCCGGCACGGCGCGGACCACCGGCTCGAAGACCTCCGTCAGCCAGCGGTGCGCCGCCTGCTGCTCATCGAGCAGGTCGCTCTCGGCCCGGTAGGCGTCTAGGTCGTTGAGAAGCCGACGCGCCTGGTTCTCCTCCGCGTCCAGACCGGTCAGGCGAAGCAGCCGCCGGGTGTGGTAGCCGGCGTCGACCACCTTCGGCCGCACCAGATACCGCCCGTCGTCGATCGTCGACACGGCGATCTCGGCTACGTCGAAGCCCAGCTCGTTGAGGCCGCGAATCCGGCCCTCGATGTCGTGCCGAGCCTCCCGCTCGATCTGCTGCTCATAGGTGATCTCATGCCACAGCCGCTCGTACCGCTGCACGACCTCCTCGCACACCACCTCCGGGTCGATCGACTCGTGCAGCAGCCCGGCCGCCTGTAGGTCCAACGCCTCGCCGAAGATGTTCACCCGGGCGATCTCCAGGTCCTCGCCGCGCTGCCCGTTCGACAACGAGCGGTGCAGCACCCCGGTCTCCGCGTCCACCAGGTAGGCCGCGAACGCGCCCGCGTCCCGACGGAAGAGGGTGTTCGACAGCGAGCAGTCGCCCCAGAAGAAGCCGGTCAGGTGCATCCGTACCAGCAGCGCGGCCAACGCGTCGAGGAGCCGCTGCATCGTCTCCGGTCGCAGCGTGTGCGAGAAGAGCGCCCGGTAGGGCAGGGAGAACTGCAGGTGCCGGGTGATCAGCACCGGGTCCAACGGTTCCCCGGCTTCGGTCTGCCGGTCGGCGACGATCGCCACCGCCTCCACGGTCGGGAAGTCGATCCGCTCCAAGGCCCGCAGCAGGTCGTACTCCCGCTCGGCTACTCGCTCGCCGGTCTCCTTGACCGCATACACATAACCGCCAAGTCGGACGAACCGAACAACATGTCGAGAGATGCCCTGCGGCAGCGCCACCAGGTGCTGCGCCGGCCACTCCACCAGCGGGGTCGACCAGGGAAGATCGAGCAGCGCCGGGTCAACGAGAGCCGAGGTGATCCGCACGCACCCCAGTTTGCGCCCTCCCCCGCCGGAACGCCTCCCCGCGTGGTTCGGCACACAGCCACCCGGGCCGGGCCAGAGGCACTGCGGGCCGGTAGCGTGGCCGAGATGCGGCAGGTGACGACCCGGTGGCGAGCGGTACGGCTCCGGCCGGTCCACCCGGCCGGTTGGTGGTTCGACGGGCTACTCCTCGCCGGTCTGGTGACCCTGACCGCCGCCCTCGCCGCCGGTCACCTCTTCGGCCTCGACCGGGCGGTGGCCGACTGGTCGGACGCGCACCGCCCGACCACGGCGTACTGGATCGCCTGGCTCCTCAACTACCTCGGCCAGGGCGGCCCGCTGACCCTGATCGCCGTCGGGCTCGGCGTTCTGCTCGCCGTGCGGCTCCGCTCCGCCCGCCCACTGCTGCCGCCGGTCGCCGGGCTCGTGCTGATCAACCTCGTCGTCGGCGCACTCAAGGTGGCGACGGCCCGGCCCGCGCCCAGCGCCAGCGTGCGCGAACCCTTCCTCGCGCCGGAGCAGACCCTGCCGCTCTTCCAGCATGAGCTGCCGCTGCAGTTCGCCCGCTCCTACCCGTCCGGGCACGTCGTCAACGCGATCATCTGGTACGGCGTGATCGTCCTGCTCCTCGCCCAGCTGCTGGAGACGTACGGGCGCACGTTGCCGCCCCGGATCGCCGTCGCGGTACGGGTCATCCCGCCCCTGGTGGTGTTCTTCACGACCATGTACCTGGGCTGGCATTGGTTGACCGACTCGATCGCCGGGCTGCTGCTCGGCCTCCTGCTGGACCGGGTGCTGCATCGGATGCCCTGGGACGACGTGCCGCTGCCCGCGCGATTCGACCAGGGCCGCCACACACACTGACCGGCTCGGACCGCTGCCACGTGGGTCGAGGCGTGAAGCTGCTCGTCCGGCGGGGGTGGCCGGACCGCCACGGCCAGGGCGGCGGCGAGGTGCCTGCGCGTCGAACCGACCACCTGCCGCCGGCGAGTCACCAAGAATACGCCCGCTGTGTCCATCTATGGGGGTTTCGACGTATAATTCCCCCGCTAAAGGTAAGAGTCTGGCTATAAACTAGTTCAGAGGAAATTAATGAATAGAGTTGTACGCCCAAATCGAAGGACGTTGCTCTCCGGCGCGCTTGTCGGCACCGTGGCCGCACTCACAGCCTGCTCATCGACGGAGGCACCCGCGTCAACCACCAGCGCATTCCCCGAAGCGCCGCCCACCACACCCGAGGCAGCACTCCAGCGGCTGCTGGAGGGCAACCAGCGGTGGGTGAAGGGCGACCCGCAGAACCCCAACCGGGACCCGGCCCGGCGTCAGGCCGTAGCCCAAGAGCAGAAGCCCTTCGCGGCCGTCCTCTCCTGCATTGACTCGCGGGTGCCACCAGAGCTCATCTTCGACGTCGGCCTGGGCGACCTCTTCGTGACGCGCACCGGCGGCGAGGCGGTTAGCCCGGTGGTCACCGGTTCTCTCGAATACGGGCCGCTGGCCAACGGCACGCCGCTCCTCATGGTCCTCGGTCACCAACGCTGCGGCGCCGTCAAGGCGGCGCACGCCGCCCTTCGTGACGGCGAAACGCTGCCCGGCCACCTGGCGGATATCGTCACGGCCCTGCAGCCCGCGTACGAACAGGTAGCCACGGCGAAGAGCGACGACCCGATCGATGTCATGGTCCGCGCCCAGGTCGAGTTGGCCGCAAACGATCTACGCTCCAACCCGGGCCTCGCCCCGCTCGTGACGAAGCAGGAACTCGCCATTGTCAGCGCCTACTACTCCCTCGACACCGGTGCGGTCGAGGTCCTCAGCGGCGCACCCACCCCACCAGCCGAGAAGTGACCGGACAACACCGGTCCCGGCCCAGCCGCATGGATGCTAGGGGCCTCTCCCTGGTGCTGACGCCTTCCGGAACCTGGGTTAGTCCGCAGAGTCGGATTGGTGAATAACCGAACCGTCCTGCTCCCCCGCCCGGGGCAGCGGCGGGCCCCCCGGGGGCATCGCGGCCCCCGGGGACGAGCCGGCCGATGGCGTTACGGCCCCCGGAGACGACCCGACCGGGGGCGTTACGGCCCCCGGGGACAAGCCGGCCGGAGGTCCGGAAACCTCTGAATCGAGGGGGCCGGCCTCGCGGAGCAGGGCGTTCAGCCCGGCCCGACGGGCAACCACCGTCAACCGGTCCCCGGCCATAATCACCAACCGGTGGTCGAACTCCCATTCGTACCGCTGGCCGGAGCGGGAGTAGGCGAGGAGTCGGACGCTCCCCGCGCGGCCGACGGCAGCGAGCGGCTGGCCCTCGAGCGAGGAGCCGGCGGCGACCGGGACCTCGGTGACCAACAGGGCGTGCCGGCCGACCGAGATCGTGGCGATGACGGCACGGTCCAGCAGGGCACCGGCGAACGACGGCGCCGCCAGGTACGACACGCTCCGCGAGACGCCGATGCCGAAGGACCGCTGGACGCGCTCGGCGAAGTGCCCATCAAAGAGCCGCAGCACCACCTGAACATCGTCATTGAGAGATCGGGCGGTCAGCGCGGCCCGCAGGTTCACCCCGTCGTCGGTGGAGACCACGACGAGGGCCTGGCAGGTAGCTACCGAGGCGGCACGCAGGGTCTCCTCGGCGGAGGCGTCCCCCACCACCAGCGGCACACCGAGCCGCCGGGCCAACTCGGCACCGCGCGCGTCCGCGTGCTTGTCGATCGCGACCACCTCGACACCGAAGTCGCGGAGTTGGGCGGTCACCCGGGTGCCGATGTTGCCGAGGCCGACCACGACCACGTGCCCGGAACGGTCGGTCAGTGGCCGCCCGGAATGCAGCGCCAGTCGGGCGTTGACGAGGCCGTCCACCACCACGGCGGTGACCAACGGAATCAGCGCCAGCCCGGAGAGGTTGAGCACCACCTGGAGGACCTGCTCGCCGATCGGCTTGGCGGCATCCGGGTCCTGACCGCTCAGGGCGGTGACCAGAGTCAGGTAAAGCGCCTCCCCCCAGCTCACCTCGGCGGTGCTGGCGTAGAGGCCGCCGAGCACGACGATCACCGCCAGCAGCACCAGCACGGCGAGGCCGATCCGGCGGGTGGCGAAGCCCCGGATCGCCCGAAGCAGCATCGTGACCGGCCGGCGCCACCGCCGGGCCCGACGCAGTCGGCGCGCGGCCACCTCGGTTCCCGGTGGCGTGCCGGCAGCCTCGGCGAGCACCACGTCGGCGGCGGTCTGGTCCGCGGGCAGGACCCGGACCTCCCGCGGGTCCCGGGTATCCGCCACCGGGCAGACGATGTCCTCGTCGCGAAGATCGACGCGGCGGGCCACGTAGAGGGTCCGACCGCCGTGTCGGAAGTGAGCCGGCGCGACCTCTCCCAGCGCGGCGGCGACGAAGGCAGGGGCCGCCATCACAGCGTCGGAGAGCACCGCCGAGTCGGGGAAGATCTGTCGCACCCCGTTGGCCAGGCTGGTGTTGAACATCCGCACCACCAACCGCAGGCTCGGCTGGACCTCCTGTGCGCAGAGCGCCGCGTGCATGTTGCCCACATCGTCTTGGTGCAGCAGCGCCAAACCCTCGGCCCGGTCCAGCCCGGCTTCGCGAAATGTCACCTCGTCGAGCCGGTCGGCCTGGATGACTTCGATGCCGTCGAGATCTCGACCGTCCGGGCTGTCCGTCCGCTGCCGCCGGGGCACCACCAGCGTGATCCGGATCCGGGTCAGCTGCGGCTCGGTGGCGAGCAGTGACTTCACCACCCAGTACGCCAGGGCGTCATGACCACAGACCACGTAGTGGGCCCAGGGGTCGCTGTTGCCTCGGAGCCGCCGTCCGGTCCACCACGCACGATCGAAGGGCCCCGTCATGTGGCGCATGGTAAACAGTCGGTAGCGTTCGCGCAGCCCGGTGATCACGACTGCGGCGGGTCGGTAGCGCGAGTCCATTCTCAACCCCGACACGACTCCGGCAAACTGGGGCGATGGCGCTGTCGCAAATGGCGGGTCGGATGCTCGGCGTACGCGAACACGTGGTGGACCCCGGCGGCGGTGGCGCCCCGCGGCTGCCGCACCCCGCGCCCACCGTGGTGGTCGGCGGCGGAATCGCCGGGATGTCAGCAGCGGTGGTGCTGGCCGAACGGGGAGTTCCGGTCACCGTTCTGGAAGCCGCCCCCACCACCGGCGGACGGCTTGGCGCCTGGCCGGAGACCTCGCCCGACGGCACCCGGATCAATGAACACGGGTTCCACGCCTTCTTCCGCCAGTACTACAACTGGCGGAACATCCTCCGCCGGGTCGACCCGGCGCTGGGCTTCCTCCGGCAGATTCCGCGCTACCCGATCCTGTCCGCGCGCTGGCCGACCGAGGAGTTCGGCAAGCTGCCGCCCGCGGCGCCAGCGAACCTACTCGCCCTCCTACTACGCAGCCCCAGCCTGCGTCTGCGGGACCTACGCGCGATGAACCGGGACGCCGCGCTGCCGTTGCTCAGCTACGACCCGATCCAGACGTACGCCGAGTTCGACAACACCACCGCCGACGCCCTGCTCACCTCGCTCCGGCTGCCGGACCGAGCCCGAGCGATGCTCTTCGAGGTCTTCTCGCATTCGTTCTTCAACCACGAAGCGGAGATGTCGGCCGCCGAAATGATCGCCCAGTTCCACTTCTACCTGCTGGGTAACCCGGAAGGGCTGGCCTTCGACTGCCCCACAGCCGACTACGCGACGTCGATCTGGCAGCCCCTCACCCGGCACCTCGAGCAGCACGGCGGCCGGGTCGTCACCGAGGCCGCCGTCACCGGGCTGCACCGCGACGCCGCCGGCTGGCAGGTGGTGAGCACCGCCGGCGCGTACGAGGCCCGGCACGTCGTACTCGCCGTCGACCCACCGGCGCTCGCCGCGCTGGTCGCGGCCTCCCCCACTCTCACCGAAGCCGCTCCCGACCTGGTTGCACGAATGCCCGCGTTCGGCCAACCCGGCCCGCCGTACGCGGTGGCCCGCTACTGGTGCGCCGGGGACGTGGATCCCGGGCGGGCAGTGTTCAGCGGGGTCTCTCGGCAACCCACCCTGGACTCGGTGACGCTCTACCATCGGCTTGAGCAGGAGTCCCGCCACTGGGCTGCGCGCAACGGCGGTGCGGTGGTGGAGTTGCACGCGTACGCCTGCGAACCGGACGTGCCCGCCGAGGAGTTGGCGGAACGGATGTGGACCGAGCTACGGCCCCTCTGGCCGGAGGCGGGGCGGCTGCGGATCCGCGAGCTGCGAGCCCGGGTGGAGGCCCGGGCGCCCGCGTTCCCGCCCGGCAGCCACGCGGGTCGGCCCGGTGTCCGCACCGACGCCGACCGGCTCTACCTGGCCGGCGACGGCATCCACACCGACTTCCCCAGTGCGCTGATGGAGCGGTCCGCCGCCACCGGCATCCTCGCGGCCAATCACATCCTGCGGGACGAGGGCGGCGCGACCGAGCCGGTCCGCTCGATCCGCCCCCGGGGCCTGCTCGCCCGACCGCACTGATCAGGGGTGGGCGCGACCCAACCGCTACCCGATGCTGCCCGGTTCGGCGGGCCCCGCCGCGGGCGGGGACCACGGAAAACGGGCCGGTCGGCGCTCGTTGGCCGCCGCCACGCCCTCCCGAGCCTCCCCGCTGGCCCGCACCTGCCCATGCCACCAGATGATTCGGGCGTCATCCGCCCGTCCATCGAGGATTTCCTTGGCCGCCATGACGCTGAGCCGAGACCGCGCGGCCACCGCGGCGGTAACCTCATCGACCCGGGCGGAGAGCGCGGTGGCGGGCAGCACCTCGTCCACCAGGCCGACCCGCAGCGCCCGCCCGGCGTCGACCAGCTCCGCCGTGAAGAGCAGGGCCTTCGCGGTGGACGGCCCGACCAGCCGGGCCAGCCGACGGGTGGTGGGCGCCGGATAGACCAGGCCGAGCCGGGCCGGAGGTACGCCGAAACGCGCGTCGTCGGCGGCGAGCCGCAGGTCGCAGGCGACGGCGAGTTGGCACCCACCACCGACGCAGGCACCCCGAATCGCGGCGATTGTCGGCTTGGCGAAGGCGGCGAGCCGCTCCTCAGCCGTGACAGCGATACTGGCATCACCGGCGTCCAGCAGCTCGTCCAGGTCGCCGAGGTCCGCCCCGGCGCAGAAGGTGCCGTCGGCTCCGGTGAGCACCAGGGCCCGTACCGCCGGGTCGGCCTCCAGCTGATCGAGCACCCCCGGCAGACGCCACCACATCGCCGACGTCATCGCGTTTCGACGGGCCGGATTGTGGATCACCACGGTCGCCACCGGACCGGCCACCTCGACAAGCAGTTCCGCGTCCGCCACCGCTACTCTCCCTCCGGTCCGCTTCGCCGCGGTGACGATATCGACGCAGCCACGACCCCGCCCTATCCAGGTGACGCCGGTCACGGTCCGGTGATGCTTCCTAACCGGCGGCGCGATCAGAGCGGGGCCAGACGTATTCCAGATCGGTCGGGATGTCACCAAACTGCGGGCGATAGTGCTCCGGGTCCTTGCGCAGCAGCGACGAACGGTGGCTCCGGTGCAGGTCGTCGCGGCCCAGCCAGGGCGGTAGCTCACCGGCGTCAGCCAACTCGGCCTGGGTACGGACGGTGCGCACGCCCCGGGCGGTGGTGAAATCGGCGACCAGCGTCGCGGCGCAGGTGTCGGCTCGGCCTGACTCGCACCAGACCGCGCACACATCCAGCCCGTACCGGGTCAACGCCTCCTCGTAGCCGGCCCACATCTTCACCGCCGGATGGTGCCGCCAGCCATAGCCCGGACGGGTCAGCCCCCGCAGCACCTGAATCGCCTCCACCCGCTGCTTGCCGAGCCGACGTTGATCCAGCGAGGCCGCGCTGGCCAGAAAATCCGGGTACGGGAGGAACGTCTGCACCCCGGCTACCTACCCACCGCCACACCTAACAATCCTCACCAGCGGCGGTGTCATTCCCGCCGAACCGGGACCGGAGGTGAGCCGAACACCGCCGCCGAAGCGGCGCGGCCCGGCTCAGCGGCGGGCTCGGCAGCGGGCTCAGCGGCGGGCGCCGAAGCGACCAATGTCGCTGACGTTTATAGTCGATCTAGAACAACGTCAAAACGCTCACTCAGTCCATCCTGGCTCGCCAGCAAGGATGCCAGCCGGACGGACAATGCACAGGGGAACGCGTGGCCGTCTACAGTGCTCAACAGCTCCACGGCTTACGAATCATCGTCACTGGTGGCGGCACCGGAGGGCACACCTACCCGGCGCTGACGACCATCCGGACGCTGCGCGCTCGCCTCGCCGAAACCGGCGCCGAGCCCGACATCCTCTGGGTCGGGGTCGAGCAGGGCCTGGAGGCAAAGATCGCCCGGCAGGAGGGCCTGCCTTTCCGCGCCATCACCACCGGAAAGTTACGGCGTTCGCCCAATCTTCACGAGCTGTGGCGAAACATCACCGACGCGTTCCGGATTCCGATCGGCGTGCTGCAGGCCATGGTGACCGTACTGCGGGTCCGGCCGCACGTGGTCCTCTCCACCGGCGGCTACGTCGCCGTTCCAATCGGTCTGGCCGCCTGGCTGGCCCGACGCCCCCTGGTCATGCATGAGCAAACCCTAAACCTGGGTCTGGCCAACCGGATTCTCGCCCTCGTCGCCAGCCGGGTACTGCTGAGCCACACCTCCTCGTTGGCGAATCTGTCGAAGCGGGCGCAGGCCAGGGCGGTTGTCACCGGCAACCCGGTCCGCCCCGACATGCTCACCGGAGACCCGGCTGCCGGCCGGGCCGCCTATAGGCTGGACCCACACCTGCCGTTGGTCTTCGTCACCGGCGGGGCGCAGGGCGCGGTACAGGTGAATCGGATGGTCACCGAGGTTCTCCCCGATGTCCTGCAGCGGTGCCAGGTGCTGCACCAGTGCGGGGAGCACAGCCTGAGCCACATGCAACAGTTCGCCGCCCAGCTACCGGCACACCTACAGGCCCGCTACCGTGTCGTGGACTACATCCATGGACAACTGCCCGACGTGCTCGCTGCCGCCGACATCGTGGTTGCGCGCAGTGGCGCCGGCACAGTAGCTGAGCTGACCGCGTTGGGCCGACCGACGATCCTGATCCCACTCGTGCCGACCTCCGGCGACGAGCAGCGGCAGACCGCCCGGCACCTCGCCGAGGCCGGCGCGGCGCGAATGCTCACCGGCAGTGACGCCACCGGTGCCGCGCTCCGCGCCGAACTGTTGACGTTGCTCGACGACGCGCAGCGTCGGCACGCCCTGGCGGAGGCCGCGCGCCGGCACGGCCGGCCGGATGCCGCTGCCGCTGCCGTCACGGAGCTAATCGACGCCGCTCGGCGCGGCTGACCGCACAGAGTTGACCGTCGGCCCGGGCGGTGCCCCACCTAGAGCTGGTCAGCGGCCTCCGGCGCGGTCGAGGTACCGCCGACGCAGCGCGTACCAGGCAGCGCCGATCGCGAGTACGCCGATTCCCGCCCCAACGCTGGCTGGGGGCAGGCTGACCGCCAGCGTGACGCAGCCGGCCAGCCCCAGCACGGCGAGCAGCCGTACCGGCAGCCGACGGCCCGGGTCACGGCCAAGGGTGAGCGCCGCGGCGTTGGTGATTGCGTAGTAGACCAGCACGGTGCAGCTAGAGAAGCCGATCGCCCCGCGGACGTCACCGACGAGGACCACGGCCGCCACCACCACAGCCACCGCCAGCTCGGCCCGGTACGGCACTTGGTGCACCCGGTGCACGGCGGCCAAGCCGACCGGCACGTCCCGTCGGCGGCCCATCGCCAGCAGGGTCCGCCCCACGCCGGCGAGCAGCGAGAGCAGCACCCCGATCACCGCCACGGCTGCGCCGGCCCGGACCACCCAGGACAGGCCGGGCAGCCCGACGGCGGTCACCACGTCGGCCAGGGGCGCGGCGGAGGCGGCCAGCCGGTCCGGGCCGAGCACCCCCAACGTGATCACCGCTAGCACCAAGTAGATCGCCAGCACCACACCCAGCGCCAGCGGCACCGCTCGGGGGATCGTTCGCCTCGGGTCGCGTACCTCTTCGCCGAGAGTAGCTATCCGGGCATACCCGGCGAAAGCAAAGAAGAGCAGCCCGGCGGCGGTCAGCACACCGGCACCGCCGACGTCGCTGCGCACCCCGCCGCCGATCGAACCGACGTCGCCGATCCGCTCCGCTGTGAAGCCGGTCAGGCCGACCACCACGACCAGGGACAGAACCCCCAGCACCACCCCGACCAGCACCTTCGTGGCCCGCGCCGTCTTCCCCACACCGCGCAGGTTCACGGCGGTGACGGCCGCGATGGCGATGACGGCGACGAGCCGGGCCCGGTCCGGCCAGAGGTACGCCCCAACCGTCAGCGCCATCGCCGCGCAGCTCGCGGTCTTGCCGACCACGAAGCCCCAGCCGGCCACGAACCCGGCGAACGGGCCGAGCCGCTCCCGCCCGTAGACGTACGTGCCGCCGGACTCGGGGTAGCGGGCCGCCAGCCGAGCCGAGCTGGTCGCATTACAAAACGCCACAAACCCGGCCAGCGTAAGTGCCACCAGCAGTCCGGTCCCGCCGGCCGCCGCCGCGGCTGGAGCGAACACCACGAAGACGCCCGCGCCGAGCATCGCCCCCATCCCGATGACCACCGCATCAGTAACCCCCAGCCGCCGCGCCAACCGCTCCACGAACCAGACCCTAGGGGGCTGAGGTGAACAGCGTGAATTTTACCCAAGTTGCCTTGTGTATATTTGGTTCGTGACGAGTCGGCGAACAGCCCTGCGGCAGGTCCTCCACCGGGCAGCCGGTGCCATGACCGCTCAGCAGGTCGCAGACGAAGTGGGCTGGCCGGTCGAGACCACCCGGCTACACCTGGAGGAGTTGGTTGGCGCGCAGCTCGCCGAGCGCGTACCCGGCGCTCCTCGCGGCCGTGGCCGCCCACCGATGACCTATCGCGCAACCGTCGGCATGGACACCGCCGGACCCACCCAGTACCGCTTGCTGGCGGGGCTCCTCGCGCGCACGTTGCGCGAGCAGCCGAATGGTCGCGCACTCGCACGGAACGCCGGACGGGCGTGGGCATCCGAACAGCCGACGGAGGCCATCGACGGCGCCCCGCTCACCCGGGCCACCACCGCGCTCACCTCCCGCTTCGATGCCCACGAGTTCGCGCCGACCGCCACGCTCTCCGGGGACCGCGCCGACATCACGTTATGGCACTGCCCCTTCCTCGACCTCATACCCGACTACGGCGACGTCATCTGCTCCCTACACGACGGCATGGTGGACGGAATCACCCGCGCCACTGCCGGGACATCGGTGGCGGCCCAACTCACCCCTTTCCCGCGACCTGACTCATGTCAGATCACGTTGACCCACCGCACCCGAAGGAAAGACTGATGTCCACGACGCCAATGAAAAGTCTGCACGAACTCGGACAGGAACTCTTGACCCGCGCCCACGAAGCTTCGTCCGGGCGCGCCGCGGCCACGCTCAACGCCGATCACCACAGCCTGAAGCAACTAGTGCTGGCACTGCGGGCTGGATCGGCGTTGAGCGAGCACGAGAACCCAGGACAGGCCACCCTGCAACTGTTGTCGGGAACAGCCACCGTGAGCACCGCCGAGATGACGTGGCACGGCTCCGCGGGCGACTACCTGGTGATTCCCGATCGCAAACACGACCTGCGAGCGGTCAGTGACGCTGTCGTCATGCTGACGTTCGTCAAAGACGCCAACCGGCCTGAGCCACCCGCGGCCGCCGACCTAAGGAGCGACAAATGAGCATCGTCAAAATTAATGCAATAGACATCATCGAAGGTCACGGTGACGAATTCGTCGAACGGTTCTCGGCACGCCCAGGCAAGATCGAAAATGCGGACGGATTCGAGGGCTTTCAGGTACTGCGTCCCACCGACGACCGCACGACCTGGTTGGTGGTCACCCAGTGGCGTGACACCGAGGCGTACGACGCCTGGTACGCCACCCGCCCGCATCGCGCCCCCGAGTCGGTGACCTACGCCAACAAGTGGGAGCTGTGGTCCTTCGACGTCCTCACCGCGGCGAACCCCACCTGAGGCCGCCCCTGCCTGGCCGGGGGTCGGAGGCTCCCCCGGCCAGGTAGGGATCAGGCGGTCGATGTGTCCGACACCGGGACCAAATCCGGCGTCGACAACCAGTTCGCCAGCTCACGCGGTGGCGGCGCGCCGCTCCTTCCGGGTCGTGGCGGTGCGGCGGCGAAGGGTCGGCAGCAGCAACGTGGGGTGGAAGATGCTCCAGGCCGCCCCCCTACAGACCATCTCCTTGTAGCGGGCTGCCATCTTGCCGGCGAGGAAGGACGCTTTGGCCTGGTCATCGGCGGTCACGAACTGGATGAGCCCGTCCCGCCGGCCGAGGCTGATGCACTGGTTGAAGTAGCGAAGCGAGACCTTCGGCACCTCTCGACCGGTCAGGCGCGCGGCGATGGCGTCGGCGGCCTGCCAGCCCATGGGGATTCCGGAGGCGCAGGACATCCGCAGCGGCTTACCGCCGGGCCCCTCGGCGAACGCGGCATCACCGATCGCGTACACGTCGGGGTGCGAGATCGCGCGCATGCTGGCATCCACGACGATCTGTCCGGTCTCGGCGAGCTTCAGCGGGGTGGCCGCGGCGATGGGGTGGACGGCGAAGCCCGCCGTCCAGACGGTCACCTGAGCCGGGATGGTTCGAGCGTCGCCGGTGACCGCGCTGGCTTCCGCAACCTCAACGATGTCGGTGTGCTCGTGAACGGTGATACCAAGCCGGTCACAGACGCGTCGCAGGTGACCCCGCGCCCCGACGTCCAGCCAGTCGCCGAGGCCGCCGCGGGCGGCGATCGCGACGGCGAGGTCCGGCCGCGCCTCGGCGATCTCGGTGGCAGCTTCGAGGCCGGTGAGACCACCTCCGACGACCAGGACGTTCCCGCCGGCACCGAGGCGGACCAGGCGATCGCGCAGCCGCAGGGCGGACTCCCTTCCGGCGATGTTGTAGGCGTGCCGGGCGACGCCGGCAACCCCGTGATCAGTACCGGTGCTACCGAGGGCGTAGACGAGGGTGTCGTAGCCGATCTCGTCGGTACCGTGCTCGTCAACGAGCGTGACGATCTTCTGATCAACGTCAACGGCGGTGATCCGCGCCAGTCGCAGCCCTACGTCCGTACCCGCGTAGATGTCGCGCAGTCGGCGGGGGGCGAGGCGTTGTCCGGCCGCCAGCTGGTGCATCCGGACCCGCTCCACGAACTCGGCCTCGGCGTTGACGACAGTGATCTCGACGCTGTCGGAGTGCAGCCGCCGAGCCAGGCGCCCGGCGGCGGTGGCTCCGGCGTATCCGGCCCCGAGGACGACGATGCGGTGCTTCATGATCTCACTCCTGTCTCGATGCGTCCGCTTCCTGAACCGGATAGCGACGCGGTTACTGACAGGAGCCCGCTATGAGCTGGGTCACCAGGCTTCGATGAGGGGTTCACCGGGCTCAACCGCGGACCAGCGGTGGGTGGCGCGGACAAGCTTGTCGGGGTTGACCTGGATATGGATGGCCGCGATGCCCTCCCCAGTCACCTGTAGGGACATGACGGCGACAACCCGGTCGCCGTTCACGACCACCACCGCGGGTCCGCCGTTGACGACGTCGGCGTAGACAGCAGGTCGACCGCCGATCCGGTCGCGTTTGGCTTTGGTGGGAACGAGGAGGCCGCGCAGGAACCTCGCCACCGCCAGCGCTCCGGCGACCGGCGTGGTCCGGGCCGGGATCTTGCCGCCACCGTCGCCGACGCTCGTCGCGTCCGTGGTCAAGAGCTCGACGAGCCGCCGCACCTGCCCACTGGTGGCGGCTGCCAGGAACTCTTCGACGATCTTCCGCGTGCTGGTCGCATCCACTTCCGTACGCACCCGGTCGGTGCTGATGTGCTGCTTCGCCCGCCGGTAGATCTGTTGGCAGTTCGACTCGGTGAGGTCAAGGAACTCGGCGATCTCACCGTGCGAGTAGCCGAACGCCGCACGGAGCACGTACACGACCCGCTCGTTGGCCGAAAGCCGCTCCAGCAGGACGAGCACCGCCATCGAGACCGACTCTCGCTGCTCGGCGGTGTCAACCGGACCGAGCATCGGGTCTCCGGTGAGCAGCGGCTCGGGCAGCCAGGTGCCCACATACCTCTCGCGCCGAGCGCGCGCCGAGGTGAGCTGGTTGAGACATAGGTTGGTGAGCACCTTGGTCAGCCACGCCTCGGGTGTCTGAACGTGCCGGCGATCGGCGGCCTGCCAGCGTAGGAACGTGTCCTGCACCGCGTCCTCGGCGTCGCTCGCTGAGCCGAGCAGCCGGTAGGCGATCGCCTCCAACCGAGCCCTGGAGTGCTCGAACAGCTCGACCTCGTCCAAACTCAGCGGCATGGCCCGACAGTAGCCACGCGGCCCCGCGAGGCACCACGGCTCAGCTCACGTTGTAGCACCAGCGACCGCGCCGCGGTGCCCGTTCGGTCGCTCGGGGCGCCGCGGTACCCGTTTGGGCCCGGTGCCGCGCCGCGGTGCCCGTTCGGTCGCTCGGAGGGCCGAGCCACGGTCGGTGTCGGACCGTCGTGTCAGGCTGGGGCCGTGATCGTCACCTTCGAGGCCGAGCTGTGGAGCTGGAGTGCCCGGCGGGCCGACAGTTGGACCTTCGCCAGCCTCCCCACCGACCTGTCGGAGGAGATCCGGGACCTCTCCGGACCGCCGCGTCGTGGCTTCGGCTCGCTGCGGGTTCGGGTCACGGTCGGCGGCAGCACCTGGGCGACCTCGATATTTCCGGACAAGCAGCGAAGCTGCTACGTGCTGCCCGTCAAACGAGCTGTCCGCGAGGCCGAAACCATCGAGGCCGGCGACGTCACCACCGTGCGCCTCGAACTCCTCGACTAAGAGCGACCGGCAATAGGTGTCATCTCAGTTGGCGGGCTGTCGGCCGGGTGTCCCAGCGCCGATGGTTCTTCCGCCCATGGTTGCAGGTCTGCCATCATGTCGACCTTGGAGCGCCGGGCGAAACGGTCCAGGAACCCGGGCCGACGACGATGGCCGGACCAGTCATGGGTCCGGGCAGCTCACAGCTGGTAGGCCAGGTTGATCATCATGCCGGCCTCGGCGTGGTAGATGTTGTGGCAGTGGGTCATCCACTGTCCGGGGTTGTCCGCGTCGAGGTCGACGGTGACGGTCTGGTTCGGGGTCACGATGACGGTGTCCTTGCGGGGGCCGCCGTCGCGGAGGGCGAAGGTGTGCCCGTGCACGTGCATGGGGTGGAACATCGTCGTCTGGTTGGTCATCCGTAGCCGTACCCGTTCGCCCTCCCCGGCCAGGAACGGCTCGGCGTCGGCGAAGGTCTTGCCGTTGATGGTCCAGCGGTAGGGCATCATGCCACCGCCGAGGACCAGATCGTGAGTCCGGTCCGGCTCGCGCTGGGGCAGCCATACCTCTTCCGTGGCCCGCAGCTGGTTGGTGAGAATGACGCGGCGGTCGAGTTCGGCCGGGCGTACCTCAGCCGACGGTGCACTGCCGCCTCCGGTCCGGACCACGGCGAGCGCCTGACCCATCTTGCCCTCGGCGACCGCGACCAGGGGGAACACCCCGTCGGCGACGACAACCTCGACGTCAACCCGCTCACCCATACCGACGACCAGTGCGTCAGTGACATCCGGGACGACCGGAAACCCGTCGCTGTGTGTGACGGTAAGCCGGTGCCCGCCCAGCGCCACCCGGAAGGCGGTGTCGGAGGCGGCGTTGACCAGTCGGATGCGTACCCGCTGGCGGGGCCGGGCGGTGAGGGTGACGGGGGCGGCCGGCACCCGACCGTTGATCAGGTAGTGCGGGTAGTCAACGTCACCCGCGCCGCCGAGCAGTGGCGAGATCATGGCCTCCATGCTGTCGTCCATCGGCATCCCGTCGCCGTGGTCCATGCCGGATATGTCGTGCCCGCCGTGCATCCCGTCGGTGCCATCGCCGAGCGCGGCCAGGACGTCGTCCGGGGTCCGCCCGGTGCCGTCGACCCAGTCGTCCAGGACGACGATCCACTCCTGGTCGTAGCGGCCCGCGTCATTCGGGTCGTCCACGATCAGGACGCCGTGGAGCGCTCGGTCGAGTTGCACCCCGGAGTGCGGGTGGTAGAAGTAGGTTCCCGGGTGGGGCGCGATGAAGTCGTAAGTGAAGCGCTCGCCCGCGCCGATCGGGTCCTGGGTGACCCCGGGGACGCCGTCCATGTCGTTGCGCAACGCGATGCCGTGCCAGTGCACGCTGGTGTCCGTAGGCAACTCGTTGACCACGTCAACGCGGAGCCGGTCACCGGCCTTCGCCCTGATCAGCGGACCGGGGGCGTCCTCAGTGTACCCCCAGGTGTCGACCGTCACGCCGCCAAGATCCAGGGTCACCGGGCGGGGGGAAAGGGTGGCGCGGACGGTGGCGGCGCCGGGGCGTTGCCGAGCCCGTTCGGCGCGGCGGATGGCCTCGGCGGTGAGGTTGATCATTTTCGGGGTATCGCGGTTGGCGGCGACGGCGACGACTCCGGCGGTGCCGGCGAGACCGGCAACTCCGGCGACCCCGGCGATAACGCGCCGGCGGGTAAGCAGCGGTGACATAGGGGCTCCTTTGTGTGAATCTCCAGCGTTATCGACCGCCGGCCCGGCGAGTAGAGGTAAGGCCACTTCTTCAGAGAATCTTCATGGCCAAATTGAGGGCTTTCCGCCGGCTTCGGGCCATGGTTAACGGGGACGAAAGGTCACCCTGATCCCGCGCCCGGGTTCTGCACGAGTTTCAGCGATGAGGAAGTGAATGCAGTCAATGAACGGAACGCCACAGCCGAAGCGACCGGGCAGCAGGCCCGGATTCGGACGAAAGACGCAGGGTCGCAGTGCGCTCGCCACACCGGCGTGGATAATCATCATTGCGACGCTGGCCGTGCTGGCCGTCCTCACCGCCGTGGTGGCGTTCGCCCTGCGCGGTCCGGGATCTTCGAACAGCGACACCACAGGTACCGGACACCAGGAGTTCGGGCACGTCCACGGGATCGCGGTCGACCCGGGTAGCGGCGCCCTGCACGTCGCCACGCACGTCGGGCTGTTCCGCATCGGCGGTCCGCGGACCGCCGTACGCGTATCAAGGGACGACCTGGACCTGATGGGCTTCACCGTGGTCGGCCCCGGGCACTTCCTCGCCTCGGGCCACTCCACACACGGACCGGCCAACGTGGGCCTGATCGAGTCGACCGACGGTGGCGTGACCTGGCAGGAGAAGTCGCTCTCCGGTACGGCGGACTTCCACGGACTCCAAGTCGCCCACGGCTCGGTCTACGGCTACAACTCGGCCGACGCCGCGTTCATGGTCAGCGCCGACCAGCGAGACTGGGAGCACCGTTCCCGTACGGCGATCGGCGCGTTCGCGGTCAGCCCGACCGACGACGGGACAGTCCTCGCCGTCGGGCGGGACGGCCTGCAGCGCTCCACCGACGGCGGCCGCAGCTGGCAGCTGGTCCCGGACGCTCCTGCTGTCGGCCTGCTGACCTGGGACAACACCGGCGTGTGGACAGTCGCCCCGGACGGAGCGGTCTGGTCGTCGTCCGATGGCGGCGGGCAGTGGCAGCGGCGCGGAGAGGTGCCGGGTGAGCCGCACAGCTTCGCTGTGCAGAACAGCGCCCTCTTCGCCGCGCTCGCCGGTGACCGGGTCGTCGGCAGCACCGACGGCGGCGCCACCTGGACTGATCGGTACGCGCCGGAGTGAGCAGCACGGCCGCGAGGAAACAGGACATGAGTGGACGGGTGCTGGTCGTTGACGACGAACGGAGCCTTGCCAAGGTCGTGGCGAGCTATCTCGAACGCGATGGCTACCAGGTGCGCTGTGTTTTTGACGGCCTGGCGGCGCTGGATGCCGCACGGGAGGACGAGCCCGACATCGTCATCCTGGACCTGATGCTGCCCGGCCTCGACGGTGTGGAGGTATGCCGGCGGTTGCGGTCGTTCAGCGACTGCTATGTCGTCATGCTGACCGCCCGCACTGAGGAGGCCGACAAGCTGACTGGGCTCGGTGCCGGGGCGGACGACTACCTCACCAAGCCGTTCAGCCCTCGAGAACTCGTCGCCCGCGTCGCAGCGATGCGGCGTCGCCCACGCCAGCCTCACGGCCAGCCGGAGCCAGCACCGCGTCGGTTCGGTCCGCTGGCGGTGGACGTGCCAGCCCGCGAAGCCCGCCTCGACGAGGTGCCCGTGCCGCTCACCCCCACCGAATTCGATCTACTGGCGGTTCTGTCCGGCCGACCGAATGTCGCGCTGAGTCGCACTGAGCTGATCACTGCGGTGTGGGGTGAAGGGTGGGTTGGCGATGAGCACCTGGTCGACGTGCACATCGGCCATCTGCGACGCAAACTCGGCGACGTCCCCGCCCGCCCCAGGTTCATCCTCACCGTCCGTGGCATCGGCTACCGGATGGGACCACAGTCGTGAACTTTCGACGCGTCAGCCTCGCAGTGCGGCTCTTCGCCGCGCAGGTGCTCACGCTCGCCGTCGGTGCGCTGACCCTGGCGCTGGTCGCCGGCGCGGTGGGACCACGGATCTTCGCCGACCACCTCGGGCAGGTCGGCGGGGAGGTCAGCGCCGAGGCGCGCTGGCACGTCGAACAGGCGTACGTCTCGGCGAATGCGCTCGCGCTCGGTGTCGGTCTCCTCGCCGCGCTGGTCGCGGCGATCGCGGCCAGCGCGTACGCGACACGGCAAATCGCCAGCCCAGTCACTCACTTCGCGCATGCGTCGGCCAGCCTCGCCGACGGACACTACGACGTCCGCATGGCCGACCCCGGCCTCGGCAACGAGCTCAAGACCCTCACCGACTCGTTCAACACCATGGCGGAAGGCCTGGAGACCGTCGAAGCGACCCGGCGACGGCTGCTCACCGACCTCGGTCACGAACTGCGCACCCCGCTCGCCACCATTGAGGCCTACCTCGAAGCGGCTGAGGACGGCATCGCCGTTGACGACGAGGACCTTCAGTCGGTGCTGCGGGCCCAGACCGCACGGCTACACCGCCTCGCTGACGACATCGCCGCGGTCTCCCGCGCCGAGACACATCAGCTCGACCTGCACCCGGTACAGACGGCCCCGGCGGACCTGGTCCGGGACGCCGTGGCCGCGGCGCGGCCCCGCTTCGCTGGCAAGGGCGTGACGCTGGACAGCGACCTTCCCCCCACCCCACAGGTCGACGTTGATCCGCAGCGGATGGGACAGGTCCTCGGCAACCTCCTGGACAACGCGCTACGGCACACACCCGAGGGCGGGACCGTCACGGTAAAGGTGATCAGCAATGCCAGAAGTGTGGAGCTAGCGGTGGCCGACACCGGTCCCGGCATCCCGGCGCAGCACCTCCCGCACGTCTTCGAACGCTTCTACCGGATCGACACAGCCCGAGACCGGGACAACGGCGGGTCAGGGATCGGGCTCGCCATCGTGCGCGCCGTAGTAAGCGCCCACGGGGGGCGGGTACGGGCGGAGAACGTCCCAGGCGGTGGCGCAATCGTCCGGGTGGTCCTGCCCTCAGCGGGACAGCCGCAGATCTGACCCGACGTCCACCGCATATCCGGATCTTGGACCCGTTACCGGTCGCTCTAAGAAAACCAGCCCTAAGGCGGAACGCCACACTACTGTTGGAGTACGGCAGGATGGCCGACGTGACCGCTGCCCCCCGTCCCGCTCTGGCGACGCTCGAGGCGGTGCTGGAGCGACTGACGTACGTCAATGAGGAGACCGGCTACACCGTGGCCCGGGTCGCCACCGACCGCAGTAGCGATCTGTTGACGGTGGTGGGCGCGCTGCTGGGCGCGCAGCCGGGGGAGAGCCTACGGCTGCACGGGCGCTGGTCCTCGCACCCCAAGTACGGCCGGCAGTTCGAGGTCGACTCCTACACCACGGTCTTGCCGGCCACGATCCAGGGCATTCAGCGCTACCTCGGCTCGGGCTTGGTCAAGGGCATCGGACCGGTCTTCGCCGAACGGATCGTCGCCCATTTCGGCCTGGAAACGCTGCGGATCATCGAGGAGGAGCCGGCCCGGCTGGTGGAGGTGCCAGGGCTGGGTCCGAAGCGCACCGCGAAGATCACCGCGGCGTGGGCGGAACAGCAGGCGATCAAGGAGGTCATGGTCTTCCTCCAGGGGGTCGGCGTCTCGACCTCCCTCGCGGTACGGATCTACAAGCAGTACGGCGATGCCTCCACCGACGTGGTCATGAAGGAGCCGTACCGGCTGGCGGCCGATGTGTGGGGCATCGGCTTCAAGACCGCCGACACCATCGCCCAATCGGTCGGTATCCCGCACGACAGCCCACAGCGGGTCATGGCTGGCTTGCAGTACACGCTCTCCGAGGCCACCGACAACGGCCACTGCTACCTGCCCGAACCGGAGCTGGTCGCGGACGCGACGAAGATCCTCGACGTGCCGGCCGACCTCGTCACCCGCTGCCTGGACGACCTGGTCGCCGAGGAGGGTGTCGTCCGTGAGTCGATGCCGGGCGGCGACGCGGAGCCGGTGCGGGCGGTGTACCTGGTGCCGTTCCACCGGGCGGAGCGGTCTCTCGCCACCAGCCTGCTCCGCCTGCTCGGCGATGGGGCCGATCGGTTGCCGCACTTCGTGGGCGTCGACTGGGACAAGGCCCTGACCTGGTTGAAGGCGCGTACCGGCAACGACCTCGCCGCGGAGCAGGAGCAGGCGGTCCGGCTCGCGCTGACCTCGAAGGTCGCGGTGCTGACCGGCGGGCCGGGGTGCGGCAAGAGCTTCACTGTCCGTTCGATCGTCGAACTGGCCGCCGCCAAGAAAGCCAAGGTCACCCTGGTAGCCCCGACCGGGCGGGCCGCCAAACGCCTCTCCGAGCTGACCGGGCATCCCGCCGCCACGGTGCATCGCCTGTTGCAGCTGCGGCCGGGTGGGGACGCCTCCTACGACCGGGACAACCCCCTCGACGTTGACCTGCTCGTCGTGGACGAGGCCTCCATGCTCGATCTCATCCTGGCCAACAAGCTCGTCAAGGCTGTTCCGCCCGGCGCGCACCTGCTGCTGGTCGGCGATGTCGACCAACTCCCCTCCGTCGGCGCCGGCGAGGTGTTACGCGATCTGCTCGCCGCTCCGGCCATCCCGCGGGTGCGGTTGACCCAGATTTTCCGCCAGGCCGCCCAGTCCGGCGTCGTCACCAACGCGCACCGCATCAACGCCGGCCGCCCACCCCTGCTCCAGGGCCTGCCGGATTTCTTCCTCTTCGCCTGCGACGACACGGAGGCCACGGCCGAACTGACCGTCGATGTCGCCTGCTCCCGCATCCCCGCCAAGTTCCGCCTGGATCCCCGCCGGGACGTGCAGGTCCTCACCCCGATGCACCGCGGCCCCGCCGGCTCGGGGGCACTGAACACCCTGCTCCAGCAACGGCTCACCCCGCATCGGGAGGGGCAGCCGGAGCGGCGTGCCGGCGGGCGGGTGTTCCGCGTCGGTGACAAAGTCACCCAAATTCGCAATAACTACGACAAGGGACAGGCGGGTGTCTTCAATGGCACCCTCGGCATCGTCACCCAGCTCTCGGCCGAGGAGCAGACCCTGACGGTCCGCACCGACGAGGACGAGAGCATCGACTACGACTTCGACGAGCTAGACGAGTTGGCGCACGCCTACGCCATGACCATCCACCGGTCGCAGGGCTCCGAATACCCGGCGGTCGTCATCCCGCTGACCACCAGTGCCTGGATGATGCTGCAACGCAACCTGCTCTACACCGCGGTCACCCGCGCCAAGCAACTCGTCGTCCTGGTCGGCTCCCGCCGGGCCCTCGCCGCCGCGGTCCGCACCGTCGGCGCCGGCCGCCGGCACACCGCCCTCAACCACCGGCTGGCCGCCGCGACCCCCTGACCAGCGGGTCCCCGCAGGGCACAAACACAACCGGGCCCCGATGTTCCCCGGGGCCCGGCTGCGCTGGAAGCGAGGCGTCAGCGGCCAAGCTCCCCGGTGGTACGGATCCGGTCCAGTGCCGGGGCGGAGATCGGCGAGGTCTCGGTCAGGTACGCGACCAGCGCGTCCAGGTCGATCTGGCCGGTGGCCGGGTTGGCGCCATCGGTGAGTACGGAGAAGCCGTCACCCCCGCCAGCCAGGAAGCTGTTCACCGTGACCCGGTAGGTGCCGTCGGTCTCCACCGGTACGTCGGCGAAGGTCAGGCTGCCGCGGACCACGCGGGTGCCGGCGCAGGGGTCACCCGCCGGGGCGGTGCCGCCGGCGGGATCGACGACGTACCGGACCGTGGCCGACGGGTAGAGCACCCGCTCGGTGACGAACTGCTGCTCCAGCAGGCAGTAGAGCTGCTCACCAGTGAGGTCGAGGGTCACCAGGTTGTTGGTGAACGGCTGCACGGTGAACGCCTCCTCGTAGGTGACCGGGCCGGCGTCGAGGTCGGCCCGGACACCGCCCGGGTTCATGAACGCGGCGACAGCGTCCTGGTCCCCCTCGGTGGCCCAGAGCTGGGCGTCGGCGATCAGGTTCCCGAGGGGAGACTCCCCGCGAACGGTGTCGAAGAGCGTCTCCTGCGTCCGGGTGATCGCCTCGGTGGTCTCACCGACCTCCCGACCGGCGACCGGGCCGAGGACGGCCTGGTAGTGGTCGATCAGCGCGGTCTGGGCCGGGTCCTCGGCGACGTCCCGGGTGACCACCAGGTTCTCGGCGGAGGCCCGCAGCACGTCCCCGGTCCGCCGGTCGATCTTCAGGTCGATGTCGGTGATCAGCCGGCCGTACGAGCTGGCGCTGGTCACCAACTTGTTGTTGACCTCGCAGTTGTACGCCTGGTGGGTGTGCCCGCTGACGACGACGTCGATGGACGGGTCCATCCGGTCGACGATGTCGACCACCGGGCCGGTGAAGTCGACGCAGTCGTTGATGCCACCGGCACCGGCCTGGTTACCGCCCTCGTGCAGCAGCACCACGATGGTCTCCACGCCCTTGCGGCGCAGTTCCCGCGCGTACCGGTTAGCGGTCTGCGCCTCGTCGGCGAAGGTCAGGCCGGCGACGCCATCCGGGCTGACGATGTCCGGGGTGCCCTCGAGGGTCATCCCGATGAAACCGATCTTGACCCCCTGCACCCGGTGGATGGCGTACGGGGGCAGCAGCGGCTCGCCGGTCTCGGTCACGAAGGAGTTCGCGGCGAGGTACTGGAAGTCAGCGCCCCGGTACGGGGTGCCGTCGGCGCAGCCGTCAACCGGGTGGCAGCCACCGTGCTGAATCCGCAGCAGTTCGTCGGAGCCCTCATCGAACTCGTGATTGCCGACGCTCGCGTAGTCGAGCCCGGCCTGCGACAGCGCCTCAATGGTGGGCTCGTCGTGGAAGGCCGCCGACAGCAGTGGGGAGGCACCGATCAGGTCCCCGGCGGCGACCGTGATGGTGTTCTTCTTCTTGCTGGCCTTACGCAGCTCGGCGAGGTGGGTCGCCAGGTACTCGACCCCGCCGGCCGGCTGGCCCTCAATCGTGCCGCTGGAGCCACCGGGCGGCTCCAGATTGCCGTGGAAGTCGTTCAGCGCGAGCAGCGTGACGTCGACCGGCTTCGGTCCGGCGTCCGCCGCTTCGGGGGTGGTCGCGACCGCGCCGAAGGCGGCCACAGCGAGTGCGGTCAGGCCGATCGCGGCCCGACGCATCCCAGGGATGGACATGGAACTCCTCGTGGGAACCGGCGCGGAACATCCGGGCTAGGCACGCCCACCGTTTCGCGCCATCGGCAGGATTCGGACACCGGCGACGGGTACCGCCACCAGCACCGGGGACAGCCTCTCATCGCTCTCGCCACCAGTCGACCGGGCAGCGCACTACAGCTGCGGAAACAGTGTCTTACCCGCTGGTACGGCGGACCGAGCAGACCGGGGTGCCGCGACCGCCTGGCTACCCTGGATCACGGCACCGGCAGCAGCCGGTCACCTCCGAACTGGGACGACATGCGAGTGGATCACGAGCGAATCATCCGGGACAGCGCGGCCCGCCTGCCGATGGCGGCGACCGTCGCCGAGGCGTGCCAGTGGACCGTCGCCGCCCTGGCCCGGTCCACCCCGGCCACCATCTCGGTGCTGCTGGAGGTCCACGACCGGCTCCGCTGCATCGCGGCCACCGGGTCGTGGCAGGTCTTCTCGACCGTCCCGCCGGCTACCGGCGTCGTCGGTCGGGTGCACACCACCGGCCGCCCCGCGGTCATCACCGACCTCGGCGCGGACCCGGATCGCCTCCCGGTCCGCCCCGACGCCACCGGTGAGGTCTGCGTACCGGTGCCGGGCCCGGCGGGGCGGCCGGTCGGCGTCCTCGACCTGGTCTGGAGCCAACCGGCGGACCTGGCGGCGTGGCGGAACACCGCCGAACGGCTGGCGGAACGGCTCGGGGCACGGATCAACGCTCTCGGCGGTCCGCCGGCCGAGACCCGGAGCGAGAAGCTGTTGCGGCACGCCGCCGCGCTGGCCGCCGCCGGCACCGAGCGGGAGCTGCGACACGCGGCCAGCACGGCCGCGCGGGACGTGTCGACGCTCTCCACCGCTGTTCTGGTGTTCGCCGGGCAGCGGGGGCCCCGGCTGTGCGCGCCGTCCACCGCGCCCGAGGAGTTGGAGGCCCGGGTCCGGGCCGCGCTCTCCGCGGCCGGGCCGGAGGCGCTGGCCCGGATGGTCGACCTGGCCCACCGCTACGGCGCCGGCTACACCCTCGGTGAGACCGAACCGTCGGCGACCGACGACCACGCTCCGCTGAGCCGGGCCGGGGTGCGCACGCTGGTGGCAGTGCCGCTCGGCGCAGCCGACGAGGCCGGATTGCTGCTGGTCGCCGACGCGCGGCGGCTCCGTCCCGACCCGACCACCGTCAACCTGCTGGAATTGCTCGCCAGCCAGACCGGGAGCGCCCTGGACCGGCTCCGGACCGTGGCTCGGCTCCGCGAACGGGCCAGCTCCGACCCGCTGACCGGGTTGCGGCACGTCGGGCCCTTCGGGGAGCGGATTGCGGCGGCCACCCCCGGGCGTACCGCCCTGCTCGCGATCGACGTGGACGGCTTCAAGACCGTCAACGACACGTACGGCCACCGGGCCGGTGACCGGCTGCTGGTGGGGTTGGCCCGGGCGCTGGAGGGCGCGTTGCGCCAGGGCGACGAGCTGTACCGGACCGGTGGCGACGAATTCGCGGCGGTCATCGAGGTGAACCGCCCCGAGGAGGCGGTCCGGGTCGCCGAACGCCTCACCGCGGCGGCACGCCAAATCGGCCGCACCATCAGCGTGGGCGTCGCCCTCCCGCACCAGGACGAGCCCGCCGGCCACGCCCTCCACCGCGCCGACCAGGCGCTCTACCGGGTGAAACGGGAGGGCCGCGACGGCGTACGCCTGGCCGCCGCCTGAACCGTCAGCGCTGCGTCACTTCGCTGGCCAGGAGTTCAGCGATTTGCGCCGCGTTCAGGGCGGCACCCTTGCGGAGGTTGTCCCCGGTCACGAAGAAGTCGAGCGCACGAGGGTCGTCCAGGGCACGGCGGAGGCGGCCGACCCAGGACGGGTCGGTGCCGACGGCGTCGATCGGCATCGGAAACTCGCCGGCCGCCGGTTCGTCAACCAGGATCACGCCGGGCGCGTTGCGCAGCACCTCACTGGCCCCCTCGGCATCCACCTCGGTGCCGAAGACGGCGTGCACCGCCACCGAGTGCCCGGTGACCACGGGTACCCGGACGCAGGTGGCGGTGACCTTCAGATCGGGCAGGTCGAGGATCTTGCGCGAGTCATTACGCAGGGTCACCTCTTCGGAGGACCAGCCGCCCTCGCCGGGTACCCCGGCCCAGGGCACCACGTTCAGCGCGAGAGGTGCGGGGAAGGGGCCGAGGTCGTCACCGACCGCCTGCCGGACATCTCCGGGACGGGAGCCGAGCCCACGGTCTCCGACGACTTTGACGAGCTGGCGGTGCAGGGTATCCACTCCGGCCTGCCCGACATCGGAGACCGCCTGGTAGGACGAGAGCACCAGCTCCCGCAGGCCGTACTCACGGTGCAGGGGCGCCACCGCGACGATCATGGCGAGGGTCGTACAGGTTGCGTTGGCGACAATGCCCCTCGGCCGATTCCGGACCTGCTCCGGGTTGATCTCGGGGACGACCAGCGGAACATCGCGTTCGGTACGGAACGCGGCGGTGTTGTCCACCACGATGGCGCCCCGGTCGACCGCGGTCGGCGCCCACTCGGCCGAGACCGCATCCGGAACGTCGAATATCGCCACGTCGACGCCGTCGAAGACCTCCGGGGTGAGCGCCTGGACGGTCAGCTCCTCGCCCCGGCAAAACCCCGGCTGGCCGGCTGACCGGGCGGAGGCGACGAGTCGGATCTCGCCCCAGACGTTCCGGCGGCCGGTGAGCAGCTCGCACAGGATGGTGCCGACCGCGCCCGTCGCCCCGACCACAGCCAGGGTGGGCTGCGACGCCACGGACTACCGTCCCGTCCCCGCGTACACGACCGCCTCGGTGTCACCACCGAGCTCGAAGGCGTCATGGATGGCGCGTACGGCGTTGTCCAGGTCGGTGTCGCGGCACACCACCGAGACCCGGATCTCTGACGTGGAGATCATCTCGATGTTCACGCCGGCCTGGCCGAGGGCGGCGAAGAAGCCGGCAGCCACGCCCGGGTGGGAACGCATCCCGGCCCCGATCAGCGAGACCTTGCCGACGTGGTCGTCGTAGAGCAGCCCCTTGAACTTGACGCTGTCCTGGATCTTGCTGAGCGCGGCCATGGCGGTGGGGCCGTCGGTCTTGGGCAGGGTGAACGAGATGTCCGTCCGTCCGGTGCCCTCGGTGGAGACGTTCTGCACGATCATGTCTATGTTGATCTCCGCGCCGGCGACGGTGTCGAAGATCCGCGCGGCCGCACCCGGCTCGTCGGGCACCCCGACAATCGTGATCTTGGCTTCGCTGCGGTCGTGGGCGACTCCGGTAATCAACGCCTGTTCCACGGGAAGGTCCTCCATCGATCCGGTGACCATCGTGCCGGTGCTGGTCGAGTATGACGAACGGACGTGGACCGGCAACCCCGCCCGGCGGGCGTACTCCACGGCGCGCAGAGCCAGAATCTTGGCGCCACAGGCGGCGAGCTCCAACATCTCCTCGTAGGTGATCTGTTGGATGTGCCGGGCATCCGGCACGATCCGCGGATCGGCGCTGAAGACGCCGTCAACGTCGCTGTAGATCTCGCAAACATCGGCGTTGAGTGCGGCGGCGAGAGCCACGGCGGTGGTGTCCGAACCGCCCCGCCCCAGAGTGGTGACGTCTTTGGTGTCCTGCGACACGCCCTGGAAGCCGGCGACGATGACCACCGCGCCCTCGTCGAGAGCGCCCTGAAGCCGCCCCGGCGTGATGTCAATGATCCGTGCCCGACCGTGCACCGAGGTGGTGATGACTCCGGCCTGCGAGCCGGTGAACGACCGCGCCTCGTACCCCAGGTTGTGGATCGCCATCGCGAGCAACGCCATCGAGATGCGCTCCCCGGCGGTGAGCAGCATGTCCAGCTCCCGACCGGGCGGAAGCGGACTGACCTGGTTGGCCAGGTCGGTCAACTCGTCGGTGGTGTCGCCCATGGCGGAGACCACCACCACTACGTCGTCACCGGCCTTGCGAGTGGCGACGATCCGCTCCGCCACCCGCTTGATCCGCTCGGCGTTATCGACGGAGGACCCGCCGTACTTCTGCACCACAAGTGCCACGACGGCGCACTCCCTCCCAGTGACCCTGAGCGTGCCGACGCCGCCGACGGAGCCGGCGGCGTCAGGTCAAGACGCCCTCAGCGTATCCGGCGGACCACCCGATCGGGTCGAGTGATCCCAGCATCCGGCCTTGAGCGCCGCAACGCTCCGGACAACGGACCGTTACGGGTGCCTTTTCCCACATTCGCCCGCCCCCAATCAAGAAGACAAAAGCCCCATAGGGGATGGTCCTTCCCATGACCGACCTCACCCCGCTGATCGCCTTCCGGTGGAGCCCCCGGTCCTTCGACCCCGCCGCCGAGCTCGGCCCGACCGAGGTCGACCTCCTCCTGGAAGCAGCCCGGTGGGCGCCCTCGGCGGCGAACCGGCAACCGTGGCGCTTCGCACTCGGCCACCGCGACGACGACACGTGGAAACGGATCATGGTCAACCTCCCGAAGCGGGAGCAACGGTGGGCGGGCCGCGCCTCGCTGCTACTACTCGCCGCGCACCTCGCGCCCGCCGCCGAACCGGCCGAGGAGACCGCCTACGACCTGGGGCAGGCCGTAGCGCAGCTGACCATGCAGGCGACCGCGCTCGGGCTGCACACCCGCCAGCTACGCGAGCTGGACCGCGCCGGCCTCACCACCGAGCTCGAACTCCCCGCCGACCTCCGGCCCGCCGTGGTGATCGCGATCGGCCGGCTCGGCAACCCTCTCGACCTTCCCGCCGACCTGATCGAGGCGGAGACCGGCCTCCGGCGGCGGCATCCCGTCGCTGACCTGCTGCTAAGCAACCCGACTGCGACTCCCATCTCAGAGTCCGGGCGATCCTTCTCAGATCCGCCCCCCGCCACGTAGAGTGACGCTGTCATGTGGCAGGCATTGCTTCTCCTTGGTTGCCGCGACGAGGCCTGACGGCCGGCACCTCGTCGCGGGGTCGAACCGCGCCGCCCGCTCCGACCCGCTCCTTCGGCGCCTCGCCGACCTCGACTGCTGACGTCGCATGACCACGGAGGCACTCCGCATGACTCACCCTGCTGTCACCCCCGACGCCGAGGCCGATCCCATCGCCCGGCAACGCCCCAGCCGCATGCCGTACCACCGCTACCAGCCCTACCAACGGCAGTTCCGCACCGACCTACCGGACCGCAGCTGGCCCACCCGACAAATCGAGGCCGCGCCGCGTTGGTGCGCGGTCGACCTACGCGACGGCAACCAGGCCCTGATCGACCCGATGTCGCCCGAACGCAAGCGCCGGATGTTCCAACTCCTGGTGCAGCTCGGCTACAAGGAGATCGAGGTCGGCTTCCCCTCGGCCAGTCAGTCCGACTACGACTTCGTCCGGCAGCTCATCGAGCAGGACCTGATCCCCGACGATGTCACCATCCAGGTGCTGACGCAGTGCCGGGAGCACCTGATCGACCGCACCTTCACGGCGTTACGGGGCGCAAAGCGGGCAATCGTGCACTTCTACAACTCGACCTCAACGCTGCAACGCCAGGTCGTCTTCGGGCTGGACCGGGACGGAATCACCGACATCGCCACCACCGGCGCCCGGCTCTGCCAGAAGTACGCGGAGATCCACACCCCGGACACCGACATCCACTACGAGTACTCCCCCGAGTCGTACACCGGCACGGAGCTGGACTACGCCGTGGAGGTCTGCGCGAAGGTGATCGAGGTGCTCGACCCGACCCCCGACCACCGGCTGATCGTCAACCTGCCGGCCACCGTCGAGATGGCGATGCCGAACGTCTACGCCGACTCCATCGAGTGGATGCACCGACACCTGCCCCGACGGGACAGCCTGGTGCTCAGCCTGCACCCGCACAACGACCGGGGCACCGGAGTAGCCGCCGCCGAGCTGGGTCTGCTGGCCGGTGCGGACCGGATCGAGGGCTGCCTCTTCGGCAACGGCGAGCGCACCGGCAACGTGGACCTGGTCACCCTGGGCCTGAACCTCTTCTCCCAGGGCATCGACCCGATGATCGACTTCTCGAACATCGACGAGATCAAACGTGCTGTCGAGTACTGCAACCAGCTACCCGTGCACGAGCGCCACCCGTACGCCGGCGACCTGGTCTACACCGCCTTCTCCGGCTCCCACCAGGACGCGATCAACAAGGGCTTCGAGGCCCTCGCGGCCTCCGCCGGCACCGCCGGGATCCCGGTCGAGCAGCACCCGTGGGCGGTGCCGTACCTGCCGATCGACCCGAAAGACCTGGGTCGCACCTACGAGGCCGTCATCCGGGTCAACTCGCAGTCCGGCAAGGGTGGCGTCGCGTACATCATGAAGACCGAGCACCAGCTCGACCTGCCCCGCCGGCTCCAGATCGAATTCTCCGGCGTGGTCCAGCAGGTCACCGACGACAACGGCGGCGAGGTCGACCCGCAGACCATGTGGGAGATCTTCGCCGGGCAGTACCTGATCGACCACCAGGCGAACCCCGCGGTCACCCTGAGCGACTACACGCTCGGCACGGTGGACGGCAAGGTCGAGTTCGAGGCGCTGGTCGGGCACGGCGGCGGAGAACGTGCGGTCACCGCCATCGGCAACGGCCCGGTCGACGCGTACGCCAACGCGCTGCAGTCCCTCGGTGTCAACGTACGCGTCCTTGACTACCACGAACACGCCCTCTCCTCCGGCGGTGACGCCCAGGCGGCCGCGTACGTGGAGTGCGAGGTGGATGGCCGTACGGTCTGGGGCGTCGGCGTGGACGCCAACATCGTCACCGCCACCATCAGGGCGGTGACCAGCGCCGTCAACCGCGCCCACTGAGACGCTGGGGCCGGTCCGGGTTGGCCTCCACCCGAGGTCAACCCGGAGCCCGGCCGCCCGCCGCCGATCCCGACCGGCCGCCCCTCGAGCCGTTAGGAGGCGGTCCCCGTACCCCGCTCTGGCCCGGTGGCGGCCGGTAGGGCCTGGCAGGGCTGCGACGGTGGCGGCGCCCGGCGCGGACGGCGCACGAAGACCACAGCCAGCGCCGCCCCCATCAACAGCAGCGCGGCGCACCAGGCCAACGCCCCCCGGTAGGCGGCGGTCAACTCGTCCGGCCGTTCGTAGTCGGTGCCGGAGAGACCGACCAGCAGCGGCAGGGCGGCCACCGCGAGCAGCCCACCGGCGCGCGAGGCGGCGTTGTTGAAACCGCTCGCCACTCCGGCGAAGCGGTCCGCGACGGCGGCCAGCACCGAGGCCGTCAACGGCGCCACCACCAGGGCCAGCCCGAGCCCGAAGAGAAACACCCCCGGCAGCACGTCCCGCCAGTAGGACGCCTCCGCCCCGACCTCCCGGAGCAGAAGCAGCCCGATCGCGGACACCACCGGCCCCACGGTCAACGGCAGTCGGGGCCCGATCCGGGTCGCCAGATCACCGGCGACCGGTGAGCCGACCAGCAGCAGCACGGTCACCGGCAGCAGCGCGACGCCGGTCGCCAGCGCCGACCAGCCGGCCACGTTCTGGAGATAGACGGCGACGAAGAAGGTGAACCCACCGAGCGCCGCGTAGATCACCACGGTGAAGACGTTCAGCACGGAGAAGAGTCGGCTGGTGAACAGCCCGGTCGGCAGCATCGCGGTCTCCCCCCGGCGCCGCTCGACCAGTACGAAGGCCACCGAACCGAGCACCCCGGCCGCGACGGCGAGCAACACCACCACAGACGTCGCGCCCCGAGCCGGTGCGTCGATCAGCGCAAACGTGATCCCGGCCAGGGCGACCGCCCCCAGCACCGTGCCGAGCACGTCGAACCGCCGCCGGCCCAACCCCTCGGTCCTGGTACGCGAGACGCTCTCGTCCCGACTCTCCGGCACCCAGCGCAGGGCGGCCAGCAGCACCAACACGGCCAGCGGCACGTTCAGAAAGAAGATCCACCGCCAGGAGAACTGGTCGATCAGCCAGCCGCCGACGAAGGGGCCGATCGCGGTGGAGACGCCGGAGAAACCGGCCCAGGCACCGATCGCCCGCCCCCGGTCGTCCGGGTGGAAGCTGGCCTGCAGGACCGACAGGGAACCGGGGGTGAGCAGGGCCGCTCCGGCGCCCTGCAGCAGCCGGGCCACGATGAGCTGCCCGGTGTCCTGGGCCAGTCCGCACAGCACCGACGCCACGGTGAACCACACCACCCCGAGCAGGAATACCCGCCGCCGGCCGAAGCGGTCCCCGAGCGCCCCACCGAGCAGTACGAACGCGGCGAGCATCAACAGGTAGCCATTGACCGTCCACTGCAGATCCGACACAGTGGCGTCGAGATCTTCACCGAGACGGGGAAGAGCAACGTTGACCACGGTGCCGTCGAGGAAGACCATGCCGGAGGCGAGCACCGCCGCGAGGAGCGTGCCGGCCCCCGCAGGGGTACCCAGCCGCAGGGAGGGTGACGTCATGGCCCCAAGGTTGCCCCGACTCGATCTCGAAGCGGCTACGAAACGCCGAAACCGCCCGCCGAGGTACTGGGCGGGGCCGCCGGAAACCGCCAAGCTAAAGAGGTGTCGTCTCTGCGTACCAGATCCGGACCGCTGCTCACGACAGCGCTGGCGCTCGGCCTGGCCGGCTGTGTCCCGGCCACCACGCCGGAGCCGACGCCCACCAGCGACGGTGGGAGCGCGATGGAGATGCTGGCCGAGCTGACGGTGGCCAGCGCCGGCTCGATGAAGGGCTACAGCCGCGACCGCTTCCCCCACTGGCGGGGCACCGGCAAGAACTGCGATGTCCGGGACACCGTGCTCGCGCGCGACGGAGAGGACATCAAGCTCTCCGGCTGCAACGTGGTCGGGGGACGCTGGGAGAGCGTTTACGACGGCCAGATCCTCACCGACCCGTCCGAGGTCGACGTTGATCACATGGTACCGCTGGCGAACGCCTGGCGATCCGGGGCCGACCGGTGGACCGACGCGAAGCGGGGCGACTTCGCCAACGACATCCGGCTACCGCACCTCTTCGCGGTTTCCCGGACCGCCAACCGGTCGAAGGGTGATCAGGATCCATCCCAGTGGCGACCGGCGAACCGGTCCTACTGGTGCCGCTACGCCGAAAGCTGGGTCACGGTGAAGCATCATTGGCAGTTGTCGGTGAACACCGACGAGAAGACCGCGCTGACCGACATGTTGACGGGCTGCACCGGAGCGAGCCAGCCATGACCAGCACCGGGACGAACCCGACACCGAGCCGGCCCCCGGGAGCCGACAACGACGCGGCGGCCGCCGGCAGTCCCGACGCGGGCAGCGCCGGGATGACGGCCGACGGCGCTGCCAGTGCCGCGGTACCCGGCGCCGGGATGAGCGCGGAGACCACCGGCGCACCGGCGGGCGGCACTCCTGGCTCCGGGATGCGAGCCGACGGCGGCTCCCGGGTCCGCACCGCGGACATCATCCCCGGGCCGGGCGGGGTGATGACCGACGAGGTCGGCGTGATCACCGGCGAGCTGACGCTCCGCACCGAGTACCTCGACGGCCAGGTCATCCTGCGGGTGCAGTACCGCGAGGCCGACGAATGGTACGTCGTGACCGGCGGGCGGGCGACGCTGCCCGACCCGGCCGGCCTCGATGCGATACACGCGATCGCCGTTGCCCTGCTCGACCGCCCCGACGGCTAGGCCGGGGCCGCGGCGCCGTCGGACGCCTGGGTGACTCCCACCCCGGCGTGGCGTGGACGGAGTTCCCCGCTGGCGATCCGCTCGGCCCAGTGGCAGGCCACCCGGCTGCCGCCGATGTCGCGCAGCACCGGCCGTTCGTCGGCGCAGCGCGTCGGCTGGGCCCACGGGCAGCGGGTGTGGAACCGGCAGCCGGCCGGCGGGTTGGCCGGCGACGGCAGGTCACCGGCGAGCAGGATCCGCTCCCGGCGGTCCTCCACATCCGGGTCCGGCACCGGCACCGCCGACATGAGCGCCCGGGTGTACGGGTGCAGCGGCTCGGTGTAGAGCCGGTCACTCGGGGCCTCCTCCACCAAAGCACCGAGGTACATGACGCCGACGATGTCGGAGATGTGCCGGACGACGGCCAGGTCATGCGCGATCACCAGGTAGGTGAGGCCGAGGCTCTCCTGCAGTTCGTCGAGGAGGTTGACCACCTGCGCCTGGATCGACACGTCCAGGGCGGACACCGGCTCGTCGGCGACGATCAGCTCCGGACCGAGGACCACCGCCCGGGCGATCCCGATCCGCTGCCGCTGCCCGCCGGAGAACTCGTGCGGGTAGCGGGACAGCGCCCACCGGGGCAGCCCCACCTTGTCGAGCGCTTCTCCGATGATCGCGCGTCGCTCGTCTCGGTTGCCGCCGATGCCATGGGTCTGCAAACCCTCGGTGAGGATCGACTCGACGTTCTGCCGCGGATCCAGGCTGGACATCGGATCCTGGAAAATCATCTGCATCCGACGACGCATGGCGCGCAGCCGGGCCGGCGGCAGCGTGGTCAGCTCGACATCGTCGAAGACGACCTCGCCACCGGTGGGCGGGGTCAGCTGGAGCAGCGCCCGGCCGAGCGTCGACTTCCCGCACCCGGACTCACCCACCAGGCCGTACGTCTGACCCCGCGGAATCCGCAGGTCGACCCCGTCGACCGCCTTCACGTGGCCGATCGTGCGATCGAAGAGCACCCCCCGCTTGATCGGAAAGTGCACCTTCAGGTCGCGGACCTCGACGAGGATGTCGTTGTCAGTCACGGGTCTTCTCCTCGTTGGGGTCCGGGCTCGACGCCCCGGGCTGGTCGGCCGGGCCGGCCTGGGCCGGGATGGCGCCGGGCAGCGGCACCGGGTCAACACAGCGGTAGCTACGGCCGTCGTGGGTGCGTACCAGCGGCGGCGTCTCGTCGAGGCAGGCGTCCACCCGCCGGGAGCAACGCGGAGCGAAGGCACAGCCTTCCGACCAGGACAGTACGTCGCGTACCGAGCCGGGGATCGGGTTCAGCGGCTCGCCGCGCCCGCTGTCCAAGCGGGGCACCGAACCGAGCAGACCCGCGGTGTACGGGTGCCGCGGCTCCCGGAAGAGGGGACGTCGGCGGGCGGTCTCGACCACCCGACCCGCGTACAGCACGTTGATGCTGTCACACATGCCGGCGACCACCCCCAGATCGTGGGTAATCATGACAAGCGCGGTGCCGGAGTCGTGGACCAGCTCCTTGAGCAGCTCCAGGATCTGCGCCTGGATGGTGACGTCCAGCGCGGTGGTCGGCTCGTCGGCGATCAACAGCCGGGGACGGCAGGCGACCGCCATCGCGATCAACGCCCGTTGCCGCATCCCACCGGAGAGCTGGTGCGGATACTCCTTGAGCCGCCGGTTCGGATCCGGGATGCCGACCCGGTCCAGCAACCCGGCCGCTTCCTTGCGCGCCGCGTCACCCTTCATCCCCCGGTGGCGGGCTAGCACCTCGGTCACCTGCAACCCGATCGGGATCACCGGATTCAGCGAGGAGAGCGGATCCTGGAAGATCATCGCTACGTCCCGACCGCGGATGTCCCGCCGGGCGCGGTCGTCGAGTCCGAGCAGGTCGGTCCCGTCAAAGACCGCCTTGCCACCGATCCGGGTGCCGGGCTGCCGCGGCAGCAGACCCATGATCGCCATCGAGGTGACGCTCTTGCCGCAGCCGGACTCACCGACCAGACCGACGACCTCACCGGCGTCGACCGAGAAGGAGACCCCGTCCACCGCGCGCACCGTACGCTGCCCACGCCGGGCGAACGTGACGCTCAGGTCATCCACTTCGAGCAGTGCCATTACCGGCCCTCCGTTCGCACCTGCGGGGCTCGCGAACCCGTTTCTCGGGCTACACACATGGCAAGACCTACTTCCGCAGCTTCGGGTCGAGGGCCTCACGCATCGCCTCACCGAGCAGGGTGAAGCCGAGCGCGGTGATGATGATCGCTACTGCTGGGAAGATCGCCAGTGCGGGTCGAATACCGAGGTACGGCTGTGCGTCGGCGAGCATGACGCCCCACTCGGGCTGCGCCGTGTCCGGGTTGCCGAGGCCGAGGAACGAGAGCGCGGCGGCCTCGATGATCGCGGTGGCCAGGGTCAGCGTGGCCTGCACGATGACCGGAGCCAGCGAGTTCGGCACGATGTGCGTCAGCGCGATCTTCGGCTTCCGGACGCCGAGCGAGGTGGCCGCGAGCACGTAGTCGCTGTTGGCCTGCGCGATCATCGAGACCCGCAGCAGCCGGGCGAAGACCGGCACCGACACCATGCCGACCGCGATCATGACGGTGCTGAGGCTCGCCCCGAGCAGGGCGGCGATGCTGACCGCGAGCAGGAGGCTGGGCAGCGCCAGCATCATGTCGATGACGCGCATGAGCGCGTTGTCGACCGCGCGCCCCCAGCGGCCCCCCAGCCCGGCGGCCGCTCCCGCGACCCCGCCGATCAGGGCACCCACGGCCAGTCCGATCAGGGTGGCGACCACGCCGACCAGCAGCGTCTGCCGGGCCCCGACGATCATCCGGCTGAAGACGTCCCGGCCCTGGTGGTCATAGCCGAACCAGTGCTCGACGGAGGCGCCGGGGATGATGCCCTGCCCCGACTTCACCACGCCCTCGCGGATCCCGATGGTGTCCTTCGGCTCGTAGGGGACGAAGAACGGTCCGACCAGTGCCACCAAGACGAAGACCGTCAGAATGACGGCGCCGATGATGGCGGCGGGGTTCCGCCGCAGCCGCCGGAACGCCTCCTGCCAGAGGCTGACCCCCCGCTCATCGTCCCGGTTCACCAATTCGGCGAGCCGGTCCAACCGCTCCTTCTTACCTGTCATCGTCATCGGACCCTCACCCTCGGGTCGATCAGGCTGTAGGAGAGGTCAACTAGGAGGTTCACCAGCACGTACACCACCGATATGATCATGATGAAGCCCAGCAGCACCGGGTAGTCACGCTGGCCGATCGCCTCGTAGATGAAGGCCCCGATGCCGGTGAACGCGAAGACGGTCTCGGTCAGCACGGCACCGGAGAGCAGCCCCCCGGTGAGCAGGCCGATCGAGGTGACCACCGGCAGCAGCGAGTTGCGCAGCACATGCCGGCCCCGCACGGTCCGCTCGGTCAGCCCCTTCGCCTCGGCGGTCCGGACGAAGTCCTCGTTGAGCACCTCCAACACGCTCGCCCGGGTGATCCGGACGATGATCGCCAGCGGGATGCTGGCCAGCGCGATCCCCGGCAGCACCAGATGCCAGAGCGCGTCCGCGACGGCATCCCACTCCCGGGTCATCAGCCCGTCGAGGACGAAGAAGTTCGTGATCCGGGTCGCGTCGATGGTCGGATCCTGCCGGCCACTGGACGGGAACCAGCCCAGGTTCTCCGAGAAGATCGCCTTCAGGACGTAGGCCAGGAAGAAGATGGGGACGCAGATCCCGACCAGCGATCCGCCGACCGAGAGATGGTCGAGTAGCCGGCCCCGACGACGGGCGGCCAGGTAGCCGAGGGGAATGCCGATCCCGATCGCGATCACCAGGGCGGTGATGGTCAACTCGACGGTGCCGGGGAAACGCTCCAGGAACTCTTCGACCACCGGGCGCTTGGTTGACGACGAGGTGCCCAGGTCCAGGCGAAGGAGCCGCTGCACGAAACGGCCGTACTGCACCAGGATCGGCTCGTCGAGACCCATACTGCGGCGAATCGCCGCGCGCATCTCGGGGGTGGCTCGCTCGCCGAGGATGGCGTCCTCGGGGCCGCCCGGTAGGCGACGGACCCAGATGAAGAGCAGAAGCGAAAGCCCGAACAGCGTTGGTATCAGCTGGAGCAGGCGTCTGACGATAAACCGGAACACGATGCCTCAGAAGGGTGCGGAGGGGCGCGGGCGGGCGCTGTGCAGCACAGCGCCCGCCCGGTTTCTTGCGTTAGATCAGGACTTGAACTCAGCGTTGGAGAACCGCTCGTCGGTGAGCGGACTGGCCTTGATGCCGGTCACGTCCTTGCCGAACACGATCGCCGGCGGCGAGTGCGAGATCGGCACTCCAGGCAGGAAGTCCATGATGGTCTTGTTCAGACCCTTGTACTTCTCCACCCGTTCCGCCATGTCGGGGGTGGAGTCGGCGTCCTGGAACTGCTTGAAGAGGGCCGGGTTGTCGAAGCCCCACTCGTCCTTCTGCCGGTCGAAGAAGGTGCCGATGAAGTTGTAGGCGTCGCCGTAGTCGCCGGTCCAGCCGAGGAAGTGCAGGTCGTGCTCGCTACCGGAGGTGGTGGCGTTGAGGTAGTCCGGGCTCCACTTCAGCGGGATCGGCTCGACCGTGATGCCAACCGCCTGGAGGTCCGCCGAGACCAGCTCGAAGAGGTCCTTCGGGTTCGGCATGTACGGGCGGGTGACCTCAGTCGGGTAGTGGAACCGCAGCGTCAGGTCCGCCGCACCAGCCTCGGCCAGCAGCTGCTTGGCCTTGTCGACGTTGTAGTCGTAGGTGGTGACGTCGCCGTTCCAACCCTCGACCGTGTCCGGGAAGAAGTTCATCGCGACCTTCGCACCCGGGGGCAGTTTCGAGTCGACCAGGGCCTGCCGGTTGATCGCGTGGGCGATCGCCTGCCGAACCTTGAGGTCGGCCAGCTTCGGGTTCCCCTGCTGGTTCATGCCCAGGTAGAGGATGTTGAACGCCGGCCGGGTCAGGACATTGAAGCCCTCGCTCTTCAGCGGCTCGACATCAGCCGGCCCGACCAGGTCGTAGCCGTCGACGTCGCCGGAGCTCAGCGCCTGCTTGCGCGCGTTCTCATCCGAGATGGTCTTGAAGATGAGGGTCTTCAGCTTGGCCTTCTCGCCCCAGTAGTCGTCGTTGCGCTCGATGGTGAGCGACTTGTTGGCGATGTCCCAGGACTTGAACTTGAAGGGCCCGGTGCCGGTCGGGTGCTTGGTCGCGTACTCGGGGTACTCGACGTCCTTCGCGTTGCCGCCGACGTTGCTCGCGTCGTACTTCTCCAGCGCCGTCGGGCTGTGGATGGAGAACGACGGCAACATCAGGGCGGCCGGAACCTTGCTGGACACCCGGGTGAAGGTCAGGTCAACCGTGGTGGCGTCCTTGGCGGTGCAGGACTTGAAGAGGCTCTCCGAGAGCCCCTCGTCCTCGTTCTGGGCGAAGCCGCCCATCACGTCCTGCCAGTAGGCGGTCACGTCCGGGCTCTGCATGAGGCCCTTGGCGTTGTACCAACGGTTGAAGTTGACGCAGACGGCCTCGGCGTTGAAGTCGGTGCCATCGTGGAACTTCACGCCCGAGCGGAGCTTGAAGGTCCAGGTGGTGCCCGCCTCATCCGGAGTCCAGGACTCGGCTAGGCCTGGGCTCACCTTGGTGCCGCCCTCCTCGGGGCGGACCAGGGTCTCAAAGACCTGGCGGGCCACGCGCAGCGACTCTCCGTCGCTGGCGAAGCTCGGGTCGAGCACCTTCGGGTCACTGGCGACGCCGAAGACAAGGGTGTCGTTGTTGCTACCGCCGGAATCCTCGCGGTCGCTCTCGGCGCAGCCGGCTACCGCGAGGGCCGCGACCGCGACGGCCGCGACAGCAGCCTTCGGCCTGGATGCACGCATGGGTGCTTCACCTCGTCCTTGTGGATACGGACAACGCGGTGACCGGGGTCACCGATGGCGGGAACCATAGCCGTCCGGCCAACGGTGCGGAAGCTGCCAGGTGGGCAGTCGATGTCGGATCATGGCTTTCCCCCGCCCAGACCGAAGGATCGAAGGATCGAAGACGATCTGCCCGAATGATCGGTGGCCATGATGCGAAACTGTTACGTCATCCCAGCCCTGAAGGGCCCCAGGTGTTAGATCAATACGACCCCGTCGACCGGTGCCAGCAGAGCCCAGGCCTTGTGCCCCGGTGCCAGCAGGCCGATGATCCGGCGCCAACGGGGCCTAGGTCGTTGACCCGGCGCCAACAGGGCCTAGGCCGACGAGCCGACGCCAACCGGGCCTAGGCCGTCGAGCAGTGCCAACGGAAGGTCAGACCGTGCGGCGCCCCTCGAAAGCACGGCCGAGAGTGATCTCGTCGGCGTACTCCAGGTCACCGCCGACCGGCAGGCCACTGGCCAGCCGAGTCACGGCGATGCCCATCGGCTTCACCATCAGCGCCAGGTAGGTGGCGGTCGCCTCACCCTCAGTATTCGGGTCGGTGGCCAGGATCAGCTCCCGCACCGCGCCACCACCGAGCCGGGTCAGTAGCTCCCGGACGCGCAGATTGTCCGGCCCGACCCCCTCCAGCGGGTTGATCGCACCACCGAGGACGTGGTACCGGCCGCGGAACTCACCGGTCCGCTCGATCGCCACCACGTCCTTCGGCTCCTCCACCACGCAGAGCACCTCATCGGTACGGCGTGGGTCGCGACAGATCCGGCACTGCTCGGACTCGGCCACGTTGTAGCAGCTGGTGCAGAAGCGCACCAGCTCCTTGACCTTGCGCAACGCGCCGGCCAGCCGGTTGATGTCGGCCGGATCCGCGGACAGGACGTGAAAAGCGATCCGCTGGGCGCTCTTCGGGCCAACGCCCGGCAGCCGGCCCAGCTCGTCAATCAGGTCCTGGATGGCGCCCTCGTACATCGTCGGCTCAGAAACCGGGCAGGCCGAGGCCGCCCATGCCGCCAGCCACCGGCCCCATCTTCTGGTCGGTCAGCTCCCGAGCCGCCTCGGCGGCGTTACGCACGGCCGCGACCACCAGATCCTCCAGGGTCTCGACATCCTCCGGATCGACCGCCTTGGGGTCGATCGTGACTGACTTGAGCTCGCCGGTGCCGGCGACGGTCGCGGTGACCAGGCCACCACCCGCGGCCCCGGTCAGCTCCGCCTCGGCCAGCTCGGCCTGCGCCTGGGCGATCTGCTGCTGCATCTTCTGCGCCTGCTTCAGCATCTGCTGCATGTTCGGCTGTCCACCTGGGCGCACGAACGGCTCCTTACTCACTCGACTTGCTGCTAACTCTGCTACTGCTCACTGATGTTGCCTATTGGTGTTGCTCCGCGCCGGCAACACCGCAGCCCTAACGGGACTCAACCTCGTCGATCCGCTCCGCACCGAACGCCTCGCGGAGCAGCCGCACCGCCTGCTCCTCACTGGACTGACGGGCGGTCCGCTCATCAATCACCTCGTCCAGCGGCTCGTCCCCCGGATCGAACCCCTCATGCACCACTGCGGGAGCCGCGCCACCCCGCGGCGCCCCGTCGTAGTCCGGATCGTACGGCGGCTCACCAGCCCAATCTGGTTCCGCTATCCGCTGCGGCGAGGCAGCGGAACGCTGCGCCCGCCCCCCACCGGCAGCCGCCGCCCGGGCAGCGGCGATCGCACTACTCGCCGGGGCACCGCCCGTCGCAGACGGCCGGGATACGGCCGAAGCAGCAGGCGCCGCACTCGCACCGGAGGCCCGGCCACCATTGGCGATCGACCCCGCCGAGCCTGCCGGCCCCGCTGCTGACCTTGCTGGCCCCGCTGCTGACCCTGCCGGCCCCATTGCCGGCCCCGCTGCTGACGGAGCCGTGGCGGCCACCACCGGCCCACCCGGACGGGCCGTGGCGGGCCACTCCTCGGCTGCGCCACCCGCCGGCTCGGGCGGGGCAGCAGCCCCACCGGGGCGTGCCGGCTCCGGCCACTCCTGCTCCTCGGTCGACTCAGCGGAGCGCCGGGCCGCACCATCAGCCGCCCCGCCACCGGCCGCTCCGCCACCGGCCACTCCGCTGCCGGCCGACGAGCGGGTCGGTGCGGCTGGAGCCGCCGCCGGCTCCGGTCGCGCCGGCGCGGCCGCAGGCCGAGCCGGGCTGCTGGCGCGGGGCCCGGCAGCGGGTCCGCCGACCCGCTCACCGGCCACCTCACACCTGATCTGCCAGCGCTCGCCCAGCTCCTCGTGGAGAGACTCGATGAGCAGATCCGGTTCATTGGCGAGGGCCTGGGCGTGAAACGGATAGCGGAACGCCAACACAAGGGTCTGACCGTCCACCTCGTGGACCGTCGCCTCCCGCGCCCAGGCAGCAGCCTTCTTGCTCTTGCGACCCACCAGGCCGACCACCTCCGACCAGCGCCGCCGTACCGCGGCCGCGTCGAGTGGGCCCGGGCCGGTCGTACCCGGCCGAGGCGGCTCGGGGGTGGCCGGGTCGGGCATGACCGCTGGCCGGGGAGAGGCACGGCGGGAGTCGTCGGACGCGGCCGGACCAGCCGGGCCCTCCGTGCTCACGGACGTCGCGGTAGCCGCCGGGCGAGGCGGGGAGTCGACTGCCGGCGCGGAAGGCGTACCAGCCGGCGGGGTGGGGGCAGCCGGCGGGGTGGGGGCAGCCGGCGGGGTGGGGGCAGCCGGCGGGGTGGGGGCAGCCGGCGCGGAAGACGAGCCGGCAGTCGGCGGCGCGGGGGCAGCAGCCGGCGCGGGGGCCGAGCCAGCGGCCAATGCGGGGGCACCGGCGACCGTGAGCCGACGCTCCAGAGTTTCGAGGCGTTGCAGGAGGCCAACGGTCGAGTCATCGGCACCGGGCAGCAACAGCCGGGCACAGATCAACTCCAGCAGCAGCCGGGGCGCGGTGGCACCCCGCATCTCGACCAGGCCGTCGTGCACGATGTCGGCGCACCGGGACAGGGTGCCCGGCCCCAGCCGCTGCGCCTGGGCGGTCATCCGCTCGATCTGGTCGTCCGGGCCGTCCACCAAGCCCTTCGGCGCGGCGTCCGGCACCCGCTGGAGGATGATCAGGTCACGCAGGCGCTCTAGCAGGTCGGCGGCGAACCGACGCGGGTCGTGACCGGCACCGACGATCCGGTCAACGGTGGCGTACGCCGCCGCACCGTCCCCCGCGGCGAGCGCGTCGCACATCTCGTCGATCAGCGCCGAGTCGGTAACACCGAGCAGCGCGGCGGCCCGGGCGTAGGTAACGCCCTCCGGACCTGCACCGGCGATGAGCTGGTCGAGCACCGAGAGACTGTCCCGGGCGCTGCCGCCACCAGCCCGCACCACGAGGGGGAAGACCGCTGGCTCGACCTGGACCCCCTCGGCCTGGCAGAGCTGTTCCAGGTAGGGCCGGAGCACCTTCGGCGGGATCAGCCGGAACGGGTAGTGGTGCGTCCGCGACTTGATCGTGCCGAGAACCTTCTCCGGCTCAGTGGTGGCGAAGATGAACTTGACGTACTCCGGGGGCTCCTCGACCAGCTTCAGCAGGGCGTTGAAGCCGGCCGACGAGACCATGTGGGCCTCGTCGATGACGTAAATCTTGAAGCGGCTCTGCGCGGGCGCGAAGAACGCCTTCTCCCGCAGCTCCCGCGCGTCGTCAACGCCGCCGTGACTGGCCGCGTCGATCTCGATGACATCGATCGAACCGGCGCCATCGGTAGCCAACGCCCGGCAGGAGGCGCAGGTCCCACAGGGCTCCGGGGTCGGGCCGTGCTCGCAGTTGAGCGACCGGGCCAGGATCCGGGCGCTGGAGGTCTTGCCACAGCCACGCGGCCCAGAGAAAAGGTACGCGTGATTGAGCCGCCCGCTGCGCAGCGCCTGCGACAACGGCTCGGTGACATGCTCCTGCCCGATTACCTCGGCGAAGGTACGTGGCCGGTACTTGCGGTAGAGCGCCAGCGCCACAGCGTCCCGCCTCCTCTCGACCGAGCCATTCTGCGCCGGTCCGGCCCGGGTGACCACCCGCCCCGCTGACCCTGGGGCAAGGAAGGAACCGGATTGACGCCCGCGTTAACAGAAGGAGCCCTTGCTGGCAAGGCAGCTCAGCGGCAGGTGCCGACGGCGGCACCGAAAGGCCCCCCGTGCACCCGCCAGAGCCCGCTTATCCTTGCTGCCTTCCGGCCCTGGGGAGGTTCACGAGATGCACGCCGCACGGGGGGTGCAGACAGCCTACCCGACCGAGTGTCGATCACCGAGGGGTGGTGGGGCGAGGGCCCCCGGCGGGACCTGTATCCTGTTCGGCGGAGGATTCGCCTAGAGGCCTAGGGCGCACGCTTGGAAAGCGTGTTGGGTTCACACCCTCACGAGTTCGAATCTCGTATCCTCCGCTCGCCTGAGCAGGAAGAACGACAGGGCCGGCCCCCACGGGGACGGCCCTGAGTCGTCTCTACGGTCGCTCTCGTCTCAGTTGTCGTCTCACTTGCCCTGTCCCGGCAGGGCAGCGGGGCGTTTGTTCGCGCGCAGACACAGCGGGCTGTCGAGCTGCGGCCACACATCGAAGCCGCATTCGAGAGGCCGCACGTCACCATCGACTTTGCCGGGTTCTCGGGCGAGACGCTGCGGGACGCGCTCGCCGAGGCGCTCGACAAGGTGCGGGTTGGAAGGCTCGCGCCGGAAACGATCGCGGTGCGGGTGCTGATCTCTGACATGACGGCGCCCATGGCGCTGCCCGCTCGGGCTGAAACTCAGGCGGACGATCCGGTGGTGCGAGAGCGAGCCGAGCGCATCACGCGCCGAGCGGCTGAAGGGATCATCGACCAGGTAACCATCGCCTACCGGTACGACACATGAGCGCCAACCTCGGTCGACTGCTTGGCGAAGTCGGCGCGGTGTTGATGTGCCGCCGGATCTCGCCAGCGAGCCAGACCCGCTCGAAGTGCTACGCCGCACGGGCGCGTTCCGGAGCCACCCGCTCTCCTCCATGAGTCACTGACTCTCCTGCTGGTAGAGGCGTTTGCGCCTATTGATCAGTGCGCGCTGATAGGCGGCGGTAGTGGCGTGTACCACGCGGGCAACCAGCGGTACGGGTGGGGGTGGGAGGGATAGTTCATGGTGTGTTGGTGGCCTCCGGTGAGTGCCGATAAGGAACGAATTAGTCGGACACACGTACGAAGTGATGGGAAGACTTCTCGTGGGTGTGTCGATGGAGCGCCGCCCAGTAAGGGCGGCGACGGTGCGCGACCGAGGGCCATGACCCCCCCGTACGGAGCCCTCGCCCCCTTCGCATAGCCCCTCCCGCGCCGCACCTCCTCCAACTCGGCGACAAGCTGTTCGCGAAGGTGCACCTCCAACAAGCGCCGTTGATCGACGACCGTTTCGGTAGGCGCTGACCGACTGGTGCCACTACACCGGGTCGGCCTCGCCTACATAGTCCCCGCATCACGGTGGTCAAACGGAATTCCATCTGGTTACCGTGCAATAGGAATAGTCCTCACCCCAGTCATCTCCGCTGGGGCCCTTGACGGTGACCTGTAGTCGCGCGGCCGCACTTCCGAACAGTGGCGCGGTGACCTCGAACTGCCTCGCCCACTCCCAGTAAGCATAACTGTTCGTTGGCCTATTGTAGGGCCAGGTGCTTCTTATGTACTCGATGCCATCCAGGTGAATTACGTATTCGAGCTTAGCCGTGGAGTTACTGACCTTTCCTACACCGTAGGCACCGTAGAACATAATCGTTTCACCCTGAGGAATTCCTCGAAAGTCGACGTAGAGGTTCAAGCAGTCGATGTTCGCGTCGGTGAAGTACACTCTGGCCGACACCACGTTCGATTGCGGCCCCTGTCCACTCATGTTCGACGCGGTAACCTTGAACTGATATAGATCGCCACGACGCAGGTCTCCGACGGAGGCTTTCCCATCCCAGTCCCAGATATCGGTCTTTCGCCAGCCCTGCCCCTGGGAAGCGTTGCGCATGTAGACGTGGTGATCGGCAAAAGGCGTCGGGGACGGTGTCCACCTTAGCGCCGCGACCCCATCAGTGATCTTGATGCTTAGATTTGTGGGAGGCTGGGGTCTCGGTGGCATGGGCCTCGCACTGGCGATGTTGCTTGCAGCGGCGGTACCGGTAAGATTCTTAGCCCGGACACGGAACTCATATGTCGTTCCGTTATTCAGCACTGTGACGGTGAAACCGCAGCAGCCGACCGGGTAGGGCAGCTTCTGCCACGCACCACCCTTAGCTCGACTCTCGATGAGATACTGCACACCATTTGTAGCGCTGGGCACCCAACTCAGGGTCACGCGCCCGTCGCCGGCGGTTGCTGCGAGCCCTGACGCTGGCTGCGGGAAGGGCGGCATAGGACGAGCCGACACGACCTTCGACCAGCCCGAATCACCCGCCTGGTTGTTTGCCAGTACACGAAACTCATACGTGGCGCCGTTACGCAGGAGGTTGACGGTGTAGCTACAGCACGAGGTCACCGGATACGGCAGACGGTCCCAGACGCCTCCAGCCAGCCGGGTTTCGATCCAATAGTGGACGCTCGTTGGGGAACTGGCACCCCACGAAAGGGTGACCCTTCCGTCGCCAGCGGTCGCGGCCACGCCAGACGGTGTGGTGGGCCGAGGCGGCAGTGGTCTCGCCGACGCCACGTTGGACGCCGCACTGTTGCCGGCCCAGTTCGACGCGATGACCTTAAACTCGTACGTCTGACCATTACTCAGGAAGTCGGCGGTCATAGATGTGCCGCTAACCGAGAGGGGCAGTTTCTGCCAGGACTGACCGGACGTTGCGTTTCGTTGATAGATAGTGTACGAAACACCGGTGGTACTGCTAGCGGTCCATCTCAGGGCAACCTGACCGTCACCTGCGGTCGCACTCAGGCCCTTGGGCGCAGTTGGCAATCCGCCCTTCGACATGACCTGGACGCTTTCTGAGTAGGGACCCTCACCCCCGGCGTTTGACGCCGCGACCTTGTACTCGTAGACGTGGTTGTGCTGAAGGAAGCCCAGGTCGGCCTCCGTCCGCTCAGTCGGCAGCTGGCCCTTCGTGAAATCCGTCTGACCAGCCGTCACGTCGCGGAAGTAGATCCAGTAGAGAAGGGCATCCGATTGGGGGGCATCCCAGTCGAGGTGGATCGTTCCGTCACCTCGGCTCTCGCCCCGTAGGTTCTGTGGTGCCGGCGGTGGACTGTAGCGCGCGGTTGCCCCGGCCACCGCGCTAGCAGGTCCGGCACCGGCTGCATTGGTTGCCACCACCTTAAACTCGTAAGCGTGATCGTTAATCAACAGGGCTGCCGTAAAAGAGCAGCAGGTCGTCACCGGTATTGGAAGCTTGGTGAAGTTCTGCCCCGCCGTCACATCGCGTTGATAAATGTCGAACCAAAGGTTTTCGCTAGGAGCCGTCCACGTCAATTGGATGGTGCCGTCGGTCTGGGCGGTGGCGCTAAGCCCGGTTACCACACCCGGAACCGGAATCTGTGGCTTGGCCTGAACGATGTTCGAGGGTGCCGACTCCAGTCCGAAGCGGTTGGCAATCACTTTGAACTCATAGGTATGGCCATTAACTAAAAAGCCTGCGGTCACCGCGCAGCACTCCTGCACTGGCAGTGGCAGCGGGGTGAATTCGGCTTCACCGATTGTCACATTGCGTTGATATACGTCGTACCAGACATCCGCCGTAGGGCTGGGTGACCAGGACAGCTCCACCTGTCCATCGCCCGCTTGGACAGCGAGGTTCGAAGGCGCGCCGGGATCGGGATAGGTGGAGATAGCCTTCGCGGGGTCAGACTGAGGTCCTTCCCCGCCGCGATTGGTAGCGCTAACACGGAACTCGTACTCATGACCGTGGACAAGGAATGCGGCGTTCAACGTGGTGCCACTGGATATCGGGATCTCCAGGCGGGTCATCTCTGTCTCACCGGCGGTGATGTCGCGCTGGTAGACCCAATACCACGTGTACGGCCCAAGACTACTCCACATCAGGTCGATGCTGCCGTCGCTCTTCGGGGTCGCCGTCAGCCCAACTGGCTTTGGTGGTGGCGCGACGCTGGCAGTCGCGGTCGCCGGGGCCGAGGTGGGTCCGATTCCAGCGGTGTTGGCGGCGGCAACGACGAATTCGTAGCGGTTTCCGGAGATCAGCTCGGGTGAGGTGGCGACGGTGGCATCGAAGACCGGTGAGTCCCAGGCAACAAAGTCAGTGTCGCCGGCGGTAACATCTCTTGAGGAAATAATGTAGTGGACGTTAGGCTCGGCGACCGCGTCCCAGCGTAGTTCGATAGTGCTGTCGTGGTTTGCCGTAGCCATGAGGTTGGTCGGAGCGGTATCTGGAGGTTGCTCAATAAACAACAAACCGTCCTTGTCGCTCCTTGCATCCTCGATGATGCCCTTGGTTGACGCGTTGACCAAAGCCTGCTCGACCGTCGCGTTGTCGTAGTCGGGATGCGTGGAGAGCACAAGGGCTGCTGCCCCGGACACCTGAGGGGCACTGAGCGAGGTACCCGAAAAGCTGTCGGCTGCACCGTCCAACGTCGAGGTAACGATGCCTGAGGCAGGAGCCCAGATATCCACGCATGGGCCGTAGTTGCTGTCCTCCCATCGCTTGTCACCGCCGTCGCTCGTACGGCCTGTACCAGCGACAACAATGACGCCTGTGGCGTTGTTCGGTGCCTCGGAGCATGCGCTCGTCTTCCTGTTACCCGCCGATGTGACAACGGTAATACCTCTCTGGACGCTCCGCTCAACAGCCCATTCGAGGCGGCTCGCCTCACTGTCTCCGCGAGGAATCCCGAAGCTCAGGTTCATCACAGCTGGAAGCTCAGCGTTCCGGGTTATCCACTCGATCCCGCCGATGATGCTGTCATTCCTGGCGCGCCCGTTGCAGTTGAATGCCTTCACCGGATTGACAGTCACGCCCTTGGCCACACCACTGGTCGTCCCGGCGAGGGCCCCGGCGACCTGAGTCCCATGACCGTTGCAATCAGCCGTGTCAGTGGTCAGGTCGATGCTGTTGTGGCCAGCAGCGACCCGGCCACTGAACTCCGGATGTCCCGGCCACAGCCCACTGTCGACGATGTACGCATCGACGCCGGAACCTGTGCTGGGGTATCGGTACTTTTCATCGAGTGCGCTCTCGCGCTGGTCGATCCGATCTAAGTGCCAGGGCGGACTGGACTGCTCGCCGCCTCCGTCGAGGGCAACCTCTACATTTTGCTCGACCGCGATGACGTCGGGGTGCGATGCCAAGTTGTGGGCTTCGGCCTCGCTCATATCTGCCGAGAATCCATGTAATGTTATGGGATAGAGGCGAGATAGATTGCCGCCATACTGGGCCAACAGTTCTCGGGAAAACTGCTCCAAGTTTTCGTCGGTCACTGCTCCGGTCCGGAGACTGACGATATAGCTGCCAGCGATGGCTTCCTCGGATCCGGCAAACGCGATGACTTCCGTCACCGGTTTCGTATTTTGTGGCTTGGCAGTGACGATCGGGCTAAATGCACTCTCACCCGCGTCGTTCTCCGCAGTAACCCTGAACTCATAGAGATGTCCAGGGATAAGAAGACCAACGTTGTGAGAGGTTTCAGTCAACGCAGTGGAGTGCCGGACGAAATGAGTCTGGCCGCCAGTCAAGTCGCGTTGGTAGACCCGGTAGGATTTAGCGCCGGTGACCGCCGCCCAGGACAGTTCGGCGTTTTCATCAGCGGCTGAAACCGTAAGCCCGGAGGGTGCAAGCGGCACTCCCGGGACCGTGGACAGCGGCCAGTCCACCTCGACGAAGCGGGGGCGATATATGCGGGCATCCGCCAGCAAGTCACTAAACTCCAGGCTGTTTACGTTGTACGACAGCAAGAGCTTTCCGGTGCGGGCCAGCTCCGGGTGAAGGCGGACATCGTAAACGACCTTTTTCGATCCTGCCTGCACCTCTGGCGCCGTATATATGTACCTTGGCCCGGAGAACGGGCCGGTCGGCGATGTGGCCGTGTATACGGCGATCTGTGAATCAAAGAGCAGGTTATTTTCGTGAGTGACCAGCACATACTGCGCGCCTACCCTATGTATCGAGTACGCGGTGCCGACACCGCTGAGCAGACGCCCAATCGCGTTCGGATCGGCGGACCACGCCGAACCGGTCCAGAACTGCCACGGCCCGCCCAGCGCTCCGATTGGAGCGCGGGCGACATGAGCGAATTTCATTCGTCCCGGAGCTGACGACGTGCCGTAAATGTAGGTATATTCACCTTCGGTGAACAACGCCGATCCCCATGCTACGACGGAACCGAGCGAAAGGTCCTCCACGGAGGCGAGAGTCAGGGATGGCAGGTTGAAGGTCGCCAGCGCACTGCCGGTCAACTCGAAGTCCAGCGGGCCGGTGCCATTACGCCGATGTCGATTGTACAGGACTTTGAGCATGCCATCTTCGACAATTCCATCAGCCGACCAGAAGAACTCACCATTCTCCTCAGCGGGTACCACGAGTGCCCGTGGCTCATCCGCAGTACCGCCATGAAGGGTTGTTGTAAGCTGCTCTCCCTCTTGCACCACCATGGCGTTGTTCACCATCGGGCTGTACATAGGCCGAGTGTGATCAGCGTTGACAGTGCCGAGGAAGGTGTCGGAGAAGAGCCAGACGAGACGACCGTCAGGCAGAGCAACCGACGCGGTCCCATCAGCTCCCGTCCAGTGTCCGCCGGCGTCACCATAGACGTTGAAAAGGCTGTTTAGGCTAGTGGCAGTCATTTCCCCCACAGGAACAGCAGCGGCCGCAGGAGGCGGCCGAACCAACGCGACGTTCAGTACCGTCGCAACTATAGCTAGTAGCGCCAGGTAATACCGTTTTCGGGCATTCTCCCCCGATGCGAATGCAAACACTGTCGAAGCCTCGCATCCATTGGTGACTTTGTCTACCCCTAGCACTTCAGCCGGAGATTTGTGATTACGACTCGGTGAGGGCTTCTGTTCCGACACAAATGCTCATATAGGCGTCAAGTCGCCAGTTTAATATTGTTTACTTTGATGATCTGGTAGAGCTCGCGGGGCGATGTAGCGCTTGAGGCAGCGGATGATCTCTTTCTTGGACACACCTTCCTTGGTGCGTCGCTGCATATAGTCATGGGTGCGTGGTCCCATCACAGCCGGTCGTGGTTCTCGCCGGCCAACAGGCGCCCCAGCGACGTCGGGTCCGACGCCGATCGCGGCCAGCAGGCCAGTACAAGTCGCGGCTGTTCGACCGATCAAGGGGAGAATCCCGTCTCTTAGAGGACGCCTGGTTGACGAGTCGGCAGTGCTGCATGAGCCAGCCGATGCGCTTCGACGATCCATCGTCGTTTGACCACGTTGAAGCCTTTGGGCCTGTGGATCTTTGGTGACGATTCCGACGTCGACGCCGAATGCGGCGCCGTGTTCGACGACGCGATTCTTGAAGCCGGCGTCGACGTGGTGGTCCCGTCGCCTACCTGCCCGAACGTGTTGTCGCCCCAGGCAAGGACGGTGCCGACAGAGATCAGCGCCAAACTGTGCATGCGGCCGCCTGCGATGGCGGTGACCGTGGTTCCCGCGGGCAAGATCAACCGCAACGGGTGTGCTGCTGTCGGTGGCAGTCCCGTCACCTGGCTGTCCGGAGGCGTTTTTGCCCCAGGCGAGGACCGTGTCCGACGCCACGGTGGATGGCGCCGACGTGTCCTGCGCGGCCCGGGCCAGACGGCGGCCGACGGCGTGACCGCCACCGCCAACCCCAGAAAGAACCAGCCGAAGACATTCAGGTGCGATGTGACCGCCGGGTGTAGTAGTCAGCCATCGCCAGCGCCACCACACCGACCGTGCCGGGCGATGGACGGGTCGACCGTCGAGGTTCCGCCGCGGATGCCAGCCATGCGAGGGCTGCGCCGACCGCGGCGTGGGCAGCGGGGCAGATCAGGAAGATCAAGTAGATGTGGTCGCCGGGTGCCCTACCGGAGAGCAGGCAGGGCCCCGGGTCACTGATTCCACCCCTTCAGGAGTTTTTGTCGCATTCGTGTTCCTTTAGGTGTTTTTTCGGCTTAACTCGGACCGGTTGCTACCGCCGACCTGGGTAGCCGAGGAACACCGCGCTGGCCTCCACAGCGGTTGGCTCCTCTCCGTGCACAGGGAAGGACACCGAGACCGCATGACCGATCAGCGCCACACCTGCCGGCCGGACCTGAAACAACCGGTGGGTGGAGACCGGACGAGGTCCCGATGGTGGACTGTTGGACTGGCCGGCATGACCGGCCTGGCTCTGACCACCGTCGCTGTCGCCCCAGCAGCCAACGCTGCCGGACGCACCCCCACCGCCTCCGACGGCCAGCCTTCCACCGGCTCCCACCGCGATGACGACCGGAGCCCGAGTGACAAGGGGAAGAAGGAGAAGAAGTCGAAGGGGACCCCGGTTCCCTGCGACGCGGACCTGCTGACCGCCGCGATCACCCTCGCCAACGCCCGCGGCGGCGCCGTCCTCGACCTTGCCAAGGACTGCACCTACACGCTGACCGACAGCCTGCCGACGATCGTCGTCTCGCTCGTCCTCAACGGCGGCAAGAAGACCACCATCACCCGCGCCGCCGCAGCCGATAACTTCCGGATCCTCAACGTCGGCACCGGTGGCGACCTGGTCCTTAACCACCTCACCATCACTGGCGGCCAGACTGCCGGTGATGGCGCGGGAGTCTTCGTCGAGCCCGGCGGTCAGCTGACCGTAAGGCACAGCACCATCACCGGCAATATCGCCGGGGACGAGGGCGGCGGGATCGCCAACAACGGCACTACCCGCATCGAGCACTCCACCATCGACCGGAATACCGGGGACATCGGCGCCGGAGTCGCAAACACCGGGCTGCTCACGATCGCCAAGTCCCAGCTAAGCCAGAACACCGCCATCGAGGAGGGCGGCGGCGTCGCCAGCACCGGCGGCACGGTTGAGGTGCGGAAGAGCACCGTAAAAGCCAACCATTCCGCACTCTATGGGGGCCTGGCACTGGCCGACACCATTAGCACCATCACCGACACTCACATCGCCCAGAACAACGCCGAGGAGGGCGGCGGCATTCGGGCCTTCGGTGGCCAGCTCACTCTGCGTTCCGTCGGGTTGAGCCAGAACGCGGCGACGAACGGCCGCGCCGGCGCTCTGCTGGTCGATCCCGGCACGGCCGTCGTCGTGGCGGACAGCGCCGTCACCGGGAACACGGCCACCGGCGACGGCGGCGGCATCGTCAATACCGCAACCCTGGTGGCACGCCACACGAAGGTTATCGAAAACCAGTCGGGGGACCAGGGCGGTGGCATCTACAACACGGACGGCGCCATGCTCACCCTCTTCACCGTCAAGGTTGTCAAAAACACTGCCGTCACTGACGGCGGCGGCATCTTCAACGAGCTGGGCGGCACGGTCGAGCTGAACACCGCGACCGGCACGGTCGTAGTTAAGAACCGACCGAACAACTGCTCCGGCGATGTACCGGGCTGCGTCGGATAGCAAGCCGAGCAGATCAAGTTGATGGGCCTCGTTCCGCCGCCTGTCGGGGAACGGGGCCCTCCTCCTACCCTGAGGAAGGACCCAGAGCACGATGAATCCTCCATGCCCCACGCGCAGACCTGGCAACCCGGACGGAAGTCGGACGAGATCACGATGGTGGGCGGTCGGGCTGGCCGGCATGACCGGGCTGGCCCTCACCACCACCGTCGGTGTCGCCACCCCGGCCGCCGGCGCTGGGGGACGCCCCGCCACCAGCACCGATGACCAGCGAGAGCCGAAGGGCATCCCCGTGCCCTGCGACGCCGACGCCCTGATCGCCGCGATCACCCTCGCCAACGCCCGCGGCGGCGCCACCCTCGACCTCGCCAAAGACTGCACCTACCTCCTCACCGCCGACATCAACGGCGCCGGACTCCCCGCCATCACCACCCCCATCACCCTCAACGGCAACAAACACACCACCATCGAACGCGCCGCCGCCACCGACCAATTCAGAATCCTCACCGTCAACACCGGCGGCAACCTCACCCTCAACAAACTCAAACTCACCGGCGGAAACACCACCGATGCTGGCGGCGCAATCCTCGTCGATCCCGGCGGCGCCACCACCGTCAATCACAGCACAATCGTCGGTAACACCGCCGTCAGCGGCGGCGCCATCACCAACTCGGGAACGGCCACTGTCCGGCAGTCAACCATCAGCGGAAACATCGCCAACACCGGTGGGGGAATAGCTAACTCCGGCGCGCTTTCAATCACAAAATCACATGTCGATAGCAATACCGCGACCAACGTCGGTGGCGGCATCGTCAACACCAGTAGCGGCTCGATGCAGGTCACGCGAAGCACCGTCAACGGCAACCGCAGTCAGGGGTCCGGCGGCGGTTTGTTCCTGGCGACCAGTGGGGCCAGCACCCTAACCAAGACGGAGATCTCACGCAACACCGGCCAGGACTCCGGGGGCATCTTCACCGTAACCGGCCCACTCACGCTCCGGTTCGTCACCCTTGATGGCAACACCGCGACCGCCGGCGATGGCGGTGGCATCAGAATCATTGGCGGAACCACAGCCGTCGTCGAGGACAGCATCATCACGAACAACAACGCCGCCACCGCTTCCGGTGGCGGGGTCAGAAACGGGGGCACCCTGCTGTTGCGACGCACGAAGGTCGCCGGCAATACGGCGAACCAGGGTGGCGGAATCGACAACGGCAATGTGGCCACCCTCTTCGACACGAAGGTCACCAAGAACGTTGCCATCACTGACGGTGGGGGCATCTTCAACGCTGGTACGGTCGAACTGAACACTGCTACCGGCACCCTCGTTGTCGGTAACCGTCCGAACAACTGCGTCAACGTCCCTGGCTGCGCCGGCTAGCGACCAAGTCGGCACCGACCCACGTAGGGGGTCCCAGCCGATCCCCGACTGGTCAGCGGCCTGGGCCAAACATGCCCCGCCGCTGACCAGCGTTGGGTGCGTCGGGCACGGCGGCCACCGCCCCTTGCCCAGCCGGGTCGCGATATCCGAAGGCGAGCCGGACCGCGCCGGTGAGCTTCGGGGCAACACCCGGATCATGGGTCGGGTGGCGGAGGAAGTGGCAGGGGCCCCGCACGAGGCGCCCTTCATGAGGCACCGTGACCTGTTGTACGCGGTCGCGTACCGGACGCTCGGCAGCGCCAAGGAGGCCGAGGACGTGGTGCAGGAGACCTGGCTGCGATGGAGTCGGGTTGATCCGGCCACCGTCGTGGACCCCGAGGCGTTCCTGGTTCGGGTGACTATCCGGCTGGCGATCGACGAGCTACGTAGTGCCCGGGTACGGCGGGAGGCGTACGTCGGTCCGTGGCTGCCGGAGCCCATCCGCACTCGACCGGACGTCGCCGACGATGTGGTCCTCGCCGATTCCGTCTCCACCGCGCTACTGCTCGTCCTGGAGGCGTTGTCCCCTCTGGAACGCGCCGTGTTTGTGTTGAGGGAGGCCTTCGGATACCCGTACGCCGAGATCGCGCAGTTCCTGGGCCGCGGCGAGCCAGCGGTACGGCAACTTGCGCACCGGGCCCGGAGGGCGGTGGAGAACCGCCACCACCGGTACGACAGCGACCCAGCGACCCAGCAGCAGGTGACCGAGCGGTTCCTGGCCGCCTGTTCCGGTGGTGACATCACCGCACTGATCGGCGTTCTGGCCCCGGACGTGACGATGGTCAGCGACGGCGGCGGCTTCACGGGTGCGCCGCGCAAGCCCATTCATGGTGCGGACCTGGTGGCCCGCGCCATCGTCGTGCTCTCCCGGCAGCAGCCGGTCGGGGCGACGGTCGGGGTGCTACCGGTCAACGGTGGCCCCGGTGTGGTGGTCCGCTGCGACGGCGAGACCGTGCTCGTGATGACCCTGCACCTGGCGGGGGGTCTGGTCCGGACGATTCACGTGGTCAGCAACCCGCAGAAGCTGACCGCGGCATTCGAGTGGCCCAGCTCACCTGCGGCCGCGTCACATCTCGGGTCACCACCTCGTCCGTGAACGACTGACAACACCCCTGTCCTGTGCACGGAGGCAAAGATGTTCGCAACGTATCTTGTCGTGACCCTGCTCGCCTCGGCCCTCAACGGTTCGGCCGCCGTCGCCAACCTGATCGGGCACGAGTATCCGAAGACGGAAGCGGACCGCAACCGGGTCCCCCGGTCGTGGGTACGGCCGCTAGGGGTACTCCTCGGTGCCGGTGCGCTCGGCCTGCTAGCCGGGATCGTCGTGCCGGTCCTGGGCACCCTCGCGGCGGCCGGTCTGGTTCTGTATTTCCTCAGCGCGTTGGGCGTACACGTACGCGCCGGCAATTTTCGGCTCGGCGCCTGGGCACTCTTCTTTGTGGTCGCTCTCGCCGCACTCACCGTCAGCGTTGCCTATCACCGGTGAAAAAACCCGTGGGTAACCAGCACCGCTGCGCGTAGAACTGGCTACATGACCGACGCCGTGGGACCGGGACCGCAGTACGACGCGTTCGCCGACGAGTTCTTGGAGCACGCACGCGAGGGCCTCTACAACGCTCACTACGACCGGCCGGCCTGCCTGCGGCTACTCGGTGAGGTCACTGGGCGCACGGTGCTGGATGTGGCCTGCGGTCCCGGGCTCTACGCCGAGGAGTTGGTCGCCCGGGGTGCCCGGGTGATCGGGCTGGACCAGAGTCCGCGCATGGTCCAGTTGTGTCGAGAGCGCGTCCCCGCCGGCGTCTTCCACGTACACGATCTTGCTGAACCGCTGCACTGGCTGCCGGATGCCTCGGTGGACCTGGTCTTGTTCGCGCTCGGGTTGGAGTATGTCGATGACCGGACCTCGACGCTGCGGGAGTTGCGGCGGGTGTTGCGGCCGGAAGGCGCGCTCGTGCTGTCCCGGCTACACCCCACCGGTGACTGGCTTCGGCACGGTGGCAGCTACTTCGACGTGCGCGTTATCGAAGAGATCTGGAGTAGGGGCTGGCAGGTGCGCTATTGGCTGGCCCCGCTGGAGCGGACCTGCGAGGAGCTACACGAAGCGGGCTTTCTGATCGAGCGGCTGCTGGAGCCACGGCCGACCACCGAAGCGGCGTTGGTCGATCGAGACCGCTACGAGCGTCTGCTGCGGGAGCCGATCGGGTTCCTCGCGATCCGGGCGCTGCCAACCCCGGGGCGGTAGCGCCCGACCGGCGTTACCGCCCGCTGGGACGGCGGCGGCACGTCAACCCACGCGCACTTTGCCTGATTTGGAGATTTCTTTCGTATTCATACCATAATGGGTGTGGTGTCAGTTTTAACTGAAACGTGGTTGCTACCGCCGGCCTGGTAGCCGAGGAGCGTCGCCCGGCCAGCCCCGGCGTGGTGGCTTCTCGTCCGTGACGGGGGAAGGACACCGAGACCGCGATGAGCCATCAGGACCACACCCACCAGCCCGGCCCGGATCGATCCGGTGGACGCAGGGCAAGGTCCCGGTGGTGGGCTGTCGGGGTGACGGGCCTGGCCCTCACCACCGCCAGCGTCGCCGCCACCCCGGCCGCCGATGCTGTCGAACGCACCCGTAGCACTGTCGCGGACCGGCCCTCCACCGACGAGCACCGTGGCCAACGCGAACGGCAGCAAAGCCATGTCCTACAAGGCCGGTCCGGCGGCAAGCCCAGTGGCCAAAGCAGGGGGGACCCGGGAAAGAAAGGCGGGAAGTCAGCGGGCGTACCGGTCCCCTGCGACCCGGACGCCCTGATCGCTGCGATCACCTTGGCCAACGCCCGCGGTGGGGGTGTGCTCGACCTGGCCCGGGACTGCACCTACCTGCTGACCGCGAACATCGATGGCGCCGGCCTGCCCGCCATCACCAGCCCGATCACCCTCAACGGGACTAAGAACACCACCATCGAACGCGCCGCCGCGGCTGACCAGTTCCGCATCCTCACCGTCAACACCGGCGGCAACCTCACCCTCAACCAGCTGACGGTCACCGGCGGCCAGACCACCGGCGCTGCCGGCGACGGAGCCGGCATACTGGTGGACGCGGGTGGGGCATTGACCACTAATCACAGCACCATCACCCGCAACATCGCCAGCGCCGCGGGGGGCGGCATCGCCAACAATGGCACCACCCACCTCCGCTCCTCCACGTTCGGCCGCAATACCGCCGCCCCTTCCGGAGGAGGCATCAGGAACTCCGGCCTAATCAGCATCAGTAAGTCCGACATCCACGCCAACACCGCCGTGGTGGGAGCCGGAATCAGCAGTACGGGAACTGTTCAGATCGAACACACCAGCATCGCCAAAAATCGCGCCCGGGAAGCCACCGGTGGCCTTTTCATCGAAAGTGGCAGCGCCGCTATCGCGGATAGTAGCGTTACGAACAACATCGCCACGGAAGTGGTCGGCGGCATCCTCGCGGGCCTGGGCACAGAGGTAACGCTGAAATCGGCCACCATCGCCGACAACGTGTCCCTGATTGCGATCGCCGGCGGCCTGGGGGTAGACGACGGCGCCTCCGCTGTCGTTGAAGACAGCATCATCAAGAACAACAATGCCAGCATCGAAGGCGGCGGCATCTACAACCTCTCCGACCTGGTGCTACGGAACACGAAGATCTTCGGCAACCAGGCCGGCAGCCAGGGCGGCGGCATTTACAACGAAACCATCGGAACCGTGACCCTCTTCAGCACCAAGGTCACCAAAAATATCGTCGGTGACGACGGTGGTGGCATCTACAACGAGGCGGGCGGCACGGTGAACCTGAACACCGCCACCGGCACCGTCGTGGTCAAGAATCGGCCGGACAACTGCTCCGGCGATGTACCTGGCTGCGCCGGGTAGCGCGAGTACGCCGAGCCTCCGAGGGGGCCCGGTAGCGGATACGTTGCTCCGCATGACCCACGTCAACCAGGAGATGAGGGTGGAGGGGCCAATCCAGCGCCCCCAACGGCGGCGCTGGTGATGCAATGATGCCCGTCATGGTCACGAGTTCTGTTCCGTTGGGCCGGCCCTTCTGGACCTTCTGGAGCGCCTCGACCCTCGCCAACGTCGGTGACGGCATCCGACTGGCAGCTTTCCCCCTGCTCGCCGCGTCGCTGACCGCCAATCCGGTCGCGGTGGCCGCGGTAGCCGCGGCCCAGTCCCTGCCGTGGCTGGTGACCGGCCTCCTCGCTGGGTCGCTGGCCGACCGCCGCGGCGCCCGCGCGCTGCTCGCCCAGGCTGATATCGCCCGGGTGGTCGTCCTGGGCGTCCTGGTGGTTGCCGTGGCGATGGGCTGGGTGTCGCTGCCGCTGGTCCTGCTGGCCAGCTTCCTGCTCGGGGTCGGGGAGACGGTACGCGACACGGCCGCGCAGACAGCACTTCCCGGCCTGGTACCCGAGCGGCTACTCGAGCGCGCCAACGGAAGACTGGTCGCCGGCGAGATCGTCGGCAACGAGTTCGTCGGCCCGCCGGTCGGCGCCGCGCTCTTCGTAGCCGGCGCCGCCCTGCCCTTCGCGGCGAACGGGGCATCTCTCGCCCTGGCCGTCATGCTCCTGCTGACACTGCCGATCAGCATCGCCGCCCGGCCACCGCAGGACGCGCCGAAGCAGGCCAGCCCGGGTGTGATGGCAGGTCTACGCTGGCTAGCAGGCCAGCGGGTGCTGCGCACACTCGCGTTGGTCACCGCCGCGGTCGCCGCCGCCGACAGCGCCTGGTTCGCGATCCTGGTGCTCTACGCGGAGGGCCCCCTCAGCATCGGCGCGACCGGTTTCGGAATCCTGCTCGCCGCTGGCGCCCTCGGCGGCCTGCTCGGCTCGTCCGTCGTTGACCGGCTCGTCGCGGGTCGCCGGCACCGCATGACTCTCACCTGCTCACTGGCGATCACCGCCGGCATCCCGGCGATACTCGCCGTGACCACCCAGTTGTGGGCGGCGATCCTCGTCATCGTGGTCACGAGCGGATCGTTCGCGGTGCTCAACGTCACGGTCGTGTCGCTACGTCAACGGCTGGTGCCACGAGAGCTACTCGGCCGTACGATTGCGGCCGGCCGCACCCTCAGCTTCAGCGCCGCCGCCGGCGGCGCGCTGCTCGGCGGTGTCCTCACGGCAACAGTCGGAATCGAAGCACCCTTCATCTTCAGCGGCCTGGTCGCGGTCCTGGCGACCGCCACGTGGTGGGTCGTGTCCCGGCCCGCCCCTAGCTGAGCAGGGATACTGAGGGCGTGCAGCACAGCGGGCAAGCAACAGAGGCGAAGCCGGCCGGGCTCTTCGTACACATGTCTCATCCACAGCCTGTGGACGCATGAGTTACCAGCTCAGCGCGATCATCGCGGACGCCGGGTTGCTACACGGAGCAACCCGCGGGCTGGATCACGCGGTCCTCGGCGACCTACGCCAGGACTTCGCCCTCCTGCCGGTGACCTCGCAACTGGTCGAGGAGCTGGCCGGGGCGCCGCCCGACTACGCCGTCGAGGAGCACACCCCGGAGCGCCCGTTCACGCTGGTGTTTTCCACCGCGCTGACCGAGACCCTGGTCGACTGGTCGCGGCAGGGGCCGGTGGCGTACGTCGAGGCGGAGTTCACCGGCGGCGGTGGCTACCAGGCAGCGGCGGTGTGGCTCGGCGGCCTGCGGTCCTGGGGGCCGCGCTTCGACTCGGTGTTCGATGGGCCGCGTGGGCAGTGGCCGATCAACGCCGCCCTGGTCGAGGTGGGGGTGGAGCCGGGCTCATGGGTTGACCTCTTCGCCGAGCTCGGGCTGCACGTGGAGCGGAACACCGCCGGCTGGCTGGCGCACGGGCGTCGGGGGTTGGGGATCGACTATTGGGACGAGTTGGTCGAGGAGTGGGAACGGCGAGAAACCACAGGCAGCCAGCGCCTCGGGCCAGGTGGGTTTCGGTTCAGCGGACCTCGATGACTTCCTGGCCGAGTGGCCAGAATGCCGCCGGTACGAGCTTGAAGTTGGCGATGCCGAACGGAATGCCGATGATCGTGACGCAGAGGGACACCCCGGCGATCAGGTGCGACAACGCCAGCCACCAGCCGGCCAACAGTACCCAGAGCACGTTCGCCAGCCCGGAGGCGACGCCGGCCCCCGGCTTGGTGACCAGGGTCCGGCCGAAGGGCCACAGCGAGTACGAGGCCAGCCGCAGCGAGGCGACCCCGAACGGGATGGTGATGACGAGGACGAAGCAGATCACCGCGGCGACGAAGTAGCCAAAGGCCAGCACGATTCCGCCGCCGAAGATAAGCCACAGCACGTTCAGGACGAATCGAATCATGCTCCTAGCGTGACGCACCTCCGCCACCTCGCCGATCTCGCGCGCCGCCGCCGGTGCCGGCCCACGTCCATGAACCACTTTGTGCTCTTATCTACTAATGATCACTCCCACCCCGCTGATGCAGCTCGTAGCCGGAGTCTGGGGCTTCAAGACCCTCGCCGTTGGTGTCGAGTTCGGACTGTTCACCCGCCTGGCCGGCGGACGGACCATCACCGTGACTGAAGCCGCCGCCGAGTTCGGGATGGACGAACGTCCGACCGACCTGTTGCTGGCCGCAAGCGCGTCCCTGGGGCTACTGGAGAAGGCTGACGCCGGCTACCGCAACTCCGAGCTGGCCGAACAGTTCCTGGTCGAGGGGCGGCCGTACTACTTCGGCGCCCAGATCCGCTACTCCGACCTGCGCACCTACCTGCCCTGGCACCGGATCGGCGAGGCGCTGCGTAGTAACCGCCCGCTGACCTGGGACCCGCAACAGCAGCAGTCCATGTTCGACACCACAGACCCGGAAATGGTGGCGGAGTTCTGGGACGCCATGTTCTCCACCTCCCGCTTCACCGCGCGCGCCTTGACTGAGGCGTACGACTTCGGCGCGCACCGCCGGCTGCTCGACGTCGGCGGTGGTGCCGGGGCCTTCCCGATCGAGCTCTGCCAGCGACTGCCGCAACTCCAGGCGACGATCCTGGATCTGCCGCACGTCTGCACCCGGGCCGAGGAGCGGATCGCCGAAGCGGGCCTGACCGGTCGAATCGGCGTGGTCGCCGGCGACTTCCGCGCCGACCCGGCGCTGCCGGACGGACACGACGTAGTCCTGCTCAGCATGATCCTGCACGACTGGGACGAAGCGACCAACCGGGCACTACTGGCCCGGTGCCACGCCGCGCTGCCCTCCGGTGGCGCGATCGTCATCTCCGAACTACTCCTCAACGACGAGCGCACCGGCCCGCCGGCGGCCGCCCTGATGGGGATGAACATGCTCGTCGAAACCGAGGGCGGCAAGAACTACTCCGGGGCCGAGTACATCAGCTGGCTCGGCGACGCCGGTTTCGTTGACGCCCGGGTCGTGGCCTTCGACGCGCCCGGCGCGAACGGCGCGGTAGTGGCCCGCCGGCCCTGACATCACAACCGAGCCCAACGATCTCGAGATAGCGGAACGCCCGGTGCGATCCTCACGGATCGACCGGGCGTCCTCGCTGTTCAGGAGCGGTGGCGGCGGGATTTGAACCCGCGGAGGGCGTAAACCCTCACACGCTTTCGAGGCGTGCTCCTTAGGCCACTCGGACACGCCACCGCCGAGTAGGCTACAGGACCGCCCGACCGAAAGCCCAACCGGTACGGCGCCGGGCGTGGGCTGGCAGAATCCCTGCCATGAGTACGCACATCGGCGCGAAGCCGGGAGAGATCGCCGAGCGGGTCCTGATGCCGGGTGACCCGCTCCGGGCCAAGTGGATCGCGGAGACCTACCTTGAGGGCGCGCAGTGCTACTCGACCGTCCGCGGGATGTTCGGCTTCACCGGCCGCTGGAACGGGGTTGACGTATCGGTCCAGGGTTCCGGCATGGGGATGCCGTCCGCCTCGATCTACGCCCATGAGCTGATCAACGAGTACGGCGTCCGGTCGCTGATCCGGGTCGGCTCCTGCGGCGCCCTGACCGAGGACCTTCAGCTCCGCGACGTGGTGGCCGCGATCGGTTCCTCCACCGATTCGAACATAAACCGCGTGCGTTTCGACGGGCTGATCGACTACGCGCCGGTGGCCGACTTCGGGCTGCTGCGTACCTCGGTGGAGGTGGCCGAACGGCGGGGCGTCACCATGCGGGTCGGGCCGGTTCTGGCGGCGGACGCCTTCTACACCGACCGGCCGGACCTCTACGACTCGCTCGCCGAGTACGGCGTGCTGGCGGTCGAGATGGAGTCGGCCGCGCTCTACACCATCGCCGCCCGGTTTCGGGCCCGCGCGCTGACCATCCTGACGGTCAGCGATCACATCCGCACCGGGGAGAAGACCACCTCGCAGGAGCGGGAGCAGACGTTCAGCCAGATGGTGGAGATCGCCCTGGACACCATCGTCGCCTGATCAACACGCTCGGCCGGGTCCCGGGACGAGCCGACCGGCGGTCCTACCGGAAGAAGGCGCGTAGGACCGCCGCCGTCTCTGTTTCCAAGACGCCGCCGTAGACCTCGGGGCGGTGGTTCAGTCGGCGGTCGCGCAGCACGTCCCAGAGCGAGCCGGCCGCGCCGGTCTTCGGCTCCCACGCCCCGAACACCACCGTGGAAACCCGGGCCAGCACCAGCGCCCCGGCGCACATCGTGCACGGCTCCAGCGTTACCACCAGGGTGCACCCGTCGAGCCGCCAACGGCCGAGCCGGCCGGCGGCCCGGCGGAGCGCCAGCACCTCGGCGTGGGCGGTCGGATCCCCGGTCAGCTCCCGCTCGTTGCGGCCGATGGCCAGCTCGGCCCCGTCCGGACCGAGGAGCACCGCACCGACCGGGATGTCGTCAGCGGCGGGGACCGGAGTGTCGGCAGCGGCAGCGGCAGTGGCCTCCGCCCCGGCTACCGCGACTTCCAACGCCCGCCGCATCCACTGTTCGTGGCGCTGCCGGCGGTCGGCGCCCCCCACGCCGGTTCGGCCCTCGCCCTCGCCGACGCCGACAGCCTCACACCTCACGCAGTTCCTCGACCTCGTCGGCGCAGCCCAACACCGTGCACGTCTCGGTGGTGACATCCGCCGGGAGCATCCCCTCGTGACCGCAGAGCGCGATCAGTCTTGGACCGGATACCCCGAGGTCAGCGAGGAGGTCAGCGTCCCCGACCGGGTCCGCCTCCGGATCCGCGGCGGGTTGCTCGCTCTCCAGGTCACCGCCGACGGCACGGCGTTCCTCGGTCCCGTCCAGCCCGGACACCGACGTCTTGAGGTCCCCGACCAGCAGCGCGCCCAGCTGGGTCTCCTCGGCGTACGCCGAATCCGAGCCGAAAACCCGCAGGTCCTCACCCGCATCGAGACGAAGGATCACCAGGTACTCGTCCTCGGCCTCGACGAAGAGCAGCGACAGGTCGGCACCGGGGTCGACGTCGCGCAACCGGTCGGCGACGCCGTCCACATCAACGGCGCCACGGAGGTTCACCTCGGCGGCGGTCCAGCCACTCTCGTCCCGCACCACGGCCGCAGCAAAGTACGACACGGTTCCCCCAAACTTCCTCGGCCTTACCCCGAAACCCTTCGACCGTCCGCGGCTTCGCGTCATCGGTGGCCGACCCGGCCACCGATGACCGGCCGGTTGCGGCGTGACCAGCCCAGCTACGGCGTGACCAGCCCGCCAGCTCCACCTGCTCGCTCGCCCAGGACGCGCAGACGGTCTTACGCGTGCACGTTAGCCGGTGGGGTCGGCGGGCGAACGGCCAACGCCCCGACGGACGGCCAACAAACGCCGCCGCGCTGATCGAAGCCGCCGAGGGGAAGTCAGTAGACCGGGTGGCCGGTCCCTACCAGAGGGGCCAGTCTCCGCTGGCCATCCAGCGGCTCGCAACGACCACCGCCGCGATACTCCACCCACCACCGACGACGATCGCGACCCCGGTGGCGACTCCCCGGTCGCCATGGCGCACTAACAGCAGCGCCACCAGCCAGGCGAAGCCACCGGCGACCACCGTCCACCAGGCGTATCCCCGCACGCCGGTGCCGAGCAGCCCAAAGAGCAGCAACCAGGTGGTGGCGACAACACCGCCGAGGAGCACCGCGATGCCGTCGATCGGGTGAGGTTCGCGGTAGGTGGGCCGCGCCGGCGGCCCGGCGGGAAAGAGCCCCGACGGATCTCGGGGGCGGCCCGTGTCGTACGGGTCGGTCATGATCGCCTCCTCCCCCGGCTTTTCCTTCCCACCGTACTGGTCTGTCAGGATGGCCGGATGCCTGCGCCGTTGACCGGACGCCGCCCGGCGTATCCCCTGCTGCTCCTGCTCGCCGCGCTGCTCACCGCGAGCTGCGCGATGGACCGCCCCGGGGTGGACACCGGCACGGCCAGTCGCCCGGCCACCACGGATCCGGCCCCCACCTTCCCGTCAACCAGCTCGGCTCCAACGGCAACAGCGGCTCCGCCGAGCGCCTCGGCGACCCCACCACAGCCGCCGCCCGCCGAGGTCCGGCACGTCTTCCCGGTACGGGCCGGCGACGCCTCATACCGTCCGACCCACTCGGCCTACCCCGCCACGGACATCTTCGCCGACTGCGGTGTGCCGGTGGTGGCGGTGACGGACGGCTCGGTGCTGGAGGTGAGCCGGGTGGACCGCTTCGACCCGGGCGGTCCCCGCGGTCCGTTCAACGGCGGCCTGTCGGTGGCGGTGCTGGGCGATGACGGGGTGCGCTACTACGGTTCCCACCTGTCCGAGGTCGCGGCCGACGTCGATCCAGGCGTACGCGTCGTTGCTGGGCAGCAACTCGGCACCGTCGGCCGGACCGGCAACGCGAACAGCGTGTGTCATCTGCACTTCGGCATCTCACCGCCGTGTCCGGGGAAGGACGGCTGGTGGATCCGGCGGGGGGTGGTGTGGCCGGCGCCCTACCTGGACGCGTGGCGACGCGGGGTCAGCCGGTCGCCCACCGTGGAGGTGGCGGACTGGCAACGCCGACACGGTTGCCCGAAGGAGCCGTGAGTGTCCTGGCCGCAGCCGCTAGGTTGCAGGAATGACCGCCCGAGATCCCGTCGCTGACCTACGCCGGATAGCGTTTCTGCTGGAGCGGGCCAACGAGGCCACCTATCGGGTGCGCGCGTTCCGGTCGGCGGCGAAGGCCGTGGCCGCCCTGCCCACCGCGGAGGTCGCCGAGCTGGCCCGGGCCGGCAAGCTCACCGACCTGTCCGGGGTGGGCGCGGTCACCGCCCGCTGCGTGGCCGAGTCGCTGGCGGGCGAGGAGCCGGTCTACCTGCGTCGGCTGGCGGCGACCGAGGGCACCGACCTGGACGCTGAGGCGACCGCGCTACGGACGGCGCTACGCGGCGACTGCCACACCCATTCGGACTGGTCCGACGGCGGCTCCTCAATCGAGGAGATGGCGTTGGCCGCGGTCGAGCTGGGCCATGAGTATCTGGTGCTCACCGACCACTCGCCTCGGCTGAAGGTGGCGCGCGGGCTCACCGCCGACCGGCTGCGCCGCCAGTTGGAGCAGGTGGCGCAGCTGAACGAGGCGTTACCGGCGGGGTTCCGGATCCTCACCGGCATCGAGGTGGACATCCTCGCCGACGGCACGCTGGACCAGGACGAGGAGCTACTCGCCCAGCTCGACGTGGTGGTGGGCTCGGTGCACAGCAACCTCTCGGACGAACGGGGGCGGATGACCCGTCGGATGCTCACCGCGATCGCGAACCCGCACCTGGACATCCTCGGGCACTGCACCGGCCGGATGGTCTCCAGCCGACCGGCGGGCGTGACCGGGCCGGGCGACCGGGGGCACCGGCGGCGCACCCGGGGGGAGAGCGACTTCGACGCGGACGCCGTCTTCGCGGCCTGCGCGGAGCGGGACGTCGTGGTCGAGGTCAACTCCCGGCCGGAGCGGCAGGACCCGCCGAAACGCCTGATTCGGCGGGCGCTGGAGGCCGGCTGCCAGTTCGCGATCAATACCGACGCGCACGCTCCCGGTCAGCTCGACTGGCAACGGTTCGGCTGCGAACGCGCCGCCCGCTGCGGCGTCCCCGCCGACCGGGTGGTCAATACCTGGCCGGCGGAGCGGCTGGTGGCGTGGGCCGCAAGCCGCTCCTGACCGGCGGTGGCCGGTACACCCGCCGCCGAAGCCGAAGCTCCCGCCGCCGAGGCCGAGGTTCCGGCTACCGAGGCTGGTAGCGCGGCGGCGCGCGGCCGACGGCGGGGGCCGATCAGGCCCTGGGTGACGGCGACACCGAGCAGGACCACCACCGCACCGACCGGTTGGTGCCAGGTCAGCCGCTCGTCGAGCACCAGCGCACCGGCCAGCACCGCGAAGACGGGGATCAGGTAGGTCACCGTCGCCGCGGTACTCGCACCGGCGACCCGGATGTTACGGAAGTGGATCAGGAAGGCCAGCCCGGTACCGAGTGCGCCGAGGGCCACCATGCTGGCCAGGACCGAGCCGGAGAGAGCGGCCGGCGTCGGCGGGGCACCCGCCACGAACGGGGTGACGATGGTGAGCAGCACCAACGCCATCAACAGCTGCGCCGCCGACAGGGCCAGCCCGGAGTAGGAGCGGCCCGCGACGAACTTCTTCTGGTACGGGATGGTCACCCCGTAGCAGGCCGCGGCGCCGAAGCACATCAGCTGTCCGACGAAGTGCGCGCCACCCGCCCCCTGCCACACCCCAAGCACCACCAGTACGCCGACGAAGCCCAGCCCGAGCCCGACGGCCCGGGCGGTGGTCAGCCGTTCGGTGCGGAAGACCAGCACCGCCATGGGGAGCACGACCAGCGGTGTGGTGGCATTCCAGATCCCGGAGAGCATGGACTCGACCCGCTCCCCGCCGTAACCGAACAGGGTGAACGGAAGCGCCACGCCGATCCCACCGGTGACGACCAGATGGCCCCAGACCCGCGGCTCGCGAGGCAGTCGGTCGCGCAGCACCGCCAGCAGGATCAGCAGCGTTAACGCGCCGCCGCCGACCCGGTAGAGGGTCAGGTGCACGGGATGCAGCTCCCGTACTCCGATCTTGATGAACAGAAAGCTGGAACCCCAGATCGCGGCCAACGCGAGGTACCCGGGCAGCCAGCTCCGCAGTGCAGCCCGGTGAGGGGCGGACTCGACTGTCACCCCTGACACTCTGCCGGCCGTACGCGGGAAAGTCTGGTGATTTTCAGACGCCGTGTCGGTAGTCACAGGGGCCTCCCGGCCGGCGACCAGGGTCTCGGGGGCACCCCGAAATCCGCCGAACTCACAGGCGCATTCCGACTTCACGATCACGTAGGGTCTAGATCGTGGGACGAATCGACGACATTGCGAACCGGTACGTGGCGGAGTGGGCCGCACTGAGCCCGACCGGCGCCACCTACGTCGGCATCACCGGCCACGACGACCGCCTCGACGACCTCTCGCCGGACGGCTACGCCGCCCGCGCCGACCTGACCCGCCGAACCCTCGCCGACCTCGACGGTGTGGAGCCGCAGTCGCCGCCGGAGCAGACCGCGAAGGAGGCCATGCAGGAGCGGCTCAGCCTGGAGCTCGCCCGTTATACGGCGGGAGAGGTGGGCCGGGGAGTCAACGTCATCACCAGCGGACTGCACGAACTCCGCTCCGTGTTTGACCTGATGCCGACCGAGGGCGAGGAGGCCCAGGCCAACATTGCCGCGCGGCTCAACCACTTCGCCGAAGCACTCGGGCAGTACCAGACCACGCTGCGCGAAGCGGCTGCGGCCGGCCAGTCCAGCGCGCGCGCCCAGCTACTCGAGGTAGCCAAGCAGTGTGACACCTGGGTGGACCCGGACGGGGATAACTTCTTCCATGGGCTAGCGGAGCGGCTGGGCGCGGGCGGCGCACTCGGCGCCGAGCTGCGTCGGGGTGCCACGTCCGCCACTGCGGCGACCGCCGAGTTCGGCCGGTTCCTCCGTACCGAACTGGCCCCGCAGGGCAGGGCGAAGCAGGCCGCCGGCCGCGCACACTACGAGCTGGCCTCGCAGTACTTTCTCGGTGCCCGGGTCGACCTGGACGAGACGTACGCCTGGGGGTTCGAGGAGCTGGCCCGACTCGAACGGGAGATGCGAGCGGTCGCCGGCCGGATTGTCGGCCCCGGCGCCACCGTTGACGAGGCGGTGGCCGCCCTGGACGCGGATCCGGCCCGAACCATCCGGGGCAAGGAGGCGTTCCGGAACTGGATGCAGGAACTCGCCGACAAGGCGGTCAGCGAGCTGCACGGCACTCACTTCGACATCCCGGAGCAGGTCCACCAGATCGAGTGTTGCCTGGCACCGACGAGTGACGGCGCGATCTACTACACCGGCCCGAGTGAGGACTTCTCCCGTCCCGGTCGGATGTGGTGGGCGGTGCCGCAGGGCATCGACAACTTCTCCACCTGGCGCGAGGTCACCACCGTCTACCACGAGGGCGTTCCGGGCCACCACCTTCAGGTTGCCCAGACGGTGCTCCGGGCGGAGACGCTGAACCGCTGGCAGCGGCTGCTCTGCTGGGTTTCCGGGCACGGCGAGGGTTGGGCCCTCTACGCCGAACGGCTCATGGAGGAACTAGGCTACCTCGAGGACCCGGGCGACCGGCTGGGCATGCTCGACGGTCAGGCGCTCCGTGCCGCCCGGGTGATCGTCGACATCGGGATGCACCTGGAGCTGGAGATCCCGGCCGACAACCCGTTCGGCTTCCATCCGGGTGAACGCTGGACGCCGGAGTTGGGCTGGGAGTTCATGCGGGCGCACTGCCGGATGCCGGATGAGGTCCTCCGGTTCGAGCTGAACCGCTATCTGGGCTGGCCCGGGCAGGCACCGTCCTACAAGGTTGGTGAGCGAATCTGGCTGCAGGCTCGGGCCGATGCCAAGGCTCGCAAGGGAGCGGATTTCGACCTCCGGGAGTTCCACCGGCAGGCGCTCGATCTGGGCTCACTCGGCCTGGACCCGTTACGTCGGGCGCTGGCCCGAATCTGAGGCCGGACCGCTGCCCGCGTGATCGTGGTGGCGCAACCCGGGGCTGGGCAGCGAATCAGTCCAGGTAGGGCAGCCGGACCGGCGGGGCAAGGGCCCGGGTAGGGGCGGGCACGACCCGCCCCTACCCCCCGGGGTTAACCATCCACGCCGCTACTTCGGATCCTCATCCGCTTTGTCAGTTGCCGCACCGCCGGCGACTGACGCTTCGGCGGAGTGCCGCCCTGCGGTGCCCCCGGTTTGGAAGAACAGCCGGAGGCCGACGGCGAGGGCGATCAGTCCGAGGACACCTGCGGCGATCGGGCCCCAGAGCCGGGCCAGGCCAATCTTGAGGCGGTTGGTCTTAACCGTCTCCACACTGTTCTTAACCGTGTCGTCCGTGTAGTTGAAGTCAGCATCGAGCAGGACGGTGGAGGGTCCAACGTCCGGACGCAGCTCCTTTCGCTGTTGCTCACGCACGTCGACGTACGCGCCAGTTACCGGATCGACCCAGTAGGTCCGGGTGTTGTTGTAGACGATCTCGCCGGTCGTGGAGCCGGGGGCGAAGGTGCTCAGCAGCACCTGAAGGCTCTCCTCCGAGGTGTCCAGCACCCGGTCCTCGATCCGCTGCTCGTAGCGGTAGACGTCGATTCCCTCGACGGTCTCGGTGCCGACGAAGGTCGCCGGGAGCGCCTCCTTGAGGTCGCGGTCGAAGACCGGGTAGTCCTTCTTCTTCGCGCCGAACGGGAACTTGTAGGTCAGCCCGGAGTATTCGACGTTGCCCGTCGGGGTCCCCTCGCTGTCGTCCTGCTTAAGCCACTGGTCATCCCAGGGGGCGGCACTACCAGAGACGCGATAGAGGGCGAGCTGCGTGCTGTACGCGGTGATCGGGTCCTCAGTGTCACTCCGTACGACGGTCTGGTAGACATCCCAGATCACTGCATCGCCCTTGAGCGGCTCGGGGAGCCGATCCTTGGTCTCACCGGGCTGGGGAAGCACCTCGATCGTGGACCGCAGGGTAGCTCGCGGAACTTCGACGGTGACTGTTTCACTGTCGGCCGTGATCTGCAGGAAGCGGGCGTTGTTCGCTTCCGCGATCAACGTCGTTGGTTTGAGGTCGTAGGGGAGCTTGGTTATGGCGGGGGCGACGTAGAGAGGCAGCCCGACCGCGAAGACCAGCAACAAGACGCCGAGCCCGAAGAGCGCGGCACTCAACCGAAGCTTCACTCGTCCTCCTGTAATGCCTGCCGCCCTACGGCCTGTCGCCCGGGGCAATCGATCCATAACATGGCGGGAGGTTACTCCCCAGTCAACATTAAAGCGAACCCCCTGGATGTCTAGATGTCCACAACCGTTCCCCCGAGCCCCCCACATCCGTCGATCACCGGCCGCCTGCCTGCCCTGGATGCGCTCCGCGCGATCGGCTCGGTAGCGGTCGTCGCCCACCACGTCGGGTTCACCACCGGCGTGAGCATGAACAGCCAGTGGGGCACCTGGTTGGCGCGGATGGACGTCGGAGTCGCCGTCTTCTTCGTACTCTCCGGATTTCTACTCTTCCGGCCCTGGGCGTTGAGCGCCGCCACCGGGCTTCCCCGACCTGGTGTTCGCCGGTACTTCTGGCGGCGTGCCCTGCGGATCCTGCCGGCCTACTGGCTCACGGTCTTGGTCTGCCTCATCGTTTTGCCACAGAACCGACCAGCCTCGGCCGGTGACTGGCTCCGCCACCTGACCTTCACCCAGATCTATCAACGCGATCAGCTTCGCGCGGGCCTCGGTCAGACCTGGAGCCTCGCCACCGAGGTCATGTTCTACCTGGTCCTACCGCTGGTCGCAGTGTTCGCGGTAGGCCGGACCTGGCGTCCGGTCCGCACCCTGGCGATCGCCGCCGGCGGCGTGCTGGTGACTGCGGGATGGCTCATCCTGATGGGGCTTGGCGTCATCAACACCGCCGTCCACACTATGTGGCTCCCCTCGTACGCGGCCTGGTTCTGCGGCGGCATCGTCCTGGCGGTGGCGCATGTCGCCCTACAGACCAGGACGGGTCCGGCCGTTCTGCGCGTCCTCGACGACCTCGCCGCGGCGCCAGTCGCCTGCTGGGCCGCGGCCGCGGGTCTGCTGGCGATCGCGACGACACCCATCGCCGGCCCGCTCGACCTCGCCGAGCCGACCGCTGCGGAGTTCGCCGTGAAGCTCACCCTCTATCTCGCGGTCGCAAGTTTGATCATGATTCCGGTAGCGTTCGGCGAGCAGAAGACCGGCGTCCACAAGGCCTTCGGCAGCACCTCCGCCCGCTGGCTCGGCCTCGTCTCGTACGGGCTGTTCCTCTGGCATCCGCTGGTGATCGAAATGATCTATTTAGCGGCGGACCGCCCACTGTTCACCGGCGGCCTCCTCGAAACCTTCGCCCTGACGATGGCGGGTGGGCTGGCGTTCGCGACGGCGAGCTACTACGGCATCGAACGCCCGATCCAGGCGCTCGGCGCCCGCCGTCACCCTCGACCGGCCACTGCCCAACCCGAGAGCAGAGCACCGACGGTCAATCCACCACATTGACGCATATATTTCGTACAGGCATTGCCGTGTCGACTTTCGAGCTTTAGTGTGACGCTAAATTACTCGAGAGTAGGGATCACGTGGAGCGCTTTTCCGCCACCGCTGGCCATGTGCTGTTCCTCAACTGGCGGGATACCCGGAACCCCGAAGGTGGTGGATCCGAGGTATACGTCGAGCGGATCGCCGCAGAACTGGTGACACGCGGCTTCCGGGCCACACTGTTCTGTGCCGCGCATCGCCAGGGCCCCCCCGACGAGGTCAATAATGACGGCATCCGGCTGGTCAGACGGGGTGGACGCCACACTGTGTACCTGTGGGCCGCGTTCTACTATCTCGCCGGCGCGCTCGGTTTCGGCCCCCTGTCCCGCCGGCGCGGCGGCCGACCGAACGCACTCGTGGACGTCTGCAACGGCTTGCCATTCATGGCACCACTTTGGTCCCGACGACCGATTGTCAAGCTGATCCACCACATTCACCGAGAACAATGGGGTGTGGTGCTTCCAGCATGGGCGGCTCGACTTGGCTGGTGGGTGGAGTCATCATTTGCCATACGCGTCTACCGGCACTGCCACCACGTCACGGTCTCCGAAGCCACCCGCCAGGAGCTGATCCAGCTCGGCGTACCGGCGAAACAGGTTTCCGTGGTGCACAACGGCACCCCGCCGCTCCCGGACACCGACGCGAAACGCGCGTCCTCCCCACTGCTCGTCACGCTGAACCGACTGGTCCCGCACAAGCGCGTCGAGGTGGCATTGCGGGCCGTCGCGACTCTCGCCGAGGAGCTACCGAAGTTGCGGCTGGTCGTCGCCGGCCAGGGCTGGTGGGAAGGGCGACTCCGCGAGGTCGCCAACGAGTTGGGCATCACCGACCGAGTGGAGTTCCGGGGGTTCGTGACAGAGCAGGAGAAGGCGGCCCTCCTCGCGTCGGCCTGGGTGGCACTGACTCCGTCCCTGAAGGAAGGCTGGGGACTGACCATCGTGGAGGCGGGATCGGCGGGTACCCCGACGGTCGCGTTCCGGAGCGCGGGCGGCGTGGGCGAGGCGGTGGTAGACGGCCAAACGGGGCTTCTCGCCGACGACGTAGACGACTACCTGGCGAAGGTGCGAACCCTGCTACACGACCCCGAACTACGGCAACAGCTGGGTGCGGCAGCCCAGGAGCACGCGGCGAGCTTTACCTGGCCGGCAGCCGGAAGCCGCTTCGCCACCCTCCTGGAGAGTGCGGAGTCGCCCCGCCAGACCCGGTCACGGGGCGCCCCGTCCTACCTGCTGCCGTAGATCTCGGGTGTGTAGGGGTCCGGCTCGTTGGCCTGCTTGGCCTTTTCGATCAGCTCTTGAGCCTTGGCAACCGCCTCCTCCTCGGTGGCGGTTGTCGCGGCCGCCAACCCGCCGAGAGAAAGGATCCCGAGCACCGCCGCCACCAGGCCGGATACGACCAAGGTCAGGGCTTTACGCATGCCAATCCTCCAATGTCTGAACCTCGGAGCGGAGGTTACCACGCAGTAGCCCGCTGGCGTAGCGCCGAAACATGGCGGCGACCACCACTGCAACGGCGATAGCAAACGCCACCACCACCGCCCACCGAGCCGGCGACACCACCACTGAGCTCGGCGGTACGACTGGGTTGCGATAGAGGGCCAGGAACGTCCCCTGGTGCACCACCTCAAGGCCGGTGAGGGTAGCCGGATCCACCTGATCCGCGCGGTGTTGCTGCACCAGCACCCAGCGCACCCCCGTCTCCACCGCCGGCCGTCCCGCCCCGAGCAGGTGCCGGACCTCCCGCAGGCGCATGTTCTCGCCGGTCACCGCGACATCACCAACCCGGAGCGTGTCATCAATCAATACCGTCGCCGGTAGATAGCGAGGGGCCGGGTCCAGGACGGTCCGCCCGGCATTCCACGGGTACGCGCGGTAGCCGCTCAATGGCAGCACCAAGACCTCCCCGCCGGGATCGTCGGCCAGTCGCCCCGCCACCACCTGCCAGTCCGCCGGATAGCTGACCGGCCACAACCGACCTGCGCCACCAAACGCGAGATCCGGCATAGCCGCGACCGGCAACAGCAACACGCCACCCAGCACCACCCCCGCCACCTCCCGGTTCGTCCGCTCCACCCGGGTCACGAGCCGCTCGGCGCCCAGCGCCACGCACACCACCAGCAGCAACGCGTACGGCGCCAGGAACTTCTGCCCGTCGCGAAGCAGCCCGGCCCCCGGTAGCTGCGCCACCGCCCAGCGCAGCACGTCAGCGGTCCCCGGCACCGCGCCAAGCACAGCGAGCAGGAACCCGGCCCCCGCCAGCACCAACAGTCGAGTCGAAGCACCCGGCGGCAGCCGGCGCCGCAGCAGGGCGAACCCGGCGCCGGCCAGGGCCAACAGCACCAGGGTCACCAGCGGTACCAAGGGCAGGGCTCGGCTCGCCGGAGTGGCCTGAGCGCTCCAGATGCCCCCGGTGCCCAGGAGCGCCGCCAGCGGACCCGCCCAGTTCTCGCCCCGGGCCGCGAAGGCCGCCACCCCCGCCGGGTCGGAGGTTCCGCCCGCCTCAGTGACCAGGGCAGCGGTCACCCACGGGGCGTTGAGCAAGGCGACCCCCACCACCGCGACCGTCGACTCCCGCCAACGCCCCCGCTGCGGTGCGAGCAGCGACACCACACCGAACGCGATCAGGCCCCCGGTCGGGGTTATCGCAGCCGGCGCGGCGGCGAGCAGCACGCGGGGCACCGCGCCGGCCCGCCCGGCCCGCAGCTCCAACCCGGCCCGCACCAGCCATGGCAGAGCGGCGTACCCGACCAGCAGCCCCCACTGCCCGATCAACAACCGCTCGGCCAGGTACGGCGTCCAGGCGTAACCGACCGCGGCGAGTAGCCGAACCCCGATCCGTTCGGTCGGCACCAAGCGCCCGGCACCGACCGCCGCCAGCAGGATCACCCCGCCGAGCGCAATTCGCTGCACGACCCAGCCCGGGACGAGCTGGGTGAGCACCGAGACCACGGCGTCGATCGGCACCGCCCGCGGCAGGCCCTGTGCTGGTGCCACGAGTTCCCAGTTCAGCGGCTGTCGGGGCACGAACACCATGTCGTAGCGCAACACGTAGCCCGGCGCCACCAGTGGAGCGAGCACCACCACCGTCACCACCGCCGCGACGGCGTACAACAGGAACCGATCTCGAGCCACTCGGGCCCGGTCGGCAGATCGGTCACCCACTCACGACGCCGGCACCACCCGCCCGACAGTGATCAACCTGGTACAGACGGCGATGTCCGGAGTGCTGATGGTGACCTCGACGGCGTCCCCCGCACCGAGTAACGGGAAGTACAGCTGATTGAGTCCGCCCCGCAACGGGATCTCCCGGGTGGCCTCGCCCAGGCGCATGGTCGCGGTCGCGTCGCCGGAGCTCAGGTAGCCGAACTCCACCACGTACGGCCACTCCTCCACCGGCACTTCCAACGGAATCCGGGTCGTTCGCCCGCTCTCCACCAGATGCCCGCAGTCGGGCACCGTGCCTGGCAGAACCTTGACTCCCTCGATCCGAACCGGACGGATTCGACCCTCCGCATCGAAGGTCACCGGCAGCTCGGCCACCTCGACGAATTCCGGCCGGCGCTCCGCCGGCCGGAAGAAGTGCGACTGAAGGTTGTCCGGCCAGAAATAGCCGGCGACGACCCGGTCGGGAACGATCGTGTCCAGGAAGACGGTGTCCGCTGGCGCGGCGGCAAGTTCGGCCTGCGTCGTGGCGAGGTATTCCCGGCCGTGCTTGGTGCTCCAGTTCTCCCCGAACTGCACGGTGCTCCACACCGTTCCGAGCCCAACCGCGACCAGGGCGGCGATCGCAACCCGACCAAGCGCGCTGGAGTCGAACGCCCACGGGCCCCCCGGTAGCGGTCCGGGGGCGTACCGGGTCTCCTCGCTGTCCTCGCGGAGCCCGAACAGGGCCACCCCGATGCAGATCGCGGCTACCGGAACCACGTCAGCCACGAAGCGGGGGACGGTACCCACTATCGGACCGAGCGCGCCACCGAGGCGGGTCACCGCGAAGAGTGCCGCGACCAGGCCGAGGTAGCAGGCCAGGAGCAGCCAGGCCCGCGCCGCCGACGGTCGCCGGCGGACCGTCACCACGACCAGTGTCGCCAGCACCAGCCACGACAGCCACATCGCGACCGGATAGGGATCCACCAACGGCGGCCCATCACCGGCGTACACCCAACGCCACGGACCCCCAAGCAGGCCCGGCACGACGGTCGCACCGACCAGGTCACCGAGGAAGGTAAAAACCTGACCGGGCGAGGTCAGCTGGTCCAGCGCACGAGCCGGTCGGGTCAGGTAGAACGCCAGGTAGGCCCCGGAGAGCACGGTGAGCAACAGCCAGGCCTGCCAGTGCCGGCGCAGCGCCGTAACCAGGCTGCGCCACGGCGAGCCGTCGGTGAACAAGAAGACTGTCAGCAGGAACAACAGCGGCGCTATCAACAGCGCCTTCGGGTCGAACAGCAGGCCGAACAGCAGCCACAGGGCGACCATCGCGAGGTGCCTGCGACGACCGCTGCGCACGTACCGGACCTGCGCCCGCACCGCCAAGACCAGGGCGAGCTGCACCGGCAACAGGAGCAGCCCGACCAGCCACAGCGACGACACCTCCAGCGTCAGCGGGCTGAACAAAAAGAGAGCCAACGGGACCAGCAGACCCCAGCCCGGCCGCAGCAGGTCGCGCAGCAGTCGATAGACGGCGACACCCACGGCCGCCTGCCCCACCGCCAGCATCAGCACCCAGGGCCAGGTGGCGAAGCCGGCCAGCCGCACCATCAGCCACGCTGTCAACAGGCCGCCGGGCATCAGGTGGTTGTTGAAGGTTCGCAGCAGGAAATCCACGTCCAACCGGGCATCAAGAGCCTGGGCGGCGATGACGAACTCGTCCTGGGAGAACCAGCCACGTGTGGCGAGGCCGGCCCGCCAGGCCACCGACACCACGATGAGGGCTACCGCCACCGCTGTGACCCGGTCCAGACGAAACTGCAGCACGAACGCTCTCGGCTCGTCGGACACGGGCGCAGCGGGTTCCGCAGGTGCCACAGCCCCAGCCTCTGGCATTGACATGCTCGGCAGCCTGCCACACGCTTACACGCCGTGGGGGGTGGCCGTCCATCCACATTCGTCACACCATTCGTTGGTGCCACCCCGCCCACCCCCGGTCCCGGCTACGTCGCTCGACCGTCGTCGGCTGCCGGTACCCGTACCGCCCGGCGGAACAGGAGCGACATGCGTGCAGAGGTGACCAGTGGTGCCGGAACGCAGCCGAATCGACCCCGACGGCTGGCCCAAGGATTCCGGCACCTCGCCATCTGCGTCGTCCTCACCGCCCTCGCCTTCCAACAGGCACCTGGGCTGATCGCCCCCGACACCAAGGTCGATCTGAACGTCAATCCCGCCGGGTGGCTGCTCCGCTCGCTGCACCTCTGGGACCCCGCCGGCGCCTTCGGCCAGCTACAGAACCAGGCCTACGGGTACCTCTGGCCAATGGGTCCGTTCTTCCTGGTGGGTTCGGAGCTTGGCCTGGCACCGTGGGTGGTCCAACGGTTGTGGTGGGCGCTGCTCTTCTGCGTCGCCTACCTGGGCGTGGTGCGGCTGGCCGGCAGCCTCGGCATCGGCTCGCCCACCGGACGCATGATCGCTGGTATCGCCTTCGCCCTGTCGCCCCGGATCCTCACCCAGCTCGGCTGGTCCTCGGTCGAATCCTGGCCCAGCGCGGTGGCGCCGTGGGTGCTGATCCCCCTGGTCGGCCTCGCCCACGGTGCACCCCTGCGTCGGGCAGTCGCGGGGTCAGCACTCGCCGTGGCCTGTGCGGGCGGGGTCAATGCGACCGCCGTGTTCGCGGTGGTGCCGCTCGCTCTGCTCTGGCTCGCCACCCTCGCGCCGATCCGCCGCCGGATCAGTGCAATCGCCGCCTGGTGTGGTGCGGTGGCCCTGGCCACTGCCTGGTGGCTGGTTCCACTACTCATTCTCGGGCGGTACAGCCCACCGTTCCTCGACTACATCGAAACCGCCCAGAGCACCACCAGCGTGACCGACGCCGTGACGACGCTCCGCGGCGCGTCCTACTGGCTGGCGTACCTGGCCTCCCCGGTTGAGCAGGCAATCCCCGGCGGCGCCCGGCTAGCCAACGAGCTGACGCTGATCCTCGCCACGCTCGCCGTCGCCGCCCTGGGAGTACTGGGGCTTTCCCGGCGCGGGATGCCACACCGCCGCTTCCTCGTCACCGGCCTGGTGCTCGGCGCCGCAATGGTCGGGTTCGGACACGTCAGCGACCTCCCCAATCTCCTCGCCGGAGAAGGGCGACAGTTCCTCGACGGGGTCGGCGCACCACTGCGGAACACCCACAAGTTCGACGTCCTGCTCCGTCTACCGCTAGCGCTCGGATTGGCCCACCTGGTCAGCCTGGTCGCGCGGGCAGCGCGTACCGCGCCCACCGCGCGACGCAAGCCGGCCGTCGCGCGGGCCTGGATCACCACCGGCGTGACCATGGCAGCGGTCGCGGCGGTCGCCAGCCCGGCGATCGTCGGCGGACTCGCCACCCCCGGAAGCGCACGGGAAGTACCCCGATACTGGCAGGAGGCCACCGACTGGCTGGACGCGAACACCGGCCCGGGACGGGTGCTCGTCGTCCCCGGAGCACGCCGTCCCGCCTACGACTGGGGCAGCACCACCGACGAGATCACCCAACCGCTGTTGGAGAGCAACTGGGCGGTACGTAACTCCATCCCCTTCACCCCGCCCACCACCATTCGGCTCCTGGACGCAATCGAAGCCACGCTCAGCTCCGGCGCCGGCTCGACGGGCCTCGCCGACCTCCTCGCCCGCTCCGGGATCAGCCATGTCCTGTTCCGAGCCGACCTCGACCACGGTCGCTCCGACACGACCCGCCCCGCCGTGGTTCGTCAGGCCCTGCAGCGCTCACCGGGGCTGACCCAGGTCACCACCTTCGGCCCGGTCCGGGGTGGGCCGGAGAAGGCGGGCGAACATCGCGACCAGGGACTCGATGTGCCGGGACGGGCACTCGAGGTCTACCAGGTCACCCGCCGGGTGGAGCCAGTCGTCGCCTACGACCGAACGGATGTCGCCACCGTCGTCGGCGGCCCGGAATCGCTGCTCGACCTCGCCGCGGCGGGCCTGTTGAGCCCGGCCCCCACGATCCTGGCCGGCGACGCGGATGCCGACGACGGCTACGGGCCGGTCGCGCTGACCGACGGACTTCGGCGCCGTGAGGTCTCCTTCGGTCGGTCCCAGGACAACGTCTCGCACACCCGCACCGCTGACGAACCCCTCGCGCCGTCGGCACCCGCACACGACTACCTGCCCGACTGGGCGGCGAACTGGTCCACCGTGGCGCAGTTCGAAGGCATCAACTCGATCCTTACCTCAACAGCGCGCGCACAGGTCAGCGTCCCCGGCGGGAACCGCTCCGAGCATCAGCCGTACGCGGCGATGGACGGCGACCCGACGACCTCCTGGCAGTCCGCCCCGTACAGCCACGGCGATCGGCAGTGGATCGAGGTAGCGCTGGAGAACCCCACCAACATCACAAAGGTGGAGCTCAACTTCGACCTGACGGCGGACGTGGTGCCGACCGCGGTGACCGTCACCGCCGGATACGAGAGCCGGACCGTGGAGAGCTTCAGCGATCGAATGACCTTCGACCTGACGGGCATCCACGCCACCCAGCGGATCCGCATCGCCATCGACGACACCTTCGCCCTCCGCCCACTCGGCACGGGGGTGGTGGGGGTCTCCGAAATCAGCATCCCGGGCATCCAGACCAGTCGCACCCTCCGGCTGCCGGACGCACCCGCCACCGACCAACCACCGGCCGTCGTCGTCTCCGCCGATCCCCGCACGCCCGCCTGCTTCATGGTTGACGGGAAACCGCACTGTTCCACCAACGCGATCCGCGGCTCAGAGGATGGACGCACGATCGACCGTACGCTCACCCTGCCCGCTGCCGGGACCTACGACCCACAGGTGTGGGCCCGCCCGATGGACGGCTCCGCCCTACACACGGCCCTGGACCAGGCGGTGACCGCCACCCAGGCACTGGGCCTCGCGCCCGAGGTAAGCGTCTCGTCAACCGGCGTCCCACATCCGACCCGCCGCCCCGGCGCGGTGTTGGATGGGGACCCGGCCACCAGCTGGTCACCGTCGATCGACGATGACGCCCCGATCCTGCGCCTCACCTGGCTCAAGCCCCAGGAGGTCAGCGGCCTTCGCTTCACCGTCGACCCGGCCGTCGCGGCCACCCGGCTCGGCAGCGTACGGGTGATCGCCGACGATGGCATCCGCGCCGGCCTGCTCGGTGAGGACGGAGTGCTGACCCTGGATCCGCCGGCCCGAACCAGCGAGATCACCATCCAGTTCCTCGATTCGCCCTCCGCCACCAGCATCGATCCGTACGGACTTCAGTTGCCCGAGCCCCTACCGATCGCGGTCGGGGAGATCACCGTACTTCCGGGCGCCCCCACCAGCCCAGCAGACCTGGACACACCCTTAACGCTGGACTGCGGCTCCGGCCCAACGCTGACGATCGGCGAAGAGCCGGTAGCCACCGCCCTACGCGGCACGATGCGGGACTTCCTGGAGCTAAGGGAGGTTCCGGCCGAGCCGTGCGGCACCGACACCGAGATGCCGCTCGGCGCCACCGAGCACCGCCTCGTCGCCTCCGCCAGCGACATCGCCACGCCGACCCGGGTCGCTCTCGTACCGCAGCAGAGCACGGATGTGATGGCACCGAGCGCCCTCGACGTCACCACATGGGATGTGACCGAGCGGCGGGTGCAGGTCGCGGAGCACCCCGTCGAACGGGTACTCGCGGTACGGGAGAACACCAACCGGGGCTGGCAGGCCACGCTCGCCGGCGAGCCGCTGCGCCCCGTTGTCGTCGACGGCTGGCAGCAGGGCTGGGTGTTGCCCGCCGGAACCGCGGGCGAGGTCATCCTGCGCTTCACCCCGGACGGCCCGTACCAGGTGGCGCTCCTGACCGGAGGCGTCCTGCTCCTGGGCGTCGCACTCCTCGCGCTGCTTCCCGAACGTCGCCGTAGCGGCCCGGCCCAACCGGCTCGTCGACCGCGGCGCCGAGCCCCCCGCGCCCTGCCCCTGCTCGCGGTCGGCGCTATTGCCCTGATCCTGCTCGGTGGCCTCGTCGGTGCGGTACTCGTCGCCGCTGGGGTCCTGCTCGCCCTCCCCGGTTCGCTGCGCAGCCCGCGGTCGACCGACCCCCGCTGGGTCCGGCTCGCCCCCCGGTTCGCCGAGTCCTGGCTCCCCACCGTCCTCGTCCTCTTCGCCGGCTGGACACACCTGGACGCCACCCAACGGCACACCGCCGCCCTTCCGCAGCTGCTGACGGTCCTCGCCCTCGGCTGCCTCTGGTTGTCGACCTGCCTTCGACGCCAGCCCGTCCACCGCGTTCCCCAACGCCCCGCCACGGTGCCGCCAGCGGTGGAGGTACCCATACAGTCGCGTGGTGGCGTCGCCGCGGCCACCTCCTGGCGGGACTCCGACCCCTCGGGAATCGTGTGAGCCGGCGAACCGACGATGTGGACGGTTCGCGGACGCCTTCCCCGAGCACCGGCGCCCGGGCACTCGGTACCGCCGGCCTAGCCGTGACCGCCGCGGGGCTGCTGGGCAACGGACTCGCCTATCTCGCCCCGGTACTGGCAGCCCGCCAGCTCGACTCCGCCGAGCTCAGTGCGCTCGCCACCACGCTCGGCCTGATCGCCATCGCGAGCGTGCCGGGGTTCGGCCTGCAGCTCGCCGTCGCCGTGCACCACGCGAAGCACGGTCCCACTCAGACCCGCCGAGCCGCCCGGCTGACCGCCGCGCTCTGCGCATCCGCCCTGATCCTCGCCACCCCGCTACTCATCACAAGCTTGCGGCTTCCGGTCGAGGCCCTCCTCCTCTCGGCGATCACCACGGCCGCCATCGTGCTCTCCTGCCGAACGTTGGGGGAGCTCCAAGGCGGGCAACGGTTCGTTCGACTGGCCATCGCTATGGGGCTGCTGGCCGCCGGTCGCTACGGCGGAGTGCTGGTCGGGCTGCTGCTGGATGCCGGCCTAACCGGATCCCTGCTGCTCGGCGCCGGGACCGCCACGCTCACCCCGGTCGGGCTCGCCGCGCTGGCCCGGCCGGCTGCCCCGGCGGCCCCCGCCACGGCGCCACCGCTGGCTGCCCGCCAGATTCTGACCGGCTGCGCCGCGATGCTCGCCATGCTCGTCGTCTCGTACGTGGACCTCTTCCTCGCCCGTCAGCTGCTGCCAGCCGACGACTCCGGCGGGTACGCGGTGGGGACGGTGCTGACCAAGGGCGCACTCTGGGCGCCGCAGGTCGCCACCGTACTCGCCTTGCCCCGGCTGGCCCGCGACGATCGGTTTAGTCGGGCCGTTGCGCTCGCCGTCACTGCCGGCTGCGGCGTACTACTGATTCTCGGCTCGGCCTTCGCCGGCACCCTGGCCTTCCAACTCGCCGGCGGCTCGGACTACGCCCACCTGGGACCGCTCGCGCCGCTCTTCGCCGCGGTCGGGGCACTCTGGGCCATCGCTTTCGTCCTGCTGAACGCGGCAGTCGCCACCGGCGTCCGCTGGCCCGCCGCGCCGCTGTGGGTGGGCAGCATCCTGCTGACGACGGTCGCGCTGTGGACCGCTCCGCGGACCGTCGCCGGACTGCTCTGGCCCACCCTGGGAGCCGCCGTGGTCACGACCCTGGTCATGACACTCCGAACGTGGATGTCGACACCAACGCGAGCCGGCCGGCGGGTTCCGGCGCCGCGGCGGGCGTCAGCGGGGAGCTGACGCGGCTGCTTCGTCCTCGGCCAGCCAGCTGTTGAGCAAATGGTGACCGATCGAGTCCAATCGGCCGAGCCGATGCCCTGCCGCCGCCCGCTGACGCAGCTCGGCACGAGTGAACCATCGCGCCTCCAGCAGCTCGACCCCGTCCACCCGGATCTCGTCGGATCCGGCGGTGGCCCGGAAGCCCACCATCAGCCCCGCCGGAAACGGCCAGGCCTGCGACCCCTGGTACGCCACGTCGGTCACCACGACGCCCGCTTCTTCGGCTACCTCCCGCCGGACCGCGTCTTCCAACGTCTCTCCCACCTCGACGAAGCCGGCGAGGGTCGAAAACGCGTTCTCAGCCGCCCCGTTGTGCCGGGCCAACAGGCAACGACCGGGCGAGCCAGCTGTCTCCACCAGCACGATGATGGCGGGCTCAATCCGGGGAAAGTACAGCCGGGCACAGTCCGGCTCCGTACACCGTCGGGCATGCCCGGCATCCTGGACGCTGGTCACCCCACCGCACGTGCCGCAGTACCGCTGCTGCCGGTGCCAGTGCAGCAGACCGCGCGCGTACGCCTGGATGGCTGCCTCGGCTGGGCTGAGCTGCCCGACGAGCCCGCGCACATCTACCGTCCGCGCTGCCCCGGCAGCCGCCAGGGCGGCGTCCTCAGTGAGCTTGGAGAGGTCCACCGCGAAGACTGCTTGCCCCGCGACGAAACCGAGGAAGACCGTCTCCGCCGCGGCGGCGCGAGCCGTTGTCGCCGCTTCGCCGCTCAGCCGAACCGGCACCGCACCATTGACCAGGCAGCGGTCCTGCCACAACGGCAGCACTCTGGCATCTGCCGCGCCCAGTAGCGTCGCCAGTCGATCCGGATCGGCGCGGAGGGCACCGGCCCGATCCACCCAACCACCGCCGTACGCCAGGGTCACCTCATCCTCCCGCATGGATCCCACCGTCGCACGTCCAGACCGATCCGCGGGGATCGGGGGAGACGCGACACGCGATGCAAGACGCGACCTGCCGCCACGGGCACACGTTGGTTACCGTAGTTTCCATCTGGGTGTGATAACTGCCCAAGCGTGACGCCCCTAATCGAGGTGACTGTGACCCTGTACGGCGACAATAATCTGCCCGCCGACGACCGGCCCACCGTGCAGGTAGCCGCGGTGAGATGGCCGGTTGAGGAAGCGGAACCCGCCAATCGTCAATCGGGCAGAAAGTGGTTCTTTCCTGGCGGCAAGTGGTCTTTTCCGCCTCGCGGGGGGCGGGCCAACCGCGCCTGGCTGCTAATCGCCGCCGGGGTGACAACCTCGGTGCTCGCCTCCGCAGTCGGCATCGGTGCCTACGCGTACGCCGGTGACGTGCCCCGTGGCACGACGGTCCTCGGCACGGAACTCGGTGGTCAGAGCCAGGCGGCCGCGGTCGAGCAGCTGCGCGCGGCGGTGGAACGACAGGCCGCCGAACTGAATGCACCCCTGCCGGTAGTCGTCGGCGAACGCACTGCGGACCTGGTGCCGGCCGAGGTGGGTCTCCAGGTTGACGTGGAGGCCACCGTGCGAGCCGCCATGCAGGTGAAGGCGCACGCCTTTGAGCGCCTCGTCGGCTCCCGCGCGGTGCCACCGGTGGTGACGGTGGACGGGGAACAGCTCGACACGGCGCTCAAGGAGGTCTTGGGGGACCAGAGCCGCAAGATGACCATGCCCGGAATCACCTGGAGTGGCCTCACCCCGAAGGTAACCCACCCGAAGCCCAGCCTGGAGCTCAACCCGGAGCACTCCGCGCAAGCGGTTCGGGAGGGCTGGTTGAGCGGCGAGCCAGTCACCATTCCGCTGACCGAGACGCACCCGGTGACCACCGCCGAGGAGGTGGACCGGATGGTGACCGAGTTGGCGAAGCCGGCCGTGGCGGCCCCGGTGACCCTGACGACGGACGAGGGCTCGGTGAGCATTCCGCCGGCGGCGATCGCGAAGAGCCTGCTGTTCACCACCGACGAGGCTGGCGCGTTGTCGGCAAAAGTCGATGGCGAGCGGCTCCGCAGCGCACTCGACGACGACCTGGCCAAGGTCGAGGTGACCCCGAAGAACGCTCGGATGACGCTCACCGACGGCAAGCCAAAGATCATCGCTAGCCAGGACGGGAAGGAGCTGGACACCAGCAGCCTTGGGGAGGCCCTCTTCGCGGTCCTACCGCAGTCGGAGGGCCGCCAGGTGACCGGCACGCTCAAGACAAAGAAGCCAGAGCTCACCACCGAGAAGTTGGCCGGTCTGGGTATCAAGGAGAAGGTGTCGACCTTCACCACCCAGTTCTCCGGCGGGCTCTCCTCACCCCGCAGCCATAACATCATCACCGCCGCCAAGGAGGTTGACAACACACTGGTGCTACCCGGCGAGACGTTCTCCTTGAACGGGCACACGGGCGACCGAAACTACGCACAGGGCTACCGGGACGCGGCGGTCATCCTCAATGGCAAGCTCGTACCGGGGGTCGGCGGCGGTGTCTCGCAGTTCACCACGACGTTGTTCAACGCCACCTACTACGCGGGGCTCGAGGATGTCGAGCATAAGCCCCACTCGTACTATTTCAGCCGCTATCCGGCGGTCATCGAGTCCACGATCTTCTACCCAAATCTCGACTTCAAGTTCCGCAACAACACCGAGTACGGGCTCCTCATCGATACGTCGTACACGTCGAGCAGTATCACCGTCTCGATCTGGAGCACGAAGGTCTGGGACAAGGTGAAGACGGAGTACGGCCCCCGTAGCAACATCACCAAGCCCAAGACGGTCTACCTGGAGCCGGGGCCAGACTGCATCGCGGCCAGCGGCAGCAACGGGTTCAGCCAGAACGCCTACCGGGTGTTCTACAAGAACGGCAAGGAGGCGAAGCGGGAGAAGTTCAGCTGGCGCTACTCCGCGGAGCCGCGCTTCATCTGCGGCCCGAAGCCCTCCTGAACCCCCGCACAAGGCCTCCTGAGCACCCACCTGAGCTGATCGGGCCCCGCCGGCGTAGTGCCCGCGGGGCCCTCTCCTTTGTCGGCGGCGACCAGAGCGTGTCGCGCCGGCACACTGCAGCTGTGTTAACGCCCGCCGACTGTGTCAACGCCCGCCGCCCCTTCCGGCGGTGCCGACAAGCACGGTGAGGGCCAACGTGCCCTGCCAGTCGAGCCGCCTGTCGGCACCGGTAGCTGCAACGCTTCGCCCGAAGGCCAGACCACAAGGGCCCGGCCATCGATGCAGCGCACCGCAATGGCGATCTGGCTGAACCATACGTGGCGCGACGGCGATCAGGCCGGGCCGGACGTGGTTCGGGCAAGTGCGCTTGTCGGCTCCGCCTGAAGGATGGGCGTGCTTCCCGCCTGAAGGATGGGATGTTCCGGCACCACTACGGCCCGCCGTGCTGACCCGCCGCGCCGAGAAGAGGAGAGTCGGAAATGCGTTGAGGGCCGACCCGGGTAGGGTCGGCCCTCAACTGAAGTTTTGCCCGGCGGTGTCCTACTCTCCCACACCCTCCCGAGTGCAGTACCATCGGCGCTGGAGGGCTTAGCTTCCGGGTTCGGAATGTAACCGGGCGTTTCCCCTCCGCCATGACCGCCGTAACACATATCGACATATCAAACACACCTAACATCACAGGCAATGTTTGTTTGTCAAGAGATACACAGTGGACG
>NZ_AZWQ01000023.1 GCF_000514815.1 Salinispora fenicalii
GCCGCACCGGCCCCTGAGACTGGCCCTGGTCCTGATAACTCATCGTGAACCCGATGTCCTTCCCCCGTGAGCGACAAGGACCCGCCACCCGTACCACGGGGGCCGCCCTCGGCTACCAGACGGCGGTAGCAGCCACCCCGCAACCTAAACCGACACCAATCTCATATTGGTGTAAACACGAGAAAAGTGCCTGAAACGGGCACGTGTTCGCTGGTGGTGGTCCTGGTGGAGGTCAGTGCCCAGCTCAGCTCAGCCGCAGAAGGCGCCGTGCGTAACCCGAGTTGTGTGCCCTACGTGCCCACCACTCAATGTCGGGTAGGCACCCGGCCGGCGTTCCGTGCCCCGCTCTGCGGGCGGGGCACGGAACCTTCCCGGGAACGGGGCGCGGAACTTTCCGGGGGATGGGGAACTTTCAAGGAGTGAGCGCGGAACCTTCCTGGGGCCTACTTGCAGAGGGCTCCGTCCACGGCCGCCTCGACCTGGCCGGCAGCGCTCTCCGTGGCGGGCGGCGCGGTGACGGCGAGGGTGACGGCGCGGCCGTCCTCGGTGACGCCGCCGCGGGTCGTGAAGCCAGGGATGTCTCCGCCGTGGCCCCAGGCGCGGTCGCCGCAGGATAGGTCCCAGCTCATCAGGCCGAGGCCGTAGCCGCGGCCGGGAAAGGCGGGGACGGTGGTACGCATCTGGTCGAGTTCGGCGGGCCGGAGCAGGTCACCGGCGAGGAGGGCGGCAAAGAAGCGGTTGGTGTCGCTGGGGCTGGAGATCATCGCTCCGGCCGTCCAGGCCCAGGACGGGTCCATCTTCGTGACGTCCTGCAGCGGCTTGTCCGGGTCGTCGATGTAGTAGCCGTGTGGGTGCCGGCTCCGGATGCCCTGTTCGCCGACGTTCGGGAAGTAGGTGTCGCGCAGCTTGAGGGGAACGATGATCCGGTTGGTGATCTCCTCGGCTGCCGGACGGCCAGTGACCTTCTGGATGAGCAGACCGGCGACGACGTAGTTGGTGTTGCTGTACTCCCACTTCGTGCCGGGGGCGAAGCTCGCCTTGTCCGTGAGGGCCAGGTCGAGCAGGTCGCGCGGCTCGAAGTAGGTGTGCTGGAGGCGGAAGAAGTCTGGGGCGATGTCGTCCACATAGCCGGGAAGACCGCTGGTCTGTTGCAGTACCTGCCGTACGGTGATCTGTCGGCCGTCGATGCCATCGCCGCGGATCAGGTCGGGCAGGTACGTCTCGATCGGCTCGTCCAGGTCGACCTTGCCCTCGCCGACGAGTTGCAGGACCACGGTGGCGACGAAGGTCTTGGTGTTGCTGCCGATGCGCACCTGCCCGTCGACCGGGGGCTTCCGCTTGGTGCCGAGTTCGGCCACCCCGGCGGTGTAGTTACGGGTACGGCCGTCGGAGGTGCGGACGGCGGCGAGGGCGGCCGGGAAGTTCTCCTCGGTCACGAGGCGGTTGAGGTCGGCCTGCACGCCGTCACGGGGGCGGACGGTCTCGGCGCTCGCTGCGGGGGCGACCCCACTGAAGGCAAGACCGCCGACGAGGGCGAACGACGTCACGGCGGCCAGCGCGCGTCGCCGGGTGGCGAACGATGTCGGGCGGCGGTGCAGTCGATTCCGGTCGAACATGGGAACAACTCCTCATTGCCCTCGAACTGAGGGCGGGCTCGTTGGGAGGAACCCAGTTTCGACGGAACGAGCTTCGAGATCGATGCTGCTAGCTGGCCGATTCTGGTGGTGGTAGCCGGACCACGATGCGCGCCTCGTGCCGTACCGGGAAGGACACCGAGGCGGCGATGAAGCACCGGTCGTTCGCCTCGGCGTGCAGCGCGGTCGCCCGCTCGACCATGCTGGCGTGGGTGACTGTCACCTGCGGGCGGAGCAGGACGTCGGTGAAGCGGGCGGCAGCGGTGTCGTCCTCGCGCATTGTGCCGTGGGCGGCGTCGTGGTAATCGACGACCACGACATCGTTGACGGCGCAGAGGTGCAGGTACCACAGCAGGTGGCACTGGCTCAGCGACGCGACGAGCAGCAGCTCCGGGTTCCACTGTCGCGGGTCGCCGCGAAACGCCGGGTCGGCGGAGCCGGTGAGGAGCGGGCGGCCGGGGCTCACCGTGTCGTACGACCTGTCGTACGCGCGGTAGTCCGCCGTACCGCGACCGCGGTCGCCGGTCCAGGTGGTCGCGATCTCGTATGTGTGGGTACGGTTCACGGACGAATTCTGGCAGGTAACTCGGAGTGGTTCGGGGCGGCCCGATCTCGGCGCACGGCGGAGGGCCCGCTCCGACCGGTTTGCGGTGGAAACGGGCCCTCGTGGACCTACGGGCTTCGCTATCCGGCGCAGCCGGGGACGTTGACGCAGTTGTCGGGTCGGTTCTTGATTACCACAGTGCCGGTGGCGGTGTTCAGGTTCACCGTGCCGACGGCGTTGAAGATGCCCCCGCCGTTGGTGATGGCGATGTTCTCGACCACCTTTGTGGTGAAGAGGCTGGTCGTGCCTTCGTTGTAGATGCCGCCGCCCTGGTCGGCCTGATTGCCGACAATCTTGGTGCGCCGCAAGACCGTTTCCCCTGCGTTGTAGATTCCTCCGCCGACTGCGTTCCTGTTGGTGTTGTTCTTGATGATGCTGTCCTCGATGACAGCGAAACTGTCCCCCGCCACGAACAAGGCGCCGCCGAGGACCGATGCGGTGTTGTCGGCCAGGTTGACCTTCCGCATGGTGAGTTGCCCACCGCCCTCGGCCCGGGTGGCGCCACCGCCACTGCTGCGGGCCGTGTTGTTGGTGAACGTGGTGCCGGTAACCGTGCCGACGCCGCCGAAGACAGCCAACCCTCCGGTGTTGTCCGCGAAGTTACCGGAGACAGTGCCGCCCTTGACGGTGACGGTGCTGTTGAGCGAGTAGATGCCACCGCCGCCCTGAGCGCCGCCGAGGGCGATGTTGTTGTCGATGTGGGATTTGCTGACTTCCAGCAGGCCGGGGCTGTAGATACCGCCGCCTTGTTGGGCGGCGGTGTTGCGGTCGACTGTGGAGTGGTTGACGCGGGTGGTGCCGAAGTTGGCGATGCCGCCGCCGCTGGTGATGTTGCCGCTGGCGAGGTTGCGGGTGATGGTGCTGTGGTTGGCGGTCAGTGCGCCGCCGGCGTTGACGAATATTCCGCCGCCGCCGTCGAGGGTGGTATCTCCGCCGGTGATGGTCAGTTTGTTGAGGGTGAGGTCGCCGCCGGTGTCAACGGTGAGGATCCGGAACTGGTCGGCTGCGGCGGCGCGTTCGATGGTGGTCTTCTTGCCGCCGTTGAGGGTGATCGGGGTGACGATCGCCGGCAGCCCCGCACCGTCGATGTCGGCGGTGAGCAGGTAGGTGCAGTCCTTGGCCAGGTCGAGCACCGCACCACCGCGGGCGTTGGCCAGGGTGATCTGCGCGATCAACGCGTCCGCGTCACACGGGACCGGAATCCCCTTCGGCTTCTCCGAACCCTTGCCCTTGTCGTCCCGCTTGCCCTTGTCGTCGCCCTTGCCTTTGTCACCGTGTTTGCCCTTGTCGTCGTGCTCGCTCTTGCCCCCGTCGTGCTTGCCCGCGTCCCGGCTACCGCGGTCACCGCTGCGGTCCCCACCGTGATCATCAGCAGCGGTCAGGGTCCGTCCGAGCGCATCCACAGCCGGACTGGCAGCAACGCCGACGGCGGTCAAGGCCAGACCGGTCACCCCGGCCAACCCCACCGCCCACCACCGCCACCGCGACCTCCCCCGACCCCCAACCGGCCGCACCGGCCCCTGAGACTGGCCCTGGTCCTGATAACTCATCGTGAACCCGATGTCCTTCCCCCGTGAGCGACAAGGACCCGCCACCCGTACCCACGGAGGCCCGCCCTCGGCTACCAGACGGCGGTAGCAGCCACCCCGCAACTTAAACCGGGCAAAAAGCATGTATCAACATGAACGTGAAGAAATAGCTTAAACGGGATGCTGAGGGTTGACAGTCAACAGACCTTTCGCGGTCACCTCTGTGCCAACGAAGATTGACCGCGGGTGCGATCTCTGTCGAGCGGGTCGAGTTGATCCGGGTGGGAGGGCCACGGTGCCGACGCACGAGGTGTTCAACCAGGTGCCACCCCTGGTCGACTACGACGTGGCAGACGACCCGGCGCTCTGCTCCGGACTGGCCCGGGAGGGGGCCGGCTGGGCCACCGCCGAGCTACACGACCTCGGCCGGCTCGGGGGCACCGCGGCGGCGATCGAGCACGGCCGGTTGGCCAACGAGCACCCGCCCGTACTGCGCAGCCACGACCGCTACGGGTACCGCGTGGACGAGGTGGAGTTCCACCCGTCCTGGCACGAGCTGATGCGGACCGCGGTGACCTACGGCCTGCACGCCGCGCCGTGGGCCGACGACCGACCGGGAGCGCACGTCGCCCGCGCCGCGAAGTTCTACACCTGGCGGCCGGACGCCGGGCATAGTTGCCCGATTTCGATGACCTACGCGGCGGTGCCGGCGCTGCGGCACGCCCCCGAACTGGCCGCCCGGTACGAGCCGCTGCTGACCGCCACCACGTACGACCCGGGGTTACGTCCGGCGCTCGACAAGCATGGCCTGCTGGCGGGCATGTCGATGACCGAGAAACAGGGCGGTTCGGACGTACGCGCCAACACCACCCTCGCTCAGCCGGAGACGGACGGCAGCTACCGGCTGGTCGGGCACAAGTGGTTCACCTCCGCACCCATGTGCGATCTCTTCCTGACTCTCGGTCAGGCTCCGGGTGGGCTGACCTGCTTCCTGGTGCCTCGGGTGTTGCCCGATGGCACGCGCAACCCGCTTCGGTTGATGCGGCTCAAGGAGAAGCTGGGCAACCGGTCGAACGCCTCGGCGGAGATCGAGTACGAGCACGCGGTGGCCTGGCGGGTCGGCGACGAGGGGCACGGCGTCCGCACCATCATCGACATGGTCAACCTCACCCGGCTCGATTGCCTGATCGGCGCCGCCGCCGGGATGCGCCAGGGGGTCGTCACCGCGGTTCACCACGCCCGCCACCGGTGGGCATTCGGGCGTCCGCTGGTCGACCAGCCGTTGATGCGCAACGTCCTCGCCGACCTCGCGGTGGAGTCGGAGGCCGCGACCGTCCTCATGCTGCGGCTCGCCGGTGCGACGGACCGCTCCGCCCGGGGTGACGCCGATCAGGCCGCGTTCAGGCGGCTCGGCGTGGCGGTCGGCAAGTACTGGGTCTGCAAGCGGTGGCCAGGCCACGCCGCCGAGGCCCTGGAGTGCCTGGGTGGCAACGGGTACGTGGAGGAATCCGGCATGCCCCGGCTGTTCCGGGAGTCGCCGTTGAACTCGATCTGGGAGGGCTCCGGCAATGTGGCCGCCCTGGACGTGCTGCGGGCGCTGACCCGCCAGCCGCGGGTGCTGGCGGCGTTCGAGGCGGAGGTGGACGCCGCCGCCGGTGCGGACGCCCGACTCGACACCGCGGTCCGGCGGCTGCGGGCGAGCCTGGCGGACCCGGCCGACGCCCAACTCCGGGCGCGGCACCTGGTGGAACGGCTCGCCCTCGTTCTACAGGGGTCGCTGCTGGTGCGACACGGCCACCCGGCGGTCGCCGAGGCGTTCTGCGCGTCCCGGCTGGGCGGTGCGCACGGCTACGCGTACGGCACGCTGCCTGTCGGGATTGACCTCACCGCGATCCTCGATCGCGCCACCCCGAAGGTGGGCTGACCACCGCGGGTGGGTCAGGTGTAGAGGCGGCGGGCGTACTCCGGGCCGTAGTAACTCTGCAGTTCGGCCAGGCTCTCCGCGCGGGCCTCGACCTCCTTGACCAGGCGGGCCCGGGACGGCAGCACCTCGGGTGTCCAGCTCTGCGGGCTCCACAACTGCGATCGGAGGAACGCCTTCGCGCAGTGGTAGAAAATTTCCTCGATCGCTACCACCAGCGCCAGGACCGGCCGGTGACCCTTGACCGTCATCGAGTCGAAGAAGGGCGCCTCCCGGACCAGGCGGGCCCGACCGTTGATCCGCAACGTGTCGGTACGCCCGGGAATCAGGAAGATCAGCCCGACGTGTGGATTGTCCAGGATGTTGTGGAAGCCGTCGGCTCGTCGGTTGCCGGGGCGCTCCGGGATGGCGATGGTGGTGTCGTCGATCGGCAGGGCGAAGCCGGGTGGGTCCCCCTTCGGTGAGACATCACAGGTGCCATCCGCGCCGGCTGTGGCCACCAGGCAGAACGGGGAGGCGGCCAGCCATTGCCGGTCCCGCTCGTGCAGATGGGTTCGCTCCTTCGTGGCGACCTGAGCCGTCGGTACGCCCAGTAACTCCCGCAACTCCTCGTGAGTGGTGATATCTACCGTCACGTGCCCCTCCCTCGTCCGTTGACCATGGCGGCGGTGCGTCATCGACAGCCTAGGTGGCATCGACCGGGGTGAGGTCTGCCTGGGTGACGGAGGTTACCCACCGCACCCATCCGTCAGTAGGACCACAAACAGTGCAGGTAGGACGACGAGCGCCGGCAGGACCGAACAGTGGAGGCCCGGTATGGAGAGCCGACTCAAAGTGTTGGGTCACCCCCTCCACCCGATGCTGGTGATGTTCCCGGTCGCCCTGCTCGCAACCGCCGTGCTCTTCGACGTGGTCGACATCGTGGGTGGGCCCGACTTTCTCGGTGACGTCGCCTACTGGAACCTCACCGTCGGCCTGGTCGGTGGTCTGCTGGCCGCGGCGGCGGGGACGGTCGACCTACTCGCCATCCCGACCGGCACCCGCGCCAAGCGGGTGGCGCTCACTCACGCCGCCGCGAACGTGGCGCTGATCCTGCTCTTCGCCGCGGTCTGGGTGGTCCGGCTCAACGCCGACTCCCGGGCCGCCGGCGGCGCGCTCATCGCGATCGAGATCGTCGCCTTGGCCATCCTCGGGGTCAGCGCGTGGCTCGGCGGAGAACTGGTCGACCGTCTCGGCGTCGGAGTCGACCGGGACGCCGACCTGGACGCGCCCAGCTCCCTGCGGCCCTCGGCAACCCCCCAATGAATAGGAGAAGTGTGATGAGTGAACCCGGCGGCGGGATCGGCCAGGGCAGGCGCGGCCGGCAGCAGGGGTGGGACCCGATGGGCGAGTTGCATTCGCTCCGCGCCGAGCTGGGTCGGCTGGTCGGGGGCCGGTCTGACTCGGCGGACCTCCAGCTGGACGAGACCGCGGACGGCTGGGAGGTGGTTGTCCGGCTGCCCGGGGTGGCGCCCGATGAGGTGGCGGTCGAGCTGGACGAGCGTGAGCTCTGCGTACGGGCCCGGTCGGAGGCCGAGGTCAACGCCGACTACGGGATCCTCGACGGCTCCGAGGCCCGGGCCTTCGTGTACCGGGTCGAACTGCCGTCCCGGGTGGACCCGGAGGCCATTGACGCGGTGATGGACCACGGTCTGCTTCGGATTCGGCTGCCGCGGACCGCCCGACCCGAGCCCCGCACCATCACCGTCGGGCGCAGCGGTGCTCGCGGCATTGACGGTGGTACCCCGTTCCCGGTCGACCCCGCCGTCAACCGGGAGCTGCACCACCCGAACGTCGAGACCGACCGGCCGTAGCGCGCTGATGGTCGCCCCGGACCTGCTCGGCCCGGCCGCGCAGCGCGTACCCGCGGTGGAGCGGATCGCCGTGCTGCGGGCCAACGCACTGGGCGACTTCATTTTCGTCCTGCCAGCGCTGGCCGCGTTGCGGGCCGCGTACCCCGCGGCGGAGATCGTTCTGCTCGGCGCGCCGTGGCACGCGAAGCTCTGGCGCGCCCGGCCGGGTCCGGTGGATCGGGTCCTGGTGGTTCCGCCGGCTCCCGGAATCCGCCGCCCGGAGCCGGACGAGCCGGAGTCCGGGCTGGCGGACTTCCTCGCCCGGGCCCGCACGGAACGCTTCGACCTGGCGCTGCAGGTGCACGGCGGCGGGGCGAACTCCAACCCGGTCGTGGCCGGCCTCGGCGCCCGGGTAACGGCCGGGCTGCGGGCCGAGGACGCGCCGCCGCTGGACCGTTGGCTGCGGTACGTCTACTACCAGCACGAGGTGATCCGCTACCTGGAGGTGGCGGCCCTGGTGGGGGCGCCGGCGACCACGGTTGTCCCCGCCCTGGCGGTCACCGACGCCGACCGTGCCGAGGCGGTCAGGGTGCTCGGCCCGGCGCACCGGCCCCGGGTGGCGCTGCACCCCGGTGCCACCGACACCCGTCGACGCTGGCCGGTCGAACACTTCGCGGCCGTCGCCCGGCAGCTGCACCGGGACGGGTACGAGGTGCTGGTCACTGGCACCCCGATGGAGCAGGAGGTGGTGGACCGGGTGGTGGCGGCGGCCGGGGTACCCCTCCGGCCGCAGGTCGGCACGCTCAGCCTCGGCGGGCTGGCCGGCTGCTACGCCGGCTGCGCGCTGGTGGTCGCCAACGACACCGGGCCGCTGCACCTGGCGGCGGCGGTCGGCACTCCCACGGTTGGCATCTTCTGGGTCGGCAACCTGATCACCACGGCGAGCCCGCTGCGGGGTCGGCACCGCCCAATCACGTCCTGGACGGTGCACTGCCCGGTCTGCGGGGTCGACTGCACCCCGGGTAGCTATCCACACCGGCCCGGCGACGGCGAGTGCCCGCACCGCGACTCGTTCGTGGCCGAGGTCCCGGTGATCGAGGTCCTCGAAGCCGCCCGCGATCTGCTCGCCAACGGAGAACAGCCGGCCACGACGCCCGGAGACGGGACCGGGCCCTGAGGCGCGGCCGGGGCCGCGACTGTGCTTGCCGCCCACCGGTCAAGCCTGTTCGAGGAGCACTTCCCACGCCTCAACCTCACGTTCGGTGACGGTGGTCGGTGACTCCAGGTGGAACGCTCCGCTGGGCAGGATTCCGGCGCCGCCGTGCCGCTCCAAGACGGCGAGCTGGGCGGCGACATCCTCCCCCTGGTGCCGCGCCGGCACGCGTCGCCAGAAGTCGAAGCCGCCCGCATCAACCAGCTTCGCCCGGTCGTACAGCACACAACCACCGATCCAGGAGACCTTGTACGCCCGCCAGGAGCCCGGTGGCAGGCGCAGCCGCTCGGTGACGTGGAGCAGGTTCGCGGCGGGGTGGAGTAGTGCGCGCTCCCACTGCGGGGTGCCCGGGCGGATCCGCTCCGGCACCGGCGGCCCGTCCCACTCCTCGTAGTGCCGGTGCGTCTCCGGGCGGATGTCGTGCCGGTACGACAGGCCGTGTACGGCGTTGCCGACGAACCCGCAGCCCAGCTCCGCGATCGCGGTGACCAGCCGGTGCAGCGTTCCCGGCGCCAACCACACGTCGTCGTCGAGGCAGAGCACGTACCGGGCGGTCGAGGCGGCCAGCAGCGCTGCCCGGTGCTCGGCCATCCCACGCCGGGGCAGTCGGCGGGTCAGCAGGACCGGGTGCCCTCGGTGGCGCAGGATGCGGACCATCGTGGCCACGGCCGGGTGCACGTACGCGGGGTCGCTGTCGGATTGGTCGCTGACCACCACCCCGAAGTCGGGCACGCCTTCCTGGGCGGCGAGCCCGGAGAGGGTGACCGCCAGTTCGGCGGGGCGGTTTCGGGTGGGGACCAGCACGTCGAGGTGTCGGTCGGCGCGGAACTCGTCGGCGGTGCCGTGCTCGAGGGGTCGGCTCACGCCTGCCCCGCCACCGGTGCGCTGCCGCCGTGCGCGCGGATCCGGTCGATGATCGCCGAGGTGGAGCGGTCCGGCACGTAGCCGAGGGTGCGGACCTGACCGCCGAGCCGGCGGACCAGGGGTGCCTCCGGCACCAGCTCCGGCGGGTAGTCCCCGCCCTTGACGTAGATGTCCGGCCGGATGGCCTCGATGAGCCGGGCCGGCGAGTCCTCCTCGAAGACCACCACGTGGTCAACGTGGGTCAGCGCCGCCAGCAGGGCCACCCGGTCCTCCACGGGGTTGACCGGCCGATCCGCGCCCTTGAGCCGGCGGACGCTGCCGTCGGCGTTGACCGCTACCACGAGCAGGTCGCCGAGGGCGCGGGCCTGTTCCAGGTAGCGGACGTGACCGGGATGCAGGACATCGAAGCAGCCGTTGGTGAAGACGACCGAGCGGCCTGCGCGGCGGTGTGCCCGGGCGATCGTCGCCAACTCGTCGGCGCCGACGAGGATCGGCGGGTCGCCGTCGTCGGAACGGTCGAGTGCGGTGAGCAGGTCCTCCCGCCGGCAGACACAGGTGCCGGTGTCGGAGACGGTGATGGTGGCCGCGAGTTGGGCGAGCTGCGCGGCGGTCGGTAGGGGGGCGTCGGCGGCCAGGGCGAGGGTCATCGCCGCCAGGTACGCGTCTCCGGCCCCGACCGTGTGGCTGGCTGGCATCGGGTTGCTGTGGCTGCGGCTGGGCTCGCCGTCCGGACCGGCGACGACTGCGCCTTCGGTGTCCAGCGTCACCGCCACGACATCCGCACCGGTGTGTTGCCGCAGTTCCGCGAGGCGGGATTCGGCGAGTACCGCCCGGTCCGATCCCGCGGCACCCTCGCGCGCCCCGGGCTCGATTTCCTCGTCGGCGACTTGACCGTCGCCGGGTGCGACTCCCACGGTCAGCTCGGAGGGGCCGTCGGAGCGGGCGTGGTCCGGGTGGTTCAGGTGCAGGCCCCCGCTTCCGGGCCGGGCTGCGGTGTCGGCGAGCAGTCGGCTCGCCTCAGCGAAGCTCGGCGTGACTACGGTCGGGGCGAGCCCACGCCAGTCGGCGAGGTCATGCGCGTCCAACGCGACCGTCGCGTACCGCTCCCGGTTGGCCACCAGCCACGCGCGCACCGGTGCGGGCAGGGCACCCAGCGCGTAGTCGCAGACGACCAGCGTCGGCGCCGCGTCGCCCGCCGCCTGTAGCTCCGTCGTTGCGCAGGCCAGGGCGTCGAGCAGCCGAGCTATCCCGGCGTCGTCCAGGGGCGCCGCGGGACCACCGGAGTCCTCCCGCAGCAGGATCTGGCTGCCGGCGAGCATCCGCCGCTTGACCGGGGTCGGGCGGCTCGGTTGGCTGACCGTGCGGTCCCACACGTCGGCCCGGTCCAGGCAGTCGTGCACCTCGTCGCCGGCCACGTCCGCGCCGATCGGTGCGACCAGCGCGGCCCGTCCGCCGAGCGCGGCGATGTTGACGGCGGTGTTCGCCGCACCGCCCGCAGCGGAGATCCGTCGGCGCAGGGTGAGGATTGGGGCCGGTGCCTCCCGGCAGAGCCGATCCGAGTCGGCGAACCGCCACTCGTCGAGCATCGCGTCCCCGACGACCAGGACGGGGCGTCCCAGCCAGCTCTCCACCACGGCGGCGAGTCGGTACTGTTCCGCTGCTGCTCCTGCCATGTCCGTCCGGGTCCCCGCCGGCCCGCCGGGCCAAACCTGGGGTGTTCGACCGGCGGCGGACTATTTGAGGATCAGGCGGTTCGTCTGCTCGAAGACATCCAGGTCGGCGAGGGTCTCCGGGACGCTGGCCGACAGTGGGCTGGGCAGGTGGCCGCGGTCAAAGAAGGCGGCATCGGTGGTCTCATCGGTGACCTGGGCGAGGTCCCCGTCCCACTCCTCGACCCGGAACGCGGTGGTGAAGATCTGGTACGTGTGTCCGTACATGTTGGTGTGGGTGCGGTCCGGCCCGGTGTAGAGGGCGAAGGCGCTGACCCGCAGGGCGCGCAGGCCGGTCTCCTCCCGGACCTCCCGCACGGCGCAGTCGGCGATCGACTCACCTAACTCCATCGCACCTGCCGGCATGGCCCAGTGCCCGTTGTCAGCGCGCTGAATCAGCAGGATCCGACTCGAGTTGTCCCGCACCACCGCGCGGGCACCGACGAACATCAGCGTCCGGTCGCCGGCGAGGGCGCGGAGCTGTCCGACGTAGGAATCTGCCCAGGAAATGCTCACCCCGGCTAATCTACGCACCCCCGCCGGGGCGAGATGGAGTTCCGGGGTTCTCAAATGTGATCGGCGACACTAGTTTGTTGCTATGCGGAGCACGATGATGGATGCCCCCCTCCAGGTCTCCCGGATTCTTGGCCACGGCGCCACCGTGCACAGCGCGGCGGAGGTGGTCACCTGGACCGGTGCCGAGCCGCACCGGATGAGCTACGCCGACGTGGCGCGCTCGGCCGCCCAGCTGGCACACGCGTTGCGGGACGAGTGCGGCGTGACCGGGGACGAGCGCGTCGCCACCTTCCTGTGGAACAACACCGAGCACCTGGTGGCCTACTTCGCGGTGCCGAGCATGGGCGCGGTGCTGCACACGATCAACATTCGGCTTCTCCCGGACCAGGTCGCCTACATCGCCAACCACGCGCAGGACCGGGTGGTGCTGGTCGACACGACGCTGATCCCGCTGCTGGCTAAGGCCATCGGCGACATGACCACCGTCCGGCACGTGGTGGTGGTCGGTGGTGGTGATCCCGCCCCGCTGGTCGCGGCGGCCGGCAACCGGATCTCCGTACACCACTGGGATGCCCTGCTGGCCGGGAGGCCCGACACCTACGACTGGCCGGACGTGGATGAGCGCTCTGCCGCCGCGCTCTGCTACACCTCCGGGACCACCGGCAACCCCAAGGGGGTGGCCTACTCGCACCGATCGATCTACCTGCATTCGCTTCAGGTCTGCATGCCGGAGGCGTTCAGTCTGGGGCCGAAAGACCGGGTCTTGGGCATCGTGCCGATGTTCCACGCGATGTCCTGGGGGCTGCCCTATGCGGCGTTCCTCTGCGGGGCGTCGCTGCTCCTGCCGGACCGGTTCCTCCAGGCCGCCCCGATCGCCGAGATGATCGCCGCTGAGCGGCCGACGGTCGCCGGTGCTGTCCCCACTATCTGGAGCGATCTCCTCGCCCACCTGGACAGCCACGAGGTCGACACCAGTTCGTTGGGAGAGGTGATCGTGGGTGGGTCGGCCTGCCCGCCGGCGCTGATGCACGCCTTCGAGGAGCGGCACGACATTCGGATCATCCACGCTTGGGGCATGACCGAAACGTCTCCGCTCGGTTCGGTGGCCCGCCCGCCGGCCGGCGCGGACGAGGCCGAGGCGTGGCAGTACCGCTACACCCAGGGGCGGGTCCCGGCCGGGGTCGAGGCCCGGATCGTCGGTCCGCAGGGCCAGCGGCTGCCCGCCGACGGCACGTCCGTGGGGGAGCTGGAGGTCCGCGGGCCGTGGGTGACCGGGCGGTACGTCGGCGACGAGACCCCGGACGAGGAGACGTTCCGGGATGGCTGGCTGCGTACGGGTGACGTCGGCACCCTCTCCCCGGATGGCTACCTGACGTTGACCGACCGGGCGAAGGACGTCATTAAGTCCGGTGGTGAGTGGATCTCCTCGGTGGAGCTGGAGAACGCGTTGATGGCCCATCCGGATGTGGTCGAAGCCTGCGTGGTGGGGGTCCCAGACCAGCGTTGGGGTGAGCGGCCGTTGGCGACCGTGGTGCTTCGGGAGGGGGCGAAGACCGGGGTGGAGGAGCTGCGGAGCTTCCTCGCCGAGTCGGTGGCCCGCTGGCAGCTCCCCGAGCGCTGGGCGGTCATCGACGCCGTGCCGAAGACCAGCGTGGGCAAGTTTGACAAGAAGGCGGTCCGGTCCCGGTACGCCGAGGGGGGCCTGACCGTCCGGGAGTTGGCCTCTTCGTAGCCGCCGCACCCGGCCGGCCAGGTCGGCTGGTGCAGGGAGGGTGCCGTTGTCGTGGCCCAGGGGGGCGGCCCCGGCGTTCGCACCGCGCCGGGGCCGCCCGTTCAACGCGGGATGACCCGCACTGTCATTCTCGCGAGGACGATTCGCCTCTGTCCTCCATACCTGGGAACTTGATACCGGGGGAGGATTGCCCGGCTCGATCCGGGCTCACCGGTCATTCGAGGTATCGATCAACACCTTGCCGACCGCCCCTTCCTCCACTGCCCGGTGCGCCGCCTCGGCTGCCGACAACGGGTAGTGGTGCAGCGGCAGCCCCGCCTCCTCGCCCACCCGGACGCCACCCTGCTCCACGGCCGCCGCCACATCCACGACGGCCTGTGCCTTCGCGGCCTTCGGCGCGGTGTAGACCAGGACGAACTGCCAGCGGGCGTTCAAGGCCATGAGGGGCCGGACCGGCAGGGCCACCTCGCTGCCGCCGTCGTCGGCGTACACACAGACCGCGCCGCCGGTTCGGAGTAGCTGGACATCGATGTCACTGTTGCGCGTGGAGACCTCGACGATCGCGTGGACCCCCGCTGGTGCGATCTTGCGGACCTCCGCCACCACGTCCTGTTCCCGGTAGTTGACCACGAGATCGGCCCCGGCTGCCGCCGCGAGCTTCCCCTTCTCCGCGCTGCTCACCGTGGTGACCACGCAGGCGTCCGCCCAACGCGCGAGCTGAATCGCCGCGTTACCCACCGCGCCCGCTCCACCCTGCACCAGCACGGTGTGACCAGCGAGGGCCCCGGCGTGTAGTGCGTCCGGCAGGTACTCACCGGCGGTCAGGCACCGATGCGCGGTCAGGAACGGAATGCCCAGGGATGCGCCGAGGTCGAAGGAGGCGGCGCCGAGGCGGACGGCCTGCCGGGCCGGGAGCAGCGTGTACTCGGCGGTCGTTCCCCACGGCCGCTGCCAGGCGGCCTCCCACACCCAGACGCGTTCGCCGATGAGGGACCGGTCGACTCCCTTGCCGACCGCCTCGACCACCCCCGCGCCGTCCTGGCCGGGTATCTGCCAGCCGGCCGGCAACTGGCCGTGTCGTCGTGCCTTCCAGTCCGTCGGGTTCACTCCCGCGACCGCCATGCGGACCAGCACCTCGCCGGCCTCCGGCTCGGGTACCGGCCGGTCAACCGGCCGCAGCACCGTGGGGTCGCCGGTGCGCTCGTACACGACCGCCTTCATGCCGCCTCCATCGCTTGCATGCCGTCTCCTCAGCTGCCCTGTTGGTCTGCCATACCCGGCCGTTCCTCGCCCAGACCGTCGTGGACCCGCGCCACGACGTCCGGGGTCAGCTCGCCGATCGAGGAGAGCACCACCGCGGCGAGCCGCTCGGCCTCCGACTCCAGCGGGTACGCCCCGTGTGGCACCGCCACCACGGCCATCCCCGCGGCAGCCGCGGACCGGACACCGTTGGCGGAGTCTTCGACCGCGACGCAGCGGGCCGGGTCGACACCGAGTCGTTCCGCGACCGCCAGGTAGACATCCGGAGCCGGCTTGCCGTGCTCGGTCTCCTCGGTCGACAGCGTCGCGTCGAAGCTGCCGCCCAGTCCGGTCGCGTCGAGCGCCGTCCGGATCAGCCGGGTCGGGGAGGAACTGGCCAGGCCGAGTGGCCACCGCTCGGCCGTCCGGCGCACGGCATCGACGGCGCCGCCGATCAGCGGTACGCGGTGTGCGTACCGCCGGGACATCTCGGTAACCACCTCGGCGGCAACCTGCTCGGCAGTCCGGTCGACACCGAGCTCACTGCTGAGGTAGCGGGACCATTCGCCGGTGCTCATGCCCATCAGCCGGCGCTGCGATTCGGACTGCCAGGTACCGCCGTGCGCGGCCACGTACGCCCGCCGGACCTCCTCCCAGACCGGTTCGGAGTCCACGATCACGCCGTCCAGGTCGAAGATCACCGCAGCCACCATGCCCCCCATCCTGCCGGATGGGGCCAGCGGTGCCGGTCAACCCAGGGACGGCAGGCCGATCGGGTTGTCCGGCGGGATGATGGTGTGCCCGGCCCGGACAACTGGGTCGAGCAGTTCCTGGAGCCGGGCGCTGCGTTCCGGGCCGAGTGCCTGCCAGGGATGGGTCGCCGCCGCGTCGGTGGCCGCCTCGACAGTGCCGAATCCGGACCGTCCCCGCTCGGTCGGTTCGCCGTCGGCGGTCAGCCACCCCCGGTCGTGGAGCCGGCGCTTGGCCGCCGCCCACTCCTGCTCGGTCCAGCCCCGGCCGAGCAGGTTGGCCGCGGGCATTCCCATCGCGACCCGCCAGGCCAGCGTCTCCACCGGGTCGAGGTCGGCCGCGACGAGCGCGGCGATGTGCCCGTCCCCACGGTGCTCCCGCAGGACCGTCGCCGCCTGCCAGAGCCGGGCGAGCGGGTAGTCACCGCGTGGCAGCGCCGCGTTCGCGGCCCCCAGCACCCGGCCCGCCGTCCTGGTTTCGGCCGCCGCGGCCTCCATCAGGTCGGCGGTCTCCGTGAGGTGGGACTCGGGCAGCTCGTAGGTGAGCTCGGCGAGAGCCTGGACGGCACCGGTGAGTCGGGCGCGCAGGGCCTCCTCCGGGGAGGCCAGTTTCCAGACCGCGGGCAGCGCGCGCTGCACCATGTGCGGGGCGAAGTGGTAGAAGGCCGCGGTCACCGGTGCCGCGGTGGTGGCGCCGAGCGGCGCGGACCGGCCGGCGAAGTAGCCCCGCCAGTAGCCGCGCAGCCCGGTCGCCTCGTACGCCGCGCGGGCCCGGGGATGGAAGTAGGTCACCGCGTGGACCGGCTCGAAGTGGGTCCACATCAACCGGGCTGTCCGCCCCGCGTCGTCTGTCATGCGCACCTCCGCGTCCGTTCCGGCCCGGGGGGTTGTCTGCCCCCGGTTCGACGAACCTACTGCCGTTCGGTGAGGGTGTGGAAGCCCGCTGTGGCCAACTGCACCGGCGGCAGGGCGGCGCGGCCGGCTACTGTGCGCCGAGCACGTCCACGACGAAGCGCAGCGGACCGGCTGGACGGCCACCGCCCGGGTTGGTGCCATACGCCAATTCCGCGGGGATGTCCAGCTGTACCCGGCTGCCGATGGTCACCCCGACCAAGCCCTGGTCCCAGCCGGGGATCACCGAACCGACGCCGATCGGGAAGCTTGCCGGCTGCCCGCGCGACCAGGACGAGTCGAACTCCTCGCCGTCGCTGTAGAGGATGCCGACGTAGTTGACGGTGATCGTCTGACCGCTCTCCACCGTGGGCCCGGTGCCCTCGATCAGCGGGGTGACGACGAGCTCGGTCAGCTCTCCCTCGCCCGCCTCGACGACCGGCGCGGTGCTCAGCGCGGGGTCCGCCCCTTCCGGCAGCTCGCTGCCGCCGGCAGCCGGGTCGGGCGCGTCCGCCGGCGGGGTGTCTTCCGATGGGGCGCCCGCTGATGGGGAACCCGCCGCGGTCGGGCTGCCCTCGTCGTCACCTGCCGGGCCGACCAGCACGAACACGGTGACCAGGATGGCGGCCACGGCAACCCCGGCGAGACCGCCGGCCCAGGCCTGCCGGCGGCGCTTCGCCTCGGCCGCCTTCTGCTCTGCGAGCTGCGCGGCCAACCGCCGCTCTGACTTCTGTGCCCGGTTTTGCGTCCGCTCGCTCACGCCGTCGACTCCCTGTTTGAAGATGATGGCCGGCACCGCGTGCCGGGGGAAGGCCGACGAACACGGTACCCGTCGTGGTCCCCGTGGTGCAGGTGCCGGACGCCCCATTGTCCGCTGGAGGCCGGTATCGCCGACGGTGGCCGTCTCGCCGTTTAGGCCATCTCGCCGTTCAGGCCGTCTTGCGGGCGCCCTTGCGGGCCGGCGCCTTCTTGGCCGGCTCCGCCCGCTGCCCCTCATCCTTCTTGGCGGTCGTCTTGGTTGCGGTTTTCTTCCCGGCGGTCTTCTTCTCAGCTGTCTTCTTCTCGGCTGTCTTCTTCTCGGCTGTCTGTTTCTCCTCGGCCGGCTTTTCCTCGGCTGTCTTCTTCGCCGGAGTTGCTTTTCCGCTTTTCTTGCCGGCGGCCCTCTTCGGTGCGGCCTGCTGCTCGGCGGCCTTCCGCTGAGCGGAACGCGCCGCCGAGATGGGGGTCGGTTCGCCCGCGCCGGGACCGGCGGGCTTCTCGCCGCGTGCCGCCTGGGCCCGCTCCACCGATGCCTTCAGCGCCGCCATCAGGTCCACCGCCGCGGCCGGAGCCTCTTCGACCTCCTCCGGCTGGACGACCTCGCGGCCCTCCACCTTCGCGTCGATGACCTCCTGCAGGGCGGTCCGGTAGTCGTCGGTGAAGACATCGGGCTGGAAGTCGCCCGCCATCGAATCGATCAGGGAGCTGGCCATCGCGAGTTCTGGGGGCCGAACCTTCAGGTCCTCGTCGAGAAAGCCGAACTCCGGCGTCCGGATCTCGTCGGGCCAGAGCATCGTGTTGAGCAGCAGGACGCCCTGGTGCACCCGCAGCGTCGCGAGCTGTTCGCGTTGGCGGATCGCCACCTTGACGATGGCCACCCGTTCGGAATCGGTGAGCGCGTTGCGCAGCAGCACGTACGGCTTGGTGGCGGTCCCCTCCGGCTCGAGGAAGTACGCCTTGTTGTAGAGGATCGGGTCGACCTGTTCGGCGGGGACGAACTCCAGCACGTCGATCGCCCGTGAGCTGCTCAGTGGCAGGTCGGCGAAGTCGTCGTCGGTGAGGATGACCAACTCGCCACCGCCGAGGTCGTACCCCTTGGCGATATCGTCGTAGCTGACCTCTTCGCCGCAGACCTGGCAGGTGCGCTTGTAGCGGATTCGACCCCCGTCATCCCGGTGCACCTGGTGGAACCGAATATCCTTCTCCTCGGTTGCCGAATACAGCTTCACCCCGATCGAGACGAGCCCGAACGACACGGCTCCTTTCCAAATGGCCCGCACCCTGTGCTCCTTTCACCGGTATCGGCCATGTTCTCATCCGATGGAACCGGGCGCGAGCAGTTCCGGATTCGACTAAGGTCAGCTCGTGCCCGGCGTGCCGCCCAAGCCGATGCTCGCGACTACCGGAGAGCTGCCGGTGGGCCCGGGCTGGGCCTACGAGTTCAAATGGGACGGAATCCGAGCGCTGATCAATATCGGCGACGGCCAACAGCGGGTGTATGCCCGATCCGGTGTCGAGGTCACCATTGCGTACCCGGAACTGGCCGGTTTGTCCGCGCAGGTGGATGACGCCCTCCTCGACGGCGAGGTGGTGCTCTTCGGCGCGACCGGGCAGCCGTCGTTCACGGCGCTGGCCGAGCGAATGCACGTCCGGGACCGGGGTCGAGCCGCGCGGCTCGCGGCGTCTCTGCCCATCACCTACCTGGTCTTCGACCTGTTGCGGCTCGACGGCGTCGACCTGACCGGCTACCCGTGGCAGCGGCGGCGAGCTGTGCTCGATGAGTTGGGGCTGGCCGGGCCCCGGTGGGCGGTCCCGCCGACCTTCTCGGACGGCTCGGCGACCTTCCATGCGGCGGGGGAGCACGGCCTGGAGGGGGTGATGGCCAAACGGGTCGGCTCCGTCTACCGGCCGGGTACGCGTTCGCCGGACTGGGTGAAGGTCAAGCTGGAGGTGACCGGCGACTTCGTGGTCGGTGGCTGGCGGCCGGGAGCCCGTCGGCTCGGTGGGCTGCTGGTCGGCGTCCCCCGGCCGGACGGTCGCCTCACCTTCCGGGGACGGGTCGGCGGTGGCATCGGCGCGGCGCTGGAGCGGGAGCTGCTGCGTGAGCTGGAGCCGTTGCGCACCGATGGGTCCCCCTTCGCTGGGGACCTTCCCCGCGTGGACACCCGGGCCGTGGTCTGGGTCGCACCCCGGGTCGTGGTGGAGGTGAAGTACGGCCAGCTCACCCCGGACGGGCGACTGCGCTTTCCTCGGGTGCTGCGGTTGCGTCCGGACAAACTCGCTGAGGAGGTTGACGATGCCTGACCGGCTCCGGGTCGAAGTGGCCGGCCGCACTCTGGAGTTGTCGAATCTGGATAAGGTGCTCTACCCGGTGACCGGCTTCACTAAGGGCGAGGTGATCGACTACTACACGCGGGTCGCCCCGGTGCTCCTGCCGCACCTCGCTGATCGGGCGCTGACCCGGATCCGGTTCCCGAACGGCGTCGACGGTAGCTCCTTCTTCGAGAAGAACGCCCCGGCGGCGACCCCGGGCTGGGTCCGCACCGAGACGTTGCCGGTCCCCGGTTCGGCGAAGGGCCGGGAAACGATCGACTACGTGGTCGCCGACGAGTTGCCGACCCTGGTCTGGTTGGCGAATCTCGCCGCCCTCGAACTGCACACGCCACAATGGCAGATTGGGGCACATCCGGACTTGATGGTGGTTGACCTCGATCCCGGTGAGCCGGCTGGGCTTCGTCAGTGCTGTCAGGTAGCCCTGTTGCTGCGGGAACGGCTCGCCGACGACGGGATCGAGTCGTATCCGAAAACGTCAGGGAAGAAGGGCATGCAGCTCTGCTGCCCGATCGCCGGCACCCAACCAGCCGACGAGGTCTCCGGCTACGCCCGACGGGTCGCCCAGGAGCTGGAGCGGGGGCACCCGAAGCTCATCGTGTCCAAGATGGCCCGAAAGCTACGGGCGGGAAAGATTTTCATTGACTGGAGCCAGAACAGCGCGGCGAAGACGACGGTGGCGCCGTACTCGCTGCGGGCGCAGTCGGCGCCGGCGGTGTCCACCCCGCTGACGTGGGCCGAGGTTGCGGCCGGGGCGGCCGGCAAACGCCCAGCGACCAAGCCCTACCCGCCGGCTGAGGTACTGGCCAGGATTGCCGAGCAGGGCGATCTGCTCGCCCCGCTGCTCGACGGTGGCCCCGAGCTCCCGGGCTAGCTGGTGCTCGTGGACACTCCGGCTTTCGCGGGCCAGAGCGGGCGCCAGCTCAGTGTGCCCGAAAAGGCGATGTTGGGGTCGTTCGATTGGGATAGCGTGACCTGTCGTTCATACATGCGTTCGAGGAGTTGCGACACGTGTCACGTTGGAAGAACATTGCCGTTCTGGCGGCTGCGACGGCCTCGGTGGTTGCGGCGACCGGCTGCGGACCGACTACGGCCTCGCCGGAGGAGTCGCCGCAGTCGGGTGTGCTGGAACTGCTCACCACCGACCTTCAGGGGTCATTTCAGGAGGCGGTGGAGCAGAGCGGCAAGATCGAGACTCTGCGGGCCAGAATGGTGGCTTCGGGTCCCGAGGATTTCGAGATGCAGCTGACGTTGGATCTGCGTGACCCCGTGAGCTACGAGGGCGTCATGGATATGGAGGGGGTTCCCACCGCGGTCCGTATGGTTGACTCCGCGATGTACATCGAGGTGCCCGAGGCGGAGCGCGAGAGCAACGACGGCAAGCGTTGGATGAAGATGGACCTCTCCTCCGCATTTGCCACGGGGATGGACCTTGAACAGCCAATCCAGAAGGTCGACCCGGTCGTACAGGTCAAGACACTGCTGGGTCTTGAGGAAGTCACCGTTGTCGGCGAGGAGACGGTGGACGGAACACCGACGGTCCACTACACCGTCACTGCCTCCACGGAGGAGCACCTAGCCATGCTGGAGGAGCAGGGCGAGATCGACTCCGCCGAGCTGGCGAACTCCCTGGACGAGATGGCCGAGTTCTCTGTCACGGAGATCAAGACCGATGTGTGGGTCGACGAGCAGTACTGGCCGCGTCGGGCACGCATGACCATGGGCGAGATCGTGATAACGATCGACTACACCGACTACAACGAGCCGGTGAACATCGAGGCCCCGCCGGCTGCGGAGACCAACGACTTCGATGCGCTCCTTGAGGGACTTAAGGAGCTCGGGGCTGGTAGCTGATCGGGAAATCTGATCGTCGTACTCTGCCCGGCCGGCTACCGGCCGGGCAGAGTCGTTGTGGGGCTGGATGGGGTGCGACGTACCCCTGACTCTCTCTCGGGGCGGCGGTTTGCGCCGGAGGGTCAGTGTCGCCGGTGCCCGGGCGGGCGGGGCCGGCAGCGCGAGGTGTGGTCCACCGCGAGCACGCACCGCCCACGTCCCTCCGGCAACAGCCGGTCGCAGAAGACCCAGTGGCGCACATCCTGTTGATCTTCGGCGGAGACGGTCACCCCGCCCGGCTCGACCCGGGCACTGAGTCGAATCAGCACGCGGGCAGCGGTCCGGGCCAGAATTCGGGCCCGCAGCAGGTCGGGAGCGGTGAGCGGGAGATGGATCACCCAGCGACTGGTCATCGGTAGTGGTGGCGGTCCGACTGGGCGCTCTGCCATTCCCGCAGGGCGCTTTTGATCCGCACGTTCTCTTCCTGTACCGCAAGTAGGGCGGTCTGTGCCCTGGTCAACTCGTCGGCGACCCGGTGCAGGAAGTTGCGGATCTCCACCGGGTCAAGCCCTCGTCGGCGGACCGGGAAGCACCGGTCCCGGATCTGCCCCGGCCGCAGCGGCAGCCGGGGGTGGGTCGGCGGAGCGGTTTTGTGGTGGCGGGTGACCCCGCTGTTCGGGCTGGGGCTTGGTCGGTGCGTGAGTCGGCGGATCAGGCTGCGCATGGTGGCCACCCTTCGTCGAGTCGCGGGTAGGTGGAGGGGCGCTCCGCCGGTTGCGGTCGGCGGAGCGCCCGCCCGGCCATCGCAGCCTCAATTGGCGGTACGACGGCCGGGCCGTGCCTGGGGGTGGCGCGGAGGTGCGGTCTCGGCGGCGATGCGAGACCAGTACGAGTGGCGCCAACCGACCGCAGCGGCACCGCATCACCGACAGCGACGCTACTGACACCTAGCACCTCTGTCAACGCTCTCTTATCTGTCGAACCTAGCGCACCAACTTTTTGATGCTTTTCTCCTAGCTCTTGCTGCTCTCTCAGCTGGTGATCAATACTGGAAGGGCCAACCGACTGCAAGGGGCATCCGTGCCGATACCACCAACCATGGACGAGTTGATCCGCGATCTGATGAAGCGGATCGAGGCGGGCGAGTTCCGCCCCGGCTCCCAGATACCGTCCACCCAGGAACTCGCTGACCACTACGACCTGTCGCTGTCGACGATTCACCGAGCGGTGGCGCGGCTACGGGCGCAGGGGGTGTTGGTGGGTCGTCCGGGACGCGGCGTCTTCGTCGCCGAGCCACCACATCGCTGACGGGGTGCCGCCCTTGACCGGGCAGCACCCCTACTGATTCGGGGTCCGTTGCTGGCTGCGGTCGGCTGAGGTGTCGCCCGTGTGATCCGCCGGCCGCCCTGCTACCTGCGGACGAAGGGCGCCCCCATGGCTGCTGGCACTGGGTTGGGCACCGAAGTGTCGAGCGCCTCGACCAACTCCTTGTGGGGTGCCAGCCGGCAACCTTGGATTACTGGCCTTTGGGGCGTTTCATGCTAAGAAAAGCTGGGGGAGCGGGGTAAAAAGGGCATCTGTCCTAGTTGTCTGCTCGGAGGTCAGGGGCGATGCAGGGGATCCGTCAGCGGGCCAGTTGTAGCGCTCGAGCGCGCGAGGTGGCTCGGGTCGGCACCGGATGGTTCTGCCTCGTCCTGGCTGTGACACTCCCACCGGCGATCGGTGTGTCGCCTGCAATCGCGCAGCACGGACTGGCAGCAACACCTGACGCGTCGGACACCATCCTCGCCTGGGGCGATAACAAAGACGGCGAGTTGGGCGACGGGACGACCATGGACAGCAGTACGCCGGTCGAGGTCAGTCTGCCGGCGGGCACCACCGTCACCGCCATCGCTGCCGGTGACGACCACAGCCTGGCGGTCACCTCTGCCGGCGCCGCCCTTGCCTGGGGCGGCAACCGCTTTGGCCAGCTTGGCGATGAGACCACCACGGACAGCACCACGCCGGTCGAGGTTAGTTTGCCGGCGGGCACCACCGTCACCGCCATCGCCGCCGGTGACGACCACAGCTTCGCGGTGACGTCCGCCGGCACCGCCCTTGCCTGGGGCGACAACAGCCAGGGTGAGTTGGGCGACGGGACTACCACCCGCAGCAGCACACCGGTCCCCGTTAGCCTGCCGGCGGGCACCACGGTCACCGCCATCGCCGGTGGCGTCGCCCATGGCCTGGCGTTGACGTCTGCCGGCACTGTCCTTGCCTGGGGCAGCAACTCTGATGGCCAGTTGGGGGACGGGACGACCACGGATAGTAGTACGCCGGTTGAGGTTAGTTTGCCGGCGGGCACCACCGTCACCGCCATCGGCGGTGGACGAGACCATAGTCTGGCGTTGACGTCTGCCGGCACTGTCCTTGCCTGGGGCAGCAACTCTGATGGCCAGTTGGGGGACGGGACGACCACGGATAGTAGTACGCCGGTTGAGGTTAGTTTGCCGGCGGGCACCACCGTCACCGCCATCGCCGCCAGCAGGTTCCACAGTCTGGCGGTCACCTCCGCCGGCGCCGCCCTTGGCTGGGGCAGCAACTCTGATGGCCGGTTGGGGGACGGGACGACCACGGACAGTAGTACGCCGGTCGAGGTCAGTCTGCCGGCGGGCACCACCGTCACCGCCACTACCGCCGGTGTCGCCCATAGCATGGCCCTAGTCGCACCACCAGTGGGCTCCACCCCACCACCACCGGACGCCACCGCACCGCCGCCGGACCTGCCCACCACCGGCGCCAGCCTGCCCATCACCCTTGCCGCCGCCGTCCTGCTGGTCCTCGCCGGTGCCGCCCTCATCCGCCTCGCCCACCAGCATCAACCGACCCACCGTCCACGCTGAGGCGATCCGAAGCGCCGGGCGCGGCGTCTTTGTCGCCGAGCCACCACATCGCTGACGGGGTGCCGCCCTTAGTGGGGCAGCACCCCGCGCTGCTGTGGTTGCTACGCCTCGGCCCAAACGGCCAGCTCGTTGCCGCTCGGGTCGGTGAAGTGGAACCGACGCCCGCCCGGGAAGTCGTACGGGCCGTTGACCACGGTGCCGCCGGCCTTGGTCACCGCCTGAATTGACTGTTCCAGCGCGGTCGAGAACAGCACGACCAGCGGGCCGCCCGCCCGCACCTGGGTGTCCTGCCGAAGCCCGCCCACCTCGGGTGCGGACTCACCGCGTGGGCTGCGGATGCCGGCGTATTCCGGCCCGTAGTCGGTGAACTGCCAGCCGAAGGCGTCGCCGTAAAACCGCTTCGCCTCCGTGAGGTCGGTGACGGCGAACTCAACGTAGTCGATGGCGTGCTGCCGGTGTGTCACAGATTCGGTCATGCACCAGATCGTGCCCGTTGGGTGTGACCAACTTTGCCGACGCGGCAGAGTGGGCCTAAAAGGGGACCTGTCCGGGCGCAGGTCGTAGATCAAACCAAAGAAGTAGCTGTTGTCGGGCACTCGAGCGGCGAGCGGACCCGATCCACGTACGCTGCCATGGTGCAGATTGACGTGGTTACCCTGCTTGTCGAGGAGTACGATCCGGCGATCGCGTTCTTCACCGCCGCACTCGGTTTCGAGCTCATCGAGGACTCGCCATCGCAGACCAACGATGGGCGACCCAAGCGGTGGGTGGTCGTCCGGTCCCCGGGTGCCCAGACGGGGGTTCTGCTCGCTCGCGCCGACGGAGAACACCAGCGTGCCGCTGTCGGTAACCAGGTAGCCGGTCGCGTCGGGTTCTTTCTCCGTGTCGACGACTTCGACGCCGCTTACCGGCGGATGACCGAGGCCGGTGTCACTTTCGTCCGGGAACCGCGGACCGAGCCCTATGGCCGAGTCGCGGTCTTTCTCGACATCGCCGGCAACCGGTGGGACCTCCTCGGCGCGACCTGACGTAGCCGTTGGACCTGGCTACCTGGCCCGGGTGATCGGTGCTAGGGCCCGGCCGGCGGCGGACCGACGAATAGCTGCCACATCGGGCGCGTACCGCCGCTCGCGCCTGGGTGATGCGCGGTGACGCAGCACCGAGTGCGACACCGCACGATGCCCGCGGTGGTTCACAGGTCCCGCGACCACGCCGCAAGGTGTGGCTCGGTAGTCGCCGATGAACAGCATGCCTCGGCGACTACCACGAATCATCTGAGTTAGTTGTCAGCGATGCGGATGAGGCCACCGACGGCACCGATGTATGCGGCGCCGTCGGGTCCGATGGAGATCGGGGCGTAGTGGTTGTTGACAAGTGGTCCGGCTCCGGCCAGCCTGCGCCATACCCGTTCACCGGACCGTACGTCGATCGCGGTGAAGTACCACGCGTCGGGATGTCCAAGTAGCTGGCCGCCGGGGCGGAATGTCAGTTCGTCGGCAGCGGGGTGGGTGTAGGTGTACAGCAGGCCGTTGGCCAGCGAGACTTTGCTGACCACACTGGGGATCCGCTCGGTCGTGTTGGACCAGTCGACGGAGCAGTTTCGGCCGGGGTAGTCGACGTCTATCCGGGTCAGACCCGGCACCGTGTCGGGCTGCCGGGCCCCGGCCAGCCCTTTGAGTAGCGCCTGTCCGTCGAACTGGTACCCGTAGTTATTCTCGACGATGATGTCACCGCCGACGGCGATGAGGCTGTTCTCGGTGGAGCTAGTGCCGGCGGGAAAGACCGGTTGGGCGCAGATTTCGGTCGGTCCGTTCGTGCCGCGGGCGAACACGAGTACTCGCATGGCCGGATCGGCATTGTCGGTGATGGCCACGTAGCCCCCATCTGGGCCAGACGCCGGGCCGATCAGGGTGGGGGTGGTACCGCTACTGTGGCTGAACTGGCCCGGCTTCTGTCGGCTCCCCCGGTCGTAGGGGGCGCGCCAGGTGACCTCGGGCCGGCCGCTTGGAGTGGCGTCGAACCGGTAGAGCGCGTGGTCGCTGACGACAAAGACTCCGCCGGACTCGTCCACGGCGATGCTGTTGGTGACCTGCTCGCCGTTGAATTTGCGCGTTTCGATGCGCCCGTTGGTCATGTCGAGGGTGCCGACGGTTCCGTCCTTGGCGGCGAACCAGAGCAGTCCCGACCAGTCTGGCAGGGCCGACACGATGCCGCTGGTGCCGATGGCGGGGGTGAGGTCGTAGCTGCGTTGGGGTACGAGGCGGTCGCCCTGGACGGCGACGACCAGGATCTCGCCGGTGTTGGTGGGGATGATCGCCTGGTCGTGGTTGTCGAGGTAGAAGTACGCGCCGCCGACGGCGTCGGTGGGGCTGGAACTGGAGGCGCCAGGCAGGCTCAGGGTGGTGATCGCGTCAAGGGTGTCCGGATCCAGGAGAAGCAGCCGAGGCGCCTGGCCCGGGGTGATGCAGACCGTGACGATCCGGCCCTTGGAGTCGAAGGTGACCGAAGCGCATACTCCACCCTGCAACCGTCTGCTCACTGTCAGGTCGCGTCCGGACGGGCCGGGATTCTGGTGTGTGTCGGTCTGGTAGGCGTCGCCATGCATGTTGCTGGTGCCGTTGGCGGCCATGAAGGGATGTTGCGGCACCTCCGCGTTGTCGATCGGGTTGGCTGTGGCCGGCTGACCCGTGAACGGCCGTAGTCCGATGCCGCGGGGATCGACGGGGATGGGCAGGGTGTGCCCAGCCGTGCTGTCGATTGCGGTCGTACTGGGTAGAGCCAGGCCGATTACCGTCATGACGGAGACCAGGGCGAGACCTTGCTTGCGCATGTTCATGGTCCTGACTGTCGACGGATATCGATAAATGCTGAAGTGTAGAGGTGCGTCGGTTGCGTCGGCAATGGGTGTAGGACCCCATGGCGGAGCCGATGGCCTGGTTCGTCAACCGGTCGCTTGATCGCGGATGGCCGCTAGTTAGAACCGTCCCGGTAGCTACGTCGAGTGCCGGTGGTTCTTGCTCCAGGGCGGCTGGGAATCCTGCCTGTCATCCATAATGGACAGATGGCGAGCCCGTGCGGCTCGAGGTGCCGCCGGCAGCGGAGGATTCCGACATGGACAAGGCCCTAAAGGGCGTTGAGGGTTCTCACGGAGTCGTCGCGGCCCTGCCCGGGTGCGACGGGCGGTCGAACCCCTGACCGGAGTCGCCCCGGGCCGCGCGGGTCAGTCGACCGAGGGCAGCGACGGGCCGAGGACGTCATCGGCGTCCACGATCGTGTAGGCGTACCCCTGCTCGGCGAGGAAGCGTTGCCGGTGGGCGGCGTACTCGGTGTCGATCGTGTCCCGAGACACCACCGTGTAGAAGTGCGCCTGCCGGCCGTCGGCCTTTGGCCGGAGCACTCGACCGAGCCGCTGCGCCTCCTCCTGCCGAGAGCCGAACGTGCCCGACACCTGGACCGCCACCGCCGCCTCCGGCAGATCGATCGAGAAGTTACCCACCTTCGAGATCACCAGGGTCCGCAGCTCACCGGAGCGGAACGCGTCGAAGAGCCGCTCCCGCTCCCGGTTCGTGGTTGACCCCTGCACGATCGGCGCGTCCAGATATTCACCCAGTTGGTGCAGCTGGTCGATGTACCCGCCAATCACCAGTGTCTGCTCGTCCGGGTGCCGGTCGAGCAGCGCCTTCACCACCGGCAGTTTGGTCCGGGTCGTCGCCGCCATCCGATAGCGCTCCTCGGCCTCCGCCGTCGCGTACGCCATTCGCTCGGCCTCGGTGAGGGTCACCCGTACCTCGGTGCACTTGGCCGGGGCGATCCAGCCCTGCTGTTCGATGTCCTTCCACGGGGCGTCGTACCGTTTCGGACCGATCAGGCTGAAAACGTCCCCCTCCCGCCCGTCCTCGCGAACCAGGGTGGCGGTCAGTCCCAGCCGGCGACGGGCCTGAAGGTCGGCGGTGAACCGGAAGATCGGTGCGGGAAGCAGGTGGACCTCGTCGTAGACGACCAGACCCCAGTCGCGTGCCCCGAACAGGTCCAGGTGGGTGAACGCGCCGCCGCGCCGGGAGGTCAACACCTGGTACGTGGCGATGGTGACCGGACGGATCTCCTTGCGCTCACCCGAGTACTCGCCGATCTCTGCCTCGGTCAGCGAAGTGCGGGCCACCAGCTCCCGTTTCCACTGCCGCCCCGCCACCGTGTTCGTCACCAGGATCAGCGTGGTCGCCTTCGCCTCCGCCATCGCCGCCGCCCCAACCAGGGTCTTCCCCGCGCCGCAGGGCAGCACCACCACGCCCGACCCGCCGGCCCAGAATGCCTCCACCGCCTCCCGCTGGTAGGAGCGCAGCGTCCACGGCTTCGCACCGTCGGTCCCGGCCTCGGCCAGCTCGATCGGGTGGGCCTCACCGTTGACGTACCCGGCCAGATCCTCGGCGGGCCAGCCGAGCTTGAGGAGCGCCTGCTTGAGTCGCCCGCGCTCGGATGGGTGCACCACGATGGTGTCCTCGTCGAGTTTCGGGCCGAGCATCCCGGCGAGCTTCTTGCTCTTGGCGACCTCGACCAGCACCACCCGGTCGATGGCCCGCAGCACCAGGCCGTGCACCGGGTCGTTGATCAGTTGCAGCCGGCCATACCGGTCCATCGTCTCGGCCACGTCAACGAGCAGGGCGTGCGGCACCGGATAGCGGCTGTACGTGATCAGCGCGTTGACCACGCCCTCGGCGTCGTGCCCGGCGGCCCGGGCATTCCACAGCCCCAGCGGGGTCAGCCGGTACGTGTGCACATGCTCCGGTGAGCGTTCCAACTCGGCGAATGGTGCGATCGCCAGCCGGCATGCCTGCGCATCGGGGTGTTCGATCTCCAACAGCAGGGTCTTGTCCGACTGCACGATCAGGGGTCCACCACTCACGGAAGCGCCTCTCTTGATCTCCGGATGCCGGCCGTCGCGCCGGGCAACAGGGCCGGGAGACGACCATCCAGTGTTGCACGGGCCGCAGCGGATGTTGGAATTTGCGCGCGCCATGCAACCTGGCGGGGCACTGGTACGTCTTGCAGAGTGACAACCAATGCGGGTGAGTTTCACGTTCCTGCTTCCGGGTCGCCTTCCGGACCTTGCCCGCATGGTCGTCACGCTGGTCGGCGCCGGTGCGTACGCGTTCGATCCGCGGCCGAGAGCGGCGGGGGCGGAGGGCCCGCGTCGATCGGGGCGGCGGAGCCGCCAACGGGGGCGGGCGCAGCGCCCGGGCCGGACCGGCCGGTCGTGGTGCTGGCCCAGAGCCATTGTGGGTGTCACCCTGGATCCTCGAGTTCGTCAAGGGCGGGGAGGACGAAATGACCGTCAACCAGGACGTGATGACCGAGACGCCGCGGAGGTCCGCTCCGCCCGTCTCCGCCGGCACCATGGTCGCCTACGTGGCCGGCGGGGTACTCCTGTTTGGTTGGTTCCTGTTTGGTCTGCTGGTGCAGCGGCAGGGCCTCGTGGACTCGGTCGGCGAGACCGCTGGTACGGCGTTTGGTCTGCTGCTGGTGGTTGCGGTGGTCGGCACGTTCCGCCGCGACCGACGCTGACCCGTTGGTTCCCTCCCGCCGCGACCGACGCTGAGCTGTTCAGGCGTTTAGTCCGCCAGCACCGCTGCCGCCACCCGGTGTAGGGCGAAGGTGTGCAGCATTTCGGTTCGCTCGTCCTCCGCCCGTAGGTAACCCGCCCCGATCGACACTGGCCGGACCAACCGGGAGGCGGTCGCCCCGTGCGCGTCGACATAACCCACCCAGACCAGCGCCTTGTCCCGGACCGCCTGCTGAAGCACAGCCAGCGCGTCGGTGTGGCGGTGCGCGGCCCCGGCTCCTTCCTGGCCGCGGAGCAGCGCCGGTGCCTGCCGGGCGGCCCGGGCGGCGGCATCGCCCCGCCGGATCTGCTCGACCATGCCGAGGAGCCGGGGCATCGGGAGCCTCGGGGCGGCGAGCGGGTCAACGATCCGGGCGGTGCCGGGCGAGCGCGCCGGCGCCCGGCGGGTCCTGGGTCGAGTGAGTACCGCCGCACCGGTGGCGTCCTCGGGTACTGGTGCATAGCCGGCCTCGCGCAGGGTGTTGAGCATGCGGTTGACCGGGCACGGAGTGACGAGCACGGTCGGCGCGAGTCGGCGGAGCGCCAGCACCTCCAACCGACGGTCGGCGAGTACCTCGCCGAGTAGCGCCTCGTCGTCGCTGCGCAGGTACGCCCCGGTGGCGCCGACCCGCAGACCGCCGTGCCGGCGGGCGACGTCGTCAACCAGGTAGGTGAGCCCCTGCGGCACCGGGGTCCGCGAGCGCCGGGTGAACAACGCGTGTAGGTCAGCTGCCGAGTAGCCGGCGTCCAGTGCCCGCCGGACGCTTGCCAAGGTAACCCGGTGCACGCTGGCACCGCCGGCTGACTCGTGCTCGGCCACCACGTCCAGCTCGGCGGCGAGCGTCGGGTCAGCCGGTCCGGGTACGACAACGGTCAGATCGGCCTGCACCAGGAAGTGGTCAACCGGGGCGGGGAGCAGCCCGTCCAGTGCTCGTACCGCCGTTGACGGCTCGCCATCGGCGTGCAGGCCCAGCGGGTCGTCGGCGCTCCGCTGCTCGCTGGAGGTGGCGTCGGCGAGCAGCAGCCGCCCGTACGAGGTGAGCGCCCCGAGCCCGGTCACGCCCAGCATGGCCGCCTCGGTCAGCACCTCCCGGTGTGCCGCCTCCCGTCCCCGACTGCGCCGGGGGGATCGCCAGTCCAGCAGCTCCAACACCTCGTCCGGGGTGGGTGCGGTCGCCGGCTCCAGGTCGGCGAGGACACTGAGCGCCGCCTGCCGACCAATCGGCGCTCCAGCGCGTTCTGCCTCGGGGGAGAGCACCGTGATCGGGCGATCCCGGTCGTCGCGTTGGCCGACCAGCCCGGGTTGTCGGGTCATCGTCAGCCACGCTCGGGCCAACTGCTCCCACCGCTGCGCCAGCGAACCGGCTCGCCAGGCCTCGTACCCGGCGCTCGGCAGCACCTGCTGCTCGGTGCCGGAGCGGGGCGCTGCCGCCCCGGGCGCCTCCAGCTCCCCGGTCAGCCCGGCGGCGTGGGATGCCTCCAGCAGCAGTGCGGCTGTCGTTTCGTCCAGGCCGAGGGCGCGGGCCAGTCGGCGCAGGTCGCGGACGCCCAGGCCACCGGAGCGAAGCACCGAGGCCGGCTCCGCGGCGAGCTGTTCCAGCAGCGCCTCGGCCTGGCGGACCACCTCCATGGCCTGGCCCGCCCCGGCCATGGAGGTGGTCCGCTTTCGGTTCCCGGGGTGGGGCCGAGACCAGTGGTGGGTCGGTGGGCATGGGGCCGAGCGAGCCGGTGTCCCGGCGGAGCAGGAGCCCCACCTCCCGGGGCAGCTCGACAGTCCCGGGCCGGCCGCCCCCACCGGTGGTGACCGAAACCAGAAGGCGGTGGTCAACCAGCCAGCGCACCGGTGAGCCGGTGGGTGCGCCGCCGTTCGTGGGGTCCGGTGGCAGTGCATCCTCGGCGCCCAGGGGCGGGGCCTGCAACGCCCCCGGTGGCACGCTGCCGACCGGCGGACCGGCGGCGAGTCGATCCAGGATGGCCCGGGCCGACGGCGGCGCCGAGAGCAGGGTTCGCCGCAGCTTCGCCGGGTCGGCGCAGAGGGCCGCCGCCCGCGAGTCCAGCTCCGCTGCCGGCCGACCCAGCCCTGCGGGGTACGGGGAGACTTCGTCGATGCCGCCGATCACGTGTAGGCGTTCGTCGGGCCCGTACAGCAGCAGGCGTGATCGGAGCAGCCGCACCGCGTCGCGGACGGCGGCCGGTTCCGGGGGGCGCGTGTTGGCGGCCGCCATGGCGAGTATCACGTCGAGGCTGGTTGTGTCGGCCGTTGCGTCGCGGGTGAGCCGGGCGGCGTCGAGGACCTGAAGCGTGAACCGGTCCAGGCTGTCCAGAGCACGGGCCACCGATACCCGGGACTGGGCGCGGATGGCGAGCGCGGCGAGGTCGGTGGGTACCGGCACGACGAGGTCCGGCCGCTGCTGGAGCAGGGCCGCGAGCGACTGGTCGGGCAGCGCACGCAGGTGGTCGGCGAGTGAGGTGGTCATCGTCTTTCCACGCTAGCCCGACGGGTGCCCGCTCCGCCCCTCGGTCGGCCAGTCGCCCCGACTACACCGGTATCGCCGTACCCCGTAGCAGCCGCGGCCGGGGTGGCGCCGGTGCGGGATGATCTCACTAGATTCCCAGCGGCGCCCGACGCCGTGGTCCGGTTAGCCTTAGAGCAGTAGATGTCGTGAGCGAAGCAGAGGTTTACAAGTGCCGACGGGTCGAGTGAAGTGGTACGACGCGACCAAGGGATACGGGTTCGTCACCAGTGACGAGGGCGGCGACGTGTTCCTGCCCAAAGCCGCGCTTCCGGCGGGTGTCACCGACCTCAAGGGTGGGCAGCGGGTCGACTTTAGCGTGGTCGACAGCCGCCGGGGCGTCCAGGCGATGGGGGTCAAGCTGTTGGAGGCCCCACCATCGGTGGCGGAGCTGCGTCGTCGCCCTGCGGAGGAGTTGCACGGCCTCGTCGAGGACATGATCAAGGTTCTGGAGGCGAAGGTGCAGCCGAACCTACGCCGAGGCCGGTTCCCGGACCGGAAGACCGCGCAGAAGATCGCTCAGCTGGTCCACGCGGTCGCCCGTGAGTTGGAGGTCTGAGGCACCAGGCCAGCGTCGGCGGCCCGGTTCAGCAGCGCGTTAACGGCGGCGTACCCGGCTGCACCCAGGTCGGCGGTGAACTCGTTCACATAGAGGTCGATGTGCCGCTCGACCACGTCGGGCTCCATCTCCTGCGCGTGCGTCAGCACGTAGTCGCGGCTGGCTGCCGGGTCTGCCCAGGCGCGGCGGGCCGACTCCCGGATCCACCCGGCGGCGGCCTCGGGGTCCACACTGCCCCGGCGAGCGAGAATCGCGCCGAGCGGGATCGGGAGGCCGGTGTCGGCCTCCCACCATTCGCCCAGGTCGACCAGGGCGGTCAGCCCGTGCCGGGGGTAGGTGAACCGCGCCTCGTGGATCACCAGGCCGGCGTCGTACCGGCCGGCGGCGACTCCCGGCATGATCTCGTGAAACGGCACCACCTCGATACGGGCGGGTGGCCGCCCGGCCGACCAGAGCCGGAAGAGCAGGTAGGCCGTGGTCCGGTCACCGGGTACCGCAACCGTGGCTCCGGAGAGGTCGGCCCGGTCCGGGACTCCGTTCAACCGGTCGCCCGAGCCCCCGGATGACGCGGCAGGGGCGAGCATCGGGTCGGGTCGGGTCAACACCAGGGGTCCGCAACCCCGGCCGAGTGCCCCACCGCAGGGCAGGAGGTGGTAGTCCTCGAGCAGCCACGGCAGCGCCGCGTAGCTCACCTTCACCAGGTCGAACGCGCCTTGCTCGGCGGCTGTGTTGGTCACGTCCACGTCGGCGTAGGTCACTGTGACCGCAGGGGCGCCGGGGACCTGCCCGTGCACCAGCGCGTGGAAGACGAACGTGTCGTTGGGGCAGGGCGAGATCGCCAGCGAGAGCGTCACGCACCTACGGTAGCCCCGCGGTATCGCCGCTCCTGGCCGGCCTTGTGGCAGCGGCCGGGATCCGGCATTGTTCGGTGGCCAAGATCTCTGCATCCCGCCCGCCGGAGGTGCCAACTGCCCACCTCGTACCTGCTCTGGCTCGCCGGGATCCTCGCCTCGCTGCTGGGTAACTCGCTCTTCTACTTCGCCCTCGGTTGGCAGGCGAGTGCGCATGGTGGCGCCATCGCCGGTCTTGTTCTCACCTCGGTCAATCGATAGACGTTCGAGTGGTGCTGCCCAAGCCACGTTCACGGAGTTCCCGCCTCCGGCGTGGCCTCGTGTCCCGGCAATCCGTGGGTGCGGCGCCGCTGCTTCATCTCCGCCTCATAGATATGCCGCCGCCCGCCGGCCAGGCGCTCCCGTGCCTCCCGCTCGACTTCCTGGAACGTGGCGAAGTAGCCGTCGTCGAACTCCTCCACGACCTGGAATGTCCATCGCCCGGGTAGCACATTGCGGCCCAGCAGTTCGTGCTCGACCCGGTCGGCCATGCCGTCGTGCCCGGCCTCGCGGAGCAGCCGTACCACCCGATCCAGGGTGAGATCCGCTCCACCGATGAGCTGGTGTGCCGAGTACAGGTGACCACGTGCCCGGTGGACTGTCTCCAACGCCTCGCTCAGCTCGCCCAGTGCTTCGACGGTGGCGTCATCGATCCCTTCCGGCCGGGAGTGTTCCGCGTCCACTGACCGCTTCTGATCTGGCATGGCGGCTGACGTACCCCGGAATCGTCGGGCTGCACCTGAGGGTGCCCGCCGCCAATCAATGCGCCGCACTCCCGCCGCTGTGCCTTGTCAACGGCCGGTGACGGTGAAGATCGGTTTCATCCCGTGATGTCCGGATGAGTCCGTTCGGCCGGGCCTCCCGCTTGGCTGCGGTAGTGGTCCCGGCGGCTTTGCCGGGCGATTTACGTGTGGCACCATCGTGGCACCGGCAACCACCTCCGGTCCCCTCGACAGGAGTTCACCTATGTCTAAATCGACGTACCGCTGGCGTGGTGCCATCCTCGCGTTCGCGGTTGTGGCTGCGTTCGTGGGTGGCCTGCTCGCTTTGGAGTCGAGCGCCTGGCTTGCTGACTATCAGTGGACTGCGCCGGCTCTGGAAGCAGGCGTATCGATACTTCGGTAGCTTCCGCGCCACTGACCAGGGGGCGGTATGTCAGGCAGTTCACCGCCGGTGCGTAGGACCACCGAGCAGGTCTGGCTGATCACCGCCCCACTGGCGATGGTCGCGGTGCTCTGTACCGTCTTCCTGGCTCTCGCGACCGAGTCGTCGCCTGTCAACTTAACCGTCACCACAGCCCTGTTTGTCGCGACGGTCGCGGCGAGCACGCAGGTCCTACAGATCGTCGTCCGCCGCCAGGCGCTCGAGGTGGTCGCCACCGAGATTCCACTCGTGCTGGCCTTCTACTACCTGCCGCCGTTGACGGTGGTGGCGCTCATGGTGTTGTCCGCACTCGTCCAGTACCTCTGGCGTCGGCTCGGCGTGGTGAAGGTCGGGTTCAACCTGGCCCGCACCGGCGCGGCCGCCTCGCTCGGCGGTGTCGTCCTGGTCGGACTCTCCGGTGTGGATGGAACCGGCCCGCGGACTTGGGTGGTCCTATTCGCCGCGGTGACGGTGAACTCGGTGGTTTCGCTGATCGCGGTCAGTGCCGTCGTGAGCTTGTTGCACGGCTGGCAGGTCGGCTGGGAACTGTTCCGCAGGTCGCCGGCGACGCAGATAGTTAACTCGATCAACGTGGTGATCGGCCTGATCCTGCTGCTGGCGTTGGAATCGACCGGGTGGTCGATACTGTTGATCGCCGTGCTGGCCGTCGCGATGGTGGTGGTCTACCGCTCGTACGCGCAGTTCCTCCGGCAGCATCGCATGCTGAGCAGCATGTACGAGCTGACCCGGGCGATGACCGAGGGCGGCCGGGAGGGCGCCATCGCGGACGTGCTGCTGGGCCGGATCCGGGCGCTGATGCAGGCCGAGTACGCGACCCTGTGGCTTCCCGCACTGGGGCGCTTTCCCGAGATGTTGCTCAGCGCCCGGGTGGACGACCGGGGCCTGCTCGATGTCGCGCCGACCCCTGCTGGCCTGCGGGAGCAGGTCCGGGAGTCCGGTGAGACACTCGCCGCCGGGCGGGCTCTTCCGAAACTTCCCGATCTCCCGCAGGATTTGGCCGGGCACGGGGTGAAGGACGTGATCGTGGTCCCGTTACGGTCGGGGCAGGCGGTCATCGGCACGCTGGAGGTTGTCAACCGGCTCAGCGACGGCGGCCATTTCACCCTGGACGACATCCCCGTCTTCGAGACCGTCGCCGCGCATACCGCGGTCGCACTCGAGAATTCGCGGCTGGTTGACCGGCTGCGGCACGATGCCGACCACGACACGCTCACCAAGCTGCCCAACCGGCGGCGGGTCACCGCGGCGCTCGACGAGGCGGTGAAGATCCGGGCGCCGGGTGAGGTGGTGGCACTGTTGCTGTTCGACGTTGACAGATTGCGGGAGGTCAACGAGTCCCTCGGGCACGCCGCTGGGGACCAGGTCCTGGTCGAGGTCGCCGAGCGGCTTCGCTCGTGTGCGCCGTCGTCCGCGTTGGTGGGGCGGGTCGGCAGTGACGAGTTCCTCGTGACTCTCCGCCTGGAGGGGGCGACTGCGGCCTTGGAGCTGGCGGCACGACTGCGGGAGCAGAGCCGTGCCGTGATGACCTTCGACGGGCTCACCCTTGACGTGGATACGGCGGTGGGCGTCGCTGTTCACCCGGACCACGGCAGCGGCTCCACGTTGCTGCTGCAACGGGTCGACCTGGCGGTGACGGCGGCCAAATCCGCTCCCGGGAGCGTTCAGCTGTTCAACCCCGCGCTGGAGTCTCGGTCGCGGCGGCGACTCGGTCTCGCCGGTGACCTGCGCCGGGCCCTGGACAACGGCGAATTGGAGGTGCACTTCCAACCGAAGGTCAGTCTGCGGGACCGGCGATTGGTGGGCGTCGAGTGCCTGGCCCGCTGGGAGGACCGGGCCCACGGGTCGGTCTCGCCGGAGGATTTCGTGACGGTTGCGGAGCATACCGGGCAATTGGGGAGGCTCACCGAGTTCGTGCTCCGGGAGGGGCTACGGCGCAGCCATGACTGGGCACACGGAGGTCACCCGCTCTCGGTCGCGGTAAACCTCGCCCCGCGTACGTTGACCGACCAGCACTTTCCGGAACGGGTGCGGGAACTGCTCGAGGAGTACGGGGTGCCGCCGCAGCGGCTCACGTTGGAGATCCGGGAGTCCGGGGTGCTGGACGGCACCGATCGCCCCATTTCGGCCCTGCGGTGCCTGCGTGATCTGGGAGTCCGCCTGTCGGTGGATGACTTCGGTACGGGTGACTCGTCGCTTGCGCGCCTGCGCCGGCTTCCCGTACACGAGGTGAAGGTCGACCATCGGTTCGTGCAGGGGATGGCGACCGACCCCGGGGATCTGGCCATCGTCAACGCGGTGGTCACGCTCTCCCAGCAGTTCGGCCTCGCCGTGGTGGCCGAGGGGGTGGAGAGCGAGTTGACCCTGGAACTCCTTCAGGACATCGGGTGTGAGTACGGGCAGGGATTCCTGTTCAGCCGTCCATTGCCCTATGAGCGGCTGGAGGCGTGGTTCGGCGCTCAGGCGGAGTCGGGGGCGCTGGCGACAGGGGAGCCGGCACGACTTCGGGTCGTGCCATGAGCTGGGCCCATTGGCCACCGGGGGATCCGATTTCAGCTCCGCAATCCCGCCGTGTAGGCTTACCTCTGCACGGCCACCGAGTGGTTGCGCAGGCCCCCTTAGCTCAGTCGGCAGAGCGTCTCCATGGTAAGGAGAAGGTCTACGGTTCGATTCCGTAAGGGGGCTCAGAGGGTCCGGCTGGACCCACCCGGCGGTGTAGCTCAGGTGGCAGAGCAAGCGGCTCATAATCGCTGTGTCGCCGGTTCAAGTCCGGCCACCGCTACTTTCGTCCATCGGGCCCCACCCGGCGGATGATGGGACGGGCGCTCTTGGCGCCCGCTTTGCATGTCCACGCGCTTAGCGCGTAGGCTGATGCGCCCGTAGTTGTCACCCATTTACGAGGAAGGCACTCCGCCGTGGCGAAGGCGACCGATGTCCGGCCGAAGATCACTTTGGCGTGTGTGGAGTGCAAGGAGCGCAACTACATCACGCGCAAGAACCGGCGTAACGACCCGGACCGTATCGAGCTGAAGAAGTTCTGCCCGCGCGACGGCCGGCACACGATCCACCGCGAGACCCGCTGATCCTGGCGGTCTGCCGCTGAGACACCCACGGTCGCCGATCCGCTGACCCGCGTGGTTTTATAGCCGCCGGTCGGGTGGGTCGGCGGCCGTGTTCTGCGTGTAGGTTCGCGGCATGTCCCTGGACCCTTCCTTCGTCGGCCGGACGTACCCGCCGACCGCCCCCTACCAGGTGGGCCGAGAGAAGATTCGTGAGTTCGCGACCGCGATCGGTGCTACCGAACCGGCCCACCACGACCCGACTGCCGCTCGCGCGCTCGGCCATCCGGACGTGGTCGCCCCGCCGACGTTTCCGATCGTGGTCACCATGGCCGCCAGCCGTCAGATCGTGGAGGATCCGGAGCTCGGCGTCGACTACAGCCGGGTGGTCCATGGCGATCAGCGTTTCGCCTACACCCGCCCGGTTGTGGCGGGGGATGAGCTGGTCTGCGTCAACACCATTGAGGAGGTCCGCACTCGTGGCGGGCACGGGTTCCTGACTATCCGCACTGAGGTGACCACGCCCGATGGTGAGTCGGTGGTCACGGTCTGGTCGAAGATCGTCGTACGGGGGGAGGGCTGACATGGAGCTGCCGACCAAGACCTTCCGGGTAACGCGGGCGGACCTGATCCGCTACGCGGGTGCCTCGGGAGATTTCAACCCGATTCACTGGAGCGATCGGATCGCGACCTCGGTCGGGCTACCCGGTGTGATCGCTCACGGCATGTTCACGATGGCGCTGGTGGGCCGGGCCGTCGCCGAGTGGGCCGGTGCTGCCGACGCGGTGGTTGATTACGGAGTCCGCTTCACCCGGCCGGTCGTTGTCCCAGACGATGAGCAGGGCACCGAGATCGAGGTGACGGCAGCGGTTCGGGAGGTCACCGATGCGGGCCTGACCAGGATCGACATCACCGCGACCTGCGGCGGGGAGAAGGTGTTGTCGCAGGCGAGGGCGACTATCCGGACGCCTGGCTGACCGATCTTCGACCCGCGGAGGGCGGACCGGTTGGGAAAGTCGTGCCACTACCCGTACACTGGTCCGCCGTGGGGCACGTGACCCTACTCGGCCGTTTGGCAGGGTGAGGTGACGTCCGCCGCATAGGGGTGTAGCTCAATTGGCAGAGCAGCGGTCTCCAAAACCGCAGGCTGCAGGTTCAAGTCCTGTCACCCCTGCGCCTCAGGCCTGATCGTTTCGTGGGTCGCGTCGCCGGCTGGCGGCATCCGGCCCGTGGCGGTGGTATCGGCAGGGCGGCTCCGAGGCACTCGGGCCCCCAGTTCGGACCGCTGGCTACGGCCTGTCGCGGACGGTCGGGCCGGCCGGCGTGACCAGACGCCGCGTATGCTGTGACGGCGTGCGAACCGACATCCCGCGACGGAGGGCGATGTGGCCGACAACAAGCGGCGTGGCGAGGATGCCGACGACGAGCGTCTGAACGGCGAGCTCGGCGCCGCCGGCGATGCCGACGCCGACGAGGAGTCAGCCTCCCGGGGCGACGGCGCAACCAGCCCGCGCTCCCGGGCCGAGTCGGTCGACCGGCCGAAGAGCCGCACCCAGGGTGCCAAGGTTGGTCCGTTCGGTCGAGTCGTGCGATTCGTCCGCGAGGTCGTGGCGGAGCTGCGTAAGGTCATCTGGCCGACGCGCAAGGAGCTGTTGACCTACGCCTCCGTGGTGATCGTGTTCGTCGCCGTGATGCTGGCGATCGTGGCTGGCCTGGACCTCGCCTTCGCCGAGGTTGTGCTGTGGGTCTTCGGTAACCCGAGCTGACCGGCTGACTGTGCTGATAGTGACGGAAGTGAGCAAGCGTGCCTGAGTACGACGAGACCGCCGAGCCTGTGGATGAGCAGTCCACGGTCGCGACGGCGGCTGGTGACATGTCGGTTGAGGCCGCCAGCGAGCCGGAGCTCTCCGCCAGCGCCAGCGAGCCGGCCGAGGAGAACGAGTTCGACCCGGTCGCCGAGCTGCGCCAGAAGCTGCGATACGCACCGGGCGACTGGTATGTGGTGCACTCGTATGCCGGCTACGAGAACAAGGTCAAGACCAACCTTGAGACCCGGATCACCTCTCTCGACATGGAGGAGTACATCTATCAGGTCGAGGTGCCGACCCGGGACGAGGTCGAGGTCAAGAATGGCAAGCGGTCCCAGGTCCAGGCCAAGGTCTTCCCTGGCTACATCTTGGTGCGAATGGAGCTCACCGCCGAGTCGTACTCCTGCGTGCGGAACACGCCAGGCGTGACCGGCTTCGTGGGCGCCACCGACCGCGCCGACCGTCCGGCGCCACTGAGCCTCGACGAGGTGTTGAAGTGGCTGGCGCCGGCAGTCGAGGCCGTGGAGAAGAAGGCGAAGCCCGAGGTCAAGGTCCTCGACTTTGAGGTCGGCGACTCGGTCACCGTCACCGACGGTGCCTTCGCCTCCCTGCCGGCGACGATCAGCGAGATCAACGCCGACCAGCAGAAGCTCAAGGTGCTGGTGTCGATCTTCGGCCGCGAGACGCCGGTGGAGCTGAACTTTAACCAGGTCGCCAAGATCTGATCTCCAGCACGTCGGCGGTGGGTGCCTACCCGCCGCCGACGTACTCGTTTTCTGGCCAGCGTGGCTGGCAGCCGGACCCCGCAAGGCCGGCAGTCGGAGTGCGCTACCCTAGAACGTCGCCGTCTACGCGGCATGCTGACCGTGCATGCCCGATGGGCGGTGCGAATTCCCGTTCCACGTCCCAGGAAGTGACATGCCTCCGAAGAAGAAGCTCGTCAAGACGTTCACGCTTCAGCTGCCGGCGGGCCAGGCCACCCCGGCGCCGCCGGTTGGCCCCGCGCTGGGTCAGCACGGTGTGAACATCATGGAGTTCTGCAAGTCCTACAACGCGCAGACCGAGTCCCAGCGGGGCGACATCGTCCCCGCCGAGATCAGTGTCTACGAGGACCGCACGTTCACCTTCGTGCTGAAGACCCCGCCCGCTGCCCGACTGCTGATCAAGGCTGCTGGTGTGGCGAAGGGCTCGGGTGTACCGCACCTCGAGAAGGTTGGCCAGGTCAGCCGCGCCCAGCTGCGGGAGATCGCCGAGAAGAAGATGGCGGACCTCAACGCCAATGACCTCGACCAGGCCGAGAAGATCATCGCCGGCACCGCCCGGTCGATGGGCCTGAACGTCGTCGACTGACCCACGCCGACCCGCCGATCCCGTTTGTGGGAGGGCTCGCGAGCGCCGCGGCCCGCCAGAGACCACAGGAGTAACCACAGATGCAGCACAGCAAGAACTACCGTAAGGCGGCTGCGGCCATCGACCGGTCGAAGCTGTACACCCCCGCCGAGGCCGTCAAGCTGGCCAAGGAGACCACTTCCGTCAAGTTCGACGCCACGGTCGAGGTCGCGATGCGCCTCGGTGTCGACCCGCGGAAGGCGGACCAGATGGTCCGCGGCACGGTCAACCTGCCGCATGGCACTGGTAAGACCGCGCGTGTGATCGTGTTCGCCGCTGGTGCGAAGGCCGAGGAGGCCGTCGCCGCCGGCGCCGACGAGGTGGGCACGGACGAGCTGGTCGCCCGGATCCAGGGCGGCTGGCTCGACTTCGACGCGGCGATCGCCACGCCGGACCAGATGGCCAAGATCGGTCGGATCGCGCGGATCCTGGGCCCGCGCGGTCTCATGCCGAACCCGAAGACCGGCACGGTGACGATGAACGTCGCCAAGGCTGTCGCGGACATCAAGGGCGGAAAGATCGCTTTCCGGGTGGACAAGCACTCCAACCTCCACCTGATCATCGGCAAGGCCTCGTTCTCCGAGAGCCAGCTGGTGGAGAACTACGCGGCGGTCCTCGACGAGATCCTGCGGGCGAAGCCGTCCGCGGCCAAGGGTAAGTACCTGCGGAAGGTCACCCTCACCACCACGATGGGCCCGGGTGTTCCGGTCGACCCGAACGTGGTGAAGGACCTGCAGGAGAACTCCGCCGAGGGCTGAGCACGACTGCGTGTGAACGGGGCCCCACCAGACTGGTGGGGCCCCGTTCGGCTTTCTGGCTGACCCGGCTGACGATCAGCTGAGCGGTGGGCAGCAGAGCTACCTGAGCGGTGGGCAGCAGAGCTACCTGAGCGGTGGGCAGCAGGGCTAGCGGGGGCGGTTTGGTGACCGCCGTGGGTATCGCGTATTCTTACCGCGAAGTTCCACCCAGAGACCGCTGGTCACCGTGCCTCGGCACGGTCGAAGGTTCCGCGATGACGGGCGACCCGCGCAGGGCGGTAAGCGAAACTCGGCTGGCTCCCATGGTCCGCCGACTGTGGTGCTAGCACCAGCCTTTCGCCCCGTGCGCCCTGCGCCGGGGCTTTTCTCGTTGCCGTGCTTTCCTGTCAGACCCGCCGTCGGCTACCGCCGATGACGGTGACCAGCCTGGAGCAACGAGAGAGGAGGGACATGGCGGACAAGCCGATCCGGGCCGACAAGGCCACGGCCGTCGTCGAGCTGACCGAGAGCTTCCGCAACGCGGGCGCGACCGTGCTGACCGAATACCGTGGTCTGACGGTCTCCCAGCTCACCCAGCTGCGGCGCTCGCTCGGCACGGAGACCACCTACACCATCGCCAAGAACACGCTGGCCAAGCGTGCCGCGGCGGACGCGGGTATCTCCGGGCTCGACGAGCTGTTCACCGGTCCTACCGCGCTGACTTTCGTTTCGGGCGACGTCGTCGAGGCGGCCAAGGGGCTTCGCGATTTCGCGAAGACCAACCCGAAGCTGGTCATCAAGGGCGGTGTTTTCGAGGGCAAGGCCATCTCTGCGGCCGAGGTCACGAAGCTCGCCGACCTGGAGTCCCGCGAGGTGCTGCTGGCCAAGCTGGCCGGTGCCATGAAGGGCAACCTGAGCAAGGCCGCGTCGCTGTTCCAGGCGCCGATGGCCAAGACGGCTCGCCTGGCGGCTGCCCTGCAGGACAAGCGCGAGAAGGAAGGCGCCGAGGCGGCCTGAGGCTTCCCCGGTGCACACGATTCTTAGCAACACCACTTGAGAAAGGACGCCAGACATGGCGAAGCTCAGCACCGAAGAGCTGCTCGACGCGTTCAAGGAGATGACGCTGATCGAGCTCTCCGAGTTCGTGAAGCAGTTCGAGGACACCTTCGAGGTCACCGCCGCGGCTCCGGTCGCCGTGGCCGCTGGTGCCCCGGCCGCCGGTGCTGCTGCCCCGGTCGAGGAGGAGAAGGACGAGTTCGACGTCATCCTCGAGGCCGACGGTGGCAAGAAGATTCAGGTCATCAAGGTCGTGCGTGAGCTGACCGGCCTGGGCCTCAAGGAGGCCAAGGACCTGGTTGAGTCCGCACCGAAGGCGATCCTGGAGAAGGCCAACAAGGAGACCGCCGACAAGGCCAAGACCAAGCTCGAGGGTGAGGGCGCCAAGGTCACCCTCAAGTGACCTTGTTCTAACCCCGGAAGGGTGTCCCGGTGCACGTGAGCCGGGGCACACTGCGGCACGACGGGCGGTGATCCGGTTAGCGGATCGCCGCCCGCCCGTGTTGGTGGCGCGGGCCGTCGCTGCCGAGCCGGGGTGTCTGTGCTGCCCACGCGCTTGTGCCGGCGGCTTCGGCGCCGACTGGACGGGGCGGGTCGCAGCGGGCGGTAGCCGGCCCTTGACGCGGCCCGGCCCGGCAGGCACGCTGAAACCAGCAAAACCTTCCGCGCTTGCAACGGCCGCCACTTGGGTGGGCATCGGCGAGGTGATCGCCCGATGGTCGCAAGTGGCCCGGTGGGAGCGTCGCGTTCTGAGCGGCCCGGCATGAGGTCCCCGAGGCACGCTCCGCGATGACCTGCGGGGTTGGCTGGACAGCGGCCAGCCTCTCGGCTACACTGCTAGTTTGCGCTGCCTTCCGAATTTACCCCTGCTCGGAAATGTCCGTTTGTGGATATTTCTGGTGGGGTTATTGGAGTGCGCGCGTACCAGCCGTTCTGCAGCACCGGTCCTCGGAAGGACGCATCTTGGCAGCTTCCCGCCCTGCGAAGACCAGTCGTACGTCGAGCGCTTTCGCTCCCCGCCGAGTTTCTTTCGGTCGGATTACCGAACACCTCGAGGTCCCCAACCTCCTTGCCATTCAGACCGAGTCTTTTGACTGGCTGGTCGGCAATGAGGCGTGGCAGGGCCGGTCGGCGGACGATCCGCACGCGCGCTCGGGTCTCGCGGAGATTCTCGACGAGATCAGTCCCATTGAGGACTTCTCCGGCACAATGTCACTCTCCTTCTCGGCTCCACGCTTCGACGAGGTCAAGGCCTCGATCGAGGAGTGCAAGGAGAAGGATCTCACCTACTGCGCCCCGCTCTTCGTGACCGCGGAGTTCACCAACAACACCACCGGCGAGATCAAGAGCCAGACGGTGTTCATGGGTGACTTCCCGATGATGACGCCGAAGGGCACCTTCATCATCAACGGTACCGAGCGCGTCGTCGTCAGCCAACTTGTCCGGTCGCCGGGTGTCTACTTCGATAAGCAGCCGGACAAGACCTCCGACCGCGACCTCTCCAGCGTGAAGGTCATCCCGAGCCGGGGTGCCTGGCTGGAGTTCGACATCGACAAGCGCGAAACCGTCGGGGTTCGGATCGACCGTAAGCGCCGGCAGGCCGTCACCGTGCTACTCAAGGCTATCGGTTGGACGGCGGAGCAGATCCGCGAGCGGTTCGGCTGGTCCGAGCTGATGATGACCACGCTCGAGAAGGACCACATCGCCAGCCAGGACGAGGCTCTGCTGGACATCTACCGCAAGCTGCGTCCGGGTGAGCCGCCGACCCGGGAGAACGCGCAGACCCTGCTCGACAACCTCTTCTTTAACCCGAAGCGGTATGACGTCGCCAAGGTCGGCCGGTACAAGTTCAACAAGAAGCTCGAACTGGATCTGTCGATCGACACCGGGGTGCTCACCCAGGACGACATCGTGGCCACCGTCGAGTACCTCTGCCGGCTGCACGCCGGGGAGGAGGGCTACGAGGCCGACGACATCGATCACTTCGGTAACCGTCGGCTCCGTACCGTGGGCGAGTTGATCCAGAACCAGGTTCGGGTCGGCCTGTCCCGGATGGAGCGGGTCGTTCGGGAGCGGATGACCACGCAGGACGTCGAGGCGATCACGCCGCAGACTCTGATCAACATCCGCCCGGTGGTGGCGGCGATCAAGGAGTTCTTCGGCACGTCGCAGCTGTCCCAGTTCATGGATCAGACCAACCCGCTGGCGGGCCTCACCCACCGGCGTCGGCTGAGTGCTCTTGGCCCCGGTGGTCTGTCCCGGGAGCGGGCCGGATTCGAGGTCCGCGACGTGCACCCGTCGCACTACGGCCGGATGTGCCCGATCGAGACGCCGGAAGGCCCGAACATCGGTCTGATCGGCGCGCTGTCCACCTTTGCCCGGGTCAATCCGTTCGGCTTCATCGAGACGCCGTACCGGAAGGTCGTTGACGGTCGGGTCACCGACCAGATCGACTACCTGACCGCGGACGAGGAGGACCGCTTCGTCAAGGCGCAGGCCAACGCGCCGCTGCGGGCGGATGGCTCGTTCGCCGAGGACCGCGTCCTGGTCCGTCGTAAGGGCGGCGAGACCGAGGACGTTCCTCCGGCGGCCGTGGACTACATGGACGTGTCGCCGCGGCAGATGACCTCGGTCGCGACCGCGATGATCCCGTTCCTCGAGCACGACGACGCCAACCGCGCACTGATGGGCGCGAACATGCAGCGTCAGGCGGTGCCGCTGGTCAAGGCTGAGGCGCCGCTGGTCGGTACCGGCATGGAGTACCGGGCCGCGGTGGACGCCGGTGACGTGGTGGTCGCCGAGTTCGGCGGTGTCGTCGAGGACCTCTGCGCCGACTACATCACCGTGCACCAGGACGACGGTCACCGCCGCACCTACCTGCTGCACAAGTTCCGTCGCTCCAACGCCGGCTCCTGCGTCAACCAGAAGCCGGTCGTATTCGAGGGTGACCGGGTCGAGGCCGGTCAGGTCATCGCCGACGGTCCGTGTACCGACGACGGCGAGATGGCGCTCGGGCGCAATCTGCTCGTGGCGTTCATGACCTGGGAGGGCCACAACTACGAGGACGCGATCATCCTGTCGCAGCGCCTCGTGCAGCAGGACGTGTTGACCTCGATTCACATTGAGGAGCACGAGGTTGACGCCCGGGACACCAAGCTTGGCCCGGAAGAGATCACCCGTGACATCCCGAACGTCAGCGAGGAGATGCTCGCCGACCTCGACGAGCGGGGCATCATCCGGATCGGCGCCGAGGTTGTTCCCGGCGATGTTCTGGTCGGTAAGGTCACGCCCAAGGGCGAGACTGAGCTGACCCCGGAGGAGCGGCTGCTCCGCGCGATCTTCGGTGAGAAGGCGCGTGAGGTCCGGGACACCTCGCTGAAGGTGCCGCACGGCGAGACCGGCACGGTCATCGGGGTGCGTACCTTCTCCCGCGAGGACGGCGACGAGCTGCCGCCCGGCGTCAATGAGCTGGTCCGGGTCTACGTCGCGCAGAAGCGGAAGATTCAGGACGGCGACAAGCTCGCCGGCCGGCACGGCAACAAGGGTGTCATCTCCAAGATCCTGCCGGTGGAGGACATGCCGTTCCTCGAGGACGGGACCCCGGTCGACATCGTGCTGAACCCGCTCGGTGTGCCATCCCGGATGAACATCGGCCAGGTGCTGGAGACGCACCTCGGCTGGGTGGCCAAGACCGGGTGGAAGGTCGAGGGCGATGACGCCGAATGGAAGCGGCAGCTCCAGGCGATCAGCGCCGACGAGTCCGAGCCGGACAGCAACGTGGCCACCCCGGTCTTCGACGGTGCCCGCGAAGAGGAGATCTCCGGTCTGCTCGCGTCAACCCGGGCCAACCGGGATGGCAAGCAGCTGATCGGTTCGTCGGGTAAGGCTCAGCTCTTTGACGGCCGCTCCGGTGAACCGCTGCCGGACCCGATCGCGGTCGGCTACATCTACATCCTGAAGCTCAACCACCTGGTCGATGACAAGATCCACGCACGGTCGACCGGTCCGTACTCGATGATCACGCAGCAGCCGCTGGGTGGTAAGGCGCAGTTCGGTGGCCAGCGCTTCGGTGAGATGGAGTGTTGGGCGATGCAGGCGTACGGTGCCGCGTACGCCCTGCAGGAGCTGCTGACGATCAAGTCCGACGACGTCCTCGGCCGGGTGAAGGTCTACGAGGCGATCGTCAAGGGCGAGAACATCCCGGAGCCGGGCATTCCGGAGTCGTTCAAGGTGCTACTCAAGGAGCTTCAGTCGCTCTGCCTCAATGTCGAGGTGCTCTCCAGCGACGGTGTGGCCCTGGAGATGCGGGAGACCGACGACGAGGTGTTCCGGGCCGCGGAGGAGCTGGGCATCGACCTGTCCCGGCGCGAGCCGAGCTCGGTCGAAGAGGTGTGAGTGGCGAGGGTTGCGGGCTGGCTCGGCCCGCACTTCCGGCCTGATCCGGAAGTGCGCCGGCTGGCCCGCAACCCCGCCGAGAGCTAGCTAGAGATCAGACACGACACGAGGGATATAACGTGCTCGACGTCAACTTCTTCGACGAGCTGCGCATCGGCCTCGCCACCGCCGACGACATCCGGCAGTGGTCCCACGGCGAGGTCAAGAAGCCGGAGACGATCAACTACCGCACTCTCAAGCCGGAGAAGGACGGGCTTTTCTGCGAGAAGATCTTCGGTCCTCAGCGGGACTGGGAGTGCTACTGCGGCAAGTACAAGCGGGTCCGCTTCAAGGGCATTATCTGTGAGCGCTGTGGCGTTGAGGTGACTCGGTCCAAGGTCCGCCGGGAACGGATGGGGCACATCGAGCTCGCTGCCTCGGTGACCCACATCTGGTACTTCAAGGGCGTGCCGAGCCGGCTGGGCTACCTGCTGGATCTTGCTCCCAAGGACCTCGAGAAGATCATCTACTTCGCCTCGTACGTGGTGACGAGCGTGGACGCCGATGCGCGTCACCGGGATCTCGCCACGATCGAGAACGAGATTCTCGCCGAGAAGCGGCAGTCCGAGAACAGCCGGGACTCGGAGATCGAGAAGCGGGCGGGCAAGCTCGAAGCCGACCTCGCCGAGCTGGAGGCCGAGGGCGCCAAGGCGGACGTCCGGCGCAAGGTCAAGGAGGGCGGAGAGCGCGAGATGCGCCAGATCCGCGACCGGGCCCAGCGTGAGATCGACCGCCTGGACGAGGTGCTGGACACCTTCCGCAAGCTGGAGCCGAAGCAGCTGGTCACCGACGAGTTGCTCTACCGGGAACTGCGTGACCGGTTCGGCGAGTACTTCACCGGCGGGATGGGGGCCGAGGCGATCAAGGCCCTGGTCCAGAATATGGACCTCGACACCGAGGCCCAGAGCCTGCGGGAGACCATCCGCACCGGTAAGGGGCAGCGGAAGATCCGGGCGCTCAAGCGACTCAAGGTGGTCGCCGCGTTCCTGAACACCAGCAACTCGCCGCTCGGCATGGTGCTGGACTGCGTCCCGGTCATCCCGCCGGACCTGCGCCCGATGGTGCAGCTCGACGGTGGCCGCTTCGCCACCTCGGACCTGAACGACCTCTACCGCCGGGTGATCAACCGGAACAACCGCCTCAAGCGGCTGATTGATCTCGGCGCTCCCGAGATCATCGTCAACAACGAGAAGCGGATGCTCCAGGAGGCCGTTGACGCGTTGTTCGACAACGGCCGTCGCGGTCGACCGGTCACCGGTCCGGGTAACCGTCCGCTCAAGTCGTTGTCCGACATGCTCAAGGGCAAGCAGGGCCGGTTCCGGCAGAACCTGCTCGGTAAGCGGGTCGACTACTCGGGCCGGTCGGTCATCGTGGTCGGTCCGAAGCTCAAGCTGCACCAGTGCGGCCTGCCCAAGCAGATGGCGTTGGAGCTGTTCAAGCCGTTCGTGATGAAGCGGCTGGTCGACCTCAACCACGCACAGAACATCAAGTCCGCCAAGCGGATGGTCGAGCGGCAGCGGCCGGTCGTCTGGGATGTGCTCGAGGAGGTCATCGGCGAGCACCCGGTGCTGCTCAACCGTGCGCCCACTCTGCACCGACTGGGTATCCAGGCGTTCGAGCCGCAGCTGGTCGAGGGCAAGGCGATCCAGATCCACCCGCTGGTCTGCACCGCGTTCAACGCTGACTTCGACGGTGACCAGATGGCGGTCCACGTACCGCTGTCGGCCGAGGCTCAGGCCGAGGCGCGGATCCTGATGCTCTCGTCCAACAACATCCTCAAGCCGGCTGACGGCAAGCCGGTGACCATGCCCACCCAGGACATGATCATTGGTCTCTACCACCTCACCCACCTCACCCCGGGTGAGCGGGGCGAAGGCCGGGCGTTCAGCTCGGACGCCGAGGCCCGGATGGCGTTCGACAACGGTGAACTGCACCTGCAGGCGCCGGTGAAGATCCGCCTGCGGGGTCTCGTCGGGGTCGAGAGTGGCCCCGGTGCCGAGCCGTGGACTGCGCCGGAGGGCTGGGTCGAGGGCGACCCGATCACGGTGGAGACGACGCTGGGTCGGGTTCTGTTCAACGAGACCCTGCCGCCGGGCTACCGGTTCGTGAACTACGAAATCCGCAAGGGCCAGCTCTCCGCGATCGTCAACGACCTCGCCGAGCGTTTCCCGAAGGTCGCCCTTGCGGCCACTCTGGATGGTCTCAAGGAGGCCGGCTTCCACTGGGCCACTTGGTCCGGCGTGACCATCGGCATGGAGGATGTCCTCGCGCCGCCGCGTAAGCGGGAGATCCTTGGTCGGTACGAGAAGGAAGCCGACCGGATCGACAAGCAGTACCAGCGTGGTCTGATGACCGCCGAGGAACGTCGCGGTGAGCTCATCGAGATCTGGACCAAGGCGACCAACGAGGTCGCCAAGGAGATGGACACCGCGCTACCACAGGAGAACCCGCTCTGGAAGATGATCAACTCGGGGGCCCGCGGTAACCTGCTTCAGCTCCGACAGATCGCCGCGATCCGTGGTTTGGTGGCCAACCCGAAGGGTGAGATCATCCCGCGTCCGATCAAGGCCTCCTACCGTGAGGGCCTGTCGGTACTGGAGTACTTCATCTCCACGCATGGTGCCCGTAAGGGTCTGGCGGACACCGCCCTGCGTACCGCCGACTCGGGCTACCTGACCCGTCGTCTGGTGGACGTCTCGCAGGATGTGATCATCCGCGAGGAGGACTGCGGCACCGACCGGGCCATTCCGATGCAGGTGGGCCAGCACGCCGGGGAGGCCGGTTCGCTGGTCGTGCACGAGCACGCGGAGACCAGCGTGCACGCCCGTACGTTGGCTGACGACATCAAGGGGCCGGACGGCACCGTCGTCGCCAAGCGGGGCGCGGACATCAACTCGATTCTGGTGGACAAGATCGTCGCCGCCGGGGTGGAGTCCGTCCGAGTCCGCAGCGTGCTCACCTGTGAGTCCAAGCTGGGTGTCTGCGGGGCCTGCTACGGCCGTTCGCTCCCGACTGGCAAGACCGTGGATGTCGGCGAGGCGGTCGGCATCATCGCCGCCCAGTCGATCGGTGAGCCCGGTACGCAGCTGACGATGCGTACCTTCCACACCGGCGGTGTCGCTGGGGAGGACATCACCCAGGGTCTGCCCCGGGTCCAGGAGATCTTCGAGGCTCGTATCCCGAAGGGCAAGGCCCCGATCGCGGACACCCCTGGTCGGGTCCGGATCGAGGATGGCGAGCGGTCCCGGAAGATCATTGTGGTGCCGGACGACGGCAGTGACGAGATCGCCTACGACAAGATCTCGAAGCGAGTCCGGCTGCTGGCCAACGACGGCGACCACGTCGAGGTTGGCGAGAAGCTCACCGTGGGTACGATCGACCCGCACGAGCTGCTCCGCATCCTGGGTCCGCGTGCGGTCCAGGTCCACCTGACCCAGGAGGTCCAGGAGGTCTACCGCTCGCAGGGTGTGCTCATCCACGACAAGCACATCGAAATCATCATCCGGCAGATGCTCAAGCGGGTGACGGTCATCGACTCTGGCTCGACCGAGTTCCTGCCAGGCGTGCTCGTGGATCGGGCGCTGTTCGAGTCGGAGAACCGCCGGCTCGTCTCCGAGGGCGGCGAGCCTGCCGCTGGCCGTCCGGTGCTGATGGGTATCACCAAGGCATCCTTGGCCACCGACTCCTGGCTCTCGGCGGCCTCCTTCCAGGAGACCACCCGGGTGCTGACGGACGCGGCGATCCACGCTCGCAGCGACTCGTTGATCGGTCTCAAGGAGAACGTGATCATCGGTAAGCTCATCCCGGCTGGTACTGGCATCAGCAAGTACCGCAACGTCCGGGTCGAGCCGACCGAGGAGGCGAAGGCCAAGGTCTACTCAATGACTGGCTACCCGGAGACCGATTACGGCTTCGGGCCGGCCAGCGGCCAGGCGGTCCCGCTGGACGACTTCGACTTCGGGTCGTACCGCTAGCCACGACGATCGACGCGGCCCCCGGCGATGCCGGGGGCCGCGTCGTATCCTGGTCGGCTTCGGCCGCCGGCATATCGCGTATTCAGCGGTGTCGGTGCCAGCCGCTACCATCCCCGGCATGTCCGACAGTCCGCTGCGCAAGGTAGACACCGTCTTCATCAAGGTTGAGGATCCACATGCCGTAGCTGGGTGGTATCAGGAGACGCTGGGCTGGCCCGAGCTCTTTCGCACCTCGCATATCGTGGTGCTCCAGGCCCCTGAGGGCCCGCCGGTGACCCTGCTCAATCCGGAGGGGGGCGAGTGGTCCGGTTTCAACTTCTATGCCCCCGATGCCGCCGCCGCCCGTCGATGGCTGCTCGAGCGTGGGGCCGAGGTCGGGGAGCTGAATCAGGCCCCTGACCAGCCAGTGACTTGGTTCTGGTTTCGTGATCCGTTGGGTAACCGGCTCGAGGTCTGTTCCTATCGGGGTCCATGATGGGGGTATGAGCACCGCTTCCGGGCCCGTCCCGCCCGCCCTGCTGGGACTGCCCCGGCATCCGCAGGACCCGGATCCGGTTCGGTCGACCAAGGCACGGGCGGTCTTCGCGCTCGGGCTGTTCGGGGCGCTGACCGGCCTGTTCGTCGGGGGAGCAGTGGCGGCCACCGTGGCCCTCGTGTTGGCGCGGCAGGCGCGTCGTGAGGCGTACCTGTCTGGGGGGTTTCTCACCGGAGCGGCGTGGCTGCGGCGAGGGGAGCGACTGGCCTGGACCGGCCTGGTGCTGACCATGGTTGTGGTGACTGTCGTGGTGGTGATCGGTGTTATCCGGCTGGCGGAGGCCCCCTACAGCCACGACTTCGCCCCGAACGTGGACTGACCGTCGGGAGCATTGACCAAGTCGGGCATCGCCCGCTGGTCACGCAGCGGTAGCCTGACCGATGTTCGGCGCTGGGACGTCGACTGCCGACTTGGAGGACCTGTGACCGATCCGGCACGCCCGCAGGGCACCGACCCGATGGCACCCGGCGGTGCGCGGGGGGCAGCGGAGGGCGAGAGCCGTCCGCCGGGGCACGGGGCGCCGATGCCGGACCCATGGGTCCGGCCACCAGCGCCATCCGGCCCGGCGGGTACGCCACCGACTTCAACCCCGGGTTGGGGTTCCCTGCCGGTGGTGCCTCCGCCTCCGCCGCGGGAGGCGTTGGCGCAGCCGAGCCGGATTCATCCGGTGCCGGGGACGCCGTTTGGAGTCGTACACCTCGACGTGCCGGCGGTCACCTCCGGTCTCGCGGTGGGGTCCCTGGTTGCGGGGATTGTCTCGGTTCTGGTCTCGTTGCTGGTGGTCTGTGTCGGCCTGGTAGGGGCGGATGGGGACGGCGCGTGGGCTGCGGGAGCCTTTACCGTGCTGGGCGCTCTCACCGGGGCGGGTGCGGTTGGTGCCGGTCTGTTCGGGCTGCGGCAGATTCGTCGGCCGATGCCGCCGCCAGCGGTCCGGTTTGCCGGGCGGGGACTGGCCTGGGCCGGAGTGAGCTGTGGTGGTGCCGGGCTGCTGCTCAACCTGGGCGGGCTTGGGTTGGCGTTGCTCGTGGGGTTGTCCTGACCACCGGTTTTGTGGCCGATTGTCCGGGTGTTGGGAACCGAGGGCCGTGGGAATGTCGCCGGGTGCAGCCGGTACACTCGACTCGGTAGGTGCCCAGCACGGGTGCGCAGGATGAACGGATTCGACCGGTGGGTGACCCGCCGGCCGCCCCGTTTTGACCAGCGCGGCTGTGGTAGGTACTCTTTCCCCTTGTGCCCAGGCATGCCTGGGCAGTTCGTGTGTGCGCAGTGATCTCGGTTAACGGGTGTTCTCACGGCGTGCGACGACAGCCAGAGATCCGGCCTACCTCGCGCCGGTGACCAAACCCGGTTTTCGCCCATGAACGACGACCGGAAAATCGCGAGTCGGCGACACGCCCGACCGCGGGTGCTGGGACCCCGGCAGGTGGCCCTGGTTGAAATGTAGGAGAGCCGTCCATCCGGCCGGCTAGAAGCAGACGGCGCGGTCGCCCCTGGCGGCCGAAGGGAGCGGAGAAACCCGGTGCCCACCATTCAGCAGCTGGTCCGAAAGGGCCGTCAGGCCAAGACGACCAAGACGAAAACCCCTGCCCTGAAGGGGTCCCCGCAGCGGCGGGGCGTGTGCACCCGCGTGTACACCACCACCCCGAAGAAGCCGAACTCGGCGCTGCGTAAGGTCGCTCGCGTCAAGCTCAGCAGCCAGATCGAGGTGACCGCCTACATTCCGGGCGTCGGTCATAACCTGCAGGAGCACTCGATCGTGCTCGTCCGCGGTGGCCGGGTGAAGGACCTCCCCGGTGTGCGGTACAAGATCGTACGTGGCTCGCTGGACACCCAGGGTGTCCGCAACCGCAAGCAGGCGCGTAGCCGCTACGGCGCGAAGAAGGAGAAGAGCTGACATGCCGCGTAAGGGACCCGCTCCGCGGCGGCCGCTGGTCGCTGACCCGGTGTACAACTCGCCGCTGGTCACCCAGCTCGTAAACAAGATCCTGCTGCGCGGCAAGCGCCAGCTCGCCGAGACTCTGGTCTACGCGGCGCTCGAGGGCTGCCGGGAGAAGTCCGGCACTGACCCGGTGGTCACCCTCAAGCGGGCGATGGACAACGTCAAGCCGACGCTCGAGGTGCGCAGCCGCCGGGTTGGTGGCGCCACCTACCAGGTGCCGGTCGAGGTTCGTCCGGCCCGGGCCACCACCCTGGGCCTGCGCTGGCTGGTCACCTACGCCCGCGCCCGGCGCGAGAAGACCATGGTCGAGCGGCTGATGAATGAGCTGCTGGACGCGAGCAACGGTCTCGGTGCCGCCGTCAAGCGGCGCGAGGACACCCACAAGATGGCCGAGTCCAACAAGGCCTTCGCGCACTACCGCTGGTAACACCCAGGTTCCGGCGCCGTCTCGGCGCCGGAACCACACCAGTTGTGTCGAGACGACGATAAGTAGGGATTGAAGTGGCCGCCGCAGACGCGCTCGCCAACGTACGCAACATCGGCATCATGGCGCACATCGATGCCGGTAAGACCACTACTACCGAGCGAATCCTGTTCTACACCGGTATTACCTACAAGATCGGTGAGGTTCATGAGGGCGCTGCCGTCATGGACTGGATGGCGCAGGAGCAGGAGCGCGGTATCACGATCACTTCCGCCGCCACGAAGTGCGAGTGGAAGGGCCACACGATTCAGATCATCGATACGCCCGGCCACGTCGACTTCACGGTCGAGGTCGAGCGGTCGCTGCGCGTTCTGGATGGTGCGGTCGCGGTCTACGACGGAGTCGCCGGCGTGGAGCCACAGACGGAGAACGTCTGGCGTCAGGCCGACAAGTACAACGTCCCGCGGATGTGCTTCGTCAACAAGCTCGACCGGACCGGTGCGGACTTCTTCCGCTGCGTCCAGATGATGGTTGACCGGCTCAACGCCACCCCGTTGGTGCTCCAGGTCCCGATTGGGCTCGAGGCGGAGCACATCGGTGTCGTTGACCTGATCGGCATGCGTGCCCTCACCTGGCGTGGGGAAACCCAGAAGGGTGAGGACTACGCGGTCGAGGAGATCCCGGCTGAGTTGGCCGACGTTGCCACCGAGTGGCGCGAGAAGCTGATGGAGACGCTGGCCGACGTCGACGACGCGGTGATGGAGAAGTACCTGGAGGGCGAGGAGTTCTCCGTCGAGGAGATCAAGGCAGCCATCCGCCGGGCGACCATCGCCGGTAAGGCCAACCCGGTCCTCTGCGGCTCCGCCTTCAAGAACAAGGGCGTCCAGCCGATGCTCGACGCCGTGGTCGACTTCCTGCCGTCGCCGCTGGATGTCCCGGCGATCGAGGGCACCGCGACCGACGGCGAGACCCCGCTGCTGCGGAAGCCGTCCACCTCGGAGCCCTTCTCCGGTCTCGCATTCAAGATCCAGACCGACAAGCACCTTGGGAAGCTCACCTACGTCCGGGTCTACTCCGGCGTGGTCGAGACCGGTTCGCAGGTGGTCAACTCCACCAAGGACCGCAAGGAGCGGATCGGCAAGATCTACCAGATGCACGCCAACAAGCGGGAGGAGCGCGGCTCCGCCAAGGCTGGCGACATCATCGCGGTTCAGGGTCTGAAGCAGACCACCACCGGTGACACCCTCTGCGACCCGGCGAATCCGGTCATCCTCGAGTCGATGACCTTCCCGGAGCCGGTCATCGAGGTGGCCATCGAGCCGAAGACCAAGGCCGACCAGGAGAAGCTCAGCACCGCCATCCAGCGGCTGGCCGAGGAGGACCCGACCTTCCGCGTCAAGCTGGACGACGAGACCGGGCAGACGGTCATCTCCGGCATGGGCGAGCTGCACCTGGACATCCTGGTGGACCGGATGCGCCGCGAGTTCAACGTCGAGGCGAACATCGGCAAGCCCCAGGTGGCGTACCGCGAGACCATCCGTCGCAAGGTGGAGAAGGTCGAGTACACCCACAAGAAGCAGACTGGTGGTTCCGGCCAGTACGCCCGCGTGATCATCAGCCTGGAGCCGTTGCCCCTGGACAACGACGCTCCGACCTACGAGTTCGCCAACGCCGTCACTGGCGGTCGCATCCCTCGGGAGTTCATCCCCTCGGTGGACGCGGGTGCGCAGGACGCCATGCAGTACGGCATTCTGGCTGGCTTCCCGCTGGTCGGCGTGAAGCTGACGCTGGTGGACGGTCAGTACCACGAGGTCGACTCGTCTGAGATGGCGTTCAAGATCGCCGGTTCGATGGTGCTGAAGGACGCGGCCCGCAAGGCCGATCCGGCACTGCTCGAGCCGATGATGGCCGTTGAGGTCACCACTCCAGAGGAGAACATGGGTGATGTCGTCGGTGATATCAACTCCCGTCGCGGCATAATCCAGGCGATGGAGGATCGCGGCGGCGCCCGCGTCGTCCGTGCCCTGGTGCCGTTGTCGGAGATGTTCGGCTACGTCGGCGACCTGCGGTCGAAGACCCAGGGCCGGGCTAGCTACAGCATGCAGTTCGACTCCTACGCCGAGGTCCCGGCCTCGGTGGCGAAGGAGATCATCGCCAAGGCGACCGGCGAGTGACACTCGTCTGAGCTCGGTCGATGAGCCGGGGCGGGTCGCGGGAGGGTTTCCCGCCCGCGACCACCTCGGTCGGAGGGCATGATTCCGGGCCTGTAGGCTTCATCGCCGCAGAGCCCACAATATGGCTTCCCGGCCGTCAGGCCGGAAAGGCTGTCGACAGAGTCCTAAGCGCCGACCGGCGCACCGGGGCGAACGAACCAAGAAAGTCCACAGGAGGACACCAGTGGCGAAGGCGAAGTTCGAGCGGACTAAGCCGCACGTCAACATCGGCACCATTGGTCACATCGACCACGGTAAGACGACGCTGACGGCGGCCATCACCAAGGTCCTGCACGACCAGTACCCGGACCTGAACCCGTACATGCCGTTCGACGAGATCGACAAGGCGCCGGAGGAGAAGGCCCGCGGCATCACGATCTCGATCGCGCACGTCGAGTACCAGACCGAGGCGCGGCACTACGCGCACGTCGACTGCCCCGGGCACGCCGACTACATCAAGAACATGATCACCGGTGCGGCCCAGATGGACGGCGCGATCCTCGTGGTCGCGGCGACCGACGGTCCGATGCCGCAGACCCGCGAGCACGTGCTGCTGGCCCGCCAGGTCGGCGTGCCGTACATCGTCGTGGCGCTCAACAAGAGCGACATGGTTGACGACGAGGAACTCCTTGAGCTCGTTGAGCTCGAGGTCCGTGAGCTGCTCTCCTCGCAGGAGTACCCGGGCGACGACCTCCCGGTCGTGCGGGTGTCCGCGCTGAAGGCCCTCGAGGGCGACCCGGAGTGGGCCGGCAAGCTCATGGAGCTGATGACCGCGGTCGACACCTCGATCCCGCAGCCGGACCGCGAGACCGAGAAGCCGTTCCTGATGCCGATCGAGGACGTCTTCACGATCACCGGTCGGGGCACGGTCGTCACCGGTCGCGCCGAGCGTGGCGTGCTGAAGCCGAACGAGGAGGTGGAGCTCGTCGGCATCCGTGAGAAGTCGACGAAGACCACCTGCACCGGTATCGAGATGTTCCGCAAGCTGCTGGACGAGGCTCGCGCGGGTGAGAACGTCGGCCTGCTGTTGCGTGGTGTGAAGCGCGAGGACGTCGAGCGCGGCATGGTCGTCATCAAGCCGGGCACTGCCACCCCGCACACCGAGTTCGAGGCAACGGTCTACATCCTCTCCAAGGAGGAGGGCGGCCGCCACACGCCGTTCTTCCAGAACTACCGTCCGCAGTTCTACTTCCGGACCACGGACGTTACCGGCGTTGTTACCCTCCCTGAGGGTACCGAGATGGTCATGCCGGGTGACAACACCACGATGACCGTGAAGCTCATCCAGCCCGTCGCGATGGAGGACAACCTCAAGTTCGCGATCCGCGAGGGTGGCCGCACGGTTGGCGCGGGCCGCGTCACCAAGATCATTCAGTGAGCTAGGTAACCCCGATTAGGTGTGCCGCTGCTCGTGCGGCATACTAGTCAGGTTGCGTAACGACGGTTCGCCCGTTCGCGTTCGGCCGTGCCGAACCTCCGGGCGGAGGAACCAGTCGGGCGCGGGGTGGTCGGCGATTCGCTCGCTGACCACCCTCGCGCGGCGTCTAGGTCGCCGTAGTGCGATCGACGTGATGACCCACCGCGGCAGGATCGCTCTGGATTCCGGGGCGGATTCTGAACCGAGGGCGCGACACGCCCGACCGCGGGGGTCGGCGAAGCGGGCCCGGCGCCACTCGGCGCAGGCGTCCGCAACACAGCGGCATCGAGAGAAGGAACAGAAGCCACTATGGCGGGACAGAAGATCCGCATCCGGCTCAAGGCCTATGACCACGAGGTCGTCGACTCCTCGGCTCGGAAGATCGTCGAGACGGTGACGCGCACCGGGGCGCAGGTCGCAGGCCCGGTGCCGCTGCCCACGGAGATCAACCGTTTCTGCGTTATCCGCTCGCCGCACAAGTACAAGGACTCGCGCGAGCACTTCGAGATGCGCACGCACAAGCGGCTGATCGACATCATCGACCCGACCCCGAAGACGGTCGACTCGCTCATGCGCCTCGACCTGCCGGCTGGCGTCGACATCGAGATCAAGCTGTAGGGATCGGACAAATGGACAGGCAAGTCAAGGGGATCCTGGGCGCGAAGCTCGGCATGACCCAGGTCTGGGACAACAACCGTGTTGTCCCGGTGACTGTGGTGCAGGCCGGCCCGTGTGTCGTCAGCCAGGTCCGTAGCCAGGAGAAGGACGGCTACGGGGCGGTCCAGTTGGCGTACGGCGCCATCGACCCGCGCAAGGTCAAGAAGCCGATGAGCGGCCACTACGCAAAGGCCGATGTCGCGCCGCGCCGGCACATCGTCGAGCTGCGCACGACCGACGCCGCCGAGTACTCGCTCGGCCAGGAGGTCACGGTCGAGGAGTTCCCGGCCGGGATCTCGGTCGACGTGACCGGAAAGACCAAGGGCAAGGGCTACGCCGGCCCGATGAAGCGGCACGGCTTCCACGGTCTACGCGCCAGCCACGGTGTGGAGCGTAAGCACCGTTCGCCGGGCTCGATCGGCGGCTGCGCCACTCCGGGGCGCGTCTTCAAGGGCACCCGGATGGCCGGCCGGATGGGTGGTGTGCGCTACACCGTCCAGAACCTCACCGTCCAGGCGGTTGACACCGAGAACAATCTCCTGCTCGTTCGGGGTGCCATTCCTGGCCCCAAGGGCGCGCTGGTCCTGGTTCGCACTGCGGCCAAGGCGAAGAAGGGTGGGGCAGCCAAGTGACCACCGTTGATGTCCGCACCGTTGAAGGTACCAAGGCCGGCTCCGTCGAGTTGCCCGCCGACATCTTCGACGCGCAGGCCAACATCGCGCTGATGCACCAGGTTGTGGTGGCTCAGCTCGCGGCGGCTCGACAGGGCACGCACAAGACCAAGACCCGGGGCGAGGTCGCCGGCGGCGGCAAGAAGCCCTACAAGCAGAAGGGCACCGGCCGGGCCCGCCAGGGTTCGATCCGCGCCCCGCAGTTCGCCGGTGGCGGCGTGGTGCACGGCCCGGTGCCGCGCGACTACAGCCAGCGGACCCCGAAGAAGATGAAGGCCGCCGCGCTGCGCGGTGCCCTCTCGGACCGGGCCCGCGCCGACAAGGTGCACGTTGTCGAGGCGTTCGTCGCCGGCGAGAAGCCGTCGACGAAGGCGGCCCTGACCACCTTGGCGAAGCTGACCGACGCACGCCGGGTGCTGGTGGTGCTGAGCAGCACCGACGAGCTGAACTGGGTGTCGCTGCGCAACGAGCCGCGGGTGCACCTGATCGAGTCCGGCCAGCTCAACACGTATGACGTGCTGCTGGCCGACGACGTGGTCTTCACCAAGGAGGCCCTGGAGGAGTTCCTGGGCGTTCCCGCTGAGACCACCGAGGAGGGTGGCAAGTGAGCACGATCGCCGACCCGCGCGACATCATCATCGCGCCGGTCGTCTCGGAGAAGAGCTACAGCGAGCTGAACCGTAACTGGTACACGTTCCTGGTGCACCCGGACGCGAACAAGACCGCGATCAAGATCGCCATTGAGCAGATCTTCAACGTCCGCGTTCTGACGGTCAACACGCTCAACCGCGTGGGCAAGCGCAAGCGGACCCGGACCGGGTTCGGCAAGCGTAAGGACACCAAGCGGGCGATGGTGAAGCTGGCTGACGGTGACCGCATCGAGGCCTTCGGCGGCCCGGTCAGCTGAGGGGTGTAGACAATGGCTATCCGTAAGTACAAGCCGACGACGCCGGGCCGGCGTGGCTCGAGCGTTGCCGACTTCGCCGAGATCACCCGGTCCACGCCGGAGAAGTCGCTGCTGGCCCCGCTGCCGAAGAAGGGTGGGCGTAACGCCCACGGCCGGATCACTGCCCGGCACCAGGGTGGCGGCCACAAGCGCCAGTACCGAATCATCGACTTCAAGCGGGTCGACAAGGACGGCGTGCCGGCGAAGGTCGCGCACATCGAGTACGACCCGAACCGCACCGCGCGGATTGCGCTGCTGCACTTCCTGGACGGCGAGAAGCGGTACATCCTCGCGCCGAAGGACCTGAAGCAGGGCGACACCGTCGAGTCGGGTCCGGGCGCCGACATTAAGCCCGGCAACAACCTGCCGCTGCGGAACATCCCGGTCGGTATGACCATCCACAACGTGGAGCTGCGTCCAGGTGGCGGGGCCAAGCTGGCCCGCTCCGCGGGGACCGGGATCCAACTGCTCGGCCGGGAAGGCGCCTACGCGACCCTGCGTATGCCTTCCGGTGAAATCCGCCGTGTTGACGTGCGCTGCCGGGCCAGCATTGGTGAGATCGGCAACGCCGACCAGTCAAACATCAACTGGGGTAAGGCCGGCCGGATGCGGTGGAAGGGCAAGCGCCCGACCGTCCGTGGTGTGGCCATGAACCCGGTCGACCACCCGCACGGTGGTGGTGAGGGTAAGACCTCTGGTGGCCGTCACCCGGTCAACCCGCAGGGTAAGCCCGAGGGCCGTACCCGCCGTAAGGGCCAGCCGAGTGACCGGCTGATCGTCCGCCGTCGCTACGCCACGCGTAAGCGCGGCTGAGGGAGATAAGAGATGCCTCGCAGCCTGAAGAAGGGCCCGTTCATCGACGACCACCTGCTCAAGAAGGTGGAGACGCAGAACGACAAGGGCACCAAGAACGTCATTAAGACCTGGTCGCGGCGCTCGACGATCATCCCGGAGATGCTGGGTCACACGATCGCTGTGCACGACGGACGCAAGCACGTCCCGGTATTCGTGACCGAGGCGATGGTCGGGCACAAGCTCGGCGAGTTCGCGCTGACCCGCACGTTCAAGGGTCACGAGAAGGACGACCGGAAGAGCCGTCGGCGCTGACGCCGCGGGCATACGGATAGAGGAACAAGGGGTTACAGCGATGCCAGGAAAGGGCGACGCTCCGGTGCTTCCGGGCGCGCGGGCGGTTGCGCGGTACGTGCGCATCTCGCCGATGAAGGCGCGCCGGGTGGTCAACCTCGTCCGCGGCCTGCCCGCGAAGGAGGCGCTCACGGTGCTGCAGTTCGCGCCACAGGCCGCGAGCGAGCAGGTGTACAAGGTACTCGCGAGCGCGATCGCCAACGCGGAGAACAACGAGCGGCTGGACCCCGACGCGCTGCTCGTCAGCGAGGCGTACGTGGACGAGGGCCCGACGATGAAGCGGTTCCAGCCGCGCGCCCAGGGCCGGGCGTACCGGATCCGGAAGCGCACCTGTCACATCACGGTGGTGGTTGAGGCGGTCGCGCCGGCTGCGCCGAAGAAGGCGGCGGCGAAGAAGGTGGCCCCGGCGGAGGAGACCACGCCAGCTGCGACCGAGAGCAAGACGGAGGGTGCCGAGTAATGGGTCAGAAGGTTCACCCGCACGGGTTCCGGCTCGGCATCTCGACCGACTGGAAGTCGCGCTGGTTCGCGGACAAGCTCTACAAGGACTACGTCGGCGAGGATGTCAAGATCCGGCGGATGATGTCCAAGGGCCTGGAGCGCGCGGGAATCTCCAAGGTCGACATCGAGCGCACCCGGGATCGGGTCCGTGTCGACATCCACACCGCCCGGCCGGGCATCGTTATCGGCCGTAAGGGTGCCGAGGCCGACCGGATCCGCGGCAAGCTCGAGAAGCTGACCGGCAAGCAGGTCCAGCTCAACATCATCGAGGTGAAGAGCCCCGAGTCGGACGCGCAGCTCGTCGCGCAGGGCGTGGCCGAGCAGCTGTCCAGCCGGGTCAGCTTCCGTCGGGCGATGCGCAAGGCCATGCAGTCGGCGATGAAGAACCCGGTCTGCAAGGGCATCCGGGTGCAGGTCTCGGGGCGGCTCGGTGGTGCCGAGATGAGCCGGACCGAGTTCTACCGCGAGGGCCGGGTCCCGCTGCACACGCTGCGGGCCAACATCGAGTACGGCTTCTTTGAGGCCCGGACCACCTTCGGCCGCATCGGTGTGAAGGTTTGGATCTACAAGGGCGACGCGGTGCCGGGCCGGGAGACCCCAGCCGAGGCTCCGTCGCGTCCGCGGCGGGAGCGTGGCGACCGCTCGGAGCGTCCGCGTCGGGGTAGGTCTGGTTCCTCCGGTACCACCGCTGGTGGCACCGAGGCCGGCCGAGCCGCCGCGACCACCATCGCGCAGGCGGCCGAGACGCCGAGCGGCGAGTCGGTGGATGCTGGCGCGGTCGCGTCGGCCGCCACCCAGCCGGCAGAAACGCAGCAGGAGGGCTGACAGATGCTGATGCCGCGCAAGCCCCCGAAGGGCTTCCGCAAGCCGCACCACCCGGACCGCAGTGGCGCGTCCAAGGGCGGTAACCGGGTGGTGTTCGGCGAGTTCGGGATCCAGGCTCTCGAGCCGGCCTACGTGACCAACCGCCAGATTGAGTCGGCGCGTATCGCGATGACCCGGCACATCAAGCGTGGTGGCAAGGTCTGGATCACCATTTTCCCGGACCAGGCGCTCACCAAGAAGCCGGCGGAGACCCGGATGGGTTCCGGTAAGGGCTCCCCCGAGTGGTGGGTCGCGAACGTGAAGCCGGGGCGGGTTCTCTTCGAGATGTCCTTCCCCAACGAGCAGATCGCGCGTGAGGCGATGCGTCGCGCGATTCACAAGCTCCCGATGAAGTGCCGGATTGTTACACGCGAAGTGGGTGAATCCTGATGGCAGCGGGCGTTAAGGCCGCCGAGCTGCGTGAGCTCTCCGAGGAGGAGTTGGTCACGAAGCTGCGCGAGGCTAAGGCGGAGCTGTTCAACCTCCGCGTGCAGGCCGCAACCGGGCAGCTGGACAACAACCGGCGGCTGCAGGTCATTCGTCGGGAGATCGCCCGGATCTACACGATCATGCGTGAACGCGAGCTGGGGCTCTCGGCCGCGCCGACTGAGGTGACTGCAGGATGAGCGAGAACACCACCGCGACCACGCGGGCCCGCCGGAAGGTGCGTGAGGGCCTCGTGGTCAGCGACAAGATGGACAAGACCGTTGTCGTCGAGGTCGAGGACCGCGTCAAGCACGGGCTGTACGGCAAGATCATGCGCCGTACCAGCAAGCTGAAGGTCCACGACGAGCAGAACTCGGCCGGCATCGGCGACCGGGTCCTGATCATGGAGACCCGGCCGTTGTCTGCCACCAAGCGGTGGCGGCTCGTGGAGATCCTCGAGAAGGCCAAGTAGCGAAGGCTCGAGCTCGGCCGGTTCCGGTCGGGCGCAGGTTCCGCCAGGCTCCGGCCGCCGTGGTGCGGCCGGAGAACCGGCAGACATAGGAGATAGACGTGATTCAGCAGGAGTCGCGACTGCGCGTCGCCGACAACACGGGTGCCCGGGAGATCCTGTGCATCCGGGTGCTCGGCGGCTCCGGTCGGCGCTACGCGAGCATCGGCGACGTCATCGTGGCCACCGTCAAGGACGCGATCCCGGGTGCCGGTGTCAAGAAGGGCGATGTCGTCAAGGCGGTCGTCGTCCGTACCGCCAAGGAGAAGCGGCGACCGGACGGCTCGTACATCCGCTTCGACGAGAACGCCGCCGTCATCATCAAGGACGGTGGGGACCCGCGTGGCACCCGTATCTTCGGCCCGGTTGGCCGGGAGCTGCGGGACAAGCGGTTCATGAAGATTATTTCTCTCGCGCCGGAGGTGTTGTGACCGTGAAGGTCAAGAAGGGCGACACGGTCGTCGTCATCGCCGGCAAGGACAAGGGTGCCAAGGGTAAGGTCATCGCGGCCTACCCGCGGCAGGACAAGGTCCTGGTCGAGGGCGTGAACCGGGTCAAGAAGCACACCCGCATCAGCACCACCCAGCGTGGCGCGAAGACCGGTGGCATCGTCACCCAGGAGGCTCCGATCCACGTTTCGAACGTGATGGTCTTGGACTCCGACGGCAAGCCGACCCGGGTCGGCTACCGGATCGACGACAATGGCCAGAAGGTCCGCATCGCGCGTAGAACCGGTAAGGAACTGTCGCGTAGCACCGGTAAGGACCTGTGATGACCACGGCTACCGAAACCAAGACCATGCCGCGCCTCAAGGAGCGGTACCGTAACGAGATCGTGGGCCAGCTGCGGGAGCAGTACAAGTACGGCAACCCGATGCAGGTGCCGCGCCTGGTCAAGATCGTTGTCAACATGGGTGTCGGCGAGGCCGCTCGGGACGCCAAGCTGATTGACGGCGCGGTCCGCGATCTGGCCACCATCACCGGCCAGAAGCCCCAGGTTAGGCGGGCCACCAAGTCCATCGCGCAGTTCAAGCTGCGGGAGGGCATGCCGATCGGCGCGAAGGTCACTCTGCGCGGCGACCGGATGTGGGAGTTTCTGGACCGGCTGCTCTCCATCGCGCTGCCGCGTATCCGCGACTTCCGCGGTCTCGACGGGCGCAAGCTCGACGGGAACGGCAACTACACGTTCGGTCTGACCGAGCAGTCGGTGTTCCACGAGATCGACCAGGACAAGATCGATCGCCAGCGGGGCATGGACATCACGGTGGTCACCACCGCCACGACCGACGATGAGGGCCGGGCGCTGCTCAAGTTCCTGGGCTTCCCGTTCAAGGAGAACTGAGATGGCCAAGAAGGCGCTGATCCTCAAGGCGGCCGCGAAGCCGAAGTTCTCGGTTCGCGCGTACACCCGCTGCCAGCGGTGCGGGCGTCCGAAGGCGGTCTACCGCAAGTTCGGTCTCTGCCGGGTCTGCATCCGGGAGATGGCCCACCGCGGTGAGCTGCCCGGCGTGTCCAAGGCTTCCTGGTAATAGCCCGGCGCGCTCCGCGCGTCAGCTGCACTGTCTCTTCGCCGTAGGCCCGGGATCCGCGGGAACCCCGGCGAGAAAGGTTGACGAGTTTAATGACGATGACCGACCCGATCGCAGACATGCTCACGCGTCTGCGTAACGCCAACCAGGCGTACCACGACCGGGTGACGATGCCCTACTCGAAGATCAAGGCGAATATCGCCGAGGTCCTCAAGTCCGAGGGGTACATCAGCACCTGGTTGGTCGAGGAGCCCGAGGAGAGCGCCGTCGGCAAGCGACTGGTCGTCGAGCTGAAGTACGGCCAGAACCGCGAGCGGAGCCTGGCCGGCATCAAGCGTGTGTCCAAGCCCGGCCTGCGGGTGTACGCCAAGTCGGGTGAGCTCCCACGGGTGCTCGGCGGGCTTGGCGTGGCGATCATTTCGACGTCCCAGGGGCTGCTCACTGATCGGCAGGCCCGCAAGCGGAGCGTTGGCGGGGAAGTCCTCGCCTTCGTCTGGTAACGGGAGACAGGTAGAAATGTCGCGTATTGGACGTAAGTCGATCCCGGTGCCAGCCGGCGTTGACGTCACGATCGCCGGCCAGACCGTTACGGTCAAGGGCCCCAAGGGCGAGCTCTCGCACACCGTCGCCGAGCCGATCACGATCGAGCGGGCGGAGGACGGGCAGCTGAACGTGGCTCGCCCGAATGACGAGCGCAAGGCCAAGGAGCTGCACGGACTGAGCCGTACCCTGGTCGCCAACATGATCGTCGGTGTGACCGAGGGCTACCGGAAGAGTCTGGAGATCGCGGGCACCGGTTACCGGGTGACCGCGAAGGGCAAGGACCTCGAGTTTGCGCTCGGGTTCTCGCACCCGGTCACCGTGGTGGCGCCGGAAGGCATCACCTTCTCGGTGGAGAAGCCGACGCTGTTCCACGTGGCCGGCATCAACAAGCAGTTGGTCGGTGAGGTCGCCGCGAACATCCGGAAGATCCGTCCGCCGGAGCCCTACAAGGGCAAGGGCGTGAAGTACCAGGGTGAAGTGATCCGCCGTAAGGCCGGAAAGGCAGGTAAGAAGTGAGCGCCACGCTGCTCAAGCGTCGCCGCGGCGTCGCCGCCAAGCGCGCCGTCGGGCGGGCGCGCCGGCACTTCCGGGTCCGCCGGCAGGTCAGTGGGACGCCCGCGCGTCCCCGCCTGGTGGTCACCCGTTCGCTGCGGCACATCGTCGCCCAGATCGTGGACGACACCAAGGGGCACACCCTGGTGTCGGCCTCGACCCTGGATGCCTCGCTGCGGGGCACCGAGGGCGACAAGAGTGCCTTGGCCGGCAAGGTCGGCGTCCTGCTCGCCGAGCGGGCGAAGGCCGCTGGTATCGCGAAGGTCGTCTTCGACCGCGGTGGCAACCGGTATGCGGGGCGGGTCGCCGCGCTTGCCGACGCCGCCCGCGAAGCCGGGCTCGAGTTCTGACAAACCCCGTCACGAGAGAGAAGGAAGGCTGCTGATGCCAGGTCAACAGCGCCGTGGCGGCGGGTCCGGTGGCAACGAGGGTGGTCGCCGCGACAACCGCCGTGAGGGCGGCCGCGGAAACGCGCCCGTCGAGAAGACCCCGCACCTCGAGCGGGTCGTCGCAATCAACCGCGTCGCAAAGGTCGTGAAGGGTGGTCGTCGCTTCAGCTTCACCGCCCTGGTGATCGTGGGCGACGGCGACGGCACCGTCGGTGTGGGCTACGGAAAGGCCAAGGAGGTGCCCGCGGCGATCGCCAAGGGTGTCGAGGAGGCCAAGAAGCACTTCTTCAAGGTGCCGCGGATTGGTCAGTCCATCCCGCACCCGGTGCAGGGCGAGGACGCCGCTGGCGTCGTGCTGCTGAAGCCGGCTTCGGCCGGTACCGGTGTTATCGCCGGCGGCCCGGTCCGGGCCGTACTGGAGTGCGCCGGTATTCACGATGTGCTCTCGAAGAGCCTCGGGTCGTCCAACCCGATCAATATCGTGCACGCCACGCTGGCGGCGCTGAAGGGGCTTGAGTCCCCCGAGGCCGTCGCCTCCCGGCGAGGCCTGCCGGTGGAGGACGTTGCGCCGGCGGCCATGCTGGCATCGCGGGCGGAGGTGGCGTCCTGATGGCTCGCCTGAAGGTCACCCAGGTCCGGTCCGAGATTGGGACCAAGCAGAATCAGCGAAACTCGCTGCGTTCGCTCGGGCTCAAGCGGATCAATGACGTGGTGGTCAAGGAGGACCGTCCGGAGATTCGCGGCATGATCTTCACGGTCAACCACCTCGTGAAGGTCGAGGAGGTCGAGTAATGACGATCAAGGTCCACCACCTGCGTCCGGCGCCGGGTGCCAAGATGGCCAAGACCCGTGTGGGTCGTGGTGAGGGCTCCAAGGGCAAGACCGCCGGTCGCGGTACCAAGGGGTCCAAGGCCCGGAAGAACATCTCGGCGGCGTTCGAGGGTGGGCAGATGCCTATCCACATGCGGTTGCCGAAGATGAAGGGCTTCAAGAACAAGTTCAAGGTGACGTTCCAGGTCGTCAACCTGGAGCGGCTCGCCGAGCTGTTCCCGAACGGCGGCCAGGTTGGCCCGGCCGAGCTGGTCGATGTCGGTGCGGTCCGCAAGGGTCAGCCGGTGAAGATTCTCGGCACCGGTGACCTCGGTGGCGTGACCCTCCAGGTCTCGGCACAGGCGTTCAGCGCGTCGGCCAAGGAGAAGATCACCGCTGCCGGTGGTTCGATCACCGAGCTGTAAGAGTTCTGCGGCGTGGGCAGATCGGGAAGCCGATCATGCCCACGCCGCAACTCGTTGGCCGCCGCTATGTGGCCTGGGCTTCGTTGTCGGGGACATGAAGCATCCCGAATCGGTTGCGGTGTGGTTCACCTGGCTGTTTGAACAGCCGGAGAGTCGTACAGTGCTTGGTTCTACAGATCCTGCGTCCGGCGTTCGGTTTTGCTTCTCGAACGGGTGGGAACGTAGTTTGGGGCGGCCAGCTTTGCTGTGGCTGCGGTAGCTTTTGAAGCCTGGCCGTGTTGATTGCGGTGGGTTTTTTCCTCGAATTGGCTAGGCGGCAGCGTTAACCTTGTTTCCAGGTTTAGCCGCGTAGCTACCCGAGAGTATTCGAATCCGGATGCGGTAAATGGTCGGCGACGCCGCCTTCGCGCGTGCGTGGAGTGCCTGATGTAGATCTCATCCGGCGATGGCGGATGGGTAGGCGAGGTCTGGATGTGGCCGCGGCAGGCGCCAGCGTGGTGGCTGTTTTCGAGGCCGGCCCAGTCGAGACTGAGTCGAGAGTGGGGCCGGGGAGCGGGCCGAGACCGGGACTGCGAGGGTCCTTGCTACTGTTCGCTATTGTTGCTAACAATTCTGCACGCTAGCGTACGGGTGGTGCCGGGTCAATAGAAACTTATAGACTTGATAATTTGGTGCGTCGCTCTCTTGTAGCCTGATGCGCACGTAGGTTGCTCCGGGCCCCGATGTGGGCGGCCGTGGAGGTTCGGTCCCTCGTCTGTCCGCTTCGTATGTCGCCGGGCGGAACGAGACATGTCGGCACCCAGTGGTGTGGTGTTGGGCAAGCCTGTTAAGGTGTGACCTCGGCGTCGTCTAGGTCGCCAGTCTGATGGTGCCCGTGTTGGCGAATGGCCACGCGGCCTTCGCGCAGGAGGAAGAACTTGCTGTCTGCCTTTCTCAGTGCGTTCCGTACGCCTGACCTGCGCAAGAAGCTGCTGTTCACGATCGGCATCATTGCGATCTACCGCCTCGGCGCTGCGCTGCCCAGCCCCGGCGTGTCGTATACCAATGTGCAGAAGTGCATCGATGCGACCCAAGGCAGCACCGGCGTACTGAACCTGCTCAACCTCTTCTCCGGCGGGGCGTTGCTGCAGCTCTCGGTCTTCGCGCTGGGCATCATGCCCTACATCACCGCGTCGATCATCCTGCAGCTGTTGACTGTGGTGATCCCCCGGCTGGAGCAGCTCCGTAAGGAGGGTCAGGCCGGCCAAGCGAAGATCACGCAGTACACCCGCTACCTGACCCTCGGGCTCGGTGTCCTGCAGGCGTCGGCCTTCGTGGCGCTGGCCCGCTCCGGGCAGCTCTTCAACAACCAGTGCGACCAGTTCCCGATCATCCCGGAAGGGACTGGTATCCCGGACTGGCTGACCCTGAGCATCCTGGTCATGACGATGACCGCGGGCACCGGCGTGGTGATGTGGCTCGGCGAGCTGATCACCGACCGGGGTGTCGGTAACGGCATGTCCGTGCTGATCTTCACCTCGATCGCGGCCCGGCTCCCTGCCGAGGGTTGGACGATCAAGGAGAGCCAGGGTTGGGCCAAGTTCCTGCTCGTCATCGCCCTGGTGTTGCTCATCATCACCGCGGTCACCTTCATCGAGCAGTCGCAGCGCCGGATCCCGGTGCAGTACGCCAAGCGGATGATCGGCCGGCGGATGTACGGCGGCACGTCCACCTACATTCCGCTGAAGGTGAACCAGGCGGGTGTCATCCCGGTCATCTTCGGATCTTCGCTGCTCTACCTGCCGCAGCTGGCGCTGCAGTTCTTCGATCAGACCGACCCGGGTCGGACCCAGGTGTGGATCCGGGACAACCTGGTCGATCCGACCAGCCCGATCTACATCGTGGTCTACTTCCTGCTGATCATCTTCTTCACATACTTCTACGTCTCGATCACCTTCAACCCGACCGAGGTCGCGGACAACATGAAGAAGTACGGTGGTTTCGTCCCGGGTATCCGTCCGGGCAAGCCGACCGCCGACTACCTCGACTTCATCCTCAGCCGGATCACCCTGCCGGGCGCGCTCTACCTGGCCGTCGTCTCGATCCTGCCGAACTTCTTCTTCATCTGGCTCGACCGCCAGCAGTACCTGAACTTCCCGTTCGGCGGTACCGCAGTGCTGATCATGGTTGGTGTCGGTCTTGAGACCACCAAGCAGATCGAGAGCCAACTGATGCAGCGGAACTACGAAGGGTTCCTGCGGTAGATGAGACTCGTTCTGGTTGGCCCGCCGGGTGCGGGTAAGGGCACGCAGGCGGAGTTCGTCGCTGCGCACCTCGCGGTGCCGAAGATCTCCACCGGGGACATCTTCCGGTCCAACGTTTCGCAGGGCACGCCCCTCGGGGTTGAGGCCAAGCGGTACATGGATGCCGGCGAGTTGGTGCCGGACGAGGTGACCATCAACATGGTCCGGGACCGGCTCGCCGAACCGGACGCCGGTGCGGGATTCCTCCTCGACGGCTTTCCGCGGACCACCCCACAGGCGGCCGCGCTGGACAAGCTCCTCGTTGACCTGGGCACCGCGCTGGACCTGGTGCTGGAGCTGGTAGTCGACGACGACGAAGTCGTTCGGCGGCTCTCCGGCCGGCGTACCTGCCGGGGCTGTGGCAAGGTCTGGCACGTCGAGTTCGACGCCCCCAGCCAGGAGGGGCGCTGTGACCGGTGTGGTGCCGAGTTGTTCCAGCGCGACGACGACAAGCCGGAGACCATCGCCACCCGGTTGCGGGAGTACGCGGACAAGACTGCGCCGCTAGTGGACTTCTACGGTGCCCAGAGCAAACTGGTGGGCATCGACGCCACTGGCCCGGTGGAGGATGTCACCGTTCGCGCAATCGACGCTCTGCGGTCCTACAGCGGCTGAGCTTCAGCACCGCGGACAGAGACCCCGTAGCGGGTTTCGTGGCGGCGTGCCCCGCTCTTCGGTAAGAAAGGTTCACCTCGATGCGTCGTCCCCAGCTGGACATCCAGCTGAAGACCCCTGACCAGATCGAGAAGATGCGCGCCGCCGGATTGGTGGTAGCGGAGGCGTTGCGCCGGATGCGGGAGGCGGTGGCTCCCGGCGTCAGTACCGCGGAGTTGGACGAGATCGCCGAGTCGACGATTCGGGCGGCGGGGGCGAGCCCGTCCTTCAAGGGCTACCACGGCTTTCCCGCCTCGATCTGCGCTTCCGTCAACGAGCAGGTCGTGCACGGCATCCCGGCCCCCACTCAGGTGCTCCGCGACGGAGACATCATCTCCCTGGACTGCGGTGCGGTGCTGGACGGTTGGCACGGGGATGCGGCCATCACTGTCGCGGTGGGCGACGTGGAGCCAGCGTTGCTGAAGATGGCCGCGGTCGCCGAGGACGCGATGTGGGCCGGCATCGCCGCGGCCGCCCGTGGCGCTGCCAGTGGCAAGGGACGGCTCACCGACATCTCCCACGCCGTCGAGACGGCGGTCCGTAAGGGCGGGCGGTACGGCATCGTTGACGGGTACGGCGGCCACGGTATCGGCACCGAGATGCACCAGGATCCGCACGTGCTCAATCACGGCCGCCCGGGTAGGGGCCCTCGGTTGGCGACGGGGATGGCGCTGGCCATCGAACCGATGATCACGCTGGGTTCGCCGCGGACGGCTGAGCTGGCCGATGGCTGGACGGTGGTGACGCGGGACGGCTCCCGGGCGGTGCACGTGGAGCACAGCATGGCGCTGCTGCCGGACGGGGTGTGGGTGCTCACCGCGGTTGACGGAGGGCGGGAACGCCTCGGTGACCTGGTAACCGCCCGGCAATCAGCGGTTACCGGCTGACCAGAGGTTCGAGACCGGCCGGGGAGCATCGGCCTGCTGGCCGAACTGCGGACGGACGGTGCTCGGCGTCGCGGAGGGCGCTGCCGGCGACCGCCCGGGTGGGCCGGACGCCCACCCCGGCTGCGGCTGATGACCACTTCTCCGGCTCCGGCTGGTGGCCCCGCCGGTGATGCCCTTGGCTGGTGGCACCCCCCCCAGCTGGTGACGGCCCCGGTCGCCGAGCGGGTGTTGACGTGGTGCCCTGGCCCGGTCCCCAGGACCCGGACGGGGCCGGGTGATGACTGCCCGATCGCCCGGTTCGGTGAGGTCAACTGCCGGGTCGGGTAGTCGGTTTGGCGACGGCGTGCGGGCCGGCGTACACTTTCTGATCGGCGCACAGCGTCCACTCCGGCATGCCCGCCCGCGCTTCGGCGGGTGCTGGAGCCGCGGCTGGCGCGGGTTACCTGATTTCGATCAGTCATCCCGTGAAAGACGTTGTGGGCCGTCCGGAGCAACCGACGTCAGGACAGCGGAGGACATGCCGAAAAAAGACGGAGCCATCGAGATCGAGGGCCGGGTCATCGAGCCCCTGCCGAATGCCATGTTCCGGGTGGAGCTTGCGAACGGGCACAAGGTGCTGGCTCACATCAGCGGCAAGATGCGGCAGCACTACATCCGTATCCTGCCGGAGGACCGGGTCGTCGTCGAACTTTCGCCGTACGACCTGACCCGAGGGCGCATCGTCTACCGCTACAAGTAAGCCTGACGGCGGCCGGGTGAATCCCGTGTCCGTCTTCGTCGCCCGGAGCCGCGTTCGTCGCGTCGCCGGGCCAGATCGGAAGTAAGGCAACCGTGAAGGTCAAGCCGAGCGTCAAGCGGATCTGCAACAAGTGCCGGGTGATCCGCCGGCACGGCCGGGTCATGGTCATCTGCGCCGACCCGCGCCATAAGCAGCGTCAGGGCTGACTGTTCGGCCGGTCGTTACACCGCGACCGGTCGACACCGGCCCCGGCCGCAGACTCCGTTACAACACAGCACATGCTCGTTCCAGCCGCAGGAGTGCGCAGCGCGTACCTCGTCGTGGTTAACCCCCGGTCGGAGGCCGGGGCCCGCTCGGGCAGCGACCGAACCGGTCGCCGGCGTCGGTTTCGGCGTCGGAGAACGGATGGTCGGTAGCGGGATGGGACGGGACCACACCTCCGCCAGAAACCACGAGGAGTACGCCCGCACATGGCACGGCTAGTCGGCGTGGATCTCCCCCGCGAGAAGCGGTTGGAGATCGCGCTTACCTACATCTTCGGCGTGGGTCGCACCCGCGCCCTGGAGACGCTCGCCGCCACCGGCATCTCGCCGGACAAGCGCGCCCGGGACCTCACGGACGAGGAGCTCGTGCAGCTCCGCGACCACATTGAGGGCAACTACAAGGTCGAGGGTGACCTGCGCCGCGAGGTCGCCGCGGACATCCGTCGCAAGGTTGAGATCGGCTGCTACGCCGGTATCCGGCACCGCCGGGGCCTACCGGTTCGTGGTCAGCGGACGCGGACCAACGCCCGCAGCCGCAAGGGCCCGAAGCGGACCGTCGCCGGCAAGAAGAAGCCCGGCAGGAAGTAATAGGAGCGCAGAAGACTTATGCCACCGAAGGCTCGTGCCGGAGCCGCCGTCAAGAAGGTCCGGCGCAAGGAACGCAAGAACGTCGCCCACGGCCAGGCGCACATCAAGAGCACCTTCAACAACACCATCGTGTCCATCACGGACCCGACCGGTGCGGTCATCTCCTGGGCCTCCGCCGGCCAGGTTGGCTTCAAGGGCTCGCGCAAGTCGACTCCGTTCGCCGCGCAGCTGGCCGCCGAGGCCGCCGCGCGTCGCGCGATGGAGCACGGCATGCGCAAGGTCGACGTGTTCGTCAAGGGCCCCGGCTCCGGCCGGGAGACCGCCATCCGTTCGCTGCAGGCCGTCGGCCTGGAGGTCGGTCAGATCTCCGACGTGACCCCGCAGCCGCACAACGGGTGCCGTCCGCCGAAGCGTCGCCGGGTCTGAGAGGTAGGAAGAGATGGCTCGTTACACCGGTGCTGACTGCCGCCGTTGCCGGCGGGAGAAGATGAAGCTGTTCCTCAAGGGCAGCAAGTGCGATGGCCCGAAGTGCCCGTTCGAGTCCCGGCCGTTCCCGCCCGGACAGCACGGTCGTGGCCGCACGAAGGAGACGGAGTACCTGCTCCAGCACCGCGAGAAGCAGAAGGCCCGCCGGGTTTACGGCGTGCTGGAGAAGCAGTTCCGCGGTTACTACGACGAGGCCGTGGCGAAGCAGGCCAAGACCGGTGAGGTCCTCCTGCAGATCCTCGAGTCGCGGCTGGACAACGTGGTCTACCGGGCCGGCTACGCCAAGTCCCGGGACATGGCCCGGCAGCTGGTCAAGCACGGTCACTTCACGGTGAACGGCAAGAAGGTCGACATTCCGTCGTACCGCGTCAAGGAGCACGACATCATCGAGGTCCGGGGCAAGAGCAAGGAGCTCACCCCGTTCCTGGTGGCGCAGGCCGAGGCCGGCTCCAAGAGCGTGCCGGCGTGGCTGGAGGCCATTCCGAGCCAGATGAAGGTGCTCGTGCACTCGCTCCCGAGCCGCCAGGTGATCGACACCCAGGTCCAGGAGCAGCTGATCGTCGAGCTCTACTCCAAGTAGTAGCTCGGGTGGTGGTCCGCCCCTTCCCGGGGCGGACCACCACAACGGTGTGTCGTGGGCGTCATATGGCGGGCGCCCCGGAAGAAAAGAGAAGAGATGCTCATCTCCCAGCGACCCTCTCTCTCCGAGGAGTCGATCAACGAGACCCGGTCCCGGTTCACCATTGAGCCGCTGGAGCCCGGCTTCGGCTACACCCTGGGCAACTCGCTGCGCCGGACGCTGTTGTCGTCCATTCCCGGTGCGGCGGTGACCTCGATCAAGATCGATGGTGTGCTGCACGAGTTCACCACGATCCCCGGGGTCAAGGAGGATGTGGTCGAGCTCGTCATGAACATCAAGGAGCTCTGCGTCAGCTCCGAGCATGACGAGCCGGTCAGCATGTACCTGCGTAAGCAGGGCCCGGGTGACGTGACCGCGGGTGACATCCAGCCCCCGGCTGGCGTCTCGGTGCACAACCCGGACCTGAAGCTCGCCACCCTCAACGGCAAGGGCCGGCTCGACATGGAGCTGACCGTCGAGCGGGGTCGTGGCTACGTCACCGCGGCGCAGAACAAGCAGGCGGGTGCCGAGATCGGCCGGATCCCGGTCGACTCGATCTACTCGCCGGTGCTCCGGGTGACCTACCGGGTCGAGGCGACCCGGGTCGAGCAGCGGACCGACTTCGATCGCCTGATCATCGACGTCGAGTCCAAGCCGTCGATGGGGCCCCGCACGGCCCTGGCCTCGGCCGGTTCCACGCTGGTCGAGCTCTTCGGCCTGGCCCGGGAGCTGGACGAGACCGCGGAGGGCATCGACATCGGGCCGTCCCCGCAGGACGCCCAGCTGGCAGCGGATCTGGCGCTGCCGATCGAGGAGCTGGACCTCACCGTCCGCTCCTACAACTGCCTCAAGCGCGAGGGCATCAACACCGTTGGTGAGCTCATTGGGCGTACCGAGGCTGACCTCCTCGACATCCGTAACTTCGGCCAGAAGTCGATCGACGAGGTCAAGATGAAGCTCGCTGGGATGGGCTTGGGGCTGAAGGACTCGGCCCCGAACTTTGACCCGGCGAACGTCGTGGACGCCTTCGGTGAGGCCGACTACGACACCGAGGACTACCGCGAGACTGAGCAGCTGTAAGCGCGGCTGAGGATTGACGAGGAGCACCGAGAATGCCCACGCCCACTAAGGGTGCCCGCCTCGGCGGCAGCCCGGCGCACGAGCGGTTGATGCTGGCCAACCTGGCCATGTCGCTGTTCCAGCACGGCAAGATTCAGACCACCGAGACCAAGGCCCGGCGGCTGCGCCCGCTCGCGGAGCAGCTGATCACCAAGGCGAAGCGCGGTGACCTGGCCGCCCGGCGTCGGGTGCTCGCGGTCGTCAAGGACAAGGACGTGGTCTACACCCTGTTCGACCAGATCGCGCCCCGGTACGCCAACCGCAACGGTGGCTACACCCGGATCGTGAAGACCGGTCCGCGTAAGGGTGACGCCGCCCCGATGGCGATCATCGAGCTGGTCGAGGAGCTGGCGGTCGCGGAGCCGAAGGCGAACAAGAAGACCGCCGGCCGCAAGGCCGCGCAGCAGGAGAAGGTCGAGGCGCTCGCCCCGGCTGACGAGACCCCGGCGCCGACCAGCGGCGACCAGGACGCCGAGGCTCCCGTCTCGGTCTCGGGCGACACCGCTGCGGCCCGCGCGGACAGCGACCTCGCCGTCGAAGAGAACAACGAGCAGAACAAGGCCTGATCGGTCAGGCTCCCGTCGGGCCCGACACCCACCTGGGTGTCGGGCCCGACGTGCGGAAGGGGACACGAGTGCAGGAGCGCACCCGGGTACGGCTGGATGTCTCGTACGACGGCACCGACTTCTCCGGCTGGGCGGTCCAGCCGCAGCGGCGTACGGTCGCCGGTGCGCTCGTCGCAGCGCTTGACCTGGTGCTCGGTGTCGGCGCGGCGACCGGGCTTACCGTCGCCGGCCGGACCGACGCCGGTGTGCACGCCACCGGACAGGTCTGCCATGTCGACCTGCTGACCGAGGTGTGGCAGCGGCACGAAAGCACCTTGCTGCGACGGCTGGCCCGGGTGCTCCCCGTCGACGTGCGGGTACGGGCGATGACGGGGACGTCGGATGACTTCGACGCCCGCTTCTCGGCGACCTTCCGGCGGTACGAGTACCAAGTCACGGACGCGCCCTGGGGCGCTGAGCCGTTGCGGCGGCATGACATCCTGGCCTGGCCGAGCCGGCTCGACTTGGCCGCGCTGAACCTGGCCGCCGGTGGGCTGGTGGGGGAGCATGACTTCGCCGCGTACTGCCGGCGTAAGGAGAACGCGACGACGCTGCGGGAGGTGACCCGGCTGGACTGGCGGCGTGCTCCGGACGGGATTCTCGTGGCGACCGTGCAGGCCGACGCCTTCTGCCAGGCGATGGTGCGCAGTCTGGTCGGCGCGATGTTGGCCGTCGGGGATGGCCGCCGCCCCGCTGACTGGCCGGCCGGCCTGCTCGCCCGTCGGGAGCGCGCCAGCGAGGTGAATGTCGCCCCGGCACACGGCTTGACCCTGGTCGAGGTGGGCTACCCGGACGATCCGGCCGAGTATGCCCGCCGGGCGGACCGGACCCGCCGGTTGCGGGTGCCGCCGCCGGCCTGAGGTGGGGCGCGGGCGGGGCCGGTGCGAGAATTGACGGTGTGACCGGCGACCACTACTTCACCGTTGAACCGGCGACTGCCGCCCGACCTCGGGACGTGGAGTTCTCCGCGGGCGGACGCGACTACACCCTGGCCTCCGCCGGTGGTGTCTTCTCCGCCGGGCGCCTCGACCCGGGGACGGCGGTGCTGCTGCGCAAGGCCGAGCTACCGGCGCCGGAGAGCACCGGTCACCTGCTCGACCTCGGCTGCGGCTTTGGGCCGATCACCTGTGTGCTCGCCACCTCGGTGCCGTCGGCCACCGTCTGGGCCGTCGATGTCAACGAGCGGGCTCGGGAGCTGACCACAGCCAACGCCGCGCGGGTCGGGGCGGCGGATCGGGTCCGGGTCGCCCCGCCGGACGCGGTGCCAGCAGCGGTGACTTTTGCTCAGATCTGGTCGAATCCGCCGATCCGGATCGGCAAGAACGAGCTGCACCAGCTCCTGCTGCGCTGGCTGCCTCGGCTGGCGCCGGGCGGGGTGGCCTGGCTGGTTGTCGCCCGCCATCTCGGTGGTGACTCGTTACATCGATGGCTCTCCGAGCGAGGCTGGCAGGTGGCGCGGCCGGCGAGCCAGAAGGGCTACCGGGTATTGCGGGTGACCCGGTAAAACGGGTTGGCCCGGCCGGGTTGGCCGGGCAGGATGCCTTCGTGGGTTACGTGGACGTGGCAGCCGTTGGGCACTGGTTGCCTGATGGGCGACAGCTCTTCGCCGATGTATCGTTCCGGGTCGCTGATGGCGCCAAGATCGCTTTGGTCGGGCCGAACGGCGCGGGCAAGACGACGTTGCTGCGGATGGTCGCCGGCGACCTGCCGGTGCAGCGCGGCACGATCGCCCGGGCCGGCGGACTGGGCGTGATGCGTCAGTTCATCGGGATGATCGGCGATGAGTCAACCCTCGCTGACTTGGCTCTCTCCCTCGCCCCGTCCCGGCTGCGCGAGGCGGGCCGCCGGGTCGCCGGGACCGAGTCCGCGATGCGGGCGGCCGAGGTGCGTGGCAAATACAGCACGGCCGCCGGTAAGGCCCAGCTCGCGTACGCGGAGGCGCTCGCCGCCTGGGGAGAGGCGGGCGGGTACGACGCGGAGGTGCTCTTCGACACCGTCACCACGATCGTGCTCGACCTGCCGTGGGACACGGCGCGGCACCGCCCGGTCCGGACGCTCTCCGGCGGCCAGCAGAAGCGTTTCGCCCTGGAGCTACTCCTGCGTGGTCCGGAAGAGGTGCTTCTGCTCGATGAGCCGGACAACTTCCTCGACGTGCCCGGGAAGCGGTGGTTGGAGGCGCGGCTGCGGGAATCCGGCAAGTCGGTGCTGTACGTCTCGCACGACCGGGAGTTGCTGGCCCGCACCGCGGACCGGGTGGTGGCCGTCGAGGGTGGTGGCGCGTGGGTGCACCCGGGCGGCTTCGCCAGCTGGCACGAGGCCCGGGTCGCCCGGCATGACCGCCTCGACGAGCAGCGTCGGCGGTGGGACGAGGAACACCAGAAGCTGCGGGAACTGATGCTGATGTACAAGCAGAAGGCCGCGTACAACTCCGGTATGGCCTCCCGCTACCAGGCCGCTCAGACCCGGTTGCGGAAGTTCGAGGAGGCCGGGCCGCCGCCCGTACCCCCGAAGGAGCAGGACATCCGGATGCGGCTGGCCGGCGGCCGGACCGGCAAGCGTGCCCTGATCTGCGAGCAGTTGGAGCTCGACGGTCTGACCTACCCCTTTGACCTGGAGCTCTGGTACGGCGACCGGCTCGCCGTGCTCGGTGCCAACGGGACCGGGAAGTCGCACTTCCTCCGCCTGATCGCCCGGGGCGGAACCGACCCGGATCCGGTGAATCAGCCGGTTGACGGCGGTGCGGGACTCGCGCCCGTCGGGCACGACGGGATGGCTCGCCTCGGTGCCCGGGTCCGGCCCGGCCACTTCTCCCAGACCCACGACCGGCCGGAGCTGATGGAGCGGACGCTGGTCGACATCCTCTGGCGGGGCGATGAACACCGCACCGGCATGGACCGGCACGCGGCGATGGCCGCGCTGTCCCGGTACGAGTTGGCCGGGCAGGGAGACCAGCGGTTCGGCACCCTCTCCGGCGGCCAGCAGGCCCGTTTCCTGGTGCTGCTGCTGGAGTTGTCCGGGACGACCCTGCTGCTGCTCGACGAGCCGACGGACAACCTGGACCTGGCCTCTGCGGAGGCGCTCGAAGCGGGGCTGGCCGCGTTCGCGGGGACGGTGGTGGCGGTGACCCATGATCGATGGTTCACCCGTTCGTTCGATCGGTTCCTACTGTTCCAAGGGGACGGCGAGGTGGTGGAGGTCGCCGAGCCCGTCTGGGATGTGGCCTGAGCGTGGGCGGCATAGGGTGGATTTCGTGACTGAGATGACGTATCGCCGGTTGGGCGACTCCGGGCTCGTGGTGTCCGCAGTCGGCATCGGCTGCAACAACTTTGGCCGCAGGGTCGACCTGGACGGGACCCGGGCGGTGGTGGAGGCCGCCCTCGATTCCGGGATCAACTTCTTCGACACCGCCGACATTTACGGTGCTCCGCCGGGTAGCTCCGAGGAACTTCTCGGCCAGGTGCTCAAGGGGCGCCGGGACGATGTGGTGGTCGCCACCAAGTTCAGCATGGACATGGACGGCCGGAACGGACCGGACCACGGCGCCCGTGGGGCCCGGCGTTACGTCATGCGGGCAGTGGAGGCCTCGTTGCGTCGGCTGGCGACCGACCACATTGATCTTTACCAGATGCATGAACCGGACCCCGGCACCCCGATCGACGAGACGCTCGCCGCGTTGGACGATCTGGTCACCGCCGGCAAGGTGCGTTACCTGGGTAATTCCAACTTCGACGGCTGGCAGATCGCCGATGCGGACTGGATCGCCAGCTCGCGCGGGCGGACCCGGTTCATCTCCGCGCAGAATCACTACTCCCTTCTCGAACGGGGTGTCGAGCACGAGGTCATCCCGGCGTGTGAGCGGTTCGGGCTGGGCCTGCTGCCCTTCTTCCCCCTCGCCAACGGCCTGCTCACCGGCAAGTACAAGCGGGGCGAGGCGGCGCCGTCGGGCAGTCGCCTCGCCGGTGGTGGCCGGTACGCGGCCCGGCTGGCCGCCGCCAACTGGGACACCATCGAGGCGCTCGAGGCCTATGCGGCCGAGCGCGGGCTCAGCCTGCTTCAGGTCGCCATCGGTGGGCTCGCTGCCCAGCCCGCGGTGGCCTCGGTGATCGCCGGTGCCACCACCCCCGACCAGGTTCGGGCCAACGCGTCGGCGGGTGCCTGGGTGCCCGACGCCGACGATGTGGCGGCCCTGCGGGCGGTGCTCGACGGCTAGAAGCTCGTGAACTCGGCCCTCCCAAAGTTGTGAGCTCGGCCTCCCCACACTCGTGAGCTCGGCCTCCCCCCGTCTCGACGGTGGGAGGCCGAGCCGTGTCCGGGGCGCCGGCTACGGTGGCCGGTCCACACTCTCGCCAAGATGGCCCCGCCTGGGGCCGTCTTGGCAGCCTGACGGCGACTGCCGTACGGTGGCAGGCAAGTGACCCACGGGAGCCCGGTAGACCGGGCTGAGAGGGGGGCTGGGAGCCCCCGACCGTTGAACCTGATCCGGGTAGTGCCGGCGCAGGGAGGAGAGTTGCCGTGTTGTCCCTTGGACGCTTACATCTGATTACCGATGCCCGCTCTGGGCAAGATCCACTCACTGTGGTGCGGGCGGCCCTGTCGGTGGCCCGCACCGAATTAGTCGTTCAGGTCCGAGTGGCCGACGATGCGACCGACCGGCAGGCGTACGACCTGGCCCGTCGGGTGATCGCGCTCTGCGCCCGGTACGGCGCGACCTGCCTAGTGAACGACCGGCTGCACGTGGCCCTGGCGGTTGGTGCCGCCGGTGGTCACGTGGGCGCCGACGACCTGCCGGTCGGGGCGGCCCGTACGGTGCTTGGCTCCGCCGCCGTTCTCGGCGCCACCGCTCGCGACGCGGATACCGCTGTCGAGGCGGTTGCCGCCGGGGCCAGCTACCTCGGGGTCGGACCGGTCCACTCCACCACTTCAAAGGAGGGTTTGCCGCCCGCGATCGGCGTGGCGGGGGTAGGAGCGGTCGCCGCCGCGGTCAGCGTGCCGGTGATCGCCATCGGGGCGGTGACCGCAGCGGACGTGCCCGCCCTGCGGGCAGCGGGCGCGTACGGAGTGGCGGTGATCGGCGCGCTCTCGCGGGCCGCCGACCCCGCCCGGACCACCGCCGCACTGATGGAGGCGCTGACGTGGTGAGCGAACTCCCCGACACCTCCAGGGACAGCAACCCAAATCCTCTGTCCAGTCCCGACGTCGCAGTGATCGGGGCGGGGCCGATCGGCTTGGCCATCGCCTGGCGGTGCGCGGCCCGCGGGCTGCGGGTCGTCGTACACGACCCGGATCCCGGTTCGGGTGCGGCGTACGCCGCCGCGGGGATGCTCGCGCCGGTCGCCGAGGCGTACTTCGGTGAGCACGAGCTGACCGGCCTGCTCACCGATTCGGCGGCGCGCTGGCCGGCGTTCGCCGCCGAGCTGGCCGCCGCTGCCGGCACCGACGTCGGCTACCGCAGCGAGGGCACCCTGATGGTCGGGCTCACCGCCGACGATCTCGCGGTGGCCCGCCGGCTCTGGGCGTACCAGCAGGGGCTGGGGCTGCCAGTCATTCCGCTGCGCCCCTCCGAGCTGCGAGACCGGGAGCCGGCGCTGTCACCCCGGCTGCGGGGCGGTGCCTACGCCGGTACCGACCACCAGGTGGACCCGCGGCGGCTGATGTCGGCATTGCGCATCGCCACCGAGCGGGCCGGGGGAGTGCTGGTGCCGACGCCGGTTCAGCGGTTGACCGAGGTGACCGCGGGGACCACGGTGGTCGCGGCCGGCTGCGGCTCCGCCGCGCTGACCGGGTTGCCGGTCCGCCCGGTCAAGGGGCAGGTGCTTCGGCTTCGCGCCCCCGAGGCACCGGGCTTCCAGCATGTGATCCGGGGTTTCGCCGACGGGGAGCAGGTCTATCTCGTCCCGCGGCCGGACGGGGAGGTTGTGGTCGGGGCGACCTCGGAGGAGCGCACCGACACCATGGTGACCAGCGGTGCGGTGTTGCGGCTGCTCCGGGCCGCGACCGATCTGGTGCCCGAGGTGGCCGAGTACGAGCTGGTCGAGGCGCTTGCCGGGCTCCGTCCGGGCAGCCCCGACAACGCGCCGATCCTCGGTCCGCTACCTGGGCGGCCGGCGGTGCTCGCCGCGACCGGGCACCACCGGCACGGGATCGTGCTCACCCCGGTCACCGCCGATCTGATCGCCGACCTGATCGTCACCGGTACGCCGGATCCGCTGCTCGCTCCCTTCGCCCCGGAGCGCCTCGGTCCGCTCGCGGTCGAGGCGGAACTGCCCGCTCCGGTGCGCGGTTTCCCCGTGACCCGGTCGACCCCACAGGAGAAGTCGTGGAACTGATGGTGAACGGCGCCGGGCGGAGCCTGCCCGCCGGCACGACCCTCGCGGACCTGGTCCAGGTAGTGACAGACCAGGAGCGTGGCCTGGCTGTCGCCGTCAACGGCGAGGTCGTGCCGCGTGGTGGCTGGCCGGCCACCCTGCTGCGCGATGGGGACCGGGTCGAGGTGCTCAGCGCCGCGCAGGGTGGGTGAGTGAGGTGACCTTCGAACTGGGTGGGGTGCCGATCTCGTCGCGCCTGGTCCTCGGCACCGGCGGGGCCGCCAACCTCACCGTCTTGGAGGAGGCGATCCGGGCCTCCGGCACCGACCTGGTCACTGTGGCGCTGCGCCGGGTGGATAGCACCGGGGCCCCCTCGGGTGGCCTACTGGACCTGATCGACCGCTGCGGGGTCCGGCTGCTACCCAACACCGCCGGCTGCTACACCGCGGGTGAGGCGGTGAAGGTGGCCCAGTTGGCTCGGGAGGCGTTCGAGACCGACTGGGTGAAGCTCGAGGTGATCGGCGACGAACGCACCCTGTTGCCGGACGGCGTGGAGCTGTTGCGGGCTGCGGAGGAACTGGTCGCCGACGGGTTCACCGTGCTGCCGTACACCTCGGACGACCCGATTCTGGCGCGTCGGCTCGCCGATGTCGGCTGCGCGGCGGTGATGCCGGCGGGTGCGCCGATCGGATCGGGGCTCGGCGTGTCGAATCCACACCACATCCGGCTCATCCGGCAGAGCGTACCGGTGCCGGTGATCTTGGATGCCGGGATCGGGACCGCCTCCGATGCGGCGCTCGCCATGGAGTTGGGCTGCGACGCGGTGCTGCTGGCCAGTGCGGTGACCCGGGCCGCCGATCCGGTGGCGATGGCGACCGCGATGCGGTACGCGGTCGATGCCGGCCGGCTCGCGTACGGGGCTGGCCGGATCCCGCGTCGGTTCCACGCCCTCGCCTCCACCCCCGACGACGGGCGGCCGGAGCTGTGACCGGGCCGAGCGGCCTGGTGGTGCTTACCGACCGCCGGGCCGCGCGGCGACCGCTCGTCGAGGTCGTCGCCGACGCCGTGGCCGGCGGCGTGCGCTGGGTGGTGCTGCGGGAGCGGGATCTGCCGCGGGCCGAGCGTGCCGCCCTCGCGGATGCACTGCGCCGGGTCCTCACCCCGGTCGGTGGCACCCTGGTCGTTGCCGGTCCGGATCCGCTCGGTGGCAGTGCCGTGCACTTGTCGGCGGCGGGTCCGTATCCGCCACCGCAACCTGGCCTGATCGGCCGTTCCTGCCATGACAAGGCGGAGTTGGGTCGACTCACGGTCGAGGACTACGCCCTTGTCTCCCCGGTCTATCCGACGCGGACGAAGCCTGGCTACGGCCCGCCGTTACTTCCGGCCGGACTGGCAGCGTTGATCGGGATCTGCCCGGTCCCGGTGGTGGCGCTGGGCGGGATCGAGACGGCCGGGCAGGTACGCGACTGTGTGGCGGCGGGAGCGGCCGGGGTGGCGGTACTGGGTGCGATCATGCGGGCCGAGGACCCGCGCGCGACCGCGGCCACCCTGCAGGGAGCTTTCGACACCGTCGGTAGTGGAGAGAGGCGGTGACGCCCCGTACCGTCCTCACCATCGCTGGCTCGGACTCCGGCGGAGGTGCCGGCATCCAGGCCGACCTGAAGGTCTTCGCGGCGCTGGGGGCGTACGGCACCAGCGTTGTCACCGCCGTCACCGCGCAGAACACCCGCGGCGTTGACGCCGTTCTGCCATTGCCCTCGCAGACCGTGACCGACCAACTGGAGAGCGTGCTCGGCGATTTCCCGGTGCGGGCGGTGAAGACCGGAATGCTCGGTAGCCCAGCGGTCGCCGACGTGGTCGCTGGCGCAGCGCGCGAGGGCCGACTGCCGCACCTCGTCGTTGATCCGGTGCTGGTGGCCACCAGCGGGCACCGGCTGGGCGCGGTCGCGGTGGTGGAGCGGTTGCTGCCGTTTGCCCAGGTGGCGACGCCGAACCGGGCGGAGGCCGCGGCCCTCACCGGAGGTCGGGTGGACACGGTCGAGGAGATGGTCGCCGCCGCGACGGCCCTCGCCGCCGGTGGACCGGAGTACGTCGTGGTCACCGGAGGGGACACCGATGGGGACACCGGTGGGGACGAAGCGGCGGTGGACGTGCTCCACGGTGCGGGCGGCACCACCGTGCTCCGCGCCGCCCGGGTGCCGACCCGGCACAACCACGGGACAGGGTGCTCGTTCTCGGCCGCCATCACCGTCCGGCTCGCCCTCGGTGATGCGGTGCCGGTGGCGGTCGCAGCGGCCAAAGAGTACGTGACCCGGGCGCTGATCGGCGCTCGGGACTGGGAGTTGGGCGCGGGGCCCGGACCGCTTGATCACTTCAGCTGGTCCGTCTGACCTACAGGGAGGCTGTCATGCAGAAACGTCGCAAGGTGTACGTCGAGGGGTCGCGGCCGGACATTCAGGTGCCGTTTGCCGAGGTTGACCTCTCCGGAGACAACCCGCCGGTGCGGCTCTACGACACCTCGGGGCCGGGTTCCGACCCGGAGGTGGGGCTGCCACCGATGCGCGGTAAGTGGATCGCGTCCCGTGGGGACGTCGCCCCGGTGCGCGGTGCCGGTACGCCGCTGGCGGGGGTGGACGGCCAGCGGCCGACCCAGCTCGCGTACGCCCGGGCGGGTGTGGTGACGCCGGAGATGGAGTTCGCGGCGATCCGTGAGGGGGTGGCCCCGGAGTTGGTGCGGGAGGAGATCGCGGCTGGCCGGGCAGTGCTGCCGTTGAATGTCAACCACCCGGAGTGCGAGCCGGCGATCATCGGCAAGGCATTCCTGGTGAAGATCAATGCGAACATCGGTACCTCGGCGGTCACCTCCTCGGTCGCTGAGGAGGTGGAGAAGCTGACCTGGGCGACCCGGTGGGGTGCGGACGCCGTGATGGATCTGTCGACCGGTAAGCGGATTCACGAGACCCGGGAGGCGGTTGTCCGGAACTCCCCGGTGCCGATCGGCACCGTGCCGATCTACCAGGCGTTGGAGAAGGTGGGCGGCGACCCGGCGAAGTTGAGCTGGGAGGTGTTCCGGGAGACGGTCATCGAGCAGGCCGAGCAGGGCGTCGACTACATGACGGTGCACGCCGGGGTGCTGCTGTCGTACGTGCCGCTCGCCGTGGAGCGGGTGACCGGGATCGTCTCTCGCGGTGGTTCGATCATGGCCGCGTGGTGCCTGGCCCACCACGAGGAGAACTTCCTCTACACGAACTACCGGGAGCTCTGCGAGATCCTGGCCCGCTACGACGTGACGTTCTCCCTCGGCGACGGGCTGCGCCCCGGCTCGATCGCGGACGCCAACGACGAGGCGCAGTTCGCCGAGCTGAAGACCCTCGGTGAGCTGACGAAGATCGCCTGGGAACACGATGTCCAGGTGATGATCGAGGGCCCGGGGCACGTGCCGATGCACAAGATCAAGGAAAACGTGGACCTTCAGCAGGAGTGGTGTCACGAGGCGCCGTTCTACACGCTTGGCCCCCTGAGCACGGACATCGCCCCCGCGTACGACCACATCACCTCCGCCATCGGCGCGGCGATGATCGGAATGTTCGGTACGGCGATGCTCTGCTACGTCACCCCGAAGGAGCACCTCGGGCTGCCGGACCGGGACGACGTGAAAGCCGGCGTGATCGCCTACAAGATCGCTGCGCACGCGGCGGATCTGGCCAAGGGGCACCCAGGGGCCCAGGCGTGGGACGACGCGCTCTCCAAGGCGCGGTTCGAGTTCCGCTGGGAGGACCAGTTCAACCTCGCGTTGGACCCGGAGACCGCACGCGCCTACCACGACGCCACCCTGCCCGCCGAGCCAGCGAAGACGGCCCACTTCTGTTCGATGTGTGGCCCGAAGTTCTGCTCCATGAAAATCACCCAGGAGCTGAAGGAGTACGCGGCGCGCGGCATGAAGGACAAGTCGGAGGAGTTCGTCGCCTCCGGCGGTCGGGTCTACCTTCCGCTGGCCTGATCTTCCACCCACCCGTGGTGCCGCCGGCTGTTGGTCGGGGCGCCACGGGTGCACCCGGGTCGTGTTCGAGCACGTCATCGCCGCACATGGCATCGGTTGTCGGCCTGAGCGGGCAGGCCAGGGCGGCCCGGGTCAGTCGGCGTGGTGTCGGCCGATGGAGCGCAACGAGCGGCGAGCGCTCTCCGGGTTGGGCTCGTTGTTGGGCATCGGCTTACCCAGACCGGCGACCCAGTCCACGAACTCCTCATCCTGCGCGGGTAGCCGAACTTCCGCTGTCGGTTCCCCCGTCGGGTCAGGCCGGGAGCGACTGCGTCGGAACAGGCTTCGGCGGCGTGGCGCGGGAGGCGCTGCGTCGGGCACCGAGTCGTCGGCTGCGGTGCCCGGGTCGGCCTCGTCCTCGGCAGCTACTGGACGGGGCCGGGCTGCCGGTACCGGGTTGCCGGTGGTCAGCGCGGCTGGGTCGACCTTGGCGTCCATAGCCGTCTCGGTTGCGGCTGCGGGAGTCGTGGTGGCCCGTTCGACTGGGCGCTTGTTCAGCGGCCAGCGCAGCATCGCGGTGGCTCGTTCGACTGGGCGTTCGATCAGTGGCCAGCGCAGCATCGCGGCGGCGGCCGAGCCGAGCCCGCCGGTGACCACCGCGAGCAGGGCGCCATAGTACGGCGTGGCCTGGTACTCGTCCGTATCCGCGCCAGGGCCAGCGGCCAGGTACGCGCCGGCCAGCAGCGCCGGTCCGGCGAGCCCGGTCAGCGCGCCGACGGGTGTGGCCTGCCCACGCCGACGGGCAAGGCCACCGGTGCAGGCTCCGGCCAGCAGCGCCGCCACCGGAAGGCCCAGCAGGCAGAGCCGGTCCGCCACGGCGGGATCGAGCCAGGAGGGTTCCCACACCCCGAGGCGTACCGCCCGCAGCGGGCCGGTGTCGTTCAGCGATGGGGCGACCGAAGCCAGGGCGAGGAACCAGACTAGGCCGGCGACAACCGCCATGTTCCAGAGCAGTGGGGGTCGCATCAGGATGGCCAGCGCCGCGCCCCCGCCGGCCACCGCGCCGAGGAGTGCCCCAACGGCGACGGCCCAAACCGGAGCTACGGCGCTCACGTCGGCGGCGCGGGCGGACTGCATGCCCAGCGGTGCGACGACCATGGCGCCGAGCGCGGCGCCAGCCGCCACGGCGGCCTGCCGGTCGCTACTGATCAGCGGAGTTGCTCGGCGTGCCAGCCGTTCGGCACCGACGGCGCCGGCGACCGCGGCGTTCGCCGCCAACCAGCCAACCCAGGCGAGCTGTGCCGGCCACTGGTTGACGCCCTCACCGGTGAAGGCGCCGGAGAAGCGCACGATGCCGAAGCCGAATGCGACGCCGAGCTGGCCAGCTCCGGCCAACAGGCTTACCCCGAGCGCTGTGAGCAGTAGTTTGCCCAAGGTCCGAAACGCCATGCCGGCACGTTACGGTCCCAGTGCGGGCGCGCGCCACTGGCACGCCGGGCGGGTGCGGTAGCCCGGCCGGCGGTCGGCTACTTGAGCTCGACGAGCCGGGCCAGGTAGGTCGTGTCGCCCGTGTTGATGAGCATGTGTACCGCCCCCGGATCCCGATAGACGACGCCCCCGGTTGGCTCGTCGGCGTCGATCCGGTCGCCGTCGATGGTCTGCACGACGTTCTTGGCGCCCTGGATCGCCACCACCAGATACGGGTGGTCGTGCCGATGCAGTGGCTGCCGCTCACCGGGTGCCAGCCGGATGTGCCAGACCCGTACCCGGTCGTTCTCGAAGACGATTTCCTGGCCCACCGGGCCCAGCTCAAGGTCGGTTGTGGTCATTGTGGTCCATCCAGTTGGGGGAGCACCTCGGCGGCGATGAGCTCCAAGTGGTCGAGATCGGCGAGGTCGATGAAACGCAGGTGGACCCGGGTCGCTCCGATCGCGGCGAACTCGCCGATGCGGTCGACGAGCTGCGCGGGTGAGCCCACGACCGGATCCTCCGGGGGCAGGGCGCTGGGCCGGTGCAGCGGCGCGGCGCGGTGGTGTGCCTCGGCGTCGGTGCGGCCGACGGCCACCACAATCCCGGCCGAGAGTGTCAGCGGCTGCCGCCCGGACTCGGCCCGGCCGACGGCATCGCACGCCTGGCGGACCCGCTTGTACGCGGCCGCTGTCCGCGCGACGGAGGTGAACGGCATGTTGAACTCGTCGGCAAAGCGGGCAGCCAGGTCGGGGGTGCGCTTCGCGCCGCGACCGCCCACGATCACTGGTGGACCGGGGCGCTGGACCGGCTTCGGCAACGCTGGCGCGTCAACGAGTTGGTAGTGCTCTCCGGGGTAGCTGAACCCCGTCCCCGGAGGGGTACCCCACAGCCCGGTGACGATCTCCAGCTGTTCGGCCAGCCGGTCGAACCGTTCGCTGACGCTGGGGAAGGGGATTCCGTACGCGGTGTGCTCCCGCTCGTACCAGCCGGCGCCGATACCCAGCTCGACCCGGCCACCGCTCATCTGGTCGACCTGCGCCACCATGATCGCCAGTGGGCCGGGCAGCCGGAAGGTGGCCGACGTGACCAGCGTGCCGAGTCGGATCCGGCTGGTCTCGCGGGCCAGCGCGGCCAGCGTCAGCCAGGCATCCGTGGGGCCGGGCATCGCCGGGTCGTCGCCCATCGCCCGGTAGTGGTCGGCGCGGAGGAAGCCGTCGTAGCCGCAGGTCTCCGCGTGGCGGGCGAACTGAAGCTGGTCGTCGTAACTGGCTCCGCGGTGTGGCTCGGTGAATACCGAGACACGCATCAGGGCACCTCCGCCGATGTGGGTTCCTTCTCCGCGAGCAGCTCGTGCAGGTCGGCGCTGACCCGGGCGACATCGGCCAGATGTGCGTTGCGCCCGAGCGTGCGCGGACGAGGGATGGAGACGTCAACGATGGCGCGGATGCGGCCGGGGCGAGGGCTGAGCACGACGACGCGGTCGGCCAGCAGGACCGCTTCCTCGATGGAATGGGTGACGAAGACGACCGTCGCCGATGTCTCCATGTGCACCCGTTGTAGCTCACCGGAGAGCTCCTCGCGGGTGAGCGCATCGAGCGCGGAGAAGGGCTCGTCCATCAGCATCACCCGGGGCTCGCCGATCAGCGAGCGGCAGAGCGAGACCCGTTGTTGCATGCCGCCGGAGAGCTCGTGCGGCAGCCGCTTCTCGAAACCGGCGAGGCCGGTCAGCTCCAGTAGCTGCCGGGCCCGGTCGCGGTGTTGGGCCCGCTTCCAGCCGAAGATCTCCACCGGAAGAAGAACGTTGTCAAGCACCGTGCGCCAGGGCAGCAGGGCCGGTCGCTGAAACAGCATCGCGACATCCGGTCGGGGATGGGTGACCGGCGCATCAGCGACAGTGACCTCCCCGGCGGTAACTGGGAGTAGCCCGGCGATGAGCCGAAGTAGAGTGGATTTGCCGCATCCGGAGCGGCCAAGGATGGCCACAAATTCGCCGTCGGCGATGTCAAGGTCGATGCCACGCAGGGCCTCGACTCGGCCGGAACGGCCATCGAAGCTTCGAGCTACCCCGGATAGCCGGATCATCCGCGGGCCCCCCTGAGTCGACAGTCAGTGATCAAGGGACAGGGTACCGCTCGGGTGCGGTCATGATGCTGGCCGGGGTGGGATTAGTTGTGTCCGTTCCGCAACCCGGCATACCTGGCGGTGTGGCGGCGGTTTTCTCGTACGCTGTGCCCCCGAAGAGTCCCCTCACGATGGTGGCGCCGACTTCACCCTTCGGGTCGACGCCACCCGACTACCCCTCCGGTGGCACTCGGCCCCGGTCGGAAAGGACAAGGTGTACTGATGAGAAGGCTGACCCGTACGGTCGCCGCGGCCACGATGGCGGCTGCGCTGGCGATGGTTGGGGCGTGTAGCAGCGACTCGGACTCCACCGAGGGGGGTGACGGCGCGATGGAGAAGGTAACCTACCTCACCTCCTTCGGGAACTTCGGCCGGGACTCCTACGCCTGGGTGGCGAAGGAGAAGGGCTTCTTCCGTGACGCGGGTTTTGATGTCGAGATCAAGCCGGGGAAGGGCACCGGCAGCACTATTCAGACGGTCTCCGGAGGACAGGCGGACTTCGGGCCGGTAGACCTCACCGGTAGCCTGCTCCAGTTCGGCAACGGTGAGGCCAAGGACTTCGTTGTGGTCGCCGCGATCCAGCAGCGCACCATGGCCGGCATCGCCACTGTCGAGGGTACGAACATCGCTACCCCGAAGGACCTTGAGGGCAAGAAGATCGCGGACTCCCCGACCTCGGTGGTCCGTAACCTCTTCCCCACATACGCGGAGTTGGCCGGCGTTGACGCGAGCAAGGTGACCTGGGTCAACGGTCAGCCGCAGGACCTGATGGGCACCCTCGCCGCCGGCACGGTCGACGGCATCGGGCAGTTCGTCGTGGGTCAGCCGACGATCGAGGCGATCGCCAAGAAGAAGGCGGTCATGCTGCCGTACAGCGAGTACATGCAGGACCTCTACGGCAACGTGCTGATCACCTCCACGGCGATCGCCGAAGAAAAGCCGGAAATGGTCAAGCGGTTCAGCGAGGCCTTGTTGAAGGGTCTGGACTACGCGTTGGACAACCCGCAGGAGGCAGCTGAGCTGCTGCAGAAGAATGTGGACTCGACGAACGTCGAGTCCGCCAAGGCGGAGCTGGAGCTGATGGCCGGCTACGTCCGGTCCAACAACAGTGGTTCCGTGCTGGGCACGCTGGACAGCGCCCGAGTGGCGAAGAGCATCGCCATCCTGCGGGGTGCGGGACAGCTCAAGCAGGAGCTCGAGCCCGACCAGGTCATCGACTTCAGCCTCACACCGAAGTCCTGATCAACCACCGTTCGGGGGTGCGGACCGGGTTCCGGGCCGCACCCCCGCCGTGTGCCGGCCCGCAGCCGGCAGGAAGGAGGAGGCTGTGACCGAGACCCGGACCCGGCCCGAGGGGCCGTCGGCGGTGGCGATCAACCCGCCCGCGCCGGCCGCCCGCCGACGGCGTGCGATCCCGGTGGGGAACGCCGGGCTTCCGTTACTCGGACTGGCGATCGCACTGACCTGTTGGTGGTTGGTCACCACGGGGTTCGGCCTCGTGCACCCGGCCGCCTTGCCGCCCCCGCAGGCCGTTGGGGCCTCGATGGTCGAGAGAAGCGGTGTGCTCCTGCCCGCGCTCGGTATCACCACCATGATGACGGTGGTGGGCTTCCTGCTCTCGGCGGCTGCCGGGGTGCTGATCGGGGTTGCGCTAGCCGCGTTTGGACCCCTTGAGCGGATGTTCGCGCCGCTGCTCGTCGCGGTCAACGCCGTGCCGAAGATCGCGCTTGGCCCGCTCCTCGTGGTGTCGTTCGGCTGGGGTGCGAAGCCGATCCTGACCATGGTGTTCCTGCTCTGCTTCTTCCCGATCGTGCTCTCCACCGCGACGGGTCTGACGACCACGCCGGCGGACCTGGCCGAACTGGCGCGGTCGCTACATGCTTCTTGGTGGCAGTCGTTCCGGAAGGTGCGTTTCCCGGCCGCCCTGCCGCAGATCTTCGTCGGCCTCAAGGTGGCAATGCCGCTGGCTGCCATCGGGGCGGTGATCGGGGAGTTCTACTCGGACCAGCCGGGCCTGGGCTATCAGATCCTGCAGTACAACGGGATTGGGGAAACCACGACGGCGTGGGCGGCGATCGTGTTGATCGCCGCGATGAGCATCGGGCTCTACTCCGCGCTGTACCTCGTCGAACGCCTCGCCCTGCCCTGGGTTCGGGCGACCACATCGGCTCGGTGAGGCAGCGGGTCTGACCGGGATCCGCCCGGCCCGGTACCACCGGGCCGGGCGGAGGTGTCATCCGGCCAGGTGCCAACGGCCGTTGCGTGCGACCAGAGTGGTCAGTGCCTGCGGCATGAGACCGGAGTGATTGTCCGGAGTCAGCCGGATCGGACCCGAGAGACCGTCCAACTGAGAGGTCTCCAGCACGTTCCGGATGCCTTCCCGGTCGGTCGTGCCGGTGCCGGTGGCGGAGCGTATGGCGGCATCGGTGAGGAGTTGAAGGGCGTCTGCGGCGAACGAGGACGAGCCGTGGTAGCCGCCGAAGCGGGCGGTGTAGTCCTGGAACCACTGGCGCCGCGCGGCCTTTGCCGGGGTGGTGGCGATTACGTCGTCGATCACCAAGGTCTGAGTGAAGACCATGGTGGCGTTCTCCGCGGCCCGGGCCGTCGTGCCGAGGAAGAGCTCGCCAGCGGCCGAGGCGTCAAAGTAGAGCGCGCCCTCGAAGTTGGCTTCTCGTGCGGCGACAGCGGCGAGACCAGCCTGCTCGGCGCGGGCCCAGAGCACCAGTGCCTCGGGCGCGCCCTGAGCTAGCGCGGTGATTTGGCTGGAGACGTCGGTGTCGGTGGCGCGGACGGTTTTCACGTCCAGCACCTCGATGTCGGCCTTGTCCAGCGCGGCCTCAAGGACGGTCAGCCCCTCTTTGCCGTAGGCGTCGTCGCTGCGCAGCACCCCCACCGTGTCGATCTCGTTGCGGCGAAGTTCGACAGCGAGGGCTTCGGCGCTGTCCGGTGCGCTCGGGGCCAACCTGAACACGTACCGGCGCTCCGTTGCCGGGCTGGCGATGGCCTCGGCGGAGGCCAGCGCCACCATCGGCACCTGCTGTCCGTTGACGGCCTCCACCGCGCCCATCGCGCATTCGTTGCAACCGCCCATGACGATCGCGCTGACCTGGGAGTCAGCGCTGAAGTCGTTGACGTTGCGGAGGGACTCGCTCGCGTCGGAGCGGTTGTCCTTTATCCGGAGCTCGATCTGCCGTCCGTTCAGGGCGCCGGATGAGTTGAGCTGTTCGGCTTTGAGTTCGAGAGCCCGCTGGTAGGTCTTGCCCAGCGGCGCGCCGGGTCCAGACAGTTCGAGGTCGGCGGCGATGATGATCGGGCTAGTGTCTTGCTCCTCCGCGCCGAACTGGCAGGCGGTGAGCGTGGTGGCCAAGACGGCCGAGGTGAGTGCCGCGGTTGCGGAGCGGATGGGGCTCAACGTTGTCCTCCAGGTACGGCACGGGAGCCAGCGAATCGTCCGTTATCGCTGGGATAGCGATCACTTTTCCCGTAAGGTGTGCGCGCAGCCTGGAAAACCTTGCCAATGTCGGGCCCTGTGGTCAAGCGGGCCGGGCGGAGGCGTTTCGGGACGAAAATCTCACATGCTGGGGTGACGTAAAGTTTGCGCCTGATTACCAATCCGTATTGGTGTACCAATGTGCGTCTACATTGCCTGTTCAGAGCGTTGTTAAATTGGTGGCATTCGTGGACTGTGGCATCGGCTGGCCGTCATCCGGGCCTTCGGCTCCAGCTTGACTTCCCAAATCCGGTCTCGTCTGATGAAATCGCGGCCGTGCCGCGCATGGTTTCTCTTCTGCTGGACCAGACCTGGGTCGGCGGTTCAGGCGTGGATGGAATGACGGAGGCGATGTCGTGAGCACCGGACCGACGACCCTGCCCGCAAGCGGCGACATTGACTCGCCGAAGCGGCGTTGGCTGCCTCAGCTCCGTAATGCGCGAATCCGCTCGAAGCTGGCGCTGATCCTGGTTGTGCCGGTCGCCGCGGTCATCGCCCTGGCGGCTGTTCGTCTGATCACAGTCGGTGAGGGTGCGTACGACGCCACGCGGGCCAAAGCGCTCACCGAACTCTCCATCGACATCTCAGCCCTTACTCAGGACTTGCATACCGAACGAATGGCGGCCGCCGTCTATATCGCGTCGGCGGGAGAGGCGGAAGCGGCTGCCGACGCCTACAACCTGCGGGTGCGCAGCACTGACGAGCGGGTGCAGGCCTACCGGGCGGAACGCGAGCTCTTCGACGAGCTGCCCGCCGCCGTCAGGGAACGGGTGGCGGCCATTGACGCGCACCTCGAGACGCTGGACGCGACTCGGCAGCAGGTGCTGGACCGTAAGCAGATGGCGGTCGCTGAGTCGGCGTTGCGTTACGGCGTCATCCTGGTCGACCTGGTGGCCTACAGCGACGGGCTCGCCCAGCTACCGGGGGACGAGCGGCTGGCGGAGGGCCGGCGGGCGGTCGCGGCCTTTGCCCGGGCCAAGGCCGCAGTCGCCGAGGAAGAGTCCGTCGCCTACACCGCGTTGAGCGCCGGCGGCTTCGACGAGGAGCAGTACTCCTCCTTCGTCGCGACGTTGACCAGCCGGCAGGAGGCGCTGCTTGCCTTCGCCCTCGCGGCGGACCCGCAGCAACGCTCGCTCGTGGAGAACACCATCTCGGGTGACGCGGTCACGCTGTCGGACACCATCGCCGTGGACATCGCCCGCTCGGTTGGGCAGCAGTCCCCGGTGAGCGCGGAGGAGGCCAGTGCCGCCCTCGGCGCCGTCCACGACCTCATGCGGTGGACCGAGACCCGGCTCCAGGAGAAGCTGCTCGCCGATACCGAGCAGAACCGTTCGGACGTCCTCCGGCAGGCCATCATCGAGTCGCTGCTGGTGCTCTTGACCCTGATCATCGCGATCACCCTCGCCGTGGTGCTGGCCCGTTCGCTGAACCGTTCGCTGCACCGGCTGCGGGAGGGCGCCCTGGCCGTGGCCAACCACGATCTGCCGGAGGCGGTACGTCGCCTGCAGAACATGGAGGCGGTGGACGAGGGTGGGGTTGACGACATCGTCCGCGAGATTCGCGAACCGATCCGGCTCACCAACCAGGACGAGGTTGGCCAGGTCGCCGTCGCGTTCAACGTGGTGCACCGGGAGGCGGTCCGGGTGGCGGCGGAGCAGGCCGCGCTGCGGACCAGCGTCTCAGCGATGTTCCTCAACCTGGCCCGGCGGAGTCAGACGCTGGTTGACCGCATGATCGGAGAGCTGGACGCGATCGAGCGTGGCGAGGAGGACCCGAAGCGTCTGGCCCGACTCTTCGAACTGGACCACCTGGCCACCCGAATGCGCCGCAACGACGAGAACCTGCTGGTCCTCGCTGGAGCCGACTCGACCGTGCCCCGGCGGGAGGACGCCCTCCTGGTGGACGTGCTGCGTGCCGCGCAGTCCGAGGTCGAGCTCTACAACCGGATCGAGTTCGGCACTGTCGATACGGATGTGTCGGTGGCCGCCCACGTGGTTAACGATGTGGTCCGGCTCGTCGCCGAACTACTCGACAACGCCACCCGCTTTTCGCCGCCGAACACCACTGTGGTCGCTGACGGGCGACGGATCCGCGACTACGTGCTCATCCAGGTCGAGGACCGCGGTCTCGGCCTCTCCGACGAGCAACTTGACTCGCTCAATCGGCGGCTGTCCGAGTCGTCGAGCGTCGATGTCGCGGCATTCCGGCTGATGGGCCTGGCCGTGGTGAGCCGGCTCGCTGAGCGACACGGCATTCGGGTCGAGCTCCGCCGCAACGTTGAGGGTGGCATTGTCGCCCAGGTAACCCTGCCGACGGCCGCTGTTGTGCTGCCCGTTGGGCGGGGACCAGCCCAGCTCACCCGCCCTCGCCAGCCGCTCGCGGTGGAGCAGGGCCCGTCCACCTCGTTCGGCTTTGGTGACCCGGTGGCGGGGGGCGTGCGCGCCGCCACCCTGCCGGAGCAGCGGCAGCCCGAGCCAGCCCCGTGGCAGGCACCGGTGCAAGCTGACACCAGCGTGGCGCCGGTGCAAGTCGGCACCAGCGTGGCACCGGAGCAGGCCGGCGGGGTGCCCGGGACCGAGCCCAGCTTCGGCGCTGCGGGCCGGATCGGTGATGCGCCCACCGCGGCCTACCCACTGCCCCAACGGAACCCCACCGGTGAGTCGTCGGTTGCGACTGCGGCTTTCCCCACCGTGCCCGCCACCCCAGCGCCGTCAGCCGCCCCGTCCGCCAGTCCATTCGGCACCGACAGCATGCCCGGTGGGCTCGGCGCTGACCTGGCCGCCACCGCATCGATCGACGCGACACCTTTCTCCGCGCCGCCTGCGGAGACGCCCACGGAGACACCGGCGGAGGCGCCGATTTTCCGGGAGATGGAGGCGGTCTGGTTCCGGACGCACGGCAACGATGCGACCGCCATCTTCACCCGGCCGGACTTCGATGGAACGGCTCCGGATCCCGCGGCGAGTTCCCCAGTCGAGCCGCAGCTACCCACCCGGGTGCCCGGAACGACGGCGACCCCGCCGGCTGCCACCTCGGGGCCGTCCTACTCCGCCACTCCGGCTTCCGCCGGGCCGCCGCCCGCCGCGCCGCCGCCCAGCGGGCCGCCGGCCGCAGTGCCGACGAGTGTGCCGCCCGCCGCGCCGCCGACGAGTGTGCCGCCGGCCGCGGTGCCGACGAGTGTGCCGCCCGCCGCGCCGCCGACGAGTGTGCCTCCGGCCCCGCCGGGTGCCTCCGGGGCCCCGGCCGGCGGTGGCAATGCGTGGCGAACCGTCGCGGACGAGGGTTGGAGCCGGGCCAGCCAGGCTGCCGAGCCGACCAACGGCGGTACCACCCGTTCTGGTCTGCCGAAGCGGGTGCCGAAGGCGCAACTCGTCCCCGGCGGGATCGAGCCCCGGGCCCGGGAACGGACCCGCCGGACGCCGGACGAAGTCCGCGGCCTGCTGTCTGCATATCACCGTGGTGTGCAGCGCGGCCGTGCGGCCGGCTCGGACCCCAACAGCACTTCGAGCAAGGAGACGAGCTGATGAACAGGCCAGCGACCATGCAGGACATGGGTTGGCTGCTCAGTAACTTCGCCGACAGCGTGGCGGGTATCGCTCACGTGGTCGCGGTGTCCGCCGACGGGCTGCTGCTCGCCTCGTCCCGGGACCTCCCCGCGGACCGCGCAGATCAGCTCGCGGCGATCACTTCCGGCGTGGTGAGCCTGACCGACGGCGCGTCCCGCATGTTCAGCGCCGGCGGGGTGCTTCAGACAGTCATCGAAATGGACAGCGGCTACCTCTTTCTCATGTCGATCAGTGACGGCTCGTCGATGGCGGTGCTCGCTGCCCGCAGCTGCGACGTCGGGCAGGTTGGCTACGAGATGGCCCTGCTGGTGGAACGGGTCGGTGCCGCACTGGTGCCGTTGCCTCGGGACGCGGTGTCTTCATGATCTCTGGGCTCCGGACAGCGCCGCCCGAGGAGAGCAGAGCCGGCGCCGAAGGGGTACCGGTCGGGCGAGAGGGGAGGTGACAGCGGATGGAAGGCCGGCGGACCGAAGCGCGCGGGGAACTGGTGCGCCCATATGCGGTCACTCGGGGCCGGACCGAGCCGCAGCAGGACATCACCTTGGAGGCGGTGCTGTCCGCGAGCGCCACGGCGGTTGCCGAATCCCGTTTCGCGGGGCACGACAAGCACCGCATCGCGACGATTTGTGAGGGCCGGGCGCAGTCGTTGGCGGAGATCGCCGCGTACACCCGGATGCCCCTCGGCGTAACCCGGGTACTGGTGGCCGACATGGTGGCCGAGGGCTTGCTGACGCTACACACTGCCGCCGCTCCCACGATGGGGTTCGTGGAGCGGATGAACCTGCTTGGAAGGGTGCTAAGTGGACTTCGCGAACTATGACCCCGCCAGGGCGAGCCGGGAGATCATCTCCGCGAAGATCGTCGTTGCGGGGGGCTTCGGCGTCGGAAAGACGACGCTGGTCGGGGCGATCTCGGAGATCACACCGCTGACCACCGAGGCGATCATGACCGCAGCCGGTGTCGGCATCGATGATCCGTCCAAGGTGCCGGGGAAAGAGACGACGACAGTCGCCATGGACTTCGGCCGGATCACCATGGCGCAGGATCTGATCCTGTACCTGTTCGGTACGCCCGGCCAGACCCGGTTCTGGTTCATGTGGGACGAGATCATTCGGGGTGCGGTCGGTGCGGCCGTCCTGGTGGACACCCGCCGGATCACCGATGCCTTCGCCCCCCTGGACTACTTCGAAAACCGCAAACTGCCGTACGTGGTCGCGCTCAACCGGTTCGACGGTGCCCCCAACTACGAGTTGGCGGAGGTACGCGAGGCGCTCGCCATCCCGGCGGACGTGCCGCTCGTGCTGACCGATGCGCGCAGCCGGGACTCGGTCAAGCAGGTGCTGGTGACCGTCGTCGAGCACGCCATGAGCCGGCTGCAGGCCGAGCACAACCGCGGGTTCCCGACTCCGGTCGGGTGAGCCGGCACCGGTGACCGGCACCCGCGGCAGCCCCGGCGCCGCTGACCGGAACCTCAGCATCGGGGACCGGAACCCCTCCGGCGTCGGTGACCGGCACCTCGGCGTCGGTCCGCGAGCCCGGCCCGCCAGCTAGCTGCGGGCCGGGGCTGCGGCGGCTACGCGTCAGTCGACACGGAGGCGGTAGCCGCGCTTCACCACCGTCTGTACTGCCCCGGGGGCCCTCAGCCCGGCGCGCAGCCGCGCCACCGCCATCTCCACCGCGTGCTCGTCTGCCCCGCGCGGTAGCGTCCGGAGCAGTGCCGCCCGGGACAGGACCCGCCCCGGGGAGGCCGCCAGCGAGCGCAGCACCGCCATCGGGGCCGGCGCCAGCGGTCGCAGCTCACCATCAACCACAGCGGCGTGCCCGCGCAGGGTGAGTAGGTGACCGGCGGCTTTCAGGGTGACCGCGCGCCGCGGCAACTCCGCAACGATCGTTCGGACCAGCGCGCCCAGCCGGGCCCGTTCGGGAGCGCTGACCGGCACCCCCCGTCGCCGTAGCGGCTCCGCGGTCACCGTCCCCACGCAACTCGCCAGCACCGCACCCCGGAACGCGTCGAGCACCCGGTCGGTCCGGTCTCCGGCGGCAACCAGCAACGCCTCGGCGGCCGGTGCCGAGGTGAACGTCACCGCGTCCACCATCCGGTCGGCGACCAGGTCGATAAGTCGATGCAGTGGAGTCGGATCGGTCGGCGGGGCCCAACGGTAGACCGGCACCGCGATCACGGTCGCGCCGGCTGCAACCAGCGCCCTCGTGCACTCGGGTTGTGCTCCGCCGTGCAACTGCATAGCGATCACCTGGCCGGCCACCCCCCGGTCCCGCAGGTGCTCCACCACCTCGGCGCAGCTCTCCGAGGCGGGCGACCACTGATCGTGCAGGCCGGCGGCCCGGATCGCGCCGCGAGCCTTCGGACCGCGCGCCACCACGTACGACTCGCGCAGCGCCGCGCGCAGCGGCTCAGCCAGCCCCCAGCCTTCGGCCGCCTCCAGCCAGCCACGCATCCCGATCCCGGTGTCGGCCATCAGGACATCCGGCGGGCGATCGAGGCAGGCCCGTGTTGCCGCGCGTAGCTCGGTGTCGTCGGCGAGTGGCACGATCCGCAGGGCCGGCGCGAAGACCACCCGAGCCCCGTGCCGTTGCAGTAGTGCCGCCAGTTCGTCCCGACGCCGGTCGGCGGTCACCCCGACGGTGAAGCCGGCCAGTTCGTTGCGCATCTACGCCTCCGCTCGCAGCCGTACCTCGACCAGCCCGGCCCGGCACCGCACCTCGTGCCGCCGGACCGCGACGCCCGGTAGGTCCAGGCAGTCTCCGGTACGCAGGTCGTATGCCTGTTTGTGTAGTGGGGAGGCGACTATCGGCACGCCGCCCCGGCTGCCCACGATCCCGCGTGAGAGCACATACGTATCGGTGACCGGGTCCCGGTTGTCGATGGCGAAGAGGTCGGCGGCGGTGCGGAACAGCGCCACCTGGGCACCGTCAACGAGTGCTGCCACCCCTCGACCTGGGTCAAGGCGGGTCAGTGGGCAGATCACAGTCCACTCCGGCCGATCGTCGATCATCGCGGCACCTGCGGCATTCCCAGCCCGACCGGCTGTCGGTTCTCGATGTCCTCGGCCCGTGCCGGTACCTGTTGTCCACGTTCCTCGGTGAACCGGATGGAGGGGTCGGGCACCTCGGGTGCGTTGACGAACGAGGTGAACCGGCCCAGCCGGGCCGGGTCCTCGAGGACGTCGCGCCACTCGTCGGAGTACGACCCCACGTGCCGGGCCATCGCCGCGTCCAGCTCGGCGCAGAGCCCGAGCGAGTCGTCCACGATGACCGCGCTGAGGTGCTCCAGGCCGCCGTCCATCGCCTCGATCCAGGCGGCGGTACGTTGCAGCCGGTCCGCGGTGCGGATGTAGTACATCAGGAACCGGTCGATCAGGCGTACCAGTGCCGCGGTGTTCAGGTCGGTGGCGATGAGGTCGGCGTGCCGGGGCCGGAATCCGCCGTTGCCGCCGACGTAGAGGTTCCAGCCGGCCTCGGTGGCGATGATGCCGAAGTCCTTGCCGCGTGCCTCGGCGCACTCCCGGGCGCAGCCGGAGACCGCTGCTTTGATCTTGTGGGGGGCGCGGAGCCCGCGGTAGCGCAGCTCCAGCGCGATTGCCAACCCGACCGAGTCCTGTACCCCGTACCGGCACCAGGTGGACCCGACACACGACTTCACCGTCCGCAGTGCCTTGCCGTACGCGTGGCCGGACTCGAAGCCCGCGTTGACCAGCCGGCGCCAGATCTGCGGCAACTGCTCCACCCGCGCGCCGAGCAGATCGATGCGTTGCCCGCCGGTGATTTTCGTGTAGAGCGCGAAGTCCCGGGCCACCTCGCCGAGCACAATCAACTTCTCCGGGGTGATCTCGCCGCCGGGGATTCGGGGCACGACCGAGTAGCTGCCATCCCGTTGCAGGTTGGCCAGGAAGTGGTCATTGGTGTCCTGTAGCGACGCTCGCTCGTCGTCGAGGAGGTGCCCGGCGCCGAGGGAAGCCAGGATTGACGCCACCACCGGCTTGCAGATGTCACAGCCATCTCCCCGGCCGTACTCGGTGATCAGGTTGGAGAAGGTGCGGATTCCGCGGACCCGGATGAGGTCGAAGAGCTCCTGGCGGCTCACCTCGAAGTGTTCGCAGAGCCCGCGGGGCTGCCCAACTCCGGCGGCGTCGAGCAGCTGCCGGAGCATCGGTACGCAGGAGCCGCAGCTGGTGCCGGCCCGGGTGCACGCCTTGAGGGTCGGCACGTCGGCCGCGCCGCCGGCGATCGCCGCGTCCAGGTCGGCGCGGGTCACCCCGTTGCAGGAGCAGACCTGCGTGGAAGCGGGGAGCGCCGCCGCTCCGGTGCCCGCTCCGGCCGGGGCGAGCAGCGCGAGCGGTGCGGCGGGCAGCGCCTGACCGATGCTGGCCCGCAACGTCGGATACGCCTCGGCGTCGCCGACCAGCACGCCGCCGAGCAGCGTCTGCGCGTCGTCGGAGAGGACCAGCTTCGCGTACACCCGGGTGGCCGGATCGGTGAAGGTCACGTCGAGTGAGCCCGGGGTGGTGCTGTGGGCGTCGCCGAAGGAGGCGACGTCCACGCCGAGCAGCTTCAGTTTGGTGGCGGTGTCCGCGTCGGGGACGGTGGCCGTCCCGCCGACCAGCCGGTCGGCCACCGTCTCCGCCATCGCGTAGCCGGGGGCGACCAGACCGTGGCAGGTGCCGTCTACGGCGGCGCACTCGCCGACCGCCCAAATCCGCTCATCGGCACTGCGGCAGGTGCGGTCGACCAGTACCCCGCCGCGGTGGCCAAGGGGCAGGTCGGTGGCGCGGGCCAGCTCGTCCCGGGGGCGGATACCGGCCGCCACGACGACCAGGTCGGCGGCCACCCGACCGCCGTCCGCCAGCTCCAGTTGGGCCACCGAGCCGTCCGGGCCGGGGCGCAGCGCGCTGGTGGCGACCCCGAGGTGGCAGGCGACGCCCAAGTCCTCGACGTAACGGCGCAGCAGCGCCCCGCCGGCGGCGTCCACCTGCACCGGCATCAGCCGCGGCGCGAACTCCACGACGCTGGTGGCGAGCCCGAGTAGCCGCAGCGCGTTCGCCGCCTCCAGGCCGAGCAGCCCACCGCCGATCACCGCGCCCCGCCGGCGGCCCCGGGCGTGCGTGCGGATCGCGGCCAGGTCGTCCAGGGTGCGGTAGGTGAAGACTCCCGGCAGGTCGACGCCGTCGATCGGCGGCACGAAGGGGGACGAGCCGGTCGCCAACACCAGTGCGTCGTACGGGTACTCGTCGGTGGCCGTTGTCACGATGCGTCGGTTTCGGTCGATCCCGGTGACCGGCACACCGAGCCGCAGCTGTACCCGCGGATCCGGGGTGTGCAGGTTCAGTTCGGCTGCCCCCACCCCGTCGAAGAGGGCAGAGAGACGCACCCGGTCGTACGCGGGTTGGGGCTCCTCACCGAGCACGGTTACCCGCCACCGACCGTCGCTGTCGCGGGCGCGCAACGCGTCCACGAACCGCTGGCCGACCATGCCGTTGCCGACGACGACCAGTTGGCTTTCCCTCATCGCCCCACCTCCACCGATTCCACGGTGGAGAGCCATTCGACGACGCCGGCGACCGCGTCTCGGCAGGAGCCGCAGCCCGTACCGGCGCGGGTGGCCGCCACCACGTCGTGGACCGTCCGCGCCCCGCGGCGCCAACTCTCCACCAGGGTTCCTTTGTTGACGTTGTTGCAGTGGCAGACCGTCGCCGCGTCCGGCATCAGCGCCGGTGTCGTGGTCGGTTCCGCCGGCGCCGGGCCGAGTGCCCGGCCCAGCAGCAGCGACCGTCGGTCGCTGGGCACCGGCTGCCCCCGGTCGAAGAGCTGGATGACCCTACCGATGGACGGGTTGTCGCCCACCAGGATCGCGGCGGTCAACCGCTCGTGGTTGATTCGCAGTCGGGCGTACGTGCCACCGGCCGGGTCGGTGAAGGTCAGCTCCTCACCGGGGCCGCCGCCGGGGTCACCCATGGCCGCCAGGTCGATGCCGGCGGTCTTGAGGCGGGTCACCACCGGCCGTGGCCGGTACCGGGCCGACGGGTCCGCGCCGCTGAGCACCTGTGCCAGCACCCGCGCCTGCGCCCAGGCCGGGGCCACCAGACCGGTCAGGGTGTCGCCGTGCTGGGCGCAGTCGCCGATGGCCGAGATGCGCTGGTCGTTGGTGCGTAGCTGGTCGTCGACCAGGACCCCCCGCCGTACGGTCAGGTCGGCGGCCGTGGCGAGCGCGGTGTCCGGGCGTACGCCGCAGGCAAGCACCAGTAGATCGGCGTCGAGCGACCGGCCGTCGGCCAGCTCGAGACGGACGCCGCGGGGGCCGGCGAGCACGGCGGTGGCCGGTACGGCCAGCTGGGTGGCTACCCCGAGGTCGGCGAGCGTACGGGCGAGCACGGCCGCCGCGGCCGGGTCGAGTTGCCGCTCCATCAGGTACGGCACCGGGTGCACCACGGTCACCTCGAGCCCGCGGCCGGCGAGCCCGCGGGCCGCCTCCAGGCCGAGTAGCCCGCCGCCGAGCACCAGCACGCGGCGGGACCGGTCGGCAACGGCGAGGATGCGGCGGCAGTCATCCAGGGTGCGAAACAACATCACCCGCGCCGGCAGCTCCCCGCCGGTCAATCCGGTCAGCGGGGGGACAACGGCGCGGCTACCGGTGGCCAGGACCAGGTGGTCGTAGTGGATCCGGTCGCCCCGATCGGTGCGAACCGTACGGTTCTCGCGGTCGATCGCGGTGACGCAGACCCCGGTGCGCAGGTCGACTCCGTGGCTGGCGACCTCGGTCAGCTGCACCTCCGGCTCCCCGATCGCTCCGGTCAGCAGAGTGGAGAGCATGATCCGGTTGTATGCGTGGTGCGGTTCTGCCCCGAGCACGGTGACCTTTCGGTCTCCGCCGTGCGCGGAGAGCTCACTGGCGAGGCGGGTACCGGCCATTCCGTTGCCGATGATCACGATCCGGTCGGTCACGTCGCCGCCACCTTCTCCACTCGTACCGCGCAGATCTTGAATTCCGGCATCCCGGAGATCGGGTCGACGGCGTCGTTGGTGACCGTGTTGGCGCGGGCGGTGCCGCCCCAGTGGAACGGGGCGAAGACGGTGTCCGGCCGGATCGCCGGGCTGAGTCGGGCCGGCGCGACCAGCTCGCCCCGGCGGGAGCACACTCGGACCGGCTCGCCATCGGTCACGCCGAGCCGGTCGGCCACGTCCGGATGCAGCTCGACGAAGGCTGCTGGCGCGGCCTGGCGCAGCGCTGGCACCCGTCGGGTCTGTGTTCCTGACTGGTATTGGGCGAGCACCCGTCCCGTGGTGAAGTGCAGCGGGTAGGCGGCGCACACCTGTTCCGCGGCGGGTCGGTGCTGCACGGCGTGGAATCGGGCACGCCCGTCGGGGGTAGGGAACCGGTCGGCGAAGAGCCGGGGGGTGTCCGGTCCGTCAATCTGTGGGCAGGGCCAGAACGCTCCCTCCTGTGCGTCAATCCGTTCCCAGCTGATTCCGGCGTAGTCGGCGAGCCCGCCGGCCGAGGCCGCTCGGAGTTCCTCGAACATCACCTGTGGCTCCGGCGAGAGTGGGGGCTCTCGGTCCCGGTCGGCAGGATGTCCCGGGCGCCGCTCCAGCGCTGTGGCGAGGGCGGCGAGGAGTTCCAGGTCGGTGCGGACGCCGGGCGGCGGCTTGCGGAGCGCCCGTCGACGCAGGACTCGTCCCTCCAGGTTGGTCATGGTGCCGTCCTCCTCGGCCCACTGCGCGGTCGGCAGCACCACGTCGGCGAGGGCAGCCGTCTCGGAGCGCAGGAAGTCGACGACCACCAGCAGATCGAGGTCGTGCAGGCGGCCCTCGATCCGGGCCGCCCGGGGCGCGGAGACCACCGGGTTGGAGCCGAACACCAGCAGCGCCTTCGGCCCGTCCGGGGTGCCGAGCGAGTCCAGCAGCCGGTACGCGGGAATCCCCGGCCCCGGTAGGGCCTCCGCTGGTACGCCCCAGACCGCGGCGACGTGCGCTCGGTCGGCGGGGTTGTCGATGCGGCGGTAGCCGGGAAGCTGGTCGGCCTTCTGGCCGTGTTCCCGGCCACCCTGGCCGTTGCCCTGCCCGGTCAGGCAGCCGTAGCCGGAGCCGGGGCGGCCGGGCAGGCCGAGGGCGAGCGCCAGGTTCACGTACCCGGTGACGGTGTCGACCCCCTTGGCGTGTTGCTCGGCGCCGCGGGCGGTGAGGATGATCGCCCGCAGGGCGTCGCCCAGCGCGCGTGCGGTCGTCTCCAGATCGGCCACCGACACCCCGGAGAGCGCCTCGGCGCGGGCCGGCCACCACTCCGCCACCGCCCGACGGACCTCGTCGAAGCCGGTGGTACGGCCGGCGACGTAGCCGTGGTCAACGAGTCCTTCGGCGAGCGCGATGTGTAGCAGCGCGTTGGCCACCGCCAGGTCGGTGCCGGGCAGCGGCTGTAGGTGCAGGTCGGCCTGGCGGGCGGTGGCGGTGATGCGCGGGTCCACCACGATCAGCCGCCCCCCTCGGCGGCGTTGCTCGGTCAGCCAGCGCACCAGTGGGGGCATCGTCTCGGCCGGGTTCGCGCCGACCAGCAGCAGGGTGTCGGCGCTGCCCAGGTCGGCCAGGGGAAAGGGGAGGCCCCGGTCAATGCCGAAGGCGCGCATCCCGGCGGCCGCCGCCGACGACATACAGAATCGCCCGTTGTAGTCGATGTGTCGGGTCCGGAGCACTACCCGGGCGAACTTGCCCAGCGCGTACGCCTTCTCGTTGGTGAGGCCACCGCCACCGAAGACGGCGACCGCGTCCCGCCCGTGGTCGGCCTGGACGGTGCGGATCCCCGTGACGATCCGGTCCAGGGCCGCCTCCCAACTCGCCGGGCGCAGCTCGCCGCTGGCCGGGTCGCGAAGCAGCGGGGTGGTGAGGCGATCCGGGTGCTCCAGCAGTTCGGCGGCGGTCCAGCCCTTCTGGCAGAGCCCGCCCTGGTTGGTGGGGAACCAGCGGGGGAGTACGGCCACCTCGCCGTCGGTCTCGCGCAGCGTCATCCCGCACTGGAGAGCGCAGTACGGGCAGTGCGTCGCCGTCTCGTTGGGGGGTCGTCCGGTAGCGGTGGCGGGGCGCGTACCGTCTGTCATGTCGGTGAAGCGTGCCGGCAGGGGGTTTCCGGCCCGGTTCCCACGTGTTTCGGTCCGGTCAAGTCGGGCGCACTGCCGCGGCGAGATAGATGACTGATGGTCATACCCCTGGGTAGGCTGCCGGAATGACTGCCAAGGTGACCCTGTCGTTCGCCGACGAGACGATCGAGCAGGCCCGGTGGTTCGCCCGACGGGAGGGGCTCTCCCTCTCCGCCTGGATGGACCAGGCCGCCCGGGAGAAGACGCTGCGTGCGGTCTTCTCCGCGCACGCCGATGCGGTCAGCCGGGCTGGTCTCGACTGGGAAGCTGCCGCGCTCGCTGACGCCCACGAGGTGGGGCTGGTTGAGGACCTGCTCCTCGGTGGCCGTCCGCGTGCTGCGTAGGGGCGAGGTCTGGCGGATCTCGGGCGCCCGGGAGCGGCTGGGGCTGGTCGTTAGCTCCGACGTCTACAACGCCACCGCGGTGCCGATCGTGATCGTGGCGGAGGTGGTGGAGACGGCGTTGCTGCGGGACTCCCCCCTCGCGGTGTCGATGGGCGAGCGGGTGGTGATGCCGGACCGGCTCTCCTCGCCAATGAAGCAGTGGTTCTCCGAGTGTGTGGACGTGGCCGACCAGGAGGTCATGCGTCGGGTTGGCCGGGCGCTGCGCATCCTGCAACAACTCTGAGTCATCCCGTCGATCGCGCCGCTGATCGACAGCGCTTCTCACGGGCCGGTGGGCAGCTCGGTGCGAGCACCGTTGCCTCCCCGAATCCGGCGACGAACGCTGCGGTAACGCCGGCTTTCTAGGTTCCAGCCGGGCCCGCTCGACACCGACCAGCCGGTGCACCCGGCGGGCCAGGACGGCCCGGCCGGAAGGAGCGCCTGATGACGACGACGAGCGTGCCCGCGACGACCACAGCGGAGGAGATCGACCTACAACGCGGCCGGGGCCGCTGGGTGGGCCACTGGGCTCCGGAGGACGATTATTTCTGGCGGACCGTCGGCCGGGCTGTCGCCCGGCGCAATCTCATCTATTCGATCTTCGCCGAGCACATCGGGTTCTCCATCTGGCTGCTCTGGAGCATCGTGGTGGTCCGGTTGGGCGATGTCGGGTGGACGCTGACCACCAGCCAGGCGCTCTGGCTGACCGCCGTGCCCAGCGGCGTCGGCGCGCTGCTGCGGCTGCCCTACACCTTCGCGGTGCCGGTCTTCGGTGGGCGGAACTGGACCGTGATCTCGGCCCTGCTGCTGATCATCCCGGCTGCTGGGTTGGCCTGGGCGGTGCAGCATCCGGAGATCGGCTTCGTCCCGCTGCTGCTGATCGCCGCCACCGCCGGGTTCGGCGGCGGGAACTTCGCCTCCAGCATGGCGAACATCTCGTTCTTCTATCCGGAGCGGGAGAAGGGGTGGGCGCTGGGACTGAACGCGGCCGGCGGCAACATCGGGGTCGCCGTCGTGCAGTTCCTGGTGCCGCAGGTGATCGTGCTCGGCGGTGGTCTCGCGCTGGCCCGAGCCGGCTTGATGTATCTCCCGCTCGCGGTGATCGCTGCGGTCTGTGCCTACCTGTTCATGGACAACCTGGCCGAGGCCAAGGCGGACGTGGGGCCGGTGTGGTCCTCGCTGCGGGACCGGAACACCTGGATCATGTCGTTGCTGTACGTCGGCACGTTCGGCTCGTTCATCGGCTACTCGGCGGCCTTCCCGACCCTACTCAACGGGGTCTTCGGCCGGCCCGACATCGCGCTGTCCTGGGCGTTCCTCGGTGCGGCGGTGGGCTCGCTCTGCCGACCCTTCGGTGGTCGTCTCGCCGACATCGTCGGTGGTGCCCGGGTCACCGTGGCCAGCTTCGTGTTGATGACCGGCGGTGCGTACCTGGCGCTGTGGTCGGTGCGGGAGCGCTGGCTGGAGCTCTTCTTCCTGGCGTTCATGCTGTTGTTCGTGGCGACCGGGGTCGGCAACGGATCGACGTACCGGATGATCTCTCGGATCTTTCAGGTGCGGGGGGAGGAGCTTGGCGGTTCGCCGGAGATCATGCGCGCCATGCGCCGGCAGGCGGCCGGGGCGCTCGGGATCATCTCCGCGGTCGGCGCCTTCGGCGGCTTCCTGGTCCCGATCTGCTACGCGTGGGCGAAGTCGGCGTACGGCAGCATCCAGCCCGCGCTGTGGTTCTATGCCGGCTTCTTTCTGGTGCTGACCGTGCTGACGTGGGCTGTGTACCTGCGACCGGGGGCGCGGCTGGCCGCGGCTCGAGTGTGATTTCGGCCATCACCGGCCGGTGCCGCGGGCGGGAAACCGGCCTGCCCCGGCCCAGCCCGGCGGGTCGATTGGACCCCGTTTTGCCGGCTGGCTCGGCGTTGGGTATCGTTACCTGCTGTTGTGCGACATCTAGGGGCGTGCCGTCTGAGGTGCGCTTGGTCGTTCGTGCGCGTTGGCTCGGCCTGAAAGTCATGGTCACCCCGGCGCGCAGGCCCCAGACCGACGACGAGACAAGGTAAACCTGTGCGTACGTACAGCCCGAAGCCGGGTGAGATCGAGCGTCAGTGGCACGTTATCGACGCCTCTGATGTCGTGCTGGGCCGCTTGGCCACCCATGCCGCCACGCTGCTGCGCGGCAAGCACAAGCCGACTTTCGCGCCGCACGTCGACACGGGCGACTTTGTCGTCATCGTGAACGCCGGCAAGGTCGCGCTGACCGGTAACAAGCGGCAGCAGAAGATCGCCTACCGGCACTCCGGTTACCCCGGCGGCCTCAAGCAGGTCGGCTACGACGAGCTGCTGACCAAGCGTCCCGAGCGGGCCATTGAGCTGGCCGTGAAGGGCATGCTCCCGCACAACAAGCTGGGCCGGAAGCTGATCAAGAAGCTGAAGGTCTACGCCGGTGCCGAGCACCCGCACGGCGCGCAGCAGCCAGTGCCGTTCGAGATCAAGCAGATCGCGCAGTGAGCGCGGGCGAAGGAAGCAGCATGACCGACATCATCGCCACCGAGGTCGCCCCCGAGGCCGCCGAGGCGCTGGCGCCCGTCGTCCGCGCGCCCCTTGGTGACCGGCCGATCCAGACCGTGGGCCGCCGCAAGGAGGCCATCGTCCGGGTCCGCATCGTCCCGGGCACCGGCAAGATCACCTGCAACGGCCGGGACCTTGAGGCGTACTTCCCGAGCAAGGTGCACCAGCAGCTGATCAAAGACCCGCTGGTCACCACCGAGAAGGCGGAGGAGTTCGACGTCATCGCGAACCTGCGGGGCGGCGGCACCACCGGTCAGGCCGGTGCGCTCCGGCTGGCCATCGCCCGCGCGCTGATCGTCAGCGAGCCGGACGACCGCCCGGCGCTCAAGAAGGCCGGCTTCCTGACCCGGGACGCGCGGGTCAAGGAGAGCAAGAAGTACGGTCTCAAGAAGGCCCGTAAGGCTCCTCAGTACTCGAAGCGCTGACCATCAGCTACTCGTTGTACTTGTGACGGACGGCCGGGCCGCCTCCTGCGAACGGAGGTGGCCCGGCCGTTCCGCTTTTCCACCATCGGCAGTTGCATCGGAGGTTTGGCGGAATGGGTCGGTTGTTCGGCACGGACGGGGTACGGGGAAGGGCGAACGCGGATCTCACGCCCGAGTTGGGGCTCGCGGTAGCGGTCGCCGCCGCGCACATCCTCGCCGAGGCGGATCGGAGCCACCCCCCGCTGGCCGTTGTCGGCCGGGACACCCGGGCCAGCGGCGAGATGTTGGAGGCCGCGGTGGTGGCCGGGCTGACCAGCGCCGGCGCGAACGTCGTACGGGTCGGCGTCTTGCCAACCCCGGCGGTGGCGTTCCTCACCGCGGAGGCCAAGGCCGACATCGGGGTGATGCTCTCCGCCTCGCACAACCCCATGCCGGACAACGGCATCAAGCTCTTCGCCGCCGGCGGGCACAAGCTGCCGGACGAGATTGAGATGAAGATCGAGGCGGCGGTCGAGGCGAACGCGACGACCGCCTGGGAGCGTCCGGTCGGAGCGGGTATCGGTCGGGTCCACGACCTGCTCGACGGCGCCGACCACTACGTGCAGCACCTGGTCGGCACCGTGCCGCACCGGCTGGACGGGATCAAGGTCGTGGTGGACTGCGCCAACGGCGCCGCCGCCGAGGTGGCCCCGGCGGCGTACCGGGAGGCCGGCGCCGAGGTGGTCGCGATCCATGCGGAGCCCGACGGCCTCAACATCAACGACGAGTGCGGCTCCAACTACGTCGCGGCGCTCCGGCAGGCCGTCGTCGAGCACGGCGCGCAGCTGGGCATCGCCCATGACGGCGACGCCGACCGTTGCGTGGCGGTCACCGCCGACGGCGACGAGGTTGACGGCGATCAGGTGATGGCGATCCTCGCGCTGGCGATGCGGGAGGCCGGTACGCTCACCGCCGACACCCTGGTGGCGACCGTGATGAGCAACCTCGGCCTGCGGATCGCCATGTCGCGGGAGGGGATTCGGCTGGTCGAGACGAAGGTCGGTGACCGGTACGTGTTGGAGGAGCTGCGCGCCTCCGGCCTAGCGCTCGGTGGCGAGCAGAGCGGGCACATCGTGATGCCGGCCCACGCGACCACCGGCGACGGCGTGCTGACCGGCCTGCACCTGATGTCCCGGATGGCGGGGACGGGTAAGTCCCTGGCCGAGCTGGCCGCTGTGGTTACTCCGCTGCCTCAGGTTCTGATCAACGTGCCGGTCGGCGACCGTACGGTCGGTGCGGCGGCTCCGACCGTACGGGCCGAGGTTGCGCGGGCGGAGGCCGAACTGGGCGATACCGGGCGGGTCTTGCTGCGTCCCTCGGGGACCGAGCCGCTGGTCCGGGTGATGGTGGAGGCCGGCACCGAGACGACGGCGCGTGCCGTGGCCGAGCGGATCGCCGAGCAGGTCCGCACCGCCAGCCCGGTCAGCTGACCTGGCGTACCCCGCCGGCGACGGGTGCCGGCGGGGGCCTGCTCGCCTTTGACGGCCCCGGCGTGGCTGGTCTGTTGGCGGCGACGGTCCCGGGGCGCAGGTCGTCGATGCCTCAGGTAGGCCCCGGGCCGGACGCGCTCACCGCGCCAGCTGTCGTAGCCGGGTGACGGCCTCGGCCAATACCTCTGGGCGCTTGCAGAAGGCGAACCGGATCAGCCGCCGGCCGGCCTCCGAGTCGTCGTAGAAGACCTGGGTCGGGACCGCGACCACGCCACAGCGTTCCGGCAGCGCGCGACAGAACTCCACCCCGTCTCGGGCGCCGAGCGGTGTCACATCGGCGGTGACGAAGTATGTGCCCTCCGGTGGGCCGACGCCGAACCCGGCGTCGGCGAGGCCAGCGACGAGCTGGTCCCGGCGGGCCTGCATCCCGGCCCGGAACTCGGTGAAGTAGCTGTCGTCCAGGCCGAGCGCCACCGCGACCGCCGGTTGCAACGGCGCGGCGTTGACGAAGGTGAGGAACTGCTTAACCCGCAGGACCGCCGAGACCAGCGATGCCGGGCCACTCGCCCAGCCGACCTTCCAGCCGGTGCAGGAGAAGGTCTTGCCGGCCGAGGAGATCCGCAGCGTCCGGGCACGCATCCCGGGCAATGTGGCGAGGGGTACGTGGTCAGCGGCGGCGTCGGTGAAGGCGAGGTGTTCGTAGACCTCGTCGGTGACCGCGTACGCGTCGTACTCGCGGCACAGCTCGGCCACCAGGGTCAGCTCGGCGGGGGTGAAGACCTTGCCAGTGGGGTTGTGCGGGGAGTTCAGCAGCACCAGCCGGGTGCGTGGCCCGAACGCGGCGCGCAGCTCGTCTGGGTCCACCGCGTACCGGCCGGCCACCCCGGGCCGCAGCGTCACCGGGCGTCGGCGGGCGCCGGCCAGCGCGATCGAGGCGGCGTACGAGTCGTAGTAGGGCTCGAAGCAGACCACCTCGTCGCCCGGCTCGCAGAGGCCCAGGATCGCCGCTGCGATCGCCTCGGTGGCGCCCGCGGTCACCACGATTTCGCCCTCGGGGTCGTACTCGAGGCCCCAGAATCGTTGCTGGTGTGCCGCCACGGCGACGCGAAGCGGGGGGATGCCGGGCCCGGGCGGGTATTGGTTCTGCCCGCCGCGCAGTGCCTCAGCTGCCGCAGCCAGCATCTCGGGCGGACCGTCGGTGTCCGGAAAGCCTTGCCCGAGATTGACCGCCCCGGTGCGGCTGGCGAGGGCGGACATCTCGGCGAAGATCGTCGTCCCGAAGGGGCGCATTCGCGTTACCAGAGGATCGACGTGGGTGGTCGTCACGTCTGCCAGCCTACGGACTCTCCGTGTCGGTTCAACCCGCTGCGGTCGCCGATCGTTCTTCGTGACGCTAGGTAGCCGCTCATGCCATTCGCTCAAGGCGGCTGCGTATTTACCCACCTTACGAGCACTCAAGATGAGTGAAACTGGGTTAGGCTGCCACTCATGTGTGGAATCGTGGGTTACGCCGGTGCGCGTCCGGCGCTCGGCATTGTGCTCGATGGGTTGCGACGGCTGGAGTACCGCGGCTACGACTCGGCCGGGGTCGCCGTCATCTGCGCGGATGAGCTGCTGGCGGAGAAGAAGGCCGGCAAGCTGGCCAACCTGGAGAAGGTCCTCGCCGAGCGGTCCGCGCGGGATCCGGAGGCCTGCGCTGCGTCCCCAATCGGGATCGGGGACGGGGTCACCGGGATCGGCCACACCCGGTGGGCCACCCACGGCGGCCCCACCGACCGCAATGCTCACCCGCACCTCTCCCCGGATGGCCGGGTTGCGGTGATCCACAACGGCATCATCGAGAACTTCGCGAAGCTGCGTGCCGAGCTGGAGGCCGATGGGGTCCAGTTCGTCAGCGACACCGACACCGAGTGCACCGCCCACCTGCTCGCCGCGGCCCTCTCCGACCTGCGCTCCGCCGGGCATCCGGACGGTCCACAGCTGCTCGCCGCCGGCATGCGGGTCGTCTGTCAGCGCCTGGAGGGCGCCTTCACCCTGCTCGCCGTGGACGCCGAGGTCCCGGGCGCGGTGGTCGGTGCGCGGCGCAACTCGCCCCTGGTCGTCGGCCGGGGCAACGGCGAGAACTACCTGGCCAGTGACGTCGCGGCGTTCATCGAGCACACCCGCGAAGCGATCGAGCTGGGTCAGGATCAGATCGTCCTGATCACCGCCGACAGCATCGAAATCACCGACTTCGCCGGCCAGCCCGCCACCGGCAAGGACTTCCACATCGACTGGGACTCCTCCGCCGCGGAGAAGGGCGGCTACGACTGGTTCATGCTCAAGGAGATCGCGGAGCAGCCGCAGGCCGTCGCCGACACACTGCTGGGCCGGCTCACCGAGACCGGCGAGATCATGCTCGACGAGGTCCGCCTCAGCGATCAGGACCTGCGCGATGTGGACAAGATCTTCATCGTCGCCTGCGGCACCTCGTACCACGCCGGCATGGTGGCGAAGTACGCGATCGAGCACTGGACCCGGATCCCCTGCGAGGTAGAGCTGGCCAGCGAGTTCCGCTACCGCGACCCGGTGCTCGACCGGTCCACTCTCATTGTGGTGATCTCGCAGTCCGGCGAGACGATGGACACCCTGATGGCGCTTCGGCACGCCAAAGAGCAGAAGGCACGTGTCCTGGCGATCTGCAACACCAACGGCTCCACCATTCCCCGGGAGTCCGACGCGGTCCTCTACACCCATGGTGGGCCGGAGATCGCGGTCGCCTCCACCAAGGCGTTCCTGACCCAGCTCGTCGCCTGTTACCTGATCGGCCTGCACCTGGCCCAGGTACGCGGGATCAAGTTCGCCGACGAGGTCGCCGCGGTGGTGTCCCAGCTCCAGGAGGTGCCGGGCAAGCTGCGTGAGCTGCTGGGGCGGATCGAGCCGGTACGCGAGCTGGCCCGCGAGCTGAAGTCCGAGCCGACCGTGCTCTTCATCGGTCGGCACGTCGGCTACCCGGTGGCCCTGGAGGGCGCGCTGAAGCTCAAGGAACTGGCGTACATGCACGCCGAAGGCTTCGCCGCGGGCGAGTTGAAGCACGGCCCGATTTCGCTCATTGACGACGGCACCCCGGTGATCTGCTTCGTGCCGTCGCCGATCGGCCGCGGCATGCTGCACGACAAGATCGTCTCCAACATCCAGGAGGTGCGGGCCCGGGGCGCCCGGACGATCGTGATCGCCGAGGAGGGGGACGAGTCTGTCGTCCGGTACGCCGACCACCTGATCTACGTGCCGCGTACGCCGACCCTGCTCACGCCGCTGGTGACCACAGTGCCGCTGCAGGTTTTCGCCGCGGAGATCGCCGCTGCTCGGGGTCACGACGTTGACCAGCCCCGGAACCTGGCGAAGTCCGTTACGGTCGAGTGAGTAGTGAGGTCGCCAAGAACGCCGTGGGCACGCCGGCCGACGTGCCCACGGATGGCGACCCGGCGGGGTGTCCCGAGTGGAGGCGACGGCAGCACGCGCGGGGTACCGCGCCGGTAGGGTGGGCGCATGATCGTCGGGGTCGGCATTGACGTGGTCCTGGTGGAGCGGTTCGCCCGCGCGCTGACCCGGACGCCGCTGCTCGCCGACCGGCTCTTCACCGAAGCCGAGCGGTACACCCGTTCTGGTAACCCCCGTTCGCCCGAGTCGCTCGCCGCCCGCTTCGCGGCGAAGGAAGCGGTAGCCAAGGCGCTCGGTGCGCCGAGCGGGCTGAGCTGGCACGACTGCGAGATCGTGCCGGATCCGGATGGTCGGCCGTGGTTGACGGTCTCCGGCACGGTCGCGGCGGCGGCGGTCGAGCGGGGGGCCAACCGGTGGCACCTGTCGCTGTCGCATGACGGGGGGATCGCCTCGGCCATGGTGGTCGCGGAACGCTGATCGGGGCGTGCCCCGGTCGAGTCGGGCACGGGGACGGAGTGGGATGAGACCGGTGTGGCGGGTGGCGGACGTACGCGCCGCCGAGACGGGCTTGATGGCAACGCTCCCGCCCGGGACGCTGATGCAGCGGGCCGCTGCGGGGCTCGCCCGCCGCTGTGCGCTGCTCCTCGCCGACCGGGGCGGTGTCTACGGCGCCCCGGTGCTGCTGCTGATTGGCTCGGGCGACAACGGCGGCGACACGCTCTTCGCCGGCGCCCGGCTGGCCCGGCGCGGGGCGGCGGTGTCGGCCCTGTTGCTGACTCCGGGCCGGGCGCACGCCGAGGCGTTGGCGGCGTTCCGGGCCGCCGGCGGCCGGCTGGTTGACCGCCCGCCGGCCCGGGTGGACCTGGTGCTCGACGGCATCGTCGGGATCGGTGGCAGCGGTGGGCTCCGGGCACCGGCGGCGCAGCTCGCGGCGGGCCTGGCGCAGTGTCGCGGGCGATCCGGTGGCCGGGCGACAGTGGTGGCGGTGGACGTGCCGAGTGGGGTCTCGGTCGACACCGGGCAGGTGCCACCGAACGCGGCTGGTCGCCCGGACGCGATCCACGCCGACGTGACGGTGACCTTCGGTGCCTTGAAGCCCGCGCTGGTGGTGGGCGCAGCGGCGCCGTTGGCCGGCCAGGTTGAGTTGGTCGACATCGGGCTCACGCCCTGGCTGCCTGGCAAGGCGGCGCTGCAGGTCACCGAGCGGGCGGATGTGACCGACTGGTGGCCCCGCCCCGGACCGGCGACGGAGAAGTACAGCCGGGGTGTGGTCGGCGTCGCCACCGGCTCGGCCGTCTACCCCGGTGCCGCGGTGCTCTCGGTCGCCGGTGCGTTGGCCGGTCCGACCGGTCTGGTCCGCTACGCCGGCAGCGCCCGGGCGGAGGTGTTGCGTCAACACCCGTCAGTGATCGCTACCGACCGGGTCGCCGATGCCGGTCGGGTGCAGGCGTGGGTCTGCGGTTCCGGGCTGGGTACCGGCGACCAGGCGGCTGGTGAACTGCGGGCGGTACTCGCGGCACCGGTGCCGGCGGTGCTCGACGCGGACGCGTTGACCCTGCTCGCTGACGGCTCCCTCGCCGACCAACTCCGGCGGCGGGAAGCCGCGGTCGTGGTCACCCCACATGATCGGGAGTTCGCCCGGCTCTGCGGCGAGACTCCCGGCGACGACCGGGTCGCTGCCGCGTTGCGCCTGGCCGCCCGGATGAACGCCGTGGTGTTACTCAAGGGCGACCGGACGGTGATCGGCACGCCAGACGGCCAGGCCCTGATCAACCAGACCGGGACCCCGGCCCTGGCCACCGGTGGTACGGGCGATGTGCTGGCCGGGCTGCTCGGCTCGCTACTCGCCGCGGGTCTCGCCCCGGAGCGGGCCGCCGCCGCGGCGGCCTACCTGCACGGGCTCGCCGGTCGGGAGGCAGCACAGGGCGGCCCGGTGGCCTCGCCCGATGTCGCCGCCGCCCTGCGCCCGGTGTTGGCCGGGCTCGGGTGGATCGGTGGATCGACCTGGGCCGGGCCCAACTCCTGATCAACTCAGTAGGCTGGGGGCATGTGGCAGGCCGAGGTACGCGTCGACCTTGACGCGATCCGTGAGAACGTGAGTTGGCTGCGCTCCGGTAGCGCGGCCGAGTTGATGGCGGTGGTCAAGGGAGATGGGTACGGCCACGGCATGGTCCCGGCCGCCCACGCCGCGCTGGACGGTGGTGCCGACTGGCTCGGTGTCTGCACCCTTGACGAGGCGCTCACCCTGCGCCGGGCAGGGATCAGCGTGCCGATCCTGGCCTGGCTGCTCGCACCGGGCCTGCCACTACATGAAGGCGTGCTGGCCGGTGTTGATCTCGGTGCGGCCAGCATCGCGCAGCTCGACGAGATGGTCGAGGCGGGCCGGGTGGCCGGGCGTCCAGCCCGACTGCACCTCAAGATCGACACCGGGCTGTCCCGGGGTGGCGCGACCGTCTCGCAGTGGCCGGAGCTGCTCGACGCCGCGGCGAAGGCGCAGGCGGACGGCGCGGTCGAGGTGGTGGGGGTGTGGAGCCACTTCGTGTACGCCGACGCACCCGGACACCCGACCACCGACCGGCAGATCGCCACCTTCCACGAGGGGCTGAGCATGGTGGAGAAGGCGGGGCTGCGCCCGCGCTACCGGCATCTGGCCAACTCGGCGGCCACGCTGACCCGGCCGGACGCCCACTTCGACCTGGTCCGTCCCGGACTGGCCATCTACGGGCTCTCGCCGGTGGCCGGGGAACGCTTCGGCCTGCGACCGGCGATGACCGCCCGGGCCCGCGTCATGCTCACCAAGCAGGTCCCGGCGGGGGCCGGGGTCTCCTACGGCCACACGTACACCACCGAACGGGCGAGCAACCTCGCCGTGATTCCACTCGGGTACGCCGATGGGGTTCCCCGGGACGCGTCCAACAGCGGCCCGGTGCAGCTCGGCGGCGTCCGGCGGACCATCTCCGGTCGGGTCTGCATGGACCAGTTCGTGCTCGACTGCGGCGATGATCCGGTCGCGCCGGGAGACGTGGCCACCCTCTTCGGCGCCGGGCGGAACGGGGAGCCGACCGCCGACGACTGGGCCGAGGCGGTCGGCACGATCAACTACGAGATAGTCACCCGATTCGGCAGCACCCGGGTGCCGCGCTGTTACGACGGCGAGCGGCCGTGACGCCGTCCCGGTTCCGGGTTCCGCTGCCCCGGGCTCGCCACCCCCGGGCCGCGATCGGCGCGTTGGCCGCCGTCGGTGTCGCGGCCGCCGGTCTCGTCGCCGGCGTCGCGACCGAACGCGCGCTGGTCCGTCGGCTGAAGGCCGACCCCCACGATCGGTACGCCGGCGAGGACTTCGGTGCGCAGCGGTTCGACGAGGCGTTGCAGGTGGAGATGCCGGACGGCACCGACATCCACGTGGAGGTAGTCGAGCCGGCCCGGCCAGTCAGCGGGAACCCCACCATCGTGCTGGTGCACGGCTTCTGCCTGGACCAGGGGACCTTTCACTTCCAGCGCAAGGTGCTCGCCGCCCGGGGCGAGCATCGGATCGTGGCGTACGACCAGCCGGGGCACGGGCATTCCGGTCAACTGGAAACCGGCGAGTACGACCTGACCGCGCTCGGCCGGACGCTGCGCGCGGTGATCGACCGTACCGCGCCGGAGGGCCCGCTGGTGCTGGTCGGCCACTCGATGGGTGGCATGACCATCATGGCGTTCGCGGAACTCTTCCCGGAGCTGTTCGGGGACCGGGTGGTGGGCACTGTGCTGCTGGCCACCTCGGGTGGGCTGCTCGCCGAGACCAAGCTGGTCGCCCCGGCGCTGTTGGGGCGGGTCGGTCCGCCGGTGCTGAACGTGATGAGCAACGCCGCCCGCTACGGGAGCCCGGTGATCGACCGAGCGCGTCGGTCCACCTCCAACGTGGCCTGGCTGCTCACCCGCCGGTATGGCTTCGGCACCGGTCACCCCAGCCCGGCTCTGGTCTCCTATGTCGAGGAGATGAATTCCCGGACCTCCGCCGACACCGTCACCCGGTACCTGCGAACGCTCGCCACCCATTCCCGGTTTCCGGCGTTGGCGGCGCTCGCCGGCGCACCGGTGCTGGTGCTGGTCGGGGAGAAAGACATGATCACGCCGGTGGCGCACTCGGAGGAGATCGTCCGCCGGCTGCCGCATGCGGAGTTCGTCCGGATCCCCGACAGTGGACATGTGGTGATGTTGGAGCACGCCGATGAGGTGAACGCGGCGCTGACCCGGTTCCTGGAGGAGCTGTGAAGCCCGGAAGACCGATCCGATTCACCCTGCCGACCGTCGCGGATACCCACGCCTTCGGTCGCCGGCTGGCCGGCCTTCTCCGGGCAGGGGACCTCCTGCTACTGACGGGTCCCCTCGGTGCCGGCAAGACGGCCCTCACCCAGGGCATCGGCGCGGGTCTGGGAGTGACCGGGGCGATCACCTCACCCACCTTCGTGATCGCGCGGGTACACCAGCCCGATCCGGTGCGGGGCGGCACAGTGGCCCTCGTGCATGCCGACGCGTACCGGCTGGGCGATGCGACCGACCCCCGCGCCGAGCTGGACGACCTGGACCTGGACGCGTCGGTGGACGAGGCGGTGACCGTGGTCGAGTGGGGCGAAGGGCTCGCCGAGCAGCTCGTCGCGGCGCACCTGTGGGTCCGGATCGACCGTCGGGACGACGACACCCGGTTGGTCGATCTGGAACCGGTCGGTGGCGACTGGAGTGCCCGGTTGACCGGCACCCCCGGCTTCATCGACAGCTGACCGAAATGACCTCCTCCCGTACGGGAGGAGGTTGTCCTGGTTGGGGTCGAGGTGGCGACCCGGAGTGGTTCGCCCGCTGGTGCGGGGAGGCAGCCGGCGCTGTCGTAACCGGCGACTAGAGTGCGCGGGACGTCCCGACCGGAAAGGCCCCTGATGCCCGACGACGCACCCGCCCTGGACCTGCTGGCCTTGCTACCACCGGGATGGCGGTCCGCGCTCGCCCCGCAACTCGACCCGGCCCGCACCGCGGCGCTCGCCGGTTTTGTCGCGCAGGAGTACGCCACCCAGACCGTCTTCCCGCCCGTGGCCGACCTCTTCTCGGCCTACCAGCTCTGCCCGCCGACGGAGACCCGGGTGGTGATCCTCGGCCAGGACCCCTATCACCGGGCCGGGCAGGCGCACGGGCTGAGCTTCAGCGTCCGCCCGGGGGTGGCGGCGCCGCCCTCACTGCGCAATGTCTTCAAGGAGCTCGGTGCAGACCTGGGCGTGCCGAGGCCGGCCGGTGGAAATCTGGGTGGCTGGGCCGAGCAGGGTGTGCTGCTGCTCAACTCGGTGCTGACGGTCCGTGAGGCCAGCCCCGGCTCGCACGCCAATCGCGGCTGGGAGGAGTTCACCAACGCGACGATTCGGGCGCTGAACACGGTGGAGCACCGAGTGGTCTTCCTGCTCTGGGGCGGGTATGCCCGGAAGAAGGCGGCTTTGGTGACCAACCCGAGCCACGTGGTGCTGGAGGCGGGACACCCCAGCCCGATGAACCCGCGGGGGTTCCTGGGTAGCCGTCCGTTCAGTGCGGCCAACAAGGCGCTCGCCGACGCCGGTCTGCCGACGATCGACTGGGAACGCGCCGCCGGCTGACCGCTCTGCCGGGGCGGGCCCGGGCCCGCCAGCCGGGCGGCTAGGCTGGTTCACCGTGCTCGTACTGGTGGTGGACAGCTCGACCCCCGCGGTGACCGCCGCGCTGGTGGAGGTCACGGCGGCCGGCGTCGAGGTGCGGGCGCAGCGCTGCGCCGTTGACGCCCGGGCCCACGGCGAGCTGCTGGCCCCACAGGTGGACGCGGTCCTGGCCGACGTCGGGGCGCGCCCCGCTGCTCTCGGTGCGATCGTCGCCGGCCTCGGGCCGGGCCCGTTCACCGGGCTGAGGGTAGGGCTGGTCACCGCGGCCACGATGGGGCAGGCACTCGGCGTGCCCACCTACGGGGTCTGTTCGCTGGATGCCATCGGCTTCCCGACCGCCGCCGGTGAGCCGGTCCTGGCGGCGACCGATGCGCGGCGCCGCGAGATCTATTGGGCGGTGTACGACGGGGCTGGCCAACGGATCGTTGGCCCCGAGGTCTCCGCTCCTTCGGTCGCCGCCGCACGCGCTCGTGACCTGGCGGTTGTCGCCGCGATCGGTGACGGCGCGCACCGGTACGCGGCGACGCTGGAGTTGCCGGTCGCCGACGAGCCCCGCTACCCGATGCCGATGGCCCTGGCGCAGCTCGCGGCGGAGCGGATCGCTGCCGGCGCTCCCAGTGAGCCGCTCACCCCGCTCTACCTACGACGCCCGGATGCTGTCGCGGCGGCGGGCCGCAAGCCGGTCCTGCCGTGAGTTGGGGCGGCGAACCGGGTGGCAGCGGGAGCGGCCTCCAGCTGGAGCGGTTCCGCTGGTGGCACATTGCCGAGGTGCTGCCGATCGAGGCGGACCTCTTCGGCGCCGAGCAGTGGTCCGCCGCGATGTTCTGGAACGAACTCGCCAACGGGCACCACTACCTGGTGGCGACCGAGGGGGAAACCCTGCTCGGCTACGCGGGGCTCACCGCTGTCTCCGGCGAGGAGGCGTGGGTGCAGAACATCGCCGTCCACCGGGCAGCGCAGCGGCGGGGAGTCGGGCGGCTGCTGCTGCGCGCGTTGTTGGCCGAGGCGGCGCGACTGCGGGTCCGCGGCACTCTCCTGGAGGTTGCCGCGGACAACGCCCCGGCGCAGAAGCTTTACGCGGCGCATGGCTTTGAGGCGATCGGGGTGCGGCGCGGGTACTACCAGCCGAGCAACACCGACGCGTTGGTCATGCGCCGGGACGAGGAGTTGACCGATGGCTGACGAACCCCTGGTCCTGGGGATCGAGACGTCCTGCGACGAGACCGGGGTCGGTGTTGTCCGGGGCCATACCCTGCTCGCCGACGCGCTGGCCAGCAGCGTCGAGCAGCACGCCCGGTTCGGCGGGGTGGTGCCGGAGGTGGCCAGCCGGGCCCACCTGGAGGCGATCGTCCCGACGATGGACCGGGCGTTGGCGGAGGCGGGGGTGACGCTCGCCGACGTGGACGCGATCGCGGTAACCTCCGGTCCCGGACTGGCCGGGGCGTTGCTGGTCGGGGTCGCCGCGGCCAAGGGCTACGCGGTCGCCGCCGACAAGCCAGTGTACGGCGTAAACCATCTGGCGGCGCACGTCGCTGTGGACACCCTGGAACACGGGCCGCTGCCCGAGCCGGCGATCGCCCTGCTGGTCTCGGGCGGGCACTCGTCGCTGCTACTGGTTGACGACCTGGCCCACGGCGTCACCCCGCTCGGCGCCACGATCGACGACGCGGCCGGCGAGGCGTTCGACAAGGTCGCCCGCCTCCTCGGGCTGCCCTTCCCCGGGGGCCCGTACATCGATCGGGAGGCCCGTGCCGGCGACCCGGCGGCCATTGCGTTCCCCCGGGGGTTGACCGCGGCCAAGGACCTGGCAGCGCACCGTTACGACTTCTCCTTCTCCGGGTTGAAGACCGCGGTGGCGCGTTGGGTGGAGCGGCGGCAGCGAGCCGGCGAGCCGATTCCGGTCGCCGATGTCGCCGCCTCCTTCCAGGAGGCGGTTTGCGACGTGCTGATCGGGAAGGCACTGGATGCCTGCCGGTCGAGCGGCGTGCAGACCCTGGTGATCGGGGGCGGAGTGGCGGCCAACTCGCGGTTGCGGGCGATGGCCGAGCAGCGCGCGGCGAAGTACGACATCCGGGTGCGAACGCCCCGGCCGAAATTGTGTACAGACAACGGCGCGATGGTCGCGGCGCTCGGTTCGCACCTGGTCGCCGCCGGTGTCGCGCCGAGCCGTCTGGACCTGCCCGCCGATTCGGCGATGCCGCTGACGACAGTCAGTGTTATCGGGGAGGAGTAGACATGATCGTGCGGATGTGGGAGGTACGGGCCGAGCCGTACGGGATGGCCGACCTGATCACCTGGGTCTGCGAGACCGCCCTGCCGGAGTTCGAACACGACCCGTTGCACGTCTCGAGCGAGGTCTTCTCCTCCACCGATCACCGGGTCGTGGTGATCTCGAAGTGGCGGGGCAACCCCCGTACCCTGCCCGACGCGCCGGTGACCCTGATCGCGCGTCCCCCGTACTCCTGGGACTTCACGCCGGTCGATCGCTGACCCGGCACCGATCAGTTCACCCGAGGACGGGACTCAGCTGACGTCGAGCGGGTCGGCGAGGAGCCGGTCGAAGGCGAGTTCGGCCGCGCCGATCAGGGCGGCGTCGTCGCCGAGCTTGGGTGTGCGCAGCCGGACATGTTCCACACAGGCGGGCAGTGCGCTGGCGTTGAGCCGGCTGCGCACCTGGGCGGCGGCGGCCAGGTAGAGGTCCCGCATGGCGCCGCCGAAGATGACCAATTCCGGGTTGAAGATGTTGACGAGGTTGGCCACGCCGAAGCCGAGCCAGTCCCCGGCGGTGCGGACCGCGGTCTGGGCTCTGGCGTCGCCCCGGTCGGCGGCCTCGAAGACGGCCAGCACCGCGTCTCGGCCCTGGGCGTCGGAGCGGCCGGCGGCCCGCAGCAGAGCGTGTTCGCCGATCTCGGTCTCCCAGCAGCCGCGCGACCCACACTCGCAGCGGGTGCCGTCCCGCCGGACCACCATGTGTCCGACCTCGCCGCCGTAGCCGCCGTGCCCGGTCAGTCGACGCCCACCGGTGATGATGCCGGCGCCGACGCCGACATCGCCGTACAGGTAGATCAGGTTGTCGCAGCCGGTGGCGGCGCCGCGGGTGTGTTCGGCGAAGGCCGCCACGTCGGCGACATTACCGACGACGACCGGAACGTCCGGTCCCAGCTCGGCGCCGATCGCCGCACCGATCGGCTCGTCCACCCAGCCCATCGTGGGGCCGAGCCGGACCAGTCCGTCGTCCCGGCGGACCAGGCCACAGACGGCGACGCCCGCGCCGACGCAGATCGCATCGGCGGACACGGGCTGTTGCATCTCCCGCGCCGCCCGGGCCAGCAACGGCGCGGCGTCGGCGGCGGTGATGCCGCGCGGACGCGCCAGCTCCCGACGGTCCAGCACCCCGCCGCCGAGACCGATCCGCGCAACCCGCAGCCGGTCCACCTCGATGCTGTACGCGTACGCGTGCACCCGGGCCGACTCGGGCCGGACGACCAGCGACGGTCGTCCGGCCCGGCCGGTTTCCTTCGGTGCCCCCTCGCTCACCAGGCCGGCCGCGGCGAGGTCGGTGGTGAGCGCGCCGATGGTGCTGCGGTTCAGCCCCAGCGCGGTGGTCAGCTCGGCCCGGGACGTCGCCCCGTGCATATGGACGTACCGCAGCAACGCTCCGAGGTTCTGCCGACGGATCTCGTCTTGGCTCGGTCCTGCGCGCATCGCGGCGTACTGCTCCTCAGTGCGGTGGCGGGGCGGCGTCGGTGACCTGGTCGGGTCGGCCCGGTCATCGGCCACCGTTGGCAGCGGCCCGGCGTCGGGACAGCGCGTCCACACTGGCGGCGAGGAGTAGGACCACGCCGGTTACCACGTACTTGACCCCTGAGCTGTAGCCCATCAGACCCATCCCATTGTCGATCACCGCGACGACCGCACCGCCGAGCACCGCGTCGAGGACCCGGCCCTTGCCGCCGAAGAGGCTGGTGCCACCGATCACCGCCGCGCCGACGGCGTAGAGCAGTACGTTACTGCCACCGGTGTTCGGGTCGACGGAGTTGGCCCGGCTGGCGGCGACGATGCCGCCGATCGCGGCCATCGCGGAGCAGATCACGAAGACGGAGATGCGGATCCGGTCGACGTTGATGCCGGCCCGGCGGGCTGCTTCCTTGTTGCCGCCGACCGCGTAGATGTGCCGGCCGTAGCTGGTGCGCTGCAGCACGAAGGTCCCGGTGATCAGCAGTACCGCGATCAGCGGCACCACGATCGGAACGCCCTTGAGTGAATTGATCAAGATGTTGAAGCTGCGCTCCTGGTTGAGGAGGTAGACCGTCGTACCCAGCACGGTGGCCAGCCCGATGATCCGGGCGAAGACCACGGTGAGCGGGTCAGTGACCAGGCCCCGGGCCGCGCGGGTGCGGTACCGCATCGCCTGGACCGCGGCGTAGCCGGCGACGGTGAGCCCGGCCAGGGCCCAGCCGAGAGCCGGTGCAAGGTTGCGGTTCGCGATCGCCACCAGCACCGGGTCGCGGACCGAGATGTTCCTGCCCTCCTCCATCAGCAGCAGCACGATGCCCTGGAAGGCGAGGAAGCCGGCGAGGGTGACCACGAAGGACGGAATACCGATCTTCGCGACCAGCATCCCGAGCACGCTGCCGATCGCCACTCCGGTGAGGACAGCGGCGAGGACCGCGACATACCACGGGTAGCCGAGAACAGTGACCACGTTGGCCAGCACCGCGGCACAGACTCCGCTGGCGAAGCCAGCGGAGAGGTCGATCTCACCGAGCAGCAGGACGAAGACCAGTCCCATGGCGATCAGCGTGACCGCTGCCCCCTGGGTGAACAGGTTGGCGAAGTTGGCGGCGGTGAGAAACGACGGCCGCATGATCGAGAAGACGGTGCAGAGCACGATCAGGCCGAGGACGGCGGGTAGGGCGCCGATTTCCCCGCCGCGCACCCGGCTGAGGTAGCCGCGCACGTGGCTGGTGAGGGTGGGTACGGCGGCGGGGGCGGCCGCGGATTCCTGGTCGGGGAGGGCGGTGCTGGTCATCGGGCGGCTCCCGGGGCGGCGGCGGGCTCCCCGCCGGTGTCGTTCGATCCGTTGCCCGAGCTGAGCCCGAGCGCACCGGAGCGGCCGGCGGTGATCAGCTCAACGATCTGGGCGTGGGTGATGTCGGTGGTCTTCACCTCGGCGACCATCTGGCCCAGGTAGAGCGCGGCGATCCGGTCGGAGACGGCGAAGACATCGTTCATGTTGTGGGAGATGAGCACGACCGCGAGGCCGTTGTCGGCCAGCCGCCGAACCAGCTCGAGCACCTGTGCGGTCTGCGCGACCCCGAGCGCGGCGGTCGGCTCGTCGAGGATGACGACCTTGCTGTTCCAGAGCACCGCCTTGGCGATCGCCACGGTCTGCCGCTGGCCTCCGGAGAGGCTGGAAACCTGCTGGCGTAGTGATTTGACGGTGCGGACGGAGAGCCCGGCGAGCGTGTCCGCAGCCATCTGCTCCATGGTTGGCTCGTCGAGCACGAGGCCATGCCGTTTCTCCCGGCCGAGGAACATGTTCTGCACGATGTCGAGGTTGTCGCAGAGCGCGAGGTCCTGGTAGACGACCTCGATGCCGAGTGCGGCGGCGTCGCGGGGGTTGTGGATGCTCACCGGGCGTCCGTTGAAGAGGAACTCGCCGGCGTCGGTCGGGTAGATGCCGCTGATGCACTTGACCAGGGTGGATTTGCCGGCGCCGTTGTCGCCGACCAGCGCGGTCACCTGCCCGGGGAAGGCGGAGAAAGCGACATCACGCAGGACCTGGACGGGACCGAAGCTCTTGTCGATCCCGCGCAACTCCAGCAGGGGGGTCGCGGACACGGGGACTCCTTAACGCACGTGAGGGGAGATCGTCGTACCACCGGATGTGGTGATACGTCGCCCGACACAGGGTTGGCCCGTGCCGGGCGACGTCGCACGGCGGAGGTCAGCTGATGCCAGCGCTCGCGCAGAGTTCGGCGTACGCCTCGGTGCAGACCTCGTCCTTGGTCACGAAGCCATCGGCGATGACGTCCTTGACGTTCTCCTTGTAGATCGCCTGGGGGGTGAGCAGCACGGCGGGCACATCCCGGCCGCTCTCCGGGTCCTTGACGGTCTGGCCGGTCTCCTTCCGCTCCCCCTTGGCCAGCGAGATGGCCAGTTCGGCGGCGGCGCTTGCCTCCTGCTTGATCGCCTTGTAGACGGTCATGCACTGGTCACCGGCGAGGATGTTCTGTAGGCCCTGCGGGGTGGCGTCCTGGCCGGTGACCGGGACCTTGCCGTTGAGCTTGTTCTTTCTCAGCACCGAGATGGCGGCGTTGCCGAGCCCGTCGTTCGCCGCGAGGACTCCATCGATCTTGCCGCCGGACTTGGTGAGCTGCTGCTCGAAGATGGTGGCGGCCTGCGCGTTGTCCCAGTCCGGTACGGAGTCGTCCGCGACCTGCTGGTACTCGCCGGCGTCGAACTTGGGCTTGAGGACCGAGTCGTAGCCGTTCTTGAACAGGGTGGCGTTGTTGTCGGTCGGCGCGCCGTTCAGGTACACGATCGACGGGTTCTGCACGCCGCCGTCGGTGAGGCACTTGACGAGGCCCTCGCCCTGGAGCTTGCCGACGGCCTCGTTGTCGAAGCTGACGTAGTACTCCGCCGAGCCGCCGAGGGTGAGGCGGTCGTAGTCGATGGTGGCGACCCCCTGCGACTTGGCCTTGTCCAGAACGGCCTTGCCGGTGCCGGAGTCCAGGTTGACGATCATCAGGGCGGTGACCCCCTGGGTGATCATCTGTTCGGCGATGGTCTGGAACTCGGTCTTGTCACCCTGCGCGTTCTGGATGTCGGCCTCCACGCCGGCCTCCTTGAACGCCTCCTCAAGGAACTTGCGGTCCGCGCCCTCCCAGCGGGCGGAGGACTTGCTGTCCGGGAGGATCACGCCGACCTTGGGGGTCTTGCCGGCCGACTCTTCGTCGGAGGAACTGTCGCCACAGGCCGCCATGCTGCCAGTGGCCAGGAGGCCGACGGTGGCAGCGGCGAGGAAACCCTTGCGCATCTGCAGGGTCCTTTCCAGGTGGGGGATTGGGGGATGGTTTGTTGTGCCCGGCAACGTATTCCGCGATCCCCGGAGGGCACAAGAGTGTCGAGGTCATGAGTTTGTTGCCAGCAGTAACAATTCAGCAACGTCACCGACCTCTGAGCGTCGCGCGCCAGCAAGCGCTCCCAGTCCAGCCGAACAGGGGTACGCCGGATGGCCAGTGCGTCGGTGGCGGGAAGGGGCGTGTCGACCCGCAGTCAGCCGGCGGCGATCGGCGCCGTCGTGGCGTCGGTGAGGGCGGCGAGGTCGTGTGGGGAGACTTCCAGCTGGAGGCCCCGGCGACCCGCCGAGACGTACACCGTGTCGTGGCGCAGGGCACTCTCGTCGAGCACGGTGGGCAGGCGACGGCGCTGACCCAGCGGGCTGATCCCGCCCCGGACGTACCCGGTGGCGCGCTCGGTCACCGCGCGATCGGCCAGCGCGGCCCGCTTGCCGCGCACCGCGGCGGCCAGGGCCTTCAGGTTCAGCTCGCCTGTCACCGGGACTACCGCGACGGTGAGCGCCCCGTCCACCTCGGTCACCAGCGACTTGAACACGCGCTCCGCCGGCACGTCGAGGGCCGCCGCCACCAGTGCGCCGTAGTTCGGGGCGTCCGGGGAGACGTCGTACGGATGGGTGCGGTACGCGATCTTCCGCTTCGCCAGCAGCACGGTCGCCGGTGTCCCCTGTCGCACCACGAACTCCAGAATAGCCGGCCAGCCGTCTTGCTCATGCTTGCTGCCCGACGTCAGCGGTAGTGGTTGTCTGCCCACGGTGCGACCCTCCGGGTGAGCGCGTACGCCAGCACGTGGCGTCTATCCGACGCGGTCGCGTCCCCGCACTCCACCGCGAACCGGTCGGTGAGACCGGCCGCCTTGGCGTTCGCGGCGGTGACAGCGGGGATGGCTCAGGGAGCCCGCGCGACAGGTGCGGGCTCCCGTGTTCGTGGGTCAGCCGAGGAAGGCCGTCAGGTGCGCGACGACGGCCGCTGGTTGTTCGTCGAGGAAGTAGTGGCCGGTGTCCTCGATCTGCGCCAGCTGAAGGTTGGTCGCCTGCTGGCTGAGGACCGCGGCAAAGCTGGGGTAGAACGCCGGGGACGCCAGGCCCAGGGTCGGCGTGGCGATCTGCCCATATGTTTCGTTGTCGATGATGTCTTGCCCGAATGTCTTGTACCAGCCGTTGCTGCCCCGAATCGCGTCCGGTGTCGCGTACGCGTGGGCGAAGATGGCGCGGTCGGCAGCACAGACCGCATCCTGGTTCACCAGGAAACTGTCGAACATCCAGTCGATGAGAAGGCGGGAGCGACCGGTGACGAGGCCTTCGGGTAAGCCGTTCACCTGGTTGAAGGCCCACCACCACGGGTGAAACCCTGCGCCCGGTACGGGCAGCATGCGGGCCTCGTAGTATCCGCTGTCAGGGTGGGTGACATCCAGCATCACGAGCTTGTCCACGGCCTGGGGCGTGTTCACCGCGAGGCTGAAGGCGACCATGGCCCCGATGTCGTGGCCGACGACATGCGCCTTGGTGTATCCGAGTGCGGTAATCAAACCAGCGATGTCAGCTGCCATCGTCTTCTTGTCATAACCGGACTGAGGCTTGCTGGAATCGCCGCCGCCACGCAGATCCACGGCAATAACCCGATATTTTGCGGCGAGATCGGGCATAACCGCGCGATATTCCCACCATGTCTGCGGCCAGCCGTGCAGCAGAATCAGAGGCGTTCCGCTACCGCCGGCGACGTAGTGCAGGCGCACGCCATTGGTCTGTACGTACTCGCTGGTGAACGATCCTGGAAGACTGGCCGCGAGGTCGCTCGACGACGGTGTTCTGCGAGCGTCGACCTCCGATGGTGCAGCTTGCGCACTGGTGCCGAGGGCCACTGCGGTCGCCGATCCGGCGCCGAGTCCAAGCAGCTTCCTTCTGTTTAAAAAGGACAGTTCCATACGTGAATCTTACGTACGTCGCGCTGTCGGTGGAACGTCCTGAGCCGTCCCGCCTGCGTTCATTGACCCAGCGCTTCGCGCGGGACGCCGGGTCAATACACGGTGAGCTCGCCATACGCCGTGAGCCGCGCGGCGAGATCGCCCGGCGCGTTGCGCAGCGTGGCGTCGAGGAACGCGACCGTGGTAGCGGTGGTCATGCGCAGCGCGTCGGTGCGGCCTAGGGTGCCGACGAGCGATGGGACTGGCGGCAGGTAGAGCGGCGCGTCGGTAAACGTCGCGTGTGCCGATCCGGGGACGACGAGCAGGTAGCCAGTCTCTGTGCTGAGGTTCAGCACGCGGGTCAGGGCTGGAAGGTAGGTGGGGTTCACCGCCGGGTCGACGGGTTGAGAGAGCGCCAGTACCGGCTGATGGAACGGCCGCGGGTCGGGATCGCGGGGGGCACCGTCGATGTCGATGACGGCTGCGAACCGGGCCTCTCGCCGGGCGGCCAGCAGAGCGGCGGCTCCGCCGACGGAGTGGCCGGTCACCGCGGCCCGGTCGGTGTCGAGGCGGCCGGTGAGTGGTCCCCGGATCTCACCGCGGTCGAGGCGGCCCATCTGGGTCAGCACGAAGCTGAGGTCGGCGGCGCGGACCGCGGTCCAGCCATTCGCGCGCCGCTCGTCCTCGGCGTCGTCGCCGGTGGCGGCGACCAGGGTACGGACGATCGTGCCGTCGGTGAGGACAACGGCGGCGGAGTCGTATGGATGGTCGACGCCCACGACGACGTAGCCCCGGCTGGCCAGCTCCTCCGCCCAGGCGGTGTTCTGGGTGCGCACACCGCCGAGCCCCGGAGAGAACAGCACGATAGGGAACCTTCCGCCAGTATCGGCCACGGCCGCGTCTGGCACCGACCGGGTCCGGGCGTCCGCGGCGCCGTCGAAAAGGAAGCCGGGCACGCCGAGATAGTCCGCCAGCGCGCCGAACACGACGTGCGCCTCGTGCGCGGTGCGACCGGCGTACCGGGCACGCTCGGCGCCCGCGGCGTTCGGGTGCGCCGGGTACCACAGCTGCACCACGACGGTGCGGCGGTCGTCCGGGGCTGGCGTGGCGGTCTCGGGGCGGTCTGGGTCGGTCCACTGCAGCACGGAGGTGCCGACCGTGAACTGTCCCGACGGTCGCGGGAACACCGGTACGGGCAGTGCCCACACTGCGGCCGGCCCGGTAGCGATCAGCCCCAAACACACCACCGTCCCCGGCAACGCCAGCCACCAGCGGGCCCGCCACGCTGGCCGCCCGTCGCGTCGGCGCACCAGCGCGGGCACGGCGAGCGACAGCATCACCGCCGCAACCACAAGCACCGGCACCAGTTGCCACCGCAACCCGACGACGACGAGTACCACCGTCGACATCGCCACCACCGCCCCCGCAGCGACTGTGGTCGGGCGGCGGACACCCGGCGGTAGCCACCGGGCGAGTACCAGCCCAACGGCACCGAGTACCGCAACGTTTTCGGGCAGTGACATCCCGCCCCACAAGAATTGGATCATCCTTCCACTATCGGCCGACCAGCCCGGCGGGCATATCCACCTCAGGTCACCGGTCCGCGTACGACTCAGGTCGCACACCAAGCGGCAACCATGGTTCAAAGGGAGCAGACGCTGGCTGACGACCTCAGTACGGGGATCTACCGGATCACCCCCTCATGTGCGGGGAGTCGCCGGTTTATCCGCCGGGCGTGATCAGTCCGCTTTCGTACGCCAGTACCACGGCTTGGACCCGGTCACGGAGTTGCAACTTGGCTAGGATCCGCCCGACGTGGGTCTTCACGGTCGCTTCCGCGATGTGCACCCGGGTGGCGATCTCGGCGTTGGACAAGCCTTGGGCGACCAGTAGCAGCACCTCGCGTTCCCGCTCGGTGAGCTGGGCGAGCCGTGGGTCCTGCGCCGGGCCGGGACCGAGCTGGCCGGCGAACTGGTCGAGTAGCCGCCGGGTGATCGACGGGGCCACCACCGAGTCGCCCTCGGCGACCACCCGGATCGCGGCCAGCAGCTCCTCCGGCGGCACGTTCTTCAACAGAAAACCGCTGGCCCCCGCCCGTAGCGCGGCGAACGCGTCCGCCTCAGTGTCAAACGTGGTGAGCACCAGCACCCGGGGCCGGCGGTCGGCGGGCCGGGCGACGATCCGCCGGGTCGCCTCCACTCCGTCCATGGTAGGCATCCGCAGGTCCATCACCACCACGTCGGCCTCGACCCGGTCCAGCACGCGCAGCGCGTCCGCGCCGTCGATCGCCTCGCCGACCACATGAAGATCGGGCTGCGAGTCGAGCACCATACGGAAGCCGGCCCGCACCAGCGCCTGGTCGTCGACGATCACCACCCGGACGGCCATGTCACACCTCTGTTCGTGGTTGCGGGGCTCGCAGACCCGACACTCCGCGCGCTCACGGCAGAGCCTGCCCCGCGTCAGGCGGTGCCGACGGTAGCGGCAGCCGCGCCTCGACCCGCCATCCACC
>NZ_AZWQ01000024.1 GCF_000514815.1 Salinispora fenicalii
GGCTCTGTCTCACATTCGGTGGTGATGGAGGGTGCTGGTCAGCCGAGCAGGATTCGATGGCGCAGGAGAGCGAAGCCCGCTCGTCCGTACATTTGTCGTTTGATCAGTTTGGTTTTGGTGTTGACGCCTTCGGTGCCGCCGTTGTTGAAGGGGTGGGTCAGGGCGGCGTTGACGGCGTCGCGGTCCAGGCCGAGGCCGCGGATGAAGGTGTGCAGGTGGGGTAGGTCCGTGGCCTTGACCTCGGCGATCCACGTGTCGAGATGGTCGTCGTTACCGGCTGCGGGTGTGAGGAGCGCGGCGAACGAGCCGATGAAGCCGGCCAGCGCGGTCATCTGCGGGCAGGCGCTGGTGAGGGCGTGGACGAGCGTGCGCTGATGGTCTGTGAGCTTCTCGGGTGGGGTCAGGAAGTAGCGGGTGAGGCGTCGGGGCGACAGGGCTGGGCGGTCGGCTTCGACGCGGCCTTGGGTGATGTAGCGGTAGAGCAGGTTGAGGCTGCCGGTGTAGCCCAGTTCCCTGATCTCGGCGAGAAGTTGCGTAGCGCCGACGGCGGGGTCTTGTTCCCGGCGTCGGCGCAGGTGGTCACGGTAGGGGTCGACGAGGGTGGGCCGGTACTGCGGTGCGCGGACCAGGCGTTCGGGTTCGCTGATTCGGGCATACCGTTTGACCGTGTTCAGGCCGAGGTTGAGTCGGCGGGCGCATTCGAGCAGGCCGACGCCCTTGTCGAGCAGGTCGTGGACCTGCTGCCACCGCTGCCGGGTGGTCACGGCCCGGATGCCTTGCTGTGGCGGTAGGCCGGCGGTGGCCCAGCATGTGCTGTGGGCGGTGACCTCTTTGCGGACGGCCTCGGCGAGGTTGTGCCACAGGTGCCAGCGGTCGGCGACCTGCAACGCCTCGGGTAGGGCGCGGCGGACCGCTTCGGCGTAGGCGCCCGAGGAGTCCCGGCACACCACCTCGACACCGGGATGCTCACGCAGCCATGTCTCTAACGTGTGGGCCTTGCGGTCGGGCAGCACGTCGATGCGTTCACGGGTGACCGCGTCGATCAGGACGGTGGCGTAACGGCGACGGCGGCACAGCGCGAAGTCGTCGACCCCGAGCACGCGGGGAACCCGCCGCTCGGGCAGCGGAACGCGTAGCAGCGCCCGCAGCGCGGTGTGACGGGACATGACGACCATCGCCAGGACCGACAACAGGCGAGCACCGCCCCGGCCAGCCAGATGACGCACCACCGCAGCGACCTGGGCGCTCAGCCGGGACGTGCGACGCTGGTAACGCTCCAGAACACCCGGAAGCTGTTCCCGGAACGTGCGACGACAGCCCTGCGTCGGGCACACCAGACGCCGCACGCGCACCCGCACCACTACCGGCCGGGCATCGACCGGCACATCCGCCAGAGTCCGCTGGTGATACCCATGCACCCGGCCCGTCACCGCCTCACAGCCCGGACAAGCCACCGTTCCTCCAGGAGTCCGAGCCCGCACCAGGATCCGCTCGCCCTCGTCCGTGACCTCATCGATCACCAACGGGGACAGCCCCGAGAACACCATCTTCGTAAGATCATCGATCTTGCACACATGACCTCAACGACATCGACCACCCTCGGTCACCACCGAATGTGAGACAGAGCCGAATGTGTGTGAGACAGAGCCGAAAACGCCACACTCCCTATGGCCGCCCCGGCAGCGGTGTGCGGGTGCTCGTGGGGTGCTCGCGCGCCGTGGACAGGCGGCCATCCGTCAGCACCCGGCGGCGCAGGCAATGGATTGGTAGGGATCTGTAGGACTGCCGGCGCCGTTCGGGACCCATGAGCACGACATTGACGGGACTCGTAATCCGCGGTTCGGGGTACGAGTCCCTGGCGGCGCACCAACGAGCAAGGCCCTGACCTGGTACTTCGGTGCCGGTCGGGGCCTTTTTCGCGTACGGCGGTGGTGGTTGGTCGTTCGGTGGGTGCTCGGGAGCCGTTGGACCGGGTTGGTATCGGTGGGACGGGGTGCTAGGCCAGCGGTCCGAACCATGGATCAACCGGGTGCGCCGCTGTTCTGTGGAGGGCCCGGGCGTGGTTAGGGTCGGTTGTGCGGCGGATCGTGCGTAGGTCGGTGCGGGCCATTCTTGTCGATGGTGACGGCCGTCTTGTGCTGATCAAGCGGATCAGGCCCGGGCAGGTGCCGTACTGGACGACGCCGGGTGGTGGGGTGGAGTCGACGGATGTTTGTCTGGAGGCTGCGCTTCGTCGTGAGTTGCGTGAGGAGCTTGGTGGCGAGGCCGGTCGGCTGGTTCCGGTGTTCCTGTTCTCCACTCCGGTTGGTGCGGGTGTTTCGGTGCAGCACTTCTTCGCGGGTCGTTTGTTTCAGTTGCGGGTGGAGGCGCGTAGTGGGCCGGAGTTCGCTGATCCCACGCGGGGTGAGTATCAGCTGGACCGGGTGGCGATTGACGAGCTGCACGCGGTGGCGTTGAAGCCGGATGCGCTCAGGGAGTTCATTGTCGCCAACGAGGAGGCGTTGCTCTCGGTGTACGACGATGGTGCAGGGTTGTGCGGTTGAGAAGGTCGAGCACACTGTCCCAGTGGAATGGTCCGTCTGGGGTGTCGGGTCGTAGGGCTTCGGTGGCGGTGAAGTGAACGCCGGCGGTGGCGAGTAGTTCGAGGTTGCGGTGGAAGGCTGGGTGCGCGGCGAGCGCTGCCTTGGCGTAGGGCGAGACGATGATCGGTGTTCCGGCTCCGAGGGCTTCGTTGAGGGTGCCCAGGGCTGCGGTGTTGTTGATGCCGGCGGCCCATTGGTTGATCGTGTTGAAGGTGGCCGGGGCGACGATGATGGCGTCGGGCCGTGGTAGTGACTTCGGTTCCTGCGGTCCGCGTGGTTCGCTCCGGACGGGGTGGCCGGTTGTCTGTTGCAGGGCTGGGAGGTCAACCCATGCGGTGGCGGCCTCGGTGACGACGGGGTGCACGTCCCAGTCGTCGTGGCGGAGCCGTTCGGCCAGCTCGGTTACTTTGGCGGCCGGTGGGGCGGCGCACACGACGAGCAGGGCTACGGGGGTGGCCTTGGTCATGCGTCTTGGACTCCTGCTCGGTCGGCGAGGGCTCGTAGCCCGGGGGTGCGGCTGGGGTGTTCCCGCCGGAGCAGCTTCGTGATGAGCCCAGCGGCGGTGGCGTTGAGCTTGATCGCCTCAGGGACGAGGCGTTCGTACTCCAGGAGGTGGAGCATCGCTTGGGGGGGCTGAGCTGTCCGTCGCGCTGTGCGCCACGGCAAGGTCGAGGTGCGCTTGAGCGCGCCGGCTGGCGAGCGTCAGTGGGAGCTGTGCGGTGTCGAGCTGGTCGGCGAGCCGGAGTGCCTGTTTGTTCTCGTGTAGGGCGACCGCGATGGAGATTTGGTGTAGCCGGACGTTGGTGGGTCCGAAGGCTGTCCACAGTTCGTTACCGTTGCCGCCGAGTTCATCGGCGGCTGATTCAGCGGCTCGCAGGTGGCGCCATGCGCTGCGAGTGTCTGCCTGGCGGGCTGCCGCCACGGCCGCGTGGAGCAGGAGCGCTCCATACGCCGAGAGGTAGGCGGGGGTGCGGTACAACTGGTGGCCGGCGATGGCCTCGGCTGCGGCTACCGCGACCTCTTCCGCTTCGGCGGCACGGCCTGGCTGCTTGGCGAGCGCGCAGGCGGTCTGGTAGGCCGCGATGGCGGTCCGTGCTGGATCAGCGGCTATCAGGCCGAAGCATCGGGCGCGGTCCGCGGTGGTCCAGGCGAGTTCGCCGTCACCGAGTTTGGCAGCCAGTTTTGACGCCAGCAGGTAAACGCCGCTAGCGGCTCGGGCAACCCTGGGCATCTCCACAGCCTTCGGCTGTTCGGCGAACAAGGAATCGGCCCCGTTGATAAGGATGGGTAGCTGCCGCAGTTTGCTGTACTGAGCGCACTGGTAGGCGAGGTTGCCTACCTGTAGGGCGGCTTCCAGCTCACGTAACGGCAGCAGGACCTGTCCGCTGTCGCGGGCGAGGACCGCGCTCCGCAGCCCCGCACGCCATTGGCTGGGCGAGCCGGAGGCATCGAGCGATTGGCTGGTCTGTGGCGACTCGGGCTCGTATATCTCGGGCCGTGGGTGGGCGAGGGCCATCCCCTTGTGTTGGTGACGAGAATTCGGCTCTGTGGGTTCCGGGAGTTCGTCATTCTTGGCGTTGTCGGGCCGATCGATGTAGAGCCCGAGCGAACGCTTGTCGGTTTGCAAAACCGTGCAGAGCGCCCATCGGTAATCCTCATTGGGCCACCGGATCTCGCCGCGTTCCAGCGCGCCAATGGCCTTCTCGGTGAGTCCTGCCCAGCGCGGCCTGCAACCTTGCCTGCCGTACATCGAGGCCAGTTCGGCGTTGCAGGCGTCGGCCAACTCCTGGCGAGACATCGGGCGGCCGGAACCAGAGGGGGACCGTAGCGCCTTGCGGGCAGCCCTGAGGTGACTGTTCGGGACGCTGTCCCTCCCCACGATCTGCCCCCAGGATCGACCCAGCAATGACGTGCCCTTGCGCCACATTGTCGCAGCATTACGCTCCTACATGGTCCCAGTGCGTCCCTGCCCGGTTCAAGCGATACCGATGGTCGTCGGCGGCGTGGGCCACTTCCTGGCCTTGCGGTCCGCGCCGCAGGGCTGGGTGCCACGGTGAGGCCGCCACCCCGCGAGCGCGGCTGGCGGCTGCAACCCGTGCCGGTCAGGCGTCGAATTCGCCGTTGCGAACCCCCTCGATGAACTCGAACCAGCCATCCGGGCCGAACACAAGGACACTGTCGTCGGGGTTTTTGGAGTCCCGGACGCCGACCTGCAGGTCCGTAGCGGTCGCGACTTCGACACAGTTGTCGGCACCACCGCTTCGGGTGGACTTCCGCCACGGGTAGAACTGCCTGTCATTCATCGTGAATATTCCTCCTGATTTCTTCGGCCGTTGCGGTGAGGAAGTCGAGGCTTTCGCCCGGTGGCATGGCGGCGTCCGCCAGCCTGCCGTACAGGTCGAGGTAGCGGTTGACGTCTGCTACCTCTGTCAGTACGAGGTCGTCGGTGGCCGTGTCAACGGCAACGACCACGGGGTCGTGCGGGTCCGGGTACCGGTATGTGAAAAACGCCGAGCGGGGGACGGAATGCTGGCGGATCTTGGCGGCGACTGGCAGTACTCGGATGCTGATGGTTCGGCGGTGGTGTCCGACGAGCGTTAGGTGGTCCAGTTGATCGGCGATCACCGGCGCGGGCGCGGCAAAGCGGCGGATGGCCAGTTCGTCGATGATCACCTCATACCGAGGGCCGCCCGGCCGCTCCAGCATGCGTTGGCGGCCGGCGCGTGCTTCGAGTGCTCGGGTGTGGCTGTAGGTGGCACCGTTGGGAGCGTCCATTAGCAGGCGTGCTTCGGTGTACGGCCGCACCTGCAACAAGCCGGGCAGGTAGACCATCTGATATTCGCGAATCTCACTCGCGCCCGCCTCAAGGTTCGCGTACAGAGCCTGTCGGGTGCCCATCTCGTCGGCGTACTTCGCCCACCACCCGCGTTCCTGTGCCTCGCGGGCGATCGTCATGATCTGCTGCCAGCGCTGCTGATCTACGCCGAACAGCTGGAGAATCCGCATCACCTCGTCGAGGTCAGGGGCGACGTGACCGTTCTCCAACCGCGAGATGCGTTGGCGTGCGACGCCGATCTCCGCGGCGACGCGGGCGGCTGGGTATCCGTGCTCGTCGCGCAGGCGGATCAGCTCGGTGGCGAGCCTCCGACGACGCACCAGCGGGCTGATCACACCACACCTCCGGAGAACAACCAACGCCGGAGGACGATTACGCACCGGCGATGCGGGGAGCGTAACCCCGGGCTTCTCCGTTGGAACTGGGCGTGAGTTCACGATCGGCTGCTGAGGCCCTGATCAGCGACCATCTGGGCAGCAGAACGGGTACCGGATCAGGTGGTGGACGGGGATTCCCGCATATGTGGACTGTCCGTGAAGGTGGACCTACCAGAAGCGATCTGTCGATTTATGTGATCCGGACCGGCCGAACCGGCTGGATCCGGCTCGTGACAGCAACGCGGTCCTGGGCGTGTTCTCGCCTTCCGCCGGTGCACGGTACCGGGTAGGTGAACGCGCCGGACGGCGTGGCTGCAGTTGGTCTCCCGCTCGCCGTTGCTGCTACAGGGCGTGGCGGCGGGCGGGACTTCACCACCATGCGTGTCCCTGAGGAGGGCCGGTTCCGTGTTCGCAGGTGACTACTACTGGCTCGACCGCGATGACGCCACCGGTCTCGGCCGGCACATGTTCTGGGCCGTATCGGTAGCAACCCAGTTTGGGTGCGCCGTGGGAGTGACACATCAAGGTCGCCAGCGCGGCGCACCTGGTCCACATCGGTCGAAACGGAAGGCAGGCATGGCGACCTACCACGGTGGCGAAAAGGTCGAACAAGCGCAAATAGCGTTGCAGCAACACGCAACCAGCAGTGCATCCGGAGCGTGCATTACCTGCCGCAGCCCCGGCCCATGCGCCCAGTTCGAGCAGGCGGTGAAAGTCTTCTGGCTTTCACTTCGACTGCCTCGCCGAACTCCTGGCGCCACCCGACCCGAGCTAATCAATGCCAGACGAGTTGGTGATCACGGGCTGCTGGCAAGCAGACCTCACCGTCGTGTAACGGCAGCTCCCACGGCAAAACGCGTGGCGGGCGCCGTCGGTGCTATCTGTGGGTAAGTCGTCCTGACCATCAGAGTGGGAGGTGAAGTGGTATGCCAGTTAAGCCAGTGACCGTGCCGCCGCTACCGGTTACCGCAAGAATGCCCCTGAATGGCGAGTCGAACACGGTAGTCGAATTGACTGAGCAGGCAATTGCACTGCGTAGCGTCCATGTTGAGCGCGATGGAATTTGTGCCGGATGCCTCGACATGTGGGCGCGGCTGGCGCCTCACCCGTGTCCGCAGGCGGACTGGGCAGAGCGCGTTCTCCAGCAGGCAACACCGACTGCTTGACATCCTTATCTGCTCCTGGCGCATTGCTCGATGCTGGAGGTGCCGCCTAACCCGCGTTTTCACCCTTGCGCTAACGAAGCAAGGCGATCGTTTATCGCCCTGGCCTTGCGGTCGCGGCTACCGGGTCGCGGGCTACTAGCGGCGGGAGGTCTCCCGCCCCTACCTACTACTGAAGGAGAAGACGGCCGTGGACAAAATGCCGGCGAGCAGGCTGGTGCTCAACCCTGACGAAGTCAACTCCGATCCAGTGCCGGGCATGGACTTGGCGGTGAAGTTGGGCATTGGTCAGCTGGAGATCCGCTCAGCCGAGGGCGCCAATGCGGTTACGCTGCCCGACGACCGGGTTCGGTACCTCCGTACGCTGGCCGAGGAGCGAGGCCTGAAGGTGGCCGCGCTGGCTTCGCCGCTGTGGAAGTGGTGCCGGCCCGAGGCGACGCCCGAGAGGGTGGACACCTTCGGCTTTCCCACCCAGGTTCCGCCCGAGGAGCGGCTCGGCTGGATTGAGCGGGCCGTTGAGGCTGCCGTCATCCTCGGAGCCCCGGTGGTGCGGGTCTTCTCCCACCTGCGGGTCGAGCCGGAGCTCACCGAGCAGCTACTCGGTGACCTGCTGTTGGCAAAAGCCCTGGACCTGGCGAACTCGGCTGGGGTGCGGCTGCTGCTGGAGAACGAGCCAGTGTGCACGGTCGCCCATGCCGAGTCACTGCTCGAGGTCCTGGACCGGTACTACGGGCAGGGCCTGGGACTGTGGCTGGACGTGGCGAATCTCCACGAGGTCGGCCAAGCCACCGGTGAGGTGGTCAGCTCCCTCGCCCCGTACGTGGGGTACGTACACGTCAAGGACTACCGGCCCGCCGCTGACGGTGGTGGCCGGGTGTTCTGCCCGGCCGGTGAGGGTGTGGTGCCCTACGGCCAGGTGCTACCGCTGCTGCACGCTGCCCAGCCCGGGCTGCCGTACGCGCTGGAGACCCACGTGCGCGACACCCCAGCCGAGGCCCTCACCTCTGGCGCCGCGTTCCTGAGCTCCGCTGTTCCCGGCTGGCATGAAGCGGGTGCTGCTGGTAGGAGCGGGGGAGGTCGGAGCCAAGCACCTGGCCGCGCTCTCCGGCGTTCCCGGTGTGCTAGTCGCCGGGGTCGCTGACCCCGACCCGTGCGTCGATGTCCCCAGGGGCGTGCCGGTGTTTGCTTCGTGGCGGGCGGCGCTGAGCGCCGTGACGCCGGATCTGGTTGTGGTGGCCACCCCGCCGGGGACCGCGCTTTGTGTAGCCCGGGAAGCAGCCCAGACCGGAGCCGCCGTGCTCGTGGAGAAGCCCTGCACCACCGAGCCGGCGGCCCTGGTGCCCCAGCCGCGCGACGGGCGGATCTTCGTCGCGTTCCAGCCGCACTTCGCCCCCGGCCTGAACGCCCTACTCGCGATGCCTCCTGCTGTTACACGCGCCGACGTGCTTCTGAGCGTGCACCGAGATCCCGGATACTTCCGCGGCTGGCGCCGCACCTACGCGGATGCCGGCGGAATCCTGCACCAGCAAGCCATCCACGGCCTGGCACTCGCCCTGCGGCTGTTGCCCGGGGACGTCGAAATGGTCAACGCAACGGTGACCCACAGCCGCGGCCTGGCAGAGACCGAGGACCACGTCATCGCCGTACTCGCCCTGTCCGGCGGGGCCACAATGCAGATCAACGCCCGGGTCGACCACCCCGGCCCACCGGCCCACGAGCTCATCCTCCACCTCACCGACGGACGTCGGCTTCACGTACGCGGGCGGAACCTTGAAGCCGGACTCGGCGAGATCGCCGCCGCCCCCACGCATGAGGAACTGCGGCGCGCTATGTACGCCGCCGAGGGCCATCCGGCCCACCCCTGCCTGTTCTCGATGACGGCGCTACGGCGCCCTCTGGAGGTGATCGATCGTGTCTACCGCGATGCCCGCGTCGTCCGGACTGCGTACGCCGCTGCGGTTCGGACGCCGGCCGCCTGGTCGGCGAGAGCCTGGCCCGGCTGGAGGCGTGCGGTAGTGGCGAGGAAGTCGACGCCGTCTTCGCGGACTGTCGCGCGAAATGGGGTGAAGCCGGGTTCGATGCGCGTCTGACCAGCGACAAGGAGGGCGTCTGGCACCGGAGCCTGCTGGTCGCCGGGCTCGACCGGGCGCACGGCCACGTCGTGGACATGGGCAACCACAACAACGGGTTCGGCGACTACCTGCTACGCGTGAACCCTGCTGTCAAGCACGTCACAGGAGTCGACCACCGTAACGATCCGAAGGTCCTTACCGGCGAGCGCCTCGACGTCGTCCTGCAGGACGACGTGACCAAGGTCCCGCTGGACGACGACAACGCCGACACCGTGGCCTTCCGCGTGGCTCTGCACGACTGGACCAAGCCCGTGCAGGAAGCGCTACTCGCCGAGGAGGGTCGCATCGTGCGTGCGCCCGGGCGGACAGATCCTCATCGAGGACTCGTGGGCCGACCGGCCAGGCCTGACCGACAACGCCCTGACCCAGCAGTACCGGAGCCTGAGCGAAGAGGACAAGGTCGCTGCCCTGGCGCTGATCGACGTCTCGTCCTGCCTCATGAAGGCCGAGACGGTCGCCTACCGCTTGGCCACACCGACGAGGCGGCGCAGCCGGCGCCGACACGCCGCAAGGTGCCCACCGGCAACTCGTCGACGCTGCAGGCCGATACGCCGAACTGTTCACCATGCAGGCACGCGGCAACGAGATTAATTGCATCAAATGCAACACTGCGTCTGATGGGGTGGAGTGCTGAGCTCGCAGTGACGCGCAATAGCAGCTCTATCCGAGCGCGCGTTGGTGCTCGACGGGTGCGCGGGCGCCGTGGACGGACCCACGGTCGGGTGGACTGACTGGGCCGTTGAGCCCACTGAATCAAGCCACTCCGGCGATGTGGCCTAGCGTCGGGTCGCTTTGCTTATCTTGTTGTGGAGGGCACGCCGGGCGATCGGGCCGAGGTCGTCGACGACCTCGATGAGCACGGCGAGTTGGTCCAGCGCCTCGATGGCGCGCTCGGCTGAGGGCCGGTCGACGCCGTCGTACAGCTCCAGGCCGATGAAGGCGGCCGACACCGCGTGGGCGAGGCCGGGAACGTCGGCGAACTCGGCGAACGGTGACCCGGCCAGCAGCCGGCGCAGGACCAGCTCGATCTCGTCCACCCACAGCTGCAGCGACTCGGCGGTGGGGGCGGCGAGGCGCTCGTCGGCCTGTGCGCCGGCGAGCATCTGGGCCAGCACGGACACGTTGCCCAGCTCGCGTTCCTCCTCGTGCAGGACGCGCCCGACGGCGAGCAGTTCGCGCAGCGAGCCGACCTGGCGCAGCCGGGCCGACCAGTGGGTGACCCGCTCGGCCGTGCCGGTCCGGCACGCGGCTGCCAGCAGCTCGTCGAGCGTCCCGAAGTGGTAGAAGACCAGCGCCTGGTTCACTCCGGCGGCGGCGGCGATGGTGCGGGCCGAGACGCCGGCGATGCCGTGCTGGCGGATCGCGGCGAGGGCGCCGTGGAGCAGGCGTCGCTTGGTGTCGGACATCGCTCTCCTCCCGCCAGGTGTGGCGGTGCGATCATCGCATCCGTCACCAGCTGCGCCAGCCAGGTCATGCCGGGCAGCCGCAGGGTCCAGCCCACCCAGGCCCAGCCGAGGTGGAGGTGCTCGAGAGCACGGGCGACGGCGGCCACCCCCCGTTCCGCGTGGCCGTCGTCGCCCGTGTACGTGGCCCGCAGCTGCCCCTCCTTGGCCGGCGTGATCGTCAGGTTCACCGGGTCCCGCCGCGCCAGGAACCGCCAGACCGCCACGCACGGCCCGCACCCGCCGTCGAGCCGCAACACCGCGGGCGCGCCTGAGGCGTACGGCCGCCAGCGCGGGCCCCAGTCGCGTACCGCCCGTCGCCAGTCCCGCCAGGCGTCCCCGTGCCGGCGGGCCAGGTCGTGCTCCTCGTGCGGCCGGGCCACGGCCGCGCTGAAGGCCACGGCGAGGACGGTCGCGGCCAGCAGCGCCATGCTGCGGGTGACCGCCGCGGTCAGCAGGAGCAGGGCAGTCCCGCCGACCTGCATCGGGTTCGCCAGGTACGCGTAGGGCCCGGTGCGCACGAGCCGGGCCGGCGGATCCCACGGGTACGGGGTGCCGCCGCCCCGTCCGGCGAACTCGCGCACCGCGATGAGCGCCGGGGTCGCCACCAGCAGCGCGACCTGGGCCAGGACCAGGAGGGCGGCCCCGGACAGCCCGGTGATCGGGGACCACGAGCCGCCACCCAGCCTGAAGGCGACACCGGGCACGAACCACAGCAGCAGCGTGGCGAAGACGACGAGCTGGAGCAGCACCCGGGCCCGCAGGTGCCGGCCGTCGGCGCTCCACCGGCCGATCAGCTGCGCGGGCAGGGCCACGGCGAGCAGCCCCACCACCTCGCCCACCAGCCAGTGCGGCCCGAGCAGGACGAGCGGGTGTAGCGCCGGCATCGCCACCACGTCGAGCCAGAGCAGCAGGCCCAGCGCGAGGGGCAGGGGCAGGAACCGGCGTAGTAGCACCGGCAGCGCGCCCCAGAGCGCCGCCCACCCCAGCCACAGGTCGACCGGCATTCCCCGGTAGGTCCCGTGCACCGGCGCGAACCCGTACCAGCCCGTCCGGCGGGCCGACTCGTTCAGCACGGCGACGCCCAGGGCGGCGGCCACGGCGGCGAGCAGGGCGGCGGCCCGCGCCCGCCGGTCGCGCTCCAGCCGGGCCGCGACCAGCACCGCCAGCAGGGGCACCCCCAGGGCGAGCCAGCGGGCGGCGGTCACGGCAGGACGAGCATGTCGAGCAGGTGCCCCACGCCCTCGTGGAGCAGGCCGTCCTGGAGCGGCCCGAAGTACCAGGAGGGATCGAGACCGCGCTCGTACGCCACCCGGACGCGCACCTCGGTACGTTCCCGGTCCACCGACTGCCAGGTCACCTCCGCGTGCCGGAAGGTGACCCACCGATCAGTGATGGCGGTGTCCTCGACGAACCGGAAGCTGATCCAGCCCGGCTCGCTGCCGGTGACCTCGGTGAGCAGATGCCCGCCGGACCCGTGCGCGCTGTCGGGGTAGGCGAACATCCACCGGTCCCCGGTGGCGAGGCCGTCGCCGGTGACCCGGGTCGGCATGGGTACGCCGAGCAGGCGCAGCGGCACCGACCGGACCGGCACCGGGCGAGGACCGGTCGCCAGCCGCTCGCCGACCGCGTGGGCCGGGAGGGTAACCACCCGGACCACCTCGACCGACTGCTCCGGGTTGATCCGTGGGGCGAGCCCGGTGCCCTCGAGCCCGGGTGCGAGCAGCAGGGGAACGGCGATCAGCGAGTACGCCCGGGTGGTGTTGCGACGGGCCAGCCTGATCAGGGCGGTGGTGCCGTGGGCCATGGCGTACACCAGTGGCGCGGACAGGATGACGCAGATGGCGCCTTCGTGCAGCGCCACCGAGGCCAGCAGCAGCGCGATCGTCGCGGTGGTGAAGACCCGGCCGTGGGTGGTACGGCCCGGGGTCAGGGCGAGGGCGGCGGCCAGCAGCACCGGCAGTCCGACGAAGAGCAGGGCGCTGTCGGCGCGCCCCTGGGCCACGGTGATGGCGTAGACGACGATCCCGAAGGCCGCGATGAGGCCGGCGAGCGTCCAGTTGGCCCAGGTGCGCCTCGGCTTCGGCTCCGGCTCACTGGTCATGTTTCCTCCCAGGTTTAAGCGACCGCTCAAACGAAGGGTAGGCTGATTTGAGCATCTGCTCAAGTGGGGGCCCCGATCGAATCCCGGGCTTGTCATCACGGGCGGCGAGACCACCCGGCAGGCGGTTCGTCGACAGTCGACGACTGCGCCTACTGCCCTCTGCCCGACCAGAGGTCCCTGCGTCTGATGTGTGGGCGCGGTCGCAGCAGACCCTCGCCTCAGGGCTGAGGTGCTCGGTGATCTGTGTGGCCACCCCGGAAGCCATCGACCACGCGGAAGGCCTCGTCGACTTCTGCAACGGCCTGTCCGGCTGCGAGTCGGTGGTTGCCACCAGCTGACCCGATGGCCTCGCCGTCGGGCTGCGCATCGATGTAGTTCGACGGCAGGCCCGCGGCTATGCTGAACTTGCCATGCGTACGCAACGAATCGGCTTGGTCGCAGCAGCCAGCTTCCTGGTGGCGACAACGGGGTGCGCCGGATCCGAAGCCAACGATCTCGGACAACCGGCGGGGCCGACACCAGCCCAAACCCGGGAACTCCTGACGACACCCTCCACGGCTCTCGGTGACACACCGCGAGAACTGCTGATCCGTGACGCCGAACGCACCTACCTCACCAACTCGTACTCAGGTGTGAGCGTCGATGGAGCAGCGCTGGTGATCCACCGCGTGCCCGTGCCACGAGTGGACGAACTCGACACCGGTCTGCGCCTCCGGCACCCGGACGTCCCGTTGGCCTTCGTCGACGCGCAACATCCACGCACCGTGCTCAACGAGGTGTCGGACAGCATCAAGAAAGACATCCCGTACTGGCAAACCGAAGGAGTGGCCGTCGCAGCGGTGGCACCCCGCGTCGACGGGTCCGGCGTCCTGGTCATGGTGGACCAAACGATCGCGGGCCTGACCGCTGCCATGCGGGAACGATACGAGTTCCCGAACCTCGAGCTGGCCCAAGGCGAGATCGTCCCCGCCTGACGCTCCTCCGTCTTCATGCCATTCAACCTGGCAACAATCGATACCAAGGTCACCGCCGAGGCGCTGGCCACCTTTGTGCCCATAAGAGAAAATAGCCCTACTACGGCAGGCGCGGGGCGTGCCCATCCCGCGCCGGCATAGGTTGAGGACACATGTGTACCACCACGCTGGTAGGTGCTGATGAACCGGCGTGCGGCAGCGTCTGCCGAGATGATTCCTGACGCTGTTCGGGCGGACGTGGTGACGCTGTGGCGCTACCACGACCTGCGTCATGAGTTGCGTTCGTGTGATGTGGGGATCGGGTTGGGCAGTCATGATCTTGGGGTGGCGGTCGTCGCGACGCGTCTGTTCCACGAGGGCCTGTTCCCAAGGATCGTGTTTACTGGCGCGAATGCTCCGACGACGGTTGGGCGGTTTCCGCGTGGGGAGGCGGTGCACTACCGCGAGTACGCCGTTGAGCAGGGCGTACCGGCGGGAGCGATTCTGGTGGAGCCGCGTGCCACGAATACCGCCGAGAATCTGGAGTTCTCCCGTGTGCTGCTGGCCGAACGCCGGATCCCGGTGGAGTCGGTGCTGATCATGTCGCGGCCCTACCAGCAGCGTCGGGCCTACGCGACGTGCCGGCTGGTGTGGCCGGAGGTCGAGGTGGTGTGCGCGTCGAACCCACTCGACCTGGATGACTACGTGCGTAGCATCGGCGACGCGCGGCGGGTGGTGGACATGCTGGTGGGCGACACGCAGCGGATCGAGGTGTACGCGCAGCGCGGGTTCGCGATCCGGCAGGAGATGCCGGACGAGGTGCAGGCAGCGTTCGAGCGCCTGGTGGCGGCCGGTTACACGAGCCGGCTGATCTGAGCCGCGTCTGGCATGTCCAGGCACGGCGGCAGCGGTGAACGTAGCAGGCGACGGATATGCCGTTGTCGGGTGCTGGAAACGTCGGCTTGAATGACGTGATGATCACGATGCAGGCGGTCATCGAGGTGCCGATGTTCGACACCAGGGCGGCTCCACCGTGGCCGGTGGAGCCGCTGGCGCCTGGCTCGTGGTTGGTGCTCAACGCCGATTGCGCTGACAGGCAGATCGGGTTGTTCGTTGCGGCCTTGGCGAATCGGATCGATGTGGCGTCTCCTGGCGGCCGGAATTGTGTCGTGGACGCGCTGTTGGCCGAGGAGTTGCTGATCGTTGCCGGTGGTGTGCAGGTGGGTGACACCCGGACCGGGACGACCGTAGTGCCGGGTTGTTGCAGTGAGTTGGCGGACTGGCGGGAATGGGCGCAGCTGTTCACCGGCGGTTCGCCATGGTTGGGACATGATCCGGGCCCAGAGGTCGAGGTGGTCGGTGACGATCTGCGGGTGTGGCAGGACGGTGGCTCGAATCGTCATCGCGGCCACTGGGCAGACCGCCGCGTCGACCTTCCGAGTGGTGCACTGGCACTGCTGCTGATGCGGGTACAACGGGACCTCGTCGGCTTCCTGGACGCCCTCGCCAAATGGGCCGCCCGGGCTGGACTCGGCCAGCGAGGGACGGCCCTGGTTAAGGCAGTCGACCAGAGCCTCGCCATCACGGCACCGCTGGACTTGCTTGCTCGCTGACCATTGAAAATTATTTGAAAGAGCACTTCCCTTATCTGCATTCACTCGCTTCCGGCCCAGGCCGGCGACCAAGGCTCGGGCTGGACAGGTCATGGCGCTCCGGGAGCCTGCGCTGATCCCAGGAGGGGACACGCTGAGGGCTCATCGTGGGTCTTCCGGATGCCACCCCGCGCGTCGACTCTGGTTGGGCTGTCGACTCGACCGCCAATGACTTGATGTGATGGCGCGGATGCGTTGTGCTGTCAGGCGGTCGTCGTCCGATCGGAGGTGATCGTGGCCGCGCAGGTGGATCCCGAGTGGTGGAGTTCGGGGCTGTGGAACGGCCGACCGATAAGCGAGCTTCTTCAGCGGCACGACATCACTGCGATCTTCCGCTTCGTTCACGCCCGAGGCGTGTCCTACGGCAGGATCGCCGCTCTCGTAGGCCTCTCGCCTCACCGTGCTACTGAGATCGCTAAAGGCGTCCGGCAGGTCACGGCGTACGAGGTGCTGGAACGGATCGCCGTGGGGCTTCACATTCCGCGTCCGGTCATGGGGCTCGGCCGCGACGAGGACAGCACTACGCCACGCGACGTCAGCATCGAGACCGGGGCCGGTGGAGCGGATCAATCGCCTGCCCGTGTGGGGAGCAGCGAGGCCGGACGTCTGGTCAGACTCCGCCTGGGACTGGACGAGGCTCTGGCGGCGTCGAGTGTCGCCCCGCGGCAGCTTGAGCTGATCGAGCAAAGCGCTGGCGAGCACCTGCGGGTCTATCCCTCGGCTTCGCCGCAGACGATGCTGGCGCTGCTTGCCACCGACTGCCGAGAGGTGCAGGTGCTGTCGCTTCGGCGCCAGCCGGCGGCGGTTCAGGCCCGGCTGTCCGGGATGGCGGCGCTGCTGGCGATCGTCGTCGGGTGCCCTGGCGGCTGCGGGCCGGGCGCGTGCCCTGGCCAGAATCGGTGCCACCGAGCAGGCGCGGTCGGCCGTCGAGCAGGCACGCCGGCTGTTCGATCAGGCTGGCGACGAGGACACCGACGTGGCGTTCAGATTCCCGGCGAAGCGGCTGTTGCTCTACCTCTCCGGCGCGTACACCTGGCTCAGTGACATGGTGGAGGCGTACCGGGTTCAGAACGAGGCATTGCGGCTCTATGGCACGGCTCCGGCCGTACCGATCGACGTGGCGCTCATCGCCCTGGACCGGTCGATGTGTCTCGCGCGGGACCGGCGGGCGACCGAGGCGGCGGTTACCGCGCGGGATGCCGTGGCGGACCTGCCCGAGACGCAGCGGACGGAGATAATCTTGACCAGGGCGACCGACGTGGCCACGGCGGTTGCTGGAGAGAGCCAACGCGGTGAGGTCGCCACCTTGACGGACTATGTGCGGGCCTGCCGCGAGCGCGCCCGTAGTCTTGGGACCACAGCCGCGCTCGGTCCCTAGGAGCCCCATGTTCGTCGAGGCGCGCACCCGGCCGGTGCTCGCCGAGGTATGTCGTCTCCTCGGCCGCTCAGACTCGAACGCGGCTCTGTTGCGGCACCACACCAACGCCGTCTACGCCGTCGGGGACGTCGTCATCAAGATCGCCCCTGGCGACCAGGACCTGAACCGGGTGCGCGCAATAGTGGCCGTGGTCGACTGGCTGGTAGAGCGAGATTTCCCCACAGTCGGCCTTCACCCGGGCCTGTCCCAGCCGTTGGAGGTGGGCGGGCATGCCGTTACGGTTTGGCAGCGTCTGAACCCGGCACACGACGACCCGATCACCGTAGCCGAACTCGGCAGCCTTCTCCGGGATCTGCACGCCCTGCCTGCTCCACCGGTGCCATTGCCCGTGCTGCGGCCGATCCATGGCATCGAGCGATCCGTGACCCGTTCGGAGATCCTGAACGGCAAGGAACAGGATTTGCTGCTGGGCCGGCTCGAGACGCTGGCCGCTGGTTGGGAGGCGATGCGGTTTCCCCGTGGCGCGAGCCTGATCCAGTCAGATCCGCAGATCCGCAACGCGCTCCGGCGTTTTGACGGCACGCCCGTACTCGCCGACTGGGACGGCGCCGCCCTTGGGCCCCGCGAGTGGGATATCGCCACGGTCGTTGTCCACTGCCGCCGGTTCGATCCGTCCGGTCCCGAGGCGTTCGCCGGCTTCACCGCCGCCTACGGCTGGGACGCCACATGCTGGCCGGGGTTCGAGGAGCTGTGCCAGCTTCGCGAACTGCAGATGATCGCCACCAACGCCCGCAAGTCCCGGCCCGGAACCGACGCCGCCGACGAGGTGCACCACCGGATTGCAGGACTCGCCCACGGCGGGCCGGAACTCCGCCGCTGGCACATCCTCTGAGATGAGCAGCGACCGGGGTTTCTACGCGGAGATCGGTACGCCTGTGCCCCTGGCACATCAACGGTTGCGTCCGCTGGTGCTGCCGTGGTGGTCGGTATGACGGCCCCTAACGAGCACTCCCGGCCGCACGTGCCGATGCGGCCACTATGGCTGTGCCGCCGGTGCGGGCAGCCATGGCCCTGCGGCGCGGCGAGGCTCGCGCTCCTGGCCGAGTACCGGGACGCTCCGGTGAGCCTGTTCCTCTACCTGGCCGGCTGCCTGCACGATGCGATCGACGACCTACACCGGCTCAACCCGAGCGTCACGGGCAGCGCCGCCGACATGTTCGACCGGTTCCTCGGCTGGCCGGCCCGCCGCACTCCCGCCTACCGCGTCAGTACCACCACAGCCGTCAGCATCGAGGAGGCCGCCTCGTGAACGGCATCGGCCTGATCAACGCCACCGGTCAGCCCGCGATCGCCGGCAGCTTCCACACCTTGTCGACTTCTTCACCGGCCTGCCCGGCTGCGAGTCGGTGGGCTTCAACATCGAGGAGCAGGAGGCACCGACCGACCGCTGGTGTCGGAGGGTACCGCGTACCGGTTTTGGCAGCGTCTCATCGCACGTCGTGTCGGTGGCAGCCCGCTGCGGATCCGCGACGTGGACCGGCTGGCTGACTATTGGTACTGCTGTCACCGGAGTCGCTCGGCATCACCGAGCCGCGATACGGCGACTTCATCGCCGGCAACGTCCTCCAGCAACCCATCACCGGCATGCTCGCCGGCGCCGGCTACCTGGGCTACGTCGCCGAGTTCGTCACGGCCCTCAACGACTGTGCCGACCACTGCGCCTTCTACGACTTCTGCCGTGGTGCCCAGGCCGGCAACCGCTACTTCGAGCACGCGACGTTCACCGCCCGCGAGACCACCTACTGCCGAACCACGCGACAGGCTCTGGTCCGCGCCGCCGCGAACCAGCTCACCCCTCAAGGAGAAGCGCCATGACCAGTGCTCTCGCGGTCCTCGTCAACGCCGCACCCGAGCAACCAGCCCGCCTCGGCGTCGACCCGCAGCGGTCGATAGCGTCTATCGATGCGGCGAAGTTCGACAACCGCCCCACCTGGGAAAACCGAGGAAGATTCGACAGCCGGCCCGGCTGGGACAACTGGAACAAGAGAAAGTAGCCCTACTACGGGAGGCGCGGGGGCGTGCCCATCCCGCGCCTGCATAGGTTGAGGACACATGCGTACCACCACAGTCGGCGAGGTGCAGGTCTTGCTGCCGGACCTCGATCCGGATGACCTTGATGCCACGACGGACCTGGACGACGATCTGACCGAGGCATTGGTCGAGGGTGCGGCGTGGCGCGGTGCGCAGCTTGCGGATGTCAGCATCCGCAGCAGCCTGCTCGCCGGCGTGGACCTGGGCGAGAGCACCTGGGAGGCGGGGAGCCTTTTCGGCTGCGAGGTCACCCGCACCGACTTCTCCGGCGCGACGCTGACCGGCATCACCATCGAACGATGCGCGATCACCGGCTCCCGCTTCACCGGCACCAGGTTCACCGACGTACGTCTCAAGGATGTCCTCTTCGACGGCTGCCGCCTCGACTACGCCACCCTCCAGCGCGTCGCCGCCGTCGGCTCGGTCGCGTTCACCGACTGCACTCTCAGCAACGGCGAGTGGTCTTTTTGTCGGCTGCCGCGTATCGTGCTGCGCTCCTGTGACCTTGTCGATCTGGAGTTGGAAGCCTGCCACCTCGACGGTGCCGATCTTCGCGGAAGCCGCCTCCACGGGCTCAGGACGCCGTTGGACAACCTGCGCGGCGTCACCCTCGGTGAGGATCAACTTCCTGACTTCACCCGGCTGGCCATCGCCGCCGTCAATCTGACCGTCCGCAGCGACTGAAGCCGAGGAGGCATCGTGCCCGCTGAAGCTACTGGCAGCCCGGCCACGATCCTTGTTTGCGTGCGGGGTAACTCCGGCTCGGGTAAGAGCAGCATTGCCCGGAAGCTACGCCGCCGGCACGGCCGGGGCTGCGCTTTGGTCGAGCAGGACTACCTGCGTCGCATCCTGCTGCGCGAGCGGGACAAGCCCGGCGGCGCGGCACCGGCGTTGATCGGGCAGACCGTTCGGTTCGCCCTGGACCACGGCTACCACGTGGTGCTGGAGGGCATCATGCACGCCAGCCGCTACCGCAGCATGCTGACGGCCCTGCGAGGCGGCCACAGTGGCCGGTCGCTGTTCTGCTACCTCGACGTGTCCTTGGCCGAGACGCTGCGCCGTCATCTCACGCGCCCGCAGGCCAGCGAGTTCACCGCCGAGCAGATGAGCGGCTGGTACGTCGCCCATGACGTCCTGGGCTGGCCCGGCGAACTCGTCCTGCCCGAAACCACGGGACTGAACGATGCCGTCGAGGCCATCGCCGCTGCCGCCCATCTTCCCCAGACCAGACGCGACGATGACCTACTTCCACACGCTCCATTCCCATAGTGCAGCCCAGCCGGCCAAGGGTTCCGCCGTTGTAGCGAGGCTCGCCGCCGGACACGCCCGCCGGTGCACCGCTGTCCTCACTCCCGCAGGAGCCCGATGATGACTGCTGTCCCGACTTCTGGTTTCTCCGCTTTCGCGCTGGAACCCTTTCCCGAGCTCCAGCCTGGTGCGGATCTGGCGGGCGCTATCACCGGCGTTTTGGCCTGTACTGGCATCGAGTTGCAGGACGGGGATGTGGTGGTGGTGGCTTCCAAGGCCGTGAGTGTCGCGGAGAAGCGGTACGTCGACCTGGCCAATGTCGTCGTTGGCCCGGAGGCGCTGGAGTTGTCCGCTCGCACGGGCAAGCCTGCCGAGGTCGTGCAGCTGATCTTGGATTCCAGTGACAGCGATTTTCTGGCCACCGACAAGGGCCCGATCATCGCGCGGCACCGGCTCGGCTTCCAGCTCACCTCCGCCGGGATCGACCGGGCCGGCCCGCAGGGCGCGTGGCTGTTGCCGGTGGATCCAGACGCCTCCGCTCGCGCCCTGCGGGATGCGTTGATCGCTCACGCGGGCGCGGAGGTGGCGGTGGTGGTCGCGGACTCCGACGGTCGTGCCGACCGGCGTGGGGCGACTGTCATCTCGATCGGCGCGGCGGGTGTGGGGCCTTTGCGTGTGACGGAGTACGGCGGTAAGCGGCAGGAGGAGACTGTCACCGACCTGATCGCCGCGGCGGCCGGGATAATCCTCGGGCAGCGGGGTCGTGGGGCCCCGGTCGCCGTCCTGCGCGGCGTCGCCTACGAGAGCAGTGATGCGGGCGTGGTGTCGATGCTTCAACGCCGGCCGTGAGGCTGCTGCTCACGGGCGTCGCCGGGAACATCGGCCACCCGGCCCCTGACCTCCCGCACTGGCTGAGCGGCTCGGGGGTCCGGGGCTGGCGAGCTTCCGGGAGACGCGAATATTCCCGGCGGCGGATGCTGCGGTGATGCGAGGATCGCCGTTCGGATCGGGACGGATGGGGAGGACGTTCGTGGAGGTACGGCGGATCGGGCCGGAGCAGGTCGAGGCGGCGGCCGGGGTGCTGGCCGAGGCGTTTGACGGCTATTCCTGGACCGCGTGGACCGTCGGCGCGGATCGGCATCGGGAACGGCTGGCGAACCTCTTCGCGGTCACCCTGACTACGGTTGGTCTGCCGTACGGGGATGTCTGGGCGGCGCTGGACGCCCACGGCCGCCCGCAGGCGGTGGCGGTGTGGCTGCGATCGGACCAGCCGGTGCCCGACGAGGTCTGGGCCGACGTGGCCGCGGGGAACGCGGAGTATGCCGGGGACCGGCATTCGGCCATGCTCGCCGCCGAGGCGGCCTGTGCCCCGCTGCGGGGGGCGGAGCCGGCACTCCTGCTGGCCACGGTGGGGGTGCGCCCGACCGGCCAGGGCGGGGGAGTCGGCTCGCGACTGCTGCGCCCCGGGCTGGCCGAGGCGGACCGGGCCGGCCTGCCGGCGACGCTGGAGACGTCCGCCTCGGCGAATCTGCGGTTCTATCGGCGGTTCGGGTTCGAGGTGACCGGGGAGGTGACCGTGCCGGGCGGGGGGCCGCGGGTGTGGGCGATGCGTCGTCCGCCGCTCAGCGTGTAGGCCGCACCGGACCGGGTAGGTCGCGCGGGTGGACCTGGTCGAGGAGTCGCCGTACCGTTTCCGGATTGACCGGCGGGACCCGATGCGGGTTCCCGGAGTGGTGTTCGCGGCCGAGGCGCTGCTGTCCGAGATCGGCGCGGACGGGTCGTTGGAGCAGGTCGCAGCCGTCGCCACACTGCCCGGCATCGTCGATGCCTCGTTCGCCATGCCGGATGTGCATCTGGGCTACGGTTTTCCGATTGGCGGGGTGGCCGCCACCGATGTGGCGGCGGGCGGGGTGGTGTCTCCGGGCGGGGTGGGCTTCGACATCTCGTGCGGTGTTCGGCTGCTCGCGGCCGACCTCGATCTGGCGGGGCTTCGTCCCCGACTCGACGCGGTCATGGATGGGCTGGCTGAGGGGACGCCGCGGGGGGCGGGGCGCGGCGCGGCGTGGCACCTGTCGGGCCGCTCGGACGTGGACGGGGTGCTGCGCGACGGGTCGCGGTACGCGGTGCAGCGCGGCTTCGGCGTCGAGCGGGACCTGGAACGCTGCGAGGACCAGGGTGCGCTGGGTGACGCCGACCCGGAGGCGGTCGGGGAACGGGCGATCGAGCGCGGCGCGAAGCAGGTGGGCAGCCTCGGCTCGGGCAACCACTTCCTCGAGGTGCAGGCCGTCACCCAGGTGTATGACCAGCGCGTCGCGGAGGTCTTCGGCCTGCGGCCCGGCCAGGTCTGCGTGATGATCCATTGTGGTTCGCGCGGGCTGGGGCACCAGATCTGCGCCGACTATGTGCGTCGGATGGAGAAGGCGATGCGCCGCTACGGCATCGAGGTGCCGGACCGGCAGCTCGCCTGCGCCCCGGTCTCGTCACCGGAGGGGCAGGCCTACCTCGGCGCGATGGCCGCCGCCGCCAACTATGCCCGGGCGAATCGTCAGCTGCTCACTCACGTGAGCCGGCTGGTCTTTCGTCGGGTCACCGGGGCGAGTCTCGACCTGGTCTACGACGTCTCACACAACCAGGCGAAGATCGAGACCCACGGGGTGGATGGCGAGCGGCGTTCGCTCTGTGTGCATCGCAAGGGTGCCACCCGAGCGCTGCCTCCGGGACACCCGGACCTGCCGGCGGAGCTGGCTGAGGTCGGGCAGCCCGTACTCATCCCCGGGTCGATGGGGACCGCCTCCTACGTACTGACCGGGGTTTCCGGTGCCCCGGCCTTCGCCTCCAGCTGTCACGGGGCCGGGCGGGTACGTAGCCGGAAGCAGGCGGTGCGGGCCGAGCGCGGCCAGGATCCGCGTGAGCAGCTCGTCGCGCAGAACATCGCCGTACGCGGTGCTTCTCGGCGTGGCCTGGCCGAGGAGATGCCGGCGGCGTACAAGGACATCGACGCCGTGATCGAGGCCACCGAGGGCGCCGGGCTGTGCCGGAAGGTCGCCCGGTTGGTGCCGATCGGTGTCGTCAAGGGCTGATGCTCCGGGCGGGCCGCGCGGATCTGCCGGTGGTGTCGGCTCACACGTCCACGGTGAGCGCGCAGGACCAGCGGGGACCGTCGGGGCCGAAGCGCAGTTCGTGCAGGGAGATGGCTTTCGGTACGGCGCCGATCAGCTCCACCGCGTCGGCGTCGGTGGTCTGCCAGCGTACGTGCAGCCCGTCGGCGCCGTCGTCACGAACCTCGGTACGCAGTGGCAGTTCGCCCCTGGTCTCCATCCGGAAGATCACCTCCTCGAGGACGTTCACCAGGAGGTCTGCGTCCTCGACGGCGGGGGCGTGGTACACCCGTTCGGCGGTGGGTTGCGCCGGGCCCGGGTCGACGAAGGTGTCCACCAGGGCGTTGACCGCCTCGGCCACGCACTCCTCCCGCGTCGGTGCCCACGCCTCGATGCGTACGTCGGCGGTGTGCGGCAGGCAGCGGTGGCCGCGTTCGGGTCGTGGTTTCACGCCCCTGATCATCCGCTACGATCGCCTGCTCCGGACCCGGTTCGTCGCGATGGACTTCCGGGGACTGTTGAAACGCGTCGATGGTGCTCGATAGGGTCCGGTGCACGGGCTTGTTTACGGGAGACGCTATGGCCACGACCGACCACGTTGACGTGCTCATTGTTGGTGCCGGTCTCTCCGGCATCGGCGCGGCCTGTCATCTGATCCGGCACTGTCCCGAGAAGACGTACGCCGTTTTCGAGGCGCGTGGCGCGATCGGCGGCACCTGGGATCTGTTTCGTTATCCGGGCATCCGGTCGGATTCGGATATGTTTACGCTCGGCTACTCATTCCGACCATGGAGCGACCCCACGGCCCTCGCCGACGGCCCGTCCATTCGGGACTACGTCCAGGAGACCGCCCGTGAGTACGACGTCACCGAGCACATCCGCTTTCAGCACCGGGTCGTCCGCGCCGACTGGGACAGCCGTACCGCCCGGTGGACGGTGCACGCCCGCCGTGACACCGGCGAGGAGGTCGTCGTCACCTGTTCGTTCCTCCACACCTGCGCCGGCTACTACCGATACGACCGGGGTTACACGCCCCAACTGCCCGGGGCGGAACGATTCGCCGGCCGGATCGTGCACCCGCAGCACTGGCCCGCCGACCTCGACCACACCGGCCAGCGGGTGGTGGTCATCGGCAGCGGTGCGACCGCGGTGACCCTGGTGCCCGCGCTGGCCGAGCAAGCCGCCCACGTGACGATGCTGCAACGCTCACCCACCTACATCCTGGCGCTGCCGGCGCGGGATGTGGCCGCCGCCGCGCTGCGCCGGGTGCTGCCGCAGCGGATGGTCTACCCGGTCATCCGCTGGAAGAACATCCTGCGGCTCACGGTGAGCTACCAGCTCAGCCGGCGGGCCCCCAACCTGGTCCGGAGTCTGCTGCGGCGGGCCGTGCGGGGCCGCCTCCCGGCCGGGTACGACCTCGACCGACACTTCTCGCCCCGCTACGACCCATGGGACCAGCGCCTCTGCGTGGTTCCCGACGGGGACCTGTTCCACGCGATCGGGGCGGGGCGGGCCTCGATCGTCACCGACACCATCGATACCTTCACCGAGTCCGGTCTCCGGCTGGCCTCCGGCGAGGAGCTGGCAGCAGACGTGGTCGTCACCGCCACCGGCCTGGAGTTGCTTGCGCTGGGCGATGCCCGGCTCACCGTTGACGGTGCGGCGGTCAACCTCGCCAACACGGTCACCTACAAGGGGATGATGCTCTCGGGCGTTCCGAACTTCGCGATGACCATCGGATACGTCAACGCCTCCTGGACGCTCCGGGCCGACCTGGTCGCGAGGTACGTGTGTCGGCTCCTCACCCACCTCGACCGCACCGGACAGCAGGTCGTCACCCCGGTGCCACCGACCGACGACGAACGGCTTCCCCTCCTTGACCTGACCGCCGGCTACGTGCTGCGCGGCCTCGCCGCCCTGCCCCGCCAAGGGGCCCGCGCTCCCTGGCGCACGCCCCAGACCTACCCGCGGGACCTGTTGCAGATGCGGTACGGCCGACTCACCGACGAGGGCGTCCGGTTTTCTCGGGCGGGCAAGCCGGAGCGGAGCCCCGCCCATGCGTAGGTTTGACTACCGCTGCGCGACCGCTGTGGTCACGGGCGCGGCCAGCGGGATCGGGGCCGCCCTCGCCCACGGCCTGGCGGCGCGCGGCAGTGACCTGGTCCTGCTCGATCGCGACGCCGAGCGCTTGGCCACCGTGGTGGGCGCGGTCCGCACCTCGTACCCCGACCGGCGGGTGGACCCGGTCGTCGTGGACCTCGCTGACGCGGCGGCCACGGCGGGGGCAGCTGAGCAGGTCCGTGTTCGCCATCCCCGGGTCCGGCTGCTGGTCAACAATGCCGGCGTGGCGCTGGGCGGTCGGTTCGACCAGGTGACCCTGGATGAGTTCCAGTGGGTGGTCGACATCAACTTCCGTGCGGTCGTGCAGCTTACCCACGCGTTGCTGCCCGCTCTGAAGGCGGAACCTGGGTCCCACCTGGTAAACGTCTCCAGCCTGTTTGGGCTGATCGCCCCGCCCGGGCAGGCCGCCTACTCGGCGACCAAGTTCGCCGTCCGTGGTTTCACCGAGGTACTGCGCCACGAATTGATCGCCGATGGCATCGGTGTCACCTCCGTGCACCCGGGCGGGATCGCCACCCGGATCACCGAGAACGCACGGATCGGCAGCGGCGTCAACCGAGACGACTACGAGGTGGGCCGGCGGCAGTTCGATCGTCTGCTCAGCATCCCACCCGCCCGGGCCGCCGAGGTGATTCTGCGGGGGGTGGAACGCCGCCGGCCCCGGGTGCTCATCGGCTGGTCGGCGAAGCTGCCCGACCTGATCGCCCGGATCGCGCCGGGCTCGTACGGGCGGCTGCTGCGGGTCGGGCTCAACCAGACCGCCGATGCGCCGACTCGTCGGCTGACCACCGGGGCTGTTCCGGCGTCGCAGCTGGCCGACCAACCGTCGGTACCGCAGCCGGCCGACCAGCCGCCGGCGTCGCCTCCGGCGGACGACCTTGGGTGACCGCCACCGCCCGGCACGCCGACGGGCGGCACTGGATCCTGCTGGTCGCGGGCCTGCTGGCCGGTCTCTGCGCGCTGAGCGAGTCGCGTGGTGGTAGCCGAACGCGGTGGCGACGACGGGCGTTGGAATGTCGAGGAAGATCAATGAATCGGCCGGTCTGGCTGCTCGACGTCGATGGTGTCCTCAACGCCACCCGACCGGGCTGGAGCGCCGCACCCCGCAACGGCACCGCCTACGGCGCCGGTCACCCCTACCGGCTGCGCTGGGCGCCGGCCCTAATCACCCACATCCGGGCCCTGCACAACGCCGAAAGCGTCACCCTCCGCTGGTGCTCCACCTGGTGCGCCGACGCTGACCAGGTCGAACGCTTGTTTGTCCTGCCACGGCTGGAACGCGCTTGGACCGAGCCGATCAGTCACAGCGCGGCCCCCGTGGCCAAACTCGCCGCCGCGCATGCCGTCCTGGACCAGGGCCATCGGCTGATCTGGACCGACGACGACGCAAATCCCACCAGCGGACCGGTATATGACGAACTCGTCGCGACCGGCCGCGCGCTGCTGATCGCACCCCTCGCCAGTCGTGGTTTGCAGCCCGAGCACCTGGACACGATCAAGGCTTTCATATCGGACACCAACGTGCGGGACACTGGCCGCGTTCGCGCTGATGCCCTAGAGACGGCCCGTCGGCTGCTCGGCGACACCGAGTGAGTCGCCAGCACGCTGACGGTCACCAGTCTCGCCAGGAGTCAGTCAGCTCGCCGCGGCTGAGGCCGCGGCGGGCGGTAAGGGCAGCGACATCCACACCGGCCCCCGTCAGAACGGCGTCGATGTACTCGGCGAGTTCTTCGCGCTCCCCGGTCTCGATAGCGCCATGACTCTCATCTGCGGCGTTCAATCCCAGCACAACCCGTTCAACGACCGCCCAAACCGCCTCGTCGGCCAGCGGGTCCAGTGCCGCAGCGTCATGCTCGTACACCTCCAGGACGGCGTCGACCGCCGCCGTGAAGTCCGCCGGCCACAGCTTAGCGGCATACGCCTCCACCGGATCCAAACCTCCGGCGGCAACGGCCGCCTCCTGAGTACGCACCGCACGCCGCCAACCCCGCGTAGGCCTCTCGATCATGGTCGTCAGCGTAAACGACTTCTCGTCACACCCACGCCTACGCCGGCGTCAGTCGTCAGGTGTTAGCGGGACGGTAGTCCCAGCCCATCCTTTCCGATGCCCTGGCCGGGCGCGTCAGCGCGCCAGAATCCGGGTGCCGCCGATATCGGCGATGCGCGGAGAGAACTGGTAGCCCAGCAGCCGAACCGAGCTGTGGGCGTCCGCGATCCAGGTGCGCCGCTTTCGTGTTCCGTAGTGTGCTGTCAGCGTCTCTTGTCCGGTTTGTGGTCGCCGGAAGGCCGCCGATCGCCTGTGACCTGGGCCGCAGCTGCTCCCGTCCGGGGCGGTCCCGGAATGTCGGACATGGCAATCGGGTTGTGTCCCCGGTGCCGCCGGAACCAAACCCGCGTGGCGGTTCCCCGAGGAGTGCTCACCCGGAGCGCTTCGCCTGACCGAAAGGGCACATCGTGAAGGATCACTTCACCCGATGGCTCCCGGCCATCGCGAAGACCCCGTACCAATGGCTCTCAACCGAGCCGAACCGCAAGCTGGTCCTGAGCGTGGCTGGCGTAGCCGCGATCGGAGGTCTCGCGTTCGCGCCGACCACCGCTGCGGCGTCAGTGACCAGTGGCCCGGATGCGGGCGCCGTAGCCGCCATTGAACTGGCCACCGGCAAGCAGGCCGCGGACCCTGAGTCAGATTCGGATTCTGAGCCGGAGCCGACGGAGTCAACCGACCCGGACCGGACCTCCGAGCCTGCGGCGAGCGACACCGACTCGCCCATGCGGGAACAGCTGATCCCCTACGGTGTGCAGGGCGCCCAGTCCTACATTCAGGTCGACAACGCCCAGCGCGCGAACGCTAAGGAGATCATCGAGGTCGCCAAGGCGACCGGGGTCGGCGAGCGGGGTGCGGTCATCGGCGTGGCGACCGCGCTGCAGGAGTCGAAGCTGTACAACCTCGGCCACCTGGGCAGCTACAACGACCACGACTCGCAGGGCCTGTTCCAGCAGCGCCCGTCGACCGGGTGGGGCACGCCGCAGCAGATCACCGACCCGCAGTACGCCGCGACGGCGTTCTTCGAGGCGCTCAAGAACGTCAACGGCTGGCAGGAGCTGCCGCTGACGACCGCGGCACAGACCGTGCAGGTTTCCGCGTATCCGTTCCACTACGCGCAGTGGGAAGAGCAGGCAGCGGAGCTCGTCGCCGAGCTCTGGTGACAACCGGCCGGCCGTTGCCCCGCGGGGCAACGGCCGGCTCTCAGGTCAGCTCAGGGGCGCGCTCTCCTGGCGCAGCCGCGACGAGCCGGCGGTCACCGACCAGCCCGTCACAAAGCGGCTGTCGGTGCTGCTCTGGGTCCGGTCAACCAGGTGGAACCAGTCCATCCGGCACTGCTGCGGCGTCACCTCCAGTACCCCGTAGCCGTGCCCGTCGAGCTCGGTCCAGCGCACGTGCGGGTTGGTCGAGCGGATCAGGCCCGACGCCAGATCACTGAGCACGTTGCCTTCCCGCAATCCCAGGAAGTCGTTGATGTTGTCACTGGTCACCGACGGCACCACGAACTCCGCGGCAGCCGGGTTGGTCAGCCCGGTCGACTGCGTGGTCAGCTCGTTCGCCCACGAGGTGTGGATGTCGCCGGTCAGGAAGACCACGTCTCGGGTGTTGGTCGCCAACAGGTGGTCAATCAGCTCGTTGCGGTCGGCGTTATAGCCGTCCCACTGGTCGGTGTTGAGCACTGCGCCGTTCTGTGGGATGCCGAGCAACGTGCCCAGCGGCCCGAGCAGCCAGGAGGGGAGGGCGCCCACGTCCAGCCGGGAGATCATGACCGGGTTGCCGACCAGCTTCCACTGGGCGTCCGAGGTGGCCAGGCCCGCCTTCAGCCAGGCCATCTGCGCCTCGCCGGTGATCGTCCGCTCCGGGTCGTCAACGGCCAGACCCGATGCCTGCTCGGACCGGTACGTCCGCAGGTCCAGCATGGACAGATCGGCGAGCCGGCCGAAGCGCAACCGCCGATAGATCGCACCGTCCGCCCCGGTGCGCACCGGCATCCACTCCGCGTACGCCTGGCGTGCCGCCGCCACCCGACCGGGGAAGCTGCCCTCGGCGCCGGGGGTGTGGTTCTCCGCGCCGCCCGACCACTGGTCGTTGGCGACCTCGTGGTCGTCCCAGGTGATCGCCCACGGCACCGACGCGTGCAGGGCCTGCAGATCGGGGTCGCTCTTGTAAAGCGCGTGCCGGACGCGGTAGTCCTGCAGCGTCAGCGTTTCGTGCGCCGGTTGGGCTGACCGCACCACGGTGCCCCCGGCGGCGAACTCCCCGGTACCGTATTCGTACAGGTAGTCGCCGAGGTGCACCACCAAGTTCAGGTCGCCCCGCTCGGCGAGGTGCCGGTAGGCGGTGAAGTAGCCCGCCTCCCAGTTCGAACACGACACCACGCCTAGCCGGATCCGGTCGATGTCGGCGTCCGCCTCCGGCGCGGTCATCGTTCGGGCCGTGGGCGACCAAGCGCCGGCATAGCCGAAGCGGAACCAGTATGTGGTGGCTGGCGCGAGCCCGCTGACGGCAACCTTGACCGTGTGGTCCTGAGCCGGGCCGGTAACGACGGTGCCCTGCGCCGCCAGGGTGGCGAAGTCCGGGTCGGCGGCCACCTGCCAGGTCACAGTCACCTCCGGGCCGGCGCCCGAGCCCGGCTGGGATTCCTCGGTCGGGGTGAGGCGGGTCCAGAGCAGGATGCCGTCGGGCAACGGGTCACCGGAGGCCACACCGTGCCGGAAGGCGCTACCGGTGGCCCCGGCCGGGCCGGCGAGGGCGGCGCTGGCGAGAACGGCTGTGCCGGCGGAGGCGCCAGCGATGCGCAGGAGGGTGCGACGGTCGAGGGAGTTCGTCATGGGCACTGTTTCTACCGGCCGGTAGGGTCCGGTCGCTGCCCCGTATCGGCGTGTCCGCCACTTCTTCGGGTTGGTGTCGTTGAATGTTTCCGTTTCCGCTCAGCGGCGGTCAAGGACGATGTCAGTCAGCGCCAGGCAGAGCGCGAGCGCGGCGATTCCGCTGATCAGGAGCATCGCGTGGTGGAAGGCGACCGACCAGTCCCCGGTGGCCCCCTGGGCCGCGAAGATGACACTGCCGACCGAGGCGATGCCGGCGGCGGACCCGATGCGCTGGCCGGCTTCCAACATGCCCGCGCCGTTGCCCGCGTGCGGCACCGGCACCTGGGCGAGAGTGAGGGCCTGGTTCGGAGTTACCACCAGGCCGCTGCCGAGCCCCGCCACCAGCAGTGGTGTGGCGGTCCACCAGGACACCGTGGCACCCGGGGGGACCCGGTTGACGACGAGGACCACGACGATGAGGCTGACGGCGACGGTGGCCAGGCCGAAGGCGACCAGCGGCCGACCGACGCGGTGGACGATCCGGCCGCCCACCACGGAGGCGATGGCGAATCCCACCGTGAACGGGGTGCTCGCCAGCCCAGCGGCGAGTGCGCTGTGCCCGAGACCGTTCTGTAGGAACACCGTGAGGACAAAGAAGATGGATGTGAACCCGCCGAAGTAGAACAGGCCAATTCCGACCCCGATCCGGTACGAGCGAATGCCGAGTAGGCGCGGGTCGAACAGGGGCTCATGGCGGCGGGCGTACCACCGCTCCCAACCGGCGAAGGCGGCCAGTATCAGCAGGCCGGCCGGGAGCGTCAACCACCTTTCCGGACTCTGCCAGTGCTGCTGAACCAGGGGTAGCAGGACAAGCAGGAGACCCGCGCCGAGCAGTAGCAGCCCGACCGGATCGAAGCGGCGACGGTCGGGAACGCCCTGGGCGCGGTGCGGAAGAAGACGCCAGCCGAGGACGGCGGCGAACATACCCATCGGCACGTTGACGAAGAAGACCCACCGCCACCCGTGCTCGGCACCGCCGATGTGGATGAGGAGGCCGCCGAGCAACGGCCCGACCGCGGTGGAGATACTGACGGTCACGCCGAGCAGCCCGAACGGGCGGCCCCGCTCGGAACTCTGGAAGAGCTCCTGGATCAGTCCAGTGACCTGGGGGGTGACCAGGCCGGCGGCGGCACCTTGGAGCAGGCGGGCAGCGACCAGCCAGTTGGCGGTGGGCGCTAGCCCGGCTGCGACGCTGGTGAGGCTGAACAGCACGACGCCGACCACGAACACGGTCCGTCGCCCATGCCCGTCACCGAACCGGCCGGCGGGTACCAGCATCAACCCGAACGTCAACGTGTAGCCGGAGAGGACCCACTGCACGTCACTGGGGGCAACATCGAGTGCCCGATCCATCGATGGGATGGCGACGTTGACGATGCTTACGTCGAGCAACGTCATGAAGACGGCGACCAGACCAACACCGAGTGCCGCCCCTCGACGTTGTCGCTCGGCCAGGTCACCACCGGGTGGGGAGGCCCGTGGACCGGGGGAGGCGCGGTCGTCGTCACCCATCCGGAGGTTGCCGGCCTGAAGCTGAGTGCCGCGGCCTCACGTCAGCTGTTGGGCACAGAACCGAGGGCCGAAGTCCAGGCCGGCCATCGGCGAGTCCTCGCGGTGCAGCAGGTTCTTCTCGGTGAGTTGGTGGAGCGGAGCGATCAGTTGCTCCTCGGTCAGCCCGGTCTCCTCGGCGATCAGATCCGGGTACGGAACCTGGCCGCGGGACTCCAGGACCGCGACCGCGTCGTACACCCGTTCCTCGAGCTCCGACAGTTGCACCTGCCGCATGTCGTCCTCCTTCGGAAACCGCCTTGCGGGCGGTTGGCCTGGGCGGTAAGTACCCGGCTGGCGACCGAAGATGCTCCCCCGATCGGGTATGTCGCCCCGCCCTGGCCCGCTCGTCGATCGGGGCGGGAGCTGCGCCGAGCGGTCACCACGTCACCGCATTCCCAGACGGGGTCGCCGGGTCGGTCGCAACGGCGCGGGAACCCGCCCTCGCCTCGACCAAGAACATTGACGTCGGACCTAGGCTGGCAACAGTGATGGTTTGGGATCTTGCGGTGGTGGGTGCGGGCCCGGCTGGCCTGTCCGCCGCCGACGTCGCGGCCCGGGCGGGTCTGTCGACCCTCGTACTGGAGCGGGCTGTGCATCCGCGCTACAAGACCTGCGGGGGTGGCCTGATCGGCACCTCGCTGGCCGCACTGGCGGACCGGATCGAGGTGCCCGCGCATGATCGGGCGGAGCAGGTGACCTTCACCCTGGATGGGCGGCGGGCGTTCACCCGGCGGAGCGCGGCCGGTCCGCTGGTGACGATGGTGCGTCGGGACGAGTTCGATGACCGGTTACGGGCCGCGGCGGTCGCTGCCGGGGCCAAGCTGCGCCAGCGGGTCGCGGTCCGCGCGGTCGAGTCGGAGCCGGAACGGGTCCGCGTGCGGCTGGCCGACGGGGAGACGGTGACCGCGCGGGCAGTGATCGGCGCCGACGGGTCCGCTGGAGTGACCGCACGGCATGTGGGGGTGCGACACCGGCAGGTCGACCTGGGGTTGGAGTTGGAGTTGCCGGTGCCACCAGCCCAGCGGGCCCGCTGGCAGGGCCGGGTGCTGGTGGATTGGGGCCCGCTACCCGGCTCGTACGCCTGGGTGTTTCCGAAGGACGACATGCTGACGGTGGGGGTGATTGCGGCGCGGGGGTCGGGGGAGCGGACCCGGGCCTACTTGCGGTCGTTCGTGGACCGGCTGGGCCTGGCCGGGATCGAGCCGGCACACGATTCCGGGCACCTGACCCGGTGTCGGCAAGAGGACTCGCCGCTGCGCCGAGGGCGGGTTCTGGTGGTGGGAGACGCGGCGGGGCTGCTGGAGCCGTGGAGCCGGGAGGGGATCAGCTACGCCCTGCGTTCTGGTGCGTTGGCGGGGGCGGCGGTCGCCGCTGATGAGCTGGGCCGGTACGAATCGGCGGTTGCCGGGGAGTTGGTCCCGTCGATGCGGGCGGGCCAGCGGCTACTGGAGACGTTCTCGCGTCGGCCGGGGCTGTTCCACGGGCTGTTGGCGACGCCGCCGGGCTGGCGGGCCTTTGTCGCCTTCTGCCAGGGGCGGGCTGGCTTCGATGAATTGCTCTCCCGGATGCCGGTGCGGTTGGCGCTGTCAGCGCTGGCGGGGCTGCCCCGGTGGAGGAACGCCCGCCCGCGCTGACTCAGTTGCTCGCCGCGAGATCGGCGAGCAACTGAAGGAGGTCATCGGGCCGTGCTGAATCGCTACCGATCTTCACGACTACCGCTACCCATCCAGGATCCTAGGATGCTCTAGCGGTGGTGCTGTCACCCACCGAAACCAGCGGGGGGAGTCGCTCGACTTGCACGGCGGTCCCACGTACCAGTACGGGCAGTGGCCGTCGTCACCCGCCCCGGTAGGAAGGTCCGGGGCGGGTACGCTGTTGACACGGGTGTCGGTGTGTCCAGTGTCCCCGGGCCTCACCAATAAGCCGTCGCGGAATACCGTTTGGCTGGAGCCGCCACGCGCCACGCGCCGAGAGGCGACCTGCACACCGGCACCCCACACTGCCCCCGAGGCTTAGACCTCGGGGGCAGTGCTCTTCTCGCCGGAGCCGGAGCCGGAGCCGGAGCCGGAGCCGGAGCTGTGCTGCGATCGGGTCCCTGAGCTGGCCCCGCACGTGGGGCCAGCTCGGTAGCGTCTGAGCATGGACCCTTCAGCGATCTGGCGGGACCGGCAACACCGGTGGCGGATCGAGGCCTACCGCGCGCCCGATCTCCGGTTCGCGATCTTTGCTACCAGCGGAACGACTGAGTCAGCGCCGCTGTGGCTGTTCGGAATGTCGGCATTGGCGCGCTGGCTGATGAGTCACAAGATTTCGCTCGACGACCTGGAGGTCGACTGACCCCGTTCAGGGGAAAAAGGTAGTTTGCCACCCTTCACGGCTGGTGCTGGCTAGGGTCACCGATTGTGAGGGACCGAGGAGTACGAACCGCCGTGGCGGTGTTGACCGGGCTGGCAGTCATCTACTTCGGTACGACTGGCCGGGATCAGCCGGACGGCGAGGGCGTCACCGCCGGCCTGATCGTGCTTGCCGTGCTCGCGGCGCTGCTGGTGTGGCACCTCACCCGGCCCCGTGGCGACGCAACGAAGTGACCGTTCACCGGCGCGCCTCCCGCGTCACCGCACCAGCGGATTCCTCGCCGAGCGCGACCCGCACCAGGGCGGAGGCGAAGCGGCCGAATTCCGCCTCCGCCACCAGGCCGGCCAGCCGTTGCGGAGTCTGCGGCAGGCCCAACCTCTCGGCACCGGTAAGGGTGCGTCGGTCGGCGAAGGGACGTAGGTCCGGCCAGACCGCCTGGGCCTCGCGGAGGAAGATGTCCGCGCCGGTGGGCCCGATGCCCGGAAAAGCGGTGAGCAAGCGGCGCAGCTGCGCTGGCTGGCCCTGCGCGGTGTGGTGTAGCCGGCGCAGGTCGCCCTGCCACCGATCCAGGCAGAGTCGTGCGCCCGTGCCGAGCATCGTGGCGGTCCGCTCGTCGTAGCGCCGGTAGTGCCCGCGCCCGAGCGCGTCAACCCGGTCCTGCCAGGTCGCCGCCTCCATCGCCGACGGCGTGCGGTAGCCGGCGGCGAAGAGTTCCCGGGCGGCGGCCACCGCAACGCCGGCGCGGATTCGCGTGCTCAGCAGGGTGGTGAGCACCAACAGCTGGTAGAGCGGGCCGGGCCGGTCGGCCAACCGGATCCCGGCCTCCTCGGTGTAGGTCTGTCCTTGTCGCTCTAGCAGCACCCGCGCTGTCTTCTGGCTGTCTCCCACCGGCGGGGGGTACCCGACGTAGGCCGGATTAGCCCGTTGCATGTCCGGTGACGTTGGCGGGTATCCGGGGGTGGAGGCGCCGCCGTGTGCGCCGCCGCTCAGCGGGAAGGAGACAGCGGTGACGAACCCGCAGCAGCAGGAAGTTCGGCGTAGTGCCCGGGGCTCGAACGTGCAGGACACCAAGGGACCCGGTCCGACGGGTCATCCCCGTAACCGCGGCTCGTCGCAGGGTGACCGGGGACGTCCGGTGCCCCGGGGCCAGGTCTCCGGCTATGGGCCCCCGGGCGAGCCGGTTGCTGAGGACGACAGCTGATCGGTGCCGCCCGCCCTGCGATGGAAGGGCGGGCGGCGCGGCCGGTACGCCTCACACATGTGGCACGCGGAGGCGATTCCAGGTCGCCGCGGCGACTAGGCCGTAAGCCAGGTGTGGGATGAGGTCGGACAGCCAGTCCCCACGGCTCCAGGTTCGTGGATCGCTGACTCCGAAGACGGCGTACGAGCCGCCGGAGGCGGTCATCACCCCGCCGCCGAGCAGCCCACTGGCCAGGGCCAGCGGCATTGGTCGGCCACGGGTCAGCAGGGCGAAGCCGACACCGGCAGCGATTCCGATGCCGTAGCCGAGTAGCGGGCCGAGCCCCGAGCGACGGTTGCTCGCCTGGGGCTCGGGGCCGAGGTTGAGGTGGGTCACCTCGGCGACCCGGCCGGCGCTGCGTTCTGGGGTGGTACTCGCTGGTCGGGCTCGCAGAGTCATGTCGAGATAGGTGACGACGTTGAGGGCGGTGGTGCCGGCCGCGCCGGCGATCGCCCCGTCGGCTAGGGCTCCGCCTCTCATATCGGGTCGCCGCCGTGCTGGCCGTACGCGTGGTTCCCTGGCTGTGGTGCTGGCATCTGGGCGCCTCCTCGGTTGTGCGCAGCAGTGTTATCTGCCGGCCGTCTACCCGTCCGGGTGGTGACCAACCGCGGCAAGCGGATCAGGCGGGAGCGCGGACAACCGCGACGGGGCAGTCGGCGTGGTGCAGTGCGGACTGGCTGACCGAGCCCAGCAGCAGGCCGGTGAGTGCACCGCGTCCATGTCCGCCGACCACCAGTAGCTGGGCCTGCTGGGACGCTTCAGTGAGGATCGGCGCCGGCCGCCCACGGACAGTTCGTTGGTGGACGGTGAGATCCGGCCACCGCTCGGCCAGCCCGGCGATGGACTCGGCGAGAATTCGGCGTTCCTCGTGGCGCAACTTCTCCTCGTCGTAGACGAGAGGCTGCATGTCGCCGGGTTCGCTGGCGACCGGGTGCAGGTAGGCGTGGATCGCCACGAGGTCGCTGCCGCGCAGGGACGCCTGCTCGGCAGCGAATTCGACGGCGGGAGGGGACACCGCGGATCCGTCCACCCCGACGATCACCGGCCCTGCGGTGCGGTCCGTGCCGCGGACGACCAGGACCGGGCAGTCGGCGTGGGTGGCGACCTGTACCGCGACCGAACCGATGACCAGGGCCGCGAACCCGCCCATACCCCGGTCACCTAACACGATCAGCACGGCGTTCTGCGCTTCGCCGACCAGTACGGCGGCGGCCTCGCCGTCGATGATTTCACCGGAGACGCGGAGGCCGGGCGCGGTCGCTTCCGCTTCGGCGACCGCTTCGGCGACCAGCTGCTCCGCCTGGTGGCGGAGGCCGGATCCGGGCGGTCCGCCGGGCGGTGCTCCCAGCGGTACGCGCAGGAGTGGCCAGATGAAGCCGTGGACGATCCGCAGCATCCGGTTGCGGCGGGCGGCCTCGGCGGCCGCGAGGCGTACGGCCCGCCGTGCCTGCTCGGACCCGTCCACGCCGACTACTACCGCGGCGCCATTCGACGAGTTCACTCCGTCACCCCCGCGGTCAGTATCGCGGCCGTGGGGTGGCCGGGGAGCCGTAACCGGTGGTGTTCGCCCCGGCTGGGGCTGCCACCGGGATGAAAATTAACCCTAGTATCCTAGGCTGCATTAGACAATGTGTGTCACCACACACTCAGACATCACACGTAATCCGCCCTGACACAGCACATCGACGCCGTGACGGTGCGGATATAGTGGCAGCGCAACTTGCCCGGCCCGCGATCATCTGAGATCACGGGCCGCGTCCAGAGGGTCGGTCCCGCGCTGGGGTCGCAGTGCCAGTGCCTGCCGACCCGGCAGTGCGGCTGGCAGGTGTGGGTCGGGCGCCGAAGCGCGCAGTGGAGGAGGTTCGGTGTCGCAGCGGCCGGCTCGAGTTGGCACTCCGCAGGCCTCCGACCAGGTCTTCACGCTGCCGAACGTGATCAGTTTCGTCCGGTTGCTCGGTGTTCCGGTGTTCCTCTACTTACTCCTGGTGGCCCGCGCCGATGTCGCCGCGATCGCGGTGCTGGCGGTTGGCGGCACCACCGACTGGGTGGACGGCTGGGTCGCCCGGCGACTGCGGCAGGTGAGCCGGCTGGGCGAACTACTTGATCCGTTCGTGGACCGCCTCTACATCCTGGCCACGCTGGTCGCGTTCACCGTTCGTGAGGTGGTGCCGTGGCAGTTCACGGCGGCGCTGCTCGCCCGTGAAGTGCTGCTGTTGGGCTCCCTCGGCACGTTACGTCGCTACGGATACGGGCCGCCGCCGGTGCACTATGTGGGCAAGACGGCGACGTTTCTGTTGTTGGCCGCGTTCCCAGTCCTGTTGTTGGCGAAGGCGGCGCCCACAACAGTCACCAGCGCGGTTGGTTGGAGCCTGGCCTGGTGGGGCCTGACCTTGTACTGGGTCGCTGGCGCGATGTACGTGGTGCAGGCCGGGCGACTGGTGCGGGCAGCGAGGGCACGATGACCGATTCGCAGCTGCGACCGGAGAGCCGGGAGCCGACCGGGCGGACGTACGCGCCGGACTTCCTTACCGAGCTGTTCCGCAATCCACTCGATCCGGGGTACGCCGACGCGGCCGCCCGCCGCCAACTGGGGGCGGCGGTGAGGTGGCGCCGATCAGTCCGGGCAGTGAGCCTCATCGTCCTTGTGGTGCTCGGACTTCTGTTCGCGGTGGCGTACCGGCAGACCGTGGCGGCAGCGCCGGGGCGCCAACAGGCCCGGGAGGGTCTGGTGGCGCAGATCGAGCAGCGGGAGAGCGAGACCGACCAGCTGTCTGAGCGGGCCGACGAATTGCGGGTGGAGGTGGCCCGGCAGCGGGCTGCTGCGCTCGGCACCGAGGCGGAGCAGCTGCATGAGCTGGAGGCGGGCACCGGTTTGGGCCGGGTGAGTGGGGACGGTGTGGTGGTGCGGTTGGCCGATGCTCCGCCGGACCAGCAGATCGTGTCGGATCCGGCTTTGGGACCACCGCGGGTGATTTACCTGGACCTACAGGGGGTCGCGAACGGGCTGTGGGCATCGGGGGCGGAGGCGATCTCGATCAACGGGCAGCGGTTGACGGCAACGTCCACGATTCGGTCGGCAGGGCAGGCGATTCTGGTCGACTTTCGGCCGGTGACGGGACCGTATGAGGTGTCGGCCATCGGCTCGGACGAGTTGCGGGAGCGGTTCGCGCAGACCCGGATCGCGGCGACGATGCAGCAGGTAGCGGCGGATACGGGGGTGGCGTTCGAGGTGCGGGACGCCGATGACCTGGCACTGCCCGCCGCGCCGGACCCACGACTACAGTACGCGCAGCCACCGGCTAGTCCGACGCCATCGGGGCGGCCGGTCAGTCCCGGGGCGTCGGGTTCGCCGACGGCTCCCGATTTCGGAGGTAGTCGATGATTGCCGCGTTGGCGCTACTTGCGGGCGTGCTGCTCGGGCTGTGGCTCGATCCAACGGTGCCGGGGGCGTTGCAGCCGTATCTGCCGATTGCCGTGGTGGCAGCGTTGGACGCGGTGTTCGGTGGCGTGCGGGCGAAGCTGGATCGGATCTTTGATGACAAGCAGTTCGTGGTGTCGTTCATCTCCAACGTGTTGGTGGCTGGTCTGATCGTGTACGTGGGGGACCAGCTGGGGGTGGGTAGCCAGCTTTCCACGGGTGTGGTGGTGGTGCTGGGGGTTCGAATCTTCGGGAATGTGGCGGCGATCCGTCGGCACCTGTTCCGGGCGTAGGTTTGTCGTGATGAGTGGTGACGAGCACACCGAGACGGGGACAGGGTGGCCGGACCGGCCGGGTCCGCTGCCTCCACCGGGGCAGGTGGAGAAGCCGGATCCGCGTCCGGACGCGCCGGATCCGGATGAGTTGAGTCCGCTAGCGCCGGAGGTGGATCCAGAGCCGCCGCCGGCCTCGGCGGGGGCTGAGTCGAGGCTGGATGCTTCGGCGGGGCGTCCATTCACCTCCGCCCTTGCCCTGATCGGCGGGTGGCGGCGGACGAGTCCGGCCACCGTGATGATTTTCGTGTTGCTGGCGTTGCTGGGGTTCACGCTGGTGGAGCAGTTGCGGACGACATCAACGGATCCGACTACCTCGGCGACACGGCAGGAGGACCTGGTGCGGATTCTGTATGACCTGAATGCTCGGGAGGATCGGCTGCGACAGGACATCGCGGCGTTGGAGGACAGCCAGCGGCAGCTGCGATCGGGGGAGCAGGGCCGGCAGGCCGCGTTGGAGGAGGCAGCGCGGCGGGCGGATGAGTTGGGGATTCTGGCGGGGACGCTGCCGGCGCAGGGGCCGGGGTTGGTGGTGCGGTTTGAGCCCGGTGGTGCGGCGGCGATTTCGGCGATCCGGGTGTTGGACGCGGTGCAGGAGTTGCGGGGCGCGGGCGCGGAGGCGATGCAGATTTCCGGTGGGGACCGGGTGACGGTACGGATCATCGCTTCGACATATTTCCTGGATGGGGAGAATGGTTCCCTGTTCGTGGATGGGCGGTTGTTGACGGGGCCGTATACGATCACGGTGATCGGGGATCCGGCAACGATGCGTACGGCGTTGAACATTCCAGGCGGGGTGGTGGCGACAGTCGACGGTGACGGCGGTACGGTGATCGTCGAGGATCGTGAGGTGGCCGAGGTTTCGGCGCTGCACGCCCCGATCGAGCTGGAACACGCCCGTCCGATTACGTGACTGGTGGCGCGGTTGCGCCGGCACGTGGAGGCTGGCGCACGATGGGATGAAGGACACAACTGGTGATTCCTGAGGATCTACGGTATACCGCCGAGCATGAGTGGGTTGCGGGTGGTGGCGACGGCGTGGTGCGAGTTGGTATCACGCACTTCGCGCAGGACGCGCTGGGTGACATCGTCTTCGTCCAACTGCCCGAGGTGGGGTCGGCGGTGTCCGCCGGCGATTCGGTAGGTGAGATCGAGTCGACGAAGAGCGTGTCGGAGATCTACGCTCCGGTCGGTGGGACGGTGTCGGCGTGCAATGATGCGCTGGCCGACACTCCCGAGTTGATCAATAGTGATCCGTATGCTGCGGGTTGGCTGTTTGAGGTCACCGTGGCTGATCAAGGTGTGCTGGACAGCCTGCTGTCGGCGGGTGCGTATCGCGAGCTCACCGAGGGCTGAGTGGTGCCCTTCTGCCGGTGCGGGGGTTGGTTCCGCGCGTCCGGTTGCCCTGCTTTTCGGCGCTGGCTAGGCTCGCCCAGTCGACCGAGAATCCGATAGTTGAGCGTTGTGTAGTTGCCTTCCTGGCACGGGGAGCCAGCCGCCGGGTGCGAGAATGCCCGGCGGCCAGACCCGCTCTTACCCGACGCTGACCGAATAGATCCGTGAGGTGGTCCCATGACGCGCCCAGACGACGAGTTTCCCCCACTCGACGTCACTTCGACGCTCAATCTCGGCTCGCTCGAAGAGGCCCTGGAGGGGCCGGATCCCGATGTGATGCCGAACCGGATGTCCGGTTCGTTGCCACCGGGGATGGCTCTGCTGGTGGTGCGGCGGGGGCCGAACGCGGGTGCCCGGTTCTTGCTGGATCACGATGTGACGACCAGTGGGCGGCATCCAGACAGTGACATTTTCCTGGATGACGTGACGGTGTCGCGGCGGCACGCGGAGTTTCACCGGGATGGTGGGACGTTCACGGTCCGGGATGTGGGGAGCTTGAACGGGACGTACGTGAACCGGGAGCGGGTCGAGGCGGCCACCTTGAGCAACGGCGACGAGGTGCAGATCGGTAAGTTCCGGGTGGTGTTCCTGGCCGGTCCGCGGCCCGAGGAGGGGGCCGGCCGGGGGTGAGTGAGCCTGCGGCGTCCGCTGCGCCGGGGTCACCCCGTCCGCAGCCGTTGATGAGCATCGGTGAGGTGCTGGCCCAGTTGCGGGTGGAATTCCCGGATGCGACGTTGTCGAAGTTGCGGTTCCTCGAGGCTGAAGGCCTGGTGGAACCGCAGCGGACGGCGGCGGGGTACCGGAAGTACAGCCGGGATGATGTGGCGCGGTTGCGGTTTGTGTTGACCGCGCAGCGGGATCAGTATCTGCCGCTGCGGGTGATCCGTGAGCAACTGGCGGTCTGGGATGCGACGGGTGAGCAACCGGGTCGCTCTCGGCCGGCGTTGGTGGCGGTGGGCCCGGGTGGGGAGGTGCCGGGGCAGTCGGCGGAGGCCGATTCGTCGCGGATGCGGTTGGATCGGGCCGAGTTGATTGCCCGCAGCGGTGTTGATGAGGCGACGCTGGTGGAGCTGGAGCGGCTTGGTGTGGTGGTGACGGATCCGCCGGGCTGGTATGACGGGGATGCGTTGATCATCGCGCAGGCGGTGGCGGGTCTGGCGGCGTACGGGTTGGAGCCGCGGCACCTGCGGGGGTATCGGTTGGCGGCGGACCGTGAGGTGGGGTTGTTTGCTCAGTTGGTGACGCCGTTGGCGCGGCAGAGTGATCCGGCGGCGCGGGCACGGGCGGCGGAGACGGCGCGGGAGTTGGTGGCGTTGTCGCAGCGCTTGCACGCGGCGTTGGTGCGGGTGGGGTTGCGTTCGACGTTGGGACGGTAGGACTGCCACCTGGCTGTCTCCTGGCCGGGTGGGTGTGTGCGGAAAGATCTGCCCGGTGACGCGTGCCGTAGGCTTGCCGGGGTAACCCCTTTGCGGCGCGTGCCGCGCGTGGGACGGCCGGGTCGCGGTCCGTGTACCGTGCACAGAAGGGGTGCGGTGCGGCGTAGGTGACAACGACACGGAGGCGGCGGTGCGCGAGCTGAGCGTGGTCGGGGTTCGGGTGGAGCTGCCGGGCAACCAGCCGATCGTCCTGCTTCGGGAGGTCGAGGGAGACCGTTATCTGCCGATTTGGATCGGCGCGGTCGAGGCGACGGCGATCGCCTACGAGCAGCAGGGTGTCAAGCCGACGCGGCCATTGACACACGATCTTCTTCGGGACGTGTTGGCGGCGTTGGAAGCACCGTTGCAGGCGGTGGAGATCACCGAGTTGAAGGAGAATGTCTTCTTCGCTGATCTGTTGCTCGGTGACGGGGTGCGGGTGTCGGCTCGGCCGAGTGATTCCATCGCGTTGGCGTTGCGGGTGGGGGCGCCCATTCGGTGCGCTGACGAGGTTCTCAGTGAGGCCGGGATTGTGATTCCGGACGAGCAGGAGGACGAGGTGGAGAAGTTCCGGGAGTTCTTGGACCAGGTGAGTCCGGAGGACTTCGCCGGCTGACGAGTCCGGAGGATTGTGCTGGCTGGCCGGTGGATCCCGGTGGTCGCAGGTGGTTGCGGTGTCGTCACTGTTGGTGACGGTTTCTTTGGGCGTGTTGTGGGCGCGGCGTGTCGTGTTGTTCTTGCCTGGTTACCGTCGGGTGCGGCGTTAGGGTGACCGTATCGAGGGGTGCTCGTCTCGACGTGGGCGTGGCACCGCACGGCGGGGAGGTTATCCGGATGCAGGAGCCGTGGGATTCCGATTCGGGGCCGGGTGCGCCGGCGATCGACGGGGACGGCGAGGTTGGCTACCGGGGTGTAACGGCCTGCCATGCGGTGGGTATCAGTTACCGGCAGCTGGACTATTGGGCGCGGACTGATCTGGTCGTGCCGGGGGTGCGGGACGCGTCGGGTTCGGGAACCCAGCGGTTGTATTCGTTCCGGGACCTTGTGGTGTTGAAGGTGGTCAAGCGGCTGCTAGACGCTGGGGTGTCGTTGCAGAACATCCGGAAGGCGATTGAGGCGTTGCGATCGCGGGGGGTGGCGGACCTAGCGGGCATCACGTTGATCTCTGACGGGACGACGGTGTACGAGTGCCGTTCCCCGGAGGAGGTGGTTGACCTGTTGCAGGGCGGCCAGGGGGTGTTTGGGATCGCGATCGGTGGCGCGTTCAAGGAGGTTCAGGGGTCGTTGTCGCATTTGCCGGCGGAGTCGGTGGCGCCGCAGTCGGCGGTGCCGGCTCCGGTGGAGGTGCGGGGGGATGAGCTGGCGGCGCGGCGGGCGCGGCGGCGGGTGAGTTGAGTGGCGGCGAGAGTGGGCAGGTGGCTGCGGACGCGGCAGCATGGTTCTGGTGAGCGAACAGGTTGACGTACTGGCGGGGTTGGTCTCGGGTGGTGGGGTGGTGGTGCTCAGCGGTGCTGGCCTGTCCACCGAGTCGGGTATCCCGGACTATCGGGGTCCTAGTGGGGCGGCCCGGCGGCATTCTCCGATGACGTATCAGGTGTTTACGCGGGATCCGTTGGCGCGGCGGCGGTACTGGGCGCGGAGTCACCTGGGATGGCACACGATCGCCCGGGCGGCACCTAATGCCGGGCATCGGGCGGTGGCTCGCTTGGAGCTGGCTGGTGTGGTGGACGGGGTTGTCACGCAGAACGTGGACGGGTTGCACACCGCTGCGGGCAGTAGTGGGGTGGTGGAGTTGCATGGGCGTTTGGACGAGGTGGTGTGCCTGGATTGTGGGGTTGGGGTGTCGCGGTGGGAGCTGCATCAGCGGTTGGCGGAGGCGAATCCAGGGTTTGCGGCGCGGGTGTCGGCGGTTAATCCGGATGGTGACGTGGATCTCGCTGATTCGGCGGTGGCGGATTTCCGTATGGTCGATTGCGTTCAGTGCGGCACGGGAGTGTTGAAGCCGGACGTGGTGTTCTTCGGGGAGTCGGTGCCGGCGGCGCGGGTGGCCCGCTGTTTCACAATGGTGGAGTCCGCGCGGCTACTGCTGGTGCTTGGTTCATCGCTGACGGTTATGTCGGGGCGGCGGTTTGTGGTGCGGGCAGCGAGTTTGGGTATTCCGGTGGCGATTGTTAATCAGGGCCCGACTCGCGGCGATGCATATGCGGCGGTGACGGTGGACGCCCCGCTGGGGCGGGTTTTGCCGGTGTTGGCCGACCGGCTGGGTGCCGTCCAGCTTGGCGCGGATGGCCCGGCGGTGATGAGCTGACCGTGGTGGGCCGTTGGGCGGTCGGTAATGGCCCCGGGTGGGGACGCTCGGGTGGGGATGGGCGCTGGTAGCGTTGGTCGTGCCGGTCGCACCCGTGTGGGAGAGACCGCCCGGAAACCACCCGGCGCGGCGCCGAAGGGGCAAATCCTCCCCGGAACCTCTCAGGCAAAAGGACCTCACGGGTAGGCACTGTGGAGCGTCTGTGGGCGCGACAGAGGGGGAGGCCGACCTGTCGACCTCATCCCCGGGGAGCGCCCTATGTCCCTTGAGCAGTTCGCCGCCCGTCATATCGGTCCGGATTCGCAAGACGAACGCCGGATGTTGGAGGTCGTCGGCTACGGCACTGTTGACGAGCTGATGGATGCAGCGATTCCGGAAGCGATCCGGTGGTCAGGCACCCTGGACTTGCCGGCGCCGGCCAGTGAGTCGGAGGCGTTGGCTCAGCTGCGGGCGCTGGCTGAGCGCAACACTGTTGCGGTGTCGATGATCGGTCTGGGCTACTACGGCACGCACACTCCGGCGGTGATCCGGCGCAACGTGTTGGAGAATCCCGGCTGGTATACCGCATACACGCCGTACCAGCCGGAGATCAGCCAGGGTCGGCTGGAGGCGTTGCTGAACTTCCAGACCGTGGTCACCGATTTGACCGGCTTGGCAACCGCGAACGCTTCGATGCTCGATGAGGGCACCGCGGCGGCCGAGGCGATGACGCTGGCGCGGCGGGCGAGCCGCAGCCGGAGCCAGGTGTATCTGGTGGATGCGGACACGTTGCCGCAGACGGTGGCGGTGATCGCCGGTCGGGCCGAGCCGCTCGGCATTGACGTGCAGGTGGTTGACCTTGATAGTGCGGAGCTGCCGGCGGAGTTTTTCGGCCTGCACGTGCAGTATCCAGGGGCGTCTGGGGCGGTGCGGGACCACGCCGCGGTGGTCGGCGCCGCGCATGCCGCGGGCGCGTTGGTGACGGTGGCCGCCGACCTGCTGGCGTTGACGCTGCTGCGTCCGCCGGGGGAGATCGGTGTTGACATCGCTGTCGGCACGACCCAGCGGTTCGGGGTACCGATGGGCTTCGGTGGCCCGCACGCCGGCTATCTGGCGGTCCGCGCGGGCTTGCAGCGGATGTTGCCGGGACGGTTGGTTGGCGTGTCGCGGGATGCGGACGGGGAGTCGGCGTACCGGTTGGCGTTGCAGACCCGGGAGCAGCACATCCGGCGGGAGAAGGCGACGAGCAACATCTGCACTGCGCAGGTGCTGCTCGCGGTGATGGCCGGGATGTACGCGGTGTACCACGGTCCAGACGGGTTGCGTGCGATCGGGGCACGGACCCATGCGATGGCGGCGCGGCTGGCGGCCGGGTTGCGCGCGGGTGGGGTGGATGTTGCGGATGTTCTGTTCTTCGACACTGTCTCGGCGGTGGTGCCGGGTCGGGCGGCCGAGGTGGTGGAGGCCGCCGCGCGGCGGGGGGTGAACCTACGACTGGTGGACGCCGACCGGGTGGGTGTTTCCTGCGACGAGACCACGACGGAGGCGCATCTCGCGGCGGTGTGGGCGGCGTTCGGGGTGCCCGTATTCACCGGTGCGGTGGATACGGAGTTGCCGGCGGCGCTGGCCCGTACGTCGGACTTCCTCACTCACCCGGTGTTCACTGCCCATCGGTCGGAGACGGCGATGCTGCGGTATCTACGTCGGCTGGCGGACCTCGACTATGCCTTGGACCGGGGCATGATTCCGTTGGGGTCGTGCACGATGAAGCTGAACGCGACCACCGAGATGGAGCCGGTGAGCTGGGCGGAGTTTGCGCAGGTGCATCCGTTGGCGCCGGAGTCGCAGACCGCCGGGTACCGGGAGCTGATCGCTCAGTTGGAGGGCTGGCTGGCGGAGGTGACCGGGTACGACGCGGTCAGCGTGCAACCCAACGCTGGTTCGCAGGGGGAGTTGGCGGGGCTGTTGGCGATCCGCGCGTATCACCGGTCGCGGGATGCGGAGCACCGGAATGTGTGCCTGATTCCGTCGTCGGCGCATGGCACGAACGCCGCGTCGGCGGTGATGGCGGGGATGCGGGTGGTGGTGGTCGGCTGCGACGCCGACGGCAACATTGATCTGATTGACCTCGACACCAAGATTGATGCGCATCGGGAGACGCTCGCCGCGATCATGGTGACGTATCCGTCGACGCATGGCGTGTATGAGACGGGTATCGCTCAGGTCTGCGCGAAGGTGCACGACGCGGGCGGGCAGGTGTATGTCGATGGGGCGAACCTCAACGCCCTGGTTGGGTTCGCCAAGCCGGGGCGGTTCGGTGCGGACGTGTCGCACCTGAATCTGCACAAGACGTTCTGCATCCCGCATGGTGGTGGTGGGCCGGGTGTGGGGCCGGTGGCGGTGCGCTCGCATCTGGCGCCGTTCTTGCCGGGTGACCCGCTCGTGGCGGATTCGCCTCGGCCGGCGGTGTCGGCGGCCCGGTACGGGTCGGCCGGGATCCTGCCGATTCCGTGGATGTACCTGCGGATGATGGGTTCGGCTGGGCTGACCCGGGCCACGGGGGTGGCGGTGCTGGCGGCCAACTATGTGGCGGCGCGGCTGCGCGGTGCTTTCCCGGTGTTGTATGCGGGTAACAAGGGCCTGGTGGCGCACGAGTGCATTCTGGACCTGCGGCCGTTGACGAAGGCGACGGGCGTCAGCGTCGATGATGTGGCCAAGCGTCTGATCGACTACGGTTTCCACGCGCCGACGATGTCGTTCCCGGTGGCGGGGACGTTGATGGTGGAGCCGACGGAGAGTGAGGATCTCGCCGAGCTGGATCGGTTCTGCGACGCGTTGATCGCGATCCGGGCCGAGATCGACAAGGTCGGGTCGGGGGAGTGGCCGGCGGCGGACAATCCGTTGGTGAACGCCCCGCACACGGCGGCGATGGTCTCGGCTGACCAGTGGTCGCATCCGTATCCGCGGTCGGTCGGGGCCTACCCGGCGGGGAATCGGCTGGGGAAGTACTGGCCGCCGGTGCGGCGGATCGACGGCGCGTACGGTGACCGGAATCTGGTGTGTTCCTGTCCCGCACCGCAGGCGTTTGAGGAGTGAGAGACGGCCGACGGGGGCCGGGCGGGGCTCTCCGCCCGGCCGGTTGGTGTCACTCCCGGGCCGGTGGCCTGTTCGGGCGGCTAGCCTGGGGGCGACGGAACCAGATGACTACTGTGAGTGGCCGTCAGGCGACGAGGGCGTGGCGTGCTGGGCCGCGGTGCGGGGCAATGCTGCGTCCGTCGGGGAGTATTTCGCCGGTGTCCTCGAAGCTGATGACCCCGTTGCAGAGCAAGCTCCAGCCCTGTTCAGGAAAGCAAGCGATGACTTTGGCGGCATCCCGGTCGGTGGCGTCGGCAGAGGGGCAGGTGGGTTGGTGCTGGCACATCGGGGTTCTCCGGAGGGTGGGGGAACTGTGTCATGGTTCACATGGCCAGTGACGCACAGTACCAAGTTCAAGTGACCAGCATCGAGCGGGTGTGCGCGTGCCGCGTGGAAAATCCACTGAACGGTTGAGATGGAATGGACCGGATAGCGTGGAAACGCTTCCAGCGGAGGTGACGGTCGCTCCGCCGGCCGCGCCGCGGGCCTGCCGGCACGCCCATATCGAACGCGCCCGCTGGGAGTGGCGCATCGGCGACGGCGGTGATCCGGCGGCGCTGGCCCAGGAGTTCCTCGCCGCCCACGGTCTCGCCCTGGACGATCTCGCTCGGCCGGCGGGACACGCCCCGGAGCGGGTATGCGGGGCTGCCCTCTATGTGTCGGCCGCGGCCGGCGCGCTGGGGGTCGGCCGCGGCCCTGGCCCGGCGACACCGGCCCCCGCACTGCCCGAGGTAGCTGTCGTCGTCTACGGCCACGCTGCCACGTCCCATAGCCGTCCGACCCACCGCCGGTCCTCGGACTGGTGGCTCGGCGCCTGGGCGGAGAGCTGGACCCCACGGCAGCACGCCGACGCAGTGCGTGCCGTCCGGGCGGCAATCGGCCGTGGGGATGTCTACCAGGCCAATCTCGTGGGACACGCTGCCGCCCGCTACACCGGTGATCCGCTGCCCGCCCTAGCCCGCCTCGGTGCGCTGCCGGGTGCCCGATATGCGGGCGTACTCACCGGTGCCGGGTGGGCGATTGGCTGCGCCTCCCCGGAGACCCTCGTAGAGGTCACGGCCGGACGGATGATCACCCGGCCGATCAAGGGCACCCGCCCGGCCACCGCCGCCGGCCGGGCCGCGCTGTTGTCCAGCGCAAAGGAACGCGCAGAACATGTCATGATCGTTGACCTGCAGCGCAATGATCTGGCTCGGCTCGCCCGTACCGGCACCGTCGCGGTTGACGAGCTGTTCGCCGTACGCCGGTGGTGCGACCTGTGGCAAGCGGAGTCGACCGTCTCCGCGGCGGTCGCCGAGGGGATCGGCCTGGCGGATCTGCTGCGGGCCGTCTGCCCTGGTGGGTCGGTCACCGGGGCCCCGAAGCTCGCCGCCCTGGACCACATCGCTGCTTTGGAGCCGGTCGGTCGTGGGGCCAGCATGGGCGCGCTGGGTTGGGTCACCTCCGGCCGAGTCGACCTTGGTTTGACTATTCGCACTGCTGCGGCTGACGCCGACCACCTGCACGTGTGGGCCGGTGGTGGGATCACCTGGGGCAGCGATCCGGAGGCCGAGGTTGCGGAGGCGGCGGCGAAGTCGGCCCCGATCCGTGCCGCGTTGGCCGCCGGGCTCTGACGGCTCGCCCGACCGGCAGGGGTCGGTAGCCGATCTATCCTGTCTTCCCGCCCTGGCCAGCGGCGATGCTCACCTTTCGGTGATGCAGGGATGGCGCTTGTTCGCCTGGGCGGTGCTCCTCATCATCGGTTCGTGGACGTTGTGGGTGGCATCGCCAACACCTCAGTGATCCGCTACGCCCACACCAACGGTGGCCCTAATGTGGTCACGTTCGCCGTCAGCCCCACCTTCACCCGGAGGACCAACATGCCCGCCTCGGCTGATCAGACACCTCTGTTGGGTCGGCTTGATGCCCCCGCCGTTACCCCCGAGCAGGCTCACACGCACCAGGTTGTCCTCGACCTGATCTCTCAAGCCCTGTCCGCGCAGTCCGCCCGTCGCCACCAACTCGAACAGGCCGACGGCGACCCGCACCTGATCGACCAGGTCGCAGCCACCCAGCAGCGGCTCGCGCAGGCCCTGCAAACCCTTGACGCCGCGGACGAGCAACAGGTCGCCCGGTGGCGTCACGAGTGCACCGTACTGCTGCGGGAGACCCGTTGATCGACTTGCCTACGTCGGGGTTCATACACATGTCCTATACACAGGTTGGACAGGACGTTGGTGGGCCCGAGGCCAGTGGCCGCGGCCATGCCCTCCCCACGCAGATAGCCCCGGACATGGCTGTTGGCCGGCACCCGAACTAGGGTGCCGGCCAACAGTCTTTCTCCCCCTTGTGTGGGTTAGGTCTGTGGGTGGGGGCTTGGCTATTTGTGGGTGTCGGTGGGTCAGCTGGTCCAGTGCTCGGCCACCAGGTCGGCGGCCTGGGTCTCCCACTGGGCGTAGTGGAACGGGTACGCCGACACCTGCACCGTCTGAGCGGCCTCGGTCAACGGCATGTCCTGCCAGCCCTCGACCTGCTTCAGCCCGTCCAGGAACGCGGTGGTGGAGTATTCGGGGTCGGTGATCTGCTCCACCGTGCCCCAACCGGACGACGGGCGCTGCTGGAACAGGCCCTGCGAGTCGTGATCGTTGCGGTCACCCAGGTGTCCCAGGTTCTCCAGCTTCGACTCCTGCAAACTGGTAGCNATCGCCACNACNGCGGCNCGCTCNTCCATGNCGGCGNNCTTCGTGGCCTCGATGATGGCCTTCACGTTGGCGACCTGCTCGTCNCCCAGGTCGATNCGNGACTGCTCACCNTGGGTGCCGTGCGGGATCAGNGTGNCNNTGTCCGGCTTCNCGNCCTGNACNNCNGCNGCGGCCGNGGNGGGGGTNGGGGTGGTGTCGGTGAGGGTGGCCAGGGGGCCGGCGACGACACCGGTGGACAGGGCCAGACCAGCAATACCAAGCACACTACGACGCAGAATCGTGTTCATCAGGGGATGCTCCATTCGGGGGTCGACACCCGTCACGCACGCCCGAAGGGGGGATCAGGCGGCAAAGGGGTGCAAGCACCGTCCGGCGCTCAAAAGAACAAGAAGAGAAGAGGGGGTCGGCTACCGCGGCCCTCACCAGAGAGGCACACACATACGGCGCCGGGTCCAGATGTAACGACCGGCCGCCCACCACCATTCCCGGGAGCTGACCCGGCTGGCATCCGCCATCGGCGGGGCACCTCCACGGCCGTACGCAGGGTGTAACGCCCCGACGCCCGCCGAGATTCCGCCACCACCATGCCCCCGACCACACCCCAAATATGCGTAAAACGGTCACAAAGACGTGGTTCCGGTGCAAAGCATGACTGCCTTGCCGGGGGCACCCGGAAACCGCTACACCGGCCAAAACGGGTAGCCAATCTCAGCGAAATCCTCGGCAAGATCGGCCACCACCAGATCAGAGGACGTCTGATTCACGTATTTTGTGTGTGTTGTAGTTGTAGGGGTTCTCGCCAGGTTGGGTGTTTTCGGCGGTGAGGCGTTTGGCAAGGTTGTCCATCATGGCGATGGTGATCATGCTGGGGGAGTTGTCGGGTCGGGCTTCGTAGTCGCGCACGAGTCGGCGGTGGTGCATGAGCCAGCCCAGGGTGCGTTCGACGACCCATCGCCGTTTGACCACGCTGAAGCCTTTGACCTGCGGGTCTTTGGTGACGGTCTCGACGTCGACGCCAAGGTGGGCGCCGTGTTCGACGACGCGGCTTTTGAAGCCTGCGGCGACCCAGGTTTTGGTGAGGGTGGGGTGGGTGGTGGTGGCCTGGTCAAGCAGGTTGATGCCGATGGTGTTGTCGCTGGTGCTGGCGGCGGCGACGGCGAGGAGGAGGCCGAGGGTGTCGGTGATGATGCCGCGTTTGCGGCCGATGATCTTCTTCCCGGCATCTGGGCCCTGTGTGGATAGTGGGACGTTAGTGGAGGTCTTCACGCTCTGGCTGTCCATGATGGACGCGGTTGGTTTGGTGGTGCGGCCGTGGTGGTCACGCACGAGGCCGGTGAGCTGGTAATTGAGTTCGGTAGACCGTCGGGTGGGGCGGGAAGTCGTGGGGTAGGTAGCGCCAGGCGATGCCGGTGCGGCTGATGTACAGGATGGCGTTGAGGATGTCGCGCAGGTCGTGGGTGGGAGTACGTCCGCTGATGCCGGCGTCAGTGGGGGCTTGTCGCCAGGCGGTCAGGCGGGGTGTGATGAGGGCTCAGCGGGCGTCGGACAGGTCGGACGGATAGGGGCGCCGTTCGGTCATGAAGCAGGCGTACGGTGTCGGGCCCTCAACCTGGCGGACGTCATGTCCGTCAGTGCGGGATGAAAGTGAACCAGACACGATCCCGGGGCGATATCCGGTCCGGTGACCTCGGCGACAGCGACCGGACCGGGTCTGACGTGGCGCATTGCGGGTGCGGGGTCACGCCACCGACCTTCGGCCGATCAGTGGCGGGTCGGCGTGCGGACAGGAACGCCTGACCGGGCCGGTGGCGGCCATACCAGCCGCTCCCGCCCGCGGGCCGTTGCTGCCGCGGTCAAGGGGTCGTGGCGGGGGCCCGAATCGGAAACAGTTCTGTCACACCGTAGACACACCAGATGTCCAGTGATTAAATCACCTGACCACCGGCTTTCGATCTCTAGGAGATGCCCGTGCGTTCAGCGAGAAACCTGCGGCGACTGTCCGCCTCCGGCCTCTCGGCCGTGGCCGTCGTCGCGCTAACCACCGCTCCCGCCGCCGCGCGGCCTGACGTCACCGCGCCGAGCGACTCGACATGCAGCCTCGTCAGGTCGACCTGGCAGGCCGAGGCCGCCGTCAATACGGAGCTCACCGAGCGATTCGAGGCCTACGGCAACTCAGGCGTCGGCTGGACTGGTGGCGACAGCACGTACTCGGTGCGCCAGAGCGGCGGACGCACGCTGTGGCTCTTCTCGGACACCTTCCTCGGACCGGTCAACCCCGACCTGACCCGACCCACATCAGTCCCATTCCTCAACAACTCCTTCGTCGTCGAGAAGGGTGACAAGCTGACGACAGTCACTGGCGGAACGTCGGAGCAACCCGACTCGCTGGTACCCCCGGACGAGGCAGACACGTGGAACTGGCTGGGTGCCGGTGTCGAAACGCGCGACTCGCTCGACGTGATGTTCCTCGAGTTCGGTGTGTTCGGGCCCGGGATGTGGGACTGGGAATGGCGCGAGAACAAGCTGGTGCGCTTCGACCCGAAGACCTACGCCGTGCGCGAGGTCGTACCCATGCCGTCGTCGGCTGACATCCAATGGGCGTCGTGGATCGAGCGCCGCGGCCAGGACACGTATGTATACGGCGTCGAAGATCAGGGTGCGACGAAGTACATGCACCTCGCCCGAGTCTCGGGAGACGACCTCACCCAGCCCTGGTCCTACTGGACCGGCGACGGCTGGTCGCCCGACGAGCAGACCTCCGCCCGCATCATGTCCGGCGTCGCCAACGAGTACAGCGTCACGAGGTTCAAGGACGGCTACCTGCTCGTCACGCACGACACCAGCGAGCTGTTCAGCCGCAACGTCGTGGCCTACATGAGCTGCACGCCGTACGGTCCCTTCACCCGGGCCACCACGCTCTACCAGACGCCCGAAACCGGGCAGTCCGGCTCGTACGGCAACCCAAACATCATTACCTACAACGCCCACGAGCATCCTGACCTGCGCCGCGGCAACCAGTTGCTGCTCACCTACAACGTCAACAGCCTCGACCCCAACGCTGACCTCTACGACGACGTGACGATCTACCGTCCCCGCTTCGTCAACGTGACGCTGACGCGCGTTCACGCAGAGGGGACGCGATGACCACGTCGACGAGCCCCTTCCAGCCCCCCGCCCGGCGTCGGCTCGCCGACGATCTGACAGCCGGCCTCGTCGCGCTCATCCACGAGCGTGGGCTGCAGCCCGGGGACCAGTTCGACTCTGTCCGGGAGCTCGCGACCCGCTTCCAAGTCGCCGTGCCCACGTTGCGGGAAGCCCTGCGACGGCTGGAGGCCACCAGCGTGATCGAGCTTCGGCACGGCTCCGGCGTGTACGTGGGGCCCAACGTGCGAAGGCTCGTGCTCTCCAACCCGGTCATGATGAAGCCGTCGGCCGACCAACTGGTTGCGCTGCTGAGCGCACGGCTGCTCTTCGAGCCATCCATCGCAGCCGCGGCCGCCGAGGTCCGCGAAGCCCGCGAGGTGCAGCGTATGGCCGACGCGCTCGCCGAGGCCGACCGCTGTATCGCGGAGGACGACGCGCAGCTCTGGTCGGTCAACCTCGACTTTCACCGGGCACTCGCGGCCGCCGCCGGCAACCCGGTCATCGCAGAGGTCGTCGATTCGCTGCTCTTCGCCCACGCCCAGGAGCAACGTGAGATCCTCCGTATCCACGGAGACGCAAGGCAGGACCTCGCAGAACACCGAGCGATTACCGACGCGGTCGTGCGTGGCGACCCGAAGGCCGCGGCAAAGCTGACCGACCAGCACCTGCAAAGCGTTCTCTCCCTTGTCAAGCAGCGGATGGGGACATCCGACACCTGATCCTGCCCCCGTCGCGTCGACCGGCAAGGCCGGCCGGTAGTCACGAAAGTATGAGGTGAAGACCATGAAGATGCGTCATTCGGTTGCCGCAGTGGCAGCCGCATCGGCGATGCTCCTAGCCGCGTGCGGGGGCAGCTCCGACGACACCGCCGGCGGGTCGGTCGACTCGCTGAAGTTCTACAACGACAAGGCGGCCTGGAAGCCGCAGTTCGAGGAGGTCAGCAAGGTCTCCCAGGACGAGATCGGCCTCGCGCTCGAGCCGGTTGGCTACTCCGAAGCCAACCAGTACGCCGCGTTCATCCGGTCCTCGTTCCGGACCAAGGAAAAGCCCGATCTGTTCACCTGGCACACAGGCAAGGAACTTGAGGACCTCGTCAGACAGGGACTGGTCGCCGAAACCACGTCTCTGTGGGACAAGGCCATCGCTGATGGGGACGTCCCCGAAGATCTCCGTGAGTACTTCACGGTCGACGGCAAACAGTACTGCGTCCCCCTGCAGGCCGGCTACTGGGTGATGTTCTACAACAAGCGCATTTTCGACCAGGAGGGCATCACGCCCCCGAGCACGTGGGCGCAGCTCGAGGCCATTGCCGAGAGGCTCAAGGGCGCGGGCGTCACACCGTTTCACCAGACGAACGTCCTGTTCACATTCTCGTGGTTCCAGACCCTCCTGACAGGTAGCGACCCGGAGCTCTACGAGGCACTGTCCACGGGTGAGGCGAAGTACACCGACCCTGGTGTGGTCAGCGTCATGGACAAGTGGCGGGCCATGCTCGACAAGGGGTACTTCAGCGATCCGGGCTCCAAGACCGACCCGCAGGTGATGCTCAAGAACGGTGACGTCGCCATGATCAACATGGGTACCTGGTTCAACGGCAACCTCAAGTCAGTCGGCATGGAGATCGACAAGGACTACGGGATGTTCGTCATCCCCAACGTCGACCCGTCGCTCGCCACCAGGCCGATGGTCGTCGAGGCCGGCCCGGTGTGCACTGCTGCCGACGCGACGCACCGCGAGGAGGCCGAGAGGTACTCGGCGTGGTGGTTCACCCCACCGGCGCAGACCGCCTGGGCGAACGCTCGCGGTGAACTCTCCTTCAACCCGAGGGCCGAGGTCAGCGACGAGACCCTCGCCAGCCTCAGCGACGAGATCAACAAGGGTGACTACAGGCTGATGAACCGATACTTCGAGGCCGCGCCCGTGCCGGTGCTGACCGCCGCGCTCGACGGATTCGGCGCCTTCGTCACCAAGCCCGGCGACCCGATGCCGGTGCTCAAGGAGGTGCAGGCGGCCGCCGACGCCTACTGGGCCGAGCAGGGGTAGGTCGGGTTGGTGGGGCCGTTTCCCGGATGGCCCCACCACGGCACACGGATCGAAGGAGAGCCCATGTCCGGATCGCTCGGAACGGCGACCACAGTTCGACCGCCGGGGTCGGATAGCGACCTCGGTGAGCGCAGTGCGGCACAACAGCGCACCAAAACCCCGTACGAATGGCCGGCGCGGGCGTTCAGCCTGCCCGCGGTGCTTCTCGTGGCGCTGCTGCTGTACCTGCCGTTCGTGTGGACCACGTACATCAGCTTCACCGACTACAACGGCTTAGGCAGCCCGGTGTGGGTGGGTCTGAGCAACTACCGGGACATGGTCTCCGACTCCGTGTTCCTCACGGCGGTCGGCAACACGCTGCTCTGGGTCGTAGGCAGCATCACCCTTCCCGTGGCGTTGGGTCTGCTCATAGCGGTGCTGACCTACGGACGTCGCTTTGGCACCCTGATTCGGCTGCCGTTTCTCATCCCGTACGCCGTGTCGGGCGTCGCCGTCGGCGTCATCTGGGGATTCGTGCTGCAGACCCAAGGCGCCCTGGGTCAAGTACTGGAGTTCCTCAACCTGCCCGGTGCCAGCACCAGGTGGCTCCTTGAGGGCCCACTGAACACGTTCATCATGATCGGCGCGGCGTCCTGGCAGATCGTCGGTGTCAACGCCCTGCTGTTCGTGATCGGGTTGCAGTCCATTCCCAGGGAACCCGTCGAGGCCGCTCGGCTCGACGGTGCCACCGGCTGGACAATGTTCCGGTGCATCGTCTGGCCGCAGATGCGTGCGCTCACCACCGTCGTGATCGGACTGTCGATCGTTGCGAGCCTCAAGACGTTCGACATCGTGTGGATCATGACCCAAGGTGGCCCGGGCCGGGTGTCGGAGACCCTCGCCCTGACGATGTACCGCGAGACGTTCGTCCTCAGTGACTACGGCCAGGGTGCCGCCATCGCGGTTTTCCTCAGCGTTGTCACCTTCGCCGCCTCGATCATCTACCTGCGACGGCAGCTTTCCGGCCGAGCGACGAGTTGAGAGGACGTTGTGATGTCTCGTGTAATCCGACCCGGGTTTCTGACCCTTCTCGGCCTCATCTGGCTCGCCCCCGTCTACCTGCTGGTCGCCAACGCGTCGAAGCCGGCCGAACTGTACGACCCAGCGAGGGTCTGGGCACCGCTTCCCGACTTCGCGCTGGTCGACAACATGCGTGATGCGTGGCAGAAGGCCCAGCTCGGTGACAGCATCCCGAGCAGCCTTCTCTACAGCACGATCGCGCCGCTGACCGCCGTCGTCCTCGGTGCCGCCATCGGGTTCGCGATCGTGGCGCTGCGACTCAGGCACGGCTTCCTGTGGTTCGTCTTCACCTTTGGCAGCACGATCTTCCCGCTGCAGATGATCCTCATGCCACTGTTCATCGGATATGCCAATACCGGCCTGTACGACACCCGAACCGGCATGTACCTCGTCTACACCGCCATCAGCGTGCCGTTCGCCGCGTTCTTGATGCGTAACTTCTTCACAGGTGTCTCGTACTCGGTGTTCGAGGCCGCAGTCATCGACGGCGCATCGACCTGGCGCATCTTCTGGCGCATCTACCTGCCACTCGCCAAAAGTGCACTGTCCGCGATCTTCATCCTGCAGGCAACATTCATCTGGAACGACCTCCTGCTCGGACTCACGCTCAGCCAGTCGGACGACGTCCGGCCCATCATGCCGGCCCTGACGAGCCTGCAGAGCACCTACGGCGGATCAGCACTGCCGACCGTCCTCGCAGGTGGCCTGTTGGTCTCGCTGCCGACCGTGGCACTTTTCCTCGCCACCCAGCGGCTCTTCGCGCGAGGCCTAACCCTCGGCCAGTCCTAGCAACGTCGCGCCCAACCAACTGATTGGAGAAGCTGTGACCACGCAGCCAACGGGCTCCTCCCGGGTCATCGTCGTCACGGGTGGGGCCGCCGGAATCGGCCGGGCAGTCGTGGAGCGCCTGGCAGCAACTGGTGACACGGTCGTCGCCGTTGACCGCGACGAGGACGCCCTGGGCGAGCTCGACGACTCCTCCGGCACGTTCTCAGGGCGGGTGGTCCCGCACGTCGCGGATGTCGCCGACGACTCGTCCCTCGCCGCGCTGGGCGTCCGCCTGCGCTCCGACTTCGCACGTCTCAACGGGCTCGTCTGTGCCGCAGGGATCCAGCGCTACGGAACCGTCGTGGAGACGACCGCCGATCTGTTCGACGAGATCATGGGCGTCAACCTGCGGGGCACATTCCTCACCTGCCACCACCTACTGCCATTGATGCAGGGCAGCGGGGGGCAGGTGGTCATCGTGGCGTCCGTGCAGGCATACGCCGCCCAGCACGGCGTCGCCGCCTACGCGGCGACCAAGGGCGCACTGCTGTCCCTCGCCAAGGCCATGGCCGTGGACCACGCGACGGAGGGCATCCGGGTCAACGCGGTATGCCCTGGTTCGGTGGACACGCCAATGCTGCGGTGGGCCGCCACCCTGTTCAGCGGGGACCGGCCAACCGACGACGTGCTTGCCGACTGGGGGAGCGCCCACCCTCTCGGACGGGTGGCGCAGCCAGCGGAGGTCGCCGACGTCGCCGCCTTCCTGCTCAGCGACCAGGCGAGCTTCGTCACGGGCGCGGACATTCGCGTCGACGGCGGGCTGACCGCAGGGCTCCCCGTCGCTTTGCCGAAGTAGCCGTCGCGCCCGCACACATTAGGCACCACAAGAAGAAGGAACCCTCATGCGCATCGCCGATCTCCGGGCAACCACGGTCACCGTGCCGCTCGAAGCCTCCCTGCGCCACAGCAACGGCGCTCACTGGGGACGCTTTGTCCGCACCATCATCGAGATCGAAAGCGACAACGGGCTCATCGGCATCGGAGAAATGGGCGGCGGCGGCCAGAGCGCCGAGGCTGCCGTGGTGTCACTGCGGGACTATCTCGTCGGGCACGACCCGGCCCGCACCGAGGTCCTGCGATTCATGCTCGCCAATCCGACCGCAAGCCTCTACAACAATCGCACCCAGCTGCTGGCCGCCGTGGAGTTCGCCTGCCTCGACCTGCAGGGCCAGCACCTCGGCGTCCCCGTGCACGTCCTGCTGGGCGGCAAGATCCGCGAACGGATCCCGTTCGCAAGCTACCTGTTCTTCCGCTACCCCGACGCATCCGGCAAGGGCGAGGTTCGCACAGCTGAGCAGCTCGTCGCGCACGCGCGAGCCCTCAAGGACAAACACGGTTTCACCATCCACAAGCTCAAGGGCGGTGTCTTCCCACCCGACTACGAACTCGAGTGCTACCGGGCGCTGGCTGAGGCGTTCCCGAAGGACCGCCTTCGGTACGACCCGAACGGAGCGTTGAGCGTCGAGGAGGGCATCCGCTTCGCCAAGGCCATCGAGTCCGTGAACAACGACTACCTTGAGGACCCGGCGTTCGGACTCAACGGGCTCCGCCGGATCCGCGAGAAGACGTCGATCCCGATCGCGACCAACACCGTCGTGGTCAACTTCGAGCAACTGGCGACGACAGTGCGCGACCCCGCGGTCGACGTTGTGCTTCTCGACACGACCTTCTGGGGCGGCATTCGCGCCTGCATCCGGGCTGCCGCGGTCTGCGAGACGTTCCAGATCGGCGTGGCCGTGCACTCCTCGGGAGAACTGGGCATCCAGCTCGCGTCGATGCTGCACCTTGGTGCGGTGGTCCCCAACCTCACCTTCGCGGCGGACGCGCACTACCACCACCTGCTCGACGACGTGATCGAGGGCGGCAGGATGACCTACCACAACGGTGCCATCACCGCGCCGGACACGCCAGGGCTCGGCGTCCGCCTCGACGAGGCCAAGGTTCGCAAGTACGCCGACCTCTACCAGGAACTCGGCGGATACCCGTACGACCGCGACCCCGGCCGCCCGGGCTGGTTTCCGTTGCTTCCCAACTCCGACTTCGCCGACCCGACAGTGACGCAGCTTCCGCTCACCTCACCCGGAAGGCATGAGCCGCGATGACGCAGTTTGACATGCCGCTTGACCAACTCCGCGCCTTTCGGTACGACGAGACGGAGCCATCGGACTTTGACGTGTTCTGGGCCAAGACGCTCGGTGAGGTCCGCCACCACGAACTCGACGTCGTGCAGTGTCCCGTCGACACCCGGCTGCGCACGGTGACGGTCGACGACGTGGCGTTCAACGGGTTCGGCGGCGACCGGGTACGGGCGTGGCTGGTCCGCCCGGCCGGTCTCGCCGGACCGTTGCCGGCCGTGGTGGAGTTCATCGGGTACGGCGGCGGTCGCGGCCTGCCTCACGAGAAGCTGCTCTGGGCATCAGCGGGATTCGCGCACCTCGTTGTGGACACGCGCGGCCAGGGCGGCGTGTGGAGCGTGTCCGACACACCCGACCCGTACGGTACCGGCTCGAGCGCTCCCGGGTTCCTCACCCGCGGGATCAACTCGCCCGAGGACTACTACTACCGGCGCGTGTTCAGTGACGGAGTGCGTGCCGTCGAGGCCGTCAGGACACTACCCGTCGTTGACGCAAGCCGCGTCATCGTCACCGGTTCGAGCCAAGGCGGCGCCATCGCACTGGCTGTCTCCGGGCTGGTGCCCGACATCGCCGGTGTCGCCGCGCGCTCACCCTTCCTCTGCGCGATCCGACGTGCGGTCGCCGTGACCGACAGCGATCCGTACGCCGAGCTCCGCCGGTTCCTTGGCATCCATCGCCATGAGATCGCGCATGCCTTTGGCGTGCTGGGATACTTCGACGGAGTCTTCATGGCGCGACGGGCGAGACGCCCCGGGTGGTTCTCGGCCGGGCTGATGGACGACGTGTGCCCGCCGTCGAGCGTGTTCGCTGCGGCCAACGAGTTCGCAGGTCCCGTACACGTCGAGGTGTGGCCCTACAACGGGCACGAAGGCGGCGGAGTCGACGACGACCGGCTGCTTCTCGACTGGGGCGCCAACCTCGTGGCAGGTCCCGATGAGTGAGTCCACCGATCCGGTCGTCGAGGTAGTCGGCCGCACGAGGATCCTGCCGGTGGTCAGGACGCAAACGGCCGACCACGCACACCGTCTCGTCACGACGCTCGTGACAGCGGGCATTGGCGTGGTCGAGGTGACCGCGACGATCCCCGGCTGGTCCGAGGTGCTCGAGGCTGCCACCGCCGAGTATCCGCTTTGCGTGGTCGGTGCCGGCACAATCACCACCGCCGTGGCCGCCGAGCAGGCTCTGGAGCGCGGTGCCCGCTTCCTTGTCAGCCCCTATCCGGTGCCTGAGGTACGCAGCGTCGCGGCCCGGGCGCACACACTATTCATCGAAGGCGGCTTCACTCCGAGCGAGGTCGCCGCAGCCGCAAGCCAGGGCGTCGCCAAGCTGTTCCCGGCGCACGTCGCAGGCCCGGCCTACCTGCGCAGCCTGTTGGCCGTGGTGCCCGGCGCCCGCGTCGTCCCTACCGGGGGAATCCCACTGGATGACGTCCCCCGATGGCTCGCCGCCGGAGCCTTCGCGGTCGGCGTCGGCAACGACCTCTTCTCGGGCGACCTGCCGGAACGGCTCGCGTCGCTGGGCATCGGCGGGTCGGCATGACGCGCATCCTCGCGATCGGCGAAGCGATGGTGGAGCTCACCCACCAGGGCCCCACTGTCCTGTCCCTGTCGTACGCAGGAGACACCGCCAACACGGCCGTCTATCTGAGGCGGCTACTTGGGTCCACCGGCTCGGTCGATTACGCCACGGCCGTCGGCGACGACCCCTACAGCGAGGGGTTGGTCGAGCGTCTTGCCGAGGAGGGACTGGGCACCCGGCTGGTCTGGCGTCGCATCGGCCGGCGGCTCGGGCTCTACCTCGTGCGCACCGATGACACGGGTGAACGGCACTTCGTCTACTACCGCGCCGGATCCGCGGCCACGGGTCTGTTTGGTCCAGGGCATGACCCGGACGCCGACGCGGCGATCGCGTCGTACGACGTGGTCTACCTCTCCCTCATCACGTTGCAGATCCTCACGCCCGTCGCCCGGGCCCGGCTGTGGGATGTCCTGGACAACGTGCGGGCGCACGGCGGGCGGGTCGTCTTCGACGGCAACTACCGGCCCACGGGCTGGCCCATCGCGCGGCAGGCGCGCATTGCGGCCGAGGCAGCGCTGCGCCGCACGGATGTGGCACTGCCAACGTGGTCCGACGAGCAGGCGCTGTTCGGCGATCACAGTCCCGACGACTGCATCGACAGACTCCGCGCCTTTGGAGTCGCCGAGGGCGTGGTCAAGAACGGCCCCGCGCCGTGTGTGGCCTTCACCGCGACCGACGCGTACCACGTCGCGCCCACCGTCGTGGCGCGCGTCGTCGACACTACCGCTGCCGGCGACGCCTTCAACGCCGCGTTCCTCGCTGCCCGGCTGCAGGGTGCGTCGCTGGTCGAGGCAGCCCGGGCGGGGCACCGGCTCGCGGGCAGCGTCATCCAACACCCCGGCGCCATCGTGCCGACCGCGCTCCTGCCACCGGCTGTGCCTGCGACAAGCCACATCGATTCTAGTCCCAGCTATCCGAGGACAATCCATGGTTAAGCGCACGATCCCGACGACCCGCGACCTGGCCAGCTCCGTGATCGTCGACTCCTTCGACGACATGGTGAACCCGCCGGGGCTGACCAACTTCCTGGGCGCCGCGCAGGTCGACCACGACATCGTGGCACTGCGCAGCATCAACTTTGCGCCGCTGTCGCATGGAGACACGATCACCGGTCAGCTGTACCTCGACGGACGGCTGTTTCGCTCCCACGGCACGCCCGTGTCAGTAGTGTGGCGGCCCGACCACGTGCAGCGCAGTGCTCGCGTCGACGACATCGTGATCGAAACGGTGACCGCGTGTCCACCACACGTCACCGGGGTCGTGGTGGATGTTCGTGTCACCAACGACCGAGCCGAGCCGCGTACCGTGCGGCTGGGGCTCGCGCTGTCGTCCAGCGTCACCGACTCCGGCGGGCCCTGGCTGCGCTCGGAGCCGCCGTCGGAGCCGAACCAGCTCACCGTGCACGCTTGTGGTCGGGCGGCCGTCGGCACCGCCAGCCGCTCGGCGGCGGCGAGTGTGCAGGGTGTCGACGTCACGCCGAGCCGCCTCGATCCCGACTTCGTTGAGGTGACGCTGCAGCTGGCCGCCGGGCAGAGCAAGCGGTTCGGATTCGTGCACGTCATCGCCACGAACGTGCCCTCGGCGCTGGCCACTTTCGAGGCACTGTCTGCCGACGTGCCCGGCGCGGTCGCCGCGACGACCAGGATGTGGGACGCCGAGCTGGAGGCGATGTTCACCCCCGGCAACAGCTCGTTCAGTGGCCACCTGCCGGTCCTGGAGACCGACAACGAGGCGCTGCGTACGCTCTACTGGTGGGGCGCGCTCGGCGTGCTGTGGTTCCGTCGCGACAACCCGGCCAGTGTGCTCGGCCGCACCTACGACACGCTGATGCCGCGCTACTGGCAGACGACGACGTTCATCTGGGACTTCAGTCTCAGCTCGCTGGTGCACGGGCTGCTTGACCCCGAGCCGATGCGCCGTCACATCGAACACTGGATCTCCACCGACATCCATGCGCACTTCGGCACCGAGTGGCTCACGGGCGCTCCGGTCGGCTACTGGTACTCCGTCAACGACTACGCGATGACGCGTCTCGTGCGCGACTACGTCCGCTTCAGCGGCGACCGGGCCTTCCTCGACAAGGCCATTGCGCCGCGCGCGGGTGCGAAGCGCCGCGTCGCGGAGCACCTGCTGGAGTGGGCGACCGCCTGGCAGGGGCTGCGCGGTCGGCACGAACTGGCCGACTATGGGGAAATCGACAACCTGCTCGAGTGTGTGAGCAGCTACATCCACGAGGTGGCCAGCCTCAACGCGTCCAACGTGTGGTGTCTTCGCGTGGCGGCCGAGGTCGCTGACTTGGAGGGGCGTCCCGACCACGCGGTGGACCTGCGCTGCCAGGCCAACGACCTCGCCGCGGCGGTCAACCGGCTGTACGTTGCGGGTGCCGGCTTCTGGCACGCCCGCCAGCCCGATGGGACGTTGGTCGCGGTGCGCCACTGCTACGACTTCGCCACCGTCGGCACCACCATCGCGCAGGATCTGACCGGGCAGCAGCGTGCGGAGATGACGGACTTCTTCGTCCGCGAATTGCAGACCCCGACCTGGATGCGTGCACTGTCGCCCTACGACCGTGACGCGGCATTCAGCCTCCGCCCAGACCATCAGTGGAACGGTGCCTATTCGGCCTGGCCAGCCGACTCCGCTCGAGCGTTGTTCCTCATGGGCAGCTCCCATGTCGCCGCCGAGTGGCTGCCGGGCCTGGCCAAGTCGGCGAACCAGGGCCCCTGCGGCCAGGCGCACTACGTCGAGGACGCGGAAGCACCGATCGCGGGCGGCGCCCGCAAGGCCCCGCCGCAGTTCCCGTACCTCACCGACTGGGCGTGCTCGGCCTCGGGGGCCTGGGTGAGCCTCGTGATCGAGGGCGTGTTCGGCATCGAGGTGTCCCTGGCCGGCGAGGTCACGGCGAAGCCACAGCTGCATGGCCTCGACCCCCAGGCCACCCTGCGCGGGCTGGCCGTTGCCGGTCGAAGCTATGACGTCACGGCCGTGGGGGTCGTCGACGCCGCAAACTAGGGCCGAGTCCGTCGGACCCCCTACTGGGTGGGACGGGACACCCCGACGGTCAGTCGGCCCCGGCAGCTACGCGGTGAGGAGCGGCACCGCTGACAGCTCAGGGGGCAGCTCCGGCACCCCCGCTGCAGGGTCAGGGCGGGCGGTCGGAGTTGAGCTTCGTCAGTTCGACGGTGATGACGTCGGTGAAGGACTCGGCCGGCGGCGCGGCGCCCACGCAGCCCTACCAGGTGACGGGAAGTTCGGCTATCACCTGAAGGCTCGCGGCGGGGCTGGCTCGATGCCCCCGGGCGCTGCACGCCGGGTACCGAAACGATCCGCAGGACCCGTACGGCAACGGATTCATTGCCATCCGGCGAGCTGATACCGGATGGTCCGGCTTTGATCAACACCGGTCGGTCCGCCACGAAGGGGGCCGGGGCAGAGCCCAGCCCCGGACGGGGAACCGGGGCTGAACTGCCCGATCATAGTCCGTCGCCGATATGCCCCAAAGACGCCGTTGGCCGCCGCGTGGACTCCGCGCTGCGCGAACGAAGGCCCCGCCCGGAATCCGGACGGGGCCTTCGTTGTGTTGGCCAGGAGTTAGTTGGTGGCCAGTTCGTGTCCGTTCGCCGGCTGCTCGATGTAGCTCTGGGGCACCTCGGCGCCCAGCTCCTTCGGTACGGGGTCGACCAGTCCGGGCCAGAGCTCGTCATCGTTGACCGCCGGGCTCATTGGCGACTCGTGATCGAAGCCACGGATGAACGCGCCGACCGGCGAGAACACGATCGACCACTCATCGCCGGACCCGTTTCGCATGGACGCCATCTGTTCATCCGGTGCCCAGCGCGAATCGAACGAGTAGTACCGCGGCTCCGGATGCCGACTCATGACCGCGTCCAGTGTCGCCAACGCGCGACACCGCTCGCGCAGCACCTGGATGTCCGGCAAGGCACGGACTACACCATGAACGGTCATCGGTACATCCAACCGCGACGTACCTCCCGTTCCGCCCGCACCCCAGCAGTCATCACGAAGCTCATCCCACCCATCCGAACAGTCCGAACACCAAACGGCTGGACTGTCCCCGCCCGCCACGCGGGCGGCCCCTGGTGATGCGACGGCAGAACGCCGGGCCGTGGGTAGCACGTCAGGCCCGGAACTGCCCCCGGCGTCGCGCTAGTGCGGCAATCGCTCCGGGAGCGGGCGATCGATCATGGCGTACTCGACGCCTTGCGGCTGCAAGGGAAGCGGCGAGACCGACAGTAACGCCGGCCACCCGAAAATACCTAACATGGGGTGATTTCACACGTTAGGTTCATTTCTGCGCTCTCTGGGTGGTTTGTGAGGTTTTGTGTACTTAACTCCTGCTGTGGCGTCAGCACCACTGGCACCGCACCCGGACCGACCGCACAGAAAGCGATGAACCACGATGTTGCAGAGCAGGAGAATCCCCCGCCCGTCCGGGGGGCGCGGTCGGCGCCGCGCACCCCGGGCCGTTGCGGCGGTCAGTGCCGTGGCCCTCACCGGAGTCGCTGGCCTGGCCGGCACCGGCCAGGCCAGCGCGTTCCAGTCCTCGCCCGACCGGGCCGTCACTGACGGCCAACCGCACCGGGAATGGTCGAAGGTTGACGGCGAGTGGGGTGGTGACTGGGGAAAGGCCGGTCACTCGGGCTGGAAGGGCGATGGCCATGGTGACGGCAAGGACAAGGGCACCCCGGTGCCCTGCGACCCCAACGCCCTGATCGCCGCCATCACCGCGGCGAACCAGGCCGGCGGCGGCACCCTCCGCCTCGCCGAGAAGTGCACCTACACCCTCACCATCAACCAGGACGACAACGGACTACCCCAGGTCTTCCAACCCATCACCATCTACGGCCAGGGCGCCACCATCATCCGGGCCGCCGCCGCCGACGACTTCCGCATCTTCGAGGTCATCACCGGCGGCGACCTCACCCTCAAAGACCTCACCGTCGCCGGCGGAAGGCTCGAGGGCAACAACGACGACGGCGGCGGCATCCGCGCCGGCGAAGGCACCCGACTCACCCTCGAACGCGTCACCGTCCGGGACAACATGACCCTCGGCGGCAACGGCGACGGCGGCGGCGTCTGGGGTGACCGGAGCAAGGTCACGATCACCAAGAGCACCATCACCCGCAACACCGCCGGCGACGAGGGCGGTGGCGTCTCCAGCGACCAGGGCACCTTTACGATCAGCAAGTCGAAGCTGACCAACAACACCGCCGGCACCACCGGCGGCGGGTTCTCCAACGACAATGGTTCCGCCACTATCCGCCACACTCTGATCAGCGACAACACCGCTACTGACGGTGGGGGTGTGGACAACGACGGTGACATCTCCGAGATCGTCCACAGCACCATCACCCGCAACACCGCCAGCGGACTCGGCGGCGGCATCTACGACAACGGCGAAGAGTCCCTCCTGCTCCAGCATGTCAAGGTCGCCGAGAACAGCGCCACCTCCGGTGGGGGGCTCTACCTCACCACCGATCTCGGTGCCACCGTGGAGGACAGCAAGATCGTGTACAACACCGCCACCACCACCGACGGCGGCGGCATCGCCATCGTCGGCGAACCCGTGGTGGCCCTGCGCCGCACCACCGTCTCCGGCAACCAAGCAGCCGGAGTCGCCGGCGGTATCTTCTTCGACCCGAGCGACCCCACCACCGTCCTCACCCTCACCGACGTCCGCGTCACCGACAACATCGCCCAAAACGAACCCGGCGGTGTCTACAACAACGGCGTAATCGACGTCTTCGGCACCATCACCATCATCAACAACCGACCCACCAACTGCACCGGCAGCCCCAACCCCGTACCAACCTGCTTCGGCTGACCGACCTACTCGAGGCGCCCCGGCGGTGATCGCCGGGGCGCCTCCCTGCTCGTGCCGGCCCGTCTTCCCCGCCCGAAGCAGGGCGATAGTCTCTGGGCCATGACGATGCGCCCGATTCGGATCATCGGCGACCCGGTGCTTCGCACTCCCGCCGCACCGGTCACCAGCTTCGACGCCGAGCTGCGCGCGCTGGTCGCCGACCTGATGGACACGCTGCTCGGTGCCCCAGGTCGCGCCGGGGTGGCCGCCCCGCAGATCGGCGTCTCCGCCCAGGTGTTCGTCTACGACGCCGACGGCCACCGTGGCCACCTCATCAACCCCACGCTGGAACTCGGCGACGACCGCCAGGACGACGATGAGGGCTGCCTGTCGATTCCCGGCCTGTACTTCCCGACCCCGCGCGCCATGCGCGCCACCGCACACGGTGTGGACCAGGACGGGCAACCGTTGACCATCACCGGCACCGGCTTTCTCGCCCGCGCTCTGCAACACGAGACCGACCACCTCGCCGGTCGCCTCTACGTGGACACGCTGCGCGGGGAGACCCGCCGCCGGGCCCTGCGGGAGATGCGCTCCGGCCGCTACGCGCCGCCTAGTCGGTGACCGCCGCCCCTCGCCGAAACACCTACCGATTGGCCGCGCTCACCTCATCGTCCTCGACGTTGCCGCAGCCACAGACCGAGCGACCCAACCGTCACGAACACCAGCACCGAGCAGATGAACACTTTCACCACTGGCCCACCATGCCACGGCTCTAGGCTGACCCGGTGCGCCTGGCCACCTTCAACCTGCTGCACGGGCGGTCGCTCACCGACGGACTGGTCGAGTCGCCACGGCTTACGGCCGCCGTCGCTGCCCTTGATGCCGATGTCCTTGCCCTCCAAGAGGTCGACCGGGGGCAGGGCCGCAGCGGCTACCTGGACCAGACCGCTCTCGCCGCCCATGCTCTCGCCGCCGGTGAACACCGCTTCGCCGCCGCCGTCGTCGGTGAGCCCGGCGGGCAGGTCCGCCCGTTGACCCACGACGACGACGGCCAGGACGAACCCCGCTTCGGCGTCGGCCTGGTCAGCCGCCACCCGGTCCTCTCCTGGCAGGTCATCCGGCTGAAGCCGGCACCGGTCCGCACACCGATCTACGTACCCGGAGGCCGCGGTGGCCTCGCGCTGCTCCGGGACGAGCCCCGCGTCGTGCTCGCGGGGGTCCTGCGCACCCCGCACGGTCTCTTGACCGTCGCCACCACCCACCTGTCGTTCGCTCCCGGTTGGAACGCCCGCCAGCTACGCCAGACCGTCCGTGCGCTGCGGGCCCTGCCCGCACCACGGATCCTGCTCGGTGACCTCAACCTGCCCGCCGGGGCGGCCCGACTCCTGACCGGGTGGCGTCCCCTCGGCCGTCGACCCACGTATCCGGCTGGACAACCCCGCATCCAGCTCGACCACATCCTCGCCGACCGACAGGACCGCCATCGACTCCCACCGGTGATGGCCGTGCAAACCCCACTGTCGGTGATCTCCGATCACCGACCCCTCGTGGTTGACCTCGGTTGACCGGCGGCGCTGGCGTGGTGTTGGGCTCGCGTTGCTTACGTCACCCGGGGGCCGGGCAGCAGGTGCCCGAGGAGGAGCTTAAGGATCAGTAGCGGCGCCAACCAGGCGAGCGCTGGCGGGGTGGGCAGGAGTGTGACCGCCACAACCAGTAGCCCGACCGCGGCGGCGAACGCCAACGGGCGTTTCACCATCGGAGCGGCGGTGGCGACCAACACGGCGGCGGCGAGGGTGCCGGCGTAGAGCGTGATCGCAGTCGACCATGGGTACGCGGGCAGGATCAGCGCCAGGACGGGCAGGTGGACGTGGGCCGCCACGAAGATCACCTGCCGGCGGGCGGCGGTCGCGCCGGTGTGGAACCGGCGCGACACCGAGGTGGTGGCGTTGACCACGGCCCCGCCGAAAATGTCGAAACCGAGGATCGCCAACACCACGACGATCGGGGGCGAGTAGCCCGCTGCGGCGCCGATGGCTGCGGCGACGCCGGCGCCGGCGACCGCGGTGCAGTAGCTGAGCCACCGCTCCACCCGGGTGGCACCGGGGGCGATGAGCAGGTCGTTGAGCCGCGAGGTGGCGCGTCGCGGCAGGGGCATGGGAGCTGTCATGGGCATCTCCATCCTTCACTCAAGCTGGTGCAGCCTCGTTCACTTTAGTGAACATACATGCACCCGTCGAGGATGGTCTACGACGCACCGGCTGGGCTCTGTCGAGAGTCGGGGCTCTTAAAGTGGCGCCCGCCTCCCCGATGATCGGTGCCGGTCCAGCGGTTCTGGCGGATCCGTCAAGCCTTGCGGAGCAACAAGTAGCCCTGCGGGCAGGTCTCCGGCTCCTCGGGCGGGCGGCCAACGTGGAACACCAGGTCAAAGCCGGCGTCGGCGCCCAAGTCCAGCATCTCCCGGGCGGACAGCCAGTACGAGTCGAACTCCACGCCCAAGCCGGCGGACCGGCCACCGCGCCGGCGCTGACCGTCGCCATCCTTGAACGCAGCTACCGGATGCCCACCCGGCTGCAGCACCCGCGCGAGTCTGGAGAACGCCACCGTCCGGTCCGACGGTGCCAGAAAGATCAGCGAGTACCAGCACACGACGCCCGCCAAAGCGGCATCCGGGAATGGCAAGTCGCGCAGGTCAGCTACCTAGAACGGAAACGCCGGATGGTCACGGCGCGCGACCTCGATCATGCCGGGAGAGAGGTCGACGATGTTCCGGCGTGGCTTCCGGCTCCGTCGATCCAGCGCGCAACCGAGGAGTTGAATTCCGCACCGCGGATTTAAGCGCAAGGCGCCAGTAGCAGGCGAGACGATCGTCGGCACTGATTGCGTTCCTCAATGACAATCGATGGATGGGGGATCCCCAAATCGGCGCGGATGCCCACCAGGTGAGGCGGGCAGGTCAACCATTCGACGCGTTTCATCGGCTGATTCGGTTCATTCGCCTGCTGCCTGGTCGCCTTTTCGGGCAGCATTGGAGGTCGACGCTCGCCGAGGTGTAGCGCTCCCATCCGAAGCCAGGAGTGTCGTCGCCCCGACGGCAATCTTCTATTGGTTGACCGACGAACGGATCTTTCTGATCCAACGTTTCGCCGAGGTTAAGTGGTGCCGCAGATCGGGGTTAGCGCACCACTGGGGTCGTATCGGAAAAACACCGCTAGTCGTCCGGAAGTACTGCAATGAAGATGTACCAATTGATGCCGCACCATTTGTTGATGCAACGTTCTTGCCCGTTGCGGGGTCCGCAAATATTGATTAGCTTGAAGCAGGCGAACGCTTAATACAGTTAACCGTTGCGGGCGGCGACGTCGGCACAACTGGCGAGGATGGCGACTGTGCGAATTCAGATCCTCGGCCCGATCTCTGCCTGGCGCGACCACGAACCCCTGGACCTCGGCCCCGCGGCTCAACGAGCCCTGTTGGGACTGCTGACGATCGTCTGCGGACAACCGCTGTCACACGCCGAGCTTCTGGCGGCGGTATGGCCCGACCGGCTACCGCCGCCCACCGCCCGAAATGTGATCCAGACGCACGTCAAGCATCTGCGCTCCATCCTCGAACCGGACCGGCGACGACGGGCGCCGAGCAAGATCCTGCGCCAGGTCGGTGACGGCTACGCCCTGCACGTGCCGGGCGCCGCGGTTGATGTGGTGCGGTTTCGACACCAGGTCACCGCGGCCACCGGCCTCGCCCACCGTGGCGAGATCAACGGCGCAGCCGACTTACTCGGGCAATCCCTCGCACTGTGGAACGGTTCCCCGTTGGCTGACATTCCGGCGCTGACCGCCCATCCCAAGGTGGTCGCCCTGGCCGCGGAGCGGCAGGCCGTGCTCGACCGCTACGGCGACATGATGATCGCCGCTGGCCGGGCGGGGGAGGCACTGCCCGTGTTGGAAGAGGCAGCCGCGGCCCAGCCCCTGGACGAGTCAGCCCAGGCCCGCCTGATCCGGGCTTACCACGCTGCTGGACGGCGCTCCCGCGCCTTCAGCCGCTATCACCAGGTGCGGCGGTTGTTGACCGAAGAACTCGGGGTGGGGCCGGGACCACAGCTGACGACCGCGCACACCGCGCTACTGCGCGACGAGGCGCCGGCGGCGGCACCAGCCGAGCCAGGTCCCGCAACCGTCCCGGCAGCATCCACGGAAGCCGCCGGTGGCGCCTTCGTGGTGCCGGCCCAACTGCCCGCCGACATTCCTGATTTCACCGGCCGCGGCGCCGAGCTGCGCCACCTGGACCGGCTGCTCGCCGAACGGCCCGGGCCGACTTCGGCCGGTGCGGCTCCCGCCGCCCTCGTCGCCGTGTCCGGTACGGCCGGGGTGGGCAAAACCGCCTTGGCTGTGCGCTGGGCCCACCGGGTACGCAGCTGGTTCCCCGACGGCCAGCTCTATGTGGATCTGCGGGGGCACGACGCGGATCCGCCGGTGGCGGCCCGGCAGGCCCTCGCCGGGTTCCTCCGCGGGCTCGGTGTGGCCGGCGCTGATCACCCGCCCGGTACGGAGGAGCGGGCCGCGGCGTACCGCAGCCGCATGGATGGCCGGCGGATGCTCGTGGTGCTCGACAACGCCGTATCCGCCGAGCAGATCCGTCCGCTGCTACCGGGCTCGCCGTCCTGCTTCGTCCTGGTGACCAGCCGAGACTCACTCGCCGCCCTGGTGGCACGGCACGGTGCCCGGCGCATTGAGTTGGACGTGCTGCCGCAGGACGACGCCGTGGTGCTGATCCGTCGGTTGACCGACCCGCGGCTCACCAACGAGCCGGGCGCGACGGCGGCGCTGGCCGTGCAGTGCGCCCGACTGCCGCTGGCGCTGCGACTGGCGGCCGAGATGACCGACAGCCGGCCGGGCACACCGCTGACCGAACTAGTCCAGGAACTGGCCGACCAGCGCCATCGACTGGACTTGCTCGACGCCGGTGGCGACCGGCGCACCGGCGTACGCGCGGTGCTCTCCTGGTCCTATCGGCGCCTGCCGGCGGATGCCGCCCGCGCGTTCCGGCTGCTCGGCCGCGACTGCGAACCGGACGTGGAGCCGCAGGTCGCGGCCGGAATCCTCGGCACCACCGTCGCGGAGGCGTGGCGGTTGCTGGACCTGCTGGCCCGCGCCCACCTTCTTCAACGCGGCCCGGGCTGCCGCTACGGTATGCACGCACTACTGCGGGCCTACGCCGTCCACCTGGTGGAGACCGAGCACGCGCACACCGAACGGCCGGCCGCGATCGGTCTGCCCGGCTGACCGTCGGCCTAGCCTGTTCGCCACAGCCAACTGCAGCGGTACCGCCGAGGGCGAGGTACAACAGGAACAGCTGTTCCCCGCCGAACCGGCGCCGCGAATGCTGCTGCGGCATCCCGGTCACCCGCCCAGGGTGACAGTGGTTGCCGGTGCTGCCGTCGGAGGCCGGCGTCGACGTCGGTGCAGGTGTTGGGCGAGCAGCAGCCCGCCCGCTCCCACGACGACGTCGCTGAGCACCGAGACGATTCGGCTGGCCAACACCACCGTGCCGGCCAGAGGCAGCGGCAGGACGGTCGCCAGCGCCAGGGCGAGTACCCCCTCCCGGACTCCGATCCCGTCCGGGGCCACCATCACCACCAGCCCGGCCACGGTGGCCAGGGCGAACCCGGCCACGCAGAGCAGGTAGGCCCGCCCTGGCGGCGCACCCGCGACCACGGCGAGCAGCCAGAGATGGTGGCCGGAGATGATCCACGACAGGGACTGGGTGACGATGGCCCGCCGCAGTCCCGACCGGGACGCGGCGAATGTCGGGGCCGGCCGGCGAAACATCCGCGCGGCGGTGCGGATACCCAGGTTGAGCAGATCCGGCCGGATCAGCAGGGCGAGCACCGGCAACGCCGCCAGCCCGAGCAGCCACCACGTCTGCGTGCCGGCGACCGCGGGCGCGGCGCCCAGTCCGACGGTCACCCCGGTCAACGCCACGATGCCCCAGCTCACCATGAACACCGAGGCGAGCCGGACCGGCCCCACGTCAACGGCCTTGCCCAGTCGAAGTAGCACCGGCAGGGCGACGAAGCGGCCGGGTACGAACTTCACCAGGAACCCGACGAAGAAGATCCGGGAGGCGGTCCACGGGTCCACTCGGGCCCCGAGGTCAGCAAAGAGCGCCCGCCAGGAGAGCACCCCGAACACCAGACCGACGCAGTTGATCGTGAAGGCCGCGCCGAGTGCGAGATACACCGTGGCCAGGTCCAGGCTCGCCGCCAGCTCCCGGACGGGGCGCCAGTCCTGCCCATGCAGCACGGTGACCAGACCAACGGTCAACAGCGCCACGAACAGCACGGTGACGGCCCGGTGCAGTATCCGCCGCCAGCCTGCAGTGCTACCGCGTCGGTGGCGGCGGAAGTCCATGGTGGCGACAGCAGCACCGACGGCCATCCCGACGAGTTGGGTGGCGTGCATGATCATGTGCATACCGATGAAGTACGCCAGGAACAGGTGACCCTTGCGGCGCCGGACGAAGCCGAGCAGGCCCCGGTCGACCACGGTGAAACCGGCCGCCAGCAGCAGGGGAACGGCGATCAGTTCGACGGCGATCGCCACCAGCGGCAGGGTCAGCGGCACCCCGGCGCAACAGAGCATGGCGGCGACGGCAGCCCTGTCCACCGTCTTCTTCCCGGCCCGCCTCCCGTCCGGTTGGGTGCCGGCGGTATCGGTCGCCGCACGCCGGTGACCGGCCAGCATGTTGGCGAGCAGCCGACCGTAGCCGACGGCGCGGCGGACGTGCTCGGACAGGTACGGTCCGAACCGGTCCACGTCGTCGTGCCGGCCGAGCACGTCCGCGCTCATCCGGATCTCGTAGCGGGCCGGCAGCCGGGTGCCGAATTCGATGTCCTCGGCGTCGCGCAGCGTCTCGTCGAAGCCGCCGACCTCCTCAAACACCGGTCGGGGTATGGCCGTCAACGCGAACAACGTGGCATCGGCCACCCCGGCGCCCCGTCGACGCCAGTAGTGCTCAAACAGGGTCTTGTAGACCCCCACCGGGCCGCCGTCGTGCAGCGGCTGGGCATCGTAGATACCCTGCACGACACCACAGTCGGGATGCGCGCGCAGGGTTCGCACCGCGGTGGCGATCGCCTCCGGCGCGAGGGCGATGTCGGAGTCGAGAAAGAACAACACGTCGCCGCTGGCTGCGGCGGCACCGACGTTACGGGCGGCCGAGACGCCCCGATTGGTGGGCAGCGCGATCAGCTGGCAGCCGAATCCGGCCGCGATTTCCCGGGACCGGTCGGTGCTCGCGTCGTCCACCACGATGATCTCGACGGGCGGGCGGGTCTGCTCCTGGATGGAGCGTAGGCAGTCGGTGAGGCTGGCGGCCTTGTTGTAGTTGGGCACGATCACCGACACCGTCGGCGCGGGCGGCTCGGGCCCGTCGGGGACGTTGCCGGATTCTGGCGCCACCGTCCGGGCCGGGTCGATCATCGAGGTCATGGCACTCCTCCCCGGACTCAGACCGAGATCGACAGGAACTGGAGCCGGTGGTCGGAGTGGCCGGCGGGGTCCCGGAACTCGTAGCGATGCACCTCGACGTCGTCGGAGACCAGCGCCCAGTCCAGCCGCCACAGCAGCGGACTCGGGCCCCCGGCCGACCAGGAGACCGGGTACGCGGAGCGGCTGGCGTAGCTGGCGTCGCGCAGCTGCGGGGGAAGCCGGTGAGTGTCGCCCATCGCCGGTGAGGTGTTCAGATCCCCGGCGACCAGGATCGGGTTGGTGTTGTCCGCCACGTCGGCGGCCAACGCCCGAAACTGGGGCACCCGGCGCTCGTGCTGGGTGCGGATCGCCTCGTGGAAGGCGCCGCTGAACAGGCTCGGACCGCCCGCCCAGAGCGGCACCGGCAGGTGCACGTTGTACGCGGACACCACCCGGCCGTCGATCAGCAGGTCGGTGCGGAGCACCTGGTGGTTCCAGAAGTCGGTGAAGTCGGTCGGCGGGGGCGGCAGGCCGGTGGCCGACAGCGGCGTGGCGGCCACAATCGGATACCGGGAGAGGGTGAGCAGTTCACCCACTACCGCGATGTGGTAGCCGGGCAGCTGTTGGCGGACCTGGTCGAGTTCGTCGGCGCGGACCACCTCCCCGCCCACCTCGTCGAGGTACTCCTGCAATAGGTACACGTCCGCACGTTGGGTGCGCAGCAGGTCGTAGAACTCGGTGGCCCGGTCCGCCGAATGCCAGTATTCGGTGTTCCAGGACACCACCCGCAGCGCGTCCGACGGCGCCGGCTGCGCCAACCGCAGCGGGCCCGGCAGGTTCAACCCGGTCAGACCGGCGCCGATCAGCAGGGCCGCGAGCGACAGCAACGCCACTGGCCGGCGGGCCCGCCGGCTCCCGGACGCGAGCGCCGCGAGCAGCACCGGGATCGTGAGGAAGACGATCGGCGGTAGCAGGTCGGCCAGCCGCCACCACCAGAGTCGACCGCTGAGCAGCAGGTGCACGGTGGTGAAGCCCAGCCACAGCGTCGCGGCCGCGAGCAGGGTCCGGCGCGGCCAGCGCTGCCACCACCGCTCGGTGGGCGCACCGGCGACCGTGGACCCGGCCTGCCCCACCCGCACCGGCCCATCGTCGACCACCGCCGCGGTCGGCTCCGCGACCGACACGGAAGGGATCATCGCGGCGGAGTCCGCGAGCGACACGGAAGGGATCATCGCGGACGGCGTGCGGGGCGGTGCGGTCACGCCGGGGCCTCGGCCGGGAAGGTGCCGTCGTACAACCGGCGAAACGGGCGGGAGGTCAGCCACTGCAGGACCCCGACGCCCACTCCGGTGGTGATGGTGACGTTGACCATGAAGTGCACAGCCACGAAGAACAGCAGGAAGCGCGGCCCACGTCGCCGAAGTACCAGCGCATACATCGCGCGGTCGACGGTGATCGAGGCGCCGAACAGGGCGGCGGGGGCGAGCAGCCACAGCGGCCCCAGCAACACGGCGGGCAGCAGCGCGGGCAGGCTGGCCGCCGCCAGCAAAGACCCCCAGGCCCGTGCGGCCGTCTCGAATCCGGTGGCGAATCGCCGGGCCCGGGCGTACAGCGGAATCCGCAGCCGGGCCCGGTGGAACAGCTTGCGCAGCAGCGGCAGCAGTTCGTGGTCGTGGTCGTGCCGGCCGCGTACCCGGGAGGTGAGCAGAAGGCGGTGCCGGCGGGACAGCCGGTAGCCGTAGTCCACCTCCTCGGTCTGCTTCAGCGCCGGGTTGAAGGGGCCGACCTGGTCGTAGACGGACCGTCGGATCGCGCACATGGCCGGGAAGAGGAAGGTGACCTCCCCTTCCCCGCTGGCCGACCAGTGGTGATACTGCAACCCCCGGTAGCGCGCGATCGCCGTGTCGTGCAGCAGCGGCTCCGGGTCCTCAATCCCGCACACCGCGCCGACCTGCGGCTCGGCGGTGAGCACGGCAACGGCCTCGGCGACCGCGTCGGGGGCCATCGCCACGTCCGCGTCCACGAAGAACAGGATCTCGCCGGCGCTGTTGGCGACCCCGACGTTGCGGGCCCGACCGCAGCCACCGTTGTCCGGCAGGGCGATCACACGTACGCCGAGGGAGCGGGCCACGGCGGCCGAGTCGTCGGTGCTGTGGTCGTCCACGACGAGCACCTCGATGGCCGGGTACGTCTGGTCGAGCACGGCGAGCAGGCAGACGTCGAGTGAGGCGGCGTAGTTGTAGCTCGGCACGATGACCGAGACCAGCGGGGTGGAGTTCACAGCGCCTCCGCGGGCTTGTCGTACAGCCGCCGGAACGTCTTCGAGGTCAGCAGGCCGAACACGCCGACGCCGGCCGCGACGGCGATCACCAGGTTGAGCAGGAAGTGCATGGCGACGAAGTAGGCGACAAACAGGGGGCCGCGGCGGGCGGCGACGAACCGGTACATCGGCCAGTCGAGGCTCAGGTAGCCGGCGAACCCGACCGCGGGAAGCACCACCCAGACCGCGCCGAGCAGCGCCGGCGCCGCCGCGGTCAAGAGCACGACCAGAGCGGCCACGCTACTCCACGCGCGTGGACCGCTGCGTAGCCCACCGGGGAAGCGGGGTGCGCGCGCGAACATCGGAATGTGCAGCATGGTGCGGGTGAACACCTTGCGGACCAGGACGCGCAGGTCATGGTCGTGGTCGTGGACGCCGCGGACGGCCGGGGTCAACCAGATCTCGTACGAGCGGGCCAACCGCAGGCCGTAGTCGGCGTTCTCGGTCTCGCGCAGCCGCGGGTCGAAGGGCCCGATCTCGGCGAACACGTCGGCGCGCATGGCCAGCAGCGCGGTGTACAGGGTGTAGATGCGTCCCTCGTCGGCGATCAGCCAGTAGGACTGCTGCAGACAGCGGTACTCCTCCAGCAGGCTGTCGCGGATCAACGGCCGCGGGTCGTAGTTGCCGCACACCGCCCCGATCTGCGGTCGTTCGGTCAGCAGCGCCACCGCGTTCGCCACCGCGTCGGGTTTGGCCGCGACATCGGAGTCGACGAAGAACAGGATCGCACCGCGGGCGTGGGCCGCGCCCAGATTGCGGGCCACCGACGGGCCGCCGTTGGCCGGTGTGCGCACGACCCGCACGCCGTACGAGCGTGCCACGGCGACTGAGTCGTCGGTGCTGCAGTCGTCCACAACGATGATCTCCAGGTTCGGGTAGGTCTGGGCCTGTAGCGCGGACAGGCACAGCCCGATGGCGCGGGCGTAGTTGTAGTTCGGCACGACGACCGAGACCAGGGGTTCGGGCATGAGGCAGACCGCTTTCAGGAGGTTGGCAGGGAGGCGGCGAGCAGCCCGGCGCCGACGGCCGCCGCCAGCAGGGCGGCGGAGCCGACGATCAGCCGATCCCGCAGCAGGGTGCGGACCGGATCCGCGCCGCCGTGGTGCACCAGGACGGCCTGCAGGTAGCGGGAGATGACCAGGAGGGTCAGGGGCAGGGCGGCGAGCACGATGGCCTCGCGGTGCGCGCCGATCGGGGCGTCGGTGTGCAGGTACATCAGGAACGCCGCGACGGTGAGGGTGGCGTTGACGCTGATCAGGTGATCGGCCAGGTTCAGGGTGTAGCCGCGCAGCGCGGGCCGGTACCCGGTGCCCTGGGTGGCGAGTTCCCCGCGTCGCTTGCCGAGGATCAGCACCAGGCAGGCGGTGAAGACGGCGGTGAGCAGCCAGACCGACACGGCCGCGCCGGTCGCGGCGTAGCCCAGCACCACCCGCAGCCCGAACCCGGTCGCCACCACGCTGATGTCCACCAGCGGGATGTGTTTGAGCCAGCGGCTGTAGGCCACGTTCAGCACCAGGTAGGCGGCGAGCGGCCACCCGGGCAGCGCGGGGCCGACGGTGAACGCCAGGCCCAGCAGTCCGGCGAGGACGCCGGCGAACCCGACGGCGGTGGCCACCGAGATCCGGCCGCTGGCCACCGGCCGGGCCCGTTTCACCGGATGCCTCCGATCCAGGTCACGGTCGGCGATGTCGTTGACGACGTACACCAACGACGAGGCGAGGGTGAACAGCAGCACCGCCCAGCCGGTGCGGGCGAGCGCACCAACCGTCCAGGCCGGAGTGTCGAGCAGGGCCAGCGGCACGGCCAGCACCGTCTTGGCCCATTGGCGGGGCCGGGCCAGCAGAACCAGGTCGCTGGCGCGGCGGGCCAGGCGCAGGTCGAGTCGTTCGGTCTCGGTCGCCGGCTGCGCCGGGTTACGCCTGCCGCCGGTAGCGTCGGGGGTCTCGGCCGGCACCGATTCCGCCGTCACCTCGACCGCGGTCATAGCTGACCTCCTGCGTTAGAAGAAGACCCGGGCGGCGGCGAGCACGCCCTGCCGCCACGGATCGCGGCTGGTAGGTCCGCTGGCCGTTGTGGCGGTGGTGGTGGCTTGCTGGCCACGCCACCACCGGAAGGTCTCCAGCACCGCGTCCCGGTTGCTGTGTCGCGGGTGGAATCCGAGGCGCTGCCGGGCCCGGTCGATATCGACGTAGGAGTCGGCCATGAGTTTGTGCAGCAGCCGCCCGTACACCGGCGAGAGGCCGCTGCGTTCGAGTAGCCCGAGCGCGACCCGGGCCGGTCGGGCCGGCAGACCAATGACCCGTTTGCCGTGTCCGGCGGCGTCGAGGACCGCCTGGAAGTCCTCGCGGAGCGTGCCGAACGTCGCCGCCGCGATGTTGTACGTGTCGTTGGCGGCCTCGGCAGGCACCCGCAGCACCGTTTCGACGGCGTCCACCAGGTCCGCGACGTGCAGCATCTGGATGCGCACCGCGCCGTCGCCGAGCACCGGGAAGTTACGTCCCTCGTGCGCCCACTGGAACAGCATCGCGAACAGTCCCATCCGGCCGGGGCCCAGGAAGGTCTTCGGCCGCAGCACCGGCAGGATCAGGCCGTGCTCGCGGTAGCCCACCGCGAGTCGCTCCGCGTCGGCCTTGGCGGTGCTGTACGCGTCAACCGGCGCGTACGGGTGCTGCTCCGGTGTCGGCACCTGGGTGGGTAGCCCGTACACGGCGGTGGAGGAGATGTAGACCAACCGGGGCACCTGGGCGGCTCGGGCGGCGTCCAGCACGGCCCGGCTGCCGTCGACCACGATGGCCCGGATCTGCTCCGGCGGGTAGCTGGGGAGCGCGGCGGCGCAGTGCACGACCGCTTCGGCGTCGTCGAAGGCGGCCCGCAGCACTGCCGGATCGCGGATGTCCCCAACCAGGTGCCGGTAGCCCGGCGTGTCGGGACCGTCGGGGGCGGTCCGGAGGTCGACGCCGGTCACCGCGCATCCGGCGCTGGTCAGCCGCGCCACTACGGTCGAGCCGAGCATCCCGGCGGCGCCGGTCACCGCGATCACCACAGCGAGCCGAGCTTCTGGGCGACAAACCGGCTTAGGAGGCGGTTGAGCCCCTGGTCGAGGACCGTGTCGAGGGCGTGGAGGAAGTGTTCGATGTCGTCGTCGGTGGCCACCAGCGGCGGTCCGACCACCAGCGGGCTGGCGCCGTTGAGGGTGTAGTACGTGTAGATGTCGTGCTCCCGGTAAAGCTCGTTGATTACCGATGCGGTGATCAGCTTGGTGCGTAGTCGCGGATCGCGGGCCAGGCCGGCGGGCGCGATCTTCGCGGCCAGGTCCAGCACCTTCGGTCCGCCGTCGAGGAAGACCCCCCACAGCGCGCCCGCACCGGTGACCTCGGCGACCGCCTCGGGGTGCTGCTTGGCGATCCGCCGCAGGCCCGGTCCGAGAAGCTGCTCGATGCGTCGGGCCCGGGCCGGGTAGTCGTCCTCGACGGCGATGGCGATCGCCTCGATGGCGGTGGCGCACTCCTCGCCGAAACCGTAGTAGGTGGTCGACGTCGAGTGCAGCAGCGCGTCGACCGGATTGTCGTAGGCCTGCCGGAACACCGGCTCCCGGGCCACATAGGCAGATATTGACGATTTACCGCCACCGAATGATTTTGATGTGGTCACCACGTCCGGTAGCAGCCCCGGGTGGCGCATGAAGTAGAACATGTTGCCGGTCTTGCCCCAGCCGGTGTAGATCTCGTCGAACACCAGCACGATGTCCTGCTCGGTGCACAATTCCCGCAGCCCATGCAGGAAATCCGCAGAACACCAGCGCATGGTGGAGGCGCTGAACGGCTCGACGAGAATGGCGTACACGTCATCGGGGTGCGCCGCCACGGCGGCGCGCACCGACTCCAGGTCGTCATAGGTGTACGAGACCACCCCGGGAATCCCCGGAAACGCGAAATGATTCTGCGCGGCGCCGGTCAGACTGCCGGAGCCGAGCAGTTTGCCATGGAAGCTGATATCGGCGCGCAGGATCGTGTTGCGCCGGCCGCCGTGGTACTTGTAGGCCAACTTCACCGCACCCTCGACCGCCTCCGCCCCGGAGTTCGGCAGGAAGGACATGTTCAGGTCGCCCGGCAGCACCTGGGCCAGGTTGTGCGCCAACGCCGCCACGTACGGGGAGAAGTAGGTCTTGTGTACCTCCATCCGACGTCGCTGCGCGAACTGGCGGCGGGTCGCGAGCAGGCGCGGATGATTGTGGCCATGGTTGAGCACGCCCACCCCACCGGTGACGTCGAGTATCCGGCGACCGTCGCGCAGATACAGGTACGCGCCCTCGGCGTGGTCTACCAGTTCCCGGCCAAAGCCGAACGACGTCATCAGGCCGACCTGACTTCGGTTGACAAAACGTCGGTACAGACTGTGAACGTCTTTCACCGAAAGACGTTCACAATCCTCAACGCTGAGTAACTTCGTCATGCACCCCCCTTTCTTCAGTGCTGGCACGGACCTGGGTCACGTTAAGAACCGACCAGCCCCGGCGGCCCCCGGACATTATTTCGACCGGCACTGAACTACGACTGAACGACGACTGGAACCCCGCCGCAGACCGGCTGTACACCCCGTTGGGGCGCTTGTACGGAACTCGCCACGTCGTTACCGTGCACGAAATGTCATTGCGTTCGCGTACGAGTCCCGGCGGGCGCCCGGCCATTCGACATAGGTGGTGTTCGTGCCTGCGAACGTCTCGGTCGTCATTCCCGCCTACAACAGCGAGCGGACCCTGCGCGCCTGCCTGTCCGCGGTCTTCGCCCAGTCCCACCCGCCGCACGAGGTGATCGTCGTCGACGACGCCAGCACCGATCGGACGCAGCGAATCGCCCGGGAGTTCCCGGCCGTTGTGCTGCTGCCGCACCCGGTCAACCGAGGTCCAGCGGCTGCCCGCAACCAGGGCATCCAGGCAAGCCAGGGCGAAGTGGTGTTCTTCGTGGACGCCGACTGTGCGCCAGCGTCCGACGCGCTCGCCAACGCCCTGCGAGTACTCACCGAGACCCCCAACGTGGACTGCGTACACGGCATCTACCTGACCGAGCCGCTGTTCGACGACGGGCCGGTGGAGGCGTACCGCCTGCTGCACGCCCACTACTGGCGCATCCGCAACACCGGTCGGGTCCGTACCGCCATCTTCGCGCTCTGCGCCGTACGCCGGACGGTCTTCGACGACGTCGGCGTCTTCGACGAGAACCTGCGCGCCTCCGAGGACGTCGAACTCAGCGACCGGATGGCCGACCGGCACGGCATCTGGCTCAGCGCCGAGGTGACGTGTCGGCACGACGATGACAGCCGATTGTGGCCGATGCTACGTAAACAGTTCGGCCGCTCCCAGCTACTCGTACCGGTGGCCGTCCGGGAACGCGGGCCGGCGGGGCTGCGGGCCAACCGCAGTTCCGGGGTGCTGGCGGCGGCGCTGGCCGTCGGTACCCTCCCGGCTGGCCTGTTCGCACCTGTCCTGTTCGCCCTGCCCGCCGCCGCGCTGCTCGGCTTCGCCGTGGCCGATCCGGGGCTGGCGCGGTTTGTGCTACGCCAACGCGGCCCGGCGTTTCTCGCTTTCTTCCTCGCCACTCACCTGCTGGTACAGGTGGCGATCATCGCCGGGGCGGCGGTGGGTGGGGTGCGCTTCCTCACCGATCGGGACTTCGGCCCGTCCCGTCCTGCTCCGGCGCGGGCCGACTCGTGACCCCGGTGCTGGTGGGCCGGGCGTGGGAAGCGGCTTTCCTCGGCGTGCGGACCTATCACCGGCTGCGGCCGACCAGCGCGAAGGCCCGCCGGCGGTGGCCGATGTTCCGGGTCGAGCCCGGCGGGGTGGCCCTGACCATTGACGATGGACCCGACCCCCGCTGGACCCCGGCCCTGCTGGACTTGCTGGACGCGTACGCCGTGCCGGCGACCTTCTTCCTCATCGGCGCGCGGGTGGCGCAGCACCCCCGGCTGGCCCGCCGGATCGCCGAGGCCGGACACGAGATCGGTAACCACTCGATGCATCACCCGATGCCCTTCGCCGCGCTCCCCACCGGGCTGCTGCACGATGAGGTGCAGGGGGCGCAGCAGCAGATCACCGATGCCGTCGGGCAGGCGCCACGGCTGTTCCGGGCGCCCAGCGGCGGGTGGTCGCCCCGGGTCCTCGACACGGTGGCGCAGGCCGGGCTCACCCCCGTGGATTGGACGGTCAACTCCAGCGACTGGAAGCAGCCGGGCGTAGCGCACATCACGCGGACGTTGACGCGCAGCCGCTCCGGCCATGTCCTGCTCTGCCACGACGGCGGCGGCGACCGCCGGCAGACCGTGGTCGCGCTGGCGGCGGTGATCCCCCGGCTGCAGCGACGCGGGTTACGCTTCGTCCCGGTGTCGCCCGCACCGGGTCCGGGGCACCCGAGCCGCGCGGGGCGAAGCTGATGGGCAGCGCCGTGGTGCGGGCCGTCGCCCGCGTACTGCACTGGCCGCTGGCGGTACTGATCCGCCCGTACCCTCGGCTGAACGCGCTGCTCTGGGAGACGCAGTACGCCCTGGGTCGGTGGAACTACCTGGACCGGGCCGGCGACCACACCATCGTGCAGCTCATCCACCGGTGGGCGCCACGACCCCGGATCCTCGACCTCGGCTGCGGCTCCACAGTGAATCTTGTGCTGCCGCCCGCGGGCTACCAGCACTACCACGGGGTCGACATCAGCCGGACCGCCCTGCGCCGCGCCCGCTCGCTGCGCCGCCCGCGTAGCTCGTTCCAGGTCGCCGATGTGCTCACCTACCAGGTCACACAGGCATACGACGTGATCCTGCTGCGGGAGGTGCTCTACTACTTTCCACCCGACCAGGCCATCGCACTGCTGCACCGGATGGCCCGCGCGCTCACCCCCGGCGGGGTCCTCATCGTCTGGTTGTACGACAGCGGCGGCGCGCACGCCGCCCTGGCTGACCAGATCCGGGGCTGCGGGTTGACCGTGCACGAGGAGAAGACCCGGCTCCGCGACGGTACGCCGGCCGGGGGCACGTTCGTGCTCGGCCCGGCACCGGCCGGCCAGCAGGCCGGCGAGGTCACCGGGCCGAGCACGGCGGGGGAGCGGCGGTGACCGACGCCCCGACCACCGGCTCCGAGTTCTCCCGGACACCGCCGGCGACCCCGCTGGCGGCAACGGCGGCGTCGAGAGCGACGCTGGTGGGGGTCATCGCCTTGCTGGCCACGGCGGCGGCGCTGGTGCACCACAGCACCGGACGATTCTGGGGTGACCTGGCCGCCTACCGCACCGGCGCCGCCGCGGCAGCCGCCGGGGACGGCAACCTGTACCAGGTCGCCTACCGGGGCGCGGACGGAATCGAGCTGGGGTTCACCTATCCGCCGTTCGCCGCCCTGCTGCTGCGGCCGCTGGCCGCCATCCCCGCCGAGGTCGCCGTCGGGCTCTGGACGGCCGCGTCGGTGGCCGCGCTGGTGGCGGTCGTCCGGTTGACCCTGAACGCCACCGGCGTCGAACCTGGTCGCCGACGGTTGATGACACTGCTGGCGGTGCTCGCCGTGCTGCCGATCTTTCCCGTCACCGGCCATCTGCAGGCGGGGCAGGTCGGTCTCTTCCTCCTGTGGATGGTGCTCTACGACCTGCTGCCCGGCCGCACCAGCCGGTGGGGCGGGGTCGGCATCGGGGTGGCAGCCGGGCTCAAACTCACCCCGCTGATCTTCGTGGGTTTCCTGCTGTTCACCGGCCGGATTCGGGCGGCGGTCACGGCCATGGTCGGGTTCCTGGCGACCATCGGTATCGGGTTCGCCTGGCGACCAACGGACTCGGCTTGGTTCTTCGGCGGGGGCTTGCTCGACACAGCCCGAGTCACCGGCGATCCCCGCACGATCCTGAACCAGTCGCTGGCCGGCGCTCTCGCCCGAATCACCGACACCCCCGATGTGGCCTGGGTGTGGGCAGTGACCGCGGTGGTGGTCGCCGCGGCCGGCATGGCCCTCGCCGTCTGGTGCGCGCGCGCCGCAGACCAGCTGGTCGCGGTGCTGGCGTGCGCCGGCACCGGGCTGTTGGTCTCCCCGGTCTCCTGGCATCACCACTGGGTCTGGTGGGTGCCCGCGCTGGTGCTGCTCGCCGAGCGCTGCCGCCGGCACGGCCACCGTCTCGGCGCCGTCACGCTCGGCGTGGTCTGGCTCGTGCTGGTGGCCAGTACCAGCTGGGTGCTGGCCGCGCCGGGCGGTTGGGATCTGCACTTCACCGGCCTCGGCCTGGTGTACAGCAACCTGTATGTGTTGATGGCGCTCGCCGGGCTGGTCCTGCTCACCGGATGGCTGTCCCGGCGAAACGCCGCCACCGCTGAGCGCGGGCGGGACTATTTCTCGGGTCCTCCGGATGGCTTCCGGATCGCCGCGCCGGAGTAGAGCTGGTCGATCGTGTCCCACCAGCGGCGAAGGCCGTCGCGGCCCACCGGGTCCACGCCGAGCACGTCGGCGATGCGATCCCGCAACAACATGATCGACAGCTCGTGGGCTAGGAGCACAACCGAGAGCTGCGCCTGGTCCGTGCCCTCGGCGACCGCACCGGCCTCGGCCATTCGACGCACCAGCGAGTCGGTGAACTCCTGCATCCGGCGGTACGCCTCGACCGAGCGTGCGGTGTCGCCGATGAGGAGGTGCGCGAGGTAGCGGGTGGTGGCCGGCGCCCGGAGCACGTCGGCCGAGGCGAGAAAGCGGCTGGGTGAACCGGCTCCGTCGTTGTCGGCGAGCGCCTCCAACGCGTTGCCCAACAGGCCCAGCACGTGGGTGTCCACCGCGGCGACCAGACCGTCACGGGACCCGTAGTGTTTGATGATCAGCGACTGCGAGACCTGCGCCCGCTGCGCCACCTGCTTGAGTGACGCCGCCGCCGGCCACTGCTCGCCGAACAGCTCCAGGGCGACATCCCGAATGATCGCCTTCGCGGTGCGATCCTCGGGTACATACATGTTCACCACGGTAACAACCCGGGTGCGGTGGGGGTCGGTCACCTCCCCACGCTCCGGCGCCCGGCCCACGCACCTGTCCCTCTGCTCGGTTCCGCCGCGAGCCGGCGAGGCGTGGCGGGGCGGATTGCGGGTACAGGGCGAAGGCAGCGGGAGCACCAGCGACGGTGAAAGGTGGTGCCAGCGTAGTGAAGTTCTTGGCGATAGCGACCTACACCACCCAGGGTGTCAGCGGACTGGGCAAAGAAGGGGGGACACGGCGGGCCGAGGTGGTCCGGGCGCTCATCGAGAACTCCGGTGGACAGGTGGAGTCGCTGTACTTCTCCTTCGGCGAGCACGACGTGTATGTCTTGTGTGACCTGCGGGACAACGTGGTCGCCGCCGCGCTCAGCATCGCCGTCCGCGCCTCCGGCGGTGGGGAGACAATCATGGTGCCACTGTTGACTCCGGAGGAGATCGACGAGGCAGCGAAACTTCCGGTCACCTACCAGGCGCCCGGCCGGGCGGAGTAGGGCCGGCCAGCACGCTCTGCCTCGCCCCGGCTCCGCTGGCGAAGGTGGTGGCATCTACCTTGGTTGGCCAGCGCGGGAACCCACCCTGACTTCAGGTACGGCGTGCGCGCGGGTGGGTCACGTCCTTGCTGAGACAGGTGGTTCCGTCTGGGCTGGCGAGCGAGGTCGAGTGGTATCCCTCGCGGTGATAAAAGTCGAGGTTCCGCAGGTTCTTGGCTCCGGTCGCCAGGAGGATGCGATCGCAATCGGAGGCGGCGTCGGCCTCGGCGGTGCGCAGCAGCCATCGGCCCAGCCCTTGGCCACGTAGGTCGGGCACGACGGCGAGCCGACCTACGTGCCAGTCGGTATCGAGGCGGCGGGCGCGCACCATCCCCAGGAGGCGGCCGTCACGCCACAGACCCGTGGTGTGCCACGCCGCGAGCCATCCGCGTACCTGTTCCGGCGACTCGTGTAAGGCGGGAATGTCTGTGGTCTCGTTGGCGAGGGCCTCGTCCACCCAGCAGCACCGCTGCAGTACCGTCACCTCAGGCGCGTCGTCGCCGCTCAGCCGTCTGACGTAGGACCCTGGCAGCGGTCCGGATCGGCTGTCGACCTGTGCGTGTTCACGCAGTGGCCGCAGGGCGTTTGCGACCCGGACCAGTTCGTCCAGTAGGCCGCGGCCCGCCCGGTCGCGGGCGGCGTCGGGTAGTAGTCGTCCATCCGTCGTTGCGTCAGTGAGACGGATCGCGACCGTGGCACCCAACGGAACCAGACGCAGCGTGGTCACCACCTGCTTGGCGTGCTGTACCGATCGGGTGCCCGCCGACGTGTTGCCGTAGCTGACGAAACCGATCGGCTTCCACGCCCATTCGCGGTGGAGATAGTCCAGCGCATTTTTCAGGGTCGCCGGCATCCCGTAGTTGTACTCCGGGGTGATCGCGATGAACCCATCCGCCAGGTCAACGATCGAGCTCCAGCGCCGTGTGTGCTCATGCTGGTAGACGCCCGACGACGGGTGTTCCTCCTCGTCAAGAAGCGGCAGGTTCAACTCGCTGAGGGCCACCGGCATCAGCTCGACGCCGAGCTCCGCGGCGCGTGGGGAGATCGCTTCGGCCAGCCACTGGCCCACGTGGGGACCGAGAGCGCCGGGGCGGGTGCTGCAGATCAGCAGAAGAACGCGAACCGGTTTAGTTAACATGGAAACGAAGTGTAGGTGCTAGCTTGATTACATGTCAACTAAACCCTCGACCGGAGCCGCACGCTGGTTGAACCCGGACCAGGAACGCGCCTGGCGGGCGTTCCTGCGCATCACGGTCGCCGTCCAAGCCGGCACGGCGCGCGACCTAGCCGCGATCGGGCTCTCCGAACCTGACTACGAAGTGCTGAGCACCCTGTCGGAACGACCCGGCCACACCAGCACCCTGGGGGAGCAGGCCGACAAGATGGGCTGGTCACGCAGCCGGCTATCCCGACACGCCACCCGGATGGCGGCGCGTGGTCTCCTGAAACGCACACCCGACCCCAACGACGGCCGGGGCTGCTTCTTGGTGCTCACCGCACAGGGTCTGACGGCGCTCGAAGACGCCGCACCAGCCCACGTCGAGTCGGTACGACGCCACTTCATCGACCGGCTCACCCCCGCAGACCTCACCGCCATCGAACAGATCGCCCGCAGGCTGGAAGAGCCCCAAGCCAGCGAAGATCGCCCGGCGACGTGACAATCGGTCGGTAGCCCATCCAGGCGTCCACACGATCTCGGTTTGACCGCATAGCCCGAACTCCGATTAGGTAAGGCTGTGCTAACTACTGATTCCACGCCGGCGCCGCGCGTTCCAGCAGACCCCGACGATCGACGGGCGTTGGGATGGTCGCCGTGGCGGACGGTGATCGGCTTCGGTGTGGTGAGCCTGGCCGCCGACATGGTGTACGAGGGCGCCCGGTCGGTGTACGGGCCGCTCCTGGCATCGTTGGGTGCCTCCGCACTGATCGTCGGCTTGATCACCGGTGCTGGTGAGGCGGCCGCGCTGGCGCTGCGACTGGTGTCGGGGCCGCTGGCCGACCGGACCCGCCGCTACTGGACGTTGACGACCGTCGGGTACGCGTTGACGGCGGTGTGCGTGCCGCTGCTGGCGGTGACCCCGCGGCTGGGTGCCGCGGGGCTGGTGGCGGCCGCGGTATTGATCGTGGTGGAGCGGCTGGGTAAGGCCGTGCGGTCACCGGCGAAGTCGGTGCTGTTGGCCGATGCTGCCGGCGCGGTGGGGATGGGCCGCGGAATGGGCGTCCACAAGGCCCTGGACCAGGTCGGGGCGTTCGCCGGCCCGCTGCTGCTGGCAGCACTCACCACCGCAGCGGGGGGACTCCTGTGGCCGGGGCTGGCCGGGCTGGCGGTGCCGGGGGCACTGGCGATGGTCCTGCTCGTGCTCCTGCGCCGCCGCGCCGGCATCGCGCACCCCGGTGACGTCGCCGTCGACAACCGGCACGAGCACGATGCCCCCGCCCGGCGTGCCTCGCTGCCGGCTTCCTTCGGATGGTTCGCGGCGGCCTGCGCCCTGTGCACCGCGGGGCTGATGACCTTCGGGTTGATCGGGTTCCACCTGGCACAGACCGGTCTGGTGCCGGCAGCAGGGGTGCCGCTGCTGTACGCGGCGGCGATGGCGGCGGCGGCCGTGGCCGCGCTCGCCACCGGTGCGGCCTACGACCGCATCGGAGCCCGGGTCCTGCTGGTCCTGCCCATTCTGGTAGCCGTGGTGCCCCCACTGGCGTTCACCAGTGGCCTGGCGGTGGCCGCCGGCGGGGTCCTGGTGTGGGGCGCCGCGCTGGGGGTGCAGGATTCCACCGTCAAGGCCTTCGTGGCCGACCTTGTGCCCCGGGCGCGTCGGGCCACCGCTTACGGCGTTTTCGCCGCCGTTCAGGCCGCCGGTGCGCTCATCGGTGGCGTCGCCGCCGGTGCCCTGTACGACTCTTCCCGGGCCGGGCTCTTCGCCGCGGTCGCCGCCGCGCAGGCCGCCGCGATGCTCATCCTGGTCCGCGTGTTGGCCGGTGCCCGCCGCCGGTAGGGCTGCGGCCCGGCCCGGCTAACAGGCGAGCTTCGGTTTGGGCGCATGTTCCTGCCGCTCTCCGATGGATAGGTGGTCAATAATGGCCTCTGTCCTATTGACGGGCACTTGTCCGTTCGGAGGTGTGCACGATGCCGGGAATTCGTCAGCCAGATCTTCACGGCGCTGGCGCGCAATGGGCGGCACGCGCGCTGGCCGGCGGGTTCTGCCTCGCGCTGGCGGTCACGGCCACCCAGGCAGCCGGGGTACCGCCGGCAGATGCCCAGCCCACACCAACCGCGGCCGTCGCGACAAACACCATCCTGGCCTGGGGCAACAACTCCTTCGGCCAGTTCGGCAACGGCACCACCACCAGCAGCCGCACCCCGGTCCCGGTGCGGCTGCCCGCCGGCACCACCGTTACCGACATCGCCGGCAGTGACACCCACAGTCTGGCCCTGACCTCCGCCGGCACGGTGCTCGCCTGGGGTGGAAACACCTTCGGTGAGCTGGGGAACGGCACCACCACCCGCAGCAGCACTCCGGTCGCGGTGCGGCTGCCCGCCGGCACCACCGTCACCGCCATCGCCGCTGGCACCGGCCACAGCCTGGCGATCACCTCCACCGGTGCGCTGTTCGCCTGGGGCAGAAACGGCGTCGGTCAGTTGGGGGACGGGACCATCGCCAACCGCAGCATCCCGGTCCCGGTGCGGCTGCCCACGGGCACCACCGTCACCGCCATCGCCGGCGGCCTCGGCCACAGCCTCGCCGTCACCTCCACCGGCACCACCCTCGCCTGGGGTGGCAACGCCCGCGGCCAGTTGGGGAACGGCACCACCACCGACAGCAGCATTCCCATCCTCGTGAAGCTGCCCACGGTCACCGCGGTCGCCGCCGGCGACTTCCACAGCCTGGCCCTGACCTCCACCGGCGCCGTCCATGCCTGGGGTGCGAACTCCTTCGGTCAGCTCGGCGATGGCAGCACCAGCGACAGCACCACTCCCGTCACCGTCCGGGTACCCGCCGGCACCACGGCCACCGCCGTTGTCTCCGGCGCCGACCACAGCCTGGCGTTGACCGCTGCTGGCGGCGCCCTCGCCTGGGGCGACAACGGGCAAGGCCAGCTCGGCGATGGCAGCACCGTCGGCAGCGACACCCCGGTCGCCGTCCGAGTGCCCAGCGGCGTCACGCTCACCGCCGTCGCCATCCACCGCGACCACGCCGTGGCGGTGACCGCCACCGCCACCGCCCTCGCCTGGAGCAGAAACAACGAAGGCCAGCTGGGCAACGGGACCACCACCGACAGCAGCGAGCCGGTCGTGGTCAGCCTGCCCGCTGGCACCGCGATCACCGCCGTCGCCGCCGGCGACGACCACAGCCTCGCCCTCGTTGACGCGCAAGCGAGCTCCACCACCACCCTGCGGATCTCGCCGCCAGACCCGACCGCAGATCAGGACGTCACTCTCACCGCCACCGTCACCTGCGACCTCACAGACCCGACCGGCAGCGTCACTTTCCGCACCAACACCACCGACCTCGCCACCGTGCCCCTGGACAGCACCAGCACCGCCACCCACACCACCCGGCTCCCCGCCGGCGCCCACACCCTCACCGCCGACTACACCAGCACCACCACCTGCCCCCACAGCCAATCCGCGGCCACCACCATCACCATCGCCGACTCCACCGCCCCGACCGACCCCGACCTACCTGTCACCGGGGCCAGCCTGCCCACCCTGCTCAGCGCCGCCACCCTGCTCATCCTCACCGGCGCCGCCCTCATCCACCGCACCCGCCGGCCCCGATCCCACCAGCCGCGATAGCCGCGCCTGGGCCGGATCTGCAGAAGGGGGGTTAACCCCCGGCCCGTCCGGTGGCCTGTGGGATGGTGCTGCGCTCCGCGTTCGAAGACGCTCGAAGCGCACCCGGCATCGGGCCGAGTGCGCGCCAGCGGACGGAGCGACGCATGAGTACCATCACCGCACCTCACCGCGTGCAGACCGAGTGGCATCGGCCGCTGCTCGCGAACGCGGTCTTCATGTTCACCGTCGCCGTAGTGTCCATCGGTGGCCTGCTACTGGACGACCGGCACCTCGCCGGCGAGCCGGTCTGGCTGAAACCGTTGAAGTTCGGGTTTGCCATGGGCGTGCACGCCCTCGTGCTGGCGTGGCTGCTCGGCAAGCTTCACCGGGGCCGACGCATCGGCTGGTGGCTCGGTACGATCTTCGCGGTCGCCGGGGTGCTCGACGTCGGAGCCGTCGCCTACGCCGCCGCCAACGGCACCTTCAGCCACTTCAACGACAACACCGACCCGGTGGCCCGCACCGTACAGGCGTTGTTCTCCGTCGGCATCATGCCGCTCCTGCTCACCACCTTCTTCGTGGCGATCCTGCTGCTGATTCAGCGCGTCGGCGACCGCGCGCTGACCCGGGCGCTACGCGCCGGGCTGGGCCTGGCGGTCGCCAGCATGGCCGTGGCCCTGTGGCTGAGCACCTCGGAGCAGACGCCGCGGGTGGTGGCCGACGCCAACGGCCAGCAGGTGTCCCTGATCGGTGCGCACGGCATCGGTGACCCCGACGGCAACGGAATGCCAGTCACCGGCTGGAGCGCGACCGGTGGGGACCTGCGGGTTTCGCACTTCGTGGGAATGCACGCCATCCAGGGGCTGCTGCTGCTCACCGTCGCCCTGGGCGCCGCCTCGGCCCGGCGGCCCTGGCTGCGCGACGAGCGGACCCGCGCCGACCTGGTCGGTACCGCCGCCCTCGGCGGAACCGGGGTGTTCGCGGTGCTCAGCTGGCAGGCCAGCCGCGGCCAGTCAGTCCTGCACCCCGACCTGGCGACCCTGACCGCGTTCGCCGCGGTCGCCGCGGTCACCCTCGCGGCGGTGACTGTGGTGCTCCTGCGGGCGCGCCTCCGACCGCTACCCACCCCATCCTGAGAACCTTTCACACATGCTCTCCCCCGAGGTTCCGGTGCGGCGCCGCTCGACACCAACGCCGGTGCCGCCGGCCGGCGCGGCTGACTTCACCGAGGCGTGGCTGGCCAACCGCCGGCTCAGCGAACACACCCGAGCCGCCTACCGGCGGGACGTCGCCGGCTGGCTCGGCTGGTGCGCCGACGCCGACGCCGACCCGCTGCGGGCCACATTCCTGCACGTCAACGCGTACGCCCGGTGGTTGGAGTCGATGCCGAACGCCCGCAGCGGCAAGCCACTGACGCCCGCCACGGTTGCCCGTAGGCTCTCCGCCCTGTCCAGCTGGTACGACTTCCTGGTCAAGCTGCGAGCCGTCGAGACCAATCCGGTGACCGGCGCGGATCGCCCCCACATTGACCGCGACCACTCGGCGACCATCGGACTCACCCCGGAGGAGGTCAACGCGCTGCTCACCGTCGCCGACAGCGGCACCGGCCCGACCGCCGCCCGCAACCGGGCCGCCGTGGCGCTCCTGGTCGACCTTGGGCTGCGGGTCGGTGAACTGGTGTCGTTGGACGTCGGCGACCTGGGCACCGAGCGCGGCCACCAGAGTGTCCGCTTCACGGGTAAAGGCGGCCGGGCCCGGCGGCGGGCCCTCACCCCGGGCTGCTCGGCGGCGGTGCACGCCTACCTGGCGCTGCGGGCCAGCGCCGCGGGTGTGCCGGTGCACCTCTTGACCGGTCCGCTGCTGGTGACCTCCACCGGAGCCCGGCTAGACCGGCACTCGGTGTTCCGGCTGGTCCGCCGGCTGGCCCGAGAGGCCGGCATCCCCGGGTGGGCGCGGTTGTCACCGCACTCGCTGCGGCACTCCTTCGCCACCACCGCCCGCGCCGAGGGCGTGCCGTTGGAGGACGTGCAGGACGCGATGGGGCACGCCGACCCGCGTACCACCCGCCGCTACGACCGCGACCGGCACAACCTCGACCGGGACCCGGCGTACGCGATCTGGGCGGCCCGGGCCCGGCGCCGCAGCTGACCCGCCGCCCCGGTCCACCGTGCCGGCCGGCGCCCGTCAGTCCAGCTGCGGCAAGATGTGCTGACTGAAATACGCCAGATGGTCGACATCAAACTGGTGGGGCGTCTGCAGATAGAGCCGGCTGATGCCCGCCTCGGCCAGCTCCCCGATCCGGTCGACCACCTCCGTCGGGGAGCCGACCAGCCCATGCTCCATCATCTGCGCGGTAAACAGCCCACCGACCGGTTCCGCGCGCTGGGCCACCTCGGCGGAGCTCCGGCCACAAACGAGCAGGACAACAGCGGAGCGGCGAAGACTCGACGGCGCCCGACCGGCCTTCTCGCAGGCCGCGTCCACCCGGGCGCCCAGCTCCGCGATCTCCGTCAACGTCGGGAAGGCGTAGTTGAACTCGTCGGCGTAACGACCCGCCAGGCAGGGTGTCCTGGTCGGTCCTTTGCCGCCGATAATGATCGGTGGACGCTGCTGGACGGGCTTCGGCAACCCCGGCGCGTCGGTCAACTGGTAATGGTGCCCGGAATAGGTGAACAGCTCGCCCGGCGGGGTGCCCCACAGGCCGGTGACGATGTCCAGTTGCTCCTCGAAGCGGTCGAACCGTTCGCCGAGGGCGGGGTAGGGGACACCGTAGGCGCGGTGTTCCGGCTTGTGCCATCCGGTGCCGAACCCGAAGTCGACCCGCCCGTTGCTCATCTGGTCAACCTGGGCAACCGTGACCGCCAGCAGGCCCGGATGCCGAAACGTCGCCGAGGTCATCAACGAGCCGAGTCGGATGCGTTGGGTTTCCCGGGCCAGCGCGCCCAAGGTCACCCAGGTGTCGGTGGGGCCGGGCAGTCCCGGGGCACCGGCCATGGCCAGGAAGTGATCCGAGCGGAAAAAGCCGTCGAGCCCGAGTTCCTCCACCGCCCTGGCGGTGGAGGCGACCTCCTCGTAGCTCGCCCCCTGCTGGGGGTTGGTGAAGACATGGCACTGCATGAGCCCAGTTTCCTGGGAATCGGTCCGGCTTTCGGCGCAACAACCAACATCAGGGTTTCGACCCGACAGGTGGGTCACACCCCGTAGGAGCGCAGGAGCCGGCGGGTCCGTTCCGCGATCGGGAAGGGCTTGTCGGCGGGGCAGGGGTACATGTCCTGCTCAACTATGGCGAACATGTCCGTGTCGAGTCGTCGCGCCGCGGCCAGAACCGGTTCCAGCGCGGGGAGCCCGCTCGGCGGCTCGCACCATACTCCCCGGGCCACGGCGGTGGCGAACGGTTCGTCCTTGGCGACAACGTCGGCGAGCACCGCGGGGTCAATCTGCTTAAGGTGCAGGTGACCGACGCGTTCGCCACAGTTGTCGAGCAGCTTCACGCTGTCTCCGCCGCAAAAGGCGTAGTGCCCGACGTCCAGGCAGAGGGAGACCAGTTCCGGATCCGTCGCGTCGAGGAAACGGGTGACCGCCTGCTCGTTGTTGATATGGGTGTAGGCGTGCGGGTGGAGCATGACCCGTAACCCGAAAGAGTCGCGGACCTGTCGTGCGAGCCGGTTGGTCAACACGATGAGGTCACGCCACTGCGTCGCGGTGAGGTCGGGCTCCTCAGTGAACTCGCCCGTCCACGGGTCACGCCAGTAGCCAGGCATGATCACGAGGCACGACCCACCCACTGCCCGTACGAGCGCCGCGGTCATCGCCACCCGGGGCCAGGTCTCCTGCCAGCCGCTGTGGCCCCGGTGCAGGGACGTCGAGAGTGTCGCTGCGGCGACCCGCAGGCCACGGAGGGCTGTTTCGCCGGCGAGCCGGGTCGGGTCGGTCGGCAAATACCCGTACGGGCCGAGCTCGATCCACTCGAAGCCGGCCCGCGCCACTTCGTCGAGGAAACGTGGCCAAGGAACCTGCCGCGGATCGTTGGCATACCACACCCCCCAGGAGTCCGGGGACGAACCAATCTGGATCCGGTGGTCCGGACCGTACGACGGACTCATCGCCGACCGCCCTCCTTCGCGGTATCCGACCGCAGGTCGCCCGATTCCCACTGGTGCTGGTCCTCGACGGCGCGCCGCAGTTCGTCGGTCGTGACATCCCCCAGATACGTCACCCGACCCACCCGAGTCGGCGTCGGGATGCGCTGCTGGCCACCCCGGTGCCGGGCGGTGTCGGACAGGGCGGCCACCAGTCGCTGCGTGTCCGCCATCGCGGGGTGCCACACGTCCAGGCCGAGGGAGCGGATCAGGCGCAGGATCCGGTCGCGGACGAACCGCCCGATCAACCCCCGCCGCCAGGCGATCATGCTGGTCCAGGCGATGTCCAACGCCACCGCGTGGCCGTGCGTCACAATGGGCTCGATCCCCGGCGAGATGTTGTGCCCGAGGTAGCTGGCCCGGGCCGTCTCGTGTTCGAACGGGTTGCGCTTCAGTTCCCGCATCATCCAGGAGATCGATCGGCTGAGGATCTCCTGGGAAGCGTCGTCGGCGGCCTGGAAACGTTCTTCGGCGACCCGTGGCCCGTGCTCCTCGAGCAGCCGGAACAGGGCAGGTTCGCCAGCGACGGCGACCTTGATGATCTCCCCGAAGCCATCACTGATGCGGTGCGGCTCCAAGGTCGCAAAGAAGCGGGCGTCGGTCATCGACGACCGTGCCGGATGGTAGAGACCAGCCCGGTTCTTCCATCCCTCGCTCACGCCGCACTTCAGGGCGAACATTGAATCAACAGCCGCCACGAGGGTGGTGCCGATGAAGTTCCACGACACGCCCCGCCGGTATTCGCTGGCCACCAGACCGAACACGTCGTGCAGCACGCCGCCACCGATCGCTATCGGCGGTTCGCCGAACCGGGAAACACCGAAGGCATCCATCTCGTCGTAGATCCGGTTAGCGTCGTCGCGGGTCTTGGCGTCCTCACCGCCCGGCAACAGGCAAGGCGGGTTGTTCCACTCGAGTCGGTAGCGGTCCAGCAGCCCGGTGATCTCCTTCTGATACCGCCGCCAGACGCTCTCGTCAACGGTGACGAAACGTCGCCGGGAGCGGTCCAGCTCACCGAAGAGTGTGGGCTCGCTGCGGGGCTTGAGCTCCAGCAGCCCGTCGTAGAGCGCGGTGCTCCACGACATGGGCCGGGCAACCTGCGCCTCCCACTTCCAAAGCCGGGGCATGCCCTCCTGGTTCCCGCCGCGTCCGAAACCATGCCGTTACCGTCGCCGGGCTCACCGCACCGGCCGGCAGCTCGTCCTCAGAGACCGGCGATCTCCGTCATCCGGACCGGCCGCCGCTCCCGCTGCGACCGCCGGCACGCCTCCGCCACCCGAAGCGCCTCCACCGCCTCCCGCCCGTCACACGGGTTCTCCAGATCTCCCCGGGCAACCTGGAGGAAGGCGTCGATCTCCGCCTCGAAAGCCGGCGCGAAGCGCTCCAAGAAGCCTCGGATGGGATCCGACGACGGGAACGTGGTATCCGGCTCGACGGAGGTCAGCGGGGTGCGCGAGTCCAGCCCGATTGCGATGGTGTCCGTGTCCCCGCACACCTCCATACGCACGTCGTAGCCGGCCCCGTTACACCGGGTGACGGTGGTGGCGGCGAGCGTCCCGTCGTCCATCGTCAGCGACGCCATCGCCGTGTCGAGTTCCCCCAGTTCGGCGAAGATCGGCGGGCCGGCGTCCGAGCCGCACGCATACACCTCGGCGACCTCCCGGCCGGTGATCCACCGCAGCAGGTCAAAATCGTGGATCAGCGCGTCCCGGAAGATCCCGCCGGAGGCCGACAGGTACGCGGCAGGCGGGGGAGCGGGGTCCGCGCCCACAGAACGAATGGTATGCAACCGGCCGAGTTGTCCGGAACGCACCAGCTCCCGGCCGGTCTGATAGCCCGGATCGAACCGACGCATGAGGCCAACCTGCAACGTCATCCCCTCGGCCTGCACCTCATGCATGGTCCGGATCGACGCGGACAGCTCCACCGCGATCGGTTTCTCGCAGAACGCCGGCAAACCCGCCCGCACGGCCTGCCGGATCAACTCGGCGTGCGCGGCGGTAGAAGCGGCGATGACGACCGCGTCGGTCCCGGAGGAGAACACCTCCTCCACCGAATCCGCCGCGCTGACATCGAGGCGCCGGGCCACCTCCAGGGCACGCTGCCGGTCTGTGTCGGCGACCATCAACGAGGTGACATCGGCGTGACGGCGGAGATTCGCGGCGTGGATGGCGCCCATCCGACCCACCCCGACAACGGCAACACGCATACCGTGATTATGGGAATACTTCCGCCGTGCGTCGCGGTATTCCGCACCATCGCCCAAGGCCAAGTCTCTACCGTCGAAGGGTGTGAACGCCGAGCCGCCGTGGATTCGGCCGTCGCAGCCGCGACGGCCGGTCCGCACCGGCCTGGTCGTCGCAGGCGCCATGGTCCTGCTCTGCTGTGTGGGTGTCGCCGGGCTGGCCGCGTGGAACCTACAGGCCGTGACCCGCGCCGCCGGGCCGGTACGGCTCACCGCCGACGGCTTCCTGCGGCAGCTCACCACCGGGGACACCACCGGCGCCTACGAACAGCTCTGCGCCGACTCCCGCAGCCGGTGGAGCAAGATCGGCTTCACCAGCTGGGTACGAACCCCGCCGACCGTCCAGGACTACGAGATCGTCGACGTCGCGGTCACCAGCCGCCGCGGCCGACCACAGGGCACCGTCACCGTACGGTTGACCCGCGACAGCGGCACCACCGAACAGCGGGACCTCTCCATCGTCACCGAGGACGGCGGCTGGCGGGTCTGCGGCGACCCGTACTGAATCGCCACCCCCCCGGGGATGATCCGGTCAGCCGGACCCGACCGGCCCCAACTCGCCGGCGCGGTGGTGGCGCCGGCAGAGCACCTGGTAACGCACCTGGGCGGTCTCGGCCGTGTCGCCGACAACCACCTGCGCGCCCTCCCGCGCCACCCGCCCGTTGACCACACGGGCGTTGAGCAGCCCCTCCCGCCCGCACCAGCAGAGCACCTCCACCTGGATCCGAGCCACCGAGTCCGCCAACTCAAACAACCGCCGCGCGGCCGGGAACATCCGAGACCGGAAATCGCTCGCCAGACCGAACGCGTAGACGTCAACGTCGTCGTCGTCAACCAACTCGGCCAGCTGCTCGACCTGCTCAACCTGGTAGAAACTGGCCTCGTCGCAGATCAGGTAGTCGACCCGGCCCCCCTCGGCCCGCCGGCCGCGCACCAGAGCACGCAGGTCCAGCTCATCAGTGACCTCAACCGCATTGTGCGCCAACCCGATCCGGGTGGTCACCCGCGGGCCCAACGACCGATCGATGCGGGTCGTGACCAGGCCCCGCCGGCCCTGCCGAGCATGGTTGTAGTTCATCTGCAACGCCATGGTGGACTTGCCGCAGTCCATCGGACCCCAGTAGAACCGCAGCGCCGCGGCGTGCAGCGGACGGCCGTCCCCACCGGCGCGCACGGGCGGTCCGGGCGCGGGGGACAGGCAGGTCGAATCGGCAGGGGCGTGGTCAGTCACGGTCCGGCAGCCTAACCCATCAACCCGCCGCAGCGGCGGCAGCGATCGACCGGCTCACAGCACCCGCGGCGGTCGATTCCCCGCGGCGATGATCGCCCGCCGCATCGGTACCGCCAACAACAGCACGAACCCGACCACGAAGAAGACCAGCAGCGAGACCAGGCCCACCCGGTAGGAGTTGGTCAGCTGGAACACCAGCCCGAAGGCGAGCGGGCCAAGCCAGCTGGTGCCCCGGTCACTGATCTCATAGAAGCCGTAGTACTCACCCTCCTTACCGGTGGGGATGAGTTGACTGAACAACGACCGGCTCAACGCCTGGCTACCACCGAGCACCAGCCCGATGGCCGCACCGAGCGCCATGAACGGCAGCGGCGCCTCGGCGGGCAGTCGAAACGCGGCGATCACCACCGCGATCCACAGCACCAGGCTCAACAGGACGGTCTTCCACGCGCCGATCCGCCGGGCGAGCGCGCCGAGCAGCAACGCGCCACCGAAGGCAAGGAACTGCACCAACAGAATGGTGACGATCAGGGTGCTCTGCGTCAACCGTAGCTCTTCGGTACCGTACTGGGAGGACAGGGTGATAACCGTCGCGATGCCGTCGTTGTAGACCAGGAACGCCAGCAGAAAGAACAGCGTCAACGGATACGCCCGCAGCTGCCGCAGGGTGCGCCCAAGCTGCCGGAAACCATCGGTGAGCACGTTGCCGCCCCCGCCCAACGCCGCGGCAGTGGGATGCTCGCGGAGCCAACGCAGCGGCACCAGAGTGAACACGGCCCACCACACCCCGGCCGAGACGATCGACCAGCGGGCCAGGTCCAGCGTGCGCTGCGGGTTGCCCTCCTCGGCGAACGCGGTGACCACGGCCAGGTTGAGCGCCAGCAACAGACCCCCGCCGAGATAGCCCAACGCCCACCCCCGACTCGAGATCCCGTCCCGGTCGTCCGGCCCACCCAACTGCGGCAGGAAGGAGTTGTAGACCACAATCGCGGCGCCGAAGGCGATGTTGGCGACCAGGAACAGCGCCCCGCCGAGCAGGTACCGCTCGCCGGTGACGAAGGCCATCGCGACAGTCGCACCGGCACCGACGTAGGCCGCAGCGGCGAGCAGGCGCTTCTTGTGCCGCGTCCGGTCGGCGATCGCCCCGACAACCGGCAACACGAAGACGGTGAGCAGCACCGACAGCGAGATCAGATACGGGTAGTACGACCCGGCGGCGACCTTGATCCCCAGCGGGTACACGTACCCCACGCAGCTGTCCGCGCCGAGCTCACAGCCGGCCGCCTGCTCCGCAACCGTGGTCAGGAACGGACCGAGGAACACGGTAATGACAGTCGTTTGAAACGCCGAGTTCGCCCAGTCATAAAAGTACCAACCGGTGCGTTCCCGGCGGCTGCTGCGCGGGGCGGGGGGAGTGTCGTCAACGGCGGGGGCGGCGGTGGCGGACATGTCCGGATCTACCCTTGGCTCAGGCGGCCCAGTGGCCGCGGCTGCGATAGACGTCGCGCAGCACGCCCACGTGATCAGTCATGATGCCATCCACCCCGAGGTCCAGTAACTCGTGCATCTCGGCGGGTTCGTCAATGGTCCAGACATGCACCTGCAGCCCGAGGCGGTGACAGTAGGCCAGAAACCGGCGGTCGGTGACCCGTAGCCGCCCGTACCGCACCGGCACCTGCGCGGCGACCACCGACTCCGGCAGCCGCACCCGCCGCCCGGTCAACGACGCCATCCGCAGTCGCGCCACGCCTCGCACACCGAGACTGGTGGCGATCCGGCCCTGGGTCAGCGCCCGCATCCGGGCCAACCGGGCGTCGCTGAAGGAAGCCAACAGCACCCGATCGCCGGCGTCAGCGCGTTCGATGGCCGCCACCGCCGGTTCGATGCCGGAGCTGGCCTTGACGTCTACGTTGAACCGCACCTGCGGCCAGGCGTGCAGCACCTCGTCCAGGCGGGGCACGACGGCCGCCCCACCGACGCGCACCGCCGCCAGGTCGGCCCACCGCAGCTCGGCGATTCGACCAGGGGAGCCGGTGACCCGGTGCAGCGTGGGGTCGTGGAAGACCACCGCGACGCCGTCGGCGGTGGCATGCACATCGGTCTCGACGTACCGATAGCCCAGGCCCACGGCCCGGGCAAATGCCGCAGCCGTGTTCTCGTCGCCCTCGGCGGCGCCACCCCGGTGGGCGAAGGCCAGCGGCGCTGGCGTGTCGAGGTAGGGGCACGGGCCGGTCAGCACGCCGAGAAGTATGCCGTCCAAAGCTATCGTCAGGTAGTGGGCGACAGCCCGAAAGTCGCTGGTGTCAGCGCCGCCGGTGGGAGCGGCTGGTATCGACCGGCCGCCCAGGATCAACGTAGTGGGGTCGGTCGGGTTCGTCGGGCCGAAGCGGGGCCAGCGTGTCAGTGATCGCGTCGACGATCCGGTCCGTGGCGCGGCGGGCCACGCCGGGTGCATCCGGCGCGAGGTCGGCGAGGTCGACCGGGGCGCCGAAGCGTACCCGGACCACCCGCCGGTGGGTGACGGTGCGGGCGAGCGCGCGTACCAGGCCTTTCGGGGCCCGGTAGGGGAGCACCTCATGGGCGCCCCACTGCGCGACCGGGATCACGGGCACACCGCAGCTGAGGGCGAGCCGGGCGACGCCGGTCTTGCCCCGCTCGGGCCACAGCCCCGGGTCCAGACTGATGCGGCCTTCCGGGTAGACCAGGATGACCGCGCCGCCGGCCAGGGCATCGGCGGCCACCGTCATCGCCCCGGCCGCGGTGCTGGCACCCCGGTCGACCCGGATGTGCCCGGCGTGCCGCATGGCGGCGCCGACCAGCGGGGCGCGGAACAGCCCACCGGTGGCCATGATCCGCGGTGCGATCCCCACCGAGTGGCAGGCGGCGGCCAGCACGATGGGGTCGAACGGGCTGATGTGGTTGGCGGCCAACAGCAGGGGGCCGGGGCGCAGGCGCTTCGGAATCTCGTCGGCTACCTCCAGCCGGGCCAGGGCGCCGACCACGACGCGGGCTAGCGGTTGTGCGGTACGCCAGATCAGCGGCGCTCGCCATTTAGGGTGCCCAGTCTCCATCAGCGCATCATGATCGCACGGGTAGGCGTAGGCCACCCAGCGGGGATGCTGTCCCCATGATCAAGGCCGTTGGTCCCGGGACCTCGGGCCCCCCGCCCCTGAGGTTTCTCCTACGACGGACTGTAGTATCTACTACGCTTCGTAGTAAGTCCGTAGATCTGGGGGTCACAGGTGGACGCGTTAGACGTCGCCCGTTGGCAGTTCGGTGTCACCACCGTCTACCACTTCCTGTTCGTTCCACTAACCATCGGCCTGTCGATCCTGGTCGCCATCCTGCAAACGCTCTGGCACCGCACCGGCAACGAGAAATACCTCAAACTCACCAAGTTCTACGGCAAGCTCTTCCTGATCAACTTCGCGATGGGCGTGGTCACCGGCATCGTGCAAGAATTCCAGTTCGGCATGAACTGGAGCGACTACTCCCGCTTCGTCGGCGACATCTTCGGCGCCCCCCTAGCCATCGAAGCCCTAGTCGCCTTCTTCCTCGAATCCACCTTCATCGGCCTCTGGATCTTCGGCTGGGACCGGCTACCCAAACGCCTACACCTCGCCGCCATCTGGGCCGCCGCCATCGGCACCAACCTGTCGGCCTACTTCATCCTCGCCGCGAACTCGTTCATGCAAAACCCCGTCGGCTACCGGATCAACCCCGACACCGGCCGCGCCGAACTGACCGACTTCGTCGCCGTCCTGACCAACAAAGTCGCCCTGATCACCTTCCCCCACACCATCGCCGGCGCCTTCCTCGTAGCCGGCTCCCTCCTCGTCGCCGTCGCCCTCTGGCACCTGATCCGCAGGCCCGACTCCACGGACACCCCGGCCTACCGATTCGCCGCCAAGTTCGGATCCTGGGTCACCCTCATCTCCGCCACCGCCGTCATGATCACCGGCGACATCCAAGGCAAGATCATGACCCAGGTGCAGCCCATGAAGATGGCCGCCGCCGAAGGCCTCTACGAAACGGAGAGCCCCGCCTCATTCTCCGTACTCACCGTCGGCAGCCTCGACGGCAGCCGCGAACTCTTCGCCCTGAAAATCCCCTACCTGCTGTCCTACCTGAGCACCGGTGACCCCAACGGCACCGTGAGCGGCATCAACGACCTCCAAGCCCAATACACCGCCCAGTACGGCGCCGGCAGCTACACCCCGATCATCCCGGTCACCTACTGGAGCTTCCGCCTCATGATCGGCTTCGGGCTGGCCGCCGCCGCTATCGCCCTCCTGGTGCTCTGGAGCCAACGCAAAGGCCGCACCCCCACCAGCCGCTGGCTACTCCGCGCCGGCCTGATCATGCCCCTACTACCACTCGCCGCGAACTCCTTCGGCTGGATCTTCACCGAGATGGGCCGCCAACCCTGGATCGTCTTCGGCGAAATGTTCACCCGCGACGGCGTCTCCCGCAGCGTGTCGATGACCGAAGTCCTCACCTCATTCACCGCCTTCACCCTCATCTACGCCGCCCTCGCCGTCATCGAATGCAAACTCCTCATCCGGTACGCCAAAGCCGGCGTACCCGACCTGACCCCGGACCCCGACCCCGACGACACCGACGACGCCGAGCGCCCGCTCGCCTTCGCCTACTGATCTGCGGAGCCCCCACATGGAACTCACCACCATCTGGTTTCTCCTCGTCGCCGTGCTGTTCACCGGCTACTTCATCCTCGAAGGCTTCGACTTCGGCGTCGGCATGCTCCTACCGGTCCTCGGCCGCGACGACCGCGAACGCCGCGTCCTGATCAACACCATCGGCCCGGTCTGGGACGGCAACGAAGTCTGGCTAATCACCGCCGGCGGCGCCATGTTCGCCGCCTTCCCGGAGTGGTACGCCACCCTCTTCTCCGGCTTCTACCTACCACTACTGCTCATCCTGCTCGCCCTGATCGCCCGCGGCGTCGCCTTCGAATACCGCCACAAGCGCCCCGAAGCATCTTGGAAACGCCGCTGGGACCACGCCATCTTCGTCGGATCCCTACTCCCCGCCATCCTGTGGGGAGTCGCATTCGCCAACATCCTGCGCGGCGTACCCCTCACCGCCGACCACGAATACGCCGGCGGGTTCTTCAACCTCCTCAACCCCTACGCGCTCCTCGGCGGCGCCACCACCGCCGCCCTGTTCCTCACCCACGGCGCCGTGTTCATCGCCCTCAAAACCGTCGGCGACATCCGGGACCGGGCCGCCGCCCTCGCCGTCCGCGTCGGCGTCGCCACCGCCGTACTCGCCGTCGCGTTCCTCACCTGGAGCCTGACCATCCGCGCCAACACGGCCGCCATCGCCCTCGCCGTCGCCGCCGCCGTGGCCCTGCTCGGCGGCCTCGCCGCCGCCTACGTCCGCCGGGAAGGCTGGGCCTTCATCGGCACCGCCGCCGCGATCGGCCTAGCCGTAGCAACCCTGTTCACCGCCCTGTTCCCAAACGTGCTGCCATCCACCCTGGACGCCGCCGGCACCCTCACCGCCACCAACGCCGCCTCCACCCCCTACACCCTGAAAATCATGACCTGGGTCGCGGTAATCTTCACCCCGATCGTGCTGGCCTACCAGGGCTGGACCTACTGGGTCTTCCGCAAGCGCATCGGCGTAGCCCACATCCCGCAACACTGACCCCAACCCACACCCCAAACGACGGTCGCCCGTTCCCCGGAAACCCGGGGAACGGGCGACCGTCGTCGTCAACGCTCAGCCGGCCTCCCGCAGCTCCGCCAGCCGCGCCTCCACCTCCGCCAACTCCGAACGCAGCTGCTCCGCCTGCTGCTCCGCCTGGGTCCGCTCCGCAGCGAGGATCTGCTCCACCGCCTCCTGCACCCCCGACACATCCACCAGCCCGACCATCCGAAGCGCCTCCGCCGGCTTCACCACATACGGCTTGGCGAGCACCTTCGCCCCCTGCTGCGCCGCCACCGTCCACTCACCCTCGGCGTACGCCAACGTCACGGTCAGCCCTGCCGGCCCCTTCGCCTTCGCGGCCTTCACCGGCTTCGCCGCCCGCCGCGCCGGCTTCGCCGACTCCACCGGCCGGGCCGACGCATCCTCCCCGACCGCCCGCGCCGCAGGTGGCGGCGTGCCCAGCACGAACTCCGGCTCCGGCGCCACCACAGGCTCCGCCGCCGGCTCCTCAGCCGGCGGCACCTTCCGCCCCGCCCCCCGCGGCGCGACCGCCACATCAACGGGGGAGAAGGGCAGCTCGTCCCGCCCGAACCGCACCACCACGAACTCGTCCGAGACCTCCGGATCAGTCAACGCCACGACCTGACCGACCTGCCCCGCGATCTGCCCAGCTGACGCGGTAAACACCACCTTCGGCTTCCGGCCCGCGGCAACCGCCTCCCGGATACCCGCCACCTCCTCGGTGGACAAACCCTGCCCCGACATCACGACCTCTTCCGTACACCTGTCCGACAGCAGTACTTGATATCAGCCGCCAACAAACCAAGATGCGCCACCCCATCACACCCCCGGGGTAGCCTCGCCACACACCCCGCCAGACCAGGAGAGACCCCGTTGAGTCCAGTCACCATCATCACCGGTGGCAGCCGCGGAATCGGCGCCGCCACCGCCCGCCGCCTCGCCCGCGCCGGCCACCACATCGCCTTCTCCTACCAACGCGACCACACCGCCGCCAACACCGTCCTCGCCGAGCTACGCGCCACCGGAACCACCGCCATCGCCGTCCCCGCCGACACCCGTGACCCCGACCAACTCGCCACCCTGTTCGCCGCCGCCGCAGACCTCGGCGACCTCACCGGCCTGGTCAACAACGCCGGCGTCACCAGCCTCATCGGCCCCTTCGTCGACCTCGACCCCACCGACCTACGCCACGTCGTCGACGTCAACCTCATCGGCTACATCCTCACCGCCCAACAGGCCGCCCGGAGGATGCCCGCCGGTAGCGCCATCGTCAACGTCTCCTCCGCCGCCGCCACCCTCGGCGCACCCGGCGAATACGTCCACTACGCCGCCGTCAAAGCCGGCACCGACGCCCTCACCATCGGCCTGGCCAAAGAACTCGCCCCCCGCGGAATCCGCGTCAACGCCGTCGCCCCCGGCATCATCCGCACCGACATCCACACCCGCTCCGGTCAGCCCGATCGACCCGACCAGGTCGCCGCCCGCATCCCACTCGGACGCGCCGGCGAACCCGACGAAGTCGCCGCCGCCATCGCCTGGCTCCTCGGACCCGACGCCAGCTACACCACCGGCACCATCCTCCGCGTCGCCGGCGGCCTCTGACCCCACCAGCAACCCGACCCACAGCCAACCGGAGCCACCGCCCAAACCCGAACCCGGCAACATCCGACCCAGGAGACCCGATGAGCACGGCCACCAGCCCGACACACCAGCCACCCGGGCCGCACATCGCCGACAGCCACGACCTGATCCGCGTACACGGCGCACGCGAAAACAACCTCAAAGACATCAGCGTCGACATACCCAAACGCCGACTCACGGTCTTCACCGGCGTCTCCGGCTCCGGCAAAAGCTCCCTGGTCTTCGCCACCATCGCCGCCGAATCCCAGCGGATGATCAACGAAACCTACAGCGCGTTCGTGCAGGGGTTCATGCCATCCCTGTCCCGACCCGAGGTCGACCTCCTCGAAGGCCTGACCACCGCCATCATCGTCGACCAAGAACGAATGGGCGCCAACCCACGCTCCACCGTCGGCACCGCCACCGACGCCAACGCCATGCTGCGCATCCTGTTCAGCCGGCTCGGCCAACCACACCTCGGCTCACCCAACGCGTACTCCTTCAACGTGCCCTCAGTGACCGCCAGCGGCGCGGTCACCATCGAGCGTGGCGCAGCCCGCACGAAAGCCGAAAAAGTCTCCTTCACCCGAGTCGGCGGCATGTGCCCCCGCTGCGAGGGCATGGGTGCGGTCACCGACTTCAACCTGTCCGCGCTCTACGACGACAGCCGCACCCTCAACGAAGGCGCACTGACCATCCCCGGCTACAGCATGGAGGGCTGGTACGGACGCATTCTGCGCGGCTGCGGCTTCTTTGACCCCGACAAGCCCATCGGAAAGTACACCCAGCAGGAGCTACACGACCTACTCCACCGGGAACCCACCAAAGTCAAAATCGACGGCATCAACCTGACCTACACCGGCCTGATCCCGAGCATCCAGAAATCCATGCTCTCCAAGGACGTCGACTCGCTCCAACCACACCTGCGCGCCTTCGTGCAGCGCGCCATCACCTTCACCACCTGCCCCGAGTGCGACGGCACCCGACTGGGCATCGAAGCGCGCTCCTCCACAATCAACGGCAAGAGCATCGCCGACCTGTGCCGCATGCAGATCAGCGACCTGGCCAGCTGGCTGCGAGACCTCGACGAACCGACTGTGGCCCCACTCCTGACCGGAGTACGCCACCTCCTCGACTCCTTCACCGAGATCGGCCTCGGCTACCTCTCCCTCGACCGGCCCACCGGAACCCTGTCCGGGGGAGAGGCCCAACGCACCAAAATGATCCGCCACCTCGGCTCCGCACTCACCGACATCACCTACGTCTTCGACGAGCCCACCATCGGCCTGCACCCACACGACATCCGTCGCATGAACGACCTGCTGCTACGCCTACGGGACAAGGGCAACACCGTCCTCGTCGTCGAACACAAACCCGAGACCATCGCCATCGCCGACCACATCGTCGACCTCGGACCCGGTGCTGGCGCCGCCGGCGGCACCGTCTGCTTCGAAGGCACCCTGGACGGCCTACGCCACAGCGTCACCACCACCGGCCGGCACCTCGACGACCGCGCCACCCTGAAGCCATCGGTACGCACACCCAACGGCACCCTGCCGATCCGTGGCGCGACAACGCACAACCTCCGCAACGTCGACGTTGACCTCCCACTCGGCGTGCTCTGCGTCCTCACCGGCGTCGCCGGCTCCGGCAAGAGTTCACTAATCCACGGATCCGTCGCCGGCCGCGACGGCGTGATCATGGTCGACCAGGGTGCCATCCGCGGCTCCCGACGAAGCAACCCGGCCACCTACACCGGCCTACTCGACCCGATCCGTAAAGCGTTCGCCAAAGCCAACGGCGTCAAACCGGCCCTGTTCAGCGCCAACTCCGAGGGCGCCTGCCCCACGTGCAACGGCGCCGGCAGCATCTACACCGAACTGGGCGTCATGGCCTCCGTCGAGTCCACCTGCGAGGAGTGCCAGGGCAAACGCTTCCAGACCTCGGTGCTGGCGTACTCACTCGGCGGCCGCAACATCGCCGAAGTGCTCGCGATGCCGGTCGCCGAGGCCCGAGAGTTCTTCGGCGCGGGCGAGGCACGCACCCCGGCCGCGCACCGAATACTTGATCGACTTGCTGATGTCGGGCTCGGCTATCTCAGCCTCGGCCAGCCTCTCACCACACTCTCCGGTGGCGAACGCCAGCGGTTGAAGCTCGCCACCCAGATGGGCGACAAGGGCGAGATCTACATCCTGGACGAGCCAACCTCTGGGCTACACCTCGCCGACGTCGAACAGCTCCTCGGACTGCTCGACCGGCTGGTTGACGCCGGCCGGTCAGTCATCGTCATCGAGCATCACCAGGCGGTGATGGCCCACGCCGACTGGATCATCGACCTCGGGCCCGGAGCCGGTCACGACGGCGGCCAGATCGTCTTCAACGGTACGCCGGCCGACCTGGTCGCCAGTCGGAGCACCCGCACCGGCGAGCACCTCGCCGCCTACGTCAGCCCATGAGCGCGCGCCGGCGCTCGGGGCGTTACCCCGGAGTCGCCGCGCCCTGCGTGGTGACTCCGACCTGAGTGCCGGCCAACATTCGATAATGCACATTATGTCAAGTAAGACGGCTTGACAGCTCCCCTCTGACGATCGGGGGCCTCCCCGCCAGGCACGCGCCTAGATCGAGCTCGACCCGCCAGAATGCGCGCCCCGGTCGAGCTCGGCCCGGATGCGTGTGGTTGTTCGGCTCCTCGGGTTTCACCCCGCAGGGCAGCATCACGATCTTGGGCTGGAGCTCCACCATGGTCCGGGCAGCCACCGCATGGCGGCCCCCGCCCGCACAGAACACTCCCGCCGTCGCGTACGGCCCGGCACTTCTATCGCCCCGCGCGACCCTCGCATTGCCGGCGAGCCCGGCGCTCCCACCCCCGTCAGGGCGTCCTCAGTATCACCCCCCTGTCCAAAACGCGAGTTTCATGCATAATGTTCCTTATGCAGCATAGGTCGGGTGAACCGGTAGTACGGCTGATCGAGGAGTTCCTGACTGATCGCGCAACCCGCAAACCCTCTCCGCACACCGTGGCGGCGTACCGGCGGGACCTGCGTACGGTGGCGAGCATCGCCGCCGACACACACACCCCTCCCCTCCCCTTGGACGACCTGCCGTTGACGGCGCTCCACTCCCGCACGCTGCGGTCGGCGTTCGCCCACTTTGCCGCCACCCGCTCCGCCGCGTCGGTGCATCGTGCCTGGTCCACCTGGAACAGCTTCTTCGTGTTCCTGGTGGCGGACGGAGTCGTCGCTGGTAACCCGATGCCAGCGGTGGGACGTCCTCGCGCGCCCCTACCCCGGCCCAAACCACTGCGCGGAGCGGACACTCCTGAGCAGTTGTTGACGGCCGTAACCCAGGTCAACGGCCGGCAGCGAGACCCCTGGCCGCAGCGGGACCTAGCGGTGTTGGCGCTGGCGTTGTGTGGCGGGTTGCGGATGGCCGAGATGCTGGCACTTCGGGTGGCGTCCCTGGCGGGGCGGGTCGGCGAGCGGCGGCTTGATGTGGCCGGTAAGGGTGGGCGGCCACGGGTGGTGCCGGTGGAGCCGGAGTTGGACCAGGTGCTGGCGGACTATCTGGATAGTTGCCGTCGCCGGTTTGGTTCCCGCAGTGTGCGTCCGGACGCGCCGTTGCTGTTGGATCGGCGCGGGGGTCCGCTGCGCCGGGGTGGGTTGCAGTATCTGGTGGACTCCTGCTTTCGGCGGGCGGGAATTGGCGACCGGGTGCCGCAGGGGGCGCGGCTGCACGCGCTGCGGCACACGTTCGCGACGCGGCTGGCTGAGGATGGTGCGAGCGCGGCGGAGATCATGCGGCTACTGGGGCATGTGTCGCTGGCGTCTTCGCAGGCATACATTGAGGTGACGGCGGGTCAGCAGCGGGCGGCGGTGCGTGCGAATCGCACCCATCGGGTGCTGGCGGAGTTGTTGTCGACGTGAGGCGGCGGCTGGCCCGTGGTGCGAAGGGGCCAGCCGCGCCGGTGTCAGACGGGCTTGCGGTCTTCCTCGTTGAGGGTGAGGAAGGTCATCGCCGCGAGCGTCGCGCCGACGGCTTGGGCGAGTAGGTGGATCCAGATTGCTGACCAGGCGAAGAGGCCGATGGCGGCGCCGCCGAAGGCGACTGCCGGGTTGAATGCTGCGCCGGAGATTCCACCGACCGTGACCACCCCTACCAGGACGGTGCCCCCGATTGCCAGGCCGTAGAAGGAGTTGTCCGGGTGGCTGCGGCTGGTGGCGACGTTGAGCACCACGTAGGCGAGGGCGAAGGTGAAGAGGGCTTCTACCGCCAGTGCCATCCAGATCTCGCGCCCTGCCGGTGACAGCGCTGTCGGCTTTGCGTTGTCGAGGATGAGTTGGCTGGTCACCGCGCCGGTTAGGCCGCCGAGGAGTTGAGCCAGGATGTACCCTCCGGCGTCGGCTCTCTTGATGCGGCCACGGATGAGAACAGCCAGTGTTACGGCGGGGTTGAAGTGGGCCCCGGAGATATGCCCGCCGGCGTAAATCATGACCATGAGAATTCCGCCTATTGCCACTGGCGCCAGGGCGTTCATCGTGGTGACGGCCAGGCCGATCGTCAGGAGCAGGAAGTATGTTCCGATGAATTCGGTCGCGTACCGACGCATTGCCGCCTCCCTTGTCGATCCCCTCGCCGACACTACATGTATTGATTAATGCAAATCTTACGAAGTAGTGTCATGATTGAGAGACATCGTTGGGTGTTGGCGCGATGATCGCCGACGGGTTCCCGACGGTCTGCCCCGAAGGCAATGGCCATGGTGCCTTGTGAGCGATACCTCGCTAAGGGGTTGATCTAGCTTTGGTGCTGCGGCCGATGCCAGGGAGGAAGCGTCCGACTCGGGCAGCGTAGGTGGTGTAGGCCGGCTGGGCACCATCACGGCGAGGCCGAGGCTGGTGATGGTCATCGCGGTGAAGACCGAAGTGGATGCGTTTTAGCAGGGACTGCATAGATTTAGCAGGATCCCGCCGTCGATCCACGTACCTTCTGGCGGAGATCAGAGAACGTGGCGACCGTCAGGGTTCGGGGTGCAACATGAGTAGGACCGCCCGGTTGCGCTGTCCATGGCCCTGGTACTGGTGTGGGCGGTTGGCGTCGAACCGGATGGAGTCGCGTTCGGCCAGGGTGGCGGTGGCGTCGGCAGGGCCGGTGGTGACGCTTCCGTGGGTGAGGATGAGGCACTCCTGCACGCCGGGCAGGTGGGCGGGCGAGTGCTGGGTGGTCTGGGCCACGTCGATGTCGTAGACCTCCACGGTGCCGCGCAGGTGGATGCGGTGGAGTAGGCGGGCGCTGACCGCGTCCCCACTGATGCGGGGCTGTTGGTCGTCGGCGCGTACGACGTCGGTGTTGGGGGTGGGCGTCTCCAGTAGTTCGCCGAGCGACACCCGCAGTGCTGTGGCCAGGGCCCACATGGTGCTGAGGGTGGGATTGCCGTGTCCCTGCTCGATGCTGTGCAGGGTGGTTTTGCTGAGGTCGCCGGCTGCGGCCAGGTCGGCCAGGGACATGCCAGCAGTGTTTCGCAGCCGGTGCACATTCGAGCCGACCGTACGCGCCAGATCCATGCGTACCACTTTAGTGCTACGTTCGTTCCAGCGAAACGAACGGAGTGGGACGTTGAGGAGTGTCACATGACCGTCAGCCGCCTACGCGACATCCCAGGCATCGGCGTTGACCTGGTCGGCGACGCCGCGGACGCGGTAGCCGACCCGGACTTTCTTCGGCTGGAGAATCTGGACACCGACCTGAAGCCACCGGCCGTGGCGGTCGCCGCGACCCGGGCCGCGATCGACGACGACGCGGCCAACAGCTATCTACCATTCCAGGGGCAGCGCTCCCTGCGCGCGGCCGCCGCAGCTCACGTGTCGCGCATCGCTGGCCGACGGTACGACCCTGACACCGAGTGCGTCAGCGTGGCCGGTGGACTGAACGGCATCCTGAACACCTTGCTGGCGACCGTGGAGCCGGGTCAGGAGGTGGTGTTGGTTGACCCCATCTACGCCGGCCTGGTCAATCGGGTCCGGCTCGCCGGTGGGGTGCCGTGCTTCGTGCCCGCCAAGCCCACGCCGGCCGGCTGGGTGGTGGATCCGGAACACCTCGCCAGCGCGGTGGGACCCAACACCGCCGCGGTGCTGATGATGGGTCCGGCCATGCCCTCCGGGCTGGTCCTGAACGCCGAGCACTGGTCCGCGTTGGCTGCTGCCTGCGCGCGGCACAATGCCTGGCTGATCTACGACGCGGCCATGGAGCGGATCCGTTTCGACGGCCTTCCTCCCAGCCATCCAGCAGCTCATGCTGGCCTCGCCGGGCGCACCATCACCGTTGGTTCGGCATCGAAGGAACTGCGGCTGATCGGCTGGCGGGTCGGGTGGGTGGTGGCCCCGGCCGCGATTCTCGCCGACATCAAGCTTGTCGGCCTGACCAATGTGGTCTGCCAGGTTGGGCTGGCGCAGGGGGCGGTGGCCGCCGCGCTCGACGCGCCCGACGCCGAGGCCGATGTCACCGCCGCCACCCAACAATGGCAGCAGCGCGGCGACATGGTCCTGCAGCAGCTTTCGGACTATCCGGTCGTTCGGCCACACGGGGGCTGGTCGCTGCTCGTGGATACCCGGCCCCTGGGGTTGACGCCTGCCGCGCTGGCGGGGCTCTTGTTCGACCGGGCGAAGGTGGCGGCCACGGCGATGGACGGCTGGGGCCCCAGCGGCGCGCGCTACCTGCGGATCGTGTTCGCCAACGAACCGGTCGACCGGCTTGCCAGCCTGGCTGACCGCTTCCGTCAGGCCATCGGATAATCCGCGTTCGGTCACCTCGGCCGGCTGCTGGGTGTAGAAGAAGTAGGGGGCGGCTAGGTTCGGGGGTCATTGTGCGGTATGGAACGGCCCGCCCACGCCGGCCCCGGGGGGATCTGGTGAAGCGGAACGCCGCCGCCACCGGCTACTCCTTCCCGCCGGCTACCCCTCAGGAGGTGTGGCGGGAGCACATCGCGCCGGTGGTGGCTGTTGCACCCCTCACCGATTCGCGTATCGCCGAGCTGCTCAAGGTTGAGCCCGGTACTCGGGTGATGCGCCGGCTCCGGGTCAGCGGGCCCGAGGCGGAGCCGCCCTTCCAGGTCACAACCTCCTGGCTCCATCCGCGGGCAGCCGCCGTGCTCGGGCTGGACTCCCCTGCCGCCGGTTCGGACGGTTGGCAACACCGGCTGGAGGCCGGAGGTCACTGGCCGATCACCTGGATGGAGATCCACCGCGCGCGGATGCCCAGTACGCGGGAGGCCGCCCTGTTGGAGGTCGCGGTGAGCCTTCCGGTGGTGGAGATCATTCGGGTGGGTGTTTCTGGCGGCGACGGTGAGCCGGTCGAGGTGACCGAGTGCGTTGTCGCCGGTGACCGGGTCGAGACCATCCACCTCCTGCATCGTGATGAGTCGGCGCGGGAGCCATGGCCTGAAGTGGTCAACGTGCGCGCGGAGGATGACCCGGAACGGTGAGTCTGCGCATCGATGTTGCGGGGAGCTGTCACGTGGGGCTCGGTCGACGACGCAACGAGGACGCCATTCACGTGGGGCGGTGTCTGTTCGCGGTCGCCGATGGTCTCGGCAACCATGGTGCCGGCGATGTGGCCAGCGCCACTGTGATCGAGGCAGTGCGGCGATACGACCGGGAGGTGGACCCAGGTGCGCTGCCGGTGGTGCTGGGAGAGGCGGTGCAGGCGGCGAACAACGCGGTGCGGCATCGGGTTGCCGCCGAACCGAGCCTGGCGGGTATGGGTACCACCCTGGTCGCGCTGCTCAGCGCCGGTACGGCGGTCGCCCTGGCCAATGTCGGTGACTCTCGGGCCTATCTCCTGCCGGCAGCAGGCCCACAGCGGGGGCACACCATCCAGATCACCGAGGATCACCTGTACCGGAACCTGGTCGCCGGCGCCGCCGAGGTGCCCCACCTTTCGGACAAGCTGACGCGCTTCCTGGACGGCCACCCGGATGGCCGGTCACCGGACATCACCGTGTTGGCGCTGACTTCCGGCGATCGGATCCTGCTCTGTTCGGACGGGCTCAGCTCCTACGTGTCGCCTGAGCACCTGCATGCGACTTTGGCGGCCGCAGCAACTGCGCGGCAGGCGGTGGACCGGTTGATTGCTTCCGCGCTCACGCGCGGGGGCCCCGACGTGTCGGCGATCGTCCTGCACGTCGGGGACGACAGCTAGCCGCGCCGGGGCAGGTGTGGAAGGTTGCTATCGATCGCTTTCGGGTGCTGGGACGGCGTGCTCGGCGGCCCGGCTGACCTGTTCCCAACTGGCCCAGATGTCCATCCGACGCTGGGAGAGGTCGAAGGCCAGATCGTAGACCGTGCTGCCGAGCAACAGCCGCAGCGGTGGCTCGTCGCTGTCGACGAGCGTGAGCAGGGCTTCGGCGGCGAGGCGGGGCTCACTGTCGACCGACCCGTGCGCCCACTGCGCCTGCACCTGGGCGCGGAGCGGATCGTAGGCGTCCACCGACGTGGTGGTGGTCATGTCCTGGTAGAGGTTGGTCCAGTAGCCGCCGGGCTGCACGATGCTGACTTTGATGTTGAAGGCAGCCGCCTCCAGCGCAAGGGCTTCGGTCATGCCTTCGAGCGCGAATTTGCTTGCGCTGTACAGACCGGTGCTGGGGAAGCCGCCTAGGGCGGCGATGCTGGAGATCTGCACGATGTGGCCGGCCCGTTGGGTGCGTAGCTGTGGCAGGACAGCCTGGGAGACCCAGAGAGCGCCGAAGAGGTTCACGTCGAATTGGGCCCGCGCCTGCTGCTCGGTGAATTCCTCGATCATGCCCAGGGACAGGGTGCCGGCGTTGTTGACGACGATGTCGAGGCGCCCAAAGTGTTCGATCGCGGTGGCTACGGCGGCGAAGACCGCCGTACGGTCGGTCAGGTCAAGCGGCAGCACCAGCAGCCGTTCAGTGTGACGCTCATCGAAGTCTTCGGCGGCGATGGTCCGGGCGGCGGCGACCACCCGGTCCCCTCGTTCGAGCGCGGCAGTGGTGAAGGCGCGGCCCAGGCCGCGACTGGCGCCGGTGATGAACCAGGTGCGGGCAGCGGTGTCGGACGGGTCGCGCATGGAGTTCTCCTATCTTCAGCGGATGACCTGCAAGACGAGACGCAACGTCTCGGCTAGTGAGCTTACGCCCGCTGACTCCCCTCTCACAAGACGAGACGATTCGTCTCGTTCGCTATGATGTCGGGATGGCACCCAACCCCAGCCGTCGGCGGGAAAGCTCCCGGCGGGCCATTCTCACGGCCGCGTTCGACCTACTACAGGAGGTCGGTTACGCCAAACTCACCATCGAGGGCATAGCCGTGCGCGCCGGAGTGGGAAAGCAGACCATCTATCGCTGGTGGCCCTCCAAGGGCGTCGTCATCTTCGACGCATTCCTCATGCTCAACGAGGGCGGTGCGGGTGAGCCGGTACTCCTTCCTGACACCGGCGATCTGCAGGCAGACCTAACCGCGGTCTTGCGCGCCACTGTCACGGAGCTCAACGACCCGCGCTACGACCAGCCACTGCGCGCGCTGGCCACCGAGATCACGCACGATCCCGAACTGGCCGCCGCCTATGCCGAACGTCTGGACAAGCCGATGCGGCACGCCAAACGACACCGGCTGCGCAGCGCCCAGCAGGCCGGCCAACTCGCCGCGGACCTCGATCTCGACGTGGCGGTGGACATCATCTGGGGGCCGGTACTCAACCGCTGGCTACAACGGAGCGGCCCCCTCACCATCGAGTACGCCGACAGCGTCGTCACCGCCGCCCTCAACGGCCTTCACCCCCGCCCATGAAACGACCTGACTCCACGCCGGCCCGATGCTGCGGACCGCAGCTTGACACTCGAGATCACCAACGAGCGCCGGTACCCGCCCAGTCCACGTTGAACCCGGCACGCAGGGTGTCGCGGTTGGCGCGCACGTAGCTGATGTCCGCCTCGTAAAGGTCGGTGTGCCCGTCCGCGATGCGCTGCTGGAACGCCTCGTTGCCCCGGCTGGCCTGATCGCGCATGAAGTCGATGAGCGCCTGCAGCCGCTCCGGAACGACGTCGATGACCTCGGCGCCGACCTGCGGCCCGTACACGCGGCAAAAGTCGGCGAATCGAAGCCGGGTGATGCTGATGTGGATACCGGTCGTCGCACCCTCGGCGGCAGTTCAACCCGGGAGCGCCCCTGTTACGGTCGACGGATCGTCCGCCATTACCCGAAGGATAGGTTGTGGGTATCCCCGTTGTCGTCCTAACCCTGCTTCTCGCCGCGGTGATCTTGGCCGCGGCCGTTCCGAAGCTGGCCGGCCAGGCCCAGATGCGGGAGCGGATGGCCCACTTGGGCGTCCCCCCCGCCCGCACCCGGATGATCGGCGGCCTTGAGCTCGCCGCTGTCGCCGGCCTGCTGCTGGGCCTGCTCTGGTGGCCGATCGCCGTCGCTGCCGCGGTCGGTTTGACCCTGCTGCTGATCGGGGCAGCGGGCTATCATGCCCGCGCGAAGGACCCGATCCCGGTCGTCCTGGTCCCCGTGGTGTTCGCGCTCGCCGCCGCCGCGCTGGCCGTCTTGCACGTCATGAACGCCTGATCTCCCAAGCGCCGCCAGCGGGACGTTGGTGTTATGTTGCCAGTTTGCCGCCTGGGTCATAGCGGGCCAGGACGCGGCGTAGGCGGGCAAGGTTGGTGCCGTGGTAGGCGGGGTCGAGTGGCGCCCGATCCGGTTCCGGATAGTTGGGGTAGATCATTCCGGATCCCCATGGGTGCGAGATCGCCCAGGATCTGTCGACCCATCCTCGCGCGTCGTGGCGCGACTCGTCGCTGGCACGGCGCATGATCCACGCCGCGTGTTTGAGAATGAACCGTGCCCGCCGATGCACGAAGGCCGTGACCTCCGGCGGCACTCGGGCCATTGCGCCACCCCATGGGATGAACTCCAGGACCCGTGACTGATCAACGACTGGTGCGGCTACCAGATAGTTCACGAGGGCTTCGACAGCGGTGTCGGGTAGCTCGCCGTCGAAGAACTCCGACCGGGCGAGGCGCAGCCCGGGCCGGGTGTCCCAAGTAGGGCCGGACACGACGACGTCGTCGGGCACGTCCGGGTAGCTGACCAGGGCGGCGGCGGGACCGGGCAGTTCCCGGATCTCGACGTGGTCGGGGTCGGGGTCGAACCGGTCAAGGAAGGCGGTACCTGCGGCGCTGACGCCGTACACAACGACCATCGGCTCTTCGTTGTGCGCGGCGACCAACACAGTCTCGATGTTGATCTCGTCGGGTGCCTCCGGTGCGAATCGTTGCCAGGCAGCGATGACCCGGGTGGCATGCCGTACCGGCCACCGGCACTCGACGAAGGTCGCCGGTACGGCCGGACGGGTGGCCAGCACCAACGAGGTGACCGCGCCGACGAGCCCGCCGCCGGCGCCCCGCAGCGCCCAAAACAGGTCAGGCTCACGCTCCGTGTCGCACCAGAGGGTGCGGCCGTCGGCCAACACCACCTCGGCGGCGACCAGGTGATCGCAGCCGAGGCCGTACAGCCGGGACAGGCTGCCGTACCCGCCGCCGAGCACCGCACCGCCGAGCGCCACTTCGGAGCACCACCCGCAGGAAATCGCCCGGTCGCCGGGGCTCAACCGGCGGCGTAGGTCGCGAATGCGCACCCCGGGGCCGGCGACCAGCAGGTCACCGTCCATCCGCATGTCTCGCATCCCACCGACGTCGACGAGCAGCCCGGCGGTGCTGGACCGGTCGGCGAAACTGTTCCCGCCGCTGCGCACCGCGACCGGGATCCGGTGGGCTCGGGCGAAGGTAAGTGCCACTGCCACATCGGCGGCGGTGGCGCACCGCACCACCGCCCGGGGCAGTACCTCGTCGGGCCGGGACAAAAACGGCAGCCGGCAGGTGACGAAGTCCGGGTCGTCGGGCAGCAGCAGCCTGCCGGTCAGCTCCCCGGCGAGATTGTTCAGTGCGACAGCGGCTGTGGCCATTGGCTTCCTGCCATTCGTTCCTGCAGCGTGAACAATTCGGCGTACTGACCGCCCAGGGCCATCAGTTCGTCGTGGTTTCCCCGTTCGACGACCTGCCCCTCGTCGAGAGTGAAGATCACGTCACAGCTGCGCACACTGGCCAGTCGATGGGTGATCAGCACCACCGTCCGGCCCTGGGCCAGGGCCCGCAACGACTCGTAGACCGCGTACTCGGCCTTCGCATCCAACGGCGCGGTCGGCTCGTCCCAGATCAGCAGGGACGCGTCGCGGAACAGCCCTCGGGCCACGGCCAGGCGCTGCCATTGGCCTCCGGAGAGGTCAACTCCACCGCGGAATGCGGTGGTGAGCAGTGTCTGCCACTTCGCAGGCAGCGCGGCGACAACCTCGTCGGCGAGGGCCTGTTCGGCGCTGTGGCGCAACGCCGCGTCGTCCGGGTCGACGCGGTCCGCTCGGCCCATCCGGACGTTGAGCCGGGCCGTGTCCGGCCACCGCACGGGCTCCTGCATCATCATCATGATTCGGTCCGCGACCGTGTCCGGATGCAGCTTCCGCAGGTCGATGCCGTCCCAGCGGACCGTGCCGGCGCTGGGGCGGTACAGCCCGGCAATGACCTTCGCCAGAGTGGTTTTGCCGGAGCCGTTCTTCCCGACCAAAGCCACCGTCTGTCCAGCGTGAATGGTGAGATCGATGCCGCGCAGGACCGGAGCGGAGCTCGGGTAGCGAAAGAAGACGTTGTTGAGTTCGATCCGTTGTGGTGCCCGCGGGGCCGGGCGGCCGGCCCTCGGCCGGGTCCGAGTTCGGGCCTCGTCCAGGAACACCTGGAAGTCCGCGAGATACAGTCCCTGCTCGAAAATCTGATCTGTGGCCCGCACCAGCCGGGCCAGGGCCGTCACCGCGGTGCGGGTGGCGATCAACGCGGTACCGGCGACGGCGAGCTGGATCCAGCCAACGTTCAGCAGTAGCCACAGCATCGCGAAGACGCAGCCGAGCCCGATTCCGGCGAGTACCCTGCCCAGTGCCCGGGCCCGGGCCTGCGCCATGCCAGCCGAGACCTCCTCGTCTCGCACCTGATCCGCTGCCTGCCGATACCGGGCCAGCACGCTGTGCTGCGCCTGGGTGGCACGAACCTCGGCGGCGGGCTCCCGCATGGTGGCCAGGTCGGTCACCATCATCACCCGCCGATTGAGGGCGGCGAGGCGGGCGTTGCTGGCATAGCCGAGCCGGGCGGCCCGCAGCGCGGCCCAGCCGTCCGGTATGACCGACAGCACCAACACCGGCAGCAGCGCCGGGTGCAGCACGGAGAGGCTGACTGCCGCCGCCGCAACCGCCAGCCCCGCGCCAATCGCGTCAACCAGGTTGTCCACGACATGTTGAAGGTAGAGCAGTCCACGGTCGCGGGCCCGGAACATCCGGTCCAGGAAGCGAGGCTCGTCGAAGGCGGTCAGCTCGACACTGAGGCCCGCCTCCATCAGCTTTTCGTCGGCCAGCCGACGAACGGCCGGCCCGATCCGCGTGTGGACCAGGGTGGCCGCCATCTCCAGCCCGCCCCGGATGGCGTAGGCGGCCACCACGAGGGCCAGCGCGGGCACGGCGGCGGCCAGCCGGTCGCCGGTTGGTCCGGCGGCGAAGAGCTGCTCGAGCGCGCCGGCGATGGAGACCAAACCGTAGGTGGTCGCCACCCCGGCGACGAGATGCAGCACAAGGAGGGCGGTGGACGCGCTAGGCGCCGCCTTCCAGATCAATTTCAGGCCGGGACCGATTGCGGAGGGTAGGCCGCGGAGCACCTGTCCTGGCCCGAGTTGGTCGGTCGACTCCTCCAACTGCCAGTACTGCGCCGTGACCGAGGCGTCCGCCGCCGGCCCGTCTGACCCGGCGCCCTCCTTTGGTGCCGTCTGAGTGGGGTCAGGGTGGCGGCTCATAGCGCTACGTCAGGGCCGGGGTCGGGCAGCAGCACGGATGGAAGTGGACACTGCGGATGCATGCGCAGCAGCTGGTACGCGATGCCGGCGATTCCGTTGAGCAGCCCCGGCCGGAAGGCGTCCCGGTTCGGGCCTGCGACCGCGCCGAAGTCCTCCATTCCCGTCAGCAGACGAGCGTTGAGCCACTCGGGGTCCAGCCCGGGTGGTGCCACACCTTGGGCCATGGCGTGTCGTTGCAGTTCCCAGGTGCCCAACTCCCCGTGGCATGCGGTGTGGTTGGTGCCCATGCCCGCGGGCCAGCTCGCCTGCGCGGCCCGCCGCAGTACGTCGGTCCACCGATCCCGCGACGCCGGATCGGTAGCACGCCGCAGCATGTCGGCAGCGACGATGCCAATTCCGACCGACCCGTGGCACCAGGCGGCGGCGTCGGTTGGCTGATCTGGCTTACGCATGTCCCGCCAGCCCGGTAGGCCTGGTTCGTACAGGGACTCCTCGTGCCGGAACGCCGCCTCGGCGAGGTCCTTGGTCGACTCCAGCTGGGATAGGGCCCAGCCGATACCGGTGGCCCCGTGCGAGGCCCCGCCGAGCCGGACCGTGTCGAGCTGGCCCGGCCACCACGCGGTCGGGCCGTCACCGGCGCCGGCCGGAGTGAGGGTGGCCAGACCACGCATGTGCTCGCCGATCGAGGCGGCGGTCCGGGTCCACTCCTGGTGGCCGTCTATCTCGGATAGTCGCAGCAGGGCTGTGATGGCTCCGGGTGGGCCGGTGAGCAGGTCGTGGAACTCGCTGGTGTGAACCGCCTCGGGTACCAGGGCGGCCAAGTTCTGGGTCCGCTGCAGGGCCTGCTCGGGCCCGATCCCGAGTCGGCGCAGCAGCAGCCAACCCCACATCTGCCCACCCAGGCCGACGTATCCGCCCGAGGGTTCGGGGCGGATCGGCATGGCAGTGGCGCGCTGGGCGGCGAGGTAGTCTTCCGCGGCGCGCATGGTCACGACGACGGCGTCGAGCAGGTCCTCGGCGCCGGCCACCGGGTCGGCCCGCCCCGCCCGCACCTCGTACTGGTAGGCCGCCAGCAGCACCGCTATTCCGGTCGTGCCCAGGTACATGTCCGGGCGCAACGCCGCGACGGACCAGCCGGGGCCGACGTTGATGATTGGCGCGATCCAGGTCGCGGTGCCATCGTCGGCCCGGCTGGCCGTGTCGAGCAGGGTCTGGATGACCTGCGCGGCCATCGTTCGCCGGCGCCGGTCGACGTTGCCGGTACGGACCCGTTCTGGCGCCAGCTGGCGAGCCATCTCCACCGGCGGTGTCTCGTTCAGGTAGGCGCTGATCAGTGACGACCGCAGCACCTGCTGGTCCAGCTCCTGATCGGCCTCGCGCCAACGGCGCAGTGCCCCGACCACCGGCGTGGGAAGCCCACCCGGCCTCGGCCGCAGAATGGTGGTGAAGATGGGAACGTCTCCCACGAGGAGGTCGTCAACCTCGGCGGCGATGACGTCCGGTTCCGCCGGCGCCTCCGCGACGTTGGCGGCATGCCGCGTCAACAGATCGACGGCCCGGGCCTTCGCGGCGGGCTCGTCGTGCAGCGACGCCGGATGCCACAGCATCCGGGCCAGCTCCGCGTACGACTCGGTGGTGCGACGAACCCAACGCACCTGGCTTCCGGTGAACGCGGCCAGCAGCGGCTCGAGGCGTTCACCCCGATCCAGATCATGCAGCCGACCGGTCAGCTCGTCGAAGGCATCCCCTACGTGTTCCCAGAATCGGGCCAGGACCGGCTCGGCGCTCGGGTGGTTTTCCGCCGCGGGCAGCTCGAGCTCGGTGAAGGCGACCCGGACTCGGTCGGTGCCCTCGTCAACCAGCACCGGCGTGGGCACGGTGGGCTGCTCACCGGGCAAACTGCCGGCCCCGGACGGGTCTAGGCCCCGCCACCCGAGCGCGACGCCCCGACCCGGCAGCAGGCCGGTCCCCAGAACCGAGTCACCGAGCAGCCCCAGGGCCTGGTCCGTGGCCGCGCCGAGGCCGGAGGCCACCGGTGGTGGTACCGGAGTGAACAACGCCTCGCAGTCAACAACCACCGGCACCGGGCCGGCGGCGATCAGGTTCTGGGCGTGCAGGTCGCTGCCACCGAGCAGGCGCATGACCGCGGTCCAGTGCCCGATTCCCCGGTAGAAGACGCCCAGTTCCGTGTCGTCGACGCAGTAGCGGTGGGCGACGTGGGCGGCCCAGCCGTACCCGTCCCGGCAGAGCACGTCCGGTACCCGAATCCGGGTGTGGGCGGGCTCGTTCGGCAGCACCCGCTCGATCAGAGCGCCGAGCGCGACGTCCACGGACAGCGGACGTGGCTTGTAGACGACGACACCCGCCGCCGTACGGACCATTCCCACGGTCTGCCCACCCTGATGGGTATCTCCGGAGCCGAACTCGACGTCCAGGAGCGTCGCGTCGCCGGGTGGCAGGATGCCGGACGCCTGCAGCGCCTCACGGTCGGCGGCGAACCGGGTGGCGAAGGTCGCCGCGGCGCGGGCGCCGTTGACCAGCATGGTGTCCACGCGGTGCCGCAGCGTCGGGTAGCGGTCGTGCAACGCCTCCCAGAATCCCGGCGCGGCGGCGGTGTTGCGCCACTGTTCCCACCTGGAAACCGCATCCGGTGCGGTGAGCCGGCCGCTCACCCTGGCAACGTTGACCTCCATTACCAGGACCCGGGAGAGCTTGATGCGGGCCGACTGGTGCAGCGCCGCGGACGCGCTGCGGCGAACCGCGTCGACCTCTGCATCCGTCAGGCCGGGAATCGCGCCGAGCTGGACCGCCAGCCACTCCGTAACCGGGGCGATCAGGCGGTCCAGCACCGGGTCGAACGACCCCCGGCGGCTTGACTGCGGGGGCATCGTCAGACGCCCCGCGGCACGGTTACTCAACTCAGCCGCCGAATTGTTGGACATTGGTCAGCAGCACGACACCCGTTGTGAACCCGTACAGGAGCTACATACTGTCGAGCAGCCTCCCCAGGTCGACGTGATCTCCTGCACCACGTACTTCCCGCCGGTGAACAGCGGGCCGGCCGGGCTGTCCGACCCCTCCAGCGACGTGTCGGACAACCAGCGGCTAATGATCTCCTCTGCCGACGAGATGTCGATCTCCGGCGATGCCACAGGTGGCATGGCGACCTCCTCCGATAGCGGATATGTCCCTGTCCCCTGCGATACTGGCGGCGGTCGCTTGCTAGCGCCTTCCCCCAACCTTCCCGCGCCGTGTCGTCCAGCATGCGCCGACTATCAGGATGATCCGACGGCCGCGAAGGTCCGGCTATCGTCGAGGCAGTTGACCTCCTCGCGCCGGGAGTAGTGGTGGAAATTCGCGTCCTCGGGCCGGTAGAGATTTTCATTCACGGCACGCAACTGCATCTGCCTAAACGTCAGCACCAGCTAATTGTCGGTATTCTCGGGATTGAGGTGGACCGGCCAGTTCTGAGTGATCGATTGATTGACCTATTGTGGGGTGACCGTCCGCCGGCCCGGCCCCGCGCCGTCTTACACAGCCGCATCTCAGAGCTGCGCGCCGTGCTGCGGGCCGCCGACGGCGGCAGCACGCACCGGGCGCTTGTCACCGAACACGACGGCTACATGCTCCGGATCCCGGCACGCATGGTGGACGCGTACCGCTTCCGGGAAATTGTCGCCCGTGCCCGCCAGATTCGTTCGGACCTGCGGCTGCGGGACCTGCTGCGCCAAGCCCTCGACCTGTGGCGCGGTCCGGTACTGGGCGGATGGGCCTCGACCCACCCGGACCATTCGCTGTGCGAGAGCCTCGAGTCAGCCCGGCTGACCGTCGCCGAGGACCTCTACGAGGCCGAACTCCGACTGGGAAACCATGAATTGGTGGTGGATGACCTCATTGAGCTTTCTGCAACGAACCCGAACCGGGACCGGCTGACGGCAGCGCTCATGGTGGCCCTGCACCGAGCCGGGCGCAGCACCGAGGCGGCCGCAGTCTTCCACCAACGTCGACGGTGGCTACGCAACGAGTACGGCGTCAACGCGGCCCCGACGCTGCAGCGGCTACACATCGCGATCCTGCGCCACGACCCGGCAGTAGAACTGCGTACGGCATCTGGGCGGTTCTGATCAACCGCCACCGGGCGGACCGCCGCCATCGTCACGCTGTTCCAGGGGATGGTCGCGCTACCAGCGGCCCTGGCATTGACGCTCCTGGCCCCCGGACCGCCCCGGCCAAGCGATGCCGCCCTCGACTCGCTGTCGGTGACATTGGCCGCCGGTCAGTTGCTTGGCCTTCCGGTCGTCATCTTCCTGGTCCTAAGTGGGCGGTACACCTTGGTGCCGCTGGGTATGGCTATCCTGCTGGTCGTGCACTTCGCACCCTATTCGTGGCTTTACGGAACTCCGCTCAGCCTGGTGCTGGGCGGCGTCATTTCGCTCGCCGCCGCGCTCGTCAGCCACCGCGCCGAGCGCGAAGGCGGACCCGGCTCGATCGTCGGCGCGCACCGAACATGCCTATCGACCGGGCTTTTCCTGCTGAGCCGGGCCGCGGTCGCACTGGCCCTCTGACTCGGACGGCGGCACTGACGCTGCAGCGACTACACATCGCGATCCGTATGATCCAGCAGTACGAATTGCGTCCGTACGGTCCGACCAACACTCACTACTGGCGGAAACTTTGGTATGAAGCATGACATTGTTTTCCCGCCCAAGGCCAACCCGGGTAGCCACATCGCGGTCATCTCGCCGTCGTTCGCAGCAGCGGGCACCTATCCGGATATTCACGAGCAAGCCATGCGACGGCTTTCCGAGGTTACTGGCCTAGTGCCGGTGGAGTACCCGACACTCGACAGGTCGGTGCGGCACCGGAAGCCCGGGTCGCCGACATCAACGATGCCTTCGCGGACCCCCGGATCCGCGCCATCCTCGCCGTCACCGGAGGCGAGGACCAGATCACGGTCATCCCCCACCTGAACGCCGAACTGGCCCGCGCCGACCCGAAACCGTTCCTCGGCACCAGCGACAACACCAACCTGCACCACTGGCTGTGGGGGCTCGGCGTCGCTAGCTTCTACGGCGGGTCCACCCAGGTCCACCTCGGTCCCGGTCCGGGCGTGGACGACATTCACGCCCGATCCCTACGGGCTGCTCTACTGACCGGAGAGACCTTGGAAATCACCGACCCCGGCGAATCCGAGGACGTCGGAATCGACTGGGCCGACCCGCGAGCCCTGAAGCACTTCGGTGAGCGGGAACCCACCGAGCCATGGACCTGGCACGGGCCTCGACGCACAGTCACCGGCACGGCCTGGGGCGGTTGCCTCGAAGTCATCGAATGGATCCTGAGCGCCGGGCGCTTCCCGCCTTCCCCGGGCATCCTAGACGGCGGGGTACTGATCATCGAGACCTCGGAGAAGCTACTACCTGCCCGCAACATTGCATGGATCATCCGCAGCCTCGGCGAACGTGGCATTCTCGGCGCGGTTGACGCGATCCTGGTGGCCCGCCCGCCGGTCTCGGACTTTACCCACCGTCCCCCAGCCGAAGACCGAAAGCTGCTGCGCAACCAGCAACGCGATGCGATCGTGGACGTAGTGACGCGCTACAACCCGCAGGCCGTCATTTGTGTTGGCATCCCCTTCGGCCACACGCGACCATAGTGGATCCTGCCACACGGTGGCACCATCACCGTGGATGGTTGCGAATACCGAGTCCACGCCAACTACCGATAGTTCCAGGCAGCACCTTGAGACGAATACGCGTAGCCGCGGAGCTGACGCGATTAGTTGGCGTATGATGCGTAGCCATGGCTCGGCGAATCTTGATCACGGGAGCCACCGGCTACCTGGGATCACGAGTAGCCGAGCGTGCGACAGATGCGGGCTGGTCAGTCATTGGCACATACCTGCGTGCCGCCAGCGACATCGCCGAAGCGCAGTTGGACATTCGGGACGCCACCGCGGTTCGAAACCTGGTACGACAGGTTCGTCCCGATGCGGTTATCCACACTGCTGCCGGGCGTGACGATTGGCGGGCCATGGCTGATGGCGCCGCACACGTCGCCGCCGCCGCTGCTGAACAGGGCAGCCGCTTGGTTCACGTCTCCAGTGATGCGGTGTTCTCTGGCCGGGAGGTCGACTACGACGAGGTCGCATCACCCGACCCGGTCTACCGGTACGGGGCCGCGAAGGCGGCGGCGGAGACGGCGGTCGCCGCTGTCGACCCTACTGCTGCCGTGGTACGTACGTCGTTGATCCTCGGCTACGGCCGGGGACAACACGAGGTCCTCACTCGTGACCTGATTGCCGGCAGAGTCCAGGGCGCGCTCTTTACCGACATGATCCGAAAGCCGATACACGTCGACGACCTTGCCGACGCACTGCTTGAGCTAGCCGCCAGCAGCTACGGGGGTGTCCTCAATGTCGCCGGCCCCGATGCCATCAGCCGCTACGACCTTGGCGTTCTGATCGCGCGTCGCGCGGGTCTCGACCGGCCCGGATCCCCGTGGCCACGATCGCGGAGTCGGGTCTGCGCGTAGCGGCAAATGTGCGATTAAACACCGAGAAGGCTATTTCGGTCTTGGCTACCCGCCTCCGCGGCGTCCAGGAGTCAGTCTCCAGCGATTGATCATGAAGGCGGGGCCCAACCAAGGTCGGAGCGGGCCGTACTAACCGACGACTGTGGTGCCCGGCAGATTCCAGCGCATGTGCCGACAACTTCCCTGCCAGCGAGCCCGCACTCGGTAGCGTGGGCCTATGGATCCGGTGTCTGAACAGCAGGACAACTGGGTGCCGGACCTGCGTACCCTGCGGTGGGCTGCCGCGCAGGTCGACGCCGAAGTACTCGCTGCGGCGATCGCCCACGACGTCCCACTGCGGACCGGCATCCCCGCCGGCCTGACGCAAGAACTCTGGCGCGCGGTCGCCGATGTGGCATACGAGGCCACCTGGTGGCCGGTCCTGCAAGCCGCGCAACACCTTCGGAGCACCCCCGGCCAACCAACCGAGGGCTGAGCGCGTATTCACTGACCGATTGGGTTGGGGCCAAGCTGTCCTCGGGGCAGAGGAACATCCGTGTCGAATCGTGCGCGAAGCGGTCTCCGGGCTGGGTTCTCGGGCGGTACTCCTTCCAGCTCCCCGAGCTGCCCTGCGGGCTGCGACGGCGGTCGGTGCCTGTCAGTCTCACCCACTGGTACCGAGACATAGCTAGAGACATCTTTCTAAAGTAGTCTCTAGCATGTGATCGAAGAGGTGCCTGAACGTTCAATCAAGCTCACGGACCCACGCACCCTGCGGGCGTACGCGCACCCGTTGCGGATGCGTCTGATCGGGCTGCTGCGCAGCGACGGCCCGATGACCGCGACCCAGGCTGCCGCCCGACTCGACGACAATGTGCCGAACTGTTCGTTCCACTTACGACAACTTGCCAAGTACGGATTCGCCGAACGCGTTCCCGGGGCAGACGGTCGGGAACGACCCTGGCGGGCCACCGCACCCGGCACGTCCTGGGACGACGACTCCGACGACCCAGCCATGAAGGCCGCCACGGACCAGCTCAACAGCGTGCTGCTCGCCCTCTACGTGCAACGCGCGCAGGACTACCTCGCGGTCCGCGGCGACGAGCCTGCCGAATGGCGGACTGCCACCGGCTTCGGCGACGCGCTGCTGCACGTCACCGCCACTGAGCTGCGCGAGCTCACGAAGGAGGTCCAGGCGCTGCTGGCCCGGTACAACGAACGGGCTGCCGACCCGGCAAGACGCCCGTCCGGGTCTCGCCCGGTGCAGATCATCCAGATGGCGGTGCCGCGTGGACCCGTGCCCCCCGAGGGCCAGCGAGGCGCGACGGACTGTGACTAGACCCCTCGTTCTGGCCGACCCGGCACCGCCGCGCCGGCCGCGCATCCCGCGGCTGCTACAGCAGACGGCCTTCCGCCGCTACTGGTCCGCGCAGACCGTCTCACTCTTCGGCGACCAGATCACCATGCTCGCCGTGCCGTTGCTGGCCGTGCTCGCGATCGGCGCCGGACCCGTCGAGATGGGCTACCTGACCGCCGCCTCGCTGCTGCCGCACCTGTTCTTCTCCCTACCGGCCGGCGCCTGGGTCGACCGGTACCCGCGTCGCCGCCACGTAATGATAGTCGCCGATCTTGGCCGTGCAGGTCTGCTACTAGCCGTGCCGCTGCTGTGGTGGGCGGGCGCACTGAACCTGCCGCTGCTCTGTGCCGTGGCCTTCCTGATCGGGACCCTCTCGGTGCACTTCGAGGTGGCGCACAGCAGCCTATTCGCCGCCTTGGTCCGGCGACCGGACTACGTTAACGCCAGTAGTCTGATCAACGGCAGCAGAGCAATGTCCTACGTGGCTGGCCCGAGCGTCGGTGGCGTCCTCGTTCAGGTGCTCACCGCCCCGGTCGCGCTGGTCGCCGACGTGCTCACCTACCTGACGTCGGCTGTCTTCCTGACCCGCATGAGGGTCACCGAGCATCCCGTACACAGCGGTCCCGGCCTGGGCATGGTCGCCGGCGTGCGGTACGTGGCCCGCTCTGCGGTGCTACGGGCGATCCTGCTTGGCACCACCACACTCAACCTGTTCACCTATATGTTCACCGCGCTCTTCGTGCTGTACGTGACCACCGAGTTGGACGTCTCCCCCGGCGTGCTGGGCCTCGTCGTCGGAGCCGGCGCGTTCGGCGGACTGCTCGGCGCAGCGGTCACCGGCCCGCTCAGCCGCAGGATCGGCATCGGCCCCGCGGTAGTTCTCGGCCTCGTCGTCTTTCCGGCCCCACTGATCCTCGTGCCGCTGGCCGGGGGACCGCGGCCGCTGGTGCTCGCGCTGCTGATCACCGCCGAGTTTGTCTCCGCGCTGGGCGTCATGGTCCTCGACATCGCCGCCGGTTCGGTGCAAACCGCGGCCACTCCGGAGAGGATGCTCGCCGTGGTCTCCGGTTTCAGGCGCACCGTCAACTACGGAATCCGGCCGTTTGGCGCCCTGATCGGCGGGGTACTCGGCGCCGCGATCGGGGTACGTTCCGCCCTCTGGATCTCCAGTATCGGTGCCCTACTCGGGGTGTTCTGGGTCGTCTTCTCCCCACTGCGTACCATGCGCAGTCTGCCCGAGACATGATGTCCCCCTGCAGCGGCCCGGTTGGCAACAACTGCAGACCGTACGCGGACATCCGGCCTCGCCGTCAGAGCGGACGGTAACGCCAAAATGAAAGTAATCAATCAGCATGCCAGGCTATCGAGCCCTGTACCACGACCCGGAACACCGCAGCGGCCATAGCCAGGGTGATGTGGGCAGTCGGCGGTGAACCAGGCGAACGGCACCCCCGCCGCGACAGCCCGTTCGATCATCATGCAGGCCTGCTGCGGTTTGGTGGCGAACGCACCTCGTCGGGCATCGCCGCGTCCGCGCACCGATCCCGGTCGGTAGTCCAGGACCGTGGCAGGGTGCAACTTCTCGAACGGCACAGGCCGGGGCGGACGGCTGTCAGACAGTCGTCGTAGTCGGAATCGCCTGATCAGGTCCCCACCGCGCCATCTCGTTCCGCTAAACGGGCGGTTCGTTGCGGGGGGTCTGTGGGTAGGTATCGGAGTGTCTCACGCCTCGTACCCTGGATGATCGTGGATCGCGTGGTCTTTGGTCGTCCGCTGCGTAGTGTCGTTTTCGACGTCGCCGTTTCCGGGGTGGTGGCGTTGTTCGCGGTCCCATCGATCTCGGGTGAGCCGGGTGGCTGGAAGGCCACCTTGGTCGGGTTCGGGATGGCGGCGGTCCTGGTGTTCCGGCGGACTCACCCGTACGTCCGCCGGTGGATGGCGGGTCGAGGCGCGGCTGCCGCTACCGTCGGCACCGCCTGACGCGGGGCAGGCTCTGCCGTGAGCGCGCGGAGTGTCGGGTCTGCGAGCCCCGCAACCACGAACAGAGGTGTGACATGGCCGTCCGGGTGGTGATCGTCGACGACCAGGCGCTGGTGCGGGCCGGCTTCCGTATGGTGCTCGACTCGCAGCCCGATCTTCATGTGGTCGGCGAGGCGATCGACGGCGCGGACGCGCTGCGCGTGCTGGACCGGGTCGAGGCCGACGTGGTGGTGATGGACCTGCGGATGCCTACCATGGACGGAGTGGAGGCGACCCGGCGGATCGTCGCCCGGCCCGCCGACCGCCGGCCCCGGGTGCTGGTGCTCACCACGTTTGACACTGAGGCGGACGCGTTCGCCGCGCTACGGGCGGGGGCCAGCGGTTTTCTGTTGAAGAACGTGCCGCCGGAGGAGCTGCTGGCCGCGATCCGGGTGGTCGCCGAGGGCGACTCGGTGGTGGCCCCGTCGATCACCCGGCGGCTACTCGACCAGTTCGCCGGCCAGCTCGGTCCCGGCCCGGCGCAGGACCCACGGCTCGCCCAGCTCACCGAGCGGGAACGCGAGGTGCTGCTACTGGTCGCCCAAGGCTTGTCCAACGCCGAGATCGCCACCCGGGTGCACATCGCGGAAGCGACCGTGAAGACCCACGTCGGGCGGATCCTAGCCAAGTTGCAACTCCGTGACCGGGTCCAAGCCGTGGTACTGGCGTACGAAAGCGGACTGATCACGCCCGGCGGATAA
>NZ_AZWQ01000025.1 GCF_000514815.1 Salinispora fenicalii
GGCCTTTCCGCTCGACTTGCATGTGTTAAGCACGCCGCCAGCGTTCGTCCTGAGCCAGGATCAAACTCTCCAACAAAAACTTGAAGAAACATCCCAGCAACAAAATATTTGCTGCCAAATCCAGCCCAAGCCAACCCACCAAACAGCAGGCCAACCCAGACCAAAACGGCACTGGCTTTCCAAACACCCTGTTGAGTTCTCAAAGAACAACCACACACCATCAGAACCCCAAACCAGGGCCCCTCCAGAGGCAACCGCTCTAACCTACCCGGACCATTCCGCGATCGTCAACCTGACGATTCAGGCGACAAACTCGTCCTAGCCGGCCCACAATCACGCACGCCAATTTGGCGGTCGCTACTGTTGTGGGAATCGGCAGACCGGCCGACATCCGCTTCGCGGCTATCCGCCCGGCTCCTGCCGGCTTCAGTACTCTACCCGGTCGGCTTCGTGATTGCAACTCCGTCTCCGGAAGCGCCTCACACCGCCCGCGCCCAGCCCCGCTCGGCAATATCGCCACGGTCCTGGTGCCCGCTCTCTGCCGGTTTGCCCGGCTTCCCGCGTGCAAAGAGAAAGTTACGCGGATGTCCGGCAGAAGGCAAATCAAGATCCATCACTGGCACCAACTGGCGCGGTACACCTCCGGCAGCCGCCCCCTCAACCGCGTGCCGAAGACCGGAACCGCTCATCCGTGGGAGAGTGTCTGCATGGCCGAGCTGACAGCGACCCCGGTGCTAGCCGAGGACGCGCTACTCGGACTACTCCTGCCGTTCTGGCAAATCGTCATCGGCGCCTTCGTACTCGTCGTCCTAGTCCTGTCGATCGGCCGATTGGCTCGTCGGGGACCGTCCCGAATGACGACGGCGCTCCTGGTCACGGCCGCTGCCATCGTCGGCCTCGCAACGATCGGTGTGCTGCTTCAGGGCTGAGGACGGCCTACACCGAACAGCGGGCCCAACGACGAGCCGTGCGCCACCTGCGGCTCAGACCGCTCGGTCGGGCTCAGGAAAGCTGGAGACGACGGTTCGCCAGGCTCGGCAACTCGGTTCGGACCGTCCGCAACCGCTCCAGGTCGAGGTCGACAATCGCGAGCCCGGAACCATCCGGCACCTGGGCGAGCACCGTCCCCCAGGGATCAATCACCATGCTGCGCCCAAAGCAGGTACGGCTCGGCTCGTGGTCCCCCGTCTGGGCGGCAGCCGCAACGAAGCACTGGTTCTCGATGGCGCGGGCGCGCAACAGTACCTCCCAGTGGTCCCGCCCCGTGTGCAACATGAAAGCTGCCGGGACGAGGAGTAGGTCTGCCTCGCCGTCCGTGACGAGCTGGCGATAGAGCTCGGGGAAGCGAAGGTCGTAGCAGATCGACAGCCCGACCCGAATGCCCTCCACATCAACGACTACTGGCTGCGAGCCAGCAGCGACCGTGGCTGACTCCAGATACGACACCCGGCCGGGAATCTCCACGTCGTACAGGTGGATCTTGCGATAGGTGGCGGCGAGCGTCCCGGAACGATCGAACACCAGGCAGGTGTTGTACGAGTGTTCCGGGTCCGGCCCCCGCTCGTGGATCGAGCCAACGACGACCCAGATACCGAGCCGCTGCGCGACGTCGCCGAAGAACCGTCCGACCTCCCCGTCCACCGGCTCCGCGACCGGTTGCCCGGCGGCCGGACCGAGATAGTCGACGTACTCGGGGAGGATCGCGAGATCGGCACCGCCGGCCGCCGCACGTTCCAGCAAGGCTTCGGCGGCTACCAGATTCGTCCCTCGGTCATCCCGGGCGTTCAACTGGCAGACCGCAACTCGCATGGACTCAGGTTACGGGCAGGGGGGTCACAAGAACAGGACTCCGGAGCGTCGTCGAGGGTTTGGCTACCCCCCAGTGCGGACCGAACCGGTCACGCGGACTTCTCCTCACGCTCCCGCCGAGACCGCCGACTGGCGAACTCACGCGGAACGATCGTCGGGTTGACGTTCTCCAGCACCACTTCACGGTTGATCAGAACGCGGGCCGCGTCGGGGTTGCTGGGCACCTCGTACATCACCGAGAGTAGAACCTCCTCCATGATCGCGCGGAGGCCGCGGGCGCCGGTGCCACGGAGCATCGCCTGGTCGGCGATCGCCGCCAGCGCCGAAGGCTCGAACTCGAGCTCGACGCCGTCCAGCTCGAAGAGGCGCTGGTACTGCCGGACGAGCGCATTACGCGGCTCGGTGAGGATCTGCACCAGGGCCTCACGGTCGAGGCTGCGAACGTTGGTGATCACCGGAAGCCGACCGATGAACTCGGGGATCAGGCCGAACTTCAGCATGTCCTCCGGCATCACCTGGCTAAAGGTGTCGTCGGTTGACCGCTCCGAGACCGCCCGTAGCCGGGCACCGAAACCCGTGCCGCCATGGCCGGTACGCGCCTCAATGATCTGGTCGAGGCCCGCGAAGGCACCGCCGCAGATGAAGAGCACGTTGGTGGTGTCGATCTGAATGAACTCCTGGTGCGGATGCTTGCGGCCGCCCTGAGGAGGAACGCTCGCAACCGTCCCCTCCAGCATCTTGAGCAGCGCCTGCTGCACACCCTCACCGGACACATCGCGAGTAATCGACGGATTCTCCGACTTACGCGCGATCTTGTCGACCTCGTCGATATAGATGATCCCGGTCTCGGCGCGCTTGATGTCGTAGTCGGCGGCCTGGATCAGCTTGAGGAGGATGTTCTCGACGTCCTCCCCGACATATCCGGCCTCGGTCAGGGCAGTAGCGTCCGCGATGGCGAACGGCACATTGAGCATCCGGGCCAGGGTCTGCGCCAGGTGGGTCTTGCCGCACCCAGTAGGGCCAAGCAGCAGAATGTTGGACTTGGCCAACTCGACACTGTCCGCGCTGGGTGCACCGGCCGCCTCGGCCTGAATTCGCTTGTAGTGGTTGTAGACCGCGACGGCGAGAGCCTTCTTGGCCTGAGCCTGACCCACGACGTAACTATCGAGGAACTGGCAGATCTCCATCGGCTTGGGAAGCTCTTCCCACTTCACTTCGCCCGACTCGGCCAGCTCTTCCTCGATGATCTCGTTACAGAGATCGATACACTCGTCGCAGATGTAGACGCCGGGACCAGCGATAAGCTTCTTGACCTGCTTCTGCGATTTCCCACAGAAGGAGCACTTCAGTAGGTCGCCGCCGTCACCGATCCGTGCCACCTACAGTCTCCCTGCACTCATCGGCCACCGCTCCGGCCATGGCCCCCGGACACCGCGCGCCGCCCATCTCAGCTCCCCGCCGGCTCGACCGGCGAAGCGGTACAGACCCGACGTTACCCGCTGGCGCCGGTTTCTCCGACCCCTAATACGGGTGTGTCAGAGGTCGGTCGAGGCTCCCCCCGGCCGACCTCTGACCTGACCGGCTCAGCTAGCGGCGTTGGCGGCCAGCAAGCCCTTCTTACGGCTGGTGAGGATGGTGTCGACCAACCCGTACTCGCGGGACTCCTCGGCCGTCATAATCTTGTCTCGGTCGATATCCTTGCGGACCTTCTCCACCGGCTGATTACAGTGCCGGGAGAGCATCTCTTCCAACTGGGTACGCATCCGCAGAATCTCCCGGGCCTGGATCTCGATATCCGAGCCCTGCCCGTAGCCCCCCTCCGTGGCAGGCTGGTGGATGATGATCCGCGAATTCGGCAGTGCCATCCGCTTACCAGGCGTGCCGGCCGAGAGCAGCACCGCCGCTGCACTGGCCGCCTGCCCCAGGCAGACCGTCTGAATATCCGGCCGGACGTACTGCATGGTGTCGTAGATCGCCGTCATGGCCGTGAACGAACCACCCGGCGAGTTGATGTACATGATGATGTCGCGGTCCGGGTCCGTGCCCTCCAGCGTGAGCAGCTGGGCCATCACGTCGTTGGCCGACGCGTCATCCACCTGGACCCCGAGGAAGATGATCCGATCCTCGAAGAGCTTGTTGTACGGGTTAGATTCCTTCACCCCGTACGACGTGCGCTCGACGAATGACGGCAGGACATAGCGGTTGTGCACGGCCGCGAACTGCGGCGGCAGGCTCAGGTCGGTCATCGTCAGCTCCTCGCTCAGCTCAGGGTCCCGGCGCCTTCCGGAACCTGGGCGGCCCCGGTGATCACCTTGTCGATGAAGCCGTACTCCATGGCCTCCTGGGCGGTGAACCAACGGTCACGGTCCGAGTCCGCCTCGATCTCCGCCTGAGTCTGGCCGGTGTGGAAGGCGACCCGCTCCTGGAACATCCGCTTGGTGTAGAGCATCTGCTCCGCCTGGATAGCGATGTCCGAGGCGGTACCGCCCATGCCACCCGACGGCTGGTGCATCATGATCCGGGCGTGCGGTAGGGCGTACCGCTTGCCCTTGGTGCCGGCGCAGAGCAGCAGCTGGCCCATTGAGGCCGCCATACCCATTGCCACGGTGGACACGTCGTTGTCGATGAACTGCATCGTGTCGTAGATCGCCATGCCCGAGTAGACCGAGCCGCCCGGCGAGTTAATCCAGAGGTTGATGTCGCGGTCCGGGTCCTCCGCGGCGAGCAGCAGCAGCTGCGCGCAGATGCGGTTGGCGACCTGGTCGGTCACCTCACTGCCCAGGAAGATGATCCGCTCCTTGAGCAACCGGTTGTAGACCGAGTCGTCGAGGTTGCCAATGTTGTCGCCACCGCGGGCGTCGATCGCCCGGAGCGGCGTCGGTGGGATGTGCATGTCGGTCATGGCAGCCCTTCGCTCTCCGTACCGTCCTACCCGACACTAACGGCTCGACCGAGCGGCAGAACCCCGGTCGGGGCACTGTTCGCTCTCAGCGCAGCCCGGTCGGGCGTACCCGAAAACAGGTTTCGGCCGTCGCCCCAACCAACGGCAGGGACGGCGGCCGAAACCTACGATCATTCCGCGTGGGCGTGCGCGGCCTCGTTCTCGGCGCGCAGAGCGTCGAGGCTGACCGCCTCGCCAGCAGCGTCCTTGATCGTGATGCGATCCATGATCGAGGCCAGGGCCTTGCCCCGCCGGACGTCACCGAAGACCGCGCCGGCGGAACCGGCGCGGACCAGCTGGTCGTAGAACTGCTGCGGCGCCACCCCGGCGCGCTGCGCCCGGTGCACGATCTCGTGGCCGAACTCGTCGTCGGAGACCTGAATCTCCTCCGCGTCGGCGACGGTGTCCAGCAGGAGCTGGATCTTCACGCCCTGGGTGGCCGCCTCGGTCAGCTCGGTGTTGATCTGCTCCTCGGTCTTCTCCTCGGAGGCGAGGTACTCCTCCATCGAGGCACCGATCCGCTCGAGCTGATCCACCATCGCCGCCTTGCGGCTCTCGACCTCCTCGCGGACAACACCCTCCGGCGCCGGCACCTCGACCGTCTCGACAATCTGCTCGAGAGCCTTGTCGCGAGCGGCGTAGATCTGCTCGACCTGCTTGCTCCGGGTCACCCGCTCACGTACGTCGTCGCGAAGCTCCGCCATGGTGTCGAACTCGCTCGCCAGCTCGGCGAACTCGTCGTCCAGCTCCGGCAGCTCCTTCTCCTTGACCGTGCGGACGGTCACCGAGACCTCGGCGTCGCGGCCGGCGTAGTCCCCGCCGACGAGCTGCGTCGTGAAGGTGGTGCTCGCGTCGGCCGCCAGGCCGACGACAGCCTCGTCCAGGCCCGGCAGGAGCTGCTTGCTGCCGACCTCGTGCGAGAGGTTGGTCGCGGAGCCGCCCGGGACCTCCTCGCCGTCAACGGTCGCGTTCAGGTCGATCTGCACGAAGTCGCCCTCGGCGGCAGCCCGCTCGACGGTCTTCAGCGTCGCGAACCGCTCCCGCAGGCTCTGCACCTGCTCATCGATCTCGCTGTCATCGATCTTCAGCTCATCGACGGTCACCTCGACCGTCGACAGGTCGGGGAGGTTGAGCTCCGGCCGGATGTCCACCTCGGCGGTGAAGTTGAGCGAGTCGCCGTCCGCGAACTCGGTGATCTCGACCTCGGGACGGCCAAGCGTCTTCAGGTCGTGCTCGCGCACCGCCGACAGGATGTTCTGCGGGATGGCTTCCTGGACCGCCTCGTTGAGCACGGTGCCCCGGCCGACCCGCTGATCGATCACGGCGGCCGGTACCTTCCCCCGGCGGAAGCCGGGAACCTGGACCTGCTGGCCGATCTCCCGGTACGCCTTCTTGAGGCTCGGCTCGAGCTCGACGAACGGCACCTCGATGGCGAGCCGCACGCGCGTCGGGCTCAGAGTCTCGACGGTGCTCTTCACAGGCGTACTCCTTGACGGATCTTGGTGGTCTGGGCGCTGTCTACAGCCCATCGAGTGTAGGCGAGCCGGTACGGCCTGCAGGCGGTGCCCGGGAACCACACGCAGAACGGCGGTGCCCGGGTCGACCCGGCCGCGAACGACAGTCGGGGTGGCGGGATTTGAACCCACGGCCCCTCGCTCCCAAAGCGAGTGCGCTACCAAGCTGCGCCACACCCCGTGGCGGGAAGCAGTCTATGCCGTCCGCACCCACGCACAGTTCCCCGGGGCCATATCTGATCGCGTGTCCCGCCGTTGGGTCGCCCAACGGAGCCCACCGCCCGGCTCGTGGGGGACGGCAACAGCAGCCCGTCCGGTCGCACCGCACCACCCGGGAGCAGCACTGTCCCGAGCGCGCCCAGCCCGGGCCCGAGGTTCGTTCCCGACCACCGTCCTGGGCGGGCTGCGCAGAGATCGGCGGCATTGGGTACGCTGTCGGCGCGCCTCCACACGGGGGCCGTCGCGGGCGTAGCTCAATGGCAGAGCTTCAGTCTTCCAAACTGACGGTGCGGGTTCGATTCCCGTCGCCCGCTCCACCGCTTCCGGCCCAGGTCAACGGCGTCATCGCCGAACCTGGGCCGTTCTCGTTTCAGCTCTCTTTGATCTTCCGTGCCATTCGCGTGCCAGTAGCGCCGGCCGTGCCCGCTTCACGTGCCGTCCGGGTGGTCTTGCCTTTGGTCGACTTCTGCTTGGTCCTGCCCGCCGCACGTCGCCGAAACGCCGCCGGCCTTGCTACCCGCCATCAGGCCACATTCCCCCGGTAGTCATGTAACTGTGCCTAGTCATCGACATCCCCCGATTTGTCTCAATGTATGCAGCCACAGCGGACGCCTCGAAGCGCACCAGCCGACCGACCTTGACGAACGCGATCCGCCGCTCAGCCACCAGTCGGCGCACGAATCGCGGCGTTGCCTTCACGAGCGGCGACCTCGTCGGCGGGCAACAGCTCGTCATCCGTGCGATTTTGAGCGGAGCCCATGGTCGACGGGGCCACTGATCAAGGAGGCATCGGGACCGGAGCTGTAGGTCCTGGGTCCCATGACGAAACCGCCGTTCTATGGCCGGTCGATGGCGCGAGTCCTCCGGTGATCGTCGCCACTGCCGCCGGAGCCCAGGGATTCAACCAAGCGCTGGGTGTAATGCACCAGCTGGGATACGACAGGTGGGATCGCCTGCGACTCTCATCGATCAAGGAAGCGCTCCATGGCGTCGCGCAGCTGCCGGTTCGGGTCACGCCGTCTGCGTTCAGGTTCGAAGAACGAAGGGCTGGCAACGAGTTGAGCCACCGTAGACACCAGGCGCTCCCGTTCGGCTCGGAGATTGGACCAGGCCGAGTCCGGTAACCGCAGCACGTGAAAGAGCAGGTCGCCCGGACCGTAGTCGCCCTCGGCCAAGGGGTCTCGGAGTAAGACCTGCACCGCCAGCGGCAGCAAAGTTGACACCCCGATTTGCTGACCGAGCATGATGCGCAGATCTTCGACCGTGAACTCTGCTACTGGCTTGCGCCGCAGCTCAGCGCAGCGTCGGACGAGGAAGGTGCTGTTCGGGCCGGATTCCGGCCATTCGTCCAGCTCAAGCTGCTCGATGGTCGTCATGACGGTCAGGCTAGTAAGCCCGGTGCCTCTGAATGCGTGGAGTCGGCGACCTCCCGGGCAGGCTCGCTGGTGGCGTGCTGGTAGTGTCACCGCCCCGCCAACCGCCCCTAACATGCTCCGATGAGCGGTCTCGCAGCACAGCAGACACCGTTAGCCCGGCTGCTGTACCGCCGGTCCCTAGCCCCTTTCGCTTTGTCTCAGCGCACCAGCATCCCGCAGGCGCAGCTACAGGCGATCAGCGACGGCGACAGGCCGAGCCCCGGGCTACTTCGAGTCCTGGCGCCCGCCCTCAACCTGCACACCGCAGACCTGTTCGTCATCGCTGAGCTTCCCGTACCAGACGATTTGACCCCGCTGGACGGTGGTGCAGGTAGGTCCGTCGCTTCCCTTGTCCGGGCAGCAGCGCAGCTTCCATCGAAGCAACGCCACCGCCTGCACCAGATTGTTTGCTCGCTACCGCAGGCAAAGCGCAGACGGCAGTTCCCACCGACACCGGCCTATGACACGCACCCACCGGCCCCGGGGGCCATGATCCTGCGCCTGCTCCGTAACCGGAACCTGGATCTGCTGGGAACAGCCAAATGCCTCGCCGTGTTGACGCCCCACTACCTCGCCGCCTCCACGATCGGACGAATCGGCCGAGGCGATACGGAACTGACCACCGACCTACTCGCCAGCTTCGCTGCTCTGCTCGCCATAAGTGCCGAAGACCTGGCCGCGCTGACCGACCTCGGACCGCCCGGTACGACCAGGGCCAGCCTGGCAGCACGGGACGTGGCTGCACTGATCTGGGAAGCCCGACGCCTCACCGCAAGCCAGGTAGAAGATGTCGTGAGCGAGGCCGGCTCGATGCTGCACCGACTCGGTGGGCGGGACGAAAATTCCGTTCAGCACACGATATAGCTGTCCGCGATCTCGCGGCAGCTGCCGGGCAAGGGCAACTCTACATTGCGCACGTGCGCGAGCCATTGTCATCCGAGAGCGCAACTACTAGCTTCCCCGTGATCTTACTCTGCGGTCCCACCAAGGAACGCTGGACAGCAGTGGTGCTCCACGGCTGCTGTTGGTTCCGTCGGCGGACGCCGGCTTGGGCACGGTGGCTGAACATCAGAACAAGGTCGACGGCCGCCCCTCCATCGCACTGCTGTCGCTGGACTCACTCCGCGAGCCACCGAAGAAATTGATTCGAGTGCTCGCTACATATGCAGGACAGCGGTTCATCAACGGAACCTCAGACTCCGCAGTGGAAACAGATCTCCCGGTAGCCCGACCCGAGCCAGGAGACAACCAGGGCTCGCTTAGGCATTAACCAGCTCCTTGGTCGTGATCTGTCACCCAGTTCGTCAACTGCACAAGCTGATCCCGGAGTTCAGCAGGGCCACCAACCTGGACGTGGTCAACCCGGCTACCCCTACGCACCAGCCTTACGTATCCGGTCGGCCAAACCTCGGCGACGCCGAACGTCTCACCCAGCCTGAGCGTCACACTTGCCAAAGGATCAAATGGGGTTAGCAGTTCGTCTGGATCTGCGCCCCATGCCTCTTGGCTGATTCCGCGCACGTCCCAGCCTCGCTTGAGGGATCTGCACACCTCGACAATGGCAGGCAGGTCGAGCGGGTCCATGCCTGCACCGTACGACGAACGGGCCAGGATGACCACGAGGGTGATCAACCGTCACCTCTGATCATGGTCAGCGCAGTAGGGTCTCGCCGTGACCGCCAACACCATCGATCGGCTTGCCGCCGCTGTTGCCGGCCGTAGGCCGATCAACGGAACTCGCATCGTGGCAGTGGAGGCTTCCCCGGAGGAGCACCTGTGAGCACTGAGATCGACGTCCTTGTCCTGGGTGGCGCTGGCGTGGACACCATCGTCTACGCACCGCAGCTGCCCCTTCCGTTCGCCGACAGCTACCTGGTGCCGGCGATCACGACCCGCGCGGGACAGACCGGCGACTTCGTGGCGATGGCGGTCCACGCCCTGGGCCTGCGTACCCACCACATCGATGTGATCGGTGACGACCACGAGGGCGACTTGGTCCGCGCCCTGCACGCCGAGCGGGGCATCCCGCTCACCGTCCTTCCGCTGCGGGCCGGCACCCGCCGTGCGGTCAACCTCGTCGCCCCGGACGGACGGCGGCTGTCCCTGTACGACAGCAGCCGATCCGAGGCGGGGGACCGGCTCCCGGTGGAGACGGTCACCGCACTCGCCGCGGCGAGCCGGCACGCCCACGTGTCGATCACCTATCCGTGCGCCTTCGCCCTCCCCACGCTGCGCGCGGCGGGGGTAACCATCTCCACGGACCTGCACAACTGGGACGGCAACGAGCCCTACCACGAGGACTTCGCCTACGCGGCCGACCTCGTCTTCGTGTCGTCGGCCGCACTGACCGACCCCGAGCAGACGATGCGGCGCATCATCGAACGCGGCCAGGCCCGCACGGTCGTCGCCACCGCCGGAGCCGAGGGGGCGTACCTGCTGGTCGACGGCGAGTTCAGCCATGTTCCGGCGGTCGATCCGCCGGGGCCGATGGTGGACTCCAACGGTGCGGGCGACGCCTTCGCCGCAGGCTTCCTGCTCGGCTGGCTCGCAGGAGAGCCGGCGCAGCGGTGCGCCCTGTACGGCGCGATCTCCGGGGCCTACGCCTGTACCGTGGCGGCGACAAACGTCGACTCCATCGGCCGGGGTGCGCTGCTCGCCCGGGCGGCGGAACTGGACCCGCCCGTGGTCGGTGGTTGTTGACGTGGTCGACGTACTCGCCGATCGCGGTCAGTGCGTGGCGTGTCGCGGTGCCGGTCCCCGACCGGCACATCGGCCGACGATCACCACCCTCGCCAGACTGCCCAGCCGAGCCTTGACCTGCTCCAGCAGCGGGGCGAACGCCGGGATTCCTCGTCATCGACCCCGTACACCGTGGCTGACCGCTCACACGCACCTGGGCTACCAACCGTTCCCTCCGGGATAGCGAAGCCCACCCGCCATTGGTATGGTCCACTGCCGCATTGAAGGGTCCTGCCGGAAGGGCACCCATGTCCGACGACTTGCTCTACACCGGGGTCGTAGTTGCGCTGTTAACGACGGCCGTCCTGCTTGGCGGGAGGCTGGCCAAGCGGCGACACTGGCGACTTCTGCCCATGATGGGGGCCCTCACCGCATCGGTAATAGCGCTGACGGTGATCACGGGCCCGTTCGGTACGCGTTCGCTGGCGGTAACGCTGGCCGCCGCGCTCTGGGCTGCGGTCCTCTTCTCCACCGCAAGCTTGGTGCGACACTCGCACTCACTCCATGCGACCGTCGTCAGCGTGATTGGTGGTGCCATTGCGATTAACGCGGCGCTGGTTGCGTTTGTGGTAATGAGGTTCAGCTCGGCGGACGCCCCCCGGGAGTACGCCCTGCACTGGTTGCCCGCGATGCTGACCGGTGCGGTTACGGATCTGGGTGGGGTGCGCAGCGAGACCGAGACGCCGCTGTTGGTTGACATGTCCGAGGACGTCAGTTTGTTGCCGTTGCTGATGGTCTTGCTGACGGGCTTCACGCTCTCCTATGTCGTGCGACGAGGGGCCCTCACCCGTACGGCCGATGTTTCGGGGTGAACTGACGCCTTGACCCGGTGGGCGTCCTCCGCCCGGCGGCCTGGCGCGGCGAAGCCCCGTCTCGTTGATCTCGCGCCGACCAGAGGCCGGCGCCGTATCCGGCCCAAGACCCCCGTCGCCCCCACCGTGCCGGCGGTGCCCTCGCTGCGTCGGTCGTCGGTGTTCGCGGCGCTCCGGCTCAACGTTGCCCTCCCGGTGAATCGGCCCGTGGCTCGGGCCTATCATTCGCCGGGATGGCCGCTCGCGCGCTCCCGTACCCGCCGGTGCCACTGTCGAAGAAGTCAAGAGGTAGGAAGCGCTGTGGTCGGATCTACCGAGGTAGCCGTCCCTCACCCAACGTCGAGTCGCCTTGCCCGTACGGTCACTGAGGTGTTCGCGCCGGCGGTGTGGGCGACGGCCATGCCACTCGCCGTCGCCCTCCACGCCACCGCGCCGTCGTGGTTCGCCGGGCTCGGTTGGGGGCTGCTCGCCGTCCTGTTCGGCTCCCTCGTGCCGTACGGCATCATCTACTTCGGTGTACGCCGTGGCATGCTCACCGATCACCACATCGGCGTACGGGAACAGCGCCGCAAGCCGCTGGTCTACGGGCTGCTCTCCGTGCTCGCCGGCCTCGCCGTGCTGGTCTTGCTGGGTGCGCCACGGCCGCTTGTCGCGATGGTTGTCGTGATGTTCGCGGTCCTGCTGGTCACCACCGGGATCAACCAGGTGTGGAAGCTCAGCGCGCATGCCGCGGTGTCGGCTGGATCCGCTGGGGTGCTCATCAACGTCTTCGGCCCAGCACTGCTCGTCGTCGTCCCGGTCGTGGTGCTGGTCGCCTGGTCGCGGGTCCGGCTCCGCGATCACCGCGCCAGCCAGGTCGTCGCCGGAGCCGTCGTGGGTGCGCTGGTCGCGGTCCCCACGTTCCTCGTACTTTCGTAATCAGACCGGGGCCGAAGTGCGGTGCGACGTCGAGCGAGGGCGGACCGGCCGGTCAGACGGTGATGATGACCTTTCCCCGGGCGTGGCCTTCCTCCAGGTAGCTAATCGCCTCGGGCACCTCACTCAGAGGGTAGGTCCGGTCCAGGACCGGGGTGACCTTTCCGGATTCGAAGAGATCGCAGAGCGCTGTCAGGTCTTCCCGTTTGGGGCTCGCCACGAAGAACACCAGGCGTTGCCGTACGAACGGCGACAGGGCGAGCCCACGGAGCACGCGAGCCAGCGGGCCGAGAAGCCCGTCGCCTGAGCCGCTGTTCAGGATGAGTGTTCCCCGTGGGGTGAGCATGCGTCTGCAGGTGAGGAGTGGGTGGTTACCGACGTTGTCGAGGAGTACGTCGTAGCGTCGTCCACCGCGGGTGAACTCCTCTTTGGTGTAGTCGATGACGTGGTCGGCACCCAGATCGCGGACCAGCTCGACGTTCCGGCTGCTGCAGACCCCGGTCACCTCGGCTCCCAGCGCCTTGCCGATCTGCACGGCGAAGGTGCCCACGCCGCCCGCCGCGCCGTTGACCAGGAGCCGCTGACCGGGCTGCAGCCGCCCGTGGTGGCGTAGCGCCTGGTAGGCGGTGAGGGCGGCCACCGGCACCGAAGCAGCCTGTTCCAGGGTCAGGCTGGCCGGCTTCTTCAGCACTCCAGCGGTGTGGCGCATCGTGACGTACTCGGCGAGCGCCCCTTGCTTCAGGGCGAATACCTCGTCTCCTACCTGGAAGGTGGTGACGTTGCTGCCCACCGCTTCGACCTGCCCGGCCAGGTCGTGCCCGAGCGTGTTCGACTTGGGGCGGGTCAGCCCACCCTGCGCCCGGGTGATGTACGGGCTGCCGCGCATCATGTGCCAGTCCACCGGGTTCACTGAGGCTGCCCGTACCCGGATCAGTACGTCGTCGTCACCGACGGCAGGCATCTCGAGCTCCTCAAGGGTGAGGACCTCGGACGAGCCGTACGCGTAGAAACGGATTCCTTTCATCGGTTCCCTCTCATTCCACGCTGCGTAGTATGTGTTCGATCGATGCCGTACGGGTTCGTAGTTCGGCGAGGTCAACGGCGCTTCGCTGCTGGGCGTCGAGAGTGTTCTCAGCGAGCTTCTCGAACCGGTGTACGAGCTGACGCAGGTCGTCTGCTCGGGCGGCCGCCCGCTTCTCTTTTCGGCCCTCGAACAGCCCGACGATGACTAGGGCGACCAGGAAGGCCGCCACGATGACCACGACCAGCAGGAAGACAGTCGTTGGCCAGGACATTTCCCCTCCAAGCGGGTCCATTACGTTGACTCCTTGGGTGCGGGACCCTTCCCTGAATCCGGCATGGTGAGGGTCTGGGCCGCCTCGGCCACCGCCGATGCGGTCAGGTGCAGGTCAAAATCGGTGACTTCGTAGTACTTCATGGCTTTGCCATCGTCGGAGAGCTCGAGCCGGCCGGTGATCAGACCTGCCGCCTCCAGCCGCCGCAGATGCATGTGCAGGAGTGGACGACTCACCCCAATCTCGCGGGCCAACTGGCTCACGTAGTCACGGCGGCTGGCCAAGGTAGCGACGATGCGTAGTCGAATCGGATTAGCCAGCGCCGCCAGCATCTCGACCAGGTCGTCTCCGGTCGGTCCGCCCACTGCCACAAGATCCCTTCACGTGTCATCTTTTTCTTACACGTGAAACCCTAGCAGTCACCATCCCTGTCGGCAATGCTCAAGTGCGGGTGAGGACGATCAACGCAAGAGGACGATCAACGCCCGACGACGATCACCACAACTGGAGCCAGATCTGCCGCTCCTCGTCGGTGAGGGGCTGATCTGGGACGAGCCGCTCCGGGTGACCGGGCGGTGGCTGCTCAACGAGCGGTCCTGGGCCGGGCAGCGCCAACCGGCGGCCCCCACCGACCGGGGAAGGACTGTCGGCCGGGATGGAATCACCCTCCCAGCCGGCACCACCAGCCGCGGGCGCCGCGTCCCCCCACCGAGTCCGACCGCGCCGCAGAATCTCCCGGGGATCCATACCGATGACCGATGCCCCGAACAGACTCAGGCCGAACGCCATCTCGGCAGCGATTCGCCGGAGCCAACCCATCAGCCCGCCCCACCCTCAACCGGGGCGGCACGGTCGACACTCTCGTCGCTGAAACTGGTCAAAAGCCGACCCAGGTTCCCGTACGCAGGAAGCTGCGCAAGGTCCGCCGCGGCCAGCCCAACCACTGATGCGTACGTCAAGGGGCTCCTCGGGTCCGGCGCCAAGCTGAGCCGACCGATTTTCCCGAGCCCCACTCAACGCCGACTCAAGTCAGCGGAAGGAGGGCCCCGTCAGCTGTTGGTAATCCAGCTCCAGAACGAAACCACCCACTCGGTCTGCTTGAGCCACGCGAAGCCGAGACTGACGAGAAAGACGGCCGTCACCAGGTGCGCACCGCGGGCGCCGCGCCGCACCCGGCCCAGACGTTGCTCCAGCACCACCCGGCCAACCAGCCGGGCGAGGGCGAACAGCCCGACCGCCACCAGCAGGCTCAACAAAAAGATCAACAGTGGCGCGGCGAGGTTGCCGCCACCCGAAATCACCCAAATACCCCAACAAACGAACGCGAAGAGCGCTCCGCCGGCGCTCCACTCCCGGCCCGGACGCAGCTGCGCCAGGTGCCAGCTCATCGGCCGACGTGAAGCCCGCGCCTCCGGCCAGCCCGCCCCGACCTCCTCCTGCTCGACCACGGGGAACGGCGTGGTCCGACGGGTACCGGTCTGCCCTACCGAGGCCACCCCCCGCTGGAAGGCATCCGGCTGCGGCGGCACCCCGGCCTCCGGCTGCGGCGGCATCCCGCCTCCCCACTGCGGCGGCATCCCGCCTCCCCACTGCGGCGGCACCCCGACCCCGGGCTGCGGCGGCACCCCGACGCCTGGCTGCGGCGGCACCTCGACGGTCCGCTCGGCCCACGGTTGCGTCTGGTCGGCCATGTCGTCCCTCCCCTGGAGCAGACGGGGACCGGCGGGTCCCGTCTAACTATCGAGGGTAGCCAGGACACAAATTTGTCTCCGCTACGGACCACCGGGCCTGCCAGCCCCGGCTCAGTGCGCTAGACACAAAGCCATGACCTTCGTACCGAACTTCGGTGTCGCTCGTACCGAGGATCTCGAGGAGTTGGGCGAGCTGATCGGCAGCCTCTTTCACAGCAGCTTGGACGCCGAGTCACAGGCCGTCCAGCAGAGCCTCCTGGAGCCCGAGCGCACCCTGGTCGTCCGCGACAACACCGAGCTGGTGGCGACCGCCACCGCCTTCACCCGCGAACTGACCGTACCGGGGGCGCGCCTGCCCGCAGCGCACGTCAGCATGGTCGCAGTGGCGCCGACGCACCGCCGCCGTGGCCTGCTCACCGAGTTGATGCGGCGACAGCTCCGTGATGTACGCGATGTCGGCACCGAGCCGGTCGCGCTGCTGTGGGCCAGCGAAGGGCGGATCTACCCACGCTTCGGCTACGGCCTGGCCTGCCAGCAGTTGGTGGTGGAGTGTGAGACCACCGAGCTACGCCTCCCCGATCCCACCGCCGCTGAAGGTCGCCTCCGCCTGATCAAACCGGCGCACTGCCAGGGCGAGCTGGCCCGGGTTTACGACCGGGTTCGGCCCGACCGGCCCGGCTGGTCCAGCCGCAGCGAGGTGTGGTGGAACTATGTCCTGGCCGACCCGGCCGCCCGCCGGGAGGGGGCCACCGAACGTCGGGCTCTGCTGCACGAGGGCCCCAACGGCGTCAACGGGTACGCGCTCTTCCGCACCCGCCACGCCTGGGACGCGGTCGGGCCGAAAGCCGTCACCATGGTTGACGAGGTGGTGAGCGGCGACCCGGCCGCCAATCTGGCGATGTGGCGCCTGCTGCTCGCCCTCGACCTGACCCGCCGGCTCACGCTACGCGGCGTACCGCTGGACGACCCGCTGCTGCGGCTGCTCAACGAGCCACGTCGGCTCGACGCGCGGCTGACCGACGCCCTCTGGTTGCGGGTGGTGAATCTGCCAGCGGCCCTCTCCGCCCGACGGTACGCGACCTCGGTTGACGTGGTGCTGGAGGTCACCGACGACCTACTCGCGGAGAACACTGGCCGGTGGCGGCTCACCGGCGGGCTGGACGGGGCCAGCTGCGTACCCAGCACCGGGGCGGCCGACCTGGCCTGCGACGTCCGGGCCCTCGGTGAGCTGTACCTGGGCGGGACCGGGCTGGGCGAGCTAGCGGCGGCCGGTCGGGTTCGGGAACTGCGGCCCGGCGCTCTGGCCGCCACCGGACCGGCCTTCGGTTGGCAGCGGGCTCCCGCTGCCATGGAGATCTTCTGACGCCGCGGGGTACGGTCGATTGATGGGTGATATGGAGCGACGACGGCGGCGCCATCGGCAACCCGCTGACCGCGCTGCCGAGAGCCCGAGCCCGGCCGCCCAGACGGCGGCCGGGGGGCAGAGCGGCGGCCGGCCGCCCCGAGTCCGCCGGGGCAGCGCCGAAGAGAGCGAACGCGGACTGCGGGGCCTGGTCGGCTCTGGCTCGTCGCAGGTAAGCGTGACCGCGGCGATGCGGGCCCGGGACGCCACCCAACCGACGGAGCAGGACCTGGCGGAGGCGGAGGCTCGGGTGGTCCTGGTCCGCCGCAACTGGGTTCCGCGCGAGGACCTCCCCCGTCGGTGACCGGCCCGGTTTAGGGCAGTTCCGGGAGCTTCCGGGTGCGCTCGTAGTCGGCCACCTGGTCGATGCGGCGAACGTGACGTTGCTTTTCGGAGAACGGGGTGGTCAGGAACGCCTCGACGATGGCGGTGGCCTCATCGAGGGTGTGCTGCCGCCCGCCGATCGCGACGATGTTGGCGTTGTTGTGCTCCCGGGCCAGGTGCGCGGTATCGATGCTCCACGCCAGCGCGGCCCGAATACCGTCGATCTTGTTCGCGGCGATCTGCTCGCCGTTGCCGGAGCCTCCGATAACCACGCCGAGGCTACCCCGGTCGGCAACCACCCGGTCGCCTGTGTGTAGGCAGAATGCCGGGTAGTCGTCGTCCGGGTCGTAGGCGTGCGGGCCGACGTCAACCACGTCATACCCCTCCTTGGCCAGGTGGTTGGCCAAGTGCGCCTTCAGCTCGAAACCGGCGTGGTCGGATCCCAGGTAGACACGCATACCGGCAGTCTGACAGGGCTCGTCTCCGACCGACGCCCGTGGGTCGGTCGGAGACAACTTCCGCACAGTCCGGGACGACGTCAGACAGCCCGGGTTGAGTACGCGCCTACCTTCCGCCCTGTCCGGGCAGCAACTCGGCGACGACCAGTCCGCCCCGGGCCTTCGGGGTGAACCAGGTGCTCTTGCGGGGCATCTTCTCCCGCGCCAGGTTCACCGCGACGAAGTCGTCCACGGTCACCGGTGCGACAAGCACGGCCAGCTCGGCGCGGCCGGCGTCGACCTCACCGGTGAGCCAGCTCGCCGGGTAGTCGCCGCCGACGTAGGTGATCCGCTTGTCGCCCGGGTCCAGCCCCAGCGCGTCCCGCAGCAGCAACCGCTCGACCAGGGCATGGTCCAGGTTCTCCAGGCGCCCCGCGCCGACCTGGGGCAGGCGTACGGCGTACGCCGTATTGGGGAGCCGGAGGTGGATGGTGCCGCCGGCTGCCGGAACCTCGACCGGGCCGTCGATCGGCTCGATCTGGGCACCGGCGGCGCGTAGCCGATCCATCAGCTCTTCCGGGCTGGTGGTGAGCTCGTCAACCAACCGGTTGTACGGGGCGATGGCGACCGAGGCCGGCGTGGTGACCACGGCCAGAAAGCGCGGTAGCCCGCCGGTCTGGGCCGCGAGACTACGGTGGTTGCCGTCGGCGACGACCAGCTCGCCGCCACCGGCCAACGCGGTCAGCTCATCCTGCTGCTCGCCCGGACCGACCAGCCAGATGGCGTGCGTCCGCCCGGCCTGGTCGGTGTCGGTCGCGGCCGGCGCCCCGGCCCGGTCGGTCGCCGCCGCGAGGGCGGTGTGTAGCTCGTCGCCCCGGCCGGTCTGGAGCAGGAGCACCGGCGACAGCAGATGTCCCAGTGCCTCGGCCAAGGCCACCCGCTCGCGCACCTTGGCGATGAAGACATCCTCGTTCCGGATGACCAGACCCGGCTCGGCGGCGCTGGTGGAGATCTGGTCGGTATCGACCATGACGAACAGCCCGTACCCCGGCTCCTCCTGCGGCGCGCTGATTCGGTAGAGAACCACCACCTGCTCGGCGGGGGTGTAGCTGCCCGCCGCCTTCGCCTCGGCGAGCCGGGCTACCGCCTCCGGGAGCGCTTCGAGAAACGCCTTCCCCTGGCTCTCCGGGGCCCGGTGCGGCATCTCAATGCCGAGGGCGCTGTGTGGATTCACCGCAATGATCGAGGTGATCTCCGCGTCGTCGGCAAACTCGTCGTAGTTCTGCGCACCGGTGCCGCCAGTGGTGATCCAGGCCCGGGCGATTGGATGGGCGACCGTCATGTCCGCTGACGCTACCGGTATCGCTCACCTCCGGCGCCCCGGCCCACCCGCGGCGCACCGGAGCGACCGGCCGACACCGGCGGCACTGCGGGCCCGGCCATCCGCCCGGGCCCGCCTTACACTCAGTCGAAGATGGGGCCGAGCTCGCGGGAGCGCTTGAGTTCGAAGAACCCCGGCGTGCCGGCGACCAGCAGAACGCCGTCCCAGAGCCGGCCGGCCGCCTCGCCTCGGGGAGCCGGGGTCACGACCGGGCCGAAGAAGGCGACCGGGTTCCCGTCCGGGCCCGGGGCATGAATGACAGGGGTACCAACGTCGGTGCCGACCGGCCGCATACCCGCCTCATGACTGGCGCGCAGCGCTCCGTCGTACTCGGCGCTGTCAGCCGCCCCAGCCAGCTCCGGATCCAGTCCGGCGTCGGTCAGGGCAGCGGTGAACAGCTCCCCGGATAGCTGCTCGGACTGTAGATGGATCCGGTTACCCAACGCGGTGTACAGGTCCCGCAGCACCCCGGTGCCGTACCGCTGCTCGGCGGCGATACAGACCCGAACCGGGCCCCACCCGGACTTCATCAGCGCCTGGTACTCCGCGGGCAGGTCCCGGCCTTCGTTGAGAACAGACAGGCTCATCACGTGGAAGCGGATGTCCACGGCCCGGACCTGCTCAACCTCCAGCAGCCAACGAGAGGTGATCCACGCCCATGGGCAGATCGGGTCGAACCACATGTCGACGGCGACACGCTCACTCACAGTGAAGTCCCTTCACGACAGGTGCGCCGGTTCTCGGCGCCTGCACCTGATCTTCGCCCCAAGTACCCAGCTACAACACGGAAATGAGACCGTGACCTGGCCCACCCGCCGACCCGGGTGCGTGTAAGACTCGACTCGCGCGACCGCTACGAGCGGTTGCCCGACGACGCCGCGTCCGCGGCGAGACGAGAGATGGAGACGAACAGTGCCGGGAGTGCGCAACCTGACGCAGGCGGAGGCCACCGAGCGAAGCCGGCTACTCGACGTGACCGGGTACGACATCAACCTGGACTTGTCGAGCGCTGTGCAGGCCGAGGGTCACACGTTCCGGTCCCGGACCGAAGTCCGGTTCCAGTGCAGTGAGCCGGGTGTGAGTACCTTTATCGAGGTCGCCGCGCAGTCGGTACGGTCGGCCACCCTCAACGGCACCCCGCTGGAGCTGGGCGGCTGGTCGGCGGAGGAGGGGCTCACCCTGCCCGACCTGGCCGCCGAGAACACGCTCGTGGTGGACGCGGACTTCGCGTACTCCAACAGTGGTCAGGGGCTACACCGCACGGTGGATCCGGTCGACGGCGAGACCTACCTCTACAGCCAGTTCGAGACCGCAGACGCGCAACGGGTCTACGCGGCCTTCGACCAACCGGACCTGAAGAGTGTCTACACCTGGCACGCCACCGTGCCGGAGCACTGGAAGGTCGTCTCCAACATGCCCGTGGAGCGGGAGGAGCCGGCCGGCGAGAGTCTCAAGACGGTCCACTTCGCGGAGTCGGTGCGGATGAGCACCTACATCACCGCGCTCTGCGCGGGGCCCTACCACGAGGCGCGGGACAGCCACGACGGCATCGACCTGGGCGTCTTCGTCCGGGCGTCGATGGCGCAGTACCTGGACGCCGACGATCTCTTCCTGATCACGAAGCAGGGCTTCGACTTCTTCCACGCCCAGTTCGACATTCGGTACCCGCTGCCCAAGTACGACCAGCTCTGGGTGCCGGACTTCAACGCGGGCGCGATGGAGAACTTCGGCTGTGTCACGCACGCCGAGTCGGCGTACATCTTCCGGTCGCAGGTCACCGACTTCGAGTACGAGCAGCGCGCCAACACGATCCTGCACGAGCTGGCGCACATGTGGTTCGGTGACCTGGTCACCATGCGCTGGTGGAACGACCTCTGGCTGAACGAGTCATTCGCCGAGTGGGCCAGCCACTGGTGCAACACCCACGCGACCCGCTTCTCCGAGGCGTGGACCACCTTCCTGTCCCTGCGGAAGAACTGGGGCTACCGGCAGGACCAGCTCTCCTCCACCCACCCGGTCTACTGCGAGATGCCGGACCTGGAGGCGGTCGAGGTCAACTTCGACGGGATCACGTACGCCAAGGGTGCGAGCGTGCTCAAGCAGCTCGTCGCGTACGTGGGCGAGGAGCCGTTCGTGGCCGGGCTCCGGTCGTACTTCCGCAAGCACGCCTGGGGTAACGCCACCTTCGACGACCTGCTCTCCGAGTTGGAGGCGGCCTCCGGGCGAGAGCTGCGCAAGTTCGCCGCCCAGTGGCTGGAGACCGCCCAGGTGAACACGCTGCGCCCGGAGGTGACGATCGGCGCCGACGGCAGCTACCAGCGGGTCGTGGTCCGCCAGGAGGCGCCGGCCGACCACCCGACCCTGCGTACCCACCGAATCGGGGTGGGCCTCTACGACCGCACCGATGGCCGGCTGGTCCGCCGCGAACGGCTGGAAGTTGACGTCGTCGGTGAGACGACCGAGCTGACCGAGCTGGCCGGGGTTCCCGCCGCGGACGTGCTGCTGCTCAACGACGACGACTTGACCTACACCAAGCTGCGGCTCGACGAGCGGTCAATGGCCACCGTGGTGCAGCACATCAGCGGCTTCGAGTCGTCGCTGGCGCGGGCGCTGTGCTGGACTGCCGCGTGGGACATGATCCGCGACGCTGAGCTGGCCGCCCGGGACTACGTGGCGCTGGTGCTCGCCGGCCTCCCCGCCGAGGCCGACATCAACCTGGTCACCGCCACCCTGCGGCAGGTCACCACCGCGCTCACCTTCTACGCTGACCCAACGTGGGCACCGAGCGGCTGGGCCGACCTGGCTCGGACCGCGAAGACCGCCCTCGCCGCCGCCAAGCCGGGCAGCGGCTTCCAGCTCGCCTGGGCTCGGGCGTACGCCTCCGCCAGCCGGTCGGCTGAGGACCTGGCGACGTTGCGCGGCTGGCTGGAGGGGAACGACGTGCCGTCCGGGCTGCGCATGGACACCGAGCTGCGGTGGACGGTACTTACCGCGCTGGTGGCCAACGGCGCGGCCGGCCCCGACGACATCGAGGCGGAGCTGGCCACCGACCGCACCGCCAGCGGCGAGCGGGAAGCCGCGTACGCGCACGCGCTCGTGCCGACGCCGGAGAACAAGGCAGCCGTCTGGGCCCGGTTGACCGGTCCGGAGCCGCTGCCGAACTGGCGGCACCGCGCACTGTTGCGGGGCTTCGCCCACCCGACGCAGGTCGAGCTGGTCCGCCCCTACCGGGAGCGGTACTTCGCCACCATCGCGCAGGTCTGGGCCAGCCGGGACAGTGAGCCGGCGCAGGAGTTCGCCCTGCTGGCGTACCCGGCGTACCTGGTTGAGGAGGAGACCGTGGCGGCGACCGACGGGTGGCTGGCTGGCGAGGGCCAACCGGCACCGCTGCGGCGGCTGGTCGCCGAGGGCCGCGATGGCGTCGTCCGGGCCCTCAAGGCCCGGGCGCGGGACGCCCGAAGCGGCTGACATGCGTCGGCCCGGGGTCGGTGCGGAGCGTTCGCCCACACCGGCCCCGGGCCGAGTGCTTGCTGGGGGTCAGCAGCCCTTACCGGCGTGGCTGGCCAGCTGGTCGAGGCCGGTGACGATGCCACCGGTCAGGTCACCGCCACCGAAGGCCGCCACCATCGACAGCGCGGCGAGCCGCGCGTACGTGTCCGGGATGCGCCGGCGGGCGTGCTGGCCGGTGACGATCTCCAGCTGCCGCTGGTTCGGCGAGATCGCGATCAGGACCGACCGGTCGGGGTCGGCGAGCTGGCGGTGCCGCCGCTCGGCGTCTTCCCGGACCGGCTCCTCGAGGCCACCGACGAAGATCGAGAAGGTCAGCCCGGTGCTCTGGTCGGCCAGGCGCATGGCCTCATCAACCCGGAGCAGCTGGCGGGTCGAGAACGGGCCGTCCAGCTCCGGCGGGGCCGCCGTCTCAGACGACGACTGCAGCTCACCAACGGTCACTTGCGCCTCCGGTTCCACCGGCCGGCGCCTTCTGGCCGGCCTGCTCCTGCTTACGGCCCGACAGCGCGGGCGCCTGGGCGCCGGCGGCCAGTGCGGTGCCCGCCGAGTCGGCCAGCTCCTCCGGACTACTCAGGAACCAGACCGGAGTGAAGTCAAAGGGCCGGCCCGGCCGGTAGCGCTTGCCACCGCCACCTGCGCCGCGGCTGCTGGCGGCGTAGACCACACCAGCGATTATCAGCGCTGCTACCGCCGGGATTCCGACGAAGACCAGCAACGTATCGGTTACAGACAATCCCAACGCCCCCAGGCGAAAGAGAGACCAGGAATCCGGGTCGGGTGGACAGTCATGCGGACGATTCCCCGACTCCGCTTGTGGTATTCACGTTAGCGGAGTCAACCGCCCGCCAGATTGCGGGGTGGCGATCCCACCCCCCACTGAGCTGCTCCAGCTGGGCCGCGGTGGCGAGTAGCCGCGCGTCGTCGCCCTGCCGGCCGCTGAGAAGGACGCCGACCGGTAGCCCATCGGCGGTGGCACCCACCGGGAGCGACACCGAGGGGTCACCCGTGACGTTGAAGATTGCACAAAACGGCGAGAAGCGCCGTTGACGCTCGAAGTCGTCCGCTGGGTTACGAACGTCGGTAAACCAGCCCACTGGTGCCTGCGGTGCGGCGAGGGTGGGACAGAGCAGCAGATCGCAGCCGACGGTCCGGCGTATCCCGAGCCGGACCTGCGCCTGAAGCTCGCCGAGCGTGGCGGTCAGACTGGCAGCAGAGATCGATGCCCCACGCTCCCGCAGCAACCGGGTCAACGGCAGCAGCTGACTCTCCCGCTCGGGCGGCACCGGGGCGAGCGCGAGCACGTACCAGACGATCTCGAACAGCGGCCATGCTGTCGGCGTCAGCGGCGGTGGCACCTCGACCACCTCATGACCAGCGGCGGTGAGCAGGTCGGTGGCCTGGTCCACGGCGGCGACGCAGTCCGGGTGCACCGGCTCGTCGGCGAGCATCGGGGTGGTGAAGCGGCCGATCCGCAGCCGGCCCGGTGTGGCACTCCGGGCCGTCGCGAGCCAGCCACCGACCGGCGGTGGCGGCGCCAGGTAGGGCTCGCCGGGAACCGGCTGAGCCAACACGTCAAGCAACGCGGCCACGTCGGCCACGGTCCGCCCGATCGGGCCGCTGGTCGGCAGGCCGTACGCACCGAAGCCGATCGGGCCGCCGGAGACCACCCCGCGGCTGGGCTTGTAGCCAACCAACCCGCACAGCGATGCCGGGATACGCAGCGAGCCGCCGCCGTCGGAGCCCTGGGCCACCGGAATGAGACCGGCCGCCACCGCGGCTGCCGCGCCACCGCTGGAGCCGCCCGCGGTGTAGGCGAGATCCCACGGGTTACGGGCCGGCGGGGCGACCCGCCCTTCGGAGTAGAGCGAGCAGCCCAGCTCGGAGGTGGTGGTCTTGCCGAGGCTGATCAGGCCAGCGTCCCGGATGAAACGAACCACGTCCGCGTCAACCGGCGGTACGAAGTCGGCGAAGGCCGCGGAGCCGAAGGTCGTGCGGACACCGGCGGTGAGGGTCAGGTCCTTGATCGCCGTCGGCACGCCGTGCAATGGCCCCCGGGCCGTGCTCGGAACGGCGTCAGCCGCGTCAGCGGCAGCGAGAGCCGCCTCCGGGGTGACGGTGACGAACGCACCGACGGTGTCACCGAGCTCCGCCACCCGGGTCAGGTGGTGTTCGACCAGTTCCCGGCTGGTCCGCTCGCCGCTGGCGATCACGGCGGCCTGCTCCAGCGCGGTCAGATCGTGCAACTCGTTCATGCCGTTATCCTGCCCGCTGCCCGATCGGGCCGCTGCCCCGACAGGCCGTACGGGTCCGCCGCGCCGGATTCGCCCTGCCCCCGGGGGGAGAGAAAGCGCAGCGCGTTGCCGCCGAGTAGGCCGGCGCGCTGGTCCGGGGTGAGGAATTCGGAGCGGTGCACGACCGCACCGACCGGCCGCTCCCCCAGTGGATACGGATAGTCGCTGCCGAGCAGCACCTGGTCGAGGCCGATCGTGTCAACCAACAGCCGCAGCGCCGCCGGTTCGAACACCACCGAGTCGACGAAGAACCGGCCCACGTACGAGCTGGGGGGCCGGGCGGAGGCACCGCGGACCAGGTTGCCGCGACGGTGCCAGGCGTTGTCCGCGCGGCCCAGCCAGAACGGGAAGCTGCCACCGCCGTGCGCGAAGCAGATCCGCAACGTCTCCGGCACCCGATCGAAGACCCCGCCGAGGATCATCGCCAGCACCGACAGGTGGGTCTCGGCCGGCATCCCGGTAAGCCACCGCGCCATCCACCGATCCAGCCGCGGCCCGCCGGGCATGTCCCACGGGTGGACGAAGACCGGCGCGCCAACCTCGGCACAGTGGGTGAGGAACTCGACGATGCCGCTGTCGTCCAGGTCGAGGTCGCCGACGTGGTTGCCGATCTCCACCCCGGCGTGCCCGGCGGCGAGGCAGCGGTCCAGCTCGGCGCAGGCGACCTCCGGGTCCTGCAATGGCACCTGGCAGAACGGAACCAGCCGGCCGTCCCCGGCGGCCGTGATCTCCAACATGCGGTCGTTGAAGATCCGAGCGACCTTGACTGCCTGGTCGGCGGGGCGGTCGTAGCAGAAGAAGACGGGCGTTGGCGAGACCACCTGCACGTCGACACCATCGGCGGCCATGTCCGCCAATCGGATCGCCGGATCCCAGCACTCCGCACCGACCGGGCGGAACTCCTGCTCGCCAACCATGATCATCGCAGCGCGCTCGGAGTCGACCCGCAGCCAGGGCCAGCCAGAACCACCGCAGGCCGCAGCGAGGTCCGGCCAACCCCGCGGTACGGCGTGCGAGTGCACATCGATGACCGGAGTACCCATCAGCCCTTGCCCGGATGCAGCGTGCCGCACTGGTCGCAGGTCCGCGCCGCCTCGTCGGCGTAGAAGGCGGCGAAGACCGGAGGCAGGTCGGCGGCGATGTCCCGGACCTGCAACTCCACCTCGTGCACCTTGTTGGTGCACTCGGGGCAGTACCACTGGAACCGTTCCAGGGTGCCCTCCTCGCGGACCCGCTCGATCACCAAACCGATCGAGCCGGCCTCCGGCCGCTGCGGCGAGTGCGGAACTCCGCGCGGCAGCATCCACATCTGCCCCTCGCGGATGTGTACCGTCTGCGGCCCGTCCGGAAGCATCAGGTTGACGTGCATGTCCCCTTTGACCTGGTAGAAGAACTCCTCGTACGGCTCAACGTGATAGTCGGTGCGCTGGTTCGGCCCGCCGACGACCATGGTGATGAAGTCGGAACTGCCGGGGAGCAGTTCCTTGTTGCCCACCGGCGGCTTCAGTAGGTGCTGGTTATCCGCAATCCAACCGGGGAAGCTGAACGGCTCAGCGATCTCGCTCACAACGGACCTCCTTCGGGGCACAGGGCGACGGCCTGCATTTCGATCAACAGGTGCGGGTGCGGCAGCTGGTGGACCGCCACCGTGGTCCGGGTCGGCCCGCTCGCGTCGAAGAACTCCGCCCACACCTCGTTGTAGCCACCGAAGTCGTTCATGTTGACCAGGTAGCTGGTCACCTGCACCAAGTCGGCCAGCCCGGCACCGACCGGGTCGAGTAGATCCCGGATGTTCGCGATCACCGCCCGGGTCTGGGCCCGGATATCGAGGTCGGTGGTGCCGAACTCGTCAACAGCGACACCCGCGAAGGTGTTGTCCGGGCGGCGGGAGGAGGTGCCGGAGACGAAGATGAAGCCACCGGCGACCTTGACGTGCGGGAACGATCCACGCGGCACGGCCTTCCCGGCCACGACCCGGGCGGCTGCCCGCCCACCGGATTCCAGCGCCGATGGCGCCCGGCCGGTCACGCCGCCGCCCGCAGCGACGCGGTGCCAAGCTTCTCCACCACCGCACGGACGTGCGCGCCGGGTCGCAGCGCGACAGCGGCCGTTGCGGCGCCGGCCAGAAAGACCCAGCCCGCGTGGAGCCGAACCCCGTGTTGGCCGGCGAGCCGGACCCCCTCGTCGAAGGCGCGGCGTGGGTCGCCCAGGATCGCCGCGGTCGACCCCACCTGGGTGACCTGTCCATCGATCTCCAGCAGCACGCCAAGGTTGTCCAGGCCCTCCGGAACCGAGCACCACGGCCCCACCACGAAGGCCCCCGCCGACGTGTTGTCGGCGATGACGTCCGGCAGCGAGAAGCTAAAGTTCGCGTACCGGGAGTCGATCAGCTCGATGGCCGGTGCGACCGCACGGACCGCGGTGGCGAACTCCGCGACCGGCTCACCCGGTTCGGGCTGCCGGTCCAGCAGGAAGGCCACCTCCGGCTCCACCCGGGGATGGATGAAGTCTCCGACCGAGACGGTTCCGCCGTCGGCGACCCGCATCCGGTCCGTGAGCCGGCCCCAGATCACCTCGTCCACGCCGACCTGGGCCATCTTCGCCCTACTGGTCAGCCCCATCTTGAGGCCCACCAGCTGCTCACCCCGGTCCAGCCGGCGCCGCACCAACTCGGCCTGCACCGCGTACGCAGCATCGACGTCGAGCCCGGTCTCGGCGGCGAGCTGTCCGATTGCCACACCCCGGTCGGCCGCCGCGACCAGTTGGCCGGCGATCCCGGCGATATCTGGTCCGATCACATCTCCTCCTTGCCGGCCAGGTCCAGCGCCACATCCACGATCATGTCCTCCTGGCCGCCGACCATCTGGCGCCGGCCCAGCTCGACCAGGATCGAGCGGACATCCACGCCGTAGCGTTCGGCGGCCCGCTCGGCGTGCCGCAGGAAGCTGGAGTAGACGCCGGCGTAGCCCAGCGAAAGCGTCTCCCGGTCCACCCGCACCGGCCGGTCCTGCAACGGGCGGACCACGTCCTCGGCCGCGTCCATCAACGCGAAGACATCGCAGCCGTGCTCCCAGCCATGCAGCTCGGCGACCGCGACGAAGACCTCCAGCGGTGCGTTGCCCGCGCCCGCGCCCTGCCCGGCGAGGGAGGCGTCAACCCGGACGGTTCGGCCAGCCGGCGCGTCCAGCGGCCCGGCCCCAAGGATCCGGCCGTGCTCCACCGCGACCACGCTGTTCGCCACCCCGAGCGAGAGGTTGTGGTGGGCGTGGATGCCGATCTGCGTCTCCGGTTCGAGCACCTGCCGGTAGGCGTCGATTCGCTCGGCCACGTCGGACATCAACAGCCGGCCGCCGGAGTCGGTGACGTAGACGCAGTGCGCCCCGTACGACTCCATCAGCTTGGCCTGCGCCGCCAGGCCGGCCGGGTCGTTCATGTGGGCCATCATCAGGAACCCGGAGACGTCCATCCCGTTCTCCCGGGCCCAGCCGATGTGCTGGGCGGAGATGTCGGCCTCGGTGCAGTGGGTGGCGATCCGAACGCTGGTCACGCCGAGGTCCCGCGCCGCCTTCAGGTCGGCGATGGTGCCGATTCCGGGGACCAGCAGCGTGGTCAGCCGCGCCGTGGTCAGCACCTCGGCCGCCGCCGCGATCCACTCCGCGTCGCTCGCCGCACCGTGCCCGTAGTTGACACTCGACCCGGCCAGCCCGTCGCCGTGCGCCACCTCGATCGCCGCGATTCCGGCGGCGTCGAGCGCGGCGGCGATCGTCCGCACCTGGTCAACGGTGTAGCGGTGGGCGATGGCGTGCATCCCGTCCCGCAGCGTCACATCCTGGAGGTAGAGCTGAGTCATGCCGGCACCGCCCGCCGGGCGATCAGCCGCTCCGCGGTCCGCAGCGCGGCCGAGGTCATGATGTCCAGGTTGCCCGCGTACGTGGGCAGGTAGTGCCCGGCACCGGAGACCTCCAGGAAGGCGGAGACCTGCAGGCCGGTGAGACGCCGACCGAGCGCCGGTAGGTAGCTGTCCACCCGGTCGAACTGCACATCCTGCTTCAGGCGGTAGCCGGGGACGTACTCCTGTACGGCCCGGACCATGTCGGCGATGGCGGTGGCGATCGCGGCTCGGTCCGCGTCGGCGTCCGGGCAGAGGCAGTAGACGGTGTCCCGCATCAGCAGCGGCGGATCAGCCGGGTTGAGCACGATGATGGCCTTGCCCCGCTCGGCCCCGCCAACCACCTCGATCGCCCGGGCGGTGGTCTCGGTGAACTCGTCGATGTTGGCCCGGGTACCCGGCCCGGCCGACTTGGCGGCGATTGAGGCGACGATCTCTCCGTACGCGACCGGGGTGACCCGGCCGACGGCGGCGACGATCGGCACGGTCGCCTGCCCGCCGCAGGTAACCATGTTGACGTTGGGCTCCTGCAGGTGCTCGTCGAGATTGACCGGCGGCACCACATACGGCCCGACCGCGGCGGGGGTCAGGTCGACCACGGCCCGGCCATGGGCGCGCAGCACGGCGTCGTGGTGTCGGTGGGCCCCGGCCGAGGTGGCGTCGAAGACCAACGCCACGTCGGCGAACTCGGGCAGCGCCACGAGCCCCGCCACCCCCTCAGCGGTGGTGGTGACGCCGAGTCGCCGGGCCCGAGCCAACCCGTCGGAGTCCGGGTCGATGCCCGCCATGGCGACCATCCGCAGACTGTCGCTGAGCCGCAAAACTTTGATCATCAAATCGGTCCCGATATTCCCGGAACCGAGCACTGCCACCCCGACGCTCACTCCTCGACCTCCTTCGCGAAGCAGGTACGTACCGATCCGAGGCCGGAGATCCGCGCCTCATATGCGGCTCCGGGCGTCACCGGCACCAACGGGCCAAGCGCCCCGGAGAGCACCACGTCGCCCGCCCGCAGTGGATCAGCGGAACGGGCCAAGGTCCGCGCCAGCCAGGCCAGCGCGTGCAGCGGGTTGCCGAGACAGGCCGCGGCGGCACCGACCGAGACCGGCTCCCCGGCCTGCTCCAGCACCATGCCGGCGAGGCGCAGATCCACATCGGCGAGCCGGCGGGGCGTGGTACCCAGCACGAACAGCCCGCTGGAGGCGTTGTCCGCGATCGTGTCCACGATGGCAATGTCCCAGCCGGCGATCCGGGAGTCGACGATTTCGATCGCCGGCAGCAGGTGATCGACCGCCCGGATCAGGTCGGCGGTGGTGATCCGCTCGTCCGGCAGGTCCGCACCGAGTACGAACGCGATCTCGGCCTCCACCCGGGGCTGGAGCAGCCGACCACACGGCACCTCCACCCCGTCGGGCACCGCCATGGCCTCGGTCAGCACCCCGAAGTCCGGCTGGTAGACGCCGAGACTCGCCTGTACGGCTGCGGAGGTCAGACCAATCTTGGCGCCGACTCGCCGGTGTCCGCGCCGCAGCCACTGGCGCACCTGCGCCTGTTGCACGAGGTACGCCGAGTCAATGTCCTCGTCGGGGATGAGCCGCCCGCGAAGCGGAGGGCAGGGTTTGCCGCTCTCCCGAGCCTCGATGAGCTCCCGGGCGGCGGTCTCGTAGTCGACGGTCATGTCAGGTCCACACAGACGTTGGTGAGCTCGGAATAGAAGCCCAGCGAATGAAGCCCGCCCTCGCGGCCGACGCCGGAGGCCTTCACCCCGCCGAACGGGGTACGCAGGTCACGCAGATACCAGGTGTTGACCCAGACGATCCCCGCGTCCAACCGGGCACCGGCCCGGTGGGCCCGACCCACGTCCCGGGTCCACACCGCCGCCGCCAAGCCGTACTCGGTGCCGTTGGCCAGCGCGTACGCCTCCTCCTCGTCGTCGAAGGGCGCCACGTGCACGACCGGGCCGAAGATCTCCTCCTGGTTGGTCCGCGCATCCGGGCCGAGCCCGGCGAGCACCGTCGGCTGGATGTACGCGCCGCCGTCGCGGGCGTCGTCGAAGCGGGGCGTCCCCCCGCCGGCGAGGACCTCCGCCCCCTCGGCGCGGGCCAGCTCGTAGTGATCGAGCACCTTCTTCCGGTGCGCGGACGAGATCAGCGGCATGTTCACCGTGGCCTCGTCAGCGGGCCACCCGTACGGCAACTCGGCGGCCCGCTCGGCCAGCCGGGCGGTGAACTCCGCGAAGACCGGACGCTGCACGTAGATGCGTTCGGTGCAGAGGCAGACCTGGCCACCGTTGGTGAAACTGGACCGCACCGAGCCGGCCACCGCCGCCGACAGATCGGCGTCGGCGAAGACCAACCCGGCGTTCTTGCCGCCCAGCTCGAAGGAGACCGCCTTCACCCCGTCGGCGGCGGCCCGCATGATGGCTCCGCCGGTGGTCGACTCGCCGGTGAAGGTGATCGCGTCGACATCGGGGTGCCGGGTGAGGAATTCCCCCGCCGAGCCGGGCCCGAAGCCGTGCACGACGTTGAAGACGCCCTCGGGCACGCCGGCGGCGGCCATCACCTCGGCGAGCAGGGTCGCCGAGGCGGGTGTCTCCTCACTGGGCTTGACCACCACCGCGTTGCCGCACGCCAACGCGGGCGCGACCTTCCAGGTGAGCAGGAGCAGCGGCAGGTTCCACGGGACGATCACAGCGACCACGCCGACCGGCTTGCGCAGCGCGTAGTTCAGCGCCTGACCACCAGCTGGGGTGCGGGTGCTAAACGACTCGGTCGGCGCGGTCGCGGCGATCTCGGCGAAGGCACGGAAGTTGGCCGCGCCGCGCGGGATGTCCAGCGTCCGGGCCTGCGCAATCGGCTTGCCGGTGTCGGCCACCTCGGCGGTGACCAGATCATCGAAGCGGCGCTCCAGTTCGTCGGCGACTCGGAGCAGCACCTCGGCGCGCTCTCGTTCGCCGAGCTGGCCCCACGGGCCACGCAGCGCCGCGCGGGCGGCGGCCACCGCGTCGTCCACTCCGGCCTGATCCGCCGCGACGACCTCGAAGATCGGCTCCCCGGTCACCGGACTGTACTTGGTGAAGCGGCGACCAGCGTCAACAAACTCACCAGCGATGAAGTTGGGCAGCAGGGCCGGCCCGTCCGGTGCCCGGCCGGTCATCTGGCGCGAATCCCACCGGGTCATCCGCGCCTCCCTCGGCGGAGCGCGGCCCCTACCACGCCGGCCAGCAGGGCCGCTACGCCCCCGGCCGCCACACCCAGCAGTTGGTGTTGGCGACGGACTCGACGGCGCACCTGCGCGTACGGGGTGGTCGAGAAGGAAACCAACTCATACCGGGACACGTACCGGCCGGGCAGCGCCCGCTCCAGCGTCTGCTCCACCCGTCGGCCGAGCTGGAACAGCGGCGAGGCGACCCGGTCGCGCATCTCGACGAAGTTGGCGAGCGCCATCTGGGCAATCGCCTCGGCGTTGGCCTGCCGGCGACGCTGGAACAGCGGTAGCGCGGCGGACCAGTCGTCGGCACACTCGTCGAGGCAACGGTCCAGCTCCACCACGTCCTCGAAGGCGCAGTTGGCGCCCTGACCGTAGAACGGCACGATGGCGTGCGCCGCATCGCCGAGTAGCCCGACTTTCCCGTTCACCTGCCAGGGATCACAGCGGACGGTGCCGAGCACTCCGACCGGATTGTGTAGATAGTCGTCAACCAGGGTCGGCGCGAGTGGGAGCAGGTCCGGGTAGTGCTGCGCGAAGTAGCGCTCGATCGCCGCCGGACTGCCCAGCGAGGCGAAGCTCGCGGTGCCGTGAGTGGGCCAGAAGAGCGTACAGGTGAAGGAGCGGTCCGGGTTCGGCAACGCGATCATCATCGAGGTGCCCCGGGGCCAGATGTGCAACGCCTCCGGGTCGAGCGCGAAGGCCCCGGCCAGCGGCGGAATGGTCAGCTCCTTGTAGCCGTAGTCGAGAAAGTCCAGGCTCTCCCGCAGCAGCCCATGGCCGAGTAGCTGGCCACGAACCGCCGAACCGGCCCCATCGGCACCCAGGACCACCGATGCGGTGGCGGTGACCTTCCCCGGTGGGGTTTCGAAGGTCATCTCCCCGGTGTCCGGGTCGAGGTCGACCAACCGGTGGTCGAAGGCGACCCGCACGCCCGGTAGCGCGGCAGCCGCGGTCAGCAGGGCGTTGTTCAGCGCCCCCCGACTGATCGAGTTGATCGCCCGATCCCCGGCCGCGCTGTACGCCTGAAACTGCGGCTCGCCGTCCACCGGGTGAATCATCCGGCCCCGCATCGGCAACGCGTCGGCCATCACCCGGGCGTCCAGGCCGATCCGGCGCAGCGCGTCCAGCCCTCGTTCGGAGAGCGCCAGGTTGATGGAGCGGCCCCGCTCCACCCGACCGGTCCGGGGGTCAGGACGCCGTTCGTAGAGGGCGACCGGATAGCCCCGCCGGGCCAGGAAAGCGGTGAGCAGGCAGCCGGAGAGTCCGGCGCCGACGACGGCGACCTCGGCGCGCTCTGTGCTCATCAGTGCACCTCCACCGTAGCGGCCAACGCGTTGGCCACCCGCCAGCAATCGTGGTACGTCGAGTAAAGCGGCACCGGTGCGAACCGGACAACATCTGGCTCCCGAGCATCCGCGACAACCCCGTGCTCCAACCGCAGCCGCTTCGCCAAATCAGCGGCGCTCCCGGTGCCGATCCGCACCGACAGCTGTGCGCCCCGACGGGCCGGGTCGCGCGGAGTAACCACGGCCAGGGGCCGCCCCGGAGTAACCAGATCCAGCAGCCACTCCAGGTAGCCGGTAAGCCGGACACTGCGCTCCCGCAACGCGGTCATGCCGACCGAGTCGAAGAGCTCCAGCGACGTACGCACCGGCCCCATCGCGAAGATCGGTGGATTGGAGACCTGCCAGGCCTCCGCCGTCGCCGGCGGTCGGGCGACCGGCGACATCTCGAACCGGGTAGCCGCCTCGGTGCTCCACCAGCCCTCGAACCGGGGCAGCGTCGGATCGGCGAGGTGACGCTCGTGGACGAACACTCCGGAGAGCCCGCCCGGCCCGGAGTTCAGGTACTTGTAGGAGCACCACGCCGCGAAGTCGACGCCCCAGTCGTGCAGGGCCAGTGGCACGTTTCCCGCGGCGTGCGCCAGATCCCACCCGACCACCGCGCCGGCTGCCCGGCCGGCGGCGGTGATCTCCGGGATCTCCATCAGCTCGCCGGTCAGGTAGTTGACGCCGCCGAGCAGTACCAACGCGATCGTGTCGCCCTCCGCCGCGAGTAGGTCAAGCACGTCGGCGGTACGCAGGGTGTCCTCACCGGGACGGGGAGCCAGGCGCAGCACCGTGGTGTCCGGGTCGAGGCCGTGGAACCGGGCCTGGCTACGGACGGCGTAGCTGTCCGAGGGAAAGGCGCTGTCCTCGATGACGATCCGGGTACGGGTGCCGGTCGGCCGGTAGAAACTCACCATCAGCAGGTGCAGGTTGACGGTGAGGGAGTTCATCACCACCACTTCCGCCGGCCGCGCGCCGACCAGTCGGGCGGTCGGCGCGGTCAGCAACTCGTGGTAGGGCAGCCACGGTCGGTCGGCCGCCAGGTGCCCCTCCACCCCGAGACAGCGCCAAGCCTCCAGGTCGGCGAGGAGCTCGTCCCTCGTTGCCCGGGGTTGCAGGCCCAACGAGTTCCCGGCCAGGTATGCCGCCTGCTGGTAACAACCGCCGTCGGCGGGCGGGACATGGAACAGGTGCCGGTGGCCAGGGTCAGCGGTGTCCAGGCGGTTCGCCGCCTTCTCCTCCTGGCTCAGCTCTTCCTTGTGCATGCGTTCGCTCCGCTTCCCGCTCACATCGCCGTCCGGGCCGACCACAGTTCCGGGAAGACCACCCGCGCCATGCTCCGTTGCAGCCAAGCCAGTCCGGCGGAGCCACCGCTGCCGACCTTGGCGCCCATCGTCCGCTGCACCGCCTTGACGTGGTGCCACCGCCAGTCGCCGAACCCCTCAGCCACCTCGGTCAACGCCTCGCCGAGCAGCCGGAATTGGTCGTCCAGGCTGGTGGCGTAGATACGCACCCAGGCCGCCTCCACCGCCGGATGCGGCTGGTGCTCCTCGGCGACGTCGCGGCCGAGTAGCTCCCGGGGAAGATCGTGGCCGTGCCGGGCGAGCAGAGCGAGCACATCGTCCCAGAGGCTGGGGGCGTTCAGGGCTGCGGTCAGTTCTGCGTGTACCTCGACCTGCCGACGGAACGGACGGATCAGGGCGGGATCGCGGAGACCGAGCAGGAGTTCCAGGTGGCGATACATCGCCGACTGGAAGCCAGAGCCCTCGCCGAGGAGATTGCGGAACCGGTTGAAGTCGGCGGGGGTCATCCAGCGCAGGCTCCGCCAGGCCGCATTCAACCCGTCCAGGTGCAAGGCGGCGCGACGCAGCGGGGCCAGGGCATCCCGAATCCGGTCCGCCCGCAGCAGCCGCTGGGTTTCGCGCAGTTCGTGACAGGTCAGATTGAAGTACAGCTCCATGATCTGACTGGTCACCAGGAAGGACATCTCGCCTGGGTCACTGCTCAGCGGCGTCTGCAACCGGTGCAGGACGCTGGCCTGGACGTACGCGTCGTACGGAATCCGCCCAGTGAATTCCAGGGTCGGCTCGCCACCGTTGCGAGCGGCTCGGGTAGCGCGTTGCCGCGGGGTTACTGGCCGCACCTCCGCCGCGGTGGCCGCCCGTAGTTCTGTTCGTTCCACCAGTCCGCTCCCTCCGCTCAACCGGCCATCTGGCCGTATTTGCGATAGCGGTCATGATGCCGCGACGGGTCGCGCCAGTGGAATGCCGAGACAACGGCTGTCACGGCAGTTCACCTACCAATCACAAGGCGATACCCCAGATTCGGTTGGAGAACGTAAGGTTCCCCAGTGTGGACGAGATGGATTGGGCCCTGCTGCGCGAACTGCAGGCCGACGCCCGGCTGTCGTACAGCGAGCTGTCCCGACGGGTGCACCTCTCCCCGCCGGCTGTAGCCGAGCGGGTACGTCGGCTGGAAGACTCCGGCGTCATCACCGGCTATCACGCACACGTGGACCCGGCCCGAGCCGGGCGAACGGTGGTCGCGCTGATCCGCATGTCCTGCTACGGGGCCCGCTGCATCCTCAACAGCCCGGAGATCACAGAGTGGCCGGAGATCATGCAGATCCATCGGATCACCGGCGACGCGTGCAGCATGCTGACCGTCACCGCCGGCTCGATCGAGGAGTTCGAGGCGGTTATTGATCGGCTCGCTCCGTACGGCCAACCGTCCAGCACGATGGTGCTCTCCACCCCACTCGGCTGGCGTCCGGTCACTCCACCCAGCTCCGATGAGAACGAACCGGCTCCGTCCCGCCGCCGCTGACCACCCGCGAGGGTTTGCCCGGAAGCCAGCGGGAAAGCAGGCCGCGGTACTCGGGGAGGGTCCGGTGGTCGAACCGGGAGGGGGAATCATGCGGGGTCATCGCGTACTCGCCATGCTGGCCTTGGTGGCGGCGTTCGTCCTGTTCGGGGGCGCACCGGCCAGCGCCGGTGAACACACCTTCATCGAGGTCACGCCGAACCCGGCGCAGGCCGGCACCCGCGTCGATCTCCGAGCCAGCTGCGACAAGGACAACAACCGTCAGGCGACGGTGCACTCGGACGCCTTCGATGGTCAGGTCTTCCTCCGACCCGACAACGGCTTCCTCACCGGCCACGCCACCATCCCGAGTAACAAAGGGGCCGGCGACTACCGGGTTGATCTACGCTGCGAAAACAACAAGACCGCCAGTACGACACTGACGGTACTCAACATGTCCCAGCCGACGAAGGGACCGGCGACCGGTAGCGGCGGCACCGCCGTCGGTCGCACCGGCTCCTACCTACTGGTCGGGGGCGTGGTGGCGGTGGCACTGGCCATCGGCTTCGGCTTCTTCGGTAACCGCCGCGCCGGGAACGGTTCCTGACCCGAACGTCGCCATGGCCCGCGCAGACAGACGTACTCGACAACGGGCGGTCCGGGCCGGCACCCGACGCGCGGTGTCGGCCGCTGCCCGGTTGGCCGCCGGGACCGCCCGCCGGCTGCACCGAGCCGCCGGGCAGGCGTCCGCGGCGAGCGTCGTCACCACCGACCCGGCCACCGAGCCGCTGCCCCCGCGTCCGCGCCGGCAGTGGGTACGGGCCCGGCGGCGGCTGGGATTCTCCCGCAGCCCGGGGGTGCCCGTACTGGTCATCGGGGCCCTGATGATGCTGATCATCGCCATGCTCGGGGTGGAACAGGTGACCGGCATCAGCGTCCTCCCGGAGCGGTTCACCGCCGGCCTGCGACCGCCGCCGAAGAAGTTTCCGGTACTACCAGCGAGCAATCCGGTCGCCGTCGAGATCGATGCCATCGATGTCGCGGCCCCGGTGCACAGCGTTGGGCTGGCACCGGACGGCACCATCGCGGCGCCGGACGCGGCTCGCGCCCAGGAGGCGGGCTGGTATGACCAAGGACCCACACCCGGGCAGTACGGTCCAGCGGTCCTCGTCGGGCACGTGGACACCGACACCGGGCCGGCGGTCTTCCAGGGGCTGCGTAACCTCCGCGCCGGTGACCGGGTCGAGGTGGACCGGACCGACGGGCAGGTCGCGGTCTTCGAGGTCAACTCGGTGGAGCGGTTCGCCAAGGAACGATTCCCGACCGACCAGGTGTTCGGAGACTTCGACCGACCAAACCTACGGCTGGTGACCTGCGGTGGCCGATGGGTTGGCGGCCAGACCGGCTACGCCGACAACGTGGTGGTCTTCGCCTCCCTGGTCGACGCGCGGAGCGGCTAGGCCCCCGGGGGAGGACGCTCAGGCGGCTTCGGGCTCGCGCAGGTCGAGCCAGTCGACCCAACGCGGGTCGGGAGGTCGGTGACCGAGCACCCGCCACGCGATGCCCTTCGGCGCCGTCGGCGGGGCGGGGAGCCGCCAGCCCAGTTCGGCCGGCGTCTTGTCGCCCTTGGTGTGGTTGCACCGGGCACACGCCGCCACCACGTTCTCCCAGGAGTGCCGACCACCACGGCTCCGCGGGAGGACATGATCGATAGTCTCCGCCGGGCCCCGGCAGTAGGCGCATCGCCACCCGTCCCGCGCGAAGATCGCCCGCCGGGACAGCCCGACATGGGCCCGAAAAGGCACCCGGACGAAGCGGGTGAGCCGCACGACCGAGGGCACTGGCAGCGAGTCGCGGGCGCTGTGCAGCACACCGTCACCATCGGCGACGCAGACCGCCTTGGCGGTGAGTACCAGGATGGCCGCCCGCCGGACCGACACGACACACAGGGGCTCGTAGGTGGCGTTGAGGACCAGCGCGCCGGAGCCCACCGTGGGTCGTATGTCAGGCATCGCGCTCACCCCTCCGGTTCAGCGCCCCTCACTCGCACCACCGGACGGAAACGGGCGCAGCGACCCACCGGCCAGACGTCGACCCCAGATCATCGCCGTCCGTGCGCCAATCGTCCCTGATAAGGCTCGGGATTGCACGTGTTAATCGGGGGTACCCCGCGGGGGGCGATCTGGAGATACCCGGCCCGGGCTCACCGGCCACGGTTCGCCGTCGCCGGCGGGCCGCGCGCGGCGAACGGAGTCGACTGCGGTACGAAGGCAGGGTGGATGTCTCCATCGTTTCGGCCGTGGCCGCCGACTCCCCCGTCACCGATGAGCCCAGCGCGGAGTGCCTCCAGGAGCCCTTCTGCACCGCTCTCTACGATCTGACCGGCGCGGTGTGGTTCGCCGAGGGCAGCTACTGGATCTTGATCAAGCCACTCCGCATCGCCCTGATCCTGGTACTGGCCCTGGTGGCCCGGTGGCTGATCAGCCGGACTATCAAGCGACTCGTCCGCAGCACCAGCAGCGCAGGCATGCCCACGATGCTGCGACCGTTGCGAGAGCGAATTCCCACCGCGACCACCGAGCCGGGCGAGTTCGTGCCGGAGCGGCGCCGACAGCGCGCCGAGGCGATCGGCTCGGTGCTGCGCAGCCTCTCCACGGCGTTCATCTTTGGCATCGCGTTGCTGATGGTGCTCAAGGAGTTCGGCTTCGAACTGGCGCCGCTGCTCGCCAGCGCCGGCATCGTCGGCGTGGCCTTGGGCTTCGGCGCGCAGAGTCTGGTGAAGGACCTGATCGCCGGGCTATTCATGCTGATCGAGGACCAGTACGGTGTCGGGGACACGGTCGACTTCGGTGAGGTGACCGGCTTTGTGGAGTCGGTTGGCCTGCGGGTGACGACGGTACGCGACGCGCGCGGAGTCCTCTGGTACATCCGCAACGGAGAAATCATCCGGGTCGGTAACAAGAGTCAGGGCTGGGCGCTGGTCGTGGTGGACCTGCCGATCGGCTTCGCCAGCACCGAGGAGGCGACAGCGGTGCTGCGGGAGGCAGCCGCATCGGTCGCGGTCGACCCGGAGCTGGCGGCGGAGGTCATTGAGCCGCCCGAGGTGCTAGGTGTCGAGCAGATGACGATGGACGGCGCGGTGATCCGCACGGTGGTGAAGACAACGGCGGATGGTCAATTCGCCGTCGGCCGGGAACTGCGTCGCCGGCTGGCCGGCGCGCTGGAAAACTCCGGCTTCACCGACAAGATCGCCGCGGCTCGGTTCCCGGGCCTGCCGGTGCAGGCGGCCCGGGCCACCGGCACACCGTGACCGCAACGGTGGTTTCGGTCATGGCCTCTCCGACCATCCTCCGTTCGTTCAGTCGGCGATCCGACGATCAACCATTTCGCCCTGGCTGGCTGCCGGCGATTCCGGCAGAATCCGAGACAGCTCCCCGGCAGCGGAGGAGATTCCTCGCTGGTCGACGAATCGGACGATGCTTCCCGGCTCGGCCAAATAGGAGTGCCAGGTCCGGGAACGATGGAGGCGATGGTGCCCAACGGCCGACCTTCTCCAGCCCGTCCGGCCACCTTCAGCGAGGTGTTCGCCCAGCGCGAGTACCGATTTGTTCTGACGGCCGGAGTCCTCTCCTGGGTTGGCGACTACCTCGCGAAGGCTGCGGTGACCCTCCTGGTCTACCGAGAGACCGAGTCGGTAGCGCTCTCCGCCGCGGCATTCGCTATCAGCTACCTGCCCTGGTTGATCGGCGGTCCGCTGCTCGCAACCGTCGCCGAGCGGCATCCCCACCGATCCGTGATGATCATCTGCGATCTGATTCGGATGGTGCTGCTGCTGGCCATCGCGGTACCCGGGATGCCGACTCCACTGATCCTGGTGCTCCTCTTCACCGCCACCCTCGCCAACCCGCCGAGTCAGGCCGCCCGATCGGCGCTGCTGCCACGGATCCTGACCGGTGACCGCCTCGTGGTCGGGTTGTCGATCAACGCCAGCATCGGCCAGGCCGCGCAGGTTGTTGGCTACCTGGCCGGGGCGGCGATCGCGGCGGCCAGCCCCAGCCTCGCCCTGCTGATCACCTCGGCTACCTACGCCGTATCCGCCACGCTGATCCGCCTCGGGATCATCGCCCGACCAACAGCGATGAAGGCCGCGCACCGCAGCCACCTGCTGCGGGAGACCGGCGAGGGATTCCGCATAGTCTTCGGCCAACCCGTGCTACGCGCCATCGCGATCCTCGTGTTCAGCGCCATGCTCTTCTCCATCGTCCCGGAAGGGCTGGCGGCGGCGTGGGCTGGCCGGCACACCGACGACATGGACCAGGGCCTTGCCCAGGCGGTCATCATGGCCTCCGCGCCGGTCGGGTACATCTTCGGCGGCCTGATCGTCGGCCGGCTGGTCACGCCGGCCCGGCGGATCGCCCTGATGCGTCCGCTGGCAGTGCTGGCTCCGCTGCTGCTGGTGCCCAGCCTGCTCGACCCGTCGCCACTGGTGGTGGCGCTGCTGGCCGCCGGGTGCGGATTCGCCGTCGCCGGGCTGCTGCCAACTGCCAACGGCCTGTTCGTACAGGCTCTGCCGGACGGCTTCCGGGCTCGCGCCTTCGGTGTCATGGCCTCCGGCATGCAGGTGATCCAGGGCCTGGCGGTTCTGGTCACCGGGCTGCTCGCCGAGCGGTTCTCCATCCCGCTCGTGGTCGGCCTCTGGAGTAGCACCGGGGTGCTGTTGATGGCCGCCGTGGCACTGTCGTGGCCGAGTCAGACGAAGGTTGACGCCGCCATCGAGGCGGCTTCGCGAGCTGACGCCCCCAGTCCGATGCCGGCACCGCCTGGCCCCCGGCCGGGTTCAGACCACCCGGCGGACCAGCCAGTCAGTAACCCGGACGAGGAGCAGCGGGATACTCAGAAGCGGCATCGCGACACCGTCTCCTGACCGGGTTGGAGGCAGGCCGGTAGGTGATTCGACCCACGTCCGGCCAGCGGCGGACGGCCACCAAAACCTGGCAGGATGGAGCCGTGCATCCCGCAGGTGAATCGGGCAACCCCGCCCCCTCAACGAGCTTTTTCGATGCGGTTGGTGGCGAGCCCACCTTCCGCAAGCTGGTGGACGAGTTCTATGCGGGCGTCGCCGGCGACCCGCTGCTGCGTCCGATGTATCCAGAGGAGGATCTGGGGCCCGCTGCGGAGCGGCTCACCCTGTTCCTGATGCAGTACTGGGGCGGGCCGAAAACCTACTCCACCCAGCGTGGGCACCCGCGACTACGGATGCGGCACGCACCGTTTCGGATTGGGGCAGCGGAACGGGACGCCTGGCTGCGGCACATGCGGCAGGCGGTGGACCGGCTGAACCTGCCGCCGGAGCTCGCCACCGCCCTCTGGGACTATCTGGAGCGGGCTGCGTACTTCATGGTGAACGTGTCGGAGGACCCGGTCACGCCGGCGTGACCGGGGGCCCGGGCGGTCAGAGCAGGGCACCTTCGTCGTGCAGCCAATCAACGAAGCTGGTGGCCACCGCCGCCCCACAGTCGATCATTTCGACCAGGAGCGCGTCGTGCACGCCAGCGGCGAACGGCACCTGAAGCTCGGCATAGATCGGGAGCTGCCCCCGTTCGGACGGATCTCCGATGTACGCCTTACAGAAGCGACGGGTGTGGTTCCACTCGTTGACCACCCGGTAGGCCCGATCCTCCCAGTCCGGCGGGACGGTCGCATGCGGCCGAACGCGCAGCACCAGAATCTCGTCGTCCGGTCCCTCGAGCGCGACCAGGACCGCGTGCCGCTCCCACATCGCCAGCAGGTTTCCGTCGCCGTCGGCCAGATAGCGCACGTCGAGCCGGTCGAGCGCGGCGCTGATCCGGCTGAGTGTGACCGGTGCGACCGTGGCGGATGTGTCAGCAGCCGGGGAACGGTCAGCTCCGGAGTAACTGTCGCCCGGTTGTCGGGGAGCCGGCGGGCTGACCCGGGCCGTGTCCTCCACCGTGACCCTGCTCCGGCTGTCCGGCTCACCGCCGTCAGCGGAACCGGGGCGCCACGACCACCATGGCATCGCTACCCACCTCACTCCCCAGCGGATCCAGCCCCTAACGCTGCGTTGGATCCGAGGATGGACGGTACCCGGACAGCCGGGAAGAAGCACCCCCCTAATGAGCTCCCCAAGACAGAAGGACCATGGGGGGTCACCCGAACTGCTGACCAAGGATAGGGCGAATGGCCAGATCTGTCACCCTCTGCAACCATACTGCTCCGTAGGGGCCGACCAGGCCGACCCATCGGCCGACGACCCGGACCTGCACCCCACCGGGCGCCTCCGGCGCGCCGAGAAAGCCCATCCGGACCAAGCCCTGAACCAGCCGCTGGGGCACCTCAACCGGCGTAGCGGGAGAGTCGTCCGGAGTGACGATCACCGGCACATGATCCAGAAGAGCATCGCGCAGCACCCGCTCCCCGAGGGCCCTACCCCCTACCCCATGCCCGGCGGCATCGCGCAGGGCCGTCGCGGCGGCTTCGGCCACCCGCCGCAGCTCGGCCGCGGGAAGCGTCTCCACCTGCCGGCTGGCGGGCGGCGGCAGTGGCCAGCGCCACTGTGCGTCCCGCCGAACGGGCAGCGCCGAGCCACCCGCGGTCAACTCCGCCAACAACTCGCCGGCGGCAACAGTGGCGTCACCGGGGCCGTCGCCGGCCACCGTGTGAACCACCAGCACCCCCCACGGCAACCGCGCCCAGAGGGCGGTCCGCTCCGACCCGCTGGCGGGCCGCAACCGCACCAACGCCCCCCGGTCCAGCCGGACCAGTCGGGCCAGGAACGCGCCCGCGTCAACGACACCGGTCAGCCCGTGGCTCACCCCACCGGGCACCGTGGGCGGGGAACCACCCGGACCCACGGTGTCCGGGCCGGTCACGCCGCCCCCTCCTGGATGAGGTAGGTGCGCAGGAAGGCCCGCTCCTCGGCGGAGAGGCGGCGCGGCAGCTGCCGGCTCAGATCAAACGGCACCAGCACCGACCGGGCCCGACTGACCAGCAGATCACCGTCGTACATCTCGTAGTCGACGGTCACGGAGGCGGCTCGGATCTCCGACACCCAGAGCTCGATCCGGACAGTCGGCGCCGCCTCCGCAGTGGCCCGGCCGAGCGCGTAGTCGACCGGCCTCAGATAGTCGACCTCGTGCCGCCGAATCACCACGCCGTCGGCGAACGAGCCGACGCCCCAGGCCCGGCCCCCGGCGAACATCAGAGCTACCCGTGCCTCCTCGTAGAGGGTGAGGAAGCGCGAGTTGTTGATGTGCCCGTACGCGTCCAGGTCGGACCAACGGAGCGTGCAGTGGTAGAGAAACCGGTCCGCCATGGTTCAGTCGCGGGTGAGCTTGCGGTAGGTGATCCGGTGCGGCCGGGCCGCCTCGGCACCGAGACGGTCGATCTTGTTCTTCTCGTACGCGTCGAAGTTGCCCTCGAACCAGAACCACTTCGCCGGGTTCTGGTCATCCCCCTCCCAGGCCAGGATGTGCGTGGCGACCCGGTCCAGGAACATCCGGTCGTGAGAGATGACCACGGCGCAGCCGGGGAAGTCCAGCAACGCGTTCTCCAGGCTGGAGAGGGTCTCCACGTCCAGGTCGTTGGTCGGCTCGTCCAGCAGGATCACGTTGCCGCCGATCTTGAGCGTCAACGCCAGATTGAGCCGGTTGCGCTCGCCCCCGGAGAGAACCTTGGTCGGCTTCTGCTGGTCGGGCCCCTTGAAACCGAAAGCAGCGATGTACGCCCGCGACGGCATCTCGACCTTGCCCACCATCAGGTGGTCCAGGCCGTCGGAGACGGCCTCCCAGACGGTCTTGTCCCCGGCCAAGCCCGCCCGGGTCTGGTCCACGTACGACAGGGAGACGGTGTCACCGACCTTCACGCTGCCCGCCGTCGGCTGTTCCAGCCCGACGATGGTCTTGAAGAGGGTCGTCTTCCCGACGCCGTTCGGGCCGATGATGCCGACGATGCCGTTGCGCGGCAGAGAGAAGCTCAGGTCGTCGATCAGCACCCGGTCGCCGAAGGCCTTGGTGAGGTTCTGCACCTCGATCACGGAGCTGCCCAGGCGCGGGCCCGGCGGGATCTGGATCTCCTCGAAGTCCAGCTTGCGGGTCTTGTCCGCCTCGGCGGCCATCTCGTCGTACCGGTCGAGTCGGGCCTTGGACTTGGTCTGGCGCGCCTTGGCGTTGGAGCGGACCCACTCCAGCTCGTCGGCGAGCCGCTTCTTCATCTTGGCGTCCCGCCGGCCCTCGACCGCCAGCCGGGCCGCCTTCTTCTCCAGGTAGGTGGAGTAGTTGCCCTCGTAGCCGACGGCCCGCCCCCGGTCCAGTTCCAGGATCCAGCCCGCCACGTTGTCCAGGAAGTAACGGTCGTGCGTGATCGCGATGACGGTGCCGGCGTACTTGGCCAGGTGCTGCTCCAGCCACTGCACGCTCTCCGCGTCGAGGTGGTTGGTGGGCTCGTCGAGCAGAAGCAGGTCGGGCGTCTCCAGCAGCAGCTTGCAGAGCGCGACCCGACGCCGTTCACCACCGGAGAGCTGGGTCACGTCGGCGTCCGGCGGCGGGCAGCGCAACGCGTCCATGGCCAGTTCGAGCTTGGAGTCGATGTCCCACGCGTCGGCGTGATCCAGTTCCTCCTGGAGGCGGCCCATCTCCGCCATCAGCTCGTCGGAGTAGTCGGTGGCCATCTGCTCGGCGATCTTGTTGAACCGCTCCAGCTTGGCCTTGGTCTCCGCGACCGCCTCCTCGACGTTGCCGAGAACCGTCTTCGCATCGTTGAGCGGTGGCTCCTGAGCCAGCATGCCGACGGAGTAGCCGGGCATCAGCCGGGCCTCGCCGTTACTCGGCCGGTCCAGCCCCGCCATGATCTTCAGCAGACTGGACTTGCCGGCGCCGTTCGGGCCGACCACACCGATCTTGGCACCCGGCAGGAAGCTCAGCGTCACGTTGTCGAGCACGACCTTGTCGCCATGCGCCTTGCGCGCCTTTTCCAGGACGTAGATGTACTGGGCCACGGTGCGGGCTACCCTCCATCGATCAACGGGTGTGGTCAACACGGGCGGGGCTGGCCGCGGATGCGGGGCCGAGGTCGCCCGTCGGCGGGCCGATCACGCCGGCCCGCCGTCAATCCTGACAGGTCACCCCGGCTGCGCCCACATCACCCCGCCGGGCCGGCGACCTGACTTGGCCGCCCGACAGAACACCAGTAATTGTCTACAAGATCACGTTTGGGGTTCGGTACCGGCAAGCAGGTGGGGTAAGTCCGGCACGGTACACCAGACGCCGCAGCTACGCTCAGTACGCTCGACGCGGTGGATTCGTCAGCACCCGGAGGTGGCCCAACGTGACCGTCCGCAGCTCCTTTGTCGTAGTGGCCAATCGACTGCCCGTCGACGAGGTGAGCACACCCGAGGGACGGCAGTGGCGACGCAGCCCGGGTGGGCTCGTGACCGCACTGCATCCTGTTCTCGCCGAGCACCACGGCACCTGGGTGGGCTGGGCCGGCGGCAAGGGGGCCGCGCCGGAGCCGTTCGACCTGGAGGGCATCCGGCTACATCCGGTGCCGTTGAGCGCGGAGGAGTTGGAGCGCTACTACGAGGGGCAGTCCAACGCCATGATCTGGCCGCTGTACCACGACGCGGTCGAGACTCCGGTATACAAGCGCCGCTGGCGGGAGACGTACCGGCTGGTGAACGCCCGCTTCGCGGAGGCCGCATCGGAGGTCGCGGCGGAGGGCGCCACGGTCTGGGTGCAGGACTACCAACTCCAGTTGGTGCCGGCGATGCTCCGCGAGCTCCGCCCCGACCTACGGATCGGCTTCTTCCTGCACATCCCGTTCCCGCCGATCGAGTTGTTCATGCAGATGCCGTTCCGCACCGAGATCCTCCGCGGGCTACTCGGCTCCGATCTGGTGGGCTTCCAGCAACGACTGGCGGCGCAGAACTTCGTCCGACTGGCCCGGCACCTGCTCGGGCTGCGCTACGAGGGGCAGATGATCCAGGTCGACGGCCGTCGGGTGAAGGCAGGCGCGTTCCCCATCTCCATCGACACGCAGGAGATGGAGCGACTGGCGGTGGATCCGGCGATCCGGGCGCGGGCGGAGGAGATCCGCAAGGAGCTGGGGAACCCACGCACGATCATCTTGGGGGTCGACCGGCTCGACTACACCAAGGGCATCGAGTTACGACTCAAGGCCTTCCGTGAACTGCTCTCTGACGGAAAGTTGACAGTTCCGGACGCGGTTATGGTGCAGGTAGCGACGCCGAGCCGGGAACGGGTGGAGCACTACCAGGCACTTCGCGTAAAGGTGGAACGCGAGGTTGGTCGGATAAATGGCGAATTTGGCCGGGTTGGGGTACCGGCGGTGCATTATCTGCACCAGTCGTACAGTCGCACCGAACTGGCCGCGATGTACGTCGCCGCCGACGTGATGATGGTGACCCCGCTGCGAGACGGAATGAATCTGGTGGCCAAGGAGTACGTAGCAGCGCGCGCCGACCGGGGTGGCGCGCTCGTGCTGAGTGAATTCGCCGGCGCAGCCACCGAGCTGCGTCAGTCGTTTCTGTGTAACCCGCACGACCCGGACGCGGTCAAGGAGGCCCTACTGCGGGCCGTGCACGTAGAGAAGCCGGAGGCCCGTCGCCGCATGCGGACAATGCAACGTCATCTGCGCACCCACGACGTGGGGCACTGGGCGAAGTCCTTCCTCACCGAACTCGGCGTGCCGGGACCGGATGCCTCGTGAGCACCGGCACCACACTCGGCAACCCGGTCGGTGGCGGCCTGGAGCAAGAGCTGCGCACCGCGATCGGCCGCATCGCCCGCGTCCCCCAGCTGCTGATCGCCTGTGACTACGACGGCACCCTCGCCCCGATCGTCGAGGACCCGAGCCGGGCCGTACCGCTGCCGGAGGCCGCGGCGGCGGTACGGGCGCTCGCCTCGCTACCGCAGACCAACGTGGCGGTCGTCTCCGGGCGGGCACTGCGGGACCTGGCCGCCCTGTCCCGGCTGCCCAGCGAGGTCCATCTCGTCGGCAGCCACGGCTCCGAGTTCGACATCGGCTTCGTCGAACGGCTCTCCCCCGAGCTGGTCGCCGTCCGCACCCGGCTCCGCGACGCACTGCGCGAGATCGTCGCCACCCACCCCGGAGTTCGACTGGAGCGCAAGCCGGCCAGTGTCGCCGTACACACCCGCGGGGTTGACCCGCAGGTCGCCGCCGCAGCCGTCGAGGCGGTCCGCAATGGCCCCGCGACCTGGGACGACGTCACCGTCACCCAGGGCAAAGAGGTCATCGAGCTGTCGGTGGTCGCCACCCACAAAGGCACCGCCGTTGACCAGCTGCGTACCCAGCTCTCCGCCAGCGCGGTGCTGTTCATCGGCGATGACGTCACCGATGAGAACGCGTTCGGCAACCTGCACGGGCCAGATGTCGGCATCAAGATCGGGCCCGGCGAGACCAAGGCGCAGTATCGGGTAGCCGAGCCGATCGAGGCCGCCCGCGCCCTCGGACTGCTACTGGAGACCCGACGGAACTGGCTCTTCGGCGAACGGGCGGTGCCGATCGAGCGGCACTCGATGCTGGCCAATGGCCGGACGGTCGCGCTCGTCACCCCCGAAGCCAAGGTCACCTGGCTGTGTAACCCGAAGCCCGACTCCGCCGCGATCTTCGCCGACCTGGTCGGTGGCAGCCCCGCCGGCTACTTCAGCGTCGTGCCGGAACGCGGTGGCATCCCGCTCGGGCAGCGCTACCGCTCCAACACGATGACCGTGGAAACTCGATGGTCCGGTCTGACCGTGACCGACTGGCTGGACACCCCAACCACCGAGACCACACCGGATGGGCCGGCGATCGTCAGCGCCGACTCGACCCTGGTCCGGGTGCTCACCGGACGCGGCCGGGCGCAGCTCGAATTCGCCCCCCGGCCCGAGTTCGGCCAGGTCGCCGTCCAGCTCCAACCGCTCGATGACGGGCTGCTGGTGCTCGGCTCCAACCACCCGGTCGCGCTCTACTCCCCCGGCGTCACGTGGGAGGTGGTCAGCGACGGCGTGTACGAGACGGCGAAGGCCGTCGTCGACCTCTCCGCCGCGAGCGAGCCGGTCGTGCTGGAGATGCGCTTCGGCACCCACAGCCTGGAACACCACCGGCAGCCGATTCACGAACGGCAGGCCGCGGCGGAGCAGCCCTGGAAAGACTGGGTGGCCACGCTGCGGCTGCCGACCACCGGTCGGGACCTGGTCGCCCGCAGCGCGCTCACCCTCCGCGGGCTGTGCCATCAGCCGAGCGGTTCGATCCTGGCCGCCGCGACCACCTCCCTGCCCGAGGAGCTGGGCGGCGTCCGCAACTGGGACTACCGCTACTGTTGGCTCCGCGACGCGGCGCTGACCGCCCGCGCTCTGGTCGACCTGGGTTCCACCGACGAGGCCGAGGCGCTGCTGCGCTGGATCGACGGAGTCGTTGACCGCACCGGTGGACACCCCGAACGGCTACACCCGCTCTACACGGTTGACGGATACGAATTGGGCGCCGAGGCCGTCATCGACACCTTGCCCGGCTACGCCGGCTCCCGACCAGTCCGGGTCGGAAACCTCGCCAACCACCAGCTCCAACTCGACGTCTTCGGTCCAATCGCCGACCTGATCGCGGCCGTGGCCGACGCTCGCGGCTCCGTCCGGGACGACGAGTGGCGGGTCCTGGAGAACATGGTGGAGGCGGTCCGCCGCCGCTGGCACGAACCGGACCACGGCATCTGGGAGGCGCGCCTGGCGCCCCGACACCACATCTTCTCGAAGGTGATGTGCTGGCTGACCGTCGACCGGGCGCTGCACGTGGTCCGCAAGCACGGCGGCGCGGAGCAGCCCGAGTGGGTGGAGCTACGCGACCGGATCGGCGCCAACGTGCTCGAGTTCGGTTGGCACGAGCAGGCCGAGGCGTACAGCGTCGCGTACGGGCACGAGGACAGTGACGCCTCCTCACTCTGGATCGGCCTCTCTGGCCTGCTCCCCGGGGACGACCCACGCTTCGTCTCCACCGTCCTCAAGATCGAGGCAGATCTCCGCAGCGGGCCGGTGGTCTACCGCTACCACTGGGAGGACGGCCTACCTGGTCGGGAGGGCGGCTTCCACATCTGCACCTCGTGGCTGATCGAGGCGTACCTGCGCACGGGCCGCCGCGGCGACGCGGAGGAGCTGTTCGCCCAAATGATCGACACCGCCGGGCCGACCGGACTGCTGCCCGAGCAGTACGACCCACTGACCGAACGCGGGCTGGGTAACCATCCGCAGGCCTACAGCCACCTTGGCGTGATCCGCTGCGCCCTGCTGTTGGACAACATGCTCAAGCAGTGAGCTGCGACCCCGACGCGCACCGCGTCGGCCGAGTCTCCTCGTGGTGGCGGCCCCGCACCGGGGCCGCCACCACGAGCACCGGCCACCACGAACACCGATCGCCACTGGCCTTTGAGGCCCGCCACTGCCGTTGGGCCACCACGAGCACCGATCGCCACTGCCGTTGGCCCACCACCACGAACGCCGGGCCGCCCTCAGGAGTCCAGCGCCCCGACCACGTCGCCGACGACCACGATCGCCGGGGGACGGAGGCCCGCCGCAGCCACGTCGGCTGCCACCACGCCGAGCGTGGAGCGGATCGTACGCTGGTCGTCGGTCGTGCCCTCCTGCACGACCACGGCCGGGGTCTGGGCCGGGCGACCGTGGGCGAGAAGCGTCGCGGAGATCGCTGCCAGATTTTTCAGTCCCATCAGAATCACCAACGTCCCGCGCAGCCCGGCGAGGTGCTCCCACCGCACCATGGAGGCGGGTGAGTCCGGCGGAACGTGCCCGGAGACCACGGTGAACTCGTGCGCGACGGCCCGGTGGGTCACGGGAACACCGGCGCCGGCCGCGGCGGCGATCGCGCTGGTCACTCCGGGTACCACCGTCACCGGTACACCGGCACCGGCGCAGGCCAGCAGCTCCTCGCCACCACGACCGAAGACGTAGGGGTCGCCCCCCTTGAGCCGGACCACGGCCTTGCCGGCCAGCGCCCGATCCACCAAGATCCGGTTGATCTCCTCCTGCGTACGGGCCGGGCCGTAGGGAATCTTGGCCGCGTCCACCAACTCGACCTCGGGGCCCAGTTCGTCTAGGAGCAGCCCGGGAACGAGCCGGTCGGCGACCACCACCTCCGCCTCGGTGAGCAGCCGCCGTCCCTTGACAGTGATCAGCTCCGGGTCACCCGGTCCCGCGCCGACCAGGGCGACCCGCCCACCGCGGCGGGTGGGGCGCGGCGAAGCCTGCCCGCGATCGACGTCCACCGGCTCCGAAGCACCGCCGGCCCCGGCATCGACCGATGGCGGAGCCAGCCGGCCCGGCCCGGCGGCGAGCAGGTCCCGGACGGCGTCCCGAACGGCCATCGCCCGGTGGGGATCACCGCCGCCGAGGACCGCCACTGTCACCGGGCCCTGCCGGGTCACGGCCGGTGTCCACGCGGTGGCGGCGACGCGGTCGTCGGCCCGAACACAGAAGATCCGCCGCTCGTCGGCCACCGCGCTGATCGCGGCGGCGGCGCTCGGGTCATTCACCGCGACCTGCACCAGCCAGGCGCCGTCGAGGTCGTCCGGGTCGAACCGCCGCCGCTGCCAGCGCAGCCGTCCGGCGTCGGCATGGGCACGCAGCGCTGGGGTCAGCTCCGGCGCGACCAGGAGGATGTCCGCGCCCGCCGCGAGTAGCGCCGGCACCCGGCGGGTGGCCACTACTCCGCCGCCGACCACGACCACCCGCCGACCGGCCAGCCGCAGACCGAGCGGGTACGGATTGCCGCTCACGCCGCCGTTCCGCCAGGTCGGACGGTCGGTGCACTCATTTCTGCGCCACTCCCGCCGAGTCGAAGGTGGCGACCTCATGCAGCACGCGGACGGCGCCCGCGACCACCGGTAGCGCCAGCAGCGCCCCGGTGCCCTCGCCGAGGCGCAGCCCAAGGTCAACCAAGGGGGTTAGCCCCAGCCGGCGCAGTGCCACCGTGGCTCCCGGCTCGACCGAGCGGTGGCCGGCCACCATCGCGCCGGTGGCGGCCGGGGCGAAGGCCGCGGCGGCCAGCGCGGCCGAGTCCGCGATGACGCCGTCGAGCAGCACCGGCACCCGTCGGGCGGCGGCGCCCAGGATCAGCCCGGTCAGGGCCGCGTGTTCCAGGCCACCAACCGCGGCCAGCACGCCCAGCGGGTCCGTCGGGTCCGGCTCATGCCGACGCAGCGCCGCCCGGACCACCTCGATCTTGCGCTGGTGCGTTGGATCGTCCACTCCGGTGCCCCGGCCGGTCACCGTGGCGGGATCAGCCCCGGCGAAGACCGCGATCAGCGCGGCGGCCGGCGTGGTGTTGCCGATACCCATATCCCCGGTGAGCAGGATGGCAGCTCCGGCATCGATGAGTTCGCCGGCGACTCGAATGCCAGTCTCCACCGCGGCCCGGGCCTCATCCCGAGTGAGGGCAGCAGTGACGGCCAGATCCCGGGTACCGCGCCGGACGTTCGCCTCGACCAGCCGGGGTCCGGCGCCGCTGGCCGGGCGCGATCCGGACGGTACGGCCGCGACCGGCGTTGGCGGCGTGGCGACCCCGACGTCCACGACGGTGACCGCGGCGCCGGCTTGCCGGGCGAACGCGTTGACCACCGCCCCGCCGGCGAGGAAGTTGCCGATCATCTGCCCGGTGACCTCCTGCGGCCAGGGCGTGACGCCCTGGGCGTGCACACCGTGGTCTCCGGCGAAGACGGCCACCGCGGCCGGCTCGGGCAGCGGTGGCGGGCAGGTGCCGGCCAGGCCGGCGAGACGAATGGCGAGGTCTTCCAGCGCCCCGAGGGAGCCTGCGGGTTTGGTCAGCCGGCTCTGCAGATCCGCGGCGGCGGCCATCGCCTGCTCGTCGAGCGGTCCAATCGCCGCCCTCGTCGTCTCCAGCATCATCCCTCCAGAATCTCTGCCAGCACGATGGTGAATGCGTCGGTCGTCGCCGGATCACGAACCGCGATCCGCAGCCAGTCCGGCCCCAGCCCAGGGAAGGTGTCGCCGCGGCGCACCGCCCAGCCTCGCTCGCGCAGGGCACGACGTACCGCGTCGGCGCCCGGGTAGTGAACGAGGACGAAGGCGCTCGTCGGCCGGCCGACGACGTGTACCCCCGGTAGGGCCGCCAGGCGGGCGAGGAGGTGGTCGCGGTCGGCGGCGAGATCAGCCGCGATCTGGCGTTCCGCTTGCTCCGCTTCGGGGCCGGCGCAGGCCGTCGCGGCAGCGAGGGCCGGGGTGGAGACCGGCCAGAGCGGCTGCACGGCGGCCAGGCGGTCCAGCAGCTCCGCGGCACCGAGCAGGTAGCCGACGCGCAGCCCGGCCAGCCCCCACGTCTTGGTAAGGCTCCGCACCACCAGCAGGCCAGGCAGGTCGGACCGGGCAGCAAGCGACTCCGGCTCGCCGGCGACTCCGGGCACGAGGGTGGTGTCAGCGAACGCCTCGTCCACGACGAGAACCCGGCCGGGCCGGGCGAGCGCGGCCACATCAGCGGCCGGGTGTAGCACCGAGGTCGGGTTCGTGGGGTTACCGATCATGACTAGGTCCGCATCCGCCGGGACCCGGGCGGGGTCGAGCCGGAACCCGCTGCCGGGGTCGAGCAGCACCCGCTCGACCCGGTGCCCGGCTGCGCGCAGGGCCGCCTCCGGCTCGGTGAACTGGGGGTGCACCACCACTGGGCGGCGGATTCCGCGCAGCGCCTGGGCGATCAGCACGAAGCCCTCGGCAGCGCCGGCAGTGAGCAGCACCTGCGCCGGCGGCCGACCGTGTCGGGCGGCGACGGCGGCCCGCGCCGCGGTGGAGTCCGGGTACCGGGCCAGGTCCCCGAGGGCAGCGGTGATCGGGTCGGCCAGCCAGTCCGGCATCGAAGCCTGGCGCACGTTCACCGCAAGATCGATCAGCCCGGGTACGGCCTCGACATCTCCATGGTGGCCGAGGTCGAGCTCAGGTGCCGCCGGGGTGTCCGCCGGGGCATCCGGCAGGTTGTCCGGCGCGGCCACTCCCCCGCTCGACTGCGTACGCATGACCGCGATCCTGCCGGGAAGGGGGCGCGTGGCACAGCGCATCGGGACGTGGGCCACGTCACGGGCGACGGGTTAATGAATATTTCTCTAGTACGAATCGGAAATGTCATAACTTGGCCCTGTGAGCAACCGTCCCCTTGCTGCCGCCGGCCGTCTCGTCCCACTTCTCCGTGCCGGGCTCATCGCCGGCATCGTCATCGCCGCCCTGGCCTACCCGATCGTTGCCGCAGCCGGCCTCGGCGCCAAGGTCACGGCGCACGCGATGGAACACAAAACCAAGATCCTAAAAACGGCCCTGCCAGCCGAGACCTCGTACCTGTACGCCCCGGATGGCAAGACCGTCCTGACGATGTTCTACGAGGAGTACCGGCAGTACACAAAGCTCGCCGACATGTCGCCGAACATCCAGCAGGCCATCGTCGCCGCCGAGGACGCCCGCTTCTACCAGCACAGCGGCGTCGACCCCAAGGGCATCGCCCGCGCCTTCGTCGCCAACGCCCGCTCCAGCGGCATCTCCCAGGGCGCCTCCACCCTCACCATGCAGTACGTCCGGATGGCCCTGCGGGACAGCGCCAACACCCCGAAGGAGGTGCAGGAGGCGACCCAGCAGACCAGCCTGCGCAAGGTCCGGGAGATGCGGATGGCCATGGACCTGGAGAAGGAGCTGACCAAGGAGCAGATCCTGGAGCGCTACCTCAACTCCGCGTACTTCGGGCATCGCGCCTACGGCATCTACGCCGCCAGCGAGATCTACTTCTCGAAGACCCCGAAGGACCTCTCCGTGGTCGAGGCCGCCACCCTCGCCGGACTGGTCAAGTCGCCATCCCGGTTCGACCCGGCCAGTTCCGATCAGAAGGAGGCGACCGCCCGCCGCAACTACATCCTGGACCGAATGACCGCACTCGGCTACCTCTCGCCGAACGCTGCCACCAGCGCCAAGTCCGAACCGATCCAGCTGACCCTGAGCTACCCGTCCAACGACTGCGCGTCGGTGCCGTCGGAGTGGAACAGCTGGGGGTTCATCTGCGACTACGTGAAGAACTGGTGGAGCGCCCAGCCCGCGTTCGGCGAGAACCGCCTGGAGCGGATGGACAAGCTGCGCCGAGGCGGGTACCGGATCGTGCTCAGCGTAGACCCGAAGATCCAGGAGGCGGCCGAGGAGAACGTCGGCACGAAGGGGAACACCGGCAGTCCGTTCGCCAACGGCATCGTGCTCACCGAGCCCGGCACCGGGCGACTCAAGGCCATGGCGGTGAACCGGACCTACTCCCTGAACCTGGACGAAAATCCGCTCAGCGGCAACCCGGAGGCCGGCCCGAAGGTCAAAGCCAACTACCCGAACACGGTTACCCCCCTGCTCGGCGGCGGTGACCTCCCCGGCTACCAGGCGGGATCGACCTTCAAGATGTTTCCGATGCTCGCCGCCCTCGATGCGGGTATGACCCTGAACACCGCCTTCAACGCGCCGCACCGGTACCGGTCGGAGGTGTACAACGGCTGGGCCCCGTCGAACGCGAGCGGCGCCATGTCCGGCATGCAGACCATGTGGTCCGGCTTCGGGAAATCGGTCAACACGTACTTCGTCTGGCTTGAGGAGCAGGTCGGGGCAGACCGGGCGGTTCGCCTCGCCGAACAGCTGGGGCTGCGCTGGCGCACCGATGTGGACCGGCACCACGCCGCGCCGGCGAACGCGAAGACCTGGGGCGCCTTCACCCTGGGGGTCTCCGACGCCACCCCGCTGGAGATGGCGAACGCCTACGGTGCCGTCGCGGCCGAAGGCCGCTACTGCGAGGCGATCCCGGTGCAGGCGATCTACAACCGGGACGGCACCCCGGCGGTCTTCCGGACAGCCGGCGGGATCGAGCGGGAGGTCGCCAAGCCCCGCTGCCGCCAGGTGGTCAGCGCCGACGCCGCCCGGGCCGCCACCGACGCCGCCCGCTGCCCCACCGGCGACACCCCAGCCCGGGGCGGCTGCGGCGGTTGGTCAACGGCGGACAGCGTTCGCGGCACCGTCGGCCGGCCGGTGGCCGGCAAGACCGGTACCACCGACAGCACCCGGTCGGCCTGGTTCGTCGGGTTCACTCCCGAACTAGCCGCGGCCAGCTTCATCTCCGACCCGGACAACCCCTTCAACGCCGTCGGTGACGGCCAGTCGCAGATTCCCATCCACGCGGTCGCCAACACCCTGCGCGACGCGCTGGAGGACAAACCGACCCGCGACTTCACGCCCCCCTCGGACGCGATCGTCGGCTGACCTGGGTGCCTACCCGGGCAAGGGGCAGACACCACCGGTGGTCGCGCCGATCGGCCCGCTCCGCCTCCGGGTAACCTCATGGCCGTGTACCGGTTCCTGCTGACGCCACGCTGGCTTGGCGCGCTCGCGCTGACCCTGGTCGCGGCGGCGATCATGGTGTTGCTCGCCGACTGGCAACTGGCTCGCTACCACGACCGCACCGCGATCAACGAACAGATCGACGCTGGTCAGCGGATGGACCCGGTGCCACTGCCGGAGGCGGTAACCACCCCGACCGGGAACGCCGGCACCGTCGGGCCCGCCCCCGCCACCGAGCGGACCTGGACGAAGGTCAACGCCACCGGGCAGTACGACACCGCGAACGTGATCCTGGTCCGGGGGCGCTCGCTGGACCGTACGGTCGGCTTCGAGGTGCTGACCCCGCTGATGCTGACCGACGGCACGGCCGTGCTGGTCAACCGGGGCTGGGTCCCGCCCGCGCCGGGCGGAGACGCCACCGTCCAGCCGACCGTGCCCGCGGCCCCCGCCGGCCCGGTGACCGTGACCGGCCGGATCCGCGCCGGTGAGGGCGGCTCGCTCCCGGTCACCCGCCGCGACGGCAAACTGGAGACCCGCCGCGTCAGCCTGCCCAAGCTGGCCGGGGAACTGCCGTACCCGATCTACGGCGGCTATGTGCTGCTCGATCAGCAGACCCCGACCGCCGACCCGACCTTCCAGGCGGTACCGGTCGGCTACACGAACAACTGGCAGAACTACGGGTACGTCGTGCAGTGGTGGATTTTCGCCGGGATGACCCTGCTGGGCTTCGGCTACTTCGCCCGGCGGGAAGCCCAGCGACGGGCCGGCGTGGTGCGCGAACGTCCCACCGACCGGACGGCCGAAACAGCCTCCACCTGATCATCACGTGCGACGTCCGCGCCGCCGCCACACCGGCACCGCGGGCGGGCGGCGCAGGCGGACGGCACAGGCGGGCGTCAGATCGAAACGGGCTCCTCGATGCGCAGGCCCCGGGCGCGCACCCCGTCAGCGACCCGGGCAAGCGTCGAATCGAGTGTGACCAGCGCGGCCGAGAGCTGACCAAGCCGCTCCTTGAGTGACTCATCGGACCACGCGGAGACGTCAACGTCCCCCAAAGCACTGGCGGCGGCCTCCAGGCGGGCCATGACCTCGTTCGTACTCATGTACGAAGGCTATACCACCCGGGTGACGGACACGCCGGAAACGCCCAGCTAGAACAGGACGTTATGGTTCCGACACCTGGCACAGCTGGGGACGTGCCTGCGGAGGTACCACCACCGCAGGCACGTCCGCCCGCAGACCGCTCAGGAAGGCTGTGGCCAACCCCGGCAAGAGCTCAACCCCGCTGGCCCATGCAACCCTGCTGGCAGCTCAACCCCGCTGGGGCTCAGGCACGCCCAGCGGTAGCGACGTTCCGCAGCAACAGCGCCTCGGCCAGGCACACCCGAGCGAACTCCCCCAGGTGCAGGCTCTCGTTCGGGCCGTGCGCCCGGGCGTACGGATCTTCCACACCGGTCACCAGGATCGCGGCCTGCGGGAACATCTCCTGGAACGTGGCGATGAACGGGATCGAACCGCCGACCCCGATGTCCACCGGATCGGTGCCGTCCCAGGCGGTACGGAACGCGGAGCGAGCCGCGTCGAACATCGGGCCGGAGGCGTCGATGCGGCAGGGTTCGCCGTCGTGCTCCAGCGTGACCGACACCTGAGCACCCCACGGAGCATGCTTGCTCAGGTGCGCACGAAGCGCCGCGTACGCTCCCTTGGGGTCATCACCCGGCGCCAGCCGCAGGCTCAGCTTGGCCTTCGCGGCCGGGACCAGGGCGTTCGGCGCCTCCCCGGTGGCCGGCGCATCGATGCCGAGTACCGCTAGGGCCGGCTTGGTCCAGAGCCGGTCCGTGATCTGATCGGTGCCGATGAACTGCACACCCTCCGCCAGCCCCGCCTCGGCGCGGAAGCGGTCCTCCGGATAGTCCACCGCCGCGCCGCCGCGGCTGACCAGCCCGTCCACGGCCACGTTCCCGGCGTCGTCGTGCAGGGTGGCGAGCAGCCGGGCCAGCGCGGTCAGCCCGTCCGGCACCGGGCCGCCGTACATGCCGCTGTGCACGGCGTGGTCCAGCGTACGAACCTCGACGAAGCAGTTCACGATCCCACGCAGCGACGTGGTCAGCGCCGGCACGCCGATGTCCCAGTTGGTCGAGTCGGCGATCACGATGACATCCGAGGTGAGCTCGTCCCGGTACTCGGCGAGCAGCCCGGCCAGCGAATCGGAGCCGTACTCCTCCTCGCCTTCAATGAACAGCACGACACCCACCGGCAGCGAGTCACCGAACGCCCGCAGCGCCGCGATGTGCGCCATGATGCCCGCCTTGTCGTCGGCGGCGCCGCGGCCGTAGAGGCGGCCGTCCCGCTCCTCCGGCTCGAACGGGTCCGACTCCCACAGCGACCGGTCACCGACCGGCTGCACGTCGTGGTGGGCGTAGAGCAGCACGGTCGGGGCACCGGGCGGCGCCGCCTTCGTCCCGATCACGGCCGGCTGCCCACCGGAGCGGGCCAGCCGCACCTCTAGGCCGCAGTCCCGCAGCAGCTCCGCGACCGCTGCCGCGGAACGCTCCACGTGGCTGTGGTCGAAGCCGTCGAACGCGATACTCGGGATCCGGACGAGACGCTCGAGATCCGCCCGCACGCCGGGCAGCTCCCGTTCAAGCGCGGCCCGCAGGTCAGACTCGGACATGATCGATGTTGTCATGACCGGCATCGTATGCCCGCCTTACCGACCGGCCTCGCCGCAGGTAGTACCGGGCGCGGTCGTGGGGCAACACCGGCGCGCCGTCAACCACCAGGTCCGCCCGGCCGCAGGTGCCGTCGGCGGCGAAGTGGGCCCGCTCACCTGCGTGCCAGCGGCGCAGCTCCGGCAGAATCCCGGGGCCGTCCCGGGTCACCGCCCGGGTGAGCCGCAGCTGCGCTGGGGCGGTTACGAACATGGCGAGGCTCAACTCCGGCGCCACCGCGGCACGCGCCGCGCTCACCCCCTCCAGCAGCAGGACCGGTGCCGCCGGCACCGGCACCGGGCGGGGCAGGAACGACCGCCGGACCCAGCTGAACCGCCGGTACTCCCCGGCCCGCCCCGCCCGCACCGGCGCCAGCACCCACTCCTCCAGCCGGGACCAGAAGGTGAGCTGGTCAGCCCAGCCGTCGAGCAGGTCGTCGGTGTGTATCACCACCGGCCGGGCCCGGCCGGGCCCGGCGGCGAGCGCATCGGCGAGCCGCGCCGTGAACCAGCTCTTCCCCGCGCCGCTGGGTCCGTCCACAGCCACCAGCCGGGTCTTCCCCAACCGCGCCGGCGCCGCACACACCCGATCTGCCAACCGGGCGTACGACTCCATCACCGCTACCGCCACGGCCTGACCGTATCCGGCGGCGCAGCCGCGCCACCTCGGTCCGTCGCCCGTTCGAGCGGTCGTACCGCTGGCCGACGCCGTTCGACCGCGCGTTGCCGGGCACGGGCGGCATGATCGGCTGGTGTCCCACAGCGTGATGAGTCCAGGCGTTGATGCCCTGTTGGAGCAGGCCCGCGTCGGGGTGCGCCGGCTGACCCCGCACCAGGCCGTCGAGGCGATCCGCGCCGGGGCGTTGCTGATCGACACCCGCACCGAACGGCAGCGGGCGGAGCAGGGTGAGCTGCCCGGCGCGATCGTCATCGAGCGGGCGGTGCTGGAGTGGCGGCTGGACCCGGCCAGTACCTGGCGGATCCCGGAGGCCACCCGGTACGACCGGGAGGTCGTGGTGGTGTGCCGGGAGGGCTACAGCTCCAGCCTGGCCGTGGCGGGCCTACGCGCGCTGGGCCTGCGTCGCGCCACCGACATCATCGGAGGGGTGCAGGCCTGGCAGGAGGCGGGACTCCCCCTCTCCGACCGCCCCGCCGACATCCGTCACTGACACCGGCACCGGATCCCGTCAGGCGGCGGGATCCCCGTCACGCGGCCGAATCCCCGTCACGCGGCGGGATCGGCGTTAGCTGGCCGGATCGGCGTCAGGCGGCTGCCCGTCCGGCGGCCGGCCCGGGTCAGGCGGCCGGGTCCCCGTCGGGTGCGCCCGGCGGGATGAACGGCAGGCCCGACGGTGGGCCGGTTTCAATCAGCCGCCACAGTGCGGCGGTGTCCAGGTGCTCCTCGACCAGATCCCCGAGCAGATCCAGGGAACGTTCGCGGGCGCCAGCGAAGGAAGTGTCCGGGGCCGCCCGGAACCCGGATCGGCCAGCCTGCCGGGCCACCTCGGTCAAGAAACGGCGACGGAACCCATCCGACTCGAACGCGCCATGCCAGTGGGTGCCGTACACCGCCCCGGCGACCGCGCCCTCACCGGTGCCGTCGGCGTACGTGAAGAGCGGGGTGAGGTCGGGGTCGGCGGCCGAGACGTACCCGTGGTGGATCTCGTAGCCGCGGACCGGGACGCCATCCCACCCGGTGCCGGCCGACTGCCGGACCGTCTTGACCGGGTCGAAGGTGACCTCGACCGGCAGCAGCCCCAGGCCGGGTACGCTGCCCTGCCCGCTCTCCACCGGATCGTGGATGCCGCGGCCGAGCATCTGGAAGCCGCCGCAGACGCCGAGCAGGGGCCGCCCGGCGGCGGCGTGGGCGAGCACGGCCTCCGCGAGGCCGGTCTGGCGCAGCCAGGCCAGGTCCGCCACGGTCGCCTTGGAACCGGGCAGCACGACCAGGTCGGCGGCGGCGAGCTCGGCGGGCTCGACGGTGAGACGCACCCGCACGCCCGGCTCGGTGGCGAGCGCCTCGACATCGGTGGCGTTGCTGATCCGGGGCAGCCGGACCACGGCCACGTCCAGCCAGTCGCTGCCGCGGGGGGCGGCCGGGCGGCCGAGCACCCGCCCGTACGCCAGCGAGTCCTCCGCGTCGAGCCAGAGGTCAAGTGACCAGGGCAGCACCCCGTAGGTGGGCCTTCCGGTGACCTGACGCAGCATGTCCAGGCCCGGCGCCAGCAGGCCCGGGTCGCCGCGGAACTTGTTGATGACGAATCCGGCGACCAACGCCTGATCGGCCGGCTCCAGTAGGGCCACCGTGCCGAACATGGAGGCGAACACCCCGCCCCGGTCGATGTCCCCGACCACGATCGCGGGCAGGTCGGCGTGCCGCGCCAGCCCCATGTTGACGTAGTCCCCGGCCCGTAGGTTGATCTCCGCCGGGCTACCCGCCCCCTCGCAGATCACCACGTCGTAAGCCGCCCGCAGCTGCGCCAGGGCCGCGTACGCGGTTTCGGCGAGACGGGGGCGAAGCTGCCGGAACGAACCGGCGGTGAGGGTGTCGACCGCCTCGCCGAGCAGCACCACCTGGCTGCTCCGGTCGCTGCCCGGCTTGAGCAGCACCGGGTTGAACCGCAGCTGGGGGGCCAGGCCACAGGCCGCTGCCTGCATCGCCTGCGCCCGGCCGATCTCACCGCCGCGCCCGTCCGGGCCGACGACGACCGCCGAGTTGTTGGACATGTTCTGCGCCTTGAACGGCGCCACTCGTACGCCCTGCCGGTGCAGCCAGCGACAGATCCCGGCGGTGAGGACGCTCTTGCCGGCGTCCGAGGTGGTTCCGGTGACCAACAGCCCGCCGCTCACCGCCGCCTCCCGCGTACGATCTGTTTCCCGCCGCTGATCGCCCGGCGGCCCCCGGCGGTGAGCAGACGCCCCACGGTCAGCGGGTACGCCGTCGCGAGCCCGAGCGTGGCGAGCCCGACGACGGCGGAGATCCGGGCCATCCGAGGAAGGTGGCTCGCGTCTGGACGCGGGCCGTCGCCGAGGAACGGACGCACCTCGACCCGGCCGGCGTAGACGTTGCGCCCACCGAGCCGGACACCGAGCGCCCCGGCGGCCGCCGCTTCGCACTGCCCGGCATTGGGGCTGGGATGGTCGTTCCGGTCCCGGCGCCAGACCCGCCAGGCCCGCTCCCGGTCCCCTTGGGCCAGCGGCGCCCCGGCGACCGTCAACAGCCCGGTCAGCCGAGATGGTACGAGGTTGAGCAGGTCATCGAGGCGGGCCGCGGGGGTGCCGAAGCGCGCGTACCGGGAGGAGCGGTGGCCAACCATCGCGTCGAGTGTGTTCGCCGCCCGGTAGCCCAGCAGCCCGGGCAAGCCGGCGACCGCGCCCCAGAACAGCGGGGCGACGACGGCGTCGGAGGTGTTCTCGGCGACCGACTCGACAGCGGCCCGAGCCAGCTCCGGCTCGTCCAGTGTTGACGGGTCCCGCCCGCAGAGGTGGCCCAGGCGTTGCCGGGCCGACGGCAGGTCACCGTCGCCAAGCGCCGCACCGAGCACCGCCGCCTCACGACGCAACGTGCGCCCACCGAGCACGGCCCAGGTGCCGGCGGCTACGACTACGCCCCGCGCCAGGGGACGCCCTCGGGTGGCGACCGTCACCGCGGCACCGAGCGCCACCGGCACTCCCACCGCCAGCGCGGTGTAGGCCGCGCCAGCCGCCCGGTCCGGCCGGTAGATCCGCCGCTCCAAGGAACTCGCCGCACGGCCGAACCCGGCCACCGGGTGCCAGCGGCGAGGGTCGCCGACCAGCGCGTCCATCGCGTAACCCGCGACTAGCCCCGCTACCGTCGCCTGCCGCACCGGCCATCACCTCCGGCCGGTCAGCGTAGCCGAGCCCCACGTCCGGCCCGCCCGACCGTCTCGCCCCGATCCGTCGGCGGCGGACGGAACCGGGCGGCGACCCGGACGAAAACGGTGCCGGTGAGTGACGGCCCGACAGACGCGCGGGGTGACAGCCCGATGGACGCGCGGGGTGACAGCCCGATGGACGCGCGGGGTGACGGCCTACGCCAGCCGGCACCCCGCCCCCGTCGCGCCCTTTCCCCACCAAGCCGTCACCGGTCGGCCTGAACCACCGACCGAGACTGGTCGGCGTCAGGCGGACACCCGCCCGCGGCCCCGCCGGGCTCGACTACCACCGGGTGGCGGCTCGGCGCTCTGCCCAGCCGGATCGACTTGGCCGGCTTCGTCGGTCGCCTCCGCTGGCAGGTCGGGGCTCCCGACGAAGGCTGGCCCGTCGGTCTGACCAGAGCCAGCGACGCCCCGGTCCGCGTCGGCAATCGGAGCATCCAGGAAGTCCACGTCGGCACCGGCAGCAGGCGGGTGGTCGTGCAGCGCGGGCAGCTCGACCCCCTCGTCGATCTCCTCGTCGACTTGCTGGTCGGCTGGCTGGTCGACTTGCTGGTTGGTGGGGGCGGCCGATGCCGACTCGGTCTGCGCACCAGGCACCCCCGGCTCCGCTACGGGATCCGTTGTGGGACCCATTCCAGGATCCGCCGTGGAACCCGCTGCGGGATCCGCCGTGGGATCTGCCGTGGTGCCGGCCGTGGCCACCGGTCGATTACGCAGAAACCGACCCCGACCGCGGGAAAGGTCGTGCCCGACCGCGACGGCTTCCAGTTCGTAGTGGGTTCGATGGCTGCCGGCGTCGTCGGTCCAGTCCCGGGTGTGGAGCCGCCCCGAGACGATCACCGGGTCGCCGACCATCACCGAGGTCACGACCCCCTCGGCGAGCCGACGCCAGCAGTTGACCCGAAGGCGGAGACTGTTGCCGTCAACCCAGCGACCGCTCTCGCGGTCGAGGCGGCGCGCGGTGGAGGCCACTTTGAAGTTGGCCACCAGGGTCTGGCTCTGGTTGGTGCGCCGCCACTCGGGCGCGGTCACGGCGGTGCCGATCACCGTGACGTGGGTGTCGAACATCGTCCCTCCCGGGTCAGGTTGTCATCGCAAATTGCTCGACCTGAGCCTGTCCGGCCCCGTCGGGCGCTGCCATCTCGCTGGGAGTGAGCTGTGGACAACGAAGCAGGGTGTGGACAACAACCTGTTCAAAGGCCCAGTGTGCTAGGGGCCTCTGGCCCTGGGACAGCAGCGGAGCAAGCAGCAGAATTGACAATGTTCCGGAACGACAAAAGTTGGGTATACCTGGATCAACAGCTAGTAACCGGACGAAGGGGTCAGTGATCATGATGACGATCACCACCGGCACCGGCCAGGCGCAGCCATGAGCGGGGTCACCAACCCGGCCACCGTCAACGAGTGCCTCCGAGTGGGAGCCGGCTTCGCGCAGAGCGACCGGTCCTGGATCGCCGACCATTTCGGCATGCTCGATGCCCGGCTCGCCAGCTTCCACGCCGACGCCACCGAGCTGGAGGTATCGGTCAAAAACCGGGAGACGAAGGGTCAGAAGGTCACCCTGGAGTGCTGGATCGCCGGCCGGCAGAAGATCGTCACCACCTCGGCGGAGGAGGATCTGCAGGCAGCGCTCAACGACGTCCGGGACGACCTGCGCCGCCGCCTCAACGACGCGAAAACCCGACAGGAGCCCCGGCACAACAAGCACCTGCGCGACACCGACCCGCCAGCCAAGGCAGCGCAGGACGCCGACGGCTGACGGTTCGCAGCACCACCAGCTCGGACGTACCCCGGCCCTCCTCCAGCACGACGCCTGGAGGAGGGCTACCGTCCGGTAGCTGGCCGGCGTACCGTCGCAGTCGTGGAACCAGACGTGCTGGGGCCGCCCTACGAGCGGCACACAATCGACCTGGGCAGCGACGACGAGGGCCCGGTGGTGGCGACCCTGGTGCGCCGCCGCGCCGAACGGCCCACCAACCGTGCGGTGCTCTACGTACACGGATTTGTCGACTACTTCTTCCAGACCCACGTCGCCGACCACTTCGCCGCCCAGGGCTGGGACTTCTACGCCCTGGACCTGCGCAAATACGGTCGCAGCCTGCTCCCGCACCAGACGGCGAACTTCTGCCTGGACCTCGGTGACTACTTCGCGGAGCTGGACGCCGCCGTAAAGATCATCAGATCGGACGACGGGCACGACACCCTGCTCGGCATGGGCCACTCCACCGGCGGCCTAATCGTCTCGCTCTGGGCGCACGCCCGGCGGGACGCCGGCGTGGTTGACGGGCTCTTCCTCAACAGCCCCTTCTTCGACCTGAACCTCCCCTGGGTGCTGCGCCGCCCCGCAGCGGCGGCCGTCGCCCGCCTGGCCCACCGGTCACCCAAGCGCACCCTCGCCAACGGCCTCAGCACCGTCTACGGCGAGAGCCTGCACGCCAACCACCGCGGCGAGTGGAACTACGACCTCGCCTGGAAACCACTCGGCGGCTTCCCGATCCGGGCGGGCTGGCTGGCCGCGATCCGGCGGGGCCAGCAACAGCTCCGCGCCGGGCTGAACATCCCGGCACCGATGCTCGTGGCCGCCTCGACGCGCAGCTTCAAGGGGCTGAAGTGGCGGGAGGCGGCCGCCAGCGCCGACTCGGTGCTGGATGTGGAGCACATGGCGCGCTGGGCGCCCCGGCTCGGCCGGCACGTCACCCTGCTCCGGGTCGACGGCGGGCTGCACGACCTCACGCTCTCCGCGCCCGCCGTACGCGAGACGGTCCTGACGGAGGTCGGACGCTGGGCCGATGGGTTCCTCGGCGCCGGGAGAGTTGACAGCGGACTCCCAACAGCGCAAGCGGCACCGCCGACGCCCCACCAGGCCGCCGGGGCGACGTCAACGGCGCCCCAGGCCTGATTGCCGCCGGACGCGGTCACCGCCACCCGCTCCCCCGCCGACCGGGCCCGCGGCGGTACCCTTCTCGGGCAACAATCCACGGCGCGCGCCCGTAGCTCAGCGGATAGAGCAGGGGACTTCTAATCCCAAGGCCGCAGGTTCGAATCCTGCCGGGCGCACCGGACTTTCTTGCAGCCGAACCAGCCGCATGGGGCTATACGTGGTGCGAACGCGCTGGGGAGGTAACTGGACCAGTTCCGGGATGATCAGCTCACTGCCGGCGCGATGCCGACGGTCAGCGGCGGGCGCGGTGGGTCACCATGCGTTTCACCGTGCCGTCCGGGTTGAAGTTTGTCCACTCGGGCCGCAGGTCGTGCAGCCGCAGCCCATCGAGGCCGGCCAGCTATCGGCGAAGCGAGGTGGCCCGGCAGGGCGACGCGTCACCTTCGCCGGAAAAGGAGGTCTGACCTTAGGGCGTCGTTGAGCTTGGGGTCGGCGGCCATTGCCACCGACCAGCCCTGTCGTTCGAAGGGAACTCCGGCACGCCGAAGAAGCAGGAACGCGCCGGCCAGCATGACCAGGGAAAGCCAAGCGTAGGAGAAGACCGCATCTGCCAAGCTGACGTCATCGGCAAGCGCAACAACGGCGAACGGCACCAACTGCGGCACGATGGCCAGCCGCCCCAGCCACAAGGCTGACTGGTACGCCGGTCGTCGGCGGATGACGGCCAAGTCCTCGTCACTCATCGTCACAGGCCGACGGTAGACGACTGCCGCAACGAGCGACCGGGCCGGGCAGGTACCTGACCAGCGTGGGAGGATGAGCCGGTGGGGGACATCGACAGGCTGCTGCCCCGCCCACGCACACCGCGGGACTATCTGGACCTCGTTACGGACCCTCGAATCGATCAGGACGGGCTGCAGGCTCTTGCCCATTGTCCCTACTCCTTCGTGCGGCTGGCTGTCGCCAAGGACATCCGCACCAACACGACGACGCTGGCCGAGATGCTGGCCGGCGAGTTCGACCAGTGGGACCGAAACACATTCCTCCGGCTCGTCGCTCAACACCCACAAGCGGACCGAGAGGTCCTGCTCAAGGTTTTACAGGAGACCGAGGCCCTGCTCCGTCAGCCCGACATGCGACCGTACGCCGCAGCGATCGCCCTAGCCGGTCGACAGGAGTTGGACATTCATGAGGTCCGCGGCCTACTTGGCCTACCGGGCGCGTCGAAACGGATGCGCCGAGGCATAGAGCGGGCACTCCTTCGACGGGGCACCCGATGAGTTCGCACTCAGCTTGGGCATTCTGAGGCTTCTCGGCCGGGCGGCCAAATGGGGTCGAAATTCTTTCCACTTCGTCACCGGAGCACGCCGATGACGACGGCGGCAACAACGATCACCACCACAAGTACTGCCGTCAGCTTCTGCCGGGTGGTGAGTGGGCTCGGGTCCGGGGGGCGACTCGCCCGCACCCAATCGCCATCGGGCAGTGGGGGCGTCCCCGACGGGTCGCGGTTGGGGTGCAGCTCAGGCGGTCTTCGGTCGTCGGTCATCACAGCCTCCGCAGCCCAGCAAGCACAGCTCGAAGCACGTCCTCGCGGGTGTGAAAGACGCGCGCTCTCCCCACCGCCCGCCCACCAAGCCCCACGCTCAGCAAACGCGCGGACCTGCCTTCAGACACGGCCGGTTTAGACGGATTCAAACCGTTCGAGCCTACTGAAGCGGCCCAACGCTTTCGCTGCGGCAAATCTTGGTTGACGACTGTCGGCACAACGACACTTCCAATCTGAATGGACATTGGTAATCTCGCCCCCGCCTGACCCCGCAATTGAAGGGCGACCCCCGACAGCGCCTCCGGCGGATTCGGATCACTCCACCGACCGACGCTCTACCTCCAGGTTGGATGCCGCAGACCTGGGATTTCCAGGTACGTGTGTCTACTGGGTTGCTGTGGGCAAACGCCCGCCCCCGGGTAGCGAGACGGGTAGTCGATCACCAAATTGAGGAGTGCTGAATGACCGATGTGCCAGGGCCAATCGCCGACTTCATCGTGAGTGAGATTCGCCGTGCCAGAGGCGCGGCCGGCTTGACGCAGGAAGCCTTCGGGCGGGCGGCCGGATACACCGCCTCACACGTCAGCGCCGTGGAGAACGGCAGCCGCGCACTCACGATCGACTTCATCCGGGGGACCGACCGCGCGCTCAAAACCGGCGGCCTGTTCGAGCGGCTGGCCTCCAAACTGGGTACCCCGTCCTGGTTCCTGCCGTGGCTGGACGCGGAGCGCACCACGACCCAACTTCGCTACTTCGAGCCGATCCTGATTCCCGGTTTGCTCCAGACGGAGCACTATGCACGGACGGTTCTCCGCGCCGATGACAGCCTCAGCGACAGTGAGGTCGAGCAGTTGACCACCGCTCGGCTGGAGCGACAGAAGATCCTGACAAACGATCACCCGCCGCAACTCGTCGCGGTGCTGGACGAGGGCGCTCTTCGGCGCACCGGCGACAGCTTCAGCGGGATCATGGCACAGCAGATCGCCCATTTGATCTCCATGACGGAGCTGCCGCACGTACACGTGCTGATCGTCCCCGCCGCCACCGGCATCCACATCGGGCTGTCGGGGCCGTTCGCGCTGGCCCGATCGAATGAGGGGCGGTGGATCGGCCACCTGGAAAATCAGCTCGGTGGAGAGGTGGTCGACAAAGACGATGGAGTGGCTAAGCTGCACATGATGTGGGAGAGCGTTCGTAATGAGGCTCTGCCGCGCAACCCGTCCGTCGACCTGTTGAAGGAAGTAGAGACCTACCATGGACCTCAATAGCGCCCGGTGGAAGAAGTCTACCCGTAGCGGTTCGAGCGGCGGCAACTGCGTCGAGGTCGCCGACAACCTGCCGGGAGTCGTCGGCGTCCGGGATTCCAAAGACCCGAGCGGTCCGGCGCTGGTGTTCGGGCCCACGGCCTGGCGTGCGTTCGTCGCGCAGCTCCCCGAGCAGCCCTGACCCACCCGCCGAGAGCAGGCACCTAGCGCACGCAGAGAATCCCCAGCCCCGTCTTGCAGGGCTGGGGATTCTCGTTCGCTACCCGCCGATCAGCCGAAGCAGTTCTCGATCGGGTCCGGGCTGCCCTCGCAGTTGGTCGGGGAGTTGCCCTTGATCGCGGACTTGTTGTCCACCGTGAACTCGCCCCGCTCGTTGAACGCGCCACCGGGCGCGAAGGTGGAGCGGTTGTGCGACACCTTCGAGTTCGACAGGTCGACCTCGCCGCGCACGTTGTAGACGCCGCCAGCACGGCTGCCTGCGAAGTTGTCGGAGATCGTGCTGTCCCGGAAGGTGACCATGCTCCGGTGGTTGGCTACACCACCACCCCGGACGGACCGGTTCTTCTTGATCTCACTCTTCACCACGTTGGCGACGGCACCGTCCCGCAGGTTCAGGCCACCACCATCCACGTCGGCGACGTTGCCCTGCAGTTCTGTTTCCTTGAGGTGGAGGTTGCTCCGGTCGACTGCCGAGATGCCTCCACCGGATCCCGCCATGTTCCGCTTGATCTGTGACCGCTCAATCGTGGTGTCGCCGCCGACGTCCGACAGACCCCCGCCGGGGCCGAACGTTGCGTTGTCGGCGATCTCGGCCTTTTCGATCCGGACTGTGCCACCGGCAATGTCCCGCCGGTCAGCTGCGATAAACTTCGCACCGTTGGCGATGCCGCCGCCGGCGCTGACGGTGTTGTTGGTGGTCACCTTGGACTTGCTGATCTTCAGCACACCCGCGTTGAAGATCCCACCACCCGGCAGCAGAGCCGCGTTTCCGTCTGCGGTGGTGTGGTAGAGCTCGGTCTTGCCGAAGTTGGCGATCCCGCCCCCGACTCCACCAGCCTGGTTGTCGACGAGGTGGGTCTTCTCGAACTCGGCCGTGCCCCCGTCCTGCACCAGGACACCACCGCCGTCGTTCGAGTGCCGTTCGTGGTGGTCGTTCTTTGCATCTTTGCCGCAGTCTCCGCATGGGGGCATAACACCACCCGGGTCGCCGTCCTGGGGCGCGTCCGCCGAGTTCGAGAAGGGGGGCATCTCCCCGGGATCCGCAGCCCCATCAACCGGAATGTTGATCACCAGCGGACCGACTTTACCGCCCTTGATGACCAGATCCTTGACCTTCAGGTGTCCGCTCCGGCCGACGTTGAGGATCCGGAACAACTCGGCGTTGTCGGCCCGGACGATTTTGGTGTTGTCGCCGAGGAGCGTGATGCGCTCTTCGATGATCGGCAGGCCGTTGCCCTCGTCGTCGGAACGGGTCAACGTGTAGGTGCAGTCCTTCGCCAACTCCAGTACGCCACCCTGATTGTTGTTGGCGTAGACAATCGCCTGAATCAGCTTGTCAGTCTTACAGGGCACCTCCTTCCCGCGCTTTTTCTTCCCCCGATCTCCCGCGTCGCGGTTGCCGTCCCAGTCACCCTCGCGGCGGTCTTCCCAGCCGCCCTCGCGGCCCTCTTCCCAGCCGCCCTCACGGTTGCCGTCCCAGTCACCCTCGTGACCCTCTCGGCCCTCGTAGCCCTCGTAGCCCTCGTAGCCCTCGCGCCCCTCGCCGCCCGTGTCGGCGCCCTGACCTCCGCTGCTGGCGATCTGGGCCGCACTCTGGGCCAGGTCCCGGGCGCCGGCTCCGACCCCGGTGAGACCAACCGCGGCGATGCTGACCGCCCCGGTGAGACCGGCGGCAAGCCAGAGCTTGCGTCGCCGCTTCGACGCGGCCTGCGGGTTGACGGCATTGTTCTGAGCTTGGTAGTTGGACATTGAGCTCTCTGCCCTCTCCTCATACCAGAAAGGGACATATCACGTAAAGGTGAACGCCCCTGCTACAAANNGGTTGTAGCCCCCAGAAGCACAGTATGAGAACCTTTCTCGTTTTGTGGGCTTACCTCGAGTAAACCCACAAATGGCTTACCGCAGGGCGTTCAGGACGATCACCAACACCGGTATCAGGTGGTATAAGCCAATAACGCAGGTAGCGCGCTACCAGGCCAGAGAATGCCCTTACGACCGGATTGAACAGTTATAGCCGATCTGTGGCCCTTCAGTCATCGCATACCGTATCGGCGTAGCGAGCAAATTCTTCGGGCGTGTGAAAGTCGGCAACGAAGCCGCCAGGTTCCCCGGCCGCCCACTGCTTGGTAAGGATCGCGGCGGAGCCCGTATGGCCGCGCAGCTCGCTGATCCGAAACGGAAAGTCCTTCACTGCGCCAGGGTTTTCGTTCCATGCGCGCAGGCTGTAGAGCTGGCTGTCATCTAACGACGGTGGCGCCAGCTTCGTCTGCCAACCAGCCGCCGGATCAAGCAGTACGACTTCCTCCGCGGTGTGGGCGCTGCGAGCAGGATCCCGCTCAAGCTGGATCACCTCGTCGGCGACCCCGCCATCGTTCAGGCCGAGGTAGAGAATGATCGTGTCGGCCCCGGCCTTGCCCCGGCACCAGTCGAACACCCCGACCAACCGGCCGTCGGCGTCCAGCCGCACCCCGACCACACCCTCGATAGGCACGCTACATCCGGTCAGCCCGGCCAGCGCCAACGCGCACATCAGTCCCAGCACCACCGTCCGTCGCATCTCACCAGCATGCGAATCGACGGTCACCAGGCCATCACGGCGAGCTCCCCAAACGACAACAGTTGATTTCCAACGGCCACCGGCCCGGGCGCGGGCTTCGAAGGCAGCGGCGAACCCGACGAGGTCGCGCAGACTGCGGCCGAGGCTCCTGGCGCACGAGAATCCCCAGCCCGATCTCGCAGGGCTGGGGATTCTCGTTCGCTACCCGCTGTTCAGCCGTTCAGCCGCCGATCAGCCGATCAGCCGATCAGCCGATCAGCCGAAGCAGTTTTCGATCGGGTCCGGGCTGCCCTCGCAGTTGGTCGGGGTGTTGCCCTTGATCGCGGACTTGTTGTCCACCGTGACCTCGCCCCGCTCGTTGAACATGCCACCGGGTGCGATCTTGGAGAGGTTGCGTGACACCTTCGTCTTCGACAGGTCAACCTCGCCGCGTACGTTGTAGACGCCGCCAGTGCTGTTACCGGCAAAGTTGTCGGAGATCGTGCTGTCGCGGAAGGTCACCTCGCTCCGGTGGTTGTACGCACCGGCACCGTCAACCGCCCTGTTCTTCTTGATCTCGCTCTTCACCACGTTGGCGACGGTGCCGTCCCGCAAGCTGAGGCCGCCACCATACATGAAGGTGATGTTATCAATTACCTCTGTTTCCTTTACGTCGAGGCTGCTCCTGCCGGCTGCCGAGATGCCGCCACCGGATCCATTCGCCACGTTCCGAATGACCCGTGACTGGTCGATCATGGTGTTGCCGCCGAAATCGGACAGGCCGCCACCAGGGCCGAACGTCGCGTTGTTGAAGATCTCGGTCTTTTCGATCCAGACTGTGCCGCCTTTAATATCCCGGCGCTCCTCATCGGCAAACTTCGCACCGTTTGCGATGCCACCACCGGCCAAGATGGCGTTGTTGGTCTTCACCGTGGACTTGCTGGTTCTCAGCACACCCGCGTTGAAGATCCCACCACCCTGCAGCAGAGAGGTGTTTCCGTCTGCCGTGGTGTGGTAGAGCTCCGTCTTGCCGAAGTTGGCGATCCCGCCCCCGACTCCACCAGCCTGGTTGTCGACGAAGTGGGTCTTCTCAAATTCAGCCGTGCCCCCGTCCTGCACCAGGACACCACCGCCGTCGTTCGAGTGCCGTTCGTGGTGGTCGGGCTTGGCACCTTTGCCGCAGTCTCCGCATACGGGCATAGCACCCGGGTCGCCGTCCTGGGGCGCGTCCGCCGAGTTCGAGAAGGGGGGCATCCCCCCGGGATCCGCAGCCCCATCAACCGGAACGTCGGTCGCCAGCGGACCCACCTGGCCACCCTTGATGACCAGATCCTTGACCTTCAGGTGTCCACTCCGGCCGACGTTGAGAATCCGGAAGTTGTCAGCTTGGCCATCCCGGACGATTTTGGTGTTGTCGCCGAGGAGCGTGATGCGTTCCTCGATGATCGGCAGGCCGTTGCCCTCGTCGTCGGAACGGGTCAACGTGTAGGTGCAGTCCTTCGCCAACTCCAGTACGCCACCCTGGTTGTTGTTGGCATAGACAATCGCCTGAATCAGCTTGTCGGTCTTACAGGGCACCTCCTTCCCCCGCTTCTTCTTCCCCCGATCCCCCGCGTCGCGGTTGCCGTCCCAGTCACCCCCGCGGCGGTCTTCCCAACCGCCCTCGCGGTGGTCTTCCCAGCCGCCCTCGCGGCCCTCTTCCCAGCCGCCCTCGCGGCCCTCGTGTCCTTCGCCGCCCGCGTCGGCGCCCTGACCGCCGCTGCTGGCGATCTGGGCCGCATTCTGGGCCAGGTCCCGGGCGCCGGCTCCGACCCCGGTGAGACCAACCGCGGCGATGCTGACCGCCCCGGTGAGACCGGCGGCGATCCAGAGCTTGCGTCGCCGCTTCGACGCGGCCTGCGGGTTGACGGCATTGTTCTGAGCTTGGTAGTTGGACATTGAGCTCTCTGCCCTCTCCTCATACCAGAAAGGGACATATCACGTAAAGGTGAACGCCCCTGCTACAAACTGGTTGTAGCCCCCAGAAGCACAGTATGAGAACCTTTCTCGTTTTGTGGGCTTACCTCGAGTAAACCCACAAACGGCTTACCGCAGGGCGTTCAGGACGATCACCAACACCGGAATCAGGTGGTACTTCCCTGTAAGGCGACTACTGCACTAACTGGGCCGAGAGTGCCATTACGACCCATTAAACAGCCCATGACCGACATGCGACCCTTCAGCCATCGCACACCGTATCGGCATTGCGAAGAAATTCTTCGAGCGCGTGAACCGCGGCAACGAAGCCGCCACGCTCTCCGCCCGGCATGCCTCCCGCTGAGGGCAGGCGGCCTTGGGGCCGGAAGCGACGCACTTGTAGATCTTCAGGCAGCTCGACCACACCATACTCGTTGAACTCAGGGGTTCAGTGTCATAAAGTGAACTGCATGGTTCACCAACATGTCCTAGACCGGGTGTTCGCCTCGCTGGCCGATCCGACCCGCCGCGGCATTCTGATCCGGCTCGGCGAGGGCCCGGCCACCATCGGCGAGCTCGCCGAGCCCACCGGGATGAGCCTGACCGGCATGAAGAAGCACGTCCAGGTGCTCGAAGACGCCGGGCTCGTCGTCACTGAGAAGGTTGGCCGTTCACGTCAGTGCCGCCTCGGCGCTGCGCCCCTGGACGAGGCGATGGCCTGGATCGGCTTCTACCAACGGCTCTGGGCCCGCCGCCTCGACGGGCTCGACGTCTATCTCACTCTCCAGCCCGGCCCGAAGGGACAGAACTCATGACGCTCGACATGCAGATGACGCGACACCTGCCCGCGACACCCGAGGAGGTCTTCGACGCGTACACGGACGCCGAGAAGCAGAAGATCTGGTTCACCATCCTCGACGAACAGCCCGACATCCTCGAGATCGAGGTCGATCTTCGGGTTGGTGGACAGCAGACCGCGGTGTGGGGACCCAGCCCCGACATGCTGTTCCGGGAAACACAGACATTCCTCGAGATCGACCGCCCACACCGCCTCGTCACCGAGTCCACCGGCGCCAGCCCGGACGGCATGACCATGACAACCCGCATCGAGGTTACGTTCGAAGAAAAGGACGGCGGCACCCTGATGACCGTCGTCCAGAGCGGCTTCCCGACTCCCGAGGTCCGGGACTACTTCGCCAACGAGGGGTGGGACGGAGTACTCGCCCGGATCGAGGCGTTCCTGACCCGTCAGCGCGGAACCGAGCCTGCTGATGCCTAGGCCTTCCCGACGAGTGGCGTCCACCCGCGCCCGGAAACCACACTAGCCTGAGATGCCTCGGTGCTGAATCCAGCTAGTACACAGGTAGCGCACAGCAAACACCTGAAGTCAGCAGCCACAGTGCGGGTATGACTTCTCCTCGATCCGGCTCTGGTCGACCCACCCGCCGCGTCTTCCTACTCGGTGGGCTCGCCGCCGCCCTCGGGGTCTCGGCGTGTGGCCGGACGACGGTCACCGGAGTCGACGCCCCCTCGGCGTCAGCCGCCTCCATCGACACACCGACCACCCCGGTGTCGACCGAGCTGACCGGTAGCTACTCGATCGCCGACAGCGCCACCGGAACGCAGATCGACGTGACGGTCGCTGGGGACAGTCGGATCATCCGTGCCAACGGACTGCCGAACCACCCAAGGGGTAGCTTCCCGAACGCGAACAACCCCCACACCGTCTCCGCCCAGGCGTACGAGTTTCAGCTACCGCTGCACGGCACGCGGGCCGGTAGCCCCACCCGGTTTGTCCTGCCGCAGCCCTTCGGCATCGCGGTCAACGGGGTCCCCTTCGATCCCCTCGCCGCCGAGTGGTACCGACGGGACCCGGCCTCCGGCTGGACAATCGAGGCGATCGGGCCCAAGACAACCCTCGGCCTGGACGACAACAACGCCCACGTCCAGCCGACCGGGGCGTACCACTACCACGGCCTGCCCACGGCTCTCGCCGATCAGCGGGACCCGAGCCGCCATTCTCCGCTGCTCGGCTGGGCCGGCGACGGCTTCCCCATCTACGCGGGACTGGGCTACCGCGACGCCATGGACCCGACCTCCGGGATCGTCGAGTTGACCTCCTCGTACCGGCTGCGCTCCGGCCTGCGCCCAAATGGCCCGGGCGGCGCGTACGACGGCACGTACACCGAGGATTTCGAGTTTGTGGTGGGCCACGGCGGACTGGACGCGGCCAACGGTCGACACGGGGTCACGCCCGAGTACCCCGACGGCACCTACTACTACGTCCTCACCGACACGTTCCCGTTCATCCCACGACAGTTCGTCGGCACCCTCGCGGAGAGCTTCCACCGCACGGGACGCGGGGGTGGGCCTCGGTAGTCGGTGACCGGATCCGTTGCCGACTGCCGTCGATGGTTCCGCTACCCATGCGCCCCGGAGCCGTTTGTCATACCGGAGTTCGACACTCAGTCGACCGAACCGACAATCCGGGGAGCTTCCATGCGCAAGGTCGTGCTCTACACGCTGATGTCGATGGACGGGGTGGTGGAGGCACCCGACCGCTACATCTTCACCTTCGACGAGGTGATGTACGCCAACCTCGCCCGCACGATCAAGGCCCAGGACACCGTGCTGCTCGGCCGACGGACCTACGACGAGTGGGCGCCGTACTGGCCGACGGCGGAGGAACAGCCCTTCGCCGACTTCATCAACGCGGTGCCGAAGTTCCTCATCAGCTCGGCGACTCCGACAGTGCCGTGGGCCAACACCACGGTCCACTCAGGCTCGGTCGCCGATCTCGTGCGCCGGCTCAAGGAGCGTCCAGGTGGCGACATCGGCGTCCACGGCAGCATTCGCCTCGCCCAGTCCCTACTGGCGGAAAGTCTGGTTGACGAGCTCCGGCTCGTCATCGCCCCGGCGGTGCTGGGCTCCGGACGACGACTGCTCGGCGAGGGTGACGAGCAGCTACGGCAGTGGAATCTGCTGCGGCTGGAGGGAACCCCCTCCGGCGCCGTGCTCGCCGACTACGAGCTCAACAGAACCCGCTGAACCCGAGCGGTTCAGGAGCGATCCAGGACGGCCGCCTCGGCAGGGGTGGGTGCGCCGCCGCCGAGGTGCGCCGGGAGCCACCAGTTGTCGTCGGGGCCGGCCGGGCTCTCCGGGTACTCGCGTTGGGCCCGGTCAACCAGGGTGCTCAGCCGCTCGGCCAGGTCGGTGTTCATCGCGTTCGCGTCCGGGTAGGCAGCCGGATCCATCGGCTCCCCGACCAGGATGGAGATCGGGGTGTGCCGCCGGCTGAGGGTGCGTGGCCGTCCCTTGGTCCAGAGCCGCTGGGTTCCCCAGAGCGCCACCGGCAGCACCGGCACGTCGGCATCCTGGGCCATCCGGGTCGCGCCGCTCTTGAGGTGCTTGACGGTGAACGACCGGCTGATCGTCGCCTCGGGAAAGACCCCGACCACCTCGCCCCGCCGCAGCGCGGTGACCGCCTCGACGTAGGAGCCGCTGCCGGCCCGCCGATCGACCGGGATGTGCCGCATCGCCCGCATCAACGGCCCGGAGATTCGGTGCGTGAACACGGACTTCTTGGCCATGAACCGGACCAGCCGCTTCGACTTGCGCGCGCCCAGCCCGCAGAAGATGAAGTCGAGGTAGCTGACGTGGTTGCTGGCCAGGACAGCTCCACCGGTACGGGGAACGTGGTGGGCACCCTCGATAGTGATTTTCAGGTCGAGTACCCGGAACATCGTCTGGGCGGCGGCGATCACGGGCGGATACACGAGTTCCGGCATCCGCTGACCTTACCCCGGGTCAGCGGACCGCCCGGTAGGTGGAAGCCGTGTCTGCTTTCGGCTGCCGGCCCCGACTACAGCCGCCAATGGCGGTCCCGAAGGCGGGGCCCGCGCCCCTCAGTCGCCGTGCTGGCGCAGGTCGAGCCGGCCGCGGGCGAACGCGTCCACTCGACCCCACCGGCCCGGGATGTCCAGCACCTCGATCCGCCCCATCCCCGCTGGTAGACGCGGCTCGACAACCAGGTGGCCCTGGTGTGGCTCCAACCCGAGCATCGTCCGCAGCAGCAACAGCGGGGCGCCGGTGGACCAGGCCTGGGGCGTACACGCGGTCGGGTACTCGACCGGGAACTTGGTTAGCTCCCGTGGGTAGCCGCCGAACGCCTCCGGCAGCCGACCGTCGAAGTAGCGGGCGGCGTCGAGGATGCCGCTGGCGACCGTCGCCGCCTCCTCCGCGAAGCCGTACTTGCGCAGGCCCCAGGCGACAAACGAGTTGTCGAACGGCCAGATGGTGCCGTTGTGATAGCCGATTGGGTTGTATCGGGCCTCCCCCTTGGCCAGCGTTCGAACTCCCCAGCCGGAGAAGAGCCGTGGCCCAACCAGGTGTTCGGCGATTCTCGGGGCTCGCTCGTCGGCAACGATTCCGCTCCACAGCAGATGCCCGATGTTGGAGCTGAGCACGTCGCACTGCCGACCGTCCGGGTCCAGAGCGAGTGCGTAGTACCCGCCGTCCTCCACCCACCACTCACGGTTGAACCGTTCCTTGAGGTCGGCCGCCTCCCGCTCCAGCTGCTCGGCGAAGGCCGGGTCGTCCCAGAACTCGCGGGCCAGCCGAGCCGCCCGCACCTTCGCGTCGTACGCGTATCCCTGCACCTCGCAGGTGGCGCGGGGAAACGGCGGCAGGGTGCCGTCCCGGTAGGAGATGGAGTCCCAGGAGTCCTTCCAGCACTGGTTCTCCAGCCCGGTGTCGGTGTTGCGTCGTTCGTACCAGATGTAGCCATTGCCTACCAGGTCGGCGTAGTCATCGATCCACTTCAACGCAGCCCGACACTCGACCTGCAACGCCCGCACCAGATCGGCGTCCCCACTCCACCGCTCGTACTCGTCGAGGAGCACAAGGAACAGCGGGGTCGCGTCCACCGAGCCGTAGTACGGCGAGTGTGGCTGCTCCTCGAAGGCCGCCGTCTCGCCGTACCGCATCTCGTGCAGAATCCGACCCGGATCCTCCTCCCGGAAGTCGTCGAAGCGGGTGCCCTGAAGCGCGGCGAGGATCTGTAGCGTCGTCTTGGACAACTCTGGGGTGAACGGCAGTACCTGCAGGCAGGTCAGGATGCTGTCCCGGCCGAACATGGTCATGAACCATGGCAGGCCGGCGGCCGGTAGCGCCGCCCCACCCAGCGAGAACGGAACGAAGCGCAGCGCCGCCAGGTCGACCAGGCAGCGGCGGTACGTCGCGGTCAGATCCTCGCGTTCACTGTTGACCTGGGGAGCGTTCGCGATCCACTCCTTGAGGTCCTGTTCCAGGGCGAGCCGCTCGTCGCCGTGCGCACGCAGGCCCCGGCGCAGGTCCCGGCCGCCGGGGCCGAGGGTCAGGGTCCGGACGTCGATCTCCGCCACCCACTGCTCATTCGCGGCCAGGTGGAGGGTGTACGCGAAGCCACCCTGGTCGAACTGCGCCGGCACCGACGAGGTGATCATGGTTTCGCGCCGGAAATTGCCACGCCGGTAGCCCAGCCGCAGCCGGTCCGACTCGGCCTCGGTGTAGATCTCACCCTGCTTACTCAGCCGGTCGTCCTTGATCTCGAACAGGTCGGCGAAATCGGCTGCCGCCGCCATCCGGACCTCCAGCTCGACCGGATTCTCGTCGTGATTGAGAATGGTGAGCGTCTCCCGGAAGCTTCCCCCCACGGCCCGTTCCCGGACGACCGAGAGCTTGGCGTCCACGTAGTGTGTCGCCGCCCCCGGCACCAGGAAGAACCGCGCCTCGTAATATTGCAGGTCATCATAGGAGAGCGGGTTTAGCCGCTCGCCGTTGACCGTCAGCACCCAGGTGGACAGGAAACGGGTGTCGAGCGAGAAGAGACCGGTCGGCTCGTTCGGCGTCGCCTCGATGTCCCCACTCTCCGCGGAGACCACGAAGGTATTGCCGTCGAGGATGCGCACCGTGTTTCCCGGCATCAACGAACCTCCCGCTCGACGACTCGACGCGGCCCACGCGAGCGTGGGTCGCCGGGAAAGAGCCGCTCTACCTGGACGAAGAGCCGTGGATCGCCGCTGACCGTCAGGTCGCCCCGCAGGCTGGCGGCGATGCCGTGCTCCCGGCCGGCGGCCAGCTCCTCAAAGAGCTCTGGGCTGAGCCCGATCACCGCGTCGGCCGCACGATCCTCCCGGCTCACCCGCAACTGCCCCCGGTCGATCCGGACGAACCAGTGGGACGTGTGCGCCCCCTCGTGCAGGTCGAACCGGACCGTCGCGGTGATCTTCATCAGCAGCGGCTCGCAGCCTCGCCGGTCGAGATCCTTGAAGAAGGCCGTGGTCGCTTCCGACATGGGTCTCCCCTCCCGCCGGCCCCGCACCCACGAACGATGGGCTCCCCTGGCACATTCCGACGTGCCGGCACCTCCACGCACGGGTCCCCCGATCCGGAGCGGCTAACCCCGCCCGGACCGGGTAAAACGCGGCCGGGCCGCGCTAGTTGTTTGGGTCGTCCGCGCTGATGTCCGCGAGCACCGACTGCGGTTCCCGCTCCACTGCCAGGTCCCCCATCGACACCAGCCCAATCAGCTGCCCGTCCTCGACCACCGGCAGGCGACGCACCGCGTACGTGCGCATCAGGTCGGCGGCGGCCACGGCATCGTCGTACTGGCTGACCGTGATCACATCTCGGGTGGTGATCTCGTTCAACCGGGTGGAGGCCGGGTTCATGTTCTCCGCCACCGCCCGAACCGTAATGTCACGGTCTGTCACGATACCGACCACCTCGTCGCCGTCCGTGACCACGACGTCCCCGATGGCGCAATCCCGCATCTCCTGAGCGGCCGCGATGAGCGTGTCGTTGCCGTCCATCGTCACCAACCGGGTCGTCATGAACTCTCCGACCGTTGTCATGGTGCTCCCCTCTCGCTGTCGGCACCGCGGACTACCCCCACCAGGCGGCAGGTAACGAGCCCGGACGCGATGGGGTGGCCGCTCAGCCGCGCGGAGGAAGGCCGTAGACGCGCTCGATGTGCAGCCGCAACACCAGCCGGCGCTGCGCCACCATCTCCCGGCGGAACTCGTCCCAGTCCGGGTGTTCACCCTGCATCGCCTGGTAGAGGGCGACCAGCTCCTCGACCGTGGGATCGTCCACCTGCTCGGCGACCGGAGTCAGCTCGGCCCGCCCCTCGGCGACCGCGAACGCCCAGCCGGCGCCGCTGCTGACGTGGAAGCTGGCCCGCGGATCCCGCCGCAGGTTGGCGACCTTGGCCCGGCTATCGGTGACCGAAATCCGGATCAGCCCGGCCGCCGGGTCGTACTGGTAGAGCACGGTGGAGAGCTGCGCTGGCCGGTCCCGCCGCAGCGTCGCCAACACACCCATCCGGTGCTCCGCGAGAAGCTTGAGCAGCGGCGCCTGGCTCTGGTCGGTCACGGTTGCCTCCCTCGTCGGGTCACCCACAATCCAAACACGTCGGCGCCGCCCCGGGGGTGGGAGCGGCGCCGACAGTGCGACTCAGGCGCGCTCGGCGGCGACCAATTCGGCGATCTGTACGGCGTTGAGCGCCGCCCCCTTGCGCAGGTTGTCGTTGGCGCAGAAGAGGGCCAGACCGTGTTCGACGGTCTGGTCGGCGCGGATTCGGCCCACATAGGTCGGGTCCTGACCGGCGGCCTGCAACGGGGTGGGCACCTCGGAGAGGGCGACACCGGGCGCGTCAGCCAGCAATTCCCGGGCCCGCTGCGGGGTGATCGGCCGGGCAAAGCGCGCGTTGACCTGAAGTGAGTGGCCAGTGAAGACGGGTACCCGGACACAGGTGCCGGAGACCTTGAGCTCGGGGATCTCGAGGATCTTGCGGCTCTCGTTCCGCAGCTTCTGCTCCTCGTCGGTCTCCTCGGAGCCGTCGTCAACGATCGACCCGGCGAGCGGGAGCACGTTGAACGCGATCGACTGGGCAAACGACCGGGGCACCGGGAAGTCCACGGCCGCGCCGTCGAAGGTGAGGCCACTGGCGTGCTCGGCCACCTTCCGGACCTGCTCATCCAGCTCTGCCACACCGGCGAGGCCGGCACCGGAGACCGCCTGATATGTCGATACGACGAGACTCACCAGCTCCGCCTCGGCGTGCAGCGGACGCAGCACCGGCATCGCGGCCATCGTGGTGCAGTTCGGGTTGGCGATGATCCCTCGGGGCCGCTGCCGGGCAGCGTGCGGATTCACCTCGGCGACGACGAGTGGCACCGCCGGGTCCATCCGAAAAGCCGACGAGTTGTCGATCACCACAGCTCCGGCTTCGGCGACCCGGGGGGCCAGATCCCGCGCGGTTTCTTTACCGGCCGAGAAGAGAACGATGTCCAGCCCCGAGTAGTCGGCGACGGCGGCGTCCTCCACCAACAGCTCGCCGTCGCGCCATGGCAGGGTCCGCCCCGCCGACCGCGCGGAGGCGAACAGCCGAACCTGTTCCGCGGGGAACTCCCGCTCCGCCAACACCTGCCGCATTACCCCACCGACCTGGCCGGTGGCCCCCACAATGCCGATCCTCATACCCGCGAGGCTACCCAGCCGAGCCCACCAACCAAGAATCCTTTCCCACCGCCCGGACCTGGCGATCCGGGCGGCGGCCGGTCAGCGAGTGCTGGTAACGACCTCCCCCAGCTCGGTCGCTGCCAGCTCGGCCCGGATCAGGTTGGCGTCCCCCTCGACTACCAACGTCAAGCCCTCCGGGTGCAGGTGCGCGGCGGCGGCCGCCGAGACCTCCTCGACCTCAGCAGCGAGCAGCGCCGCACGCAGCCGGGCATGGTAGTCGTCTGGCAGGTCGTGAACGACCAGCGTGGTCAGCGCCGCGGCGATCGCCCGCGGCGTCTGCAACTCGACCGAGAGCTGACCGGCCAGCCAGGAGCGGGCCACCGCCAGCTCCGGCTCGGTCACCCCGGTCTGCTGGGTACGGGTGATCTCGCCGACCGCCTCGACCAGCGCGGGCGCGGTCACCGCGGTCTGCACGCCGGAGCTGACCGCGAACCGCCCGAACCGACGAGACGACACGAAGTCGCCCCGGATCCCATACGTGTAGCCCCGCACCTCACGGATCAGGTGGTTGAGCCGGGAGGTGAAGGCGCCACCGAGAACGGTGCCGGCGAGCCGCATCGGCACGTGGTCGGGGTGTGCGCGGTGCGGCGACGGATGCCCGAGCCGCAGCGTCGACTGCACCGAGCCCGGCCGATCCACCAAAATGATCTTGCTGCTGTCGCGCGGAGTGACCTCGACCGGGCCACCCCGGTCCACCGCGCCGCCACCGGTGCCGGCGAACGCCGTTGCCGCGAGCGCGTCCAGGTCGAGTCGCTCCAGGTCCCCGACGACGATCAGAGTGCCCGGCCGAAGGAACCACTCCGAGTGGAAGATGCGGACGTCCTCGACCTCCAGCGCGGCCACCGTCTCCGGATCTCCGTACAGTGGCCGGCCCCAGCGGTTCTCGGCGCCGAACAGGTCAGCCCGTAGCGCCGCATCGGCCCGCGGGCCCGGATTCGCCCAATCCATGCGCTGGGCGGTCGCCTCATCATCGCGAACCCGCCGGACATCGTCCGGTTCCAGCCGCGGCGTACGCACCGCCTCGGCCAACAGCTCCACGGCGGCGGGCAGCCGATCCACCGGCACCTGCACGCTCACCTGGAAGGAATCCCAGTCCAGGCCGGCCACCAACTCGGTGCCGAGCGCCTCGATGGCCAGCGCGTACGCGGTCGCGTCCCGCTGCGCAGTCCCCTCTTCCAGGGCCTTGGCGAGCACCGTGCCCAGCCCCTCCCGCCCCTGTGGTTCACGGCCAGCACCGGCATCGAGCAGCAACAGCGCCACCGCCAGCGACTGCCCCGGCAGGTGCGCGGCGACCAGTTGCCCACCCGCGACACCGCGGCGGACCACCTGCGGAAACCGGTACGGTCGGGCGGCCCCCGGACCGGGCCGGGTGCTGATCAGCGTCATGAGCTCTCCTCGGGCAGGTAGGTCAGGGTCACCCGGTCGGCGGGGGCGAGCACCTCGGCGGCCACCGCCGCGATCTGGTCGGCGGTCACCGCCAGCCACGCCGGCAGCCGCTCGGCCGCTCGGCGCGGGTCGCCGAACTGTGTCGCGTACCGGCCGAGGGTGTCGGCCCGACCCTCCACGGTCGACATTTGCCGCCACCAGGCGGTGCTGAGCAGGGCCTTGGCTCGGTCCAGTTCCGCGGCGGTAACCGGCACCGTGGCCAACTCGTCCACGACCTCGCCCAACCCGGCGGCCAACCGCTCGGCCGGCACCCCGGGGCGGGCGGTGGCGGTGGCGATCAACGGAGCCGGGGCGTATGCCAGGTCCACCCCGTACGCCCCGACCAGGTCCGGCTGCGCGATCCGCTCCCCGTCGGCGAGCCGTTGGTAGAGCCGGCTGCCCCGCCCGCTGCCGAGGACGGTGGCGAGCACACTGGTCACGTCGTAGCCGGCAGTGCCGAACGGGTGGGTACGGTGCGCGACGTACACCCGGGGCGCGGGAACCTCGGTGACGACCGTCTCCGTCGTCGCCACGCCGGCGCCGGGAACGTGCTGGCCGTCCGGCGCGGCCGGGATCTCCGGTCGGGGTGGGATCGCACCGAAGTACTTCTCGGCCAAGGCGAAGACCTCGGCGGCGGAGGTGTCGCCGACGACCGTGAGAACAGCGTTGTTCGGCGCGTAGTACGCGGTATGGAACGCCTGGAAGGTGGGGAGGTCGGCGGCGTTCAGGTCGGCCATCGAGCCGATCGTGGCGTGATGGTACGGGTGGCCGGGCGGGTAGAGCAGCGGCAACAGCCGCAGCCACGCGTCGCCGTACGGGACGTTCTCGTAGCGCTGCCGTCGCTCGTTCTTAACCACGTCCCGCTGGTTGTCCAGCGTCTCCTGGGTCAACGCCGGCACCAACCCGCCCATCCGGTCGGCCTCAAGCCAGAGGGTCAGCTCCAGGTGCTCGGCGGGGACCGTCTCGAAGTAGTTGGTGCGGTCCGGGTTGGTGGTGGCGTTGAGGGACCCACCACACCCCTGGACCAGCTTCATGTGCTCGGTCTTCGCCACGTTTGTCGAACCCTCGAACATCAGGTGCTCGAAGAGGTGGGCGAAGCCGGTCTGCCCCTCCGGCTCATGCCGGGAGCCGATGTCGTACCAGAGGTTGACGGCCACGGCTGGGGCGGTGCGGTCCTCACTCACCACCACGCGCAGGCCGTTATCCAGTCGGGTCGTCTCGATGGGCCAGGGAAAACCGCTGTCGGGCATGGGAGGACGCTATCCGATCTCCGCGGCGCGCGGACCGCGCGCCGCGGGACCGGGCCCAACACACGGACGGCACACCCCGAGACGGGGCCCGACGCGCTGACTCAGCCACGGGCCCCGCCGACTCGCTCAGCGGAACGGGCCGCGTACCTCGTAGGTGATGCCGCCGGAGGACGATCCGGAGGTGCCGCGCTGAGACGAGAAGTAGAACCGGGTGCCGTCGGGGGAGAACGCCGGGCCGCAGATCTCCGACCGGGACTGACCGGTGATCCGCAGGAACGGAGCGACGACCTCGTCCGGGGTAATGATGTTGATCTCCATGTTGCCGCCATCCTCGGCGACGTAGAGGTCACCGCCGGGAGTGCCGGTGATGTTGTCCACCCCGGTCAGCGGTGCGGTGCCGGAGACCAACGAGTCGTCGTACGCCAGGTCGATGCGCTCGTTGACCGCGTCGTACGCCCAGACCCGGTTGTCCCCCTTCGTGGTGAACCAACAGGTCCCGTCGGCGTACCAGCAGCCCTCCCCGCCGTTGAACCGCTTCGCCCCGGAGACCTGGTCCCGGGTGTACGTCGGCGAGCCGTCCGGGTCGGGCACTGGGGCCCAGGACACCGGGCCGCTGGTGGCGGTGCCAGCCACCAGCACCTCCAGGGTGCCGGCCGAGAGGTCACCCCAGGTCGTCGGCCGGAACCGGTAGAGACAACCGTCCCTCTCATCCTCGGTGAGGTAGATCACCTGACGGCTTGGATCGCAGGCGGCGGCCTCGTGCTTGAACAGACCCATCGCGTCCCGCCGTAGAGCGTTCGCACCACCGGTCGGGTAGGTCTCGTAGACGTAGCCTCGGCTGACCTCCTCGCAGGAGAGCCACGTCTCCCACGGCGTAGCGCCACCCGCGCAGTTCTGCCGTGTGCCCGACAGGATCTGGTAGGCCGAGGCGATGCTGCCGTCGGCGTTGAACCGGATCGCCGACGCACCGCCACCCGGAGTGATCTCCGAGTTCGAGACGTAGATCCAGCCGGCACCGGCGGCGAAGCAGGCGCCGCCGTCGGGCGCGTCATGCCAGGCGTATGCGGTGCCGGTGACGGCCTGCCGGGACCGGGCCACGATCCGACTGGTGAATCCCACGGGTAGCTGGATACCCAAGGCGTCGGCTGACTGCAGGGGGCCGTAGGGGCTCTCGCCAGGCTGGGCGGGGTCGGCCAGCGCGGCACCAGCCCAGAGGCTGCCGGAGAAGGCCGCGGCGCCACCGGCGACGCCAGCGCGAAGCAGAGTACGACGATCCATCGAAACCTCCGGGACAGGGAGTGGTCGGTCGTTGCCGCCACAAACCTATCGATATCGCCATCGAAGCTGGTAAAAATCAGATGAGCTTTTCCGAACGGGCGAGTGGCCATTGCCGTCAAGTCGGGTAGACTCACTGACATGACACGCTCGTATCGATGGTTTAGGCAGCCGGCTCTCCCGCCGGTGACCTCATCGTGAGCTGACGTCACCCGCACGAGCCGGCAAGGCAGGAGCTTCCGCTCCTGCCTTTTTGCGTACGAGCAGCCGGCTCTCCCGGGCACCGGCCCCGGGCACGGTCGGCGAAGGGATGCCCACCGTGACCACCTCCGAGACGAACCGGATCAGCGACCAGCGGATCGACCGCGTAGTGCCGCTGACCACCCCGGCCCTGCTACACCACGAGCTCCCCCTGGACAATCCGCTCACCTCGGCCGTACTTACTGGCAGACGGGCCGTCGGCCGAGTGTTGGACCGCACCGACGACCGCCTCCTGGTAGTGGTCGGCCCTTGTTCGGTGCATGACCCGGTCGCCGCCCTCGCCTACGCGCACCGACTGCGCGAGCTCGCCGATCGGCTCGCCGACGACCTACTCGTGGTGATGCGGGTCTACTTCGAGAAGCCGCGTTCGACCGTCGGTTGGAAGGGACTCATCAACGACCCCGGGCTGGACGGTTCCGGTGATGTGAACACGGGCCTGCGCCGGGCCCGGGCGCTCCTGATCGACGTGCTGCGCCTGGGTCTTCCGGTCGGCTGCGAGTTCCTGGACCCCATCACGCCGCAGTACATCGCCGACACAGTGGCCTGGGGCGCGATCGGCGCCCGGACGGTGGAGAGCCAGGTACACCGCCAGCTCGCCTCCGGCCTGTCCATGCCGATCGGAATGAAGAACCGTCCCGACGGCAGCATCTCCACCGCGGTGGACGCCATCCGGGCGGCCGGCGTGCCGCACGTCTTCCCCGGCATCGACGCCTCCGGCACCCCGGCGATCATGCACACCCGCGGCAACACCGACGGCCACCTGGTGCTCCGCGGCGGCGGTAACCAGCCGAACTACGACGCCGAGTCGGTGAACGACGCGCTGGCGCTGCTGCGCGCCGCCGGGCTTCCCGAACGGCTGGTCATCGACGCCAGCCACGCCAACAGCGGCAAGGACCACCGTAACCAGCCGCTCGTCGCCGCCGACGTGGCCGCCCAACTCGCCGGCGGCCAGCACGGCATTGTCGGCGTCATGCTGGAGAGCTTCCTGCTCCCGGGTCGGCAGGACCTGGACCCGACCCGCGAGCTGACGTACGGGCAGTCGATCACCGATGCCTGCATCGGCTGGGACACCACGGAGGAGGTCCTGACCGACTTGGCGGCCGCCGTGCGCACCCGCCGTCGGGCTCCGGCCGTCACCCCGGTCTGATCGCGGGACGGGTGGTTTACGGGGTACGGCCGCGGGTAGTTGGGCGCCGTGACCGACAACCCACCCGTAACCGCGGTGCCCGAGACCGAGTCGAACCTGCGCCGTCTCGACGACCTACTCGAGGATCTATACCGAGGCCAGGAACGGATCAGTCAGGGCGACATCTACCGGCGGGCGGTCGCCGCCCAGATGCCGGCGGGGCTACTCACCCGCATCGGCGGGCTGCCCGAGGGGGAGTACTCCGTGGACGAGGCGGCCGACCTGCTGGGCGGGTCAGCCACCTAAACGGACCTCCTCCGACGAGCCGGTCCGCAGGCCCGACGATGCCGGGGCGGGTACGCAGCTCGGTGATCCGACGCGAAGGAGAGTGACATGTCCCAGCCCGCCCATCGGCGCTCGGAGCAGCACGAACAGCTCGCGGCTCTCGGCCAGCCACCGGAGGGCCGGGACACGCTGCCGGATCCGGACTTCGCCCGGGAACACGATGTCACGGCAGTCGATCGGGACATCATCACCGGCGCGGACGCCGACGAGCGGGAGGAGGAGTCTCCCCGAGGTTGGTCGGGCGACGAGAGCTGAGTGTGATCGTGGGCGGGGCCGGGCTGCCCGGCCCCGCCCGCGATGGATGTCCTGCTCGGCCGGCTGCCTAATCCTCGCTCCGCTCGGCCGCCCGCTGCGCCATCGCGTGCGCCAGCTGGATGAAGTCCGACGCCGTCATCGCGGTGAGAGCGGTGGCGACGAGACGAGTCAGCCGCGGCGCCAGCACCAGCCCACCGGTGAGCCCGGTAGCTACCCAGACGGCTAGGCAGAATGGGCAACTGAGCAGCTCACCGACGGCGTGCCGGGTGGAGCTGCCCGAGTCGCGCACCTCCTCCATCACCTCGCCGCTGCCGATCGGCCGGGCGTAGCGGGTGAACGGGGCCCGCAGCGGACTGGTCACCGCCTTCTTGGAGAGCAGCCGGCTGAGCTTGTAGGTCGCGATGGCCAGCAGGACCACGTCGGCCGTCGCGGGCCGCTCCGGTACCGGCCGCCGAGTCGCCTTCACCAGCCCAGCGATCGTGGCCGTCACCCCGACGTAGGCGCCCATCGCCACGAGATAGCCGCCGAGCGGTCGGTACTCGTGTGGCGCGTAGGCCCGACGCAGACGGGTCACTTTCGCCTTCAACTCGGTCACCGGTCTCCCTTGATCGGTCGCTGAGCCTCGGCCCGGCGGTTGCGCTCACTCAGCCCGCCTGCAGGTTGTCGACCACTGCTTGGGCGAGGTCTTCCAACGCCTCGTCCACCAGCCGCTCGGCGGTGCCACCAGTCAGGTCGAGCCGGATCCACGCCCCACCGGCGTCGGCTGGGTCAACCCGGATCTCGGCGGTCCAGTCCCCGGTGGCCCGCCAGCGGGCCGTCAGCTCCGCCGGCCGGATGTCAGTAGCCGGCCGGCCGTCGGCGCGAAGCGGCTCGGGGAGCCACGCCGACATCCGGTTCGGATCAATTGCCGTGTTGAACACGACCTCCGGGGGTGCCGAAATGCCCCGCTCTGCCGACGCCATCACGGCTCCCGCAGTCGGCTCGGGTCGACCTCCCGCCCCGGGTGCCGGGCGAGGTACTCGGTCTCGAGCTCGGCGGTCCGGCGCAGGTGGGTGGCGAGCGCCGCGTCGGCGGCGTGCCGCAGGGTGTCCAGCCGCGTTCGGTGCAGGCTGTGCAACTCGCGGATCAGGTCGGCATCGCCGAGTTCGGCAGGATCGATGCCGAGCACCTCGCCGTCGGAGCCCGCAGTGTCGGAGGCCCGGTCGTGCAGGTGATCTCCATCCCATTCGGGCATCCGCTGCTCCGGGCTCGGGTGCTCATCCCGCCGCACGGATCCGGTCATCATCGCCCCCTTCACTGTTCTGGGCTGGCGTCTGGCCGGATGCCCACCCGAGGTCCCGGCAAACCAGCCCGCCGCCAGGACACGGCTGTCGGAACGCGCCACTGCCCCCGGTACCCTCGAGGCCATGAAGCGGCTCTGGACCCCGGCGTGGATCGTGCGTCACGTGGCCATGGTCGTGCTCGTCGTGGGCTTCCTCGGGCTTGGCTGGTGGCAGCTCAGCCGCGCGGCCGGCGGCAATCCGATCAGCTGGGGATACGCCGTGGAGTGGCCGGTTTTCGCCGGCTTCGTCGTCTTCGTCTGGTGGCGGGAGATCCGCCAGGAGCTTCGCGGGCCCGAGACACCGAGCCCAGCGGCGGGGACCACCGGGTCGTCCGCGACCGCCGAGCCAACCCAGCTGGCGGTGCGCCGGCCCATCCGGGTCAGCCGCACGGCGGCCACCAAGCCGGACAGTGACGATCCGGAGCTCACCGCCTACAACCGCTACCTGCGGTGGTTGACCGACAATCCGGGTGCTCGGCCCGGCGACTACCCCGGCTAGGCCGGGTCGGAAGGACGGACGACGGTGGGCGCAGCCCTGACCCGGTACCGCGTGATCGCCTGGATCGTCGGCGTGGTGCTGATCCTACTCATGGTGATCGGAATGCCGCTCAAATACGGCTTCGACTACCCGATCGTGGTGGAGACGGTGGGCCAGGCCCACGGCTTCCTCTACATGGTCTATCTGGTGACTGCCTTCGATCTGTCCCGGCGAGCCGGCTGGCCGTTGTCGCGCATGATCTTGGTGATGTTGGCGGGAACGGTTCCGTTCGTCTCTTTCTTCGCCGAACGGCGGGTGAGCGGGTGGGTGACCGGGCAGGCCGCAGCCCCGGAGCCGGCGACCAACGCCCCCGCCCGATAAAAGTTCACTTACTTCCATTCGGCAACAATCGCCTCCATTTCCCCTGCGGGTCACTTCTGCCCCGGGTTACCTTGTCCCGGTTGGCCCGCTCACACGCTCTTCATCCGGAGGGCGCGGGTCCGGCGCCGCTGGGGCCTGGGCCCCTACCCGGTGGCTGGTGGGGAGAAGGAGCCGTCGCACTTGCCGTCCATCCGAAAACGACTTCCCGCTCTCGCCATCGCGACAATCTCGGCCACGCTGGTCGCACCGGTCGCACCGGTCGCGCCCGCCCAGGCCGAGCCCTCTCCCGCCGAGCTAACCCGGCGGATCGAGAAAGCCTCCGCGGAGCTGGAACAGGTCGTGGAGGCGCACAACGCCCTCGCCGAAGACCTCAAGGCGAACAAAGCCACCCTGACCCGGTTAACCGCCCGGCTGGGTCCGCTCGAGCAGCAGGTCGCGCAGAGCCGGGCTGAGGTCAACCAGCTGGCGGTGGCCGCGTACAAGACCGGTGAACTCGGCACCGCCACCGCGCTACTGAGCCCGGACGACGCCACGACCATACTCAACCGGCTCACCACCGCTGACCGACTCGCCCAGGAACGGCAGAAACGCATCACCGCCTTCGCCAACGACCAGCGTCAGCTCCTCGCGCAGCGGACCCGGCTGGAGGCCGCGGTGGAGAAGGCGGCAGCGCAGGCCCAGAAGCTGGCCAGCACCCGTAAGCGAATCGAGCGCGACCTGGCCGAGCTGTACGAGCTGCGCCGGCAGGCGTACGGCCGGGCAACCGAACCCGCCACGGCCGGCGCGGACCATGCCCGAGCGGCACCATCGGTCTCCGGCGCGGCCGGGGTGGCGGTGCGGTACGCGTACGGGGCGCTGGGCAAGCCCTACCGGTGGGGCGGGGACGGCGGCGCCGGTTACGACTGCTCAGGCCTGACCTCGGCGGCGTGGCGAGCGGCCGGAAAGTCGCTCCCGCACAGCACCCGCCGGCAGTGGAAGGTGGTGGCGCACATCAACCGCCGCGACCTACGCCCCGGCGACCTGGTCTTCTATCGCAGGCTCGGGCATGTCGCCCTCTATGTGGGCAATGGTCAGATCATCGACGCCCCCACCGCGGGCCGCAACGTGGTCAAACGCGACATGCACATCATGCCGATCGTGGGGTATGGCCGGGTCCGCTGACCAACCCCGCCCCGAGTTGCACCGGGCCGGCGTCCCAAGGGACGCCGGCCCGGTGCGCTCAGGCTGCTGCCTGAAGCCCCTCGGCGCGGGCCAGCTCGCGCAGCCGGCCGAGCGCCTGAATCTCTAGCTGCCGGATCCGCTCCCGCGACAGCGAAAAGCGGGAAGCCACCTCGGTCAACGAGTGCTCCCGGCCATCCTCGAGTCCGTACCGCGCACGCATGATGCCCGCCGAACGGTCGTCGAGGTGGCTAAGAAGACCCTCGATGCGCTGCCGCTCCAGGCCGGTGAGGACGATCTCCTCCGGTGACGGCGCGTCGCTGTCGGCGACCAGGTCGCCGAGGTTGGTGTCGCCATCGTCACCGACCGGGGTATCCAACGACACGGTGTCCTGCGACCAGCGAACCAGCTCGTTCACCCGCTCGACGGTGACGCCGAGCGCCGTCGCGATCTGCTCCGGCTCCGGGTCGCTGCCGAGCTCACGGGTGAGCTGCCGGGCCACGTTCCGCATCCGGTTGACATCCTCCACCAGGTGCACCGGCAGCCGTACGGTGCGCTCCTGTTGGGCAATCGCCCGGCTGATCGCCTGGCGGATCCACCAGGTCGCATAGGTAGAGAACTTGAAGCCACGCTCGTAATCGAACTTCTCCACCGCCCGGACCAGACCGGTGTTGCCCTCCTGGATCAGATCCAGCATGGGCATCCCGGAACGGACATACCGCCGGGCGATCGACACGACTAGTCGCAGGTTGGCCCGGATGAACAGATCCTTGGCCCGCACCCCCTCTGCGACCAGCCGTTGGAGCTCCGAACTCTCAACGCCGGCCGGGACGCGGTCCTCGTCGAGCAGATGCTCGGCGTAGAGGCCGGCCTCGATCGCCTTGGAAAGATCAACCTCCGTGGCGGCATCCAGCAACGGCGTCCGGGAAATCTCGTGAAGGTAGACGCCGACCAGGTCGCGCTCCTCGGCAACCTCGTCGGTCCGCATGCCGATATTCTTGTCCACGTTGCCCACGGTCCCCTCGCTCGCGCCGGTTGCCCGGTTCCTTGCCATCCCCACGTCCGCCAGCTCCCTCCCCGTACCTTTCGCTGCTGCTCATCGGCGCTGACACCTGAACAACAGTTGAGACGCGTCAGGGATTCCATATCGTGAGTCGAACGTGTCACGAATGCCTGATAATTAGCTGAGAGCACGATCCATATTTGCTGTCAGCACCTCAGGTAGCGGCCCTGAGCTGAGCACCACGTCCGTTAGCTGGATCGACGGCCGCAGGCCCAGGACAATGGCAACACCACCCCGACCAAGGGCACAGCGACCCGGGTCACCACCGAGCTGCGATCCTGGTCACGCCGGGACATGCCACGGCGGCCCGGTCGGTTCATCCACACCCATGGTGATACCCCAGGCCAGGGTGAACAATCCGTGGGTAGCTTCCAGGCCGGGCCAGCCGGCGACCACCCCACCAGTCTTGCCGATCAATACACCGAAACCCGGGCCGACTTTTCCGCCGACTCCGGCGCCCCGCCCAACCAATCGTGCAGGTGCTCCCAGATCTGTCGGCTCACTTCGTCCGCCGAACGGTCCGCGTCCACCAGCACAAAGGTGGAGTGCTCTGGCAGGCTCCGGTACGCGCGATCCGCCGCAATCAGGTATCGCATGCTCTCGTGGTCAGTGCCGCGCCGCTCGATCCGCCGGTACGCCTCAGCCGGGTCAACGGCGAGCAGGAACGTTACCTGCGGCCGGGGAAAGAGCCGGTAGCCGAGCCGGGCCAACCGCTCCCACCGGTGACCGCCGTGCGCCCGAATGCTCGCGTACTGGCAGGCGGAGTAGCGGTCCATCACCGCGACCCGGCCGGTCAGCCGGCGCCCCAGCAGGGCGGCGGCGATGGCGAGCCAGCGCAGAACGGACTCTGCGACCAAGAGGCCGGCCCGCCCGAGCAGCCGCTGCGCGTCCCGCCGACCCAGCCGCCGTGCCATCCGGCTGAGGAAACGCCGGCCACCGGCGTTGCGATGGTAGGTGGCGGGGAGCCCAGTCTCGGTCAGCGCAGCGGCCAGCCGGTGAGCCTGCGTCGTCTTACCTGAACCGTCGATGCCGATCAGGGCGACGGCCCGCAGTCTGGCCCTACCGCGGCGCAGCCTGGCCCTACCGCGGCGCAGTCGAGCCCTGCCGCTTCGCGCCCCCTTGGAATCGGCCACCCTGCACACGCTATCCGACCCACGCTTCCGCTCATTCGGCCGATCCACCACCTTTGGTAGTGGTTGACGCTCTTCCCGCACGCTGTGCCAGGTGTGGGGGACCACGATGCCGGGTACCGACCTGACACTTCCGCCCGACCACCAGGAACGGAGAGCCAGATGGCCGAGCGCGGGGCCGAGACCCTGGTGCACACGCTGAAGAAGGTTGCCGCCGTGCTCAAGCAGGAAGACATCCCCTTCGCGCTCGGCGGTAGCTTCGCGGTCTACGCGCACGGCGGCCACTCCAGTGAACACGACGTCGACTTCCTGATCCGGGAGGCAGACGTTGACCAGGCCCTGAGTGCCCTGGTCGCGGCCGGCTTCCTCGCCGAGCGCCCGCCCGAGGACTGGCTGGTCAAGGTCTTCGACGACGACCGCGTGGTGGACCTGATCCACCGACCCGTCGAAACCCCGGTGACGGACAAGACCTTCGTCGAGACCATCGTCCGGCCGGTGGACGCGATCCACATGCCGGTGCTCTCGGCGACCCAGCTGATGATGCACAAGCTGCTCAGCTTCTCGCAGCACTACTGCGACTTCGCCCGGGGTCTGCCCCTGGCTCGCTCGCTACGCGAGCAGATCGACTGGGAACGGGTATGCCGGGACACGCGCCACTCGCCGTACGCCGAGGCGTTCCTGGTGCTGCTGGACCGGCTTGAGGTGGTGGCGTACGCCGGCACCCCGGAACGAGAGGGGACACCGTGACCGAGCACCGCGACGTTGACACACGACGAAAGACCGACGAGTACGTGGCTGCCGAGATTCACCGGCTCCTCGCCGAGGACCCCAAGGTCGCCGAGCAGGGCATCACCGTGGTCCGCCGGGAACTCGGCCTGGTGTTGCACGGCGAGGTGGAGAGCGCACAGCGCCGGGACGAGATTCTTCGGCGGGTCGCCGAGCACTTCCCGGAGCTGGCGGTCACCAGCGACATCGGGGTGGTCCGTGCGCAGCCGCCCACGGAAATCGAACAACTGCCCTGAGGGAGGCCCGATGGTGATCCGAATCGCCGCTGTGGGCGACGTGCATTTGGACGAGGACGTGGTCGGCCGCTTCCGGCCGGCCCTTGAGGAGTTGCCGAACCACGCAGACGTGCTGCTGCTCGCCGGTGATCTGACCCGCCACGGCACCGAGGCCGAGGCGCAGTGTGTGGCACGCGAGTTCGGTGGCCTGGGGGTGCCGGTGGTGACCGTACTCGGCAACCACGACTACCAGTGCGATGAGGTACCGCAGGTGGTGGGGGTGCTGGAGGATGCGGGAATCACCGTGCTGGAGGGCAACGGGACGGTGTTGGACTGCGCGGGCAGCCGGCTCGGCATCGCCGGGGTGAAGGGATTCGGAGGTGGCTTCGCCGGGCGCTGCGCCGCCGACTTCGGCGAACCGGAGATGAAGGCGTTCGTGGGAGCCAGCACCGAGAGCGCGGACGCGCTCAAGGCCGCCCTCCATTCCCTCGACTGCGACCTGCTGGTGGCGCTGACCCACTACTCCCCGGTGCCCGACACGCTCGCCGGCGAGCCACCGGAGATCTATGCCTTCCTCGGCTGCTACCAACTTGGCCAGGCGATCGACTCAGCCCCCACCACGCTCGCCCTACACGGACATGCTCATCACGGGACCGAACGCGGCACCACACCCGGAGGAGTGCGGGTGCGTAACGTGGCACACCCGGTAATCAAGCAGGCGTACAGCGTCTTTCACCTGGGTGAGCACCTCGAACCGGGCGAGGTTTCCCGGATGGGCAGCTTGGGTAACCGACCGGCGTGGAGCTGATTCTCTGGTTCATCTCGGTCGTCCTGGTGGCGGCCGGCATTCTCGCCCTGTTCCGGCAGCGGATCCTGTGGGGAATCGTCCTCATCATCGGCGGCCTGCTGGTCGGACCAGGCGGGGTCAACGTTCTCAGCTGACGGATGGAACGACACTCCCGGGTGTACCAGAGCGTGCGGAACTCCGAGGGGGCCGGTGGCCGACGCCGATGGTTGGCCCTGCTGGGCTTCGGCGCGGCCGTCGGCGGCGCTGCTGCGCTCGGCGGGGTGGGGGCCCGTGACAGCAGCGCCGACTACGTCGGCCTCGAGCAGCCTGCCTGGGCTCCCCCGGCGGAAGTGTTCGGCCCGGTCTGGACGGTGCTCTACGCGATGATCGCGGTCTCTGGCTGGCTGATCTGGCGACGTGGCGGCTTCGGTGCCGCGTTCTGGGCGTGGGGGGCGCAGCTGGTGCTCAACGCGGTGTGGAGCCCCCTCTTCTTCGGAGCCGGTCAGTACGGGCTGGCCTTCGCCGACATTGTTCTGTTGTGGTCGGCGATCGGCGGGACTCTCCTGCTCTCCTCCCGGATTTCCCGGGTCGCCGCGATTCTGCTGCTGCCGTACTGGGCCTGGGTCTCCTACGCCGCCCTGCTCAACCTGGCCATCTGGCGGCTCAATGCCTGATCAACTAGGCGGCCGTATCGACGTTTTCAGATCGTTATCCGCTCGTGTCGTCTTCGGGGTAGACCACACCAGCTGCAAACGCTTTTGTGTGGAGCACGCCCATCAGACCGGCGCCAGGTCTGTCGCACCGACCCGCGCCGGCCAGGAAGGAGGACGGCATGGCGGTCTTCGCCAGACCACGCCAAGCCTTCGTAATAGCTGGCGTGCTCGGCCTGGCCATCGGCGCCACCGCCTGCGGTAGCGACGACGGCGACAACCTCAGCGCCGACTCGCCGGAATGCGCGGTGTACGAGCAGTACCAGGGCAACGGCGGCACCGAGGTCTCCGTCTACGCGTCCATCCGCGATGCCGAGGCGGACCTACTCGCACAGTCCTGGGAGCAGTTCGCCGACTGCACCGGCATCGAGATCGACTACGAGGGCAGCGGCGAATTCGAGGCCCAGCTCCAGGTCCGGGTGGACGGCGGCAACGCCCCAGACATCGCCTTCATTCCACAGCCGGGCCTGCTGAACCGCTTCGCGCAGGCCGGCAAGCTCAAGCCGGCGTCGGCCGAGACCAAGGCGATGGCCGAGGAGAACTACGCCGCCGACTGGCTGCAATACAGCACCGTCAACGGTGAGTTCTACGGCGCTCCGCTGGGCTCGAACGTCAAGTCGTTCGTCTGGTACTCGCCGAAGATGTTCCAGGAGCAGGGCTGGTCAGTGCCGACCAGCTGGGACGATCTGATCAAACTCAGTGACCGGGCCGCCGCCGACGGCATCACGCCGTGGTGCGTCGGCATCGAGTCCGGTGACGCCACCGGCTGGCCGGCCACCGACTGGATCGAGGACGTGCTGCTGCGGACGCAGACGCCCGAGGTCTACGACCAGTGGACCACCCACGCCATCCCCTTCAACGATCCGCGCGTCGTGGACGCTGTCGATCGCGCCGGCACCATCCTGCGAAACGACAAGTACGTCAATGGCGGTTACGGCGGAGTGAAGAGCATCGCCACCACCTCGTTCCAGGAGGGCGGGCTGCCGATCCTGCAGGACGAGTGCGCCCTGCACCGACAGGCGTCGTTCTACGCCAACCAGTGGCCCGAGGAGAGCCGGGTCGCCGAGAACGGCGACATCTTCGCGTTCTACTTCCCGCCCATCGACCCAGCGAAGGGCAAGCCGGTGTTGGGGGGCGGCGAGTTCACCGTCGCCTTCGACGACCGCCCGGAGGTCCAGGCGGTGCAGACGTACCTCGCCTCCGGTGAGTACGCCAACAGCCGGGCCAAGCTGGGCAACTGGGTGTCGGCGAACACGAAGCTCGACCTCTCGAACGTGACCAACCCAATCGACCGGCTCTCGGTCGAGCTCCTTCAGGACGAGCAGACGGTCTTCCGCTTTGACGGCTCCGACCTGATGCCCGCCGCCGTCGGCGCCGGAACGTTCTGGAAGGAAATGGTGTCCTGGATCAGCGGCAAGGACACCGCAGCGGCCCTGGCCGCCATCGAGAGTTCCTGGCCCAACTGAGCGACCCGCCCCGGTGGCCCGGCCCCACAGCCGGGCCACCGCCAGCCCACGCGTCCCCGGAGGGCGGATGAACTTCGACTTCGCCGACGAGGCACCAAAACTCGCCATGTTGCTCTATGGGGTGGTCGCCTTCGTGGCGGTGGTCGGTGGCCTCCTGCTGCTACTCGACGTCATCCCCGCCCAGCTCGCTCGCCGTCGGCAGGCCCGGCTCACCGCGGCCGTCGCCGCCGGGACACCGCTCGAGCCGGGCCGACGCCGCTCCCGGGAGGGCCTGTTCGCCCTCTTCTTTCTGCTACCCACGGTCCTGATGCTCGGCATCGGGCTGGTCATCCCCGCAATCCGCACCCTCGTGCTGTCGCTCAAAAACGGCGACAGCACGGAATGGGTGGGGCTGCGCAACTACAGCTGGATGGTCGACCGACCCGAGATCGTCGACATTCTGTGGAACACCGCCCTCTGGGTACTGCTGGTGCCGCTGCTGGCCACCTCAGTCGGCCTGATCTACGCGGTGCTGGTTGACCGCGCCCGCCTGGAGGCCCTGGCCAAGTCACTGATCTTCCTACCGATGGCGATCTCCTTCGTCGGCGCCGGCATCATCTGGAAGTTCGTCTACGCGTTCCGGCCCGCGGGGGCAGACCAGATCGGCCTACTGAACCAGATCTGGGTGTGGCTCGGTGGCGAGCCCCAGCAGTGGCTGGCGAACCCACCGCTGAACACCCTGCTGCTGATCGTGGTGATGATCTGGATCCAGGCCGGTTTCGCCATGGTGGTGCTCTCGGCCGCCATCAAGGCCATCCCCACCGACATGATCGAGGCTGCGCGCATCGACGGCGTGAACGCCTGGCAGCAGTTCTGGCGGATCACCCTGCCGGGCATCCGGCCCGCCCTGGTCGTGGTGGTGGTGACCATCTCCATCGCCACGCTGAAGCTCTTCGACATCGTCCGCACGATGACGAACGGCAACTTCAACACCAATGTGATCGCGACCGAGATGTACAACCAGGCGTTCCGCTACGGGCAGACCGGCCAGGGGTCAGCCCTCGCCGTCGTCCTGTTCATCCTGGTCATTCCCATCGTCATCTACCAGGTACGCAGCCTGCGCCGGCAGCGGGAGGTATGACCCCGTGACCACAACCACCCCGACGCGGGCCGGAACCGACGCACCGGCGACCATCGCCGGCCGCGTCCGCCGGCGGCTCAACACCCGCTGGGCCACCGCCGCGTCGATCGTGATCGCGATCGTCTGGACCATCCCGACCTTCGGGCTCCTCGTCTCGTCCTTCCGACCCGAGGACCAGATCAAGACGACCGGCTGGTGGACGTTTTTCGCTGACCCACAGCTGACGCTGGAGAACTACGAGCAGGTACTCTTCGGCCGCTCCTCGTCGGCCGGCCAGTTGGCGAGCTACTTCCTCAACTCAATCGTCATCACGCTGCCGTCGGTGCTGTTCCCGTTGGCCTTCGCGGCGCTGGCCGCGTACGCGCTGGCGTGGATCAATTTCCGAGGGCGGGACTGGATCTACATCGGAATCTTCGCGTTGCAGATCGTCCCGCTACAGATGGCCCTGGTCCCACTGCTCAGCTTCTTCTCTCAGGGCATCAGTGTCGGCGGCATCGAGCTGCTGCCCGCCTGGAACCTCGACGACGAGCAACGCTTCATCCAGGTCTGGTTCGCCCACACCTGCTTCGCGCTGCCCCTGGGCGTCTTTCTGCTGCACAACTTCGTGTCCCAGCTGCCACGGGACCTGATGGAAGCAGCCCGGGTCGACGGTGCCACCCACCCGAAGATCTTCCGTACGATCGTGCTGCCGCTGATCACCCCCGCGCTGGCCGCGTACGGCATCTTCCAGTTCCTCTGGGTCTGGAACGACCTGCTCGTCGCATTGATCTTCGCAGGCGGCGGGGACGAAACCGCTCCGCTCACCGTCCGCCTCGCCGAGCTGGCCGGAACCCGGGGCAACGAGTGGCAACGCCTCACCTCCGGCGCGTTCGTCGCGATCGTCGTGCCGCTGCTCGTCTTCCTGTCGTTGCAGCGCTACTTCGTCCGCGGGCTACTCGCCGGCAGCGTCAAGGGATGAACCCCGCCCGTACCGCATCCGCTTGGCGCGGGTGCGAAGCAGGACCCGCACCGCGGCGATGTCCCGTGGGGAGCTGCGAGCGGCGAGCCAGTACATAACCCCGGTGGGCACGAAGAACAGCTGGAACGCGGCGAGCCCGACCGCGTAGTTCAACGGCGGTGGGAAGGCCGCCCGCAGCCCATGGAACACCACCCCGACCAGCCCGTTCCCGGTCGCCCGACCGACCCCATTGACCAGGTTGCCGAGACTGTACACAGTGCCGCGATGCTCCGGCGGGTTGACATCGGCGATCAAGGCGAACCAGTTCGGCGAGTTGGCCGAGGTCAGGGCGAGCGCCAGCAACGCCGTGAGCAGACTCAGCCCGACCGTCGGCTCGGTCAGCACACTCGCCAGCACCGCCCGGACGATGGTGCCCGATCCGGCCCCATCGGGCACGTCAATGCGAATCGGCACGAAGAAGAGCACCAGATAGAACGGCAGCGCCGCGAGGATCCCGACCGCGGCGACCATCGCCCGGCCGGACGGAGTACGGCGCTGCACCGCATCGCCGACCAACCCGCCTACGATGGAGAAGATCCCGCCGAGCTGGAACAGGGTGGCGAAGACGCTGCCCACCACGACCGCCGTCGCGGCCGAGTAGCCCTGCGCCTCGGCCCGTTCGGCGAAGAGCACCGGCAGCCAGACCAGCGAGCCGAACGCGGCCTGCGCGGTGAGCCCCTGCAGGATCAGCCAGCGATTCGTCCGCCGGCCCAGGATCCGCGGCAGGTCGGCCCGGCTGATCCGGTGGTCGTACTCGGCACCACCGGCCAACCGGTCGGCCAGCTCCGGTTCGCTCTGACCACGCTGGATGTCGAAGGTAAACAGGTAGGCCGCGGTGGCACCGAGCCCCACGACGGTGAGCACCAGGAACGGACGTCGCCAGTCCGCCGCCCCGAGCAGGCCGCCCACCAGGGTGCCGGCCAACGTGCCGACCCCCTGGGACAGCCCCCAGAAGCTCATCACCAGACCCCGCCGGCGGGGTGAGATCAAATCGGTGACCACCGAGAAGCCGACCGAGCCAACGGCACCGAGCCCCACCGCACCGACCACCTGGGCGGCCAGAAAGGCCGGATAGCTGCCCGCCACCGCGCTGCCACCGGTGCCGAACGCCCAGATCAGCGTGCCGACCATGAGCAGCGGCTTACGGTTGGTGCGGTCCCCGACGTAGGCCCAGCCCACCGCTGCCACCGCGCTGACCAGGAAGTTGGTCGCGGTGACCAGACCGAGTAGGCGCCGCGACACATCGAGCGCGTCGGCGATCGAGCCGTACAACGGAGGCACCAGGCCGATCGCCACATTGTCCAGGGAGGCGAGCAGCACGAACACCACGACGCTGTAGAACCGGTGCGCCGGGCTACCACCCCACGCCCGCACCGGACCGCCGGTGGCCAAGGTCATACCGGCAGCCAACCAGGGCCGGCCCACCGTCCGGTCACCGGGGTGGCGACGGTGCGCTCCCATGATCGAGGACGCGCTCCCGGGCCTGTGCGTACCGAGCCCGAATCGACGGCACCGGATCCGCCTCGTAGGTCCGCGACCCGGCCACGGTCCACCTCGGCGGCTGCACTCCGCCCAGGGCAGCCCAGGCGGCCTGACGGGCGGCGCCGTCGGCGGCGTACTCGCCCGGGGGCGGCACCACCACCGGAACACCGAAAACCTGCGGAGCGACCCGTCGTACGGCGGCGGAGCGGGCACCACCACCAACCAGAATCACCCGCCGGACGGCGACGCCCTGCGCGACAAGGGCGTCCAGGCCGTCGGCGAGCGCGCAGAGCATCCCCTCGACCGCCGCGCGGGCAAGATGCGCCGGGGTGGCGGTACGCAGCGTCAACCCGTGCACCGCGCCGCTGGCGTCCGGCCGGTTCGGGGTCCGCTCCCCCGCCAGGTAAGGCACCAGGACCAGGCCGTCCGCCCCGGGTGGCGCGGACAACGCCAGGTCAGCCAGCTCAGCGAGACCGACTCCGAGCAGCGTGGCGGCGGCATCGAGCACCCGGGCCGCGTTGAGCGTACAGACCAACGGCAGATATCGACCGGTGATATCGGCGAAGCCGGCGACGATACCCGTCGGGTCCGCCGTCGGCTGCTCCGCGACGCCGCACACGGTTCCGGAGGTGCCGATCGAGACGACCACGTCGCCAGGGCCCGCGCCAACCCCGAACGCGGCGGCGGCGTTGTCACCTGCCCCCGGGCCGAGCGAGACCTCCGGCAGTTCCGGGGCTCCCGCGAGCACGGCCGGATCGAGTCGGCCAGCCAACTCCACCGGACCGAGTACCCGGGGCACGGTCACCATCCGGCCGAACGCCTGCTCGACCAAGTCTCGGCGGTACGTTGCGCTGGCCGGGGACCAGTAGCCGGTGCCGCTGGCGTCGCTGCGGTCCGTGCTCAGCGCCGCCAGACCGGGGGCGCCGGCGAGCCGCCAGGTAAGCCAATCGTGCGGCAGGCAGACAGCGGCCACCTGGTCAGCGTTGCGCGGCTCATGCCGGGCCAGCCAACGCAGCTTGGTGACGGTGAGGCTGGCGACCGGCACCACGCCCACCGCGTCCGCCCAGAAGCGCCGCCCGGTGTCGCCCTCGCCCGCCTCGGCCACCAACTCGGCGGCGGCGCCGGCGGAGCGGGTGTCGTTCCAGAGCAACGCCGGGCGGACCACCGCGCCGGCATCGTCGAGGCAGACCATGCCGTGCTGCTGCCCGGCGACCGAGATCGCCGCGACGTCGGCGAGCCCGCCAGCGGCCGACACCGCCTCGCCGAGCGCGGACCACCAGGCCGCTGGGTCGACCTCGGTGCCATCCGGGTGCGACGCCCGACCCTGGCGAACCAGGACGCCACTCTCCGCGTCCCGAATGACAAGCTTGCAGGACTGGGTCGAAGAGTCGACTCCTGCGACGAGCGGCATCCCGGCCCGCCCTCAGCGCGCACCGAGCAGATGCTCGACGGCGAGTTGGTTGAGCCGAACAAAGTGGTAGCCGCGGGCACCGGCAGCGGCCACGTCGTACTCCTCGAAGGCAGTGCGGTCGGCGCGGAGCCCGGCATGGGTCTCGCCGGGGGCGAGGGTTGGCGTTGCCAGCTCACCCACCCGGCTCATGGCCAGCGCCGCGGTCACCTCCGGGTCTGCCCGGAACGCCGCAGCCCGCTCCTTGAGGAGCAGGTAGCTGCGCATGTTCGCCTCGGCCGAGGCCCACACCCCGGCCCGGTCCTCGGTGCGAGACGGCTTGTAGTCGAAGTGCCGGGGACCGTCGTAGGCTGGCCCACCGCCCGGACCGCCGTTCTCAAGGAGGTCGACCAGGGCAAAGGCGTTGAGCAGATCACCATGGCCGAAGACCAGGTCCTGGTCGTACTTGACCCCACGCTGGCCGTTGAGGTCGACGTGGAACAGCTTGCCCTGCCAGAGCGCCTGCGCGATGCCGTGGGCGAAGTTGAGCCCGGCCATCTGCTCATGGCCGACCTCCGGGTTGAGACCGACCAACTCCGGGCGAGCCAAGGTGGCGATAAAGGCGAGCGCGTGCCCGACGGTGGGTAGCAGAATATCGCCGCGCGGCTCGTTCGGCTTGGGCTCGATCGCGAACCGCAGCTCGTACCCCTGCGCCACGACGTACTCGCAGAGCAGGTCAACCGCCTCGCGGTAGCGGTCCAGCGCGGCGCGGACGTCCTTAGCGACGTCGTACTCGGCGCCCTCCCGACCGCCCCACAGAACGAAGGTGCGCGCGCCCAACTGTGCGGCGAGATCCACGGCATGCAGCACCTTCCGTAACGCGTACCGCCGAACATTCCGGTCGTTGCTGGTGAAGCCGCCGTCTTTGAACACGGGATGGGTGAAGAGATTGCTGGTGACCATCGGGACCACCAGGCCGCTCTCGTCGAGGGCCCGACGAAACCGGGTGAGGTGGGCGTCGCGGGTGGCAGCGTCCGCTCCAAAGGGGATCAGATCGTCGTCGTGAAAGGTGATTCCGTACGCCCCCAGCTCAGCGAGACGGTGCACCGCCTCGACCGCGTCCAGCGCCGGTCGAGTGGCGTCGCCGAACGGGTCCCGGGCCTGCCAGCCCACCGTCCAGAGGCCGAAGGAGAACTTGTCGGCAGGGGTGGGACGGGGCGCCATGCCAGCCTCCGGGGTGTCGTCCGCCATGTTCTGTGGTTGGTTTACCAGACCAAGACCGAACCCACCACGCACACCATTCGAGCCGCGAGGGGCGGGCCACCCAAAACACTCCTAGCGGGCTATCGGAACACTTTTAGTAGGCGCCGCGGCGATTCAACACCGCACCAATGGTCTTCCACAGGATGGTCAGGTCGGCAGCGAGGGACCAGTTCTCCACGTAGTAGAGGTCGAGCCGGACACCATCCTCCCAGCTCAGGTCAGACCGGCCACTGATCTGCCAGAGTCCGGTCATGCCCGGCTTGACCAGCAGCCGGCGGGCGACATCGCCGTCGTACCGGGCGACCTCTGAGGGCAGCGGTGGGCGGGGGCCGACCAGGCTCATCTGCCCGAACAGGACGTTGACCAGCTGTGGCAGCTCGTCCAGTGACCACTTGCGCAGCAGTCGACCGACCCGGGTCACCCGGGGGTCATCCCGCAGTTTGAACAGCAGGCCATCGGTCTCGTTCCGCGCCGCCAACTCCGCCAGCAGGGCGTCGGCGTTGACCACCATCGTGCGGAACTTCCACACCCCGAACTCCCGGCCCCCCTGCCCGACCCGGGTCTGCCGAAACAACACCGGCCCCCGGTCGTCGACCAGCACGGTCAACGCGATCACGACCAGCAATGGCAGCAGCAGGACCAGTGCGAAGAGTGCGAACGCCCGGTCAACCAGCCCTTTCACCAGTTTGCGGGTGCCCCGGAACTCCGGGGCCTCGACGTGGATCAGCGGCAGCCCGGCCACCGGACGGGTGTGGATTCGGGGTCCCGCGACATCGGTTAGTGCCGGCGCGACCACCAGATCAATTCCGGTGCTCTCCAGCTGCCAGCCGAGCCGACGCAGTCGGGTGGCAGTCAGCTCGCCGGAGGCGGTCACCGCCACGGTGTCGGCGCCGATAGCGGTGGCAGCCGCGGGGATGCCCCGAAACGAGCCCACCACAGGCACGTCCCCCAACTGCTGCGGCACCGGAGCGAGCAGCGCATCTGGGATACACGCCCCGACTACCTGGTAGCCCGCGTACGGCTCGCGCCGCAGCGTGTGCACCAACTCCAGGACGTGCGCGGTGTCGCCGACCACGAGAACCTTCCGGGACCAACCGCGGCCCCGGGCGCGGAACCGATGCTGTCTCTTGCGAGCAACGAAGCGGACCACCTCCAGCCCGACAGTGCCGACGGCGAAGGAGGTAATGAGGAAGCCCCGGGGCATGCCGATATCCAGGATCCAACCCGCGATCACCACCCCACCGGCAAGGCGCAGGCTGGCCACGCTCACCCGCCGATACTCGTCGGCACCATAGCCGACGACCCGATCGTCGTAACAGCGAAACGCTCTGAGCGAGACGAGCCACGCCAGCACCAGGCCGGGCGCCAGCACGACGTAGGGGAGTTCGGCGTCGCCGGGGGAGCCGGCGCCGAAGCCGGCGAGGTACCCGATGAGAACGGCGAGGCTCAGCACCACGGTGTCGAACACCAACAGGGCCCGGAGGTAGGACCGTAGGGCTGCCCGCGTTCCCGGCGGGGACAGGCCGTCCGCCGTTGACTGGCCGGGGGCCAGCAGCGTCGCCGAGTTCACCGACCCTCCCTCTCTCGCATCGCCCCGGTAGTCATGGCCGGGGACCGGCTCGGGGAGCCGAGCCCAGGATGGCTCGGTCCCTGCCGAACAAGCCCATCCTGCCCGAGCATTATGGACACTGATTCTTTCCGACGTATTGCCGTCACTTTTCACGAGCTGCCGCCCCGGGCCGAATCAGGCCCATCGCATCAACTTCGAGGTTGAGCCTTGGGGTCAGGAATCCGTCTCCCGCAGCGCGATGGCCTTCAGGAAGATGTCGCCAATCTTGGTCGGGTCCTCGGTGATGAAGGAGCCGCCACCGGTAACTTTCGTGATCGACTCCAGCTCTTCCTTGCTAACGTCCGCGCCGATCCCGATCAGCACCACCTGCACCGGCCGCTCCGGGTCCTTGATCTGCTCCAGTTCGGCGATCAGTTGCTGCTGGCTGATACCGTTGTCGTCGTCATTCTTGCCATCGGTAAAGAGCACGATCGAATTAACCTGACCCTGTTCCCAGTCCTCCTGAACCGCCTCGTATGCGGCGAGCACCGTGTCAAACAGACCAGTGTCGCCCCGGGTCGGTTGGATCTGGGTTAACGCCGCCTCAAGCTCGCCCCGCTGACTACTCAGCGGGCCGATCTCGACCAGCCGCCGGTAGTCCCGTCCGCCGCCCAGATTGGTCGAGAACTCCCAGAGCCCGATCTGCCAGCTGTCATCGAAGAGGTGTAGCCCACGTCCCGCGGCATCCAGAGTGACCTGCTGACGGCTCGCGCCGTTGGCGCTCGCCACGGATTCCCGCATCGAGCCGGAGACGTCGATGACACAGAGCATCCGGCCGGACTGGGTGGCGATCGACCAGCTGGAGACCGCTCGCTCGACCGCCAGTGGATCCAGGGCGCCGATGGCGTTGCCACCATCGGCCGGCGCGCTCGGCGCCCCAGTGGGCCCGCTGAAACCGGCACCCCAGGTACCATCCGGCGCCCGCAACGACAACGGCGCCAACCGATCCTTGAAGCTGGCCGCGGTGAGCACGTCGAAGAGCATCTGGGCAGCCGACGCCTTAGCCGACCCGACCCCCGGCAGCACCGCGTACGGATAGTCCAACGGTGTCGCCGCGGGCGTTGGATAGAGCGCGGCCAGCGGCACCGCCGGCTTCCCGGCGTTGTACGAGAGCAGATCCTCCTCAGACAACGCCGCCGCGCCGAGGCTGCCAGCCAACGTGCTGGAATCCGTGGAGGTGGGGAACTGTGCGAGTAGTTCCTGGCGCAGATTCGCGCTGCTGGCTGACAACGAACGCAACGCGCCGACGGTTGCCGCCTGGCCGTCCTCCCCGGCCGCCGCGGCGGCGCTCAACGCGAGTAGCCCGGAGAGACCGGCGGCATCCCGGGTCGGATTCACGGTGCCGGCCTTGAGCGGCTCAGCGCTATTGACCTGGCCGACCAACGCGGACCAGGTGAGCTCCTGCGCCGGCCAGCCGAGCTGGGAAGCGATCGGCTCCGGCACTCCCACAACCACCGGGCTGCGGGCGATTGACGCTCCGTTACCTGGGTCGAACGCGGTGGCGCCACCGCTCTTCAGCCGGAACAGCCACGCCGACGAGTCAGGCACCCAGACATCTGGGCTTGCCGCGGCGCCGCTGGCCCGATCCACCCCGGCCAGGGTTGCACCGTGTTTGGCCGCGACGGTGGCGGCTATCTCGACCGGCTCGGAAGCGGTCACGCTTACCTCAACGCAGCTGCCGTCAACCGCGGCGCCCTCGTTCTCCCACTCGGTCGCCGCGGCGTCTACCGCCGGCGCCAGCTCCACCGCGACCGCGACCGCCAGCTCAACTTGACCGGAGCAACCCGGCGAGGCTAGCTGTCGGTAGCCAAAGTATCCGCCAGCGGTAATGAACAGCACACCGACGGCTGCGGCGACACCGGCGGCGCGGATGTTCGTTCGGTTGCGATGGCGGCCTGGAGACACCCGACCATTTTCCGGACCCGGCCAAGCAACGGCTACGTCCGTTCGGACGAAGTTTCGCAGCTCAACCGCCGGCCTATCACGACGACGCTCCGCGAGCTGGGAAGCTCTACGGGGTCTGGTCTTCTGGCCAGGGCAGGACACAGGTAGGGCTCAAAACCCGCACCGGCTCATCGACCGGTGCCGGCACCCCCGTCACCGGGTCGACCCGGAATACCCCGATCAGGTCGGCCCGCTCGTCCGCGACATATAGGTTAGCGCCGATCAGCGCAAAGTGCCGGGGCCACTTCCCGCCGGAATCCACCTCAGCTACCAACACCGGCAACTCGCCGTCGAGCGCGAAGACGGCAATCGTGCCGACACCCCGGTTCGCGACGTAGAGAAACCTCCCCTCAGGTCCGACCGCAACCTCCGAAGGTTGCACCTGCCCTGGCCGCCCGCTGGCCGAAACCCGGCCACTCAAACGTGGGGAGGCGTCTGTAGTGACCTCATAGGCCAGGACCGAACCATCCAGCTCCCCAACCAGCCAGCTGCGCCTTCCGTCCGGGTGATGGGCCAAATGCCGAGGCCCGACACCAGCTGCGGTGCGCACCCACGGCGCCCGCGGCACCAATCGCCCCGTCTCGGCCTCCAACTCGTACCGGTAGACCGAGTCGGTACCGAGGTCAACCACGAGCAGCGGCCCTCCGTCTCGGCCCGGAACGACCATGTGGGTGTGCGCCCGCTCCTGCCGCTGCGGATCCGGGCCATGACCCTCGTGCCGGACCAGGTCGGTGCGCTCCCCGGGCACCCCCTGCCCGTCCAGCGGGAACACCGTCACGCTCCCACCGCCGTAGTTGGCCACGAAGAGGTGCCGCCCATCGTCGGCGACCGCGAGGTGGCATGGATCGGCGCCACCGGTGGGTCGGCTACCCAACGCCGTGAGATCCCCATCCACGGCGACTCGAAACGCGCTGACACCGCCGTCGGTCACCTCGTTGACCGCGTACAGGACTGGCAGGTCCGGATGCCGGGCGAGGAACGACGGCGCCGGGGTGACCGCAACCGTGCCGAGCGGTGTGAGTGCACCTGACTCCGGCTCCCGCCGGGCAACGACGATCCCCTCGCCGCGGCCCCCGGCACCCGCCGTGTAGCAACCGAGGTAGACGAATGCACTCTGAACCGCCACCGGACCACCCTCCGCGCCGACTTTTCGCCAATCCAACCAGAGGCTCGCCCGAGCCGAGGCGCATCACGCCGGAACGCCACGGAACGGCTCCACACCCGCTGCCACCTCCCGCACTGGCCGGTAGCCCCACCGCGGCGCAGCCGGTGCCCGCCGGGCACCGGGTCAGGCCGGCACCGGCTCCCCATGCTGCCGAGCCACATGTTCGACGAGCGCGATCAATACCTGCTTGCCGGACTGCCGTTCCCGGGCATCACAGAGCAGCATCGGCACATCGGCGTCCAGGTCCAACGCCTCACGCACGGTCTCCAGGCTGAACCGGCGTGCCCCGTCGAAACAGTTGACACCGACCACGAACGGAATGCCCCGCTGTTCGAAGTAGCCGATGGATGGGAAGCAGTCGGCCAGTCGCCGGGTATCGGCGAGCACCACCGCGCCCAGCGCCCCGAAGGCCAACTCGTCCCAGAGGAACCAGAACCGGTCCTGTCCTGGTGTGCCGAAGAGGTAGACCAGGAGATCTTCGTTGATGGTGATTCGACCGAAGTCCATCGCCACGGTGGTGGTGGACTTCGCCTCCACCCCAGCGAGATCGTCCGTGCCGATCCCGGCGTCGGTCAACATCTCCTCGGTCTGGAGCGGGCGAACCTCACTCAACGCGCTCACCAGCGTCGTCTTCCCCGCGCCGAAGCCCCCGGCAATGAGAATCTTGAGCGCGATTGGGATGTGGGCACCGGTTCTTGGGAGTTCAGAGCGCACGGAGTCCACTGACCACCGCCTTGAGGATGTCGTTGTCGGGCAGGTACGGGCCGGCCGAGGGCTGGTGGACCGTCACCAGACCCCGGTCCACCAGATCGCCGAGCAGCACCCGGACGACACCAACCGCAAGGTCGAGGCCGGTCGCCAGCTCGGCCACCGGAACCGGCCGGGCGGCCAGCGCCACCAGCCGCCGATGCTCGGGGTGCAGGTCGAGATGTACGGCGGGCTGTGCGTTCCGGTCGGCGAGAACGTACGCGACCAGGTCGAACCCGCTGGTAGCCCGAACGCGCCCCCCAGTCAGCGTGTAGGGGCGTACTACCGGACCTGCGTCGTCGTCCAGCCACTCGTGCGGCACGCCGGACTCAGCCCACATCGGGTATGCCCGCCGTTGGCCGGGCCGGGATGCTCATCGTCTCCCCCACCCGGGTCACCAGCATCGCCATCTCGTACGCCACCAGCCCGATGTCGGCGTCGGCGTCGCTAACCACAGCGAGGCAGGCGCCCTGCCCAGCCGTGGTCACAAACAGAAATGCCGATTCCATCTCGACGACAGTCTGCCGGACGGGACCACCGGTCACATGCCGGCTCGTCCCCCGAGCAAGGCTGGAGAGGCCAGAGGCGAGAGCACACAGGTGCTCCGCGTCGTCCCGTTCCTGCCCGGCGGACGCCCCCAGCAGCAGCCCATCGGCGGAGAGCACCACCGCCTGCCGGGCTGGCGGCACCCGTTCCACCAGTTCGTCGAGCAACCAGTCGAGATCAACATTCTGCCTTGTAGATTGCAGCATCACGCATCCCTCTCAGTTGCGGTCGGGGATTCAAGATCGTCCGACGAGTCGATCGACCGAGGGCCGGGACCGGCCTCGGACATTGGTGCTCGGGCGGCGGCGACCCGACGTCCCCTCGTCGTGCCGGCTTGCAGCTCCGCCATGATCCGGCGGGCTTCCTCCGGTGAGCGGGGAGTCGGGTCCGACGACGCTGACTGCCGAACGCCCACGGCTGGCTGCCGCACCGTCGGCCCATCCAATGCCGGCCGGGACCGCTGGGCCTCGGGGGTCGTCCCGTCGGGCCCACTCGTAGAGCGAAACCCGCCGTGGGTGCCAGTTCCGGCAGCACCCGCCGGCTCCGGTCTGGTCATTGGTTCCTGCCCTGGCCCCGCAGCGGCGCCAGCGGGCGGTGCCGTCGCGCCCACCCGCCTCCGCGCTCCCACGGTCGGGCGACGGCGAACCCGCCGCGGCAACCCGTCGATCTCGCCAGCCACCTCGACGGCTGCCAGGCCGGCATCGGGCCCGGCAGACTCGCCGACGGTCGGGACGGCCGCGCTGCCGCCGAGCACCGACGGCTCCGGCCCCGCGGACAACCGACCCGGCGTCTCCCGCCGGGCTGCCGGCGGCCCCAAACGCTCCCGCTCCCCGGGCGCCAACCCCGAGGGCAGCGGCTCCTCGGCGACCAGCTCCTCCGGGATGAGGACGACCGCAGTCAAACTAGCCGACTCGGATCGATGCAGCCGGACTCGCACCCCGTGCCGGGCGGCCAGCCGGGCCACCACGAAGAGCCCGAGCCGGTCGGTCCGGGTGGGGTCGAACTCGGGCGACGAGGCCAACAACGAGTTGGCGTCCGCCAACGCCTCAGTACTCATGCCGAGACCCTGGTCGGTGATCTCGAAGATGTATCCGTCGACCCTGCGCACCCCGGTGACCTGGATCCGGGTTCCCGGCGGGGAGAACCTAGTGGCGTTCTCGATCAGCTCGGCAAGCAGGTGAATCAGGTCGCCCACGGTCCGGCCGACGAGGCCCGCCGACTGCACGCCGCCGATGTCAACCCGCTTGTACGCCTCGACTTCGGACAACGCCCCCCGAACCAGGTCGACCATGGCGACTGGGTTGCGCCAGCCCCGGCTCGGAGCCGAGCCAGCCAGAATCACCAGGTCCTCCGCGTGTCGCCGCAGCCGGGTAGCAAGGTGGTCGACCTGAAAAAGATCAGCCAGTTCGTCCGGGTCCTCGGTGCGCCGCTCCATTCGGTCGAGCAGGGCCAGCTGGCGGTGCACCAGCCCCTGGCTACGCCGGGCGATGTTGAGGAAGACCTCGTTGAGGCCACGGCGCAGGTTAACCTCACCCTCGGCAGACCGGATGGCGGTCCGCCGCACCGCGGTGAAGGCACGCCCCACCTGGCCGATCTCGTCCGTACCGAAATCGACCGACGGCGCCTCCCGTTCCACGTCCACCGTCTCACCTTGGCGCATCCGCGCCACCAACTCGGGCAGCTGACGTTCCGCCCGTTCGAGCACGGTGTGCAACCCGGCCAGCCGGCTCGCAAGGGAACGGCCGACCCGAATCGCCACCACCAGGGAGACCACGACTGCGATGAGACCCAGCAAACCGGCGGACGCAAGCAGCAGAAAGACGCGTACGGCCAGGGGTTTCGACCGATCGGCCAGGCCATCGGCCTGGTCCAACTCGTAGTCACGCATCGCCTGCTGGACCGCATCGTAGTCGGCCTGCCAGGTCGCAGCCACAATCGGCAGCCGATCGGCAGAGTTCTCGATCAGGAGATCCTGCATCTGATCCAGTCGGCGGAACTCCGGCTGCTCGGTCAACTGCTGATACGCGCTACGTTCCGCCGCTGGAAGGTCGGTTACTGCCGAATCGGCGAGGAACCGCTGGTTAGCGATCGTCTGCACGAGCTTCCGGTGCTCGCCCTCAGCGAAGCTGCCTGAGACGAATGCCCCGGCCAGCACGGCATCGGCCTGGCCAAGCAGTTCGCGGGAGTGGCCGAGCGCCGTTACCGCTAACGCCTCCCGAGATAGCTCGGGGTCTGGCAGCGCTGACAGCGCCGCGAAGGCCTGGAAGGCCGACGAGATCATTCCGCTGTATAGGTCAACGACCCCAGATCGGTCCACCTCTCCCCGGTCGATCTGACCACGCCCGGCCGACAACGCATCTAGAGCGACGAGGAGCCGGTCCAACCGAACATCCAACAGGTCGCTGGTGGCGTCCCGAAGGCTATCGCCGGCAGCGCGGCGACGTAGTTCGGCGATCGCCTCATCCGTATGCCTTCGCTGTTCGTCGAGGCCGACCTCGGCAGACTCGGCAGCCAGGTACACAACCGATAGACGACGCTCGCGTTGCAGCTCGGCAACGACCGCCTCACCAGGCCGGCCGAACTCATTGAGGAGGGTGCGGGCGGAGAGCAGGCTCTGTGCGGGCCCAAAGGTGAGCGTCGTGGCAAAGATCCAAAGTGCGAGGAGCGCGGTCACCGGCGCCACGACCAGTGCGGTCAGCTTGGAGCGGATCGGCCAGTCGCGGGTGTTCAATCAGGACCTCGCCCAGATGGTGGGGCTGCGGGGGACGCCGGCGCAGGCCGGGCAGCACCCGCCGGAGCACCCCCCAAAGTCGTGCCGGGGCGCCATCGACGGTCGCCTTGGGCGAGGATACGGAATCTACGCCAATTCCACTACCGCCTGTCTAGGCCCCGGGCCTATCGGGTAGACGCCGTTTGCCCGAGCGGCGCAGCGGCCAACGTTCGCTCCGGCTCCGGCTCCGGCTCCGGCTCCGGCTCCGGCTCCGGCTCCGGCTCCGGCAGAAAACGCTTCGCCACGGCATAGCGCGCGGCAGGCTGCCCACGACATAGCGACCTGCACACGTGGCCTGTCCACTGCCGGCCATTTCAGGCACTTTTGGTCGATACACCACCGGCATGGGAGATTCCCCTCTGGCATTGAAAAGTGCGTCGGACCGGGATTGATGAACTGCGTCAGGTGGGAATACCCAAGACGGCGGAGGAGCCAGGTTGAGGAGGCGAGAATGCGCCAGGACGAGCAGCAGGCCGACACTGAGCACCCGAAGGGCGCGCCCTTCGCAGCCACACCAGCGCGACCGAAGGGTGGTCAACCGACGACCGCCGATGAAGACGACCAGCACACCGCCGCGGACGGGGGTGAAGACGACCGGCCCGAATTTCACCGACCCGGCCCGGTCCCGAGCGCCCTCGGAGCGCCCTCAGTCGGCGGGGCGGTCGCCGCGTCCGCGCTGGCCGGCGGGGCAGAGCAGGCTCCGGACGCGCGCGCCGAGTCAACCCCTCGGCCCGGCGACGGCGCCGTTGATGTGGCGCGAGAAGGCTGGCGGGCGGACCCAACAGCCGAATTCCGCGGTGGCCCAGGGTGGGTGCAACGACGGGCCGAGCGAGCTTCGGCAACTGCCACGCCTCCCACCGCCGAGAGCCACCTCGAACAGCGAGGGGAAGGCGCGACCCGAACCGCCGGCTCCGCCGTTGAGCAACGGCCCGATGCGGGTGGCATGGCACCCGATGCACGGGGTACGCGGGAAGATAGCGCACGCACGGACGGGAGGGCGACACCATGACCGATCGTGACCGGTACCGACCGTTGGAGGAGAGCGCTGAGGCAGCCGCGGCGGTCGAGGACGACACCGGAGTCCCCCAGTTGATGACCGGTGGGGGTGGCGACCCGAACACCCCCACCTTCGCCGCCGCTGGGGAACAGGCCGACCGCGGTACGGCAACCGAGGACCTCCTTGGCGATCCGTACGGCGCTGGGGCCGGTGGGGCCGGTGGGGACACCATCCGCACCGGAGCAGAGCAGCCGTGGGAGCCGGAGGATCTGGTAGCGGCGCGCGGTCAGGACCTGACACCGGAAAATGTTGAACGGGCCCGCCGAGACCTGGTCGAGAAGGGCCGGGCGGCGATCGAACGTACGGTCCCCTGAGCAGGTAACCGCCGGGTCCCCGGACCCGATCGAGCTGATCGGGTCCGGGGCTCGGGGAACCTGCCGCCAAGCGCCTCACAACCCCAGCGGCTGGGTCCCAAAATCAGGACAGCGGCGGGTAGGCGTTCTGCATGAGCTGCTGGAACTGCGCCGGGAACCAGGCACCGGAGATCGGCGCATCGGGCAGGGCCCCGGTGGGGTTGAAGCCGTTACGGGCGTTGCCCTCGTACGTCGGGTCACACATCCGATCAAAGCCCTTGCCATCGTCGTTCGGGATCTCCTCGCTGGAGCCGTCCGACTCACCCGGGGGCTTCACCCAGACGTAGGCATCGATGCCTGGCTCCGGCGCGGCCTGCGGCCGCTCGCCCAGCCCCGCGCCAGATTGGTTGCACCAATTGCCGGCGTGGATCCGTCGATCGACTCGGCCCCCGTCGACATAACTGTCGACATCGGTCGTCGGTCCGGGGCCGGTTGGTCGGGCGCTGCCACCCCAACCATTGCGGGAGGTGTCAATCAACATCCCTACTTCCGAGTCGAAGCCTTTGACAACCAGTTCGTCTCGGAACGCCTGCGCAAACGACAACTCGTCTACGTACTGGTTCCAGTCCACCCACGTGGACTGGCGGATCGTCTGACCGTTGACCGTGTCGGAAATCTGGAAGTGCGGCTCGCGCAGTGCCGAGTAGTTGGCCGTGTTGACGATGAAGCCGTGCACGTCATTGACCGTGCTGCCGGATGCGGTGGCGGCTTCTTTCAGGAGCAGGGCGACCGGGCTGAAGTTGGTGTCCCAGCCGATCCAGCCGTGGTGTGCGGCGTCCACATAGTTGTAGACGTTACTGATCTCACCTAGCGTGGCCAGTGCGTAGCCGATGCCGTTGACGTAGGCACCGTTCTGCTTAACGAGATCACAGGTCGGAGTGGCACCCGGGTTACTGCCGGTGTTGGCGTGCAGGTTCGGCAGCGAGTCGATCTCTATGATGTTGATGATCCGAAGGTCCTGGTACGCCGCGTCACTCTGGATCGCCGCGATCGGATCGATGAACTCGGCTTTGTAGCGGGGCAACTCGTCGGGCGCCAGTTCACCGTTCGAGGCGAGCGCAGCACAGTCCCGCCCGGGCAGGTTGTAGATGACGAACTGGATGTAGTCCGCCTCCTGACTTAGGGCCTCATCCAGGTGGTCGCGAACGCCCATCGGGCCGTTGGACTGACTGTCCTCGGTACCTTCGATGGCCGCGATCCGGTCGATCCAGACGGCGGTCGACGTGTTCGACACCCGGCTGCCACCCGGGACGGACTCGGCCTTGGCCTTCCACTCCGGATTCACGTAGCCCACCGCGTTCAGGTACGGATTGTCGACTCGACCTCCGGGAGGCGGGGTAGTGGGAGGTGGAGTGGTGGGCGGCGGGGTCGTCGGTGGCACCGTGGTGGGAGGCGGGGTCGTCGGCGGCGCCGTGGTGGGGCCACCGCCGCCAACACACGCCACCTCGTTGAGGGTGAACGACGTGGGCTTGGGGTTGCTGCCACTCCACGAGCCGTTGAAGCCGATCTCGATGGTGGCCCCGCTGGCCACCGAGCCGTTGTACGACTCGTTCTGCGCCGTGACGTTCTGCCCGGACTGGCTATAGCGGGCCGACCAGCCGTGTACAACCTGTTGACTGCTGTTCGGGAAGGTAAAGCGAAGCGTCCAGCCGTCAAGCGCCTCCCCGGTGTTCTTGATGCTAAGGGAGGCGGTGAAGCCGCCGGGCCAGTCATTCGTGGTGTACGAGACCTCACACTGGGTCGCGGCGTGGGCCCTGGTGACCGGCAGGGTCACCAACCCGCCTACGACCAGGACGGCTGCGCCGGCCAGCGCGAGGGACGGGCGCGGGCCGGAGAGTCTTCTCCACACATTCATGCCACAGATCTCCTTGGGCGAGACCGTTCCGCGGACGGCCCCGGCTGACTGACCCGGTGGATGCCGACGCGGGCAACCACCGAGGCCAGCGGAGACGGGTCCGCCCTGGACGGGTGGTGGTCTTTGCAGACCTGCCGCTGCAGGTCGGTCGGATCGGCGGGATGCTCGTCCGGCGAACCGGTTGCCCTCGATGTCCCTGCCGCTGCGCGGTGTGGCTCCCTACGTATTCTTGCATGGGAGCGCTTCCATCGCAATCCCTCGACGGAATCGCGCCGGCCAAAGCGACTACCGGCTCAAGCAGCAGCAGAGCCCCCAACACGGGAAGAACTACATCAGTCAGTCAAGACCGCAAGCCGCCAACCCCCACACAACCCCTAAAGCGGGAAAGACGAAATTTACCCTTCATAGGTTGTGAAACGGACTAACGTCTGCCCTAGCTCGGTTGTCGCCGAGTTCAGGACAACAGGGGATGGAGTGACGCACGTTATGGCAAAGAAGCTGCTCGGGAAGGTCGTGGCAGGTGCGGCCCTCGGCGGTGCCTCCCTGCTCGTGTGCGCACCGGGAATCGCGGTCGCGGACGATCACCACCGTAAAGATGAGGGCAAGGTCCTAGCCAAGCCACCCGCGGTCAAGGCCGGCCACGAGGTCAAGCTAATCCAGTTCTGCCCGACGCCGCAGGAGCACGCCTACGTCTGGTCGAAGGTGACCGGCAAGGTCAAGCTCAAGCCAGCTCACGACCGGGACGGCAAGGACTACGGGGACAGGGACGGTCACGACTGGGACAAGGGTCGCGACCATAAGAACGACTGGGACGACAAGCGCCACGAC
>NZ_AZWQ01000026.1 GCF_000514815.1 Salinispora fenicalii
CGGGGTCTCGGGCTGCGCCGCTTCTTCTCATGTCAAACGGTACCGCATGGTACGGTGTGGTGCATGACGAGGATTACGTTGCGGGAGTTCCGTGATGGCGCGGGTCGGGTGCTGGACGGGGTTGAGCGCACTGGTGAGCCGGTGATCATCACGAAGTACGAGCGGCCCGTGGCCGTCCTGGTGGGTATTGACGAGTGGGAGGAGATTGAGGCGTTCCGGGATCGTCGGGACGCTGCGGTGATTGCTCGGTCCCGTGCCGAGGGTGAGTTCGTGTCGTTGTCGGCGGCTCTGGAGTCGCTTGGGGTGGATCCTCGTGAGGTGGAGGCGCTGCTCGCCGACCGGGCCGGCGGTGCGGCGGCGTGAAGGTTCAGATCGACCGGGACGTGCTGGTGTGGCTGCACAAGCAGCCCCGCAACGTCTTCCTGACCGTCCTGAGCGCGATCCTCGGCCTGGTCTCCGACCCCGCGCCCACAGAACTCGACCGAGATGCGCGACGGATCCGGGCGCCGATTGCGCGTCGGTGACTACCGCGTCCTCTACCGCCTCGACGGCAACGAGCTGACCATCCACGCCGTCGGGCACCGCAAAGACGTCTACTCATGAGCCGTCCCGCGTCCCTATCCGGCTGCAATGGGCTCACGGCCAAGGACCACCACTCACCGGCGTCGCCGCGGTGTCCGAGGAATTGAGCAACAAGGAACTCTTGGATGGGATCAACAATCCCGCAGATGGTGATGGAATTCTTGGCTCCCGTGACGGGAGTATTCTTGGAGGTCGCCACCGCTTGGACGAACTTCAGCGAAGGATCAGTGACGGCGAATCGGCCCGAAGACACAAATCCGCATCGACGTCTACGACGGAGGGTGGCGCCCAATGCCTGTTATTCGTTCTACCGACCATGAATTTCGGGTCTGTCAGATCAGCTTCGATACGCTGATTGAGATTCAGTTGGAAGCGGAGGGTCGAGGATGGGCGACCCGGTGGACCTCGGTAGACGCGCTCCGCAGCCAGGTTAAGGAGGACTTCATTGTCGTTCAGTCGCTGTTGCGGGAGGAGCGAGGAGGGGCTGTGCGCGCCTACCGATGCCTCCTGTTGTTTTCGACCTTGGATGATGGAGGCGCCGGAGGAGTTGCCACAATGGATATTGATCCGGCAAGGTTCGAATCGCTGGAGCGACTCGATCGAGATCCAGATGTTCGAAAGGTACTTGCCCGGATGTTCTCCCTTATGTCGGGCGGGACTTCGACAGTTTCCAAGAAGTAGTGGCTCTTCTCGTGCTCCAAGGGCGGTGCGGTCACTATTGGAGGCGGTTACATGATTGCCTTGGAGTGCCTTTGGTGGCGCGGCAGAGAATGGCCTTTCATGGCTGTATGACGGGATAGCGCGTCGCTACCTAACGTATTCGCGCTGCTTCCTTGTGCTCTTGGGTGGTGGTTGTTCGCGGAGGTTGCTGTCAGGACCTGGGCCCTTATCTAAATAAATGAAAGGGGGCGCGATCGCGACTGTGGGCAAGTATCCGCTGGGAGGAGATCGAGGCGTTCCGGGACCGCCGGGACGCTGAAGTGATCGCCCGTTCCCGGTCTGAGGGTCAGTTTGTGCCGCTGTCGGCGGTTCTTAAGTCGCTTGGGGTGATCCTCGTGAGGTAGAGGCGTTGCTGGCCGACCGGGCCGGTGGTGCGGCGGCGTGAAGGGCTCCGATCCTCGGTCTGATGTCCGACCCTGCGCCGCAGAACTCGACTGAGATGTGAGACGGATCCGGGCGTCGGTTGCGCGTCGGTGACTACCGCGTCCTCTACCGTCTCGACGGCGCTGAGCTAACCTCCCACGCCGTCGGGCGCCGCAAGGACGTCTACTCGTGAGGTGATGGTGCCGCCCAGGCTCGGCGTCATGTCCGGCCGTAGTGAGCTCCGGGGCCAAGGGCCACTATCGGGCTGTCGTACGGCGGCGCCGTCGTACGACTTGTCGAGGCCGGGCACCGGGTGACGGGAATCTGACGTCGCTCGACCGCGAACCGGTCACGCACGACGCCCGGGTCGACGGGATCATGGTTGCGGTGCCAAAACGTGGTCGTTGCCGCTAGCATCGTGCTGTTCTGAGGAGACCGGATGGACGACGTCACCCTCCGGGCCCTGTGCCTCCTCGAGGAGGCACAGGCCGGCGGCGCGGCCCAGGTGCTGGTGGCCGCCGAGTCCGCGCTGCGGACACCGACCGGGGACATCTGCGACGGCCCAGCCGCGATGCACTTCGCGCGCGTTGTGGCGTTGACCCGACTGGGTGACCTGCGGGGCGCCGTCACCGCAGCCGACCTGATGCTGGCCGCCGCCGACCGGGAGCACAGCGTGGGATGGCGTTCGTGCGCGCTGTCGCTGCGTGCCATCCGGCGGCTGCGTCTCGGCGACCTGGACATCCGTGAGCACGACATCGTCGCGGTGCTCCGGGATCTGGTCACCGCGGAGACCGCTCTGCTCGCCGGTGAACCCGACCCCGTGATCGCGGGCAACGCCCACACCGGGATCGCGATCGGGTACGCGCAGCTGCGTCTGTACGAGCTGGCCGAGCCCCAGTTCCAGGCGGCGTACGAATCCACCCTTCAGACGACGTACCCGGACAACGGCAACCGGGCGATGTGGTTGTGCAACCTCGCCGAAAGTAACCTGATGTGGGCCCTGGAGCTGTACCAGGTCGGCCAGGTGGCGGAGGCGGAGCAGCATCTCACGGTGGCCGAGGACTACGCGGTACGGGCGGCGGCGGAGGCCTCCGGGCCGAAGGCGGAGGTGTGGCGGCACCTGGGGTTGCTCTTCGCGGCGTCCGCGCGTGCCGAAGGCCGGGATCCGACCGGCGCGGCCGATGACATCCCTCGGTGCATCGCCCAACTCCAGGCCCTCGGCGTGCCCGCGCAGCAGGCGGAGGTACTGCTGTGCCGGCCTTTTCACGCGGTCGCGCTCAACCGCTCCGGTCGGCTGGACGAAGCCCTGCGCGTCATCGAGGAGGCTGTCGTCGACCTGTCATCCGACGTCGCCTGGCTGGTGTCGGCGGCGTTGCACCGGACGCACGCGGTGTTGCTGGCCAAGAATGGTGCACGCGATGCCGGGCCGGGGCTCACCTACGGCGACACGCTCGCCGAGCTGTTGTGGCGCCAACGGCACCGTTGGCTGCACGCGGCGGTGACGATGCAGTCGTACGACCTCCTGCGCTGGCAGCATGAGCAGGCGGAGCGGGCGGCGCGGACCGACCCGCTCACCGGGGTGGCGAATCGGCGTGGGCTCGACACCTTCCTGCGGGACCTGGCGGCCCCGGGGACGACCGACGACCACCGGGTCGCGGTGCTCGCCCTGGACATTGACTGTTTCAAGCGGATCAATGACTCCCAGGGGCACGCCGCTGGCGACGAGGTGCTGCGCGCTGTGGCGCAGGCGCTGACAGCCAGCGTCCGCAAGGGCGACTTCGTGGCCCGGCTGGGCGGCGACGAGTTCGTCGCCATCCTCCCCGGTGCCGACTGCGCCGCCGCGGAACAGGTTGCCCTCCGGGCAGTTTCCGCCGTGGGCGGATTGACGCCGTGGCGGACGGGGGTCAGCGTCGGGGTCGCCAGCGGTGCCGCCCATTCGCTCGGGATATCGCTGGCTGATGCCGACCGTGCGATGTACGCCGCGAAGCGGGCCGGCGGCAACCAGGTGAGCCGCGGGCACGTCGCGACCTGAGCTCGGCAGCGACTCCAGCCGCGTCGGGGCGATGAGGGTCGGCCTCGTCGGGCGTGACGGTGGTCGGCCGCGTCGGCGTGACGATGTTCGGCCGCGTCGGCGTGACGATGTCCGCCCCCATGGGCGCGGTGGCTGCCGATATCCGGGCCAGCCCGTGAGTAGGTGGGGGAGGATCCCCACGTGACGGGCGAAATTCCTCGTGGGCGCCGGTGGTCCGCCCGGAGCACCGGGGCCAGCCGGCGCAGTTCCCCACTGCGGGCGTTCCTGCACACCGAGACCGGCAGCGCGCGGGTGCTGCTGGCCGCCGCCGTGGTCGCCCTCGTGTGGGTGAACCTCGACGAGTCGTCGTACGAGTCACTGTGGGGCACCACCTTCTCTGTCCAAGTCGGCAACTGGCAGGTCGCACACGATCTGCGGTTCTGGGTCAACAGCGGACTCATGACGTTTTTCTTCCTGGTAATCGGCCTGGAGGTACGGCGCGACTTCGATCTGGGCGAACTGCGGGAGCGGCGCCGGTTGATGCTGCCGCTGCTGGCGGGGATCGGCGGCATCCTGGCGCCGATCGCGATCTACCTGGCGTTCAACGCCGGGAAGCCGACGGCTATGGGTTGGGGCGTGGTGATGGCGACGGACACCGCGCTCGCGTTGGGCATGCTCGCCGTTCTCGGCCCCCGCTTCTCCGACCGGTTGCGGAACTTCCTGCTGACCGTCGCCGTCGTGGACGACCTGATCGTGATCGCGGTGTTGGCGATCGCCTACCCGGAGCACCCGTCGCCCACGGCGTTGTTCGTCGCAGCCGGCATCTTCGCGCTTGTCCTGCTGATCCGTGCGGCCGGTGTGCGGTGGGGGCCGGGATACCTGCTGCTGGGGGTGGCGGCGTGGCTGGCGGTGTCGGAATCGGGGGTCGACCCCGTGGTGGTTGGTCTGGTGATGGGGCTATTCACCTACGCCTACGTCCCCGCCCGCACCGAGCTACGGCAAGCAGCCGATCGGTTTCGGCTGTTCCGGGAGCAACCCAGCCCGCAACTGGCGCGATCGGTCCGAGACGGGCTTGCCGCGGCGCTGTCCCCGAACGACCGGCTGCAACACATCTACCACCCCTGGGCCAGTTATCTGATCGTGCCGCTCTTCGCGTTGGCGAACGTCGGCGTGGTGGTCGACGGTGACCTGCTGGCTCGGGCGGTGACCTCACCGGTCACCCTCGGCGTCCTCTTCGCCTACCTGGTCGGCAAGCCGGCCGGAATCGTAGTCGCCTCGCTGCTGGTGGCCCGGCTCAGCCAGAACCGATTCCGGGCACCGGTCGGCTGGGCCGCGATCATCGGAGTCGGCACCGTCTCCGGTATCGGGTTCACCATCGCGTTGCTGATCGCCACCCATGCCCTCCACGGGCCCGCCCTCGACGAGGCGAAGGTCGGCATTCTCGTGGCGACAGTCGGCGCGTCCCTCACCACCTGGCTGGTGTTCCGCCTCGCCGCCCGGCTTGCCCCGGCGCGGCGGGCCCGTGCGCTGCTGGGCGCCGCGGAGGGGATCATCGACCTGATGGTCCCGGTCGATCCGGATCGAGACCATATCCGTGGTCCCCGCGAGGCACCGGTGACAGTAGTGGAGTACGGCGACTTCGAGTGCCCGTACTGCGGGCAGGCCGAGCCGGCGGTCCGGGAGCTGCTGGCCGAGTTCACCAGCATCCGGTACGTCTGGCGGCACCTACCCCTCACCGAGGTGCATCCCAATGCCCAGGTGGCCGCCGAGGCCGCCGAGGCAGCGGGGGAGCAGGGGGCCTTCTGGGAGATGCACGACCTGCTGCTGGCGCACCAGGGTGAGCTGCGCCCTGCCGATCAGCTCCGGTACGCCGAACGACTCGACCTTGATCTGGACCGGTTCCGCGAACACCTCGCCGATCGTCGCGGCGCTGCCCGGATTGCTGAGGATGTCGACGCGGCCGATCTGAGTAGCGTCTCCGGTACGCCGACCTTTTTCGTCAACGGTCGCCGACACCACGGCCCGTACAACATCGAGGCGCTCTCCGCGGCGGTCACGGCGGCGTTCGCCAGCGCGCGGCTTCGCCCCGAGGGCGGCCGGGAACCGGGCCACCGACGCGAGGGTGGGCCGGAGCGGCCGGACACGGAACCGGGGAGTTCAGAGTCCCGGCCGGCAGAGTGACCGGGGCGGGTGCCGACGGCGTGACGGATGCGGACAGCCGTGGGCGGCGGGGCGGGAAGGTTTCTGGTCGACCCGTCGGGGAAGTCAGCGGTATGGCCGAAACCTTCGCGGATCAGGATCTGGCTACCCTGCGGTCCATCGCGCGTGGCGCCGGGATAGCGGACACCGAACGCATGCCGCACGACGAGTTGGTCGAGATGCTACGCCGGGCCGGCTTGGCCGAACCGGACAGCGATGCGGCCGAGCAGCCGACTCGGGATCCGGCCGGGCTCGCCGGCCTGCCCCGCAGTGATCTGACCTTGGGCGACGAGAGCACTGGTGGACGGGCCGCTGAGGAGTCGATCGGTGCCTGGCCGGGCGAGTCGGGCACCGAGATCCCCGACCGTACCGAGCGCTGATTGCCGACTGCTGACTACTGAGTAAGGGCGCACCGCCCCCGGGGCCGAACCAGCCTGTTCGGCCGGGGGCGGTGCGTGCTCAGCCCAGCCCGGGAACCCCGTCGAGCCGGAGGCCGGAGCGAGCCCGCGATGTGACTGGCGGGCGGTCCCCGCCGAACCGGGCCGTGTCGACCGGCCCGGCAGGGCATGGTGGGGGTATGACGACCTCGCAGTCCAACGCCGCTGGTCACCCCGCCGATCGAGGGGACTGCCACCCCCAGACGTTGCTCCTGCTGGGGGCGTCCGGTGATCTGGCCGACCGGCTGCTGCTGCCGGGCCTGGGTCGGCTGGTGGCCACGGGTGACCGGCCGAATCTCACCCTGCTCGGCAGCGGCGTGGACGACTGGGATGACGAGCGTTGGCGGCGCCGGGTGGCGGACGCCTTCGCCGCGGCGGGCGCGACCGGTCCCCGAGTCAAGGAGGTGGTCCGCACCACCTGCTATCTGCCCGCCGACGTGACGAAGGAGGAGGATCTACGCCGGCTGCTGTCGAACTGTCACGACCAACTCGTGATCTTCTTCGCGCTGCCGCCGGCGATCACTGCCAAGGCCGCCGCTGCGCTAACCCGGATCGGCGTGCCACCGGGCACCCGGCTGATGTTGGAGAAGCCCTTCGGTACCGACGCTGTCTCGGCCCGCTCCCTCAACGAGGTGCTGGCCCGGCTGGTACCGGAGGAGCAGGTCTACCGCATTGACCACTTTCTCGGTAAGTCCACGGTGATGAACATCCTCGGGCTGCGCTTCGCCAACCGGATCTTCGAGCCGATGCTGACCTCCACGCATGTGGCCTGCGTGGACATCGTCTTCGACGAGACACTGGGACTGGCCGGGCGGGCCGGCTACTACGACGGTGCCGGCGCGCTCATCGACATGGTGCAGAGTCACCTGCTCCAGGTCCTCGCGCTGATCGCGATGGACGCCCCGCCCACCCTCGCCGCCAGAGACCTGCGGGGTCGGAAGGCGCAGGTGCTGCGGGCCACCCGGGTGTGGGCGGACGACCCGGCGACGTGGAGCCGTCGGGGTCGGTATGCGGCGGGGGAAGTCAACGGGAAGCGGCTGCTCGGGTACGCCGACGAGTCCGGCGTTGACCCGAACCGGGGCACCGAGACGTTCGCCGAGGTGGTCCTCTGCGTCGACACCTGGCGCTGGGCCGGCGTTCCGTTCCGACTGCGTACCGGCAAGGGGCTCGCGGCTCGCCGCAAGGAGGCCGTGGTCACGTTCAAGCAACCGCCCCGGGTGCCATCCGGCCTGATCGGGTACGACCAGCCCGACCGGCTGCGGATCGGCTTCGGCCCGGACCGGCTCGGCCTCGACGTGAACATCAACGGCCCCGGGAACCCGTTGGAACTGGGCCAGGCGCACCTGGTGGCCGACTTCGGCCCGGGGGGCCTGCCGCCGTACGGGGAGGTGCTTCGCGGCGCCTTCGACGGCGACCCCACGCTGTCGGTCCGGGGGGACACCGCCGAGGACTGCTGGCGGATCATCGCGCCGGTGCTGGAATGCTGGCGGGCGGGGGCGGTGCCGCTGCGGGAGTACCCGGCGGGCAGCTGGGGCCCAGAGGATTCCCTGCTGATCCCGGTGCCGGGCGTGGCGACCGGGGGCTGACCCGCCAATGCCCGGCGCAGCGACTGCGCCGCAATGCTCGACGTGGCGGTGGGCTGACCGCAATGTGGACCAGTGCGGCGATGACGTGCTTGAACACGACCCGGTCCGGGATTCGGCGGCGGTGGTGCAGGCAGGCACGGGACTCCATCGATCACTGAGCGTAGACAACTCTGATGATCGACGTCCGGTGCCTGTTTGCTACATCGGAGTACCGGCGGATCTTGGATACCTACTGCCGGTCGCTCTAAGCTAGACCGCTCCGAGGCTGAACCGGCGCCGATACTGCGAGGGAGCTAGCCCCGTCTCGCGGCGCATCAATGTACGCAGGTTGGCGGTGGTGCCGACCCCGCTGTTCCGCGCGACCACCTCGAGGCGTGACTCACCTTGCTCGATCAGCCGACATGCCAGGTTGAGGCGTTCCCGAGTGAGCCAGGCCAGCGGCGTTGTGCCCAATTGCGCTCGAAAACGGCGGTGCAGCGTCGCCGGGCTGACCGAGGCATGCCTCGCCAGGTCAGCAACGGCTAATGGCGCGTCGAGCCGCTCCTGGGCCCATGCCAGGGTGGGCGCGAGGGACTCGTCGGGAATGTCGAGCGTGGGCCGCTCGATGAACTGCCGCTGGCCACCGTCGCGGTGCGCCGCGAAGACCAACCGTCGACTGACATGGTTGGCGATCTGCACGCCGTGGTCTCGGCGGACGATGTGCAGCCCGAGGTCGAGGGCGGCCGCGCTGCCCGCAGCGGTGAGGATGTCGCCGTCGTCCACGAACAGTACGTTCTCTTCGAGTCGGACGGCGGGGAAGCGGTCCCGGAACGAGTCCGCCCACTGCCAGTGCGTGGTCGCCCGTCGCCCGTCGAGCACTCCGGCCTCGGCAAGGGTGAAAGCGCCGCTGCAGAATCCGACCAGTCTCGTACCGCGTGCGTGCGCCCGCCGTATGGCATCGAGTACAGCAGGGCGGCGGGGCACGTCAGGGTCAGGCCGATTCGGGACGATCAAGGTGTCTGCCGTGTCGGCCGCCTCGAGACCGTGGACGCCGGTCAAGGTGAAGAAGCCGTCCCGCATCAATGTGCTCAGCCCGGGCGAGCAGAGACGGAAATCGTAGAGATCGCGGCCGACCTCGGGTCGACGCAGGCCGAAGATCTCGGTTGCGCAGCCGAGCTCGAAGGGGTTCGAGTTCTCGTCCACGATGACGACGACGCGGTGGGGCTGCGTCGAAGCAACTGGCTGCGAGGATTCTTGCGACATGCGCTATTTATAGCACCCACACCGACCTGGTCAACGGAGGATGATTTCCGCATGAGCCATGAACCGATCGCCCTCAGTGCGGCCCTGGCCTCCTTCGACGCGCTGTGGAGCCCCCGTATCGTCACTCGCGTCAATGACTACGACGTGCGCATCGCGCGGGTTTCGGGCGAGCACATCTGGCACGTCCACGAGGACACCGACGAGTTCTTCCTGGTCCTCGACGGGGAGCTACACATCTCCTTGCGCGAGCCGGCTGGGGAGCGCACGGTCCGGCTTGCGCAGGGTTCGGTCTTTACCGTCCCACGGGGTACGCAGCACAAGCCGTACGCTCCCGCCGGCGCGGCAATCCTGATGTTCGAGCCGACAGGAACGCCGACAGTCGGCGATCGCCATGACGAGATTCCTAATCACATCGACGCGACGACGGGACACCTCCTCGACTCCTGAGGCCCAGGCATCGCCGCTTTTCACGGTGTAGGTCATCCAGCTATCCGCGACACGTTGCGCCCGGACCGCCAGGCTTGGCGGTCCGGCAGGCGCGAGGTGGTACGAAGCGGCCGTCGGCTTCCGCGCCTCGTCCACCAACCGTTGCTGTCCACCCACTTTGCCGCTCCCGCCATATGGAGGACCGCGCGGCCCGTGCTGTTGGGACTCCGTCGGTCGCCACCGCTATGGTTCCGTCGTTGCCCCGCCAGAGGGGGTGCGATCGCGCTGATGGTGTCGCCAGCCGCGCCGATGGCTAGTGCACGCTGTCACACACCGCGTGGCCCGGCAGCGACCGGTTCGTTCGAGCAGGAGGTTCGTGAGTGGGCAGCACCCGTAGCTTGGAGTTCGTAGGCGGTGGGTCCCCGAAGTTCTGGGAGATCACCTGCGACGGCCGTGAGGTGGTCGTCCGGTACGGCCGGATCGGAACGACCGGCCAGACCACCACCGAAACCCTGAACACCGAGGACGCGGCCGCCGTCTACGTCGACAAGCTGATCGCGGAGAAGCTGCGTGAGGGGTACCTCGAATCGAGCAACGCCCCGGGGCAACCGTCAGCCGCCACTCCGGTCGCGGCGGCACCGACGGTCGTCGGGGTCAACCAGGAGGATGAGCCGGCCCCGGCAGAGGTCGCCGCCTCCGCGGCGCCTGCCGTCAGCGAGGACACCTTCGTTGTGCCGCCGTCGTGGCGCCGCAACCTCTTCCCCCGTCGAGGGGCTGCCGGTGCGGCGGTGCGCAAGCCCGACCTGACCTCCCGCGCCAAGGGGGTGGCGCTGCTTGACAAGCTCTCCGGGCACATCGAGCAGGCCCTTCGGCACACCCAGACCGAGCCGGAGGTGGCCGCGGCCGGCCTCCAGCAGCTGGCTGGAAGCCCGTCTCCGCTGGGGGCGGCGGCGGTCGCCGCCGCCGTGGTGGACAGATTCACCTGGCGCGAGCGGGACGAACCGCGGGGGCTTGCCGACCTGTGGCTGGCCGACTACGGTCTTCGCTTTGCCGTGGCGGCGGCGGTCGAGCTGCTGTCGCTGGGCTGGAACTGCGGCAGCCGCCACCAGTCGGGAGCCACCCCGATTCGCCATCTGCACCCGGACGAGATTCGATCGTGGTGGGTGCACGAGCCCGGGCTGACGATCGCCGGACGGGTCCGAGCCGCGCTCGCCGTCGCACCGGACGACCGGTATGCCGACGCCCTGGCGGCCCTTGGCCCGTTCCGGGAAGGCACGCTGCACCAGCGGGTGGCGGCGGCGTTTCTCGCACCCACCGAGACCGACTGGCACGACGAGACCGTCGCGGCCGTCTCCGCCGCCGGCAACCGGGTTCTGGCGACGATCCTCCTGACCGTGGTGACCTCCCCGACGCACGTCGCCCAGGCCGTTGACAACGCCCAGGACCATTCTGTTTTCCCGTCGGCGGCACTGCTCTACTCGTTCGTGGCCGGTGCCGGCCCGGCCGCGGCACCCACGCTCGCCGCCTGGCTCGACGACGCGTACGCCGATGCCGACATTAAACGCAGGCTGCTCGCGGCGTTGGCCGCGTTGCCGGGCGACGAGGCGTTCCACCTGCTGCTCGACCGGTGCGACCAGAAGTACGTGCCAGCTGCCCTGCTGGACGCCGCCGGACGGTTTCCCGTCCGTGGGCTTCGGCTGCTCGCGGGAAGCCGGCAGCGCGGTGTGGGTGACCTGCTGCGGGCGCACGTGCTCGCCAACCCCGAGCTGGCCGAGCGGATGCTCCCGACGCTGCCGGACGACACGGCGGGACGGATTCGCGCCGTCCTGGCGGCGACGGTCGCGGTCACCGAGGCATCCGCGGAAGTTCTTCCCAACCTGCTCGTCCGTCCGCCCTGGATGGGCAAGCGGCCGGCCCGCCGACCGATCGTCGTCGACGGCCTGGTGTGCCGGGACGAGCCGACGATGGTGTGGGGCGCTGGCGAGCGCGAGGCGTGGCGTGACGACAGCGGCCACCACCGGGCCTGGTCCAATCGCAACCGCAGCTGGGAGTCGCTGACGGCGCGGGTGCGCGACGGCCAGGCGACCTGGTGGGAGGCGGCTGACTTCTTTGTTCGCGCGTCCGACGAGATCGCCCGCCCGCTGATCAGCGGCTGGCGTCCGCAGGACCTGTGGGACGGCGGGTCGTGGATGCGCATCGTGGTGGGCCGTTTCGAACTCGACGCCCTACCTGCCGCCCTCGACGCCGCCCGGCGCAGCCCGGTGACGATGGCCGGAACGCTGCTGCCGTACGCGGCCCCGGAGATCGCGGTCTTGATGGTCGACTGGCTTGGCCGGCTCAAGTCGACCCGGGCGACGGTCCATGCCTGGTTGACCCGGCATACCGCGGTGGCCGCCCGGGCACTGGTCCCGCCGGCGCTGGGCCGGCCCGGAGCCGCACGGCGTCAGGCCGAGCGGGCGCTGTGGGCGTTGGCTGGCAGCGGGCACGCCGACGACATCCGCACGGCCGCGAAGGAGTACGGAGCAGAGGCGGCTGAGGCGATCGACGAGTTGCTGGCCGTTGACCCGCTCGACGTGCTGCCGGCAAGGATCCCGAAGCTGCCGGACTGGGCAGATCCGGGCCTGCTGCCGCGCGTCCAGTTGCGCGACGGGTCAGGTGTCCTGCCGCTGCCGGCCGCCGGCCACGTGATCACCATGCTCGCGATGTCGCGCCACGGCGATCCGTACGCTGGTGTCGCGGTCGTCAAGGACGCCTGCGAGCCGCGCAGCCTCGCCGACCTCGCCTGGGCGCTGTTCCAGAACTGGCAGGCCGCGGGTACCCCGTCGAAGGAGAGTTGGGTGCTCGACGCGCTCGGGCTCGTCGGCGACGACGACACCGTGCGCCGGCTCGCGCCGGTGATCCGGGCCTGGCCCGGCGAGGGCGGTCACACGCGGGCGGTCGCCGGCCTCGATGTACTCGCCGCGATCGGCACCGACGTGGCGCTGATGCATCTGCACGGGATCGCGCAGAAGGTGAAATTCAAGGGCCTCAAAGAACGCGCCAACGCCAAGATGCGCGAGGTCGCGGCGGGGCTGGGGTTGGCACCGGATCAGCTCGCCGACCGGCTGGTACCGGACCTGGGGCTCGACGCGGCGGGCAGCCTGACCCTCGACTACGGCCCGCGGCGGTTCGTGGTGGGTTTCGACGAGCGTCTCAAACCGTACGTGCGCGACGCTGACGGCAAGCGGCGCAAGGATCTGCCCAAGCCCGGCGTCAAGGATGACGCTGCCCTCGCGCCCGCCGCCTACCGACGGTTCACTGGGCTGAAGAAGGACGTCCGTACCATCGCCAGCGAGCAGATCCGCCGGCTGGAACAGGCGATGGTGACGCAGCGACGGTGGACCGGCGCCGAGTTCCGTCAGCTCTTCGTGGGGCACCCGCTGGTGTGGCACCTGGTACGGCGGTTGGTGTGGGGGCGCTACGACGATCGGGGCGAGCTGGTCGGTGCCCTGCGGGTGGCCGAAGACCGGACGTTCGCCGATGTGGATGACGACCCGGTCTCGCTTCCCGACGACGCCGTGGTCGGTGTCGCCCACCCGGTGCAGCTGGCCGATGCCGTGGCCGCCTGGGGCGAGGTGTTCGCCGACTACGAGATTCTGCAACCGTTCCCGCAGCTCGGCCGGGACGTACACACGCTGGTCGAGACGGAGCTGACAGCGCACCGGCTGACTCGGTTCGAGGGGATCACCGTGCACGTGGGCAAGCTCCTCGGCCTGGAGCGCCGTGGGTGGCACCGGACATCACCGGGAGACGGCGGTGTCCAGTATGTCGAGCGCGAACTGCCGGGCGGGGGCGCCGTCGTGATCGGGCTCGACCCAGGCATCGCCGTCGGCCTGGTCGGCGAGTTCGTTGACCAGAAGCTCACCGAGATCTGGGTGCGGCGTGCCCAGGACAGTTACTGGGACAACGTACGGGTGGTGTCGTTCGGCGACCTGGACCGGGTTACCGTTTCCGAGATCATCCGTGACCTTGAGGAGATCACCGCATGAGCGTGGCTAACGGGCGATCGGCCGGCGCGGTGCGCGCCGACGGCGGCGCTACGCCCCAGGCGCAGCGGCCGCCGGCCGAGGTGCGCTACGCCGACGAGTTGGCGCGGCTGCGCGCCGAGGACACCGCGGAGCGGCCGCCCGGCTGGGCGCTGAGCCTGCAGGCGGCACGGCGGTTCATTCTCGGTGACGAGCAGGCCGGCATCCGTCGCAAGTTCGTCGGTGACCCGTCGCTCATCGACCGCGCCCTGGTCACCCTCGCGACCAGTCGCGGCCTCATGCTCGTCGGCGAGCCGGGCACCGCCAAGTCGCTGCTGTCGGAGCTGCTGGCCGCCGCGGTTAGCGGAAACTCCACATTGACCATCCAGGGTGGCGCGGCGACAACCGAGGACCAGATCAAGTACTCGTGGAACTACGCCCTGCTTGTCGCCGAGGGCCCGTCCCGGCGGTCCCTGGTGCCGGCGCCGCTGTTGCACGGCATGGCGGAGGGCAGGGTGGTCCGGTTCGAAGAGATCACCCGATGTCCCCTGGAGGTGCAGGACTGCCTGCTGTCGCCGCTGTCCGACCGGGTGCTCGCGCTGCCGGAGCTGACCGGCGACGACGCGATGGTCTTCGCCCAGGAGGGATTCAACATCATCGCCACGGCCAATACCCGTGACCGTGGTGTCAACGACATGAGCTCTGCGCTCAAGCGGCGGTTCAACTTCGAGACGGTCTTCCCGATCGCCGACTTCGACACCGAACTGGCGCTGGTCGTCACCGAGGCGGGTGAGCTGCTACGTCGCTCCGGGGTGACGGTCGAGCCACGGCGCGACGTACTCGAGGTACTGGTTACCGCCTTCCGCGAGCTGCGTATCGGCCAGACATCCCGCGGCGACGCGATGGAGCGCCTGTCAGCCGTGATGAGCACCGCTGAGGCGGTGTCGGTCGCCCACGCCGTCGGGCTACGCGGCTGGTTCCTGCGGGGCGAACCAGGCACGGCGGCCGATCTCGTGTCGTGCCTCGCCGGCACGGCCGCCAAGGACAACCCCGACGACCTGGCCCGGCTGCGGCGCTATCTCGAGCAGCAGGCCAGTCGGCGCTCCGGCGGGCAGTGGAAGGAGCTGCACATCGCCCGGCACCTGCTGCCCGGCTGATGGGAGCCACCTTCATCGGCGTGCGCCACCACAGCCCGGCCTGCGCCCGGCTCGTCGCCGAGACAATCTCGGCACTACGACCGGCGTACGTACTGGTCGAAGGACCAGTCGACATGAACGGGCGGCTCGACGAACTGCTACTCGGCCACGAGCTGCCCGTCGCGGTCTTCACAAGCTACCGCGACGCGGAACGGCAGCATGCCTCCTGGGCGCCGTTCTGCGCGTACTCCCCGGAGTGGGTCGCGCTGACCACGGGCCGCGAGGTGGGTGCCCAGCTGCGCTTCATCGACCTGCCCGCCTGGCATCCCGCGCTCGCTGGCCGACGTAACCGTTACGCGGACGCTGAGCAGCGGTACGCCGACGTGGTGGCGTCGCTGTGCCGCACGTTTACCGCCGACAACGTCGACACGCTGTGGGACCACCTGTTCGAGGTCCCCCCGGCCGATGGCCTCGCCGAGCGGCTCGCAGTCTACTTCGACCTGGTCCGCGGCGAGTCGACGGCTGGTCCGGAGGACGCCGAGCGGGAGGCGTACATGGCCCAGTGGGTGCGGGCGGCCGTCGCCGACGCCGGGGACCGACCGGTCGTGGTCGTCACCGGCGGGTTTCACCGGCCGGCACTCATCCAGCTCAGCGCCACCACCAACAGCGCCCCCTCCCCGGTCGACCCCACCTGGCCGCAGGCACCAGAGCTCCCGGCGACAGCGGCCGGCGGCAGCTACCTGGTGCCGTACTCGTTCCGCCGGCTCGACGCCTTCGACGGCTACCAGTCCGGGATGCCGTCGCCCGACTACTACCAGCGGCTCTGGGATACCGGGCCGGAGTCCGCCGCGGACCAGTTGATGGCCGCGGTGGTCGGGCGGCTGCGGGAACGGCGACAGACGGTGTCGACGGCGGACCTGATCGCGGCGCGAGTCTCGGCGGAAGGGCTGGCCCGGGTACGCGGCCACCGGCACCTCGCCCGGGTCGATGTCCTGGACGGACTGGCCGCCGCACTGGTCAACGAGGCGCTCGACGTACCCCTGCCCTGGTCGACCCGGGGCACCCTGCGCACGGGCACCCATCCTGCGATAGTCGAGATGGTCGCCGCTCTCAGCGGCGACCGCGTCGGCCGGCTGCATCCGTCGACCCCACTGCCACCGCTGGTGCACAACGCCGAGGCCGATCTGGAGCGGCACGGGCTCGACCGGCCCGGCGACATACGCCTGAAGCTGACCGACCCGACCGACCTGGAGCGCAGCCGGATCCTGCACCGGCTGCGAGTCCTGCGGATCCCCGGCTTCACCCGGCACGCCGGCCCCACCACCGGCATCGACCCGGTCCTCGACGAGGAGTGGAGCGTACGGGTCGACGACAACCGCTTGCCGGCCCTCATCGAGGGCGGCGGCCACGGCCGGACGCTCGATGAGGTAGCGGCCGCAGTGCTGGCGGATCGGATCGCCGCCGCCCGCGGTGACATGGACCAGCTGGCCGCCGCCCTGTTCGACACGGCCCTGTGCGGCAGCGGGCAGGTATCCGACCGGGTGCTGCACGACATCATCGGGGCGGTCGCCGCCGCACCCGAGGTGGGACCCGTCGGCCGGGTACTGGCGGTCGTCCTCGCGTTGTGGCGCCACGACCACCTGCTGGGCACCGCTCGCACCGGAATGCTGGGCGCGGTCGTCAAGGCCGGGGTAGAGCGCGTCCTGTGGCTCGCCGAGGGGGTTTACGGCGGGGCGACGCCAGCCGAGGCGGCGCGGATCGACGCGCTGGTGGCAGTCCGCGATGCCCTCGTGCACGCCCGGTCCGCGCTCGGGCTCGACCGCGAAGCGGCCCTGACCGTGGCAGCTCGGATCGCCGGCAACGCGGACGTGCCGCCGGACCTCCGCGGGGCGGCGTTCGGCTTCGCCTGGTCGCTGGGCGCCCAAGTCGAGCCGGTTCGCGCCGTGCGCGGCGCGTTCGTCCCGGGGTCGGTCGGTGACTGGCTCGCCGGGATGTTCGCGCTGGCCCGGGAGGAGGTCCTCGCGGCCGACGGCGTCCTCGACCTGCTTGACGAGCTGCTCAGCGGGATGGGTGAGCAGGAGTTCCTCGTCGCCCTGCCGGCGCTGCGCCAGGCGTTCGGGTACTTCCCACCCCGGGAACGCGAGACGATCGCCCGGCACGTGCTGGCCCGACGCGGCGTCGCCGGGTCGGGCCGGACGCTGCTGCGGCTGCCCATCGCACCCGACGTGGTCGCGGCCGGCCGCGACCTTGACGAGCGGGTCAACGCGCTTCTCACCAGGGAGGGACTGATGGGCACGTGACCGATCCCGAACTGGAACGGTGGCGGCTCGTGCTCGGCGAGCCCGGCAACGCCGCCCTCGGTCGCCGATCGCTCGCGGCCGAAACCGCGGCCCGCGACGCCGCGCTCGAATGGCTGTACGGCCGCGACGAGGAACTCGATCGCCGGGGCGTGCGCCGCGCCGGCGGCCGGCCCGGCGGCGACGGTCCCTCGACGCTGACCACAGTGGACTGGCTCGACGACATCACCCGGCTCTTCCCCCGCGAAACCATCGAACGACTGCAGCGCGACGCGGTGGAGCGGTACGAGATCCACGACATAGTGACCGACCCCGCCGTGTTGGAACGTGTGGAGCCCAACCAAAGCCTGCTCAGAGCGGTGCTGCGCACGAAGCACCTGATGAACCCGCAGGTCCTGCGGCTGGCTCGGCGCATCGTCGAAGCGGTCATCCGCCAACTCATGGACAAGCTGGCGACCGAGGTGCGGGTGGCGTTCACCGGCGCACGGGCCCGGCGGCCGAGCCGGTTCCGGCAGGCACGCAACTTCGACGTCCGGCGCACCATCAACGCCAACCTCGGCCACTACCGGCCCGACGAGCAGCGGCTGTTCATCGAGACGCCGTACTTCTTCTCGCGCACCCGCCAGCACATCGACCAGTGGCAGGTGATCCTGCTCATCGACCAGTCCGGGTCGATGGCCGACTCGGTCATCCACTCCGCGGTCACCGCCGCCTGCCTGTGGGGACTGCCCGGCGTCCGCACCCACCTGGTCGCCTTCGACACCGACGTCGTTGACCTGACCAGCGATGTCGACGACCCGGTCGAGCTGCTGATGAAGGTGCAGCTCGGCGGAGGCACCAACATCGGCCGCGCGGTCGACTACGCCGCGCAGCTCATCGAGCAGCCCCGGCGGGCCATCGTCGCGCTGATCACGGATTTCTACGAGGGCGGATCGGAGGAGCGGCTCGTGCGTGCCGTAAGTGGCCTGGTTGAGCAGGGCACCAAGGTGCTCGGGCTGGCCGCGCTCGACGAACAGGCCACCCCGGTGTACGACCGGGCGGCCGCGCAACGCCTGGCCGACGTCGGCGCGTCCGTCGGCGCGATGACGCCGGGCGAACTCGCCACGTTCGTCGCCGAGCAGGTGGGCCGATGAGCGCACCCCCCGCCACCCCCCGCGGCGACCTGCTGGCCCTGACGCCCGATTCCCTGGCCGCCCTGACCAACCGAGGGCTCGTCAAGCGGGCCATCAAGGAGCTCGACCAGGCCGCGCCGGCCGTCACCGTGGATGGTGACGGCACCGTGCGCAGCACCTTCCCCGACGGCACCGCAGCCAGCCTGCCAACCGGCGGCCTGGACGCTGGCGCCTGCTCCTGCGACGCCACCGCGGTCTGCCGCCACCTCATCGGGCTCATCCTCGCCTACCAGCGGCAACAATCCGCTGCCAGCTCGCTCGCCGACCCCGGCCCACAGCCACCCCGGCGGCCGGCGGCACCGCGTTCCCCGATCGACGTTCCGTCCGCCACCCCGCCGAGCACCGGCACTGCCCCGGACCCGTGGTCACCGGGTGCGTTCACCGACGAGCAGCTCACCAGCCGCATCGGCGCCCGGCTGATGGCCGCCGCCCGGCGGGTGGAGCGCGCCGGATTCCTGGCCCGGGTACGCCGTCCCACATCCACCGACCCCATCCCCACCGTCGAACTGGGCTCGACCACCGTACGCTTCCTCGTCCCCCACGACCTCGGGTTCGTACACACCGACGCCGTCGCCGGCACCCGCGACGACGTGGTAGCACTCGCGGTGTGGGCGTTCCGGATCGCGGACGAACGCGCGCCCGGGTTGGCCGAGGCCCGGGTCGAGGTCGGTGGCCCGGCCAACGACGACGGCAGCGGCTCCGGGTTCGAGGCGACGATCCTGCTCGCCGACCGGGTGCTGCGCGACGGCGCCGTGCACGTCGGAACCGGTATCGCGGCGGCTGTCGCCGAGCAGCAACAGGCCCTGGACGCCGGCGGACTGCGCTGGCCGCTGCTTGCCCTCGGCGACCTGGCCGACCAACTGACGGCGTACCGGGAACGCAGTGCCCGGTACCGGCCCGACACGCTGGCCGGGCTGATCCTGGAGCTGCATGCCCGTCACCGAGCGGTCTGCAACGGCGGCGGCAGTCTGCGGGCCCTGGTGCTCGGCACAGACGAGACAGCCGAAACCCCCCTTCGCCGATTACGGCTCGACTCCCTCGGCTGCCGGGTATCGGCGGTGGGCGAGCAGCGTACGGTGGAAATCTTCTATGCGCACGCCGAGACGGCCACGGTGCTGGTGCTACGCCGTAGCTGGGACGGAGAGGCCGACGGCGCCGCCCTGGCCCGCCGACGCATCGCTGGAACCACCGTCGATGCCTTGGCCACCGGCAACGTGATGACCGAGTCCGCCGTACGCAGCGCGAGCCGCGCTGTTCGGCTGGCCACCAGCCGGGTCGCGCACACCACAATCAACCCGTCACAGGGGAATTGGGACGCGCTACCCGAGGCGCTCGTCGTGCGGGACATCGATGCGCTCGGCGTCGAGCTCGATGCGCTACCACCGCGGATGGTCCGGCCCCGCATCGAGGCCGAGCTGGTACGCGCCGTGGCGGTCAGCGATGTCCTGACCGTCAACTACTCGCCCGGTCAGCAACGCCTCGACGCCGTCATCGTTGATGCGCACGGCACCCGCGCCACCGTCACCGCCACCCACACGGTTGCCGCGCCCGGCCGACTCGACGCGGTCATGGCGGCCCTCACCGGCAAGCACGGCCGGGTTCAATTCGTCAGCGGGATCGTGCACCGCTCCGCCGGCGAAGTGGTGATCGATCCTCTGGCGTTCGCCGTGGAGGGTGCGATGGTCGTACCGGACCTGGCGCCTTCGGTGGCGAGTCACCTCGGGTTCGACAGCGGCGACGAGCCCAGCCCGCTGGTCGCCGCGCTGCAAGGATCCCGGACGCTACTCACCACTGTTGCTCACCAGGGGCTGCTGCACCTGCCGACCACCTACCCCGACCGCCTGCTCGGCGCAGCCCGCGAGCTCACGACGGTGGGGCTGCGGCGGGTGGCGAGCGCCGTTGACGGCTTCGCCGGGACGCTCGGCGCGGACCCCGGCGAAGACGCGGTGCAGGCATGGGTGGACGCGTACTTGCGCGTAGAGGTGGCCCTCGACCTGTGTTGATGCGAGTCCGAGGCGTGACCGCCTCCCCCGCTCATCGGCGGACCGTGCGGCAAGCCTTGTCCCAACGCCCGGCGGCACTCATCGAAGGGTGCAGATATGTGCTACGCCGCGAGTCGGGCGGAGCATCGCCTGGAGCCGAGGAAGCTGCGACGGTCGGCGTGAACCCCCCGACCGGACGATCCGCCGGCGCTTGCACCTGTGGGCCAAGGCCGGCCTGGGCGAACGACTGCACGAACTGGCCCTGGACGCCTATGACCCGGATGATCGGCCTGGACCTGGCCGACGTCAGCGCCGACGGCGCCATCACCAAGGCACCCTGCGGCGGTGATCGGGCCAGCCGTTCCCCGGTCGACCGCGGCAAGGGCGGCATCCGACCACAACGCGGCGATCATCGACTTCTACCTGTACCCGACCGCCGCGATCGTCACGATCCGTCAACTCGTCCAACGAGCCCGCACCCTCTACCGCTGGAACACCCGACCGACAACCCGCCGACTCAAACGACGCCTGTTGCCGGTCGCTCTGAGCCCAATATTTTTGACATGGTCCGGCTCGGGAGTGAGACTCACATGATCGTTCACTTTGCCGGGAAGAGTCCACAGGGGGGACCATTGTCCAGCAAGAGATTCCGGGGGGCCGGTGTCGCGTTCGTCCTGACGTTCGGTCTGCTGGCGGGCTGCAGCGCCGGGGAGGGCGTCGAGGTCGACGGGGGACAGGCCGGCGCCGGTGGGGTGCTCACCGCCGTGATCAGCGGGGAGCCGGATCAGCTGGACCCGCACCAAACCTCGGCCTACCCCAGCTTCCAGGTGCTCGAGAATGTCTACGACACGCTCGTCGAGCCGGACGCGAACCTGGTGATGAAGCCTTCCCTGGCGACCGAGTGGGACACCAGCGATGATCAACTGACCTGGACGTTCACCCTCCGTGAGGAGGTGACTTTCAGCGACGGATCCCCGCTCACCGCCGAGGACGTGGTCTATTCGTACAACCGGATCATCGACGAGGAGCTGAACGCCGCGTACCGGTTCGCCACGGTCGAGTCAGTGACGGCCCCGGATCCGGGCACTGTCGTCGTGCAACTGACCGCACCCACCCCGAACCTGCTCGCCAGCCTCGGTGGCTTCAAGGGGATGGCGATCGTCAAGAAGTCCAACGTGGAATCAGGTGCGGTGAAGACGGAGCCGATCGGTAGCGGCCCGTTCGCCGTCTCCTCCTACAGCGCCGGGGACAGCATCAAGCTGGTGCGCAACGACAACTACTGGGGCACGAAGCCCAAACTGGACGGGGTGACCTTCACTTTCGTGCAGGACCCGACGGTGGCGCTGCAGAACCTGCGTAGCGGCGAGGTGCAGTGGACCGACAACCTGCCGCCGCAGCAGGTGTCGGCGCTTCATGAGGACAACGACCTCGTCGTGCGTTCCGCGGCGTCGAGCGACTACTGGTATCTGGCTCTCAACCAGGCTCGCAAGCCCTACGACGATGTCAACGTGCGCCGGGCGGTCGCCTTCGCGCTCGACCGGGCGGCGATCACCAAGGCCGCCAAGTTCGGGCTGGCGACGGTCAACCAGACCGCCATTCCGAAGGACAGCACCTACTACTACGACTACGCGCCGTACCAGCAGGACCTGGCGCAGGCGAAGCAGCTGCTGGCCGAGGCCGGCGGGACCGACTTGACCATGGATCTGATGGTCACCAACGAGTACCCGGAGACCGTGACCGCGGCACAGGTTATCGCGGCTCAGCTCAAGGAGATCGGCATCGCCGTCAAGATCCGCACGTTGGACTTCGCCCAGTGGCTCGACGAACAGGGCAAGGGGAACTTCGACTCGTTCATGCTCGGGTGGCTGGGCAACATCGACCCCGACGAGTTCTACTACGCCCAGCACCACAGTGACGGCACCTTCAACTTCCACGGGTACCGCAACCCGGCCGTGGACAACCTGCTCGACCAGGCCCGGACCGAGACCGACCAGGCCGCGCGGAAGCAGCAGTACGAGCAGGCGGCCAAGCAGATCGTCGACGATGCCAGCTACCTCTACCTCTACAACCCGGATGTGGTGCAGGGCTGGTCGCCGCAGGTCAGCGGTTACGAGGTCCGCGCCGACCGGGCGATCCGGTTCCGCGACGTCGCTCTTGCTCAGTGAGGTGGCGGAACCTTGCTGGTGATGCTCGGTGAGTTTACGGGTCGCTCCAGGTGACCCGCTTCATCCTGCGTCGGCTGCTCCAGTCCGGCATCGTCCTGCTCGGCGTGACGTTGGTGGTGTTCCTGCTGCTGCAACTCGTCCCCGGCGATCCGGTGCGGGTGGCGCTCGGCACCCGCTTCGACCCCGAGACGTACGAGGCGCTGCGTTCGCGGGCCGGGCTGGACCAGCCGCTGCCGGTGCAGTACGCCAGCTACGTCGGGCAGGCGTTGACCGGCGATCTCGGAGTCAGCTTCCGCAGCGGTCGGCCGGTGACCGAGATCGTGCTGGAGCGGTTGCCCGCGACGCTTTCCCTGGCGATCACCGCGGTCGTCTTCGCGCTCCTGGTCGCCTTCCCGCTGGGGGTGCTCTCAGCCCTGCGTAGCGGCTCGGTGTTCGATCACGCCGCGCGGGTGTTCAGCCAGTTCGGGGTCTCGGTACCGGACTTCTGGATGGGCATCATGGGCATCCTGCTCTTCGCGGGGGTGCTGGGTTGGTTTCCGCCCTCGGGTTACGTGGCCCTCACCGAGGATCCCGTCGGCTGGGCGTCGCACGTCTTTCTCCCGGCGGTCACGGTTGGCCTGGTCACCGCGTCGATCTTGACCAGGTTCATTCGATCCTCCGTGCTGGAGGTGCTCGCCGAGGACTACGTCCGGACCGCCGAGGCGAAGGGGCTGCCCACCCGCGTGGTGGTGGTGCGGCACGTCCTGCGGAACGCGCTGATCCCGGTGGTCACCGTCGTGGCGGTGCAGCTGGCCAGCCTGCTCGGCGGCGTGATCGTGATCGAGGTGCTCTTCGCCTGGCCCGGGGTGGGCCGGCTCACCTACGACGCGGTGCAGGCCCGGGACTACCCGGTGCTCCAGGGGGCGATCCTGCTCGTGGCGGCGTTGTTCCTGTTGGTCAACCTCCTGGTGGATCTTCTCTATGCCCGTCTCGATCCGAGGATTCGGGTGCGATGAGCGGAAACGGTGACTCGACGTCGCGCCGTGCCCTGGTGGCGCTGGGCCGCGACCCGTTGGCCGTGACCGGCGGTGTGGTGCTCGTATTGCTGGTCGTGGCGGGCCTGGCCGGGTCCTGGCTGGCGCCCGCCGGCATCAACGAGGTGGACGTTGACCGGATGCTTCAGCCGCCTAGTTGGGCGCATCCCTTCGGCACCGACGAACTCGGTCGAGACGTACTCAGCCGGGTCCTGGTCGCCGCCCGCGTCTCGCTTCAGGTCGGCGCGGTCAGTGTGGGGATCGCCCTGCTGGCGGGCGTGACGCTGGGGCTGTTCGCCGGCTACTACCAGGGGTGGCTGGACAACGTACTCATGCGTTGCATGGATGTGTTGTTCGCGTTCCCGGTCCTGCTGCTCGCGGTGGCCATCGTCGCGGTCCTGGGGCCGGGCCTGAGGACCGCGATGGTCGCGATCGGCGTGGTCTACACCCCGATCTTCGCCCGGGTAACCCGGGCGGGGGTGCTCTCCGTCCGCGAGCAGGTCTTCGTCCGGGCGGCAGTCGCCACCGGGGCATCGGATCTGCGCATCATGCGGCGGCATGTGTTGCCCAACATCGCGGCGCCGCTGATCGTCCAGACGTCGCTCTCGCTGGCCTTCGCGATCCTGTCCGAGGCGGCGCTCTCCTTTCTCGGGTTGGGGGTGCAGCCGCCCGAGCCGGCCTGGGGCCGGATGCTCTACGACGGGCGCGGATTCGTCACCGACGCATGGTGGCTGGGCTTCTTCCCCGGTGCCGCGATCTTCCTTACCGTCCTGGCGTTCAACCTGGTCGGAGACGCGCTCCGCGACGTGCTCGACCCTCGCCAGCTCACCGTCAGCGAGGCGAGGAGGAACGCCGGATGACCGATGAAGCCGTGCTCTCCGTCGCGGATCTGACCGTGACGATCGGTACCCGCCGGGGAGCGGCCCGCGCGGTCGCCGGCGTCGACTGGTCGGTCCGGGCGGGGCAGACGCTGGCCCTGGTCGGTGAGTCGGGCAGCGGCAAGAGCATGAGCGTGCTCGCCGCCACCGGGCTCGCCCCCCGCGCGGCCCGGGTCACCGGAGACGTTCGGCTGCTCGGTACCGATCTCGCCACGCTGTCGGCGGCACGTCGCCGGCGGATGCGGGGACGGCACGTCGGGTTCGTCTTTCAAGACCCGATGACCTCGCTGAACCCGGTGCTGACCGTGGGCCGCCAGATCGGCGAGGCCAGCGAGGCCCACCTCGGGCTGACCCGACGGGCAGCCCGGGCCCGCGCCATCGAGATGCTCGAACTCGTCGGCATCCCCTCCGCCGCCGAACGGGTGGACGCCTACCCGCACCAGCTCTCCGGCGGGATGCGCCAGCGCGCGGTGATCGCCATGGCCCTGGTCTGCGAGCCGGATCTGCTGATCGCCGACGAGCCCACCACCGCGCTCGATGTGACCACGCAGGCCCAGATCGTCGAGCTGGTCGCCGACCTGCAACGGCGCCTCGGCACCGCCGTCGTCTGGATCAGCCACGACCTCGGCGTCGTCGCCGGGCTCGCCGACACCGTGGCCGTCATGTACGGCGGTCGCATCGTCGAGCAGGGGGCGGTGGACGCGGTCTTCGCCGAACCCGCGCACCCGTACACCGCCGCGCTGCTCGCGGCGCGACCGGACCCGGACGCGAACGTCACCGAACTGGTCACCATCCCGGGTACGCCACCCAGCCCGCTGGAGCTTCCCGAGGGGTGCGCGTTCTGGCCCCGCTGCTCGGTCCGGGGGGACAGTCGCTGCGAGCGGGAGTTGCCGCCGTTGGTGCCGGTCGCGGCGGGGCACCAGGTGCGGACCTTCTATCCGCGGCAGCCGACTGGGGAGGACCGATGACCGGGAAGAGCGTGGCCACCGACGCGGTCGCGGAGCTGACCGACCTGGCGGTGCGGTTTCCGACCCCGGCGGGGGTGGTCCGGGCCGTGGACGGGGTGTCCCTGAAGGTACGCCGCGGCGAAACCCTCGGTCTCGTCGGTGAGTCCGGTAGCGGCAAGTCGACGACCGGGCTGGCGCTGCTGCGCCTGGTCGAGCCGACCGCCGGTACCGTCCAGGTAGCGGGGCAGGACGTGACCCGCTGGTCGCGGCGGCGGTTGCGCCGACTGCGCCGCCGCGTCGCCATGGTGTTCCAGGATCCGCAGGCCTCCCTCGATCCGCGGCACACCGTCGGGGCGAGTATCGCCGAGCCGCTGGCCGTGCACCGGCTCGCCGCCAGCGGCGCGGCCCGGCGGGACCGGGTAGCCGAACTGCTCGACCTGGTCGGCCTGCGGCGTGATCTCGCCGAACGGCACCCGCACGAGCTCTCCGGCGGCCAGCGGCAGCGGGTGGGCATCGCGCGGGCGCTCGCCGGTGAGCCGGACCTGATCGTCCTCGACGAACCGATCGCCTCCCTGGACCTGAGCGTGCAGGCGCAGATCATGAACCTGCTCCGCGGGCTGCAGCGAGAGCTCGGGCTGACCTACCTCTTCATTGCGCACGATCTCGCCGCCGTCGAGCACATGAGTGATCGGGTGGCCGTGATGTACCTCGGCCGGATCGTGGAGAGCGGTGCTCCGGCGCAGATCTGGCGGGAGCCCGCCCACCCCTACACCGCCGCCCTCCTGTCGGCGGTGCCGGTGGCCGACCCGCCGGTGCAGCGTAGTCGCCAGCGGATCATTCTGGCCGGTGATGTCCCGAGCCCGATCGACCCGCCGACCGGCTGCCGGTTTCGGACGCGGTGCCCGCAGGCCCGGCCCGACTGCGCCCAGACCGACCCGGTGCTGGTCGAGATCGGCACCGGGCACGAGGCGGCCTGCCTCTTCGCCGGCGAGGCGGTACGCGCGATGCGGGCAGAGCCCGTCAACGCCCCCTCGCCCTGACCGCCGCAGATCTAGCGGCGGTACACCTGAGCGATCCCCCGCTGGCCGAAACCTGACACCGGCCCGGCCCGGTCCGAGCCATGAGCTCCGGGAGCGACGGCGTCGAGCCGGTGGTTGCTGACTCGTCCACCACGAGATCGAGCTGTTTCGGGTGACACCGCGATCTCGTCGTCCACCGCGGCGGGATGCGCCACCCCCTCGGCCCCTCGGCGGGAGATCTCGGCGGTGAGGGAGGACCGGGACTGGGGTACGGAACCGGCGAGCTCAGGTTTACCTGAACCCGACTTGAGGTTGTAGAACGGCAAGGTGGCTCAACACACGATCACCAACCGCCCATCGTCCTCCTCCGACCACCGGCGACTGCCATACCGGTACTGGGTCGCCATCATCTATGTGCTGGGCCTGTTCGTGGAGATCATGGACACCACGATCGTCAACGTGGCGGTTCCCGCCCTGGCCGCCGAGTTCGGGACAACACCCAATCACACGCACTGGGCGGTGTTGGGCTACCTGCTGTCACTGGCCCTGTTCATACCCGCTTCGGGCTGGATCGGTGACCGCTTCGGCACCAAGCGCGTCTTCCTCGTCGCCCTCGCCCTCTTCACCGTGGCTTCGGCCCTGTGCGGTCTGGCCCAAACGCTGGACCAGCTCATCGCCTTCCGGATCCTGCAGGGCGTGGGCGGTGGCATGCTGACCCCGGTGGGCGGCGCCATGTTGTACCGGGCCTTCCCACAGTCGCAGCGTGCCAAGGCCGCCACTGCCGTGTTCGGCGTTGCCGTACTCGCTCCCGCCGTCGGCCCCGTGCTTGGCGGGTTGCTGGTCGACACGGCCTCATGGCGATGGATCTTCTACATCAACATTCCCCTCGGCATTCTCACCATGGCCCTGGCCGCCGCCGTGCTGGTGGAGCATCGTGAGCCCCACGCCCGCCGCTTCGACATCGCCGGGTTCGTGCTGGGGGGTGCGGCCCTCACCACGACGCTCTACGGACTGTCGCTCGGCCCGACGTTGGGATGGACCTCGCCCACCATCGTGGCCGCCCTGACCTGCGCACCGCTGCTGGCGGTCGCCTTCGTCATGGTCGAGCGCACCAGGTCCGAGCCCTTGGTGCACGTGGCGCTGTTCAGGGATCCAATGTTTCGTATCGGCAACATCGCCGGCGGGTTCCTCATCGGGGGTTACCTTGGCCTGATCTTCCTGCTGCCGTTGTTCCTTCAGGGGCCCCAGGGCCAATCCGCACTCCACAGCGGTCTGATCCTGCTACCCCAGTCGGTCGGAGCCCTCGTCTCGTCGCAGATCGCCGGCCGTTGGTGGTACCGCCACTACGGACCCCGCCCGCTCATGGTGTACGGGGCGCTTCTGGCCGCGGCCAGTGGCGTCGCCTTCCTGGCTGTCGGGGCCGATACCGACCCCCTGGTCACGGCCGCTCTACTGGGGCTACGGGGGCTGGCCATCGGACCGGTGTTCATCGCCCTCCAGACCGCCACCTACGCCACCATCAGCCCAGCCGCGACCGGGCAGGCCGTCGCCATCTACAACACCCAACGTCAGGTCAGTGCTGCGATCGGTATCGCCCTGGGGGCGGCATGGCTCACCGCCCGGACCCCGGAACGGGCCGAGGCCGCCGATACGGTGTCGGCCTTCCACGAGTCCTTCGTGCTGGTCAGCATTCTTCTACTTGTCGGCGCGTTGATTTCGGCCAGGATTAAGAACGCCAACGCTCAAGCCACCATGGATCCGGTCCCCGAACCACCTACCCGCCCCATCCGTCGTTGAGTTCGCCCGCCGGTCGCGTGGGCCCTGGCCGAGGCGCTGATCGCCTACCACGACCCGGGTGACAACGGGACCGGCTCGTACCGCGCCACCGGCCGCCTCGATACCCCGATCACGGGCTTCGGGTCCGACTCGCGGTACGAGCGCAGAGCGCGGTGTCGCTGATGCTCTACCTCGCCTAGTTCTTCGTCGAGGCGGGTGTGGACATGCCTACCACCGCCTCAGCCTCGACCTGGCCTGGCCTGGGTCAACAGGATCACCGTGGCAGGCGGCGTCTGCGGCCAGGTGGATCCGGTGCGCAGCTGCCACAGCATCCCGTCGCTTCGACGCCTTGCTCGTGACGGGCTTCCAGGCCCACCCGGCCCCGACGATTGCGGCGGCGATCTGGAGGAGCCCGGTGGTCAGGAGTACGGCCTCGGAACCGGCCCAGCCGATCAGGGCTCCGCCCGCCAGCAGCCCCAGGGAGATCCCTCCGGAGTGCAGTACTGTCTCTGCGGTGAAGGCTGCCCGGCGTTCGCTGCCGCCGGTCTGCTCGCTGATCAGAGCGTTCAAGGCGGCGATCCCCCACGGCATCGAGGCTCCGCCCACTGCGGCCACGGCTGCGACACCGGTCAGGCTCGGTGCCACCAGTGGCAAGGCGACGAACACGGCCCCGAGCACGACCCAGGAGAGCAGCATCGCCGTCATGCGCGGTAGACGGTCGATGACCACCGGCAGCAGCAGGGAGGCGGCCACGGATGCGGCCCCGTACCCGCTCATGCCCGCGGCGATGAGTGCGCCGGGCAGGTCGTGCTCGACCCCGAGTACGGCCAGGCCCAGGCTGAACCCGAACCAGCACACCCCGCCAACCCCAGCCATGAGCACGCCGGCCGCGATTTGCGGGCGGGAACGTAGCACCGCCAGAGCGGAGACCGGCCGTCCCGGCGTGGCTGCTCCCGGAGCGCCGCCCTGGCCTTCGTGGGGTGTCGTTCCGCGGGTGGGGACGGCCAGGAAGACGATCGCGGCCAGGGCGACCACGGCGGTCTCGCACCACAGCAGCGCGTCCGCGCCCAACATGGTCACGGCCCAGGCCCCGGCGGGTGGGGCGAAGATCATCGAGACCCGGTGGGCGAGGTCCTGCCAGGCCAACCACTTCGCTGGTCCGGTCCGGCCGCCACGGGCGACGTGTTCGTCGGCGAGGTCGGAGACCAGCGATCGTTCGGCGGGGCCCAGCAGCGCGCCCGCGACCCCGGTCACCAGGCCCGAGGCACACAGTGCGACCGCCCCGACCTGATCCACCAGGGAGGCCACGGGGACGATGGCGAGCCCGGCGGCGTTCACGCCTGCCACTACCGCCAGGGCTCTCCCACCGGTGAGGCGGTCCCGCAGCCCCTTGCCCCACCAGCCCACCGTCAGTAGGGGCAGCCCGGCCATCCCACCGACCAGCCCGGTGGTCCAGGCCTGCCCGGTCTCCTCTAGTGCGACCAGGGGCAGGGCGACGGCGGTCATCCTCGTCCCGACCCAGGTCACGAACGTGATCACGGTCAGTAGTAGCAGTCCTCTCCGCACGCACTGATCCTCAACCGCCCTTCTCTGACCGGGTAGAGATCTCTTCGTGTAGCCGGCTCATACGCTGGAGGCATGAGACCCAGCCTGAAAGTCGAGGACCTGGTGCTGGTCGAGGCCGTGTCCCGGCACGGATCGGTCGGAGCCGCGGCCAAGGAACTGCTGACCACCCAGCCCTCGGCCTCGCGTCGACTGGCCGCGCTGGAACGCCGCCTGGGAATCAGGTTGTTCGAGCGGGACACGACCGGGGCCCGCCCCACCCCGGCCGGGCGGGAGCTGGCCCGGCGAGCCGTACGCCTGCTGGCTGACCTCGACGCACTCCCCGCCCAACTCGCCGCTGCGATGCAGGCCCCGTCGTTGAGCTTGGGCACGATCCAGGCGCTGGCCCCGATCGTGTTCACCGTCGCCCGGATCGAACTCACCGGCGTGACGCTCCAGGCCGAGGTCGAGCACGGCCCCACCCTGATCGGCCGGGTCCACCAGGGCCTGCTGGACGCGGCGATCGTCACGATCGCAGACCAGGCCGTCCTGCCCCACGGACTCCAGGTCACCGGGCTCGGGGCCTCCCCGCTGGTCCTCGTCCTGCCCGCGGGCACCGCACCCCTGGCCCCCGGCAAGAAGGCGCTGGCGGGAAGGGAAGTGCTGTACTCCTCGATGGATCTGGCCGGCGAGCACCTGCACGCAGGGTTGACCGGGCTCGGCGCGCTCCCGCAGCCGGGCCCCACGATCGAGGCCACCCTGCGCATCGCCCGGCACCGCAAGATCCCGGCCGTGGTTCCCGTCCTCGCGGCCCGCTGGTGGGATGACCGCACCGACCGCCTGCTGCCCTCCCCGGTGCCGGGGAAGGTCGTGCTCTCGCTGGTGACCCGGCCCCCGCGACCATCTCACCTGGCGCGGGTGCTGCCTGCCCTGACCGTGCGGATCCTGGGCGTCGCGCAGGATGCACCGGACAGGCCCGAGCTGGGCGTGGCTCGCCGGTAACTGCGGCCCGGCAGCCGCTCGTCCCTGGCCTGCCGAGCAGGCGCACCGCCGGAGCGGCTACGACTGGGGTGTGGCCGCGTCGGATTGGCACCCGTCGGTGCAGGTCGGTGCCGGGTCGGCGGTGGCGCGGGTGGGCGGCGCGCAGTCGTCGCACTGGTCACCCCGCCACGCCGCGATCCCTTCCCGCACCGCGACGGCCGCGATGACGAGCGCGGCGATCGGGTCTGCCCAGGACCAGCCGAGCCCGGCGTTGAGGAGCAGGCCCACGAGGAGCACCGCGGAGAGGTACGTGCAGAGGGCGGTCTGGGTGGAGTCGGCCATGACGGTGGCCGAGCCGAGTTCCCGGCCGGTACGCCGCTTGGCGCGGACCAGGAGGGGCATGACGATCAGTGAGGCGACGGCGAGGCCGATGCCGACCGGGCTGGGGCTGGCGTCTCCGTCGCTGAGTAGCGCGCGCCCGGCGTCCACGGTGATCCAGGCGGCCAGGGCGAAGAACGAGACACCGATCAGTCGCAGCGCCAGCCGTTCCCGCTCCTCCGGCACCCGGGAGCGGAACTGCCAGATCACCACGGCCGCGCTGGACACCTCGACGAACGAGTCGAGGCCGAAGCCGATCAGCGCGGTGGAGGAGGCCGCCGCGCCGGCGGCGATCGCGACCAAGCCCTCCAGGAGGTTGTATCCGGCGGTGGCGTAGGCCAGCCAGAGGCTGCGGCGGGACAGGAGCGCGCGCCGCTGGGGGGTCAGGGTGGAGGTGGTCACGCGTCGTCTCCTCGAACCGTGGACGAGCCGTATGTCGGGCAGAGGGCGACTGCTTCGCCGGTGGCGGCGAGGAGCTGTTCCGCGGAGCGCAGCAGGGCGGGTAGCTCCGGTCGGGCCAGCGCGTAGAACGACTGGCGACCCTCGACCCGGAAGTCGATCAGTTGACAGTCCCGAAGGCAGGAGAGGTGTTTCGAGACGGTCGACTGCGCCAGTTGCAGCTCGCGGGTCAGGTCCACCACCCGGGCCTCACCGCGGGTGAGCCGGAGCAGGATGGCCAGCCGGGCTGGGTCGCCGAGGGAGCGGAACAGCGCGACAGCCGGCGCGAGGTCGGGGGAGCAATCAATCGCCACGAAGCGATGATAGCACCGCTGGTGCATCACTTTGTCGTGGCCGGGTCACGGGTCGCGGAGCTCTGGTCGGCACAGCGCGACCCGTGACTGGCGGTCAGCGGCAGGGGATCAGTCAACCGGATACTCGGTGAGATAGACCGGCGCGCCGACGCGGGTGGTGTCGGCCGCCGCGCCGACCCCGTTGACCACATGATCGATTGTGCCGGCGTTCAGGTTGACGGTCATCACGCGATGAAGCTGCACTCCGGGGCGGTCCGGCACCTCGAAGCCGTTCTCGGTGTGGATCGACGGGTTGTTCCGGTTGTACACGTACACCCCGCCGCCGTAGAGCGTGTGGTGCTGCACCCGGTCGTTGACCTTGTAGCCGGCCCAACCCTGCACCTCGCCCTTCATCCAGTCGGCCTGCGTAGGCGGGTCGTAGGGCAGCTCGTTCTGGTAGAGGATCGTGGTGCCGTGTTCGCCGTTCCACACCGTGTTGTGGCGCTGGAAGTGCTCGACGAAGAGGCCGGTGGCGGTAACTCGGTCGCCGTTGATGATCGCGCCGTACCGCCCGGTGTTGGTGCGCCAGCGGTCGGTGTCGCCCTTGACCCCCTCGGTGAAGTCCTCCACGCCGTGGTCGCCCCGCCACACCCAGGTGTGGTCGATCAACACGTCGTCGGCGTTGACCTCGAGCGCGGTGTGGGTGCGACCGATGTGGGGGCCACCGACCCGGAAGTACACGTCCGAGAGCGTGATCGGGTTCTGGGGGGTGCTGTGGTTGCGTCCGTGCCGTTTGCCGACCCGGAGCAGGACCGGCGACTCGTCGAGCCCCGCGTCGATGGTCACCCCGGCCACCACGACACCGGGTACGCCGGCGACGTTGAGCGGCGCGGCGCCGTCCACGGCGGTCAGCGTGGCGTGCCCCAGCCCGAGGACGACCGTGTCCGGCCGGCGGATCTCGATGCTGCGGGCGATGTCGTACCGGCCGGGGGTGAGCAGGAGATGCTTGCCCCGCGCCAGCTCCCGGTTGATCGTCCGTACCGAGTCGCCGGGGCGGGCGAGGTAGAAGTCGCGGATCGGAATGGTCCGGCCGGGGGTAAGGCCCGCCCCCCACGAGATGCCCCGGGTGTCGCGGCGAGCAGCCGGCACCCGTACCTGGTAACGGCCCTGATCGTCGACGAAGAGGTACGGCTTCTCCCGGCTCAACGGGGTGGTGTCGAGCGTCGTGTACGGCGGGTCGGGGAAGCTGTCGTCGGCTGGTGCGCCGTCAACGCCCGTGAAGACCTGGTTCCAGACGCCGTTGGACCAGCTGTCGATCTCGCTGTTGCGGGTCAGCCACTGCTGTTGCGAGCCGTTGACGACCTCGGGGAGCCGGGAGTCGGCGATGAACCCACCGCTGGCGTACTGCGGGCCGGCGGTGCAGTAGTCCATCAGGGAGAGGGTGCCGCCGCTGACGTCGAGGCGCCGCATCGACACGGCCTGCGACACCGCCCAGAAGTTCGCCGAGGAGCGGCAGTCGTCCTGCCCAGCGGGGTCAATGCGCAGTGCCAGGTTGGACAGGGTGCGCCAGAAGTTGACCAGCGCGAGGCAGTTGCTGGTCCCTTCGTCGTCGAGGCAGCGGTTGTAGACCTCGATCTTTCCGTTGACCTGGACGTCGGTGGGGGTGGCGCCGAGGCCGGAGACCTGGGTGTAGTAGCCGAGCTTCACCTGCAACGGCTGGTCAGCGCTGCCGTACGTGCCGGGCAGGAAGAGGTAGGCGTGCCGGTCCGTGCCCATCTCGGCGTCCACCTGCGCGGCGTGCCGCGCGTCCATGGCGGCCTGGATCTCGTCGATGGGCGTCTCCGGGCTGAAGATCGTCACGTTGGGGCCGAAGTCGGGAGCGCCGGACCGGGGTCCGCCGGCGGTGGCGGCGCCGGGGGCGGCGGCGGTGACGGCGACCATCAGCGCGAGGCTGAGCCCGAGGGCTCGGCGTACGTGTCGTCGTGGGTGGGGAAAGGTCATGCGTTCGTCCTCTCGTCACACGCTGGGAGAGCGCTCTCTCGGTGTTGCTGGGGACGGGCTGGACGGGGTGGGGGTTGACCCCGTTTCTACCGGGTGAGCAGGCCGGAGGGAAGGGGGTCGATGACCACCGGTTCACCCGGCGCAGGTGAACCGGCCTCACCCGAAGTGATGCGAACCTGCCGGATGACGGAGGGGGAGCCGATGACAACACCTGCGGCGAAGCTGATCGGCCGGCTCGAATCCGGCCGCCACCCGGACCTGCCCGAGACCACATCCGGCACGGTACGGCTGGACCTGCGCGAGGACGGCCGGACCGAACACTGGCACCTCACCATCGCCGACCAGCAGGTCCGGGTGGACCAGCGCGGCGGCGACGCGGACCTTGTGCTGCGGGCCGACCGCGCGGTCTTCGACCGGATCGCCAGCGGAGCGCTGCACCCCGCTGCCGCGCTGGGCCGCAACGACCTCACCGTGCACGGCGACATCCGGCTGTTCATGATGCTGCGCCGGCTCTTCCCCGGCCCGCCCGACGCGCGGCACCCCCGGGAGGCTGCCAACTCGGCACCGGCCACGGCCGGGGAAGCCGACTCCGGCCCGGCCGGGCGTGCCACCGGGAGTCAGCGGTGAGGCAGGAGCGGGTGCACGTGATGGCGGGCAACGCCTTCGCCATCAGCGACGCACAGGGGGACATGGAGGGTGATCCCACGGCTCCGATCGGCCTCTTCTCCTGGGACACCCGGTTCCTCGCGCACTGGGTGCTGCGGATCGACGGTGAACGGCTGCAGGCACTCTCTCGCGACGATGTGACGTACTTCGAGACGCGCTTCTTCCTCGTCCCCGGTACCGCCAGCCACTACGTTGACGCCGATGTCTCGGTGATTCGGCACCGGTCCCTCGACGACAGCTTCAACGAGCGACTGATCGTGCTGAACCACTCGCCCGAACCGGCCGAGCTGACCGTACGGATGGAGATCGGGGCCGACTTCGCCGACATCGCCGATGTCACCAAGCCCGGCTCCGTCCGGAACCGGCGGGTCGAGGTCATCCCCGACTCGCAACTACGGCAGCTTCGGCTGCGGTACCGGCGGGAACGCTTCGTCCGGGAGGCGGTGGTGACCAGCACCGAGCCCGTCGAGGTGGATGAGCATGGGATGACCTTCCGCGCTCGGATCGAGCCGCACGGGCAGTGGGAGACCGACCTGCACGTCGGCATGGCTGTTCAGGGTGAGGGTGACCGGGACATGCGGGCCGACCTGGCGACCCACCGGCTCCACGTGCACCGGGACATGCGCGAGGACCTGCGTCGGTGGTTGGACCGGGCGCCGACCCTCGTTACCGACAACAACTCGCTACAGGGGACGTACCAGCGGAGCCTGGTCGACCTCGCGGCGCTGCGCTACGAGCCGTTGTCCTCCCTGGAGCGAATGCCGGTGGGCGGTCTGCCCTGGGCGATGTCGCTCTACGGCCGCGACGCCCTGGTCACTTGCCTACAAACGTTGCCGTTCACTCCGGAGCTGGCGCCGGTGGTGCTGCGCCTGCTGGCGCTGCTGCAGGGTGGCCAACTCGACGACACCTACGAGGAGGAGCCGGGAAAGATCCTCGCCGAGCTGCGTTACGGCGAGGCCGCCGCCTTCGGTCACGAGCCGACCACGATGTACTACGGCGCCGCCGACACGACACCGCTGTTCGTGATCCTGCTCGACGAGTACGAGCGGTGGTCCGGCGACACCAACCTGGTGCGGGAACTACGCCACCCGGCTCGGCTGGCGCTGGACTGGATCGACGAGTACGGCGACTCGCTGGGCGACGGGTACGTGCGCTACCAGCGCCGGAACAGCCACCAGGGCCTGGTCAACCAGTGTTGGAAGGACTCGGCCGAGGCGATCACCGACCGGGACGGCCGGCAGCCGGCACCACCGAGGGCGACCTGTGAGGTGCAGGGCTACGCGTACGCCGCGAAGCTGCGGGGTGCCCGGCTCGCCCGCCAGGTGTGGGGCGACCCGGAGTACGGGGACCGGCTGGAGCGGGAGGCGGCTCAGCTGAAGCACCGGTTCAACACCGACTTCTGGCTGGCCGACCAGCAGTACTACGCCCTGGCGCTGGGCCCGGACGGTGAGCCCGTGGACGCGCTGACGTCCAACATCGGCCATTTGCTCTGGAGCGGCATCGTGCCGGCGGAGCGGGCCGGGGCGCTCGCCGAGCACCTTCTCGGTCCGGACCTCTTCTCCGGCTGGGGAGTTCGCACGTTGGCAGCCGGGCAGCGGGTGTACAACCCGGTCGGTTCCCACCTCGGCGCGGTCTGGCCCTGGGACAACGCCATCGTCGCCAGCGGCCTGCGCCGCTATCACTTCGACGCCGAGGCGGCCCGAATCGCCGACGGGATGTTCGCCATGGCGGCGCGGATCGGTGGCCCGGCGCCGGAGGTCATCGCGGGCTACCCGCGGACCCTGACGAAGTATCCGGTGCCGCTGCCGATCGCCGGCCACCCGCAGGCGTGGTCCTCCGGCGGACTCTTGATGCTGCTGGCAACCGTGTTGGGGCTCCGCCCCTGCGGCGATGACCTACTGGTGAGCCCGGCGTTGCCGGCGGGCCTCGGGCAAATCGAGCTGCTTGACATTCCGGGGAAGTGGGGCCATTCGGATGCCTATGGTCGGGATCGCGCCGACGGTGTGCCGACTCGCCGGCCCGGGCTGAGCTGAAGCGGTCGGGCGGGCCTACCTGGCCCGCCCGCGTCCGGGCTACCGTTGGGTCGCGAACTGGGCGATTTGGGTGGCCAGCGGGCTCGTTGCGGTACGTGCCCAGCTGAAGTGGTCGAGTCGGCTGCCGCCCGGCTCGGCCCGGTGACGCTCGCGGGTGATGGAAGCGCTGGTGAGCTTGGCGCAGAGGTGGTCGAGGGTCTCGTGCGGGGTGTACTGGTCGTTGTCCACGCTGACCGCCAGCACCGGCGTGCGGAGGTCGCGCAGCGCCGCCTCGGCGTCCACTCCGTCCAGCCGGGGAAAGCGGCCGGTACGTGCGGTGTAGGCCCAGTCCCGGACCACTCCGCGCGCCTGCCGGCCGCCGAAGCCCCAGCCCGGCCAGACCCCGAGCAGCCGGGTGGTGGCGGCGATCGTCTGGGTGAACGGGAGGACGCCGTAACCTCGCGCTCCCGGCGGATAGGTACGCCACCAGGGGAGCCCGACGGCGACCAGGGCCAGACCATCCACATCGTGCCCGGGGTTCAGTGCCAGGTGCAGCAGGGCCGTCTGGCCGCCCAGGGAGTGTCCGAGCAGGAGGGTACGCCGGCCGCTTCGGTGTTCCTTCAACGCCGCCAGCATCGCGCCGACATCGGTGGTCAGCTCCGCGTACCCGTAGCGGCAGCGGCGACTCGGGCGCGGTGTACTCGCTCCGGTGCCGCGGAGGTCGGCGACCGCGACGGCGAGCCCGGCGGCGCGGAGCGCGGTGGCGAACGGGCGGTAGTACCGGGCGGAGACGCCCATGGCGGGGAAGATTAGCACCAGTGGGGCATCGGCGGTCTCCGCCGGCTCCGGATAGATCTGTAGACCGAGGCGGGCTCCGTCGACTTCGACGAATTCTTGCTGGTAATCCAGATTCACCAGCTCAATCTACGGTTTGGAGCTACCGACAGGTAACCGATCGGTGAGTGTCGTCACGTCGAGCTGGGCCGGCTGGCGTAGGCACACTGGGAAACATTGACGCCTCGCGGATCCGTTCGATGCACGGACCCGCGAGGCGTCGGGGTGTGTGGGTAGGGGTCAGCTCACCGTGATCGTGCCATTCGGGGAGCGGACACAGGAGACCTCACGGGAGTTCGTGGTCGCAGCGCCGGTCAGGCACTGCCCGAGCGCCAGGTGGCCGGCGGCGTTCGGGTGCCACGACTCCTGGCAGGTCTGGAAGTAGTCCACGCAGGTGTTGGCGATCCGGCTGATGTCGAGCTTGTTCGCCCCTTCGAGGCTGGTGACGTAGGTGCCGGAGGGGCCATCCATCAGGCGGACGGCGGTGGCGAGGGCCTGGTGCGGACCATCCGTCGTCTCACAGAGCCGGGCGCCATCGAAGGCCTGTTGCACGTTGAGCAGGACCACGTCGGCGTTGGGGAACTCGGCGGTGACGTCGGTGTGGACCTGGCTCACCATGCTGCCCAGCCCCTGCGAGAAGCGGTGGCCGGGGGCGAGGCTGGCGCGGTGGATCGGGCAGCCGGCCGCGTACCGTTCGCGGCCGAGGTCGCGGAACTTGTCCCGCGTGTCGTCGCGGTTGTCCTCGGTCCAGTAGGCCTGGGCCAACTCCTCCGGCAACGGGTTCGTGTAGTCCTGGAGGACAACCCGGTGCTCGCCGTCGGCGTCCACCTCGGCGAGCGTGCTGAGGACCTGCTGTACCGCGGCACTGGTCTCCGCGGTCGCCGCGGCGAGCTCCGCGGCGGTCGCCAGGTCGGCGTCGGAGCAGGGATCCTGTTCCACCGCCCAGGGCTCCGCCCAGAACTCCCACCAGCCGATCCAGGCGTCGGCGATGAACCGGTTCGCGCACTTCTCGGCCACCTCGCCGAAGGTGAACGAGCTGTTGTTCGAGCCGATGCCGACGAGGACCAGGTCGATATCGTGGGTTTGCGCCACCGCACGGAGCTGGTCGAGCTGGGCGGCGACCTGGCGTCCGTTCGCCCGGTCGGCGGAGGCGTTGGCGAAGTCGGCCGGCTGTCCGCCGGAGCAGGCGAGGTTGAACCGGTCGTCGATCCCGGGCAGATTGGCCCGGTGGAGTGAGGCGTTCGCCGAGCGGTGACAGAAGTAGGCCGCACTGTTCGGGGCGGACCATCCCGGGAAGGTGCTGGTCCCCCCATCGATGTCGACCACGGGAGCGTACGCCCCGGCGCCCTCTCCGCTGATGAAGCTGTCTCCGAGCGCTACCGCGGCGGTGGGTGGTGCCTCGGTCAGAGCGGCTGGTGGTGTCTCGGCCAGCGCCGGCGATGCGACTGTCACAGAGACTGTGGCCGTGGCGACGGCGATTGCCGCCGTCAGGACGGTACGACCCAATCTGGACATGTGATGATCACCCCTATCGAGATGTGAAAGATCCTCTGGATTTGATCAGAACACCCATCAATCGCAAGTGTCAATACTCACTAGTAACAAACCTCACGTCAGTGGGTTCGGCTAGCGGCGAGTGCTTCCCGCCCGTGGCGGGGGCGCCCCGACTGAGCGGGGCCGCTACCGGTCAGAGGCCACGGACGCGCTACAGATGCCGGGCGAGGTGTCGGCCCGCCCGGCGCCGGTGGGTGTCGGCTCCTGGGTAGCAGCGTCGGGGACGACTGTCGCCTGGGTCACGACCGGAATCGCCCGGCGGCCCGACCCGTTACTCCGGTTGTGGCCGGGCGAACGGGCCCGGCGGGGCCCGTCAGGGCCTACAGCTAGGCTCGCTGCGGCGTGCCGCATCGCCCAATACCTGTCGTGCGTGGCACCATACCCGCCGAGACCTGGGAGTACGACCAGTTGACCGCAGAGCCTGAGACCCTGTATGAGGCCGACGACCTCACGCATCTCGAGGGACTGGATGCTGTCCGTAAGCGTCCGGGGATGTACATCGGCTCGACGGACAGCCGTGGCGTGGGTCACCTCGTCAACGAGATCCTCGACAACTCCACCGATGAGGGTGTCGCCGGTCACGCGACCTCCATCGAGGTGACGCTGCACGCCGACGGGTCGGTGCAGGTGGACGACGACGGCCGCGGAATCCCCACCGACGTGCATGCGAAATCCGGAATATCGGGGGTCGAGCTGGTGCTCACCCGGCTGCACGCCGGCGGCAAGTTCGGCGGCTCCGGCTACAAGACCTCCGGCGGCCTGCATGGCGTCGGTGCTTCGGCGGTGAACGCCCTCTCCCGCCGGTTCGACGTGACGGTCCGTCGTGGTGGCAAGATCCACACGATGTCGTTCCGGCACGGTGTACCGGGTGCGTTCGACGGCGACGGGCCGCAGGCGCCCTTCACGGCCGGCCCGGGCCTGCAGGTGATCGGTGCGGCGAAGCGTCAGCAGCGCACCGGCACCTCAATCCGCTACTGGTACGACCCGCGCTACTTCGAGGTGGGCGCCACGCTGGACGCCGACGCCGTGCGGATGAAGCTGCGCAACACCGCCTTCCTGGTCCCCGGGGTCAGCTACTTGCTGCGAGACCACACCGGAGCGGAGCCGGTCGAGGAGCGGTTCCACTACCCCAACGGCCTAACCGACATGGTGGACTTCCTCACCCCGGCCGGCGACCGGCCGGTCTCCGGCACCCTGCTGGTCCGCGGCGAAGGGGCGTATCGGGAGAACGCCGCCGACGCCAACGGCGTGATGCAGGCCAACGTGCCGCGTCGCGCTGAGGTGGAGGTGGCCTTCCGGTGGGGCACCGGTTACGAGCGGACCGTGGAGTGCTTCACCAACACCATCCGCAATGCGCACGGCGGCACCCACCGCAAGGGCTTTGAGCGGGCTCTGACGCGGACCCTCGCCGAGGCCATCCGGAACACCCGTGGCCTGCTCAAGGCCAAGGAGGATCCGCCCACGCTGGACGACATCCTCGAGGGCCTGACCGCGGTCGTGCACGTGCGCGTCCCGGAGCCGCAGTTCACCTCCCAGACCAAGGATGAGCTCTCCACCGCCGGTATCACCAAGGTTCTTCAGCGCCTGGTCGAGCAGCACCTCAAGGCCTGGCTGGAGGAGCGCAAGTCCAAGACCGAGGCGCGGACGGTCCTTCAGAAGATCGCCGACGCTGCCCGGGTCCGGCTTACTCAGAAGCAGCAGAAGGAGGCGGCGCGGCGCAAGACCGCCCTGGAGGGCGCGTCGATGCCGGCGAAGCTGGTCGACTGCCGGTCCACCGGGGTGGAGCGCAGCGAGATGTTCATCGTCGAGGGGGACAGCGCCCTCGGCACGGCGCGGTTGGCCCGCTCGTCGGAGTACCAGGCGTTGTTACCGATCCGCGGCAAGATCCTCAACGTGCAGAAGGCGAGCCTTCAGCAGGTGCTGGACAACGCCGAGTGCGCCGCGATCGTGCAGGTGCTGGGGGCTGGGTCGGGGCGCACCTTCGACCTCTCCGCCGTGCGGTACGGCCGAGTTCTGATCATGGCCGACGCCGACGTGGACGGCGCGCACATCAGGACGCTGTTGATCACGCTCTTTGCCCGGTACATGCGACCGTTGATCGAGGCCGGCCGGCTGTATGCGGCGATGCCGCCCCTGCACAAGATCACCACAAAGGGGCGCAAGCCGCAGACCATCTACACCTACACCCAGGAGGAGATGGAGGCGACCGTCCGACGACTGGAGCAGGCGGGTAAGCAGATCGTCACTCCGATTCCGCGGTTCAAGGGTCTGGGCGAGATGAACGCCGACGAGTTGTGGGAAACCACGATGAACCCGGCTGGGCGGGCGGTCCGCCGGATCACGCTGGAAGACGCCGAAGAAGCTGAGCGGATCCTGGAACTGCTGATGGGGGAGAAGGTGGAGCCCCGCCGGAACTGGCTGATCGCCTCCGCCGACCGGGTTGACCGCGAGGCGATCGACGCATGAGACCCGGACCGGCCGCGGATCGCGCGGGCACCGGCACGAGCACGGAAACAGTCCGAGGGGAAAGCTGAGTAATGGCACGCCGCAAGGGCCCGAAGGTTGACCTGTCCGCGTTCGACCAAGCGGGGGCACGGGTTTTCGACAATCCGCTGGTCACCGAGGTCTCCGACTCCTACTTGGAGTACGCGTTCTCGGTCATTCACTCCCGCGCCCTGCCGGACGCCCGAGACGGGCTCAAGCCGGTGCACCGGCGCATCCTCTGGTCGATGTACGAGTCCGGCCACCGCCCGGACCGGGGGCACGTCAAGTCCGCTCGCGTGGTCGGCGACGTGATGGGCAAGTACCACCCCCACAGCGACGTGGCGATCTACGACGCGCTGGTCCGGCTGGCGCAGGGCTTCTCCCTCAACACCCCCCTCATCGATGGGCACGGCAACTTCGGTAGCCCCGACGACGGTCCGGCCGCCGCCCGCTACACCGAGGCCCGGATGTCGCGGGAGGCGATGCTGCTCGTCGGTGAGTTGGGCGAGGACACAGTCGACCTGGGGCCGAACTACGATGGTTCGTTGACCCAGCCCACCGTGCTGCCGGCCGCATTCCCGAACCTACTGGTCAACGGTGCCTCGGGGATTGCGGTCGGGATGGCGACCAACATGATCCCGCACAACCTGGGCGAGGTGGTCTCTGCTGCCCGCTGGTTGATCAACCACCCGGACGCCACGCTGGACAAGCTGATGGAGTTTGTTCCGGGGCCGGACCTGCCGACCGGTGGGCTGTTGCTCGGTCTGGACGAGGTACGGCGGGCATACGAGACCGGCCGCGGCGTGGTGCGGATGCGCGCCAAGGTGGAGATCGGCCCGATCGAGGGCAGCCGTGGCCGGCAGGCGATCACCGTCGTCGAGCTGCCCTACGGTATCGGCGCCGAGAAGGTCATCGCCGCCGTCACCAACGAGGTCACGAAGACCAAGCGGCTCACCGGGATCGCCGATGTCAAGGACCTGACCGACCGGGAAAACGGCACCCGACTGGTTATCGAGTGCAAGGTCGGGGTGAATCCGCAGGTACTCCTCGCCGATCTCTACCGGCTGACCCCGCTGGAGCAGTCGTTCGGTGTCAACAACCTGGTGCTGGTGGACGGGCAGCCGCAGACCCTGGGGCTGAAGGCCCTACTGGAGGTCTTCCTGGCCCACCGGTACGAGGTGGTGACCCGACGCAGCGCGTACCGGAAGCGTCGGCGGGAGGAGCGGCTGCACCTGGTGGACGGGCTGCTGGTCGCGCTGCTCGACATCGACCAGGTGGTAAAGCTGATCCGGGGCAGCGAGGACGCGCAGGCCGCGAAGGACGGTCTCATGCGGCGTTTCGGGCTCTCCGGGATCCAGGCGACCTACATTCTCGACACGCCGCTGCGCCGGCTCACCAAGTACGACCGGTTGGAACTGGAGGCCGAGCAGGAGAAGCTTCGCGGCGAAATCGCCGAGCTATCCCGGCTCCTGGACGACCCGAAGGTCCTGCGGAAGGTTGTCTCCAACGAACTGGCCGCGGTGGTGAAACAGTTCGCCGCGCCGCGCCGTACCACCCTGGTTGACGGGGATCTGAAGGAGGTGCTCGCCGCGTCCGTGCCGGCCGGCCCGCTGGAGGTCGCCGACGACCCCTGCCAGGTGATCCTCTCGTCAACCGGACTGGTCGCCCGGACCGCCGCCGAGTCGGAGGAGGCGGTCGAGGGACATCGCCGGCATGGTCGGGTCCGGCACGACGCAGTACGCGCCATCGCCCACTCCACGGCCCGCGGCAAAGTTCTGCTGGTCACCAGTGGCGGCCGAGCATTCAAGGTGGACGTGCTGCCGTTGCCGGTGCTACCTGAGCAGTCCGGCACGGTCTCCCTGCGCGGCGGGATGTCCGCGGCCGAGTTGGTGCCGCTGGCGTCAGGGGAGACGGTGGTGGGGATCGTACCGCTCGGTGCGTCTGCGGAAGGGTCGCCGGGGCTAGCTCTCGGCACCCGGCAGGGCATGGTGAAGGTCGCTGCGCCGGATTGGCCGGTGCGCGCCGACGAGTTCGAAGTGATCAGCCTCCGGGATGGGGACGAGGTGGTCGGGGCGACCTGGCTGACCGACGGAGCCGAGAGCCTCACCTTCGTCACCTCGGAGGCGTCGCTGCTGCGCTACTCGGCGGGGTTGGTCCGTCCACAGGGGTTGCGGGGCGGCGGGGTCGCCGGGGTCAGCCTCCCCGGTGACGCGCGAGTGGTCTACTTCGGTGCGGTCCGCACCGACGATCCCGCCCACGGCGAGCCGATGGTGGTCACCTCGACCGGCGCCACGGTGAAGGTGACACCGTTCGCGGCGTATCCGGCGAAGGGTCGGGCGACCAGCGGCGTACGCTCCCAGCGCTTCCTCAAGGGGGAGACCGAGGTGGCCGTCGCCTGGGTTGGTCCGCGTCCGGTCGGTGCAACAGCGAACGGTGAGCCGGTGGAACTGCCGGCAGCGGACCCGCGCCGCGACGGCAGCGGTTTCGCGGTGCTGCTCGGCCCTGCCGTGATCGGCCATCAGATCGACCGCGACTGACCTACCGTTGGCCGCCGGGGGCGGCCGGGGTACCGGAGCCCGATGGTACCTCGCGTCCCCCGGCAGGCCGCTGCCCTGCGGCTAGGCGGCCTGCCGGGGGAAAACTCCCCCGGGCGGCGGGCGCCCCGAGAACGGGAAGTGTCAGCGGGCGGCGGGCGCAGCGACAAGCGCCTGGACAGCATCAGCTACGCGGGCCCGGCCTCGTCCATCCACCATGGCCCAGGCGCGGGCGGCGAGTTCGGCCCGGTGGGCTGCGGAGGTGAGCAGCCTGCGCAGGGTCAGGACGGCGTTGGTGCGGGCGGAGGTTCCGGCCGGCCCGGTGGCGGTCAGCTCGGTCAGCTCGCCGACTCCGGCCGCGATGCCTTCCCGGATCACCCGGTGGTACGAGTCGCGTTGGTTGTCCACCACGCAGACTAGTGCCGAGGGGATGCCGAGGCAGCAGAGCTCCCAGGTGGAGGTCCCGGCGGCGGAGACCACTAGGTCCGCCGCGACGATCAGGTCTGGCAACGTGTCGGTGGGCGGTACCGTCCGCACCGTCTGCTGGGGACCGGGGCGTAGCGTCGCCAACTCCGCCCCGATCGATTCGCCGGCGACTACCACGGTCAGGTCCAATGGTTGTCCGGTGGCGAGTAGTAGCCGGGTCAGCGGCGGGGCGGCGCCGAACGCGTCGGTGCCGCCGAAGAAGGCGAGTACCCGGGGCCGAGCGGTCGGCATCGGCGGTCTAGGTGCGGCGGGCCGCCGGTCTAGTATCTCCCGGCGGAGCAGGGCGTAGTTGGTGCCCGCGAGTAGCCGGTGGGCTGCTGCGATGCGACCGGCGCCGAGGTTCTGGTCCAGGTACAGGTCGGCGTCTTGACCGCGGGTGTCTCCGTCCACCACGGCGAGGGTGCGAATGCCCGCCGCCCGTAGCGCCCCGGCGCAGGCCGGGTCCAGCTCGTAGGAGTCCAGGACCAGCACGTCCAACTCGTGTTTGCGGGCGACGGCGACCAACTCGCCCGGGGTGTCCGGTCCGGGGTAGCGCCCGATGCCCTGGTTGGCGAGTTGGCGGGCGGCCCAGCCCACGTCGGTCACGCTGCCCAGCAGCTCGACGTGGGCGTTTCGGGCTAGAAATTCCTCGCCCAGGGCGAGGCAGCGGATGAGGTGGCCGACGCCGCGACGCGGACCCGCATCGCAGCGTAACCCGACCCGGAGCGTCGTCACGCCTCCTCCAGCCGCTTCTGCCGGACCTCGGCGTTGAGGGCCCGCAGTGCTGGTTGCCCGGCCAGCCAGTCGGCGAGCGTGGCCAGCGGCACGCTGACATCACCGAAGTGGTCGGCTACCGCGCGTACCAGAGCCAGGTCCTGCTCGGTGTCGAGGGTGAGCCTCAGGTTGGAGCGGTCGGGGGTGAGGGTCACCCCAAGCACCCGGAACAGTTCCGGATGGGTGTACGCGTACGAGGTGACGTGGACCCGGTGATGGTCGGTGGCAATCCGGTGCAGGGTTCGCAGCGCGTCCGCGTGGATAATCTCGACATCCATGCCCCGGGGCAGGGTTCGGGCGATCGAGGTACTTACGTAGTCGAGGCCGGGGACTGCCTGGTAGACGTCTGCGACGAGTCGGACGATCTCCGGATCGAGGAGGGGACAGTCGGCGGTGAAGCGGGCCACCGCGTCCCCCGGGTGCGCGTCGAATGCGCCGATGAAGCGGTCGAGGACGTCGTCCACCGATCCGCGGTGGCAGGCGACGTCGAGCTTGGCGCACTCGTCCACGACCGCGTCGTCACCTGGCTCGGTACTGGTGGCCACGACCAGGTCGGACAGCCTTTCGCTTTCCCGGGCGGCCCGGACCACCCGGCCGAGGACGCTACGTCCGGCGAGCGGACGTAGCACCTTACCGGGAAGCCGGGACGAACCCATCCGAGCCTGGACAATGCCGACGATCCTAGTCACTGCTGCTCACCCCGCATCGCCCGCTGCTTCAGCGCCCTACGTAGGCGTCGCTTCAACGCCCTGGCGGCACGTCTGGCCCAGCGAGCCGGTATAATGACCAGTCGGATCACCCGGAAGCTGACCGATCCGCTCAACATTTTGATCATGCTGTCCGCTCGGCGTAACGCCCGTTCCCGGTTGGTGATCAGGTCTTCGGTCCAGCGCAGCACCGCCTGTATCCGGCCCAGTTCCTCGCGCTGGCGTAGCCACGCCTCGTGTAACTGTTGGTAGCTTCGTGGGCCGGGGGGCGGCGAGCTCGGCTCCAAGGCGTTCAACTCGTCAAGGAGCTTCTCTTCGCCTGCCGGGTCCAAACCTGTCACTGCGGCGACGAGCGCAGCCTCGGTCTCCACCGCCACGCGCACAGTGGCCCGGTCGAGGTCACGACCAGCCACCCCGCCAAGAACAACGGTGAGCCCCGCCAGGTCGAGAGTGGAAGACCAGGGGTGGGAGTAGCCGCCGGTCAGCAGGGTGGTGGCGAACCGCCAGAGGCCGCGGGCCAGCGCGACATCCACCGGAAGCGGGGCGGCCGCCTGCCAGCTCGGGTCGAGTACGGCGAACCGCTCCCCGTCCACCACCACGTTGTCGAGCCCGGCCAATGCCGGCGCGCCGGAGATCCGGCCGTCAACGGTGAACGAGTCGAGCCAGTGGGCGTATCCGGAGAGCAATGTCCGTAGCTGCTCCAGGTCCTGCCGTAGGCAGGCGTCCAACAGCAGGGTGCCCAGGAGGCGGCCAGACGGAACCGGCCCGGTCAGCGCCCCGAGGTCCCGGTACGCCGGTCCGGTATTCGGCGCGGTTCGCAGCGGCGGCTGGGTAACCTGCCAGTGCCAATCCTGCCCGGCGGTCACCACCGCGATTCCCCTCGCGTCGAGCGGACCGGTCTGGACCAGCGCCACCGGCAGGTCGGTCGGCTCCGCCGCCGGGAGCGGGCCGCGCCGGGCATGCACCACCCATGCCGGGGCGAGCCCCGAGGCTAGTCCGGCGTGCAGCGCGTCAACCGCGAGTCGGGCCGGGTCCTGCAGGACCGACTGGTCGGCGTACCCGTCCGAGCAGGAATTGTGGAGCACGGCGTCGAGCAGGCCTGCGGAGGCCCCCTGGTCGAGTGCTCCGGTCGCCACCAGGGCAGTAATCGCCTTGGGGTGCGGATATGCCGCGAAAGAAGTGTCTGGGATGAGGCCGGCATCGGCGAGGCGGCTGCGCAACTGGTCGAGGCTCGCGGGGTGGCCGGCGTCCAGGACCCCTTCCACGGTCCACCGGTTGTCGTCCCGGGCGGCGTACCAAGGGGATACGTCAACGATCCGGTGCAGACCAACGGGGTTGTCTAGGCGTAGCAGCAGGGTCCCGCCCGGACGCAACCGGTCGGCCAGCACGGCCAACACGCCATCCCAACCGAGACGGGCTCCCTCAATGGATTCCATCGAATCCAGTCCGGACGTGGCGATAACCACGTCATACGTCTCGTCGGCGGGCAACCCGGTCGGGCCGCCGACGATCACTCGTACCGGGAGCTCGGCCGCGTGTTCGGCCAGCGCCACCCCGTCCAGGTGGCTGCGGAGCAGACAGGTTACCTCGGCGTGGGCTAGCTGATCGAGGACGCCGGGCGCGTGTGGCCCGGCCAGCAGCACCCGGGCGCCGGCCGGCACGACCCGGGCACCGAGGAGGCCGAGGGGCCCGCCGTCGGTCGGCTCCTCGGTTTGTAGGTCAGACCACGCCAGCATCTCGCCGCCGGGCAGCATGATCTGCTGAGCTTGGTCAGTGTCAGTCGTCAAGGTCGTTCTCCTGAAGATGCGCCCAGCCGAGTAGCTCGCGTAGCTCGGCCGGGGCGCAGCGATGGTCGGTGCCCAATTCGGCGCGGGCGATCTCGACGGCGGTGGACAGCTCGATTGACTCGCCGTGAAGTTCCGGCCACTGTCTACGGATTCGGGCCGTGCCGCCGAAGGTTGGATCTTCGTCGGCGAGCACCATCGGATCACCGTAGACAGCCGGCTCACACCCGGCGGCGATGCCGTAGAAGATGGCGCTGGTCAGCCGATTGGAGGCGACCCGCTTGTGCCGGCGCAGCTCGGTGAGCTGCTTGTCGAGGAAGAGCGGGTCGGTATCCCGCCACCAGTGGCCGCGGTAGCCGTGACAGATGACCCGGAAGCCGGCCTTCTCGTAGCGCTGGCGCACCCGGCGCATGCCGTACTCGTGCCAGTAGAGACACACCGTCACCGGTCCGGGCTCGGTATCCCGGATCCGGGCGATCAATTCCTTGTGGTTGCCCTTGACATTCTGACCCTCCCAGCCATGGAACGGGTACCAGATGGTGCCCTCCCGTACCGTCGGCTTGGCCTTCGCCGGTGGGGGATCCGTCGGACGCAGCGCGAGTAGGTAGGTGAAGGGCGCCCCGACAACGACGACGTTTCGCCGTCCCACCGCCCAGGCCCGACGACGGGTCTGGGCGGACCAGAGGAGGCTCGGTGTTCCCTCGACATAGGGGTGCCCAGGTGCCAATCCGTCACCGATGTTCCAGCCGTGCTGGACATAGCCGTTGATCCGGGGCGGGTGCCGGTCGCCGAACCCACAGTATCGGGTCAGCACATGGGCGTGGCCGTAAAAGTGGTTGGCGTGGTGCATCGGGTCCGTCTCAAACAGTGGTCGGCGCCGGTGTCCGCAGCGCGGTGGTGAGGGCGTCAACGACCCGTTCCTGGTCGGTGTCACTGAGCCCTGGGTACAACGGAAGGGAGAGCTGCTGTTCGTAAAACGCCTCGGCGACCGGACAGGACCCGCGCCGGTAGCCGAGGTCGGCGAAGACCGGGTGGAGGTGCGCCGGAAGGTAGTTGACCTGCACCCCAATGCCGGCGGCCCGCATCCGATCGTAGACTTCGCGCCGCCGCCCGTCGAGCACCCGGATCGGGTACAGGTGCCAGGCTGGGCGAGCCCAGGAGCGGCGGGTTGGAAGCAGCACACCGGGCAGGTCGGCGAGCGCCTCATCGTACCGTCGCACGAGGCGTTCCCGGGCGGTGAGGAACTCGCCGAGCCGACGCAGCTGGCTGCGGCCAAGCGCACAGAGGACATCGGGTAGTCGGTAGTTGAGGCCGAACTCGTGCACCTCCTGGTGCCAGCCGCCCTCGTCCGGCCAGCGCTGCTCGGATCGGTCCCGGACCAGTCCGTGGTTGCGGAACCGACGGGCGCGCTCCAGCACGGCCGGGTCGGTGGCCGCGACCGCGCCGCCCTCCGCGGTGGTGAGGTTCTTCGTGGGAAAGAACGAGAATGTGGTCAGGTCAGCCAGCGAGCCGACCGGCTGGTCGCGGTAAGCGGCACCGATGGAGTGTGCGGCGTCGGCGAGTAGTAGCGCGTCGCTGCCGGACAGCGCTGGACGGAGGGCGTCGTAGTCGGCCGGGTGGCCGGCGTAGTCCACCGCCGCCACCACTCGGGTCCGGGACGTGACCGCGGCGGCGGCCGCCCGCGGGTCCAGGGTGAAGGTCTCCTCCTCGACGTCGGCGAAGACCACCTTGGCGCCGAGGGCCATGGCGGTGCTGGCGGTGGCGACGAAGGTCATCGGCGGCACGACCACCTCGTCGCCGGGGCCAACCCCGGCCGCCGCGTAGGCGGTGTGTAGCGCGGCGGTGCCGTTGGCGACCACCGCGCAGCCGACTCCGCCGGTCCAGCGTGCCAGGTCACCCTCGAACGCGGACACTTGGGGACCGGTGGTGAGCCAGTCCCCACGGAGAACGTCAACGACCGCGGTCACATCGTCTTCGACGATGGACTGGCGGCCGTACGGGAGCATTGTCGTCACGCGGTGATCCCGAGCATTTCGCGCATTTGGTCTGGGGTGAGCCACAGGTCGTTGCTGTCCGACTGGTAGGCGAACCCGTCCGGCACCCGCTCGCAGTCACTTGGCGGCTCGTAGCCCCAGGTGGCGATGGTCGGCTGCACGATGAACCGGTCGGCGGCCCGCAGCGTGCGGCGGCTGTCGTCCGGCGCGATCATCTCCTCGTGCAGCTTTTCGCCGGGACGAATGCCGATTTCGTGCGTGGTGGCCTCCGGGGCGACCGCCTCGACCAGGTCCACGATGCGCATGCTGGGGATGCGCGGCACGAACAGCTCTCCGCCCTGCATCTGCTCGAACGAGTTCAAGACGAATTGGACAGCCTGCTCCAGCGTGATCCAGAACCGGGTCATTCGCTTGTCGGTGATGGGCAGACTCCTGCCCTCGGCGGCGAGCCGCTGGAACAGCGGCACCACCGAGCCACGGCTACCCATCACGTTGCCGTAGCGGACCACGGCGAAGCGGGTCGGGTGGCCTGCGGCGTAGTGGTTGGCCGAGATGAAGAGTTTGTCGGCGACGAGCTTCGTGGCCCCATATAGGTTGATGGGGCTAGATGCCTTGTCAGTGGAGAGTGCGATGACCTTCTGCACCCCGGCTTCGATGGCGGCGTCAACGACGTGCTGGGAGCCGGTGATGTTGGTAGCGATGAATTCCGAGGGGTTGTACTCCGCGGTATCGACCTGCTTGAGGGCGGCGGCGTGCACCACGAAGTCGATGCCGTGCATCGCCCGAGTCAGCCGGTGGCGGTCCCGGATGTCGCCGATGAACCAGCGCAGGCGCGGGTCGTCGCCGAGCTCCCGACGTAGTTCGTATTGCTTGAGCTCGTCTCGGGAAAACACCACCACCCGAGCCGGTGTGCTCTCGGCTAGGACATTGCGGAGGAATGCCTTACCGAAGGAGCCGGTTCCTCCGGTGATCAGAATGGACGAACCGTCTAACACGCTCAACTTCGTGCTCCGTTCCTGGTCATGTGGCTACCGCGCTAGGGGTTCCCTGGTTGGCACTGGCATGATACGTGCGGGTGAGGGGAATCGCTACGCCCGATGTTGGGACTTCCACATGGGCGGGTGCATGCTAGCATCCGCCCGAACAGAGACGTCAGGTGAGCCTGGCGGCCATAATTGCTGCGATTTCCTCAGCTACACTCGGCCGTCGATCCGGCCGTGCGAGCCGGGTGGTGAGGGGTGCCACAGTGAAACTCGAACGGCTTAGACACGTCTTTCGGAATTCCCTGGAACTGTCAGATGACAGTCCAGTGGACGATTTGGAATATCGCGGTAACGCACAGTGGGACTCGCTTGCCCACATGTCTCTGGTCGCTGCGATCGAGGACGAGTTCGGAGTGATGCTCGACACAGACGAGGTGATCGACCTCAGCTCCTTCAACCGCGCGCAGCAGATTCTGGAGAAGCACGGTGTCGTCCTCGCCGACTGAACTGCCGGACACGCGTTACGCGTTGATTACTGGATCGACTCGGGGTATCGGTCGAGCCATCGCGACGCGGCTGGCCTCGGCGGGTTACATTGTCGCCGTTCACGGCCGGACTCTCGGAGACGCTGAGCAGGTCGCGGCGGCGTTGCCGGGCGGTCCACATCTGGCGGTGCACGGTGATGTCGCGGACCCCGAGCAGGTCCGCGCGTTGGTTCGGCTCCTCTTCCAGCGATGGCGCCGGCTGGACGCACTGGTGGTCAACGCCGGTGTGCACGCGGCCGGTCTACTTGGTTCCGTCGCCGATCCGACGATCGAACGGCTCTTCTCAGTCAATGCGGCAGGCGCCGCGCACACCCTCCAGCAGGGCGTACGGCTGCTGCGGCGGGGACAACGTCCAGCCGCGGTGCTCACCGCCTCAGTGGTTGGTACGGCCGGCGCCGCGGGCCAGGCCGTCTACGCTGCCAGCAAGGCGGCTATTGAGGGGTTGACCCGAGCCGCCGCGAAGGAGCTCGGCCCGGCGGGAATCCGCGTCAACGCGGTGGCGCCCGGCTTTATCCGTACCGACCTGCTCGCTGACCTGGACACCGAAGGTCGTGCGGCCCGGGTGGCGGCCACCCCGCTGGGCCGGCTGGGGGAGCCGGAGGATGTCGCCGAAGTGGTGGCCTTCCTGCTGGATCCGGCGGCGAGCTTCGTAACCGGCCAGGTGGTCGGAGTGGACGGCGGTCTCACCCCATGATTGGCCTGCTACACCCCGACGCTCGCCTGGTTGAGGCGGCCAACGGTGCCACGCTCGGCGGCGTCGACCTACATGACCAGGTTGCGGAGCTTAGCGCCGCGCTGGACCGGGAGCCGCCCGGAATGGTGCTGGCCGCCATGCCCACTACGGTCACCGCGGTTCTTCGGTTCCTCGCGGCGCTGCGCGTGGGTCGGCCGATCGCACTGGTCGATCCGCGAATCGATGGGGAGCGGCTGGCCGACTTGGCCGATCGTTTCTGCCCGGCGGTGCTGTTCGGCGATGCCGAGTCGCTGCCTGGGTATCGCCCCGGGCCGGACCAGCGGCTGGGCGACTACCAGCGCCGCACCGGGGATCCCGGGCCGGCCCCGCACCCCGACCTGGCGCTGTTGTTGGCCACCTCCGGCTCGACCGGCAGCCCCAAGCTGGTCCGGCTCTCCCGGGCGGCGGTGCTGGCCAACGCCGCGGCAATCGGTGCGGCGCTTGAGATCGATGGTGACGAGGTCGCGCCGACCAGCCTGCCGCTGCACTACACGTTCGGGCTGTCGGTGCTCACCAGCCACCTTCACGCTGGCGCCACCGTGGTGGTCGAGGAGAACGCCTTCACGACGCGGGACTTCTGGTCCAACGTGGACCGACATCACGTCACCTCACTGGCCGCGGTGCCATACCAGTACGAGATGCTGCGTCGGCTTCGCTTCGATCCCGCCCGCTACCCCCGGCTACGGACGCTCACCCAGGCCGGCGGACGGCTGAACCCCGACCTGGTCGAGGACTTCCATCGCCGGATGGCTGCGGTTGGTGGCAGGTTCTTCGTCATGTACGGGCAGACCGAGGCCACCGCTCGAATGGCGGTGCTGCCCGCGGATCGACTGCCCGCGAAGCTCGGCTCAGTGGGTGTTCCGGTGCGTGGTGGTGAGATCACTGTTAGCCCCGGCGACGGGCCCGAGACGACGGAGCCGGGACGCACTGGTGAGATCGTCTACCGGGGCGCCAACGTGATGATGGGGTACGCCGAGACCGCCGCGGATCTGGCCCGGGGCGATGATCTGGGTGGGGTGCTGCGTACCGGAGACCTCGGCCGACTGGACGACGAGGGATTCCTGTACATCACCGGCAGGATCAAGCGTATCGCCAAGATCTTTGGGGTACGAGTCAACCTCGACGACGTCGAGCGGTCCCTCGCGCGGCATGGCCCGGTCGCGGCGGTGGCTGGTCCAGACCGCTTGGTGCTGGTCGCTGAGGGCGCCGACGACGACCGGTTGGCCCGGATTCGAGCTGAGGCGGCCGAGGAGCTGGGCACCCACTCCTCCGGCATCTTGGTCCGCAGCGTTGACGCGCTGCCGCTGACCACCACCGGAAAGCCTGACTACCGAGCTCTGGAGGACCAGTGCTGACCGACGTGTTCACGCGGCCCCAGCCAGACAAGGAGAAGCAGCTACGTGACGAGCTGAACGCCTTGGTGTCGCACCATCGGCAGTCCTGCCCGCCGTACGCCCGGATCATGGACGCACTCGATGTCCGGGGCGAAGCGGCGACGGTGGCCGAACTGCCCTGGCTGCCGGTCCGACTATTCAAGACCAAGAAGCTGGTGAGCGTTCCCGAAGATCAGGTGATCCGGGTGCTCACCTCCAGCGGAACCACCGGTGAGGTGAGCCGGATTCACCTGGACCGCGAGGCGGCGGCCACCCAGTCCCGAATGCTCGCCCGGACCCTCGCGACCGTGCTCGGCGCGCGCCGGCTACCGATGCTGGTGGTAGATGGTCGTGGCGTGGTCGGCGACCGTCGCTCATACTCTGCTCGGGGCGCGGGTGCGCTTGGCATGGTGAACTTCGGTCGGGACCATCACTGGCTGCTTGACGCCGACGACCGACCGGACGTTGAGGCGCTGCGGGCCTTTCTGGACCGGCACGGTCATGAGCCCTTCCTGATCTTCGGGTTCACCTTCATGGTCTGGACTTACCTCTACGAGGTGGCCCGTGAGCACGGACTGGACCTTTCCCAGGGGATCCTGGTGCACTCCGGTGGCTGGAAGAAGCTTGTTGATCGAGCGGTCGACAATGCCGAGTTCCGTCGCCGCTTCGGCGCAGACACCGGTCTGACGCGGATTCATAACTTCTACGGAATGGTCGAGCAGATTGGCACGGTCTTTCTGGAGGGGCCGGAGGGCGGCTCGCTCTACTGCCCAGACTTCGCTGACGTGATCATCCGGGACCCGGTGACCTGGCAGGAGGTGCCGGTGGGCACGCCGGGCGTCATCGAGGTGCTGAGTACCTTGCCGACCTCGTACCCCGGGCATGTGCTGCTCACCGAGGACCTCGGCGTGGTGCATGGGATCGACGACGGGCACTGGCCGGGTAAGCGGTTCAGCGTGCTCGGCCGGTTGCCCCGCGCTGAGGCGCGCGGCTGCAGCGACACCTACCAGGGAGGTACGCCATGACGCTTCGGATGCGTTTCCCCGTAGGCGGGGCCGTCTCCTCCGTGGCGGACCTGCTGGCTCCGGACGAGGTCGAGCCGTTGGCCGTGGGAGATCCGCGGATGGTGGATTTCCTGGCTGCGGTCGCCAAACGGCTACTCACTCCGGCGCTGGCCCGACGGCACCCGGAATTGGGCTCACTCGGGTTCTTCCTCCGTCGCCGGGAACTACTGGGCGCAATAGAGCGGCTGCACTCAACGCTTGGGCCGGACACGCTTGTGTTCCCCCGCGGGCGGGTATTTCACGTCCCACCGGCGAACGTAGACACAATTTTCGTCTACTCGTGGGCACTGTCCGCGCTGGCCGGTAATACCAATGTGGTCCGGGTGTCGCCGCGTTCCGCGGCAGCCGCCGACGCGATACTTGAGGTGCTCAACGCCAGCCTCGCCGAGGCCGACCCGGTGGTAGCCCGTACTCAGCTCATGGTCACCTACGGGCATGATGACGCGGTGACCGCCCAGCTGAGCGCTACCAGCGACCTACGCGTCCTCTGGGGCGGGGACCAGGCGGTGGAGAACCTCCGACGGCATCCGCTCGCGCCGGCAGCCCGGGACCTCACCTTCCCTGATCGGTCGTCCTTCGCCATGTTGTCGGTGCCCGGCTGGGCAGCGGCCTCGCCGCAACGGCGGCGAGACGCGGCCAGCGCATTCGCCAACGACGCGTACTGGTTCGATCAAGCAGCCTGCGCCTCTCCACGTACCGTCTTTCTGGTTGGTGCGGCGGAGCAGGCTGAGGAGGTCCGAGCCGAGTTCGTCGCCCTGTTGGAAGACGTGGTCCAGGAACGCGGCTGGGACGTGGACGCGGCGATGGCGGTGGAGAAGCGGGTCGGCGCGTACGGGTTGGCTGCTGATGGGGGAGTGCGGCGGATGGTCTTCCACCGTAATGCCCTGGCAACACTGGAACTGGCAGAGGTTTCAGCCACCCCGCGGCACTGGCTCGGCGCCGGCACCTTCCCCTTCGTCACTGTGTCTGACCTGACGGAGCTGGTGCCGTTCGTGCGTCGCCGCGACCAGACCCTCACCCACTTCGGCTTTGATCGGGATGAGCTGACGGCCCTAGCCCGGAGCCTAGGAGGGCGGGGAGTCGACCGCATCGTGCCGTTCGGGGCGGCATTGACCTTCGCTCCAGTGTGGGACGGTCACGATTTGCTGCGGGAGTTTGTTCGGCTGGTCACGGTCAACGACTGAGGACAGCTGCGGTCGGGGCGGAGAAGGCAGCTCGCGGACCGGTAGGCGGTTCCAGCGCACCGCACCTGCGCTGACCCGGGGCCCGAGGTGATCACTACCTCGGGCCCCGTTCGTTTCCAGTTAGATCTGTTCCCAGCCCAGTGGAGTGCCGCATCGCACGTCCTGAGTGAAGGTGCGTCCGAGTACCCGGTCCAACTCGTCTGGGTGCAGGCCGCCAGCCGGCCGGATGGATCGAATGTTCGCGCGGGTCACCGGCTCCCCGGCCCGCACATCGGCGACCACATGTAGGGAACGACGGAAGCGCAGGCCTTCACGTTCGGTGGGGGTGGGGCCGACCACAGTGCTACCCATCGCCGCCCAGGCCCGCTCAGTCTCCACCCGCAGCGCGGCCAACTCGGCCGGTTCCAGAGAGAAGTCCGAGTCCACGCCCCCGTCTGCCCGGGCCATCGTGACGTGCTTCTCGACCAGACAGGCCCCCAACGCCACCGAGGCCACTGGTACGCCGATGCCCGGAGTGTGGTCGGAGAGGCCGACCGGCAAGCCGAAGGCGTCGGCCAGCACCGGTATGCGGCGCAGGTTACTGTCCTGCGGCGGCGCCGGGTAGGAGGCGGTACAGGCGAGGAGGACCACGCCGTCGGCCCCACCCTCGCGAGCCGCCCGGACCGCGGCGTCGATCTCTGCCATCGTGGCCATCCCCGTAGAGATGACCAGTGGTTTGCCGGTACTCGCGACCAGCCGGATCAACGGCAGGTCCACCAGTTCCGATGAGGCGATCTTGTACGCCGGAACGTTCAGCTCCTCCAGCAGCTCCACTGCGGTGTGATCGAACGGCGAGGAGAAGACGGTCAGTCCATGCCGGCGGGCCCGCTCGAAGATGGGTTTATGCCACTCGTATGGAGTGTGCGCCCGCTGGAAGAGCTGGTAGAGGTTCTCGCCGCCCCACAGGTCGTGCCCGTCGGAGATGCGAAAAGCCGGACTGTCGTGGTCGATGGTGATGGTGTCCGGCGTGTACGTCTGCAGCTTGAGCGCTTGTGCGCCGCTCGCCGCCACAGCGTCCACGATCTCCAGCGCCCGGTCCAGGCTGCCGTTGTGGTTACCGGAGACCTCGGCGACCACGAGTGGCGGCTCGCCCGGGCCTACCAGATGCGGCCCGATCTTTACTGTACTGCTCATGCTCTCCTGCTCAGTTCCGTCCACACTACCTGGTGTGGCTTGCCGTCAATTTCTCGTTCATAGCGCCGGACTACCTGGAACCCGAAGCGGCGGTGTAGCGCCAGTACTGGTCGGTTGTCGGCCAGTGTCTCCCCACCGAGCGTATGGGCCGCGAGAGATTCGAAGGCGTGTTCAATCGCGGCCTGCTGCAGCCCGATCCAGGCGGGTAGGAGTAGGCCTTGTTCTTCAAGCCCCTCGATGTCCAGGTAATACCCCCAGGTCAGGGCTTTCTCCGGGGATGCGATGCCGGTGAAGGTCACTACCCCGGCCGGATGCCCCCCGTGTAGGTAGATGAGCACTCGGCGGTCGGATTCCTCCCGCACCGCCGACCACCAGGCGAGGTGTTCCTCAGGACTGATCTCGTGCTGGGTCAAGCTCGTGCTGCGTACCTGGGGGTGGTTGCGCCAGCGCCGCATCCGATCGAGGTCTTCGGTATCGGCCGGACGCAGGGTCGCGGTCATCGCTGTGCCGCCATCAGGTGCGGCTGCCGCTCGGCGGACTCCGCGATCGGGCCGGTGACCGGGACTCTTTCACGCGCCGGAGGCCGCCGAGTGACGAGCCGGTGAGCATTGCGCAGCGCTTTGTACGCCAGGTAGCTATTCGAGGCGATGAGGCGATGCTTCAGACCGCCTATTCCGCCGGGACGGGGATAGCCGTCGGTCGGCCGGTAGCGTCGATAGTACGCGGATACCCGATGGAAGAAGGAGCGGCGTAGCTTCGCCGGCATCCGATGGTTGTTGCCCACGACCACAAGCAGGTGGCTAATCATCCTTTCGAACAGGTCGGCGTGCAGCCTGGTCTCCTGGGGTCGGGCGCTGAGCAGCCAGTCAAATAGCCGGTCGTACTGTTCGAACGCGTCAAAGTGCCGTTCGCTGGAGGTGGCGGTAATCGCACCGGGGCGACCCTGACGGTAGTGGTAACAGATTCGGTCGAGCACCGCGATCCGCTCCGCAGCGATCAGTAGCGGGTGGCTGAACGGGATGTCCTCGTACCAACCGGGGTAGAAGCGTATGCCTAGACCGGTTAGGAAGGTTCGACTGACCACCTTGTTCCAAGCGGTGTGTTGAACCCGGAGTAGCTCGGGGCGCTCGTCCAGCCGGACGCAGCCGTCCACCCCGCGTAGCAGATGGCTACTGGCATCCATCTCTCCTCGGCCATTGTGATGCACCCGGAGATGGTCGAACAGCAACACATCCGGCCGATCTGCGCGTAGCCGCCCCAACACTGCCGTCACTGAGCCTGTTGGCAGCCAGTCGTCGCTGTCCACGAACCAGACGTGCTGGCCTGTCACCACATCCAGCCCGGCGTTCCGGGCTAGGCCGAGCCCCACGTTGCGGGACAGCGTGAGGGTGCGTACCGCCGGCCGCTGGGCGGCGTACGCCTGTAGTAACTCGCCGCACCGGTCCGGTGAGGCATCGTTGACCGCGACCACTTCCATGTCGGCGGCATTGGCTTCGTTGAGACCATCGAAGAGTGAGTCGAGGCACTGATGCAGCTGTTCCTCTACGCCATACACAGGTACGACCACGCTCAGTAGTGGTTGCGGGTTGGTGACCACCCGGACATGATAAAGGTGCGAAAGGGGCGCTGGGGAACCAGGAGGTGAACGGCCTGGAACCATCTGCTGCGGGAAGTGTGGCCCCCGGTCCAGGTGCCTTCTACCGTAACGGTGATGACTGCGGACAGTGCTGGGATCAAACATGTACTGGGTTCGAGTGCTTTCCGGCAGGCAGTCTTCCAGGGCGTTTCGTGTCGGATAGGCGATGGTGATGGGGTCGTGTGGGCGGCGGTTGGCTTGGTAGGTGGCGCAGGCGTTGCTGGCCTCGCTGCCGTAGCCGATTGAGTCGTTGCGCAGGGGGCGGGACGCCGGGTTCGATGCCGGTGCGGGTTGGGTGGAGCCGGGGACGAAGCCCAGCCAAACCGAAGCGTCACGGAAAGTGATATCCCGGAGGTGTGCGTCGTGAGGGACGCTATTGGCTTCACATGGAGGTGAGGGACTGTCGTTGCAGGTTTCTCAATCCGGAGCCAATTCCGGGGCGCGGCTTACGTACGGCGTGGTCAGGGGATCTGTGGGTCACCGGGAGTGTTCCGGTGTGGTGTCGCACGTCGTTGCGGCGTTGCTGCGTGATCGGGCCGGCCTGACCGCGCAGCTGACGCTGTTCGAGCACTGAGCCGTGTTCATCCTGTGTAGCGGTTGGATTCGACGTGGTGCAGGACGAGGATGGCCTGCACGATCGTGGTCGCTCGCCGTGGGTAGCAGCGCAGCTTGGTCAGGATCCTCCAGGTCTTGAGTGTGGCGATCGCGCATTCGCCGCGGGCGCGGTTCACGGTCTTCTGCCGGCGTGACAGCTTCGGCCGGAAGCGGCGTCGCTTGAACGGCGTGCGCACACTGCCGTGGGCTCCTTGGTAGTCCTTGTCCGCGAAGGTCATCACGTCTGCGCTGGTCAGTGCGTCGCTGATGCTGCCCGGGCGGTTGGTGGCCGTCCCGCGTCGACATGACGCTGTTCAACCCGGCGCGGACGCGGACGACCAGTTGTCGCTGCCGGAGTGCGACAATCACGACACAGCGGGCGAGCGTGACTTGATCGGCGTACTGCGCAACGAGCGTGTGGAGAGCCTGGACGCCTGGACCGCCAGGATGGACGCGTCGCCATTGGCGACTACATCCGCTGGCGAGCCAACGAGCCGCCGAACAACCGGATTCGCGGCTACTCCAAGATCCGCCACTCAGATTACCCGTTCTAGGTTGCGGGACGAGGTGCTAGGCAGGATGCACGTGGCTGATTTTATGAGGCCGATCATAGTTAGGCTGAACCGGTCAAGCGTCTCAGATTGGCCGATTCTCCCAGTAGGTCTGTAAGCGAATGTCAGCAAGCCGTCCTGTTCCTGACCAGGCGTACCGTGACCGCCCGCCGTCCCATTGATTCAGGGCAGGGGGCGCTGTCCGAAAATTCCTTCCATGATCGATGTTTAGGCAGGTCAGATCGGGTTGGCGGTGTTCTGGATGGCCAGTAGTGTCGGCGAGTCCGGTGCGGTCAACGATCGCAAAAGGCGACGCCGTGCCGACCCGCTCAATTGCCGAAAGGTGAACCGGGGGCCCGTTCTACCTGGGGTGAATCCGCAACTTTGCGGTAGGGCGCACTTCCCGTCCGAATCCGTCAGCTAACCCGGTCAGCGGTATTGGAAGGAGTCCGATTTCGTGCAGCGTTATTCCGCCCAGCGGGCGATCCGCCGCCTTCACGGCGCTGCTGTGTCCGTGCCCGTCCGGCCTGCCGCCGGGCGCTGACCCATCCCGCATAGCCCGGCGGTAGGCCGGGTGATCCCCCGTGGCCACCAGCGCGCGGATTTCAGTTCCGTGCGGCCCGCCTCTGCCTGTCCGCCCAACGGCGCGGTGCGCCACAGCCCCAACAGCCTGTGGAGGAACCCGTGAAGAATCGCCTTAAACGACAGCTCCGCCAGCTGACTGCGGAGCGCCCGTACCAGCTGGCCGCTACGTCGGCTGCCGCGCTCGTGCTGGCCATCGGTGCCGGCGCCCTCGCCGTTGGCAGCGACGAGGAGTCCCCGTCGCCGCAGCCCGTCAACGCCACCGCCGCGGCCGGCAGTGATATCGCCGACGCTACTCCCGAGGCGGCCCCGGTCAAGGCCGAGTCGTCGAGCGCCGAGCCGTCGATTGCCGCTCCGTTGAGTGCTGAGCCGTCGGCCGCTGAGCCATCGAGTACGCCTACGGCGGACCCCGACCTGACTGAGCCGGCAGCACCGGAACCAGCTGCCTCCGCGATGCTGGAGTACGACTACCAGGCGCAGATCAACTTCTACTACTGCGGCCCGGCCGCCGTCCGGAACGCCCTCAGCGCCACCGGCATCGAGCGGACGCAGAACGAACTCGCCGGCCCGCTCGGCACCGATCAGTTCGGCACCGACTCTGCCGAGGACACCACGCGGGTACTCAACGCCGAGGTGGAGGGCGCGCCCTACCAGACCCGGACGATCCCTGGTGGCTCGGCCACCCCGGTGCAGATGGACCAGCTCCAGGCCGATGTGGTCAAGGCCATCACCGACGGGCGGAGCGTGGTGGTAAACGTTGCGGGCTCTGCCACTGACACCGCCGGTGGTTGGCACTCGTTCCCGGGCGGCCACTACATCGCCGTGGTCGGGTACGACGACGGTGGGCGTCTGGTGCAGATCGCCGACTCGGCGAACGCCGCAGCTGGCTCGTACTGGATGACCACGATCGCCCTGGCGAACTGGGCCGCGACCCGCGGCTACTCCGCCTGACCGGCCTTGACTGGCGGGCACCGGACCTCATCCTAGATTCGGTGCCCGCCGTCTTGCCGTATCCGGTACGGCCGCCGGCCTGCGTTCCGCGGGTTTCGGTCGATCTAGTCCATGAATCTGGTTTTGAACTGGGTGAACTTGTCAGGCCTGGTGATGTGGCGGGCCACCCCTGCGCCCCGCAGGAGCCTTGAGTGCTCCGTTGAGGCGAAGCCACGATCAGCTACCCCGACGACTCAGTCAGCACCACACCCGCGCCGGGCTACCGGTGCGAGAGCTGGCTACACCCACCACGAACTGCGGCTACCCGTCGTGGGAGTCCTTGCTCGTGCCTACAGCGCGAACCCGGCCTGCTTGACCGTCGGGTCGCGCCTATTCCAAACGGCGGGTACACCGGACGCGCGCGGCTGATCGGGTGCAGGGTTGATCGACCTTGCCGGCAACTGTGCCGGTGGGGGCTAAGCGGCAGCCGGGGACTGAACGTAGGAACTAGTAGTAGGTGACGTTCCAGTGCTCGCTGCCCGCCCGTCGGTGGCCAGGGGTAATGCCGGCCGGTCACCCAGAAAGTTAGCCCGGAGGTGAGATCTCTCCGGGCTCTCCGACTCTGGCCGATGAGCTGATCTGGTTAGCGCAATCCGCCATGGAGTGTGGTTACCTGCCTTCGTATGCCCTGCAAACCTCGTCGGTCGGGCCGTCCATCTTCAGAACGCCGCCCTCCAGCCAGATGGTTCGCTCACAGGTGTCCCTAATTGAGTCGAGTGAATGGCTAACCAGAAAGACCGTGCCCGCACTTGCCCGTAGCTCGCGGACGCGCTGTTCGCTGCGGATACGGAACTTTCGGTCTCCAGTGGCCAACGCCTCATCGATGAGCAGTACGTCGTGCTCCTTCGCAGCGGCAATGGCGAAGCGCAGCCGCGCCCCCATCCCGGAGGAGTAGGTGCGCATCGGCAGGGATGCGAAGTCGCCCCGCTCGTTGATGCCGGAGAATTCGATGATCTCTGGAGTAATGCGCTTGACCTGCTCCGGGGACATTCCCATCGCCAGGCAGCCGAGCGCCACGTTTCGTTCGCCGGAGAGGTCGTTGAGCAGAGCCGCGTTCACGCCGAGCAGTGAGGGCTGTCCCAGCGTGTAGACCGCACCCCGGGCCGGCGGGAGTAGTCCGGCGATGGTCCGCAGCAGGCTCGACTTGCCGGATCCGTTGCTGCCGATCAGACCGATGGCCTCGCCCTGGTGAGCGGTGAAGCTGACTCCCTTGATCGCGTGGACTTCGCGAACGTTCGGGGTGCTGGTGCGGGACACGATGCGTTTGAGAGCGGCGGTGGCGCCGGTGTTGGCCACAGCGCCCTTGTGAATCCGATAGATCACATGGACGTCATCCGCGATGACGGTTGGAACGCGCTGAGAGTCCGCCGCGCTGGTGTTCGTTGAGGTCTGGGTCTGCTCAGCCACGTCCATACTCCTTCTCCCCGCGCCAGAAGTAGACGAATCCGCCAATACCGACGACGAGTGTCCAGGCTATGGCCGTCCCCCAGAGCTGCATGGGTGTGGCGACCAGGTTCTCTCGGTTCGACTCCAGTAGGGCGTACCGGGCCAGCTCGATGTAGATCAGTGCCGGGTTGGCCTCCAGCAGGGTCGCGGCCCAGCCCGGTAGGTGATCGCGGAGCAGCGATACCGGGTAGAGCACACCGGAGGCGTAGAGCCAGGTGCGGAGCACGAACGGCATGATTTGCTTGAGGTCGGCGACCTTGGAGCCGAATCGTGCCATCACCATGGTGAGGCCGATGTTGAAGATTGTCTGCAGGAACAGAATCGGAGCGAGGAGTAGCCAACGGAGGGTGATCGGCTCGCCGGTGAACAGCACGATGGCGGCCAGGACCACCATCGACATGAGTAGTTGCTGGAGCTGCACCAGGGTGACCGTGATGGGTAGGACAGCTCGCGGGAAGTGCAGGGCCCGGATCAGTCCGAGATTGGCGTTGATCGCACTGGTGCCGTTCGCCACCGCGGTTTGGGTGAACATGAAGACGAACACACCGGTGCAGAGGTAGGCGATGAAGTTGTCTATGTCGCGGTCCTGGGACAGGATCACGCCGAAAATCAGGTAGTAGACCGCCGCGTTGGTGATTGGGGTCAGTACCTGCCACAGTTGGCCAAGCCGGGTGTTGCTGAGCGACGAGGTTACCTTCGCGCGGGAATACGCGGTGATGAAGTGCCGGTATGCCCAAACCTGGCGGGTGTACTCGCGCAGGGGCGGTCTGTCGTTCGCGACCTTTAGCCCGTGCTGCTGCGCGAGTTCGGCGGGGGTCAGCCTGGGGTGGAGGTTGGCCACCGCGGTGTTGGCCATGGTCGAGTGCTCCGATCTTCTGTGCCATTGGGGAGCAGGTGGTCCGCAGCACAGCGGCAGGCGGGCGTTGTTGGTCTGGGAGGCGCCGTGCTGCTGCCTGGAAGTTAGTGCACGACGCGTCGCGACGCAACCGTACCGTCGTTACGGTACCTTGTTGACGTGGTGACCGAGAAGAAGCGCTCCCCGGTAGGTGCCGCGGTGCTGCGTGATGACATCACCTTGGCCATCCGTGGTGCGGTCATGGCGGAGCTGGCCGAGGTAGGGTATGGGCGTCTCTCAATCGAAGCGGTAGCCCGCCGGGCTGGGGTGAGCAAGGCCGCTATCTATCGCCGTTGGCGCTCGAAGCTCGATTTGGTGCTGGATTTGGTCTCGGCGACGGCCGGACGCAACCTGCCGCTGCTCGATACCGGTAGCCTTCTGGGTGACCTGGAGATTCTGCTTCATGTAATGGCTCGTGCGCTGCAGCACCGGATGGCCCTGCAGATCATCCCGGACCTGCTCGCCGAGGCGGCGCGCACTCCACAGATCGCCGAGAAGCTCCATCAGACGCTTGAGGACTATCAGCGGACGATAGGTCTCGTCGTGATCGGCCGGGCTGTCGAGCGCGGCGAGCTGTCGGCCGCCACCGACCAGCGTCTCGCGGTGGACCTGATCGTCGGGCCGATCTATTGGCGGCTGGCGATCTCCCGGACCCCGTTGGGAACCGCGGAGGTGCGCCGGGTAGCGGAGATGATCGTGGCAGCCCTGCAGGTGGCAGGCGGGGGGCCCGACGCCCCCGAGGCGGCGGTATGAGGCCGGCATCCCAGCGCGGGCACGTCAACTACGGCTGCGCTCTCCCTTAAACCGTGGCCATCTGCGACCATTCGTGGTCAACGAAGGCGAGAGTTGGGGGCACTGGGTGCGGATCCTGCTTGTCGAGGACGACCGCCGGGTTGCCGCCGCGCTTACTGCGGCCCTGACCCGGCGCGGCTACCAGGTGGAGCACGCGGCGACGGTCGCCGCCGCGCTCTGTGCCGCCCCGTGCGACCTGGCCCTGCTGGATCTCACCCTGCCCGACGGGGACGGCACCGACCTGTGTCGGGAGCTACGGCGGCGCAGCAGCCAACTCGGGATCATCGCGGTGACCGCGCGGGGGGAGGAGCGCGACCGGGTGCTGGGGCTGCGGATCGGCGCGGACGACTACGTGGTCAAGCCGTTCTCGATGGTGGAGCTGCAGGCCCGGATCGAGGCGGTGCTGCGCCGTGCCGCCCACGCCGCGCCTGAGCGCAACGTGATCGAGGTCGGTCCGGTCCAGATCGACGTAGCGGCTCGTACGGTCCGCATCCATGCCCAGGAGGTGGCGCTGACCCGCAAGGAGTTTGACGTACTTCTCTCCCTGGCCCGCCAGCCCGGGTCCGCCGTGCCCCGCGATCGGATTCTGCTCGACGCCTGGGGCACCACCTTCGCCGACCGGCACACCGTCGAGGTGCATGTCGGCTCCCTGCGTGGCAAGCTGGGCGACCCACGCCTGGTGGAGACCGTACGCGGAATCGGCTACCGCCTGCGGAACGGGTGAGGTGCGGTGCGTCGCCGCCTGGTGATCAGTTATCTGCTGCTTATGGTGCTGGTCCTGGTCGCCCTGGAGACCCCGCTCGCGGCCACCCTGGCCAGCCGGGAGACCGAGCGGGTCCGCGCCGACCGGCTCGCCGACGCCACCCGCTTCGCGTCGCTGGCCGATACGGCGCTGCGCGGCGGCAGCACCGGCCCGATCGGCAGTGAGCTGGACCGCTATGACGAGCTGTACGGCATCGGCGCCGCGGTCGTTGACCGGGACCGGCAGACGGTGATCGCGTCGCCGAGCTGGCAACCCGCTTCGGGCACCCGGGGGGCGCTCGACGTGGCCCTCTCCGGGCAGCAGGCCAGCGGGCCCGACTCGGTGCTGCCCTGGGTGGCTGGGCCGATCGTCGTCGCGGTGCCGATCAACGACGGCGGCGAAGTGCTTGGCGCGGTGGTCACCATCACCCCCACCAATCGGATCCGGGAGGCCATCACCACCTGGTGGCTGCTGCTCGCCGGCGCCGGCCTGCTCGCGGTGCTGGCCTGTGTTCTGACCGCGTTCACCCTGGCCGGGTGGGTGCTGCGACCGGTCACCGAGCTGGACGCAGTCACCCACGAGATCGCCGAGGGTGACCGGAACGCCCGCGTGCAGCATCGGCAGGGCCCACCCGAACTGCGCCGCCTGGCGGAGAGCTTCAATCACATGGCCGACGCCGTCTCCGACGTCATGGATCGGCAGCGGGCCTTCGTGGCGCACGCCAGCCACCAACTCCGCAATCCGTTGACGGCGCTGCGGCTGCGGGTCGAGGAACTGGGGCCAAGTCTGGGTGACCCGCAGGGCCAGGCCGAGCATCAGCTTGCCCTGGCCGAGACCGACCGGCTGGCGCTCGTGCTGGATGCTCTGCTCACCCTGGCTCGGGCCGAGCGGACGGAGAACTTGCGCTTGACCGTTGACGCGGCGGCGGTCGCTGCGAGCCGGGTGGCGGCGTGGGAGCCGCTGGCGCGCCACCGGTCGATCACGTTGCGCCTGGATGTCGATGCTGCTCCAGCCTACGCGAGGACCGTGCCGACCGCCGTTGACCAGGCGCTCGACGCGTTGATCGACAACGCGGTGAAGTTCAGTAGCGCGGGGGGTGAGGTGACTGTGGCGGTTCGGGGTCGGGGCGACGGGACGACGCTGCAGGTACGCGACACCGGCCCGGGTATGACGGCCAGCCAGCTCGACCAGGCGACCGAACGGTTCTGGCGGGCGCCGGAGGCACAGAATATTGACGGCGCCGGGCTGGGTTTGGCCATCGTGGCGGTCCTGGTGGATGCCTCCGCGGGGCGGCTCAGTATGCGTCCGAACCTGCCCCACGGCCTGATCGCGGCCCTCTGGTTTCCCGCGTCGTTGCCCACCCCCGCCGACGACGGGGAGCAGAACGCGCCCAGCCCTTCTGCTCGGGGCTGAGCGGTGGCTACGGTTTGACCGCGTTGTACCAGGCCACCGCCCCGGGGTGCAGTGGTAGGGGGGTGGTGTTGATGGCCGAGCGCTGACTCATCTGGCCGGCTGCGGGGTGTGCCGACGCCAACTCCTCGCGCCGCTCCATGAGCAGCCGGGTCAGCTCCCGGACCAGTGGCTCCGGCAGGTCGGCGCGGACGATCAGGTAGTTCGGGTTGGCGACGGTGGTCACCGGATCCACCCCGTACACCGAGCGGGGAATGTCCCGGGAGACGTAGAAGCCGGGGTGCTGGGCGCGCAGCGGCGTGCTCCACGCGCCCAGGTCGACCAGTTGGACGCGCCGTTGTGCGGCCAGTGTCGCTACCGCCCCCACCGGTAGGCCGCCGGAGAAGAAGAACGCGTCGATCTGGCCCGCGTGCAGCGCCTCGACCGAGTCGTCTAGGCCGAGCCGTTCCCGGTGGACCTCGTTCCCGCCGAGTCGGGCCACGTCGAGCAGCCGGGACGTGGTGATTTCGGTGCCGGAGCCGGGTGCCCCCACTGAGACCCGGCGGTCCCGCACATCGGCGAGGGTGCGGATGCCGCTGGTCGGGGTGGTGACGAGGTGTAGGAGGTCGTCGTAGACACGGGCCACAGCGGCCGTCGTCGGCGGCATGGCCGAGACGGTGGGGAGCACGTCGGCCTGGGTGAAGCCGAGTTCCGCTTCGCCAGCGCCGACGAGTTGGATGTTCTCCGCCGAAGCGGCGGTCACTAGCACTTCCGCCTCAACGTTCGGTAGCTCCCGATTGAGGATGGTAGCCAGTGACTGTCCGAAGGCGTAGTAGACGGCGGTGGGACTACCGGTGGCGATTCGGATCTTCACTGCTGGCGGAGGACCGTGCTGGCAGCCGGTGAGACCTGGCAGCGCCATCGCAAGGAGCAGCACCAGCAGCACCGCGTCGCGTCGGCGACCTGGGATTCTGATCACGCGCTGCACTGTGCGCTGTGCGGGCGGTCGGGCGCAACCCCGATCGTCCGTGAATGCGGCCGCAGCGCTCGGCTCGCCGGCCCACCGAGGAGATCAGATGACCATTGTTTCGGGGGGCGGTGGCCCTAGCTCGGTGGCCTGCATGATCCGTTCGCAGGCCGGGCCTTGTGGCACGCTCACCAGATAGCAGCCGGTGCCAGGGCGCAGTATCGCCGGCGCGTCCAACAAGGCGGCGCTTCGGACGAGGATTGCCGCCAGGTCCCGGTCGGTCACCCGGATTCCGAGGATGTGTCGTCGGATGTGTCGGCCGCCAGCCAGCAGCGCGGCCCGCCAGGCCGCTGCGGCTAGCCGGGTCCGCCCCATTCGTCGAGCGCCGGACGCGCCGCGTACCGGCGCACCGATGAGTTCCCCGCGTCCACGGCGCCAGCTGGCATCCAGTACGGCGGCGTACTCGGGTTGGTGGGTCGGGGCGATGGTCAGCCGGTGCAACTCGTAGCGGCGGCGCAGCCCGCCGACGGCGCGTTCATGCGTGACCGGAACCTCGAGTTGGTAGAGCAGATGGCGGAGCCGCTGTGCCGCGTCCTCGCGGTTGAACTCCACCCTCTCAGGTGGGTGGACGGGGGCGCCACGCTGGCGTCGGGCCGTCGTCGTCGGCGCGGTCACGCAGCGCAGGAGACAGGCGGCCTCGAACGCGGCGGTCAGGGTCAGCCAGTCCAGCGGATGCGGGGTCGACGCTGACCGGGGGTGGTCCAGCAGGGTCTGGTTCACCTTGGGACTCCTTATCGGCGTCGGACTACCCCTACGGTGACGGCTGTCACAAGCGTAGGGAACCGATTGGGCCAAGCCTTGAGGAAATCTTGCGGGTGCGATGACAGGCGCCCTACCGCCCAGGACGAAGCGGTGTCTCTGGGTGATATATCCGATACTCATCAAGGTCGGCGATGAGGGAAGCGTCGGCTCGCTCGCCTAGCAGTTGGCGCAGCCGCTGTTCCTGGGGCGACCCGGTCTCCACCACATATCCGGGCCGGCTCGCCGCCGCCACCCGCGTCCAGTAGACGGGGTAGCGGTTTTGTCCCGGGACGAGCCCGTCGTCAAGGACTCCACAGGCCACCGCCTCGTCCGTATTGAAGATCAAGCGGTTGCAGGTCCAGTAGCTTCCGTAGACCTCGTAAGGGCCGGACGCGCGCAGCGTGTCCGCCAGATTTCGGGCGGCACGCTCGTCCGCCCGCGGGGCGACGGTGCCGGTGGCGACGAAGAGCACCGTGACCAGCGAAGCGGTGGCGACGAGGGTGGCGAGGAGCGCTGCGGCGAGCGTGCCGGCCAGCCGAGTAAGCACGCCTGCGGTGCCCCGCAGGGCCGCGACCGCCGCCTGCCAGAGGGGCCACAGCACCGCGGGTAGGGAAAGCTGCAGCAGCGCCAGGTAGCGGGCATTGGCCAGAGGATCCGTGGCGGCGAGTGGGCTTCGCGCGTACGACAGGAGAGTCAACGCCGCGCCGACGACCAGCGCGAGGTGCACGACCGGGGCGACCCGCGCGGCACGTCCGGTAGCCCGCCGATACGCGATGATCGCGACCACGGTCGCGATCATCAGCAGCGCCGGGTAGAGCAGGCCGAACGACTGCGGCCAGCGGCCACACCCGTCGATTGGGCAGAGTCCCGTGGCCAGCGGCACCCCCTCCAATACGGCACCGGAAAACCGTTGGGTCAACGCCGGGCCCGGACCGTCGTCGGTGTTGACCTCGCCGAGCACCGACAGCGGGTCCGTGCCTGGGCCGGCGGTGAGGTAGTACGCAAGCATCGGTGTGACGCCGAGGATGAACCCGGCCACCAACAGTGCGCCCGCCCAGCCGAGCAGGTCGCGGCGGACTGCCCAGAGCAGCGCGAGAGCGGCAGCGCCGACGTAGGGCAGGATCAGCCAGTCAGACCAGACGGCGACCCCGGCGAGCAGACCGAACAGGCCAACAGCCAGCCGGCGGTGCCGGAGCGTCCCCCGGGCCAGCCCCACCACGACCAGCAGCATCAGCAGCACCGCCACCTTCCCCTCCGGGCGCCCGCCCACCACGGTCAGTTGGTCCCGGACCACTCGCTGCGAACCGAGCGCGAGCAGGCCGACGACCAGGGTGGCGAACCAGGGGGAGCCGATCCGGCGGGTCAGTCGATAGATCAGCCAGAGGAAGAGCGCGTAGAGGGCCAGCAGCGGCAGCCGCAGCACCGGCCAGCTTGGTCCGAAAAGCGCAAGCAGGGGCGCGGCGAGGTACGACTCCAGCACCCCCATGTAGTGCTGCCCGTACAGGAACACGGGCCGCTCCTGGCCAGCGGCGATGTGTAGGGCGGCGAGTCCGAACGTCGCCTCGTCGCTGTTTGACGGCGGGACCGTGGAGAGCGTGAGGAGCAGCCGGTACCCGACGCCGCCCACCCCGAGCAGCAGCGCGACGAGGGCCGGCGGGTCCAGCCCTGGGCGCCACCGTCCACGGCGCGGTAGCGGTTGCGACACGACCCGGCCCCCGTCATCCTCCTCACCGGAGTCTGTCACAGGCGTTCGGTGGGGCGGAGCGGTTCGGTGCTCCGGCCGTTCGGCTGCCGTGGCCGGGGCAAATCGGTTGTGGCAGGGTGGCCGTGTGTCACCGACTTCCGCCGGCCAACTGGCCGTACCCCAACTACACCGGGCCGCGCGGATGGAGGACGCCGTACACCGTCTGGTCGAGCGGCGGCTCCGGCGCACCGGTTGGCGGATCCACACCGTGGCCTACCCGGGCTACGGGGCCCCGGGCTGGGTCCGGGTGATGTGTCGGGTGCTGTTGGGGCGGCCGGACAACCGGCAGCGGGGCCGGCCGGAGAAGGTTCGGGGCTGGCGTAGCTTCGCCACCCTGCCGGCCAAGCACGTCCGGGTGGACATTGAGTCGGGGGGAGAGCGGCACGAGACGCGAACCGACCGCAGCGGCTTCGTGGACACGATTGTGCCGGTGGACCTGCCCCCGGGTTGGGGGTCGGTACAGATCCAAGTCCCGGAGGCCGAGCCGGTCCAGGCGCCGGTACGGATTCTTGACCCCCGGGTGCGCTTCGGGGTGATCTCCGACGTGGACGACACGGTCATGGTCACCACGCTGCCCCGGCCCCTGCTGGCCGCCTGGAACACGTTCGTCCTGGACGAGCACGCCCGGGCCGCGGTGCCCGGGATGGCCGTGCTGTACGAGCGGCTGGTCACCGCCCACCCCGGCGCCCCGGTGCTCTACCTGTCCACCGGCGCCTGGAATGTGGCGCCCACCCTCACCCGGTTTCTGTCTCGGCATCTCTATCCGGCTGGGCCGCTGCTGCTCACCGACTGGGGCCCGACGGCGGACCGGTGGTTCCGCAGCGGCCGGGAACACAAGCGGGCCACCCTGATCCGGCTCGCCACGGAGTTCCCGGACGTGCGGTGGTTGCTGGTCGGCGACGATGGTCAGCACGACCAGGAGATCTACCGGGAGTTTGCGGTGTCCCACCCGGACAACGTCGCTGGGATCGCGATTCGCCGGCTCTCCCCTACCCAGGCGATGCTCGCCGGCGCGCTGCCGTACTCCGCCAGCGACAGCGCCTCCACTCCGCCGGTGGGACAGGAGTGGCTGTCTGCGCCGGACGGGGCCGGCCTGTGGCAATTGCTGCGGGAGGCGGGTCTGGTCTGAGCCGTGGCCACGAGACCTTGATAGCGTCGGGACATGGCTGATGTGGGCCGGGACCAGGAGGTCACGTGGTGAGCACGCACCCCCGCGCGGGCCAGCCCGCCCAGCCATCCGACCTGGTGGACGTGGCGATGCTGGTCACCGCGTACTACGCGGAGCACCCCGACCCGGCGGACCCGGAACAGCAGGTCTCCTTCGGCACCTCCGGGCATCGGGGGTCCTCGCTGCGGAACGCGTTCAACTCCGATCACATCCTCGCGATCACCCAGGCGCTCTGTGACTACCGGCGCAAGTGTGGTCTTGACGGCCCGCTCTTCTTCGGCCGGGACACCCACGCGCTCTCCGCCCCGGCGGCGGTGGACGCGCTGGAGGTGCTCGCCGCCAACGAGGTCTCGGTCCTGTTGGACAGCCGGGACGGATACGTTCCGACGCCGGCCCTCTCCCACGCCATCCTGGCCCACAATCGGGGGCGGAGCAGCGGGCTCGCCGACGGCATCGTGATCACCCCGTCGCACAATCCGCCGGCGGACGGCGGGTTCAAGTACAACCCTACCCACGGCGGCCCGGCGGACACCGATGCCACGACGTGGATTCAGGAGCGTGCGAACGCGATCCTCGCCGCCGGGCTCAAGGAGGTGCGCCGCATCCCGTACGCGCGGGCGCGCACCGCCGACACCACCGGCCGGTACGACTTCCTCGGCCACTACGTGACCGACCTGCCGTCCGTGCTCGACCTGGACGCGGTCCGGTCAGCCGGCGTCCGGATCGGGGCTGATCCGCTCGGTGGGGCCAGTGTCGCCTACTGGGGCGAGATCGCGGACCGGCATCGGCTGGACCTCACCGTGGTCAACCCGACCGTCGATCCGACGTGGCGCTTTATGACGCTGGACGGGGACGGCCAGATCCGAATGGACTGCTCGTCTCCGAACGCGATGGCGTCGCTGATCGCCGCCCGGGACCGGTTCGCGGTCTCCACCGGTAACGACGCCGATGCCGACCGGCACGGCATCGTCACCCCGGACGGCGGTCTGCTGAACCCGAACCACTACCTGACGGTGGCCATCGCCCACCTGTTCCGCACCCGGACGCGGTGGGCGCCGGACGCCGCCATCGGCAAGACCCTGGTCTCCTCGTCCATGATTGACCGGGTGGCCGCCGACCTGGGGCGCCCGCTGCTGGAGGTGCCGGTTGGCTTCAAATGGTTCGTGCCGGGCCTGCTCGACGGCGCGGTCGGCTTCGGCGGTGAGGAGAGCGCGGGTGCCTCCTTCCTGCGTCACGACGGCAGCACCTGGACCACCGACAAGGACGGCATCCTGCTCTGTCTGCTGGCGTCCGAGATCATCGCCACCACTGGCCGTACCCCGAGTGAGCACTGGGCGGAGCTGGCTGGGCGGTTCGGCGCACCCGCGTACGCCCGGATCGACGCTCCGGCCAGTCGGGCGGAGAAGGCGGTGCTCGGTCGGCTCTCGCCGGAGCAGGTGACGGCTACCGAGTTGGCCGGTGAACCGATTGCGGCCACGCTTACCCGTGCACCAGGCAACGGGGCCCCGATCGGTGGCCTGAAGGTCACCACCGAGAGCGGTTGGTTCGCTGCCCGTCCTTCCGGCACGGAGGATGTCTACAAGATCTACGCCGAGTCGTTCCAGGGCCCCGAGCATCTGGCGCGAATCCAGGCGGAGGCGAAGGATTTGGTCTCGTCAGTGTTGGCGGCTTCGGACGGCTGAGTCGTCAACGGTGCGGGGGGAGTCGCCGTCGGCTCATCAGTTCCTTGCGGAGGCCTTCGGGGAGGAGCTCGCGGAGTTGCTCGGGCAGGAGCGGCAGGTCCAGCAAGCTCAGCTTGAGCTGGTTGCGTTCTCGGTAGCGGCGTGGGTCGAGGCGGACCACCAGGCCGGCGTCGCGCTGGTAGGTCACCTCCACCGCGCCTTCGGTCGCCGCGTCCTGGACCACCTGCCCGTCCATCTCCACTGCCATCGGCGCGGAGTCGGGGGCGAGCTCCAGCCGGATCCGTTCGTCGGGGGAGAGGATCACCGAGCGGGAGATCCCCGCCATCGGGGCGGACGGGGTCACCACCACCACGTCGCTCGCCGGGGAGACCAGCGGCCCACCGGCGGCGTAGCCGTACGCCGTTGACCCGGTCGGCGTGCTCACCACCAGCGCGTCGCACCGGTAGTAGCCGTACTGCTGCCCATCCACGGCGAGGGTGACGGTGACGAAGCCCGCGCCGGGCCGGCGAACTAACGCGACATCGTTGAACGCGACCACATCATCACCGCATACCGCACAGGCCAGGCAGCTGTGCCGCTCCACGGTGAAGTCCCGGTTGGCCAGCCGGGCCAACGCGGTCGGCAGGTCCGGCGGCTCGACCTCGACCAGGAAGCCGAGCTGGCCCAGGTGCACCCCGAGCACCGGTTTCGGGTCGCGGACCGCCGAGCGCAACGCGCCGAGCATGGTGCCGTCACCGCCGATGCTGATCAGCACGTCGCTGGTCGGGGCCACCTGCTCGGTGGGAAGCGGTTCCACCGTCGCCGGCACCCGGTGCCGGTCCGGCCCCCGCACTGCCAGCGCTATCCGCTGCCTAGTTGCCCAATCGACGATGAGGTCGACCACCTCGGACACGTCCCGGGTCGGGTGCAGCACCAGTCCGAGCCGGATCTGATCCATCTGCCCAGCTCACCACATTCAGGCTGGTTCGGCGGGACTTCGCCGAGGGCCGACGGTGCGGATGCGCCCCCACCCGAACCGTCGGCACGCGGGGCCTGCGCCCCATCCGTCAGCACGCGGGCGCCGGCGGCCTCCGCAGACCGCCGGCGTCGCGAGCCGTTAGCGGCGATCTGCCGCGAACAGGTGGTCTATCGTCCGCTGGACCAGATCAGCCCGGGTCTCTGGATCCAGTCCTTCCAGGCCGAAGCCGAGGTAGACGGTGTCCGCGGTGACCACCGCCGACCCCTCTGCGAAGGCCTGCTGGCTGCGCCCCCAGTTTTCCGTGGTCTCGGTCGAGCCGGGCGGCGGGCCGGCCAGCGCCCAATCACCCAGGTCCGTTTCGAACGAGGTGTCGCCGACCGTGGACCCGTCCACGATCACCCGGGCATCGTCCAGGAAGACACCCAGGCCCTGGGTGCTCCAGTCCGAGATGTAGGAGATCGACAGCTCGACCTCCTTACCGGCGTACCCGGAGAGGTCGACCACGAGTTCCTGCCAGCCGTTGGAGGCGCCGGTGAGGGCGTTCCAACTGCCGGTGGTGCCCGTCGGCGAGCAGTCCTCGCCCTGGTACCGGGCGAGCCATGGGTGCAGCGCCTCGACCCAGCCCGACTCGCAGCTAGCCCCGGTGTCGGTGCTGGTCCGGCCGTTGGCGTCCGGCAGGGTCGTCCAGTTGTCGCTGCCCACCTCGTGCGCCTCGACGATCAGGTAATCCCAGTTCGCCTCGATGTCATACGAGGTGAAGAAGCGCAGCTCAGCGGCGTTGGCATCAGTGAGGTCAACGGTCTGGGTGAGCCGCTTGTACGAATCGTTGGTCTGGCCGCTCCACAGGTACCAATCACCGGTATGCGGGTCGAACGGCGCGCCCCCCGGGCGCTCCCAGCCGAGCGGCGCCGCGCTGTCGAACTGCGGGAACTGCTCTGGCGGCAGGAAGCCCGACGTGGTCAGGAACGATGCCGTGTGCTCCTGGTTCTCCGCCGAGCCCGGTGCGTTGAGCGCGCCGGCGAAGCCGGTGAACCGGTCGTCGGTGCCGGTCACCGGGTACGGCCCGGTCTCGCCGGTACCGCCGTCACTGACATAGGTGAAGGCCCCCAGCCAGTACTGCTGGAAGTCGTTGAGCACCGGCAGGCACGTCTCGTCGTTCGCGTCGGTGCACTCCGCCGGCCCGTTCGGCTGGTAGCTGTAGCCGCCGTTGGCGGCCTGGGCGTAGAGCGCGTACTCACCGCTGAGCAGGAGCTTGCCGCCCTCGTTCAGGTAGTCCCGGACGGCAAACTCGGTCTCCACCGCCGCCCGGGCGATGGTGCCCGGCACCTGTCCCGGAGAACGCGGGATGATGTCGTCACCGGTCTCCCAGAGCACCATCTGGTAATGCGACAGCACGCCCAGGTGGTGCGGGGCCTGACGGCCCATCGTGTCGAAGTCGTACACATCGCTGGTGTGCCCGGCCGCGGTCAGCGCGTCGGCCATCTCATCGGCGTACTTCGCGCTGGTGGCGTCCTGGTCCGGGACCGGCCCGTTGACATCCTCCATTGCCAGCACCAGGACATCGCCGCCGACGTCGTCGTGCACCTGGTAGGTGAAGCGTTCGCTGGTCACCTTCCCCGTTTTGGGTTTCTTGCCGCTGAACCAGACTTCGACCTCGTCGCCGGGTTTGGCGCCCTGCACCGTGCCCCGCAGCTCGGCGTAGTAGTCGTCGTGGGTGTCGCCGTAGCGCTCACCGCCCTGCCACTCGCGGACGCTGACCGTCTTGGTCCGGCCGTCGTTGATCGTGTAGTGCATCCGGACGTTGCGCAGCGCCCGTCGGGTGATCGAGGCGACCTGCTGGTTGCGGCCGTACGACGTGTCGAAGGTGTCCACCACGAAGTCCGCGGTGCTGCGGCCGACGACCGACACCGGCTCGTCCGGGTCGTGTGCCGACTGCGCCACGGCCAGGGCGAACGGCAGGTTCTTCGCCACCTCGGCGGAGATCAGCTTTTCGTCGTCGGGGAAGATGAAGCCGCTGACGCAGTCCTCCGGTAGCCACTCGTCGTCCGGGTCGGAGGCCGCCGCGGCCTGGCAGGTCGACATCTCCGGGGTGAAGCCGAGGGTGCCGTAGCGGACCGTGGCGTGGGTGTCGGTGTCGCCGTTGGTGGTGTACAGCTCGGCGGAGATGTCCGGGTCGTAGCCGGGCACGGCCGGGTTATCGTCGTCACCGACCATCGCCTCGTAGATGATGTCGTCCGGGGTGGGGGTGGCGACCTGCCAGCCCACGCCGTAGAGCAGCAGCTGGGCGGCGGAGTGGTAGTTCATGAAGAACTCGAAGCCGACCCGGCGGAACAGCTGGTCCAGCGCCTTGGTCTCGGGCTCCGAGTGCGGGCTGGGCCCCCGGTAGGTGTTGCTGTTCGGGTCGGGGGAGGAGCCTTCGTTGTCGTACCCCCACTTGAAGCCCCAGTTGCGGTTCAGGTCGACGCCGTCGGCGGTGGTGATCTGCCCGTCGCCGTCGTTGTCCCGCAGGTTCTTGCGCCAGAGCCGGTTGCCGGGCGTGAAGGTGTGGTCGTAGCCGTCCGGGTTGGCGACGGGCAGGAACCACAGCTCGGTGGTGTTCACCAACCGGGTGATCTCCCGGTCCGTACCGTAGTTGTCGAGGACGTGGTGCATCAGTCGCCGGGTCATCTCCGGCGTGATCCACTCACGGGCGTGCTGCGCGCTGGCGTACAACACCGCCGGCCGTTTGCCGTCGCGGGTCCGGTCCGCGTTCTTGGTTACCTTGACGGCGAGGATCGGTTGGCCCTGGTGGCTATGGCCGATCGTCATCACCTTCGTCAGGTCCGGGTAGCGGGCGGCGGTGGCGGTGATCTCGTCTCGGATGCCGCCCGGCTCGCTGTAGGACCGGAATGCGGACCAACCGGTGGCGGCCTGCTCCCGCAGCGCCTCGCTGGCCGGCTTGCCCCGTACCTTCTTGACCTCCAGCTGCACGCCCTGGCTGGCCAACCGGGCCGCCTGCCGTTTACTCAGAACCGTCTCGACGCGGACGTCGCCGGACCGGTCGGTCTCGGTGTGCTCGTGGCCGAGGTCTACCCCGGACTGCCGCAGCTTCTCCAGCTGCGCCGGGTCAACCGTGCCGACGTACACTTCCAGACTGTCCCGGCTGCCCGGTTCGGACGCCGGTTGTGCGGTGGCCGGTGCGGTCAGCGCCAATGCGCCGACCAGGGTAAACACGCCGGCAATCGCCAGCCGTGTGCGCCTCATCGCGCCTCCTGCGGTGAAAGGGCCTGTGCCGCGAGCTTTCGCCATCCGTCAACGGCTGTCAATCAAACGTCTGGGTAGCTCTTCGCGATGGAGGGGAACACTGAGGTACGTCGTCGCCCGTACGGCGCGGTTGCTGCTCGCTCGTCCAGGGCTGGTCAGTCGGCGTCGCCCAGCCGTCGGCGCAGCAGTGTCCGCAGCGGCACTGACTCACCGTCGCGCCCACCCGCGCCGATGACCAGCGGCGCCGGGCTGGGCTGCGGATCCGCGCCGAAGAGCCGGGCGCGAAGGCCGCCGGGTACGACCAGGAGGTGGAATCGGCCGGCCACGTCCACGGCCCGGCTGCGGGCCCGGTCCACGTACCAGCCCCGCAGTCGGGTCCGGTAGCGCCCTCGGCCCCCGTGTCCGGTCGCCGTGAGCCGTTCGGGTGGCAGGCCGCGGCGACGGGCTTCGGCCACGAAATCCGCGACCAACTCGGCGGCCTCTGCCTGCTCGGCCCGCCGCCGGTGCTCATCGGCCGCGGCGTGCGCCGCCACCGCCCGTCGTCGCTGTTCTTGCCAGTCTCGGCTCTCCTGCGCACCCACGGCTGTGACGCTACGCCGCACCCGGCTGGCTGGTGGGAGACGGGAGCGCGGACACCTCGAGTTCGCTGCCCGCGACGCTCGCCTGGGGCCGCGACGCGCCGTAACTTTCAAGGCCTGGCCGGCTGGGTGCAGGCCCTAGACTCGCTGGCCATGGGACTGCTCACCTTCAGTTTCAACCTGACCCTGGACGGGTGCGTCGACCACCAGGAGGGGATCGCGGACGACGAGACGCACGCCCTCTTCACCGATCTCATGGACGCAGCCGGGGCAATGCTCTGGGGTCGTGTCACCTACGAGATGTTGGAGGGTTACTGGCCGGCCGTTGCCCGTGGCGAGGTGGAGGCGCCGTCGGCCACGCGTGAGTGGGCGGTCAAGCTGGAGGCCAAACCCAAGTATGTGGTGTCGTCGACGCGCACGGACTTTCCGTGGACCAACAGTCACCACATCGCCGGCGGTCTGCGCGAGGGCGTGCAGAGGCTCAAGGACGCGACCCCTGCCGGAGTCCTGCTCGGAAGCGGCAAGCTCGCGACCGAGCTCGACCAGCTGGACCTGATCGACGAGTACAGGTTGCTCGTCCATCCCCGGATCGCCGGCCACAGCCCGAGGCTGTACGAGGGCGGCCTGCCCGGCACGCGCCAGCTCGAGCTGCTCTCGGCGCAGCCGTTGCGCAACGGCGTGGTGGCCATGCACTACCGCCGCGCGCGCTAAGTCGCAGGAGTCCATCGCCGCGCAGCGCCGAACGGCTCCTCGAAGGCGAGGAAGCCTTCGAGGAGCCGTTCGCGGGATCCCTGGATGTCGCCGCAGGTGAGCTCAGGCGAGACCGGCGCGGCGTAGGGCATCCGCCATCGCATCGTTGGCCGGGGCCCCGCCCCCACGTCCCGATCGTGGCTGCCCGCCCCGACCTTGGGAGCGACCGCCCTGGCCGCCGCGACCTTGGGAGCGATCGCCCTGGCCGCCCCGATCGCCCTGCCCGCCGCGACCTTGGGAACGGCCACCGGTTTCCCGGTCGCCGCCGCGGCCCCGCTGCTGCCCCCGCCCGCCGCCGCGGGCGGCCTCGGTGTCGTCGTCCAGGCGCAGGGTCAGCGAGATGCGCTTGCGCGGCACATCCACGTCAAGGACCTTGACCTTCACCACGTCACCGGACTTCACCACCTCGTGCGGGTCCCGGACGAAGGCGCGGGACATCGCTGAGACGTGCACCAGGCCGTCCTGGTGCACGCCGATGTCCACGAATGCGCCGAAGGCGGCCACGTTGGTGACCACTCCCTCCAGGATCAGGCCGGGCACCAGATCGGCGATCGTCTCCACGCCCTCGGCGAAGGTGGCGGTGCGGAACTCCGGCCGCGGGTCCCGGCCGGGCTTCTCCAACTCGGCGAGGATGTCGGTGACCGTCGGCAGCCCGAAGGTGTCATCGACGAAGTCGGTGGCCCGCAGCCCGCGCAGGATCGCACTCCGGCCGATCACCGCCGGTAGCTCTTGCTGGACAGCGGCGAGGATCCGCCGCACCACCGGGTACGCCTCGGGATGCACGCTGGAGGAGTCCAGCGGGTCGTCGCCACCGGGGATGCGCAGGAAGCCGGCGCACTGCTCGAACGCCTTCGGGCCGAGCCGGGGGACCTGCCGCAGGTCGCTGCGGTTCCGGAACGGCCCGTTGGCGTCCCGGTGCAGCACGATGTTCTCCGCCAACCCGGCGCCGATGCCGGAGACTCGGGTCAGCAGCGGGGCGGAGGCGGTGTTGACATCGACCCCGACCGCGTTGACGCAGTCCTCGACGACGGCATCGAGGGACCGGGACAAGGTCACCTCGGACAGGTCGTGTTGGTACTGCCCAACTCCGATCGAGCGCGGGTCGATCTTGACCAGCTCGGCGAGCGGGTCCTGGAGCCGGCGGGCGATCGATGCTGCTCCCCGCAGTGACACGTCCAGGCCCGGCAGCTCCTGCGCCGCGTAAGCGGATGCTGAATAGACCGAGGCCCCAGCCTCGGAGACGACGAGCTTGGTGAGGTTCAGCTGGGGGTGGCGCCGGATCAGCTCTCCGGCGAGCCGGTCGGTCTCCCGGCTCGCGGTGCCGTTACCGATCGCCACCAATTCCACCTGGTGCGCGGCGGCCAGCCGGGCGAGGGTTTCGATCGAGGCGTCCCACTGCCGGCGCGGTTCGTGCGGGTAGATGGTGTCGGTGGCGACCACCTTGCCGGTGGCGTCAACGACGGCGACCTTCACCCCGGTGCGCAGGCCGGGATCCAGCCCCATCGTCGCCCGGGTGCCGGCTGGGGCGGCCAGCAGCAGGTCTCGCAGGTTCGTGGCGAAGACTCGCACCGCCTCCGCCTCGGCCGCCTGCCACAACCGCAGGCGCAGGTCCGCGCCGAGGTGGATAAGGATTCGGGTACGCCAGGACCAGCGAACCGTGTCCGAGAGCCAGCGGTCGGCCGGCCGCCCCTGGTCGCTGACCCCGAACCGGGCGGCGATGGCTGTCTCATACCGGGTCGGGCCGGTGGTCGCCGAATCCGCGGCCTCCGCCGGCTCCGGTTCCATCGTCAGGTCGAGCACGCCCTCCTTCTCCCCGCGGAACATGGCGAGGACCCGGTGCGAGGGCAGTTTCGGGTACGGCTCGGCGAAGTCGAAGTAGTCGGCGAACTTGGTGCCCGTCGTCGCCTGGCCGTCGCGTACCCGGGACACCAGTCGGCCCCGGGACCACATCTGCTCGCGCAGCGTGCCAATCAGGTCGGCGTCCTCGGCGAACCGTTCGACCAGGATGGCTCGGGCGCCGTCGAGCGCGGCCGCGGCGTCGGCGACACCCCGGTCCGGGTCGACGAACCCGGCGGCCGTCGCCCGCGGCTCCTGGGCTGGCTCGTCGAGCAGGGTGTCGGCGAGGGGTTCCAGGCCGGCCTCGCGGGCGATCTGTGCGCGGGTTCGCCGCTTGGGCTTGTACGGCAGGTAGATGTCTTCCAGCCGGGACTTCGAGTCAGCGGCCATGAGCTGTGCCGTCAGGGCTTCGTCGAGCTTGCCCTGGCTGCGGATCGACTCCAGGATGGCGGCCCGCCGCTGGTCCAACTCGCGCAGGTAGCGCAGTCGTTCTTCGAGGGTGCGCAGTTGGGTGTCGTCGAGCAGGCCGGTGGCCTCCTTGCGGTACCGGGCGATGAACGGCACGGTCGCGCCGCCATCAAGTAGTTCCACGGCTGCGTGTACCTGGCGCTCGGCGACGCCGAGCTCCTCGGCGATCCGCTGAGAAACAGAGAGGGTCACGATCTCGATCCGCCTTCGGGAGTGGTTTCCCGTGCATTCTGCCGGGCCACCGCAGCGGTGGTGGAATCACCGTCCCGTACGGCGGTTCGGGCTGTCCTTTTCGTTCAGGCGACCGCCTGCCACCAGCCGTCTACCGGCGGCGGGTCGTCAACCACCACCCGCTGTCCCGGTCGGGGCACCGCCAGCCGCACGTCCCGGGCCTTCGTCTCGGCCCAGAGCCGGTCCACCGGCTCCGACCAGTCATGCACGGCGAGGTTGAAGGTCGCCCAGTGCACCGGGATAAGCAGCCCGCCGCGCAGGTCGAGGTGGGCGGTGACCGCCTCCTCCGGGAACATGTGAATATCGCGCCAGGCGCGATCATAGGCGCCGATCTGCATCAACGTCGCATCAAAAGGCCCATACCCAGCACCAATGGCAGCGTAGCCGGCGAAGTACCCGGAATCGCCGGTGTAGAAGACGCTGCGGTGCGCCCCGGCGATCACCCAGGAGCTCCAGAGCGTGGCGTCCCGGCGCAGGCCACGTCCGGAGAAGTGCTGAGCCGGGGTGGCGGTGAGCCGTAACCCGGCGACGTCGTGACTCTCCGACCAGTCCAGCTCCACGATCCGGTGCTCCGGAACCCCCCACCGCTGAAGGTGGGCGCCGATCCCGAGGGGCACCACGAACGGTGCGTCCTGTCCCGCCACCAGCCCCCGTACGGTCGCGAGATCGAGATGGTCGTAGTGGTCGTGGGAGATCAGGATCGCGTCGACCGCGGGCAACTCATCGAGGCCGACGGGTGGCGGGTGGAGCCGCTTGGGCCCGACCCGGGCCGAGGGGGAGCAGCGCTGACTCCACACCGGATCGATCAACACCCGGTGGGCCTCGATCTCGACCAGCGTGGAGGCGTGGCCGTACCAGACCACGTTCAGCTCGGGCGAGTGCGTCGGCGGCTCCGGCGCACCTAGCGGGCGTACCAACGGCACTGGCAGACGCGGGTGGCGCTGCTGTTTGCCGAAGAAGAGCTCGCGGAGCAGGTTCCGGTCCGTGGAGCCGGTCGTGGGGCTGGCGGCGGGACGGCTGCTGGCCGGGTTCCGAAAGGCGCCGGCCCGAAACTGCGGCGAGTGGAGGGCGCGCTCGGCCCGTGCGCCGGTCAGCCGGCCGCCGAGGGCCAGCGGGACATCCCGTACGGCCCAGGCGAGGCCGGCCAGTGCGGCCATCCCGACCGCCGCGCCGAGCCGCCGACCCGTCCTGCGCTGACGGCCCCGCTCCGTTGGTGCCCCCATCGCCGTCCCTCCGACTGGATTCCGCCGTACCCGCCGGCCCGGCGAGATCATCGCCGGTGCGACCCGAGCCGCACCGGTGCAGGCGCGGGTCGTTGCCGGCGGCGGCGGGCCGGGTTCCGACCACCTCGGTCGGGCACTCGACCCGTTCGCGCCGTCGGCCCTACCGGATCAGCGCCGTCGGTTCCTCTCCCCCTTCTCGCTTTCGAGAAGGGGGCTACCCGCAACGGAGAGGTTGAACCGACGGCGCCGCAGTCAGGAGCGCCCGGTGTGTTTGGCGGTGGCCGCGAGGTAGTCGCGGTTGAGCCGACCGATGGTGTGCAGCGGGATGCCCTTGGGGCAGACCACGGTGCACTCCCCGGCGTTGGTGCAGCCGCCGAAGCCGGCGTCGTCGTGCGAGTCGACCATGCCGATCACCCGGGTGTACCGCTCCGGCTGGCCCTGCGGCAGCAGCGAGAGCTGGGTGACCTTGGCGGCGGTGAAGAGCATGCCAGAGCCGTTCGGGCAGGCCGCGACGCAGGCACCGCAGCCGATGCAGGCAGCCGACTCGAAGGCGGCGTCCGCGTCGGCCTTCGCCACGGGCGCCGCGTGCGCCTCCGGTGCACTGCCGGTCGGGGCGGTGACGAAGCCACCCCCCGCGATGATCTGGTCGAAGGCGTTGCGGTTGACCACCAGGTCTTTGACGACCGGGAACGCCCGGGCCCGCCACGGCTCGATGTCGATCGTGTCGCCGTCGGCGAACTGCCGCATGTGCAGCTGGCAGGCGGTGGTGCCGCGCTGTGGTCCGTGCGCGTTGCCGTTGATCATCATGCCGCACATGCCGCAGATGCCCTCACGGCAGTCGTGGTCGAACGCCACCGGCTCCTCACCGGCGAGGGTCAGACGCTCGTTGAGTACGTCAAGCATCTCCAGGAACGACATGTCCGGAGAAACATCTTCGACCTGGTAGGTCACCATCCGACCCTTGTCCTCGGGGCCCGTTTGGCGCCAGATGCGTAGGGTCAGGTTCACTTGTAACTCCGCTGCGTGGGGTGGACGTACTCGAACTTGAGGTCTTCCTTGTGTAGCACCGGCTGCTCGGTGCCGTACTCCCAGGCCGCCACGTACGCGAACCGCTCATCGTCGCGCTGGGCCTCGCCGTCTGGGCTCTGGTGCTCGGCGCGGAAGTGGCCACCGCAGGACTCCTCGCGGTGCAGGGCGTCGATGCACATCAGCTCGGCCAGCTCGAAGAAGTCGGCCACCCGGCCGGCCTTCTCCAACGACTGGTTGAGCCCGTCGGCGTCGCCGACAATCCGGACCCGTTGCCAGAACTCCTCCCGCAGCGCGCGGATCTCGTCAACCGCCTTGCGTAGGCCGGCGGCGGAGCGCTCCATGCCGCAGTACTCCCACATGATCTGGCCCAGTTCCCGGTGGAACGAGTCCACCGTCCGGTCGCCGTTCACGGAGAGGAGTCGGTTGATCCGATCCTCGACGGTGCGCCGGGCATCGACCGCCGCCGGGTGGCTGGATTCGAGCTTGTCGAACGGGCCGGCCGCGAGGTAGTTGGCGATGGTGTTCGGCAGCACGAAGTAGCCGTCCGCGAGCCCCTGCATGAGCGCGGAGGCGCCCAGCCGGTTCGCGCCATGGTCGGAGAAGTTCGCCTCGCCGATCACGAAGAGGCCGGGGATGGTCGCCTGGAGGTCGTAGTCGACCCAGAGCCCACCCATCGTGTAGTGCACGGCCGGGTAGATCCGCATCGGAACCTCGTACGGGTCCTCGCCGGTGATCCGCTCGTACATCTCGAAGAGGTTGCCGTACTTGGCCTCGATGGACTTGCGGCCCAGCCGCTGGATCGCGTCGGCGAAGTCCAGGTAGACGCCGAGCCGGGTCGGGCCGACGCCGCGCCCCTCGTCGCAGACGTTCTTGGCGGCGCGGGAGGCGATGTCCCGGGGCACCAGGTTGCCGAACGAGGGGTAGATCCGCTCCAGGTAGTAGTCCCGCTCGTCCTCGGGGATCTCGCGCGGATCGCGGTCGTCACCCTCGGTCTTGGGCACCCAGACCCGGCCGTCGTTGCGCAGCGACTCGCTCATCAGCGTCAGCTTCGACTGATGGTCGCCGGAGACCGGAATGCAGGTCGGGTGGATCTGCGTGTAGCAGGGGTTGGCGAAGTACGCCCCCTGGCGGTGCGCCCGCCAGGTGGCGGTGACGTTGCAGCCCTTGGCATTGGTGGAGAGGTAGAAGACGTTGCCGTAGCCGCCGGAGGCGAGCACGACCGCGTCGGCGAACTCGGTAGTGATCTCGCCGGTGACCAGGTCCCGGACGACGATCCCCCGGGCCCGGCCGTCAACGACGATCAGCTCCAGCATCTCGTGCCGGGTGTTCATCTCCACGTTGCCGAGGCCGACCTGACGTTCCAGCGCCTGGTACGCCCCGAGCAGCAGCTGCTGACCCGTCTGGCCCCGGGCGTAGAAGGTGCGCTGTACCTGCGCGCCGCCGAAGGAGCGGGTGTCGAGCAGGCCGCCGTACTCGCGGGCGAACGGGACGCCCTGGGCGACGCACTGGTCAATGATGTTGACCGATACCTCGGCCAGTCGGTGCACGTTCGACTCGCGGGAGCGGAAGTCGCCGCCCTTGACGGTGTCGTAGAAGAGGCGGTGCACCGAGTCGCCGTCGTTGCGGTAGTTCTTCGCCGCGTTGATGCCGCCCTGCGCGGCGATCGAGTGGGCCCGGCGCGGGCTGTCCTGGTAGCAGTAGGACCGGACCCGGTAGCCCTGCTCGGCGAGGGTGGCGGCGGCCGAACCACCGGCCAGGCCGGTGCCGACGACGATCACCGTCAGCTTGCGACGGTTGGCCGGGTTGACCAGCTTGGCGGCGAACCGGCGACTGTCCCAGCGGCCCTCGATCGGTCCGTCCGGGGCCCGGGTGTCGGTGACCGGGTTACCTTCGGTGTAGAGATCCATGGTCAACGCACCAATCCGAGGAGTACGGCGAACGGGACCACCAGGTAGCCGACGCTGAGCGCGACGGCGAAGAGCAGCGCGAGGCTCCGGGCCCGTCGTTCGCCCTGCGGCGTCTGCTGGCCGAGGCTGCGGAGCGCGCTGTAGGCGCCGTGCCGCAGGTGGAAGCCGAGGGCGACGACCGCGAGCGTGTAGAACAGCGTCACGTACCAGCGTTCGGGGGCGAAGTCGGCGACCACGTTGGCCTGCGGCCGGCTCGGGTCGCCGATCGGGTTCAGGTGCCCGGTGGTCAGGTCCAGGATGTGGTAAATCACGAAGAGGGCGATGATCACGCCACCCCAGCGCATGGTGCGGGCGGCGTAGCTGCCCTGAACCTTCTTGCGGTGGGCGTACCGGACCGGGCGGGCGGAGCGGGCGCGCAGCGCCAGCATGGTCGCGGCCCAGATGTGGCCGGCCAGCGCGACCAGGAGGACGCCCCGCTGCAACCACAGGTACCAGCCGTAGGGGAGGAGCGGCGTGCCGAGATCACGCAGCCAGTGCGCGTAGTGGTCGAAATCCTCGGCACCGGTGAAGATCTTCAGGTTGCCGAGCATGTGTGCGACGAGGAACAGCACCAAGACAAGGCCCGTCACCGCCATGACGGCTTTGAGGCCGACAGTGGAGCGGATGGGCGACCGAGTTCGTGACATGACTACCACACGGCTGACGCTAGGAGCAGTCGGATCAGTCGTCCAATGCATCGACTCCGCAGTCTTCATAGCCATAGGCTATGAAGATGCAACTCCATCAGCTTCGGTACTTCGCGGCGGTCGCAGAAGTACGACATTTCACCCAAGCTGCCGACCTTGTTGGTATAACGCAGCCCTCGTTGAGTAAGCAAATTCACGCTCTGGAGACGGAACTCGGCACCCCGCTCTTCGAACGGGTAAGGGGAAAGATCGCGCTCACCGCCGCCGGTGAGGTGCTGCTGCCGTTCGCCAAACGGATCCTCACCGATGTGGAGATCGCCACCCGGGAGGTGCAGGAACTGGTCGGCCTGCGGCGGGGCCGGGTACGCCTCGGTGCGACCCCCAGCCTGGCCACCTCACTGGCCCCGCCCGTGCTGCGCCGCTTCCGCGACGCTTACCCGACCGTTGACCTGTGGGTCGAGGAGGGCGGCTCCCAAGATCTGGTCCGGCACCTACTCCGCGGCGACCTGGACCTGGCGTTGATCATCGCACCGGCCCAGGGCATCGACCCCGGACTGCGCACCGACGCGATCCTCACCGAGAGCCTGGTGGTCGCCAGCGTCGAGCCCCTGCCGGACACCCTGCCGGCGTACCCGATGCGCGTCGCCGACCTGCGCGGCCAGCCGTTGGTGATGTTCCGGGAGGGGTACGACCTGCGGGACGCCACCCTGCAGGCGTGCCGAGAGGCCGGCTTCGAGCCCTGGATCTCGGTGGACGGCGGGGAGATGGACTCCGTGCTCAGCTTCGTCGCAGCCGGGCTGGGGGTCGCCCTGGTGCCCGGCAGCGTCGTCGCCAGCCGGCCCGGAATCCACGTCACCCGACTCGCCGCACCCGGCGTGCGCCGGACCATCGCGGTCGCCCGCCGCCGGGATGTCGTCCCCACCCATGCCGGCCGGGAGCTGCGTCGCATCCTGCTCGAGTACGTGGACGACGCGGTCGCCACCGCCGCCCTGCCGTCCGGTCTCGAACCCCGCTAGGCCACCTCGGCGGCGTCCATGGCCTTGTAGATGCGCTGTTCGCTGACCGGGTACCGGGTCCCCAGCGCCTGAGCGAAGACGTTCACCCGCAGCTCCTCGATCATCCACCGGATCTGCCGGACGGCCGCCGTCCGCCGCTTCGCGGGCGACAGCGCGGCGAGGAGGTCCGCGTACTCCCGCTGCACGACCGCGATCCGGTCCTGCTGTTGCTTGTCCCGGGCCGGGTTGCCGGAGAGCCGGTCCAACCGGCGCTCGATCGCGGTCAGGTAGCGCCGTAGATCGGGTAGGCGGGCGTAGCCGGCCTCGGTGATGAAGCCCGGGTGGATCAGGCCGGTGAGCTGGCTGCGGACATCGGCGAGCGCGGCCACCACCGCCAGGTTTCGGGTCGCGCCGAGGCGTTGCTCGATCGCGTAGCCGGCGGCGAGCACCCCGCGGACGCGCTCCATCACCTCGACGACGGTCTCCACCAGACCGGCGCGGACCGTACCGCGCAGCGCGGCGAAACCGTCGGCGTCCCAAGCCGGGCCGCCCGCGTCGGCGATCAGTTTGTCGAGCGCCGCGCCGGCCGCGTCCTCGATCAGCGCCGGCACGCCCCCGTGCGGATTGCGGCTGAGCGCCAGCTTCGCCTCGTTGGAGAGCCGCCCCTGGAGAAACTTCGCCGGGGACGGCGCGGTCAACCGGAGCAGGCGTCGGGTCCCCGCCCAGTGGGCGGCCTCCTGCTCGGCAGGAGAGTCGAAGACCCGTACCCCGACCGTGGCGCCCTCGTCCACCAGCGCCGGGTACGCGGTGACCGCGTACCCGGCCCGGACCTGCTCGACCGTGCGGGGCAGGGCGCCGATCTCCCAGTCGGTCAGCCCGGTGCGGGCCACGTCCGGGGCGGCGGCGGCCACCACCTGACGTACCTCCGCGGTGAGCTGGCGTTGCAGCGCCGGCAGGTCCTTGCTCTCGGCGACCGGGTGGTCGTCCTCGCCGAGTACCCGGAAGGTGACACGCAGGTGCGGCGGCAGCTTCGCCGGGTCCCAGGCATCCCGGGGAACGGTGACCCCGGTCATTCGGCGCAGCTGCCGGGTGAGGGCATCCAGCAGGTCGTCCTCGCAGGCCGGTAGCTCGGCGAGCACGGCCCGGGCATAGTCGGGCACCGGGACGAAGTTGCGCCGGACCGCCTTGGGTAGCGAGCGGATCAGCGCGATGACCAGCTCCTCGCGGAGCCCCGGCACCTGCCACTGGAAGCTCTCCGCCGGCACCTGGTTGAGCAGCGGCAGCGGGATGTCCACCGTGACCCCGTCGCTGGACGTGCCGGGGTCGAAGCGGTAGGTCAGTGGCAGGCGTACCCCTTCGGTGCGCCACTCGTCGGGGTAGCCCTCCCCGTCCACGCCACCGCGACCGGCGTTGACCAGCAGCTCCCGGGTGAAGGTCAGCAGCTCCGGTCGCTGCCGGCGCTCCCGCTTCCACCAGGCGTCGAAGTGCCGACCGGAGACCACCTCGGCCGGGATCCGCTCGTCGTAGAACTGGAAGATCGTCTCGTCGTCGACCAGGATGTCCCGGCGTCGGACCCGGTTCTCCAGCTCGGTCACCTCGTTGAGCAGCCGCTGGTTGTCCCGCCAGAACTGATGGTGGGTCTGCCAGTCTCCCTCGACCAGCGCATGGCGGATGAACAGTTCGCGGCTGACCACCGGGTCGATCCGGCCGAAATTGACCTTGCGGGAGGTGACGATCGGGACGCCGTACAGCGTCACCTTCTCGACGGCCATGACCGCCGCCTGCCGCTTCTCCCAGTGCGGCTCGCTGTAGCTGCGCTTCACCAGATGCTGGGCGAGCGGCTCGACCCACTCCGGCTCGATCCGACCGTTCACCCGGCCCCAGAGCCGGCTGGTCTCCACCAGCTCGGCGGCCATCACCCAGCGCGGCGGCTTCTTCGCCAGGGCGGAGCCGGGGAAGAGACCGAACTTCGCCCCCCGCGCACCCAGGTACTCGTACCGCTGGGTGTCCTTCAGGCCGATGTGGGAGAGGAGGCCGGCGAGCAGGGACTGGTGCACCTTCGGGGTGTTGATCTCCTCCGGCAGGTCCGCCCCGCCGCCGCGTCGTCCACCGCCGTCAGCGGCCGGCTCGCCCCGCCGCCGGCTCCGCTCCGGGGTCCGTAGTACCTGCCGGAGCTGGCTCACGATGTCCTGCCACTCCCGCACCCGCAGGTAGTTCAGGTACTCCGACCGGCACATCCGCCGGAATCCACTGGACGACCGGTCCCGCTGCTGCTCGCGCAGGTAGCGCCACAGGTTGAGGTACGCCACGAAGTCCGACTCCTGGTCGGCGAAGCGGGCGTGCGCCTGGTCGGCCTGGGCCTGCTTGTCGACCGGCCGTTCGCGGGGGTCCTGGATCGACAGCGCCGCCGCGATCACGACCACCTCGGTGGCGCATCCGTTGCGCTCCCCCTCGAGCACCATCCGGGCCAGCCGGGGGTCGACCGGCAGCTGGGCGAGTCGTCGGCCGAGCGGGGTGAGCCGTTTTGCCGGGTCGGTCTCGGCCGGGTTCAGCGCACCCAGTTCGTGCAGCAGGTTGACGCCGTCGGTGATGGTGCGCCGGTCCGGTGGGTCGATGAAGGGGAACGCGGCGATGTCGCCGAGCCCGATCGCGGTCATCTGGAGGATGACCGAGGCGAGGTTGGTCCGCAGGATCTCCGGGTCGGTGAACTCGGGTCGGGACTGGAAGTCCGGCTCGTCGTAGAGGCGGATGCAGATGCCGTCCGAGGTGCGTCCGCACCGGCCCTTGCGCTGGTTGGCCGAGGCCTGCGAGACCGGCTCGATGGGCAGCCGCTGCACCTTGAGCCGGTTCGAGTAGCGGGAGATACGCGCCGTTCCGGGGTCCACCACGTACCGGATGCCGGGCACGGTGAGCGACGTCTCCGCAACGTTGGTGGCCAGCACCACCCGCCGGCCGGCGTGCGGGGCGAAGACGCGGTGCTGCTCGGCGGTGCTCAGGCGGGCGTACAGCGGCAGGATCTCGGTGTTGCGCAGTGCTGGTCGGTGTGTGACGAGCTTGCCGAGCGCGTCGGCGGTGTCTCGGATCTCCCGCTCTCCGGAGAGGAAGACCAAGATGTCGCCGGGGCCTTCGGCGGCCAGCTCCTGCACCGCGTCCCCGATGGCCTGGACCTGGTCGCGAACCTGCTCCTCGTCGGTGTCGTCCTCATCCTCGCTCACCTCGACCAGCGGTCGGTACCGCACCTCGACGGGGTAGGTCCGCCCAGACACTTCGACGACCGGCGCCGGGTTGCCGTCGGCGTCGGCGAAGTGTCGCGCGAACCGATCGGTCTCGATAGTGGCCGAGGTGATGATCACCTTGAGGTCCCGGCGGCGCGGGAGGAGCTGCCGCAGGTAGCCGAGGATGAAGTCGATGTTGAGGCTTCGCTCGTGCGCCTCGTCAACGATGATCGTGTCGTACTGGCGAAGCATCCGGTCGTGCTGTAGCTCGGCGAGCAGGATGCCGTCGGTCATCAACTTGACCAGGCTTCGGTCGCTGACCTGGTCGGCGAAGCGCACCTGGTAGCCGACCACCCCGCCCAGTTCGGTGCCGAGCTCTTCGGCGATGCGGTCGGCGACCGTCCGGGCGGCGAGCCGGCGGGGCTGGGTGTGCCCGATTAGACCGGTGACGCCGCGGCCCAGTTCCAGGCAGATCTTGGGTAGCTGGGTGGTCTTGCCGGAGCCGGTCTCGCCAGCGACGATCACGACCTGGTGGTCGCGGATCGCCGCGGCGATCTCGTCCCGGCGCTCGCTGACCGGCAGCATCGCCGGGTAGGTGATCTTGGGTACGGCGGCTTGCCGGCTCGCCAGCCGTGCCTCGGCCCGGACCACATCCGTCGTGATCTCGGCCAGGGTCGTTTCCCGACGTTGCGGGTCGGGTATCCGGCGTGCGCCGTCCAGCCGCCGTCGAAGACGGTGCTGGTCACGGAGCATCAGCGGGCGTAGCCGGCGGTGCAGCTCGCGGGTGGGGTCGGGCGGGGTGGAGGCGACTTCGTTCTGCATGTCGTCGCCAAGGATAGGCAGCCGGGTGATCGTCTGCCCGGAGTTATCCCCCGCTGGGCCGTTGCTGCCCGGCATCACCCGCGAGCTGGCACGACAAAAGTCGAACTGTCATTTTGTATACAGAACGTCAGTCTGTACGGTGGGTCTCGAGGCGGACTGCTGGGGCCCGCCCAGCTACGGAGGGCTTGATCAATGGCAAAGATCCTGTTCGTGGTGACCGGCGCGGACCACTGGGAGCTCGCTGACGGCACCCGGCATCCCACCGGTGTCTGGGCCGAGGAGATCGTGGTTCCGCACGAGATGTTGACCAGCGCCGGCCACGAGGTCGTGATCGCTACCCCGGGCGGAGTGGTGCCGCGGGTGGACCGCAGTAGCCTGCTGCCGGAGTTCACCGGCGGCCCGGCGGGGGCGGTCCGGATGACCGAGGCCGTGGAGGGCCTCGAGGGCCTGCGCAAGCCGATCCGCCTGGCGGAGGTCAACCTCGACGACTACCAGGCTGTCTTCTACCCGGGTGGTCACGGACCGATGGAGGACCTGGCTGTCGACCAGGACTCCGGTCGGCTGCTGGTGGCCGCCCTGCAGGCGCAGAAGCCGCTCGGCATCGTCTGTCACGGGCCGGCGGCGCTGCTCGCCGCGGTGACCGCCGATGGCGGCAACGCCTTCGCCGGTCGCCGGGTGGCGGCCTTCACCAACGTGGAGGAGGCCCAGGCCGGCTTGGCCGACAAGGCCAAGTGGCTGCTCCAGGACCGACTGACCGAGATCGGCGTGCAGGTCCAGGAGGGCGAGGCGTGGGCACCGAACGTGGTCCTCGACGGCAACCTGATCACTGGGCAGAACCCGGCCTCCTCCGAGCAGGTCGCCACGGAGCTGCTGGCTAAACTGAGCTGACATGGACAGTGGCCGGCTCTCCGACGTCCTCGACGCCACCTACACCTGCCTGACCAGATACGGCGTACGGCGGACGACGATGGATGACATCGCCGCCGCGATGGGCGTCTCCCGGTCCGCCGTCTACCAGTACGTTCGGGGCAAGGACGACGCGTTCCGGCAACTCGCCGGGCGCCTGCACACCCAGGCGCTGGCCAGTGCGCAGCAGGCCGCCGGTCAGGACGCCCCCTATGCCCAGCGCATCCGGGGCGTCCTGGCCGCCAAGCTTGACCTGTCTCTGCACCTGATCGGGGACTCGCCGCACACCGCTGAACTCATGGACAGCAAGGCCCGGCTCTTCGGTGAGATCTGCACCGAGTTCACCGCGGAGCTGCGGAAGCTGTTGGCGGGTCTTTTCGCCGAGGCGGGCGCGGCGGACGCGGACGCGGCAGCCGAGATCTGCGTGGCCCTGGTCTCCGGCCTGGAGACGGCCCCGGACGGTCAGCGTCTGCTGGGGCGTGCCGTGGGCGCGCTCGTCCCCGGTTTGTTACACCCGGCCGAGCAGGTCGGTCACGTCAGTAGCACCACTGGTTAGGCGCACCCCGTTGGCCCCGTCGCCCGGGACAACGACGGCCTCCTGCCCGAGCGGTGGCTGATCACCCCAAGGCCGACGATCAAGCCGAACCGGTCAAGTACCGGCCGTCCAGCCTGCCCGCCATCAACAGCCGTACCGACCTGGTCCGCTAGGGCGAGATCCGCTGGCGGATCGAACACGACTACCGCGAACTGCGGCTGCGCCGGCCTGCCCCTGACAAGGTCATCGGCGAGCTCCAACGACTCCTCGCGACCGAACGGCACCTGTCCCAGCTGCCACCAACCGGTGAAATTTCTATATCTCAACAAACGCCACAAAACCTAACAAAGCACTACTAGTGGTGACCAAACCAAAAAGTCAGTGCCTTACCTGTAATCCTTGTGCGTCTCACGCCACGAGTAGTTAGTGAGACTGAGGAGGTCGGTTGGGTGGATGTTGATCAGGACGAGCACGCCGCTTTCGCGCGGGTGTACTCGGCGAACTATCCCTTGGTGCTGCGCTACTGCTATCGGCGCATCGGTGACATGGAGTCCGCGCGGGAGTTGGCGCAGGAGACATTTGTCGTGGCATGGCGCCGGCATCGGGACGCACCGGAGTCGGTGCTGCCTTGGCTGTACGGGATCGCCCGTCGAGTCTTGGCCGATCATTGGCGTGCGCGGCGGGTTCGGCCGGTCACCGTACCGATGGCCGAGAGCGTCGATGTGGTGGACGACGGGGATTTTGCGGCTGTCACCTTGGCACAGGATTTGCGGCGAGCGTTCGCCGGGCTGTCGGAGTCCGACCGTGAGGTGCTGCGTCTGGTGACGTGGGAGGAACTCGATCTCTCGGCGGCGGCTCAGGTCTTGGGGTGCAGTAAAACCGCGGTGGCGGTTCGAGTGTTCCGGGCTCGGCGGCGGCTGGCTCGGCTATTGGACAATCCGCCGGCGGTGCGGGCGCAAAAGGTTTCGGCAACAGTGCGGGAAGGCGTGTGATGAAGATAAATAAGGGTGTGCTTAAGCAGCTTGATCCGGCGCGGGAAGTCGATGACTGGCCGGCAGCAGCACCTGTTAACTGGTCAACTGTGGTGGGTGGCTCGTCGCCGGCTTCCGTTCGGCCGCGGTGGACGCGTCGGGCGGTGTTGGGTGCGGTGACCGCGGGGGCCGTAGTGGTTGCCGGAGCTATGGTCGTGCAAGTCGCTGGCCCGGACCAACCGGTGTTCGCCGCGACTCCCCCACCGCTTCACCTGCAGTATGAAAATGGCGCGCCGGGGGCCCGCGATGCCCTGTTGAAGCTGGCTTCCGTCGTGGAGGCGGAGGCGGCCGGTGACGAGCTGCGGAGCGGCCGGTTCAACTTCGTGCGCGTCGGCCAGTGGTCGCTGGACCTGTCGTCCTCGGCCAAGGAGGGCACCACGGTGGCGGTGGCGCCGCAGGTGATCTCGACCTGGCGTGCTGCAGATGGTTCCGGCAAGGTGGCTACCACCACCCTGCGCAGCTCCGATGTCGGAGCGGAGCCGGATGCACCGGGACTGGTGGCGGCGGCAGCGCGGGGTGACACCCAGGTCCGTACCTACGATGCTGGGCAACTAACGGCGGTTTTTCCCGATCCGATTCCACACGATGTCGATGCTCTGTCCAAGGCGCTGTATGCCCATCAACCGCGGGAAAACGGTGCTGAGTCAGCGGTGCGAGCGATCGCGGATCTCTACCGCGCGGCGGCGGTCGACCGGGATGTACGGATTGCGGCGTTGAGGTTCCTTGCCCAATCCGACGGAGTGCTTCTTCGCGGTGAGGTCACCGACCGACTCGGTCGCCATGGCCTCGCCGTGAGTGTGGACTCGAACAGGGACGGCACCCGTGACCTACTGGTCTTCGACCAGCAAACTGGTGGGCTCCTAGCCTATGAATCCGTATTGCTGAAAAAACCCGAGAAACTGCCGGTGCAGGTGCCGGCGGTCTTCGCCTACGTGCTCTACCTGGAACAGGATCGGCGGTCCAATACGGCCTGATTCCAGAATGCAAGGTGGGGCACCCCCATGTGGTGCCCCACCTTAGCCTGCGGCGCAGGCGGAGGGTTCGGCTGCTTGCGTCGGCGATGCCACGCCGATCGCCAGCGTCAGGCTGGCCGTCAGGCCAGAGCGACGCACTCTCTTCTTGAGAAGATCAAATCTCCTGCCGGCCGGTTGGTGCGACAACCTCCATCAGGAGAAGTAGTTCTCAAGTTTGCCGTCGCGAACGGTGTCCAGGGTGAAGCAGTGGAGGCCGCCGCCGAACAGTCGCCGATGGCGATGACGTACTGGCACGACATCGAAGCCGTGCTGTTCCAGTGCACGGCTCAGCTCCGGGCAGGAGTCGTTGACCATGATGGTGCGCTCGTCAATCGACAATACGTTCAGGTCGATGAACGGGCTGGTGAGGATAACGTCATCGTCGTCGTACTGAGGGAAGTTCTGTGCTTTCGGCTCCGGCGCCTCGATGACATCCCACTTCTGGAGGGCTTTGGGCAAGTAATCGAGGAACCGTCGGGAGCGGATTAACAACGTGCCCGGTCGCAGGGGGAGTACCATGCTGTCGATATGGCTGTCGGTTAGTCGGTCGATCCGGTGGATGGTGTAGCGGCCCTCCAGGTGGCGCTCCAACCACTCGCACGCGAGGAGATGATTCGCCGTCGCGATGTTGACCAGGATATCTCGACCGAATCGTAGGCACTGTGCAGCGTCGAAAAGCATCTCGATGCCCACGTCATAGGGGGAGTCGTTGATGGTGGTCACCGTCTCCATCGTGACGAGTTGTTCGGCCTGGGTGAGGTCGAAGGAGCGGTCGGTCATCCATGGCCGGGGCATGACCGTCCACCGGGCGCCGTGCGTGAAGTACTCCATGAAAACGGGCTTCAGGAACTGTGTCTCGAAGTAGCGCGAGCGCATCATTGGTGGCGTTTCGATGATCTCGTCACCCAGGATCAACGTGTTGTCCCGGACGTTCAGGGGCGGCAGCGCGGTGGCGGACCACGCGGGTGTGGCGAAGTGAGCCGCGCCCTCGTGGAGGTTCATCGGTCGGTGAACGCGTACGCCTAGGGATTCGAGTGTTCCAGCTATCCCTTCCACGTCTTCGTGTAGCTCGTCGACATAGCGCTGCTTGATATCCAGGGTTTTCGAGGTTAATGATCCCGGCGTCGGCTGGCCGTGCGTCATGAACCGTGGATAGTAGATGGGGTGCATTTTTGAGTTGTCGTGGATGAGGTTGTCGTAAAAAAATAGGTCGAAGGAGAGGTCGCGGGCCTGTCGTCGGTAGCCCGAGGCTGAACCCACGACGATTTCGCGCAACGGCGACCATTCATCGAAACTGTGCAGCTTCATGTGGCCCCCAGGACACGTACGTGCGGCCGCCCACCCGCAATCGCGAGGAGCCTGACGTTGCTGTTACCTGCAGTGGCACCTTGGATCTAGGTCCATCACTCATACAACCAGTGATCGATACTTCCAGCAATGATGATCTTGGTTGACGACGCGACGGGGGTGGGTCGGCAGGCCCGGACGGGTCGACTGTGATCAGCCGTGATCGCCTCCTTAACGTACCGCTCCGATCTTATGTGGACGAATGGCGCGACAGGACGCAGATGGGGGTGGCGGTGCTGATGATCTCTCGCGGCGTGATCTCCGGGGTCGGTTGTTGCTGACGCTGGGTACTAGCAAGATCACTCCTTGCTATCGATGGTGCCGATTGATAGCGTGTCGATCAGCAAATCGGAGATCTCTTCATGTGTTGACGCATGGTTCGTAACGGTGCCCCGGTCTGCCTCCTGTCGCAGCTCAACAGTCGGTTGATCCGGCTGAGCGGTGCCGTGTCCGAGAATCCCGCCGACGTGATGGGGCGGTCATGACAACGTTGATTATCGGCAATAGCCGAACCTGGGAGATGGTCGGCGATCTGGCGGCACTGACCTCCGACCAACTGCGCGACGGTGGCTGTGCCGCGCAGCGCCTGCTCTGGTTCGCCCGGGACGGCGACGTACTGGTGTTGCCGTTCGCTCCGCCAGCGGACTACCTGAGCTACATCACTCACCTGACCGGCACCCGCGCCTCGTCACTGACCACTGTGATCCCTCCACCGGGCAGTCTTGGCTCGGACATCCTCACCCCAGACCGGCTCGCCGATCCGAGCTTCCTGAACGATCTACGCGGTGCTCTCGGCAACCGACCTCCGGTCAAGATCTTGGCCGTCTACAAGGATTTCTCCATCACCAGGATCGCCCGGACACTCGGCGCCGAGACGGCCCTCCCCGGCTATCCGTTCAGCGCCCAGGCCGGTGACGCGCTGGTGAACAGCAAGGCCGGGTTTCGGGCCCTGGCTGCCGGAGCCGGGGTTCCGATCGCCCCGGGCACCGTGGTCACCCGGCCGGAACAGGCGCTGGAGGCGATAGCTGACCTCTTCGATCAGGGACACAGCGCGGTCGTGAAGATGGAGTTCAACGGAGGGGGGCTCGGCAACGAGGTTCTCAGCCGTACTGACGGCGTCGTGCCGACCGGCGCGGCCCAGGCGGTGGTGTTGCCGGACCGTCCCGCGCTGCTGTCATACGTACAGCGGCGGTGGGAACGGCTCACCGCAGGCCACGCACACCGGCTGGTGGTGGAGCAGTTCTTCCCCAGGTCCACCACCAGCTACGCGGAGTTCATCGTTACCGACGAGGCAGCGCAGCTGATCGGGGTGGGTGATCTGCTGATGGAGCCGAGGGCGATTGGCGGGGTGCTGCCGGCGCAGACGATCGACGCGGAGACCAGAACGGAGCTGCTTGACGGTGCTCACCAGCTGGTCGAGTCCCTACGTGTACTCGGTTACCGGGGCGTGGTCTGTGCCGACGCTATCGTCACTCCGGACAAGCAGGTGCTCTTCACTGAGACCAACTGTCGCCTAACCGGCTCAACCCACCTACACCTGGCCCTCTACGGTCGGCTGGTTGATCCCGAGTACCGAGAAAAGCGGATCTTCCTGGAACACTTCGGTTGGGCCGTACCGTCGTTCACCGAGGCTGTCGAGCGGCTTGCGATGGCCGGCTTGGCTTACGACCCCACCAGCCGTACCGGAGTCGTGATCACCTCCAACAACGTGGATGCGGACGGTACCGTCGCCTGTTGCGCCATCGCGGAGGAACTGCAGGCCGCGGAGGAGCTGCACCGCCGGCGGGGGGAGCTCTTTGTGGACCAGTCGGCATGACCTGCTCCGCATCGTCGGGACGCAACCGTAGCGGTGGCCGGGGACCGGTACTCGTCGGTTCGTGTCGCATCGGTCGCCGGTGGCCGCGATGACCCGGCCCATGCGTGCGGTGGTTCTGCGCCGACCCGGTGGTCCGAAAGCACTACGTGTCGAGTGGATACCCGAGCCATCGCCGGGGGTGGGGGAGAGCCTTATCGACGTGACGTTGACCGGAGTCAACTTCGATGATCTGGAGCGCTGTGCCGGTGCTCAACCCGAGCTACCGCTGCCGGCAGTGCTCGGCGTGGAGGCAGCCGGGCGTCGACGGGCCGATGGACGGCGGGTGGTCGCGCTACTACGCCAAGGCGGTGGGTACGCCGAAGTGGTGGCGGCCCGGGAGGCACACACCGTGGAGATTCCGGCGGGCATCGATGACCCGCAGGCGCTCGGCCTGTTCGAGCAGGGCAGCACCGCGTACGGGGCGTTGTTGTTGGCCGGTCGGCTGCGGGCCGGGGAGAGCGTCGCGGTCTCCGCCGCGGCTGGCGGGGTTGGACACCTCGCGGTGCAGCTCGCGGTGGCGCTTGGCGCCTCGCCGGTGATTGGCCTGGCGTCGACTCCGGCGAAGCGACAGTTCGTCACCGGGCTCGGCGCAGATGTGGTGCTGGACCCGGCAGACCCAGAGCTGGCCGACCGGGTGCGGGAGGCGGCCGGCGGAACTGGCGTGGATCTGTTCGTCGACTCAGTGGGCGGTGCGGTGGCGCGGGCCGCGCTGGTCGGCCTGGCGCCGTTCGGGCGGCTGGTCTGCCTCGGCTGGCGGCCCGGCAACTCGAGCGATCCCGGAATCGGCGGAGCTGGTGACGTGCCCGTCGGTCCGGAGGACCCGGCTGGTGTCGTCGCGGTGACCACCGCGCAGCTGGCCCAGCGTTCCATCGGTTGTGCCGGCTTCTGGATGCGGCACGTGGTGGACGACCGGGAGCTGTTGTGCGGAATCGTCGGTCGGCTCTTCGAACTGGCGACCCAAGGCCAGCTCACGGTCCACATCGACCGGACGGTCGCGCTGCACGAGGTCGGCGCCGCCCACGCGGCGGTCGCCGCCCGTGCCACTTCGGGCAAGGTTCTCATCGACGTACGCCGGGAGGTGTGATGTACGCCCGGTACTGCCGTTCCATGCTGTGCACGCCGGCGACCGCGGTCGGCAGGTACGCAACCTGCCACCGTTCGGGAGCCGACATTTGCCTGGTCGACCTGGAAGACTCGGTGTCGCCGCAGGACAAGGCCGAGGCCCGGGACCGGGGGAGCGCGTTCTTCAGTGCGGAGAGCGCGTCCGGTCGCCGTTGCGCCGTTCGGATGAACACGCTTACCGAACCGGAAGGCATGCGGGATCTGCTCGCTTTGCGCGAGTATCCGATCCGGCCCTCCATCGTGTTGGTGCCCAAGGTCGAATCGCCACGCGACATCGAGATAGTGGCGCGACTACTCCGGCCGGTCCGTCCGGACCTCGAGCTGTGCGCGGTCATCGAGACACCACGAGGGGTGGAGGCCGCCGCGGCGATCGCGGCGACGTCACCCCACCTGCGCGCGCTGATTTTCGGGTCGGCGGACTACGCGTCCGCTCTCGGTGCCCAACTGCGCTGGGAGCCGCTGGCACAGGCCCGGACCCGGGTGGTGAACGCCGCCAGGGCGGCCGAGGTGGAGGCGATCGACTCGCCGACCTTCCACGTGCAGGACCTGACCGCGTTACGGCGGGAGGCAGTTCTGGCCCGGGACCTCGGGTTCAGCGGCAAGATCGCCCTGCATCCGCGCCAAGTGGCGGTCATCAATCAGGTCTTCTCACCCGACGCGGCATCCCTGGAGGCGGCCCGGCGAGTGGTGGCCGCTGGCCAGCGCAGCGGCCAGGGCATTACCACCGTTGACGGGGTGATGGTCGGCCGCCCCTTCTTCGAGGCGTCCCAGCGGCTGCTCGACGAGTTCGACTCATCCGGTTGACCCATGGCCGGGACAACAGCGGTCAGTCTCACTGGCAGGGAGAGAAAATGACGAGCACAGCGGAACACCAGAGCTTCGTCGGTCCGCACCGGTACCGTCACGCGGAGAAGATGATCCGGACCGCCGACCCGGTCTGGCAGGCAGCAGCCGATCATGGTCTGACCGGGATCAGTGTCGACACGCCCTCGGGCGATTCGAACAACCGGCTCGTTGACCGGGCGACCGGCCATGAGTTCGTCAACATGTGCTCCTGCGCCTACCTCGGCCTCAACCACCATCCGGCAGTGATTGAGGGGGCGGTGTCGGCGCTACGCGAGGCCGGCACCACCTGGCTGGTTACCTCCACGACCCGCATCCGGCACCAACTGCTGGCCCGGTTGGAGGAGGAACTGGGAGAACTGTTCGGCGCCCAGATCCTCCCCGGCACCACTTGTAGCGCGCTTACCGCCGGCATCTTGCCCCTGGTGGCCTCCGGGCACCTTGCCCCGGGCGGCCCCAGAGTGATGGTCTTCGACCGGCACTGCCACTTCTGCATGTCGTACGTGAAGCCCATCTGCGCAGAGGAGAGTATGGTCCTCACCTGCGACCACAACGACCTGAACTACCTGGAGGACATCTGCCGGCGGTATCCCAGCGTGGCCTACGTCGCCGACGGCGCGTACTCGATGGGCGGCGCCGCTGCCCTGGACGGTCTGCTGGAACTCCAGGACCGGTACGGTCTGTTTCTCTTCATCGACGACTCACACTCGTTGTCACTGGTTGGCGAGCGAGGTGAGGGCTTCGTACGATCCCGACTGGCCATGAACCCGCTCACCGTCATCGTCACCAGCCTGGGCAAGGGCTTCGGTACCGGCGGTGGTGTAGCCATGCTCGGCGATCCGGCGATGTCCCGCTTCCTGGCCCGGCACGCCGGGCCGGTGGGATGGTCGCAGAACATGGCCCTGCCGCTGGTCGGGGCCTCATTGGCGAGCGCCGCCATTCACCGTTCACCGGAACTGGGCCAGTTGCAGCGCCGACTGAACGAGAACGTGGCGTACTTCGACGAGCTGCTACCCACCTCCTTTGCGGGTAACGGACTGCCGGTACGTCGAATCACCGTGGGCGACACCGACCGGGCGGTCCGACTCTCCGCGGAGTTGTACCGGCGGGGCTTCTACAGCTCGGCGGTGTTCTTTCCCATCGTGCCGCAGGGCCAGGCCGGGCTGCGGATCATGATCCGCGCCGACATTGACCAGTCGGTCCTGGCCACCTTCGCCGACCACGTACGGGAGCTTACTGATGCGGCCTGAGCAGGCCGGGAAGCCGACCGGATCCGGTCCGGTCGGCTTCCGGAGGGTAGGCGAGAACCGATACCGCGAACAGGTCGGCTTCTACTACGACGAGATCGTCGTCGGCACGGTGATCGAGCATCGGCCCGGCCGCACCGTGACCGAGATGGACAACGTACTGATGAGCATGTTGAGCATGAACGCGTCACCGCTGCACATCGACGGCGCCTACGCCGAGGCGGGCCGGTGGGGCCAGCCCCTCGTCTCCAGTCTGGTGACCCTGAGCATCGTCGGCGGGATGACCGCCCGCAGCACCAGTGGCCGGGCCATCGCGAACCTTGGCTGGGAACGGATCCACCTTCCCCAGCCGGTCTTCGTGGGCGACACGCTATATGCCGAGAGCGAAGTGACCGCGAAACGGCTCTCCGCCAGCCGGCCGGGAGAGGGCATCGTGAGCTGCCGCACCATCGGCCACAAAGCCACCGGCGAGGTGGTCCTCACCTTCGAGCGGAGCTTCCTGGTGCCGACCGCGCAATCCAGCATCGACGACACGACAGGCTACTGACCCTCCACCCACCCCGCGCGGTCAGGCCGCAGTGCTCCACAGTGCTTGAAAGGCGACGGCCTCGCCGGTCAGCCAGCGCTCGATCTCCGCGGGTTTCGCGGTCGCTGGCGTGCGGTGCGTCCGGCCGCGCCGGACATCGACCAGGACGGGTTCGGCGTGCGGCAGGATCGCCTCCATCTGTCGGCCCATCAGGTGCAGCACGGCCAGGGTTGCCTCGTCGCTCGGCGGGGCCTCGTCGAAGTGCAGGCGAATGGCCTCGGCCCGCCCGTCGGCGTATCGGATTCCGAAGTGTGGGTTGATCTTCACAGGTAGGTCGCCCAGCAGGGCGAGTGCGTCGCGGGTCTGGGCCAGGTCGACCGACCGGGGTGCGCCGAGGGAAAGCAGCCAGGCCATCGCCCCCGGCACCAGCGCCTGGTAGAGCGGACGCCACCGGGGCTTGACGGCGGCGACCACCCGGTCGAGGTGGGTGCCGCTGGTGTGGAAGGCGATGTCGGCCTTGAGGGCCTTGACGAACTGGCCATGTGGATTGAAGCCGGAGCGGCTGGCCCGCTGCCGGCGCAGGCCGCCAACGAAGGTGGCCTTGGCCGGGCCGGTGCGGTCGACGTAACGGGTGAAGCCAAGGAGCGTGGTGTAGGGGGCGAGGGGAGTGACGGGGGTGGGCGCAGTCACGGGCATCCTCCCAGCTCAGCAGCGAGATTAGTACATACATTCTAATCGACTGAGCTGATCTCGCCTAGGACAAATCACCCACGCACGTTGTCCGGTCCGCCGCACGTTGGCGCCGTCCGTGGACCTTCCTCAGCGCCCCCACCGCGTCCGGCAGTCGGCGCGACTGTGTCGCAGCGGGTGCGCGGTCGGCAGTCGGGCGCTGGCCAGCGTTGCCGTTGTTTCGGCCGACTACTACGGCCAGGCCGACATGGACGGTCCTCAGGCCTCGTGTGTTGGTCGGCGTCGGTGGGTGGCAAGGGTCAGGGCCGCGCCGGTGAGGGTGAGTAGGAATCCGGCGGCGAGGATGGTGGGCAGACTGGTGCCGGTTACGGGGATGGTGGGCTTTGGGACGGTGACCGTCGTGGGGCTAGATGTTGAGGCTGGGCAGTTGCTGTCGCCGTTGTAGCGCGCCTGGATGTGGTGTGTGCCGGGTGCCAGACGTGTGATCGTGAGGGTTGCGGTGGTGGTGGGGTTGCCGGACAGGGGTTCCGTGTCCAGGGTTGTCGTGTCGTCGTGGAAGGTCACGGTCCCGGTGGGAGTGCTGCCGGTGCAGGTCACGGTAGCGGTGAGTGTGACGGGTTGATCCGGTTTCGGGCTCGGTGGGGACGCCTGCAGGGTCGTGGTTGATGTCGATGGGGCGATAGCCAGACTGTGGCGGTTGCCGGCGGCGGCGGCGGTGATCGTGGTGCCGGCTGGCAGGTCCACCGCGACGGGGGTCCTTCTGCGGGTAGCGGTGGTCCCGTCGCCTACCTGGCCGAGGGCGTTGTAGCCCCAGGCCAGCATGGTGCCGGTGGAGGTCACCGCCAGAGTGTGGAAGGCGCCGGCGGCCACGGTGGTGATCGTGGTGCCGGTTGGCAGGTTCACCGCGACGGGGGTGTTGCTGTCCGTGGTGCTGCCATCGCCCAGCTGGCCGAAGTTGTTGTGCCCCCAGGCCAGCAGGGTGTCGGCGGAGGTCACCGCCAGAGTGTGGCGGGCACCGCCGGAGACGGTGGTGATCGTGGTGCCGGCCGGCAGGTCCACCGCGACGGGGGTGCTTTTGTCCGTGGTGGTGCCATCACCCAACTGGCCGAAGATGTTGTAGCCCCAGGCCAGCAGGGTGTCGGCGGAGGTCAGCGCCAGACTGTGGTAGGCGCCGGCGGCCACGGTGGTGATCGTGGTGCCGGCTGGCAGGTCCACCGCAACAGGGGTGCTGCTGTCCGTGAGGGTCCCATCTCCTAACTGGCCGGCACTGTTGTCGCCCCAGGCCAGGACGGTGCCGGTGGAGGTCAACGCCAGACTGTGACGGTCACCGGCGGCCACGGCGGTGATCGTGGTGCCGGTTGGCAGGTTCACCGCGACGGGGGTGCTTCTGCGGGTGGTGGTGCCATCTCCCAGCTGGCCGATGAAATTTTCGCCCCAGGCCAGCATGGTGCCGGTGGAGGTCAACGCCAGACTGTGACGGTCACCGGCGGCCACGGCGGTGATCGTGGTGCCGGTTGGCAGGTTCACCGCGACGGGGGTGCTTCTGCGGGTGGTGGTGCCATCTCCCAGCTGGCCGATGAAATTTTCGCCCCAGGCCAGCATGGTGCCGGTGGAGGTCAACGCCAGACTGTGACGGTCACCGGCGGCCACGGCGGTGATCGTGGTGCCGGCTGGCAGGTCCACCGCAACAGGGGTGCTGCTGTCCGTGGTGGTCCCATCTCCCAGCTGGCCGGCACTGTTGTCGCCCCAGGCCAGGACGGTGCCGGCGGAGGTCAACGCCAGACCGTAGGCGGTGCCGGCGGCGATAGCGGTGATCGTGGTATCGGCTGGCAGGTCCACCGCAACGGGGGTGCTGCTGTCCGTGGTGGTCCCATCACCCAACTCGCCGTCACTGTTGTTTCCCCAGGCCAGGCCGGTACCAGGAGGGCCCGCTGCCGCCGACGGCACGCTCTGCGCGAGCACGCGCGTCGCACCGACCGAGGCTATGCCCAGCACGATCGCCACCATCAACGGCACCGCGAACAGCCCCCGCAGACGCGCCGGCCGTACCCAGCTCTTTCTCACGTCCGCGACCGTGCCGGTCCAGAAACCCGCCACCTACCCCTACCCCTCTGTCTCCCCCGCCACCGGTCTGTGTCCGACCACGGTCTGTACAACGACTCCAGCCGGCCGCAGGCTGCGTCGGTAGGTTGGCGCGGTAGGGGCCGACCAGGGCGGTTCACTCCTGGACGCGCGCGCAGCGGCGCGAGGGTGCTGCGGATTTGGGTCCCTGCAGGTTGGGTATGGGTGGGTGTGGTACCTGATTAGGCGATCATCACTGATATCCATATGATGCCCGTGTGGGGTGTGGTCGGGGGCACGGTGGTGGCGGAATCCCGGCCGGCGTCGGGGCGTTACACCATGCGTACGACCGAGGAAGCGACCCGCCCGTGGGGTGGGTGAGGCCCGGAATGACGCGGGCCCGCCGGTCGTTACACATGGACCCGGCACCGTGCGTGTCCCCCGGACCGCGGTAGCCGAGGATCTTCTTTCCCTGTTTCTGTTGAGCGCCGGACGGTGCTTGCACCCCTGCCGCCTGATCCCCCCTTTCGGGCGCGTATGGGGTGTCGACCCCCGAATGGAGCATTCTCATGAACACGATTCTGCGTCGTAGTGTGCTGGCCCTGGCTGCGTCCGCGTCTCTAGGCGGAGCGTTCGCGGTGGGTGCCACGCCCGCAACCGCTGCTAGCAACCCGCATCCGGACAAGGTGGCCGAGGCTTCGTCGTGGCTGCAGGAGGAGCTGCTGAAGTTGCAGCCCGGCACGGCCGACGGCGGTATCTACACCGACAAGCCCGGCTATCACAACACCCGCGCGGCCAACGGCCCCACCGACTACTCCGTCCTTGACGACAACGACCAGGGCGGACCCTCGGACAAGGCCGCTGCCTACGACTGGACCTTCTCGGAGGCCACCAACATCGCGGAGTACTCCAGCCGCCTGCTCGCCTCCGGCCAGGATCCCGATGATCCTCGACTGGACGGCTGGCGTGAGTTCTTCGGGCAGGCCGACAGCGACAACGAGGTGGAAGGCTGGGACTTCCGCACGGACGAAGCCGCCACTTCCGACCCATCGCACCTGTGGCACATCCACCTGAGCGAGGACCGGGACAAGGTCACCAGCTTCGAGAACAAAGAGGCACTGCTCAGCGTTCTTCGAGGCGAGACCGTAGACCAGTGGCGGCTCAACAAGTGAGCCGACCGGGTCGCTGACCACGCCGCCGGGCTGGTCACCGAGTACGGGACCAGCTGAACCACCAAGATCACACCCCACCAGGGGAGAGCACGCTGTTGGCCGGCACCGGATTCGGGTGCCGGCCAACAGCCGTATCTCGGGGCGGACCGGATCACGTGCTCGTCCCACCCTGATCGAGGGTCCCCTTCGGCGTCGCCGTCCAACTGAACGAAACGCCCCAGCCGGGATCGCCTGATGGGACGTGGCGATGGCTACCGCTCTGTGCTCCCGAAGGCACTGGACAGGTACGTGCGGGCGTCGGCGATTGCATCCGCGATGATCTTTGCTGCGGCGCGGGCCTCATCTGGCTCATGGTTTGCCTGCACCTGAAGCCGAAACCGGGACGAGCCCGTCGGAGTCACCGGGAACTCCACCATGAACGCGAGCACCCCGCGGTCGAACAGCAGGCGGTTGGCGATCCGCGCCAGCTTCTCGTTTCCGATCAGGAGCGGCACGATCGGCGACGGCTCACCCATACAGGTCAACCCGTACCCGATCAGCTCCTCGCGAAGCGCGGTGACGGCGGTGTGCAGCCGGGAACGGAGGAGATCTCCCTCCGTGGAGCGGATGATCTTCGAGGCTTCCAGGACCACGGCGGTCTGCACGGGGGAGAGCGCGTTGGAGAACATGTGCGACCCGCCGAACATCTTGAGGTACTGCTTGAGCGCGGGAGAGGCCGAGGCGACGAAGCCGCCGTTGGAGCAGAACGTCTTGGAGAAGGCGCCCATCACGATGTCGATGTCACCGAGCACGTCCTGCATCCCGAGCACGCCGGTACCACCCGGGCCCATCGAACCCAGGTCGTGCGCCACATCCACGAGCAGGGTCGCGTCATGCTCCCGGCACACCCGCTGCAGGGTCACCAGATCCGGCCAGTCAGCATCCACCGAGAAGAGGCCGTCCGTGACAACGAGGATGCCGTTGCGGCTGTCTCGCCGACGGATGTCGACCAGGTGGCGACGGACCGCCTCCACGTTGAGATGTTCGTAGCGCACGACGTTGCGGGTGGTCGCCCGGGCCCCCTGCTGGAGGCAGGAGTGCGCCAGCCGGTCGATCAGAACATGATCCTCTTGGCGGACCAGGCCCGCCATTGCGCCGAAGCCGGCGGCCCACCCGGTCGGGAAGAGCGTCACCTGCTCGGCGCGTACCAACTCGCCGAGCGACGCCTCCAGTTCGTCGGAGATCCGGGTGTTCCCGAGCACCATTGGTGACCCGGCACTGTGCGGACCGTAGTTACGCATGGCCTTAGCCGCCGCCTCCCGGATCGCCGGGTGCGTGTTGAACGACAGATAGTCCTGCGAGTTGAAGTTGATCCCGCGGGTACGCCGGCCGATGTCGTTGGTGATCTGGGCGACGCTGTTCGGTGCGGCCTCCAGCGTTCTGGAGTACTGCCACGTCTCGGTCCGCCGCCGCGCCTCGACCCACCCATAAAATTCCTCGGTACGGGTCATCAGGTTACGGCCGGCCGGCCGGTAGAAGTCGTAGGCGTTCTTGTCGAGCGCGTACTCCTCGTCGGCGTCAACCTGCAGGTCGGCGGGTTCCCACATCTGGGTCAGGTCGGCGACCACCTCGTCGAGGGTGCTCTCGTCCAACGAGCCGAACTCGTCCCACGGGATGTGGGTGGCCCAGTTCCGGGTCATCTCGGAGACCTCGGCCGCGGCTACCGCCATGGCCTCCAGATCGCGCCGGGCGGCGGCCGCGAGGATGGTCTCGATCAGTTCGTCGTCGTCGCGTTGGTCAAGCTCAGGCAGGGACACAGTCGATCTCCTGGCGGGGTACGGGTCAGGCGAACAGGTTCTGCTGGTACATCCGAGCGGTCGCGGGGAAGTCCTCGAACACCGGGTAGCCGGCCGAGGTCTCCTTCGCGGCATCGTTGAGGAGGAGGAGGTTCGACGCCTGGAAGAACTCCGAAACCGGCGCGACGTCGGCGTGGGTGGCGACGAACCGGTCGATCTCCTGCTGGTTTCCGCGCAACGCCACGAACAACTGCAGTTCGTCGTGGCGGTACGGTCGCATCTCCGCGAGCGTGCAGACGTAGTCGTAGTAGGCGGCGGCGTTCTGGCTGCGGCGGCGGCCCTCATAGCTGGCCATTGCCTCGTGGAGCGACACGTCCCCGGAGAGCCACTGGCCGAGCGCGGCGGCCACCAGCTCCGCACCCCGGAAGGCATGGGTCATCCCGATCGCGGTGCACTGGTCCTTGGCCGACTCGGCATCCCCGACAAGCACCCAGCCCGGTCCGGCCAGCGGCCGGAGGAACGCGGACTGGTCCAACGTGCCGTAGATGCGCTCCGCCCGTACGCCCTGCGTCCGGACCACCTCGCCCAGCTCCGGGCTGACAAAATCCAGCGCCCGCTGGAGGTTGCCGGGCACATCACGACGGAACTCGCGGGACCACTCGCTCGGACCCCAGACCAGGACCATGTTCTGGTCGTGGTTGGTGGGTGCCACGGCGCAGGCCAGCCGACCGCGCCGGTGTAGCTGCGCCGGGCCGAGGTCAAAGCCGGAATAGTAGCTCCAGTAGGCGAAGGTGCATCGGGGCCGCTCGTCGAACTTCGGCAGGCCGAGGGAGCGGGCGACGAACGAGTTGCGACCGTCGGCGCCGATCACGATCCGGGCGCGCTCTTCGACCAACTGCCCGTCGCAGTCGCGTCCCCGTACCCCGACGACCTGGTCACCCTCGGTGATGAGTTCTCGTACCGTGAAGTTCGTCCGCACCTCGGCACCGGCCTTGCTCGCCGCCTCGACCAGTAGCTGGTCGAGCACGTGCCGACGGATCGAGGCGTACGAGCGCACCACGCCCGAGTCGTCGCCATGCCAGTCGCGGAAGTAGGCGCGCAGAAGTTCGTCCGGCACCGAGCCGGTGAGCGGAATTCCGTCGTTGACGAACGTGACCTCGGTGTGTGCCGGGGTGACCGCCAGCACCTGGTCCAGCAGGCCCCACCGGTTCAGGTAGGACGTCCCGTGCGGCCAGAGGAAGTGGGTCGAGATGACGTCGCTGGGAAAGCTTGATCGGTCTACGACCAGTACCCGATATCCCTGTCGGGCCAGAAGCATGCCGGTGGACGCGCCCGCGCAGCGGCCCCCGATGACAATCGCGTCGTACCTGGGCATGCGGATTCCCTTCCGAGGAGTGGATAGCTCAGCGATCTCGGCGGATCCAGTGTGCTCACTACAACCGCGTCTGTCTAACTAGGTCGGTACCACCAGCGCAACGGCACTGACCAGACAGGGGCCACCGGCGCCGCCGGACGCAGCACCGTCGGCAAAGCGATGACGCAGAGTTGCCGACCGGTGGCGTCAGCTGGATATCGCCGTGAGGGCGTTTCTCCGCATATACCGGTACTAATTGGTGCAAAATCGGGCCTGTTCTATTGGCGGTATTTGCCGGCATGGAGGTAGGAGCAATGGGGAGACTCTGCCGCTGGGCAGGCGGTGGCGCGGGCCGGGCCATCACCGGTTGGCTTCTTCTGGTGCTGGCGGTGATGGTCACGCAGGCGGTCGCAGTGTGGCCAGCGGCTGCGCAGGACACGCCATCACTGTCCGTCGCGTCGGACACCGTCCTTGCCTGGGGTCAGAACGACCAGGGTGAGTTGGGCGACGGGACCATGACCGACCGCACCGCGCCGGTGGCCGTCAACCTGCCTGCGGGAACCACCATCACGGCCATCTCCGCCGTCGGTGACTTCAGTCTGGCGTTGACGTCCACCGGCGGCGTCCTTGCCTGGGGCTCCAATTTGAGTGGTCAGCTGGGCGACGGGACCACCACCGACCGCAGCACGCCGGTGGCCGTCAACCTGCCTGCGGACGCCGAGGTCACTGCCATCGCCGCCGGCGACGATCACTGTCTGGCGTTGACGTCCACCGGCGCAGTCCTTGCCTGGGGCCGGAACGACCAGGGTGAGTTGGGCGACGGGACCATGACCAACCGCACCACGCCGGTCGACGTAAACCTGCCTGTGGGCATCGAGGTCACTGCCATCGCCGCCGGCAACCATCACAGCCTGGCGATCACCTCCACCGGCACCGTCCTCGCGTGGGGCTCCAATTTCGGGGGCCAACTGGGCGACGGGACCATCATCGACCGCAACACACCCGTCGAGGTCAACCTGCCCGTAGGCGTCACCATCACGGCCATCGCTGCTCACGGCGACCACAGTTTGGCGTTGACGTCCACCGGCGCGGTCCTTGCCTGGGGCGACAATTCGAGTGGTCAGCTGGGCGACGGGACCACCACCGACCGCACCACGCCCGTGGCCGTCAACCTGCCTGTGGGCACCGAGGTCACTGCCATCGCCGGCGGCAGCGATCACAGTTTGGCGTTGACGTCCACCGGCGCAGTCCTTGCCTGGGGCGAGAACGACCAGGGTGAGTTGGGCGACGGGACCATGATCGACCGCACCACGTCGGTGGCCGTCAGCCTGCCCGCAGGCGTCACCATCACGGCCATCACCGGCGGCAACCATCACAGCCTGGCGATCACCTCCACCGGCACCGTCCTCGCCTGGGGCAGAAACGTGGCCGGCCAATTGGGCGACGGGACCACCACCGACAGCAGCACACCC
>NZ_AZWQ01000027.1 GCF_000514815.1 Salinispora fenicalii
GGGGTTCACCAGTGGCCTCCGTTGGCGCGCCATTGTTGGGTGGGGGTGAGCCAGCCGACGCGTCCGGGTTGGGGGTCGGCGAGGGTTGGTTGGGTCATCCACGTGGGCAGGGTGACGGGCAGGTGGGTTGGCCGGGCCCGCTCCGCCGCCGCCGGGCGCCTTGAAGCGGCTGGGTGCTGTGAAGTGTTCGCCCGGTGCGGCCCGTTCGCCCGGTGTGCTCCGCCGGCGCGGTACGGCGCGTTCGTGCCGTGTGGGCGGGACGGTGCGGTGTTTCTCCGACGTCGAGTGAACCAGCGGATTCGCATTTGGGTCTCCTTGGTATTGGTGGAGGACCGCCCCCACAGATGGGGGCGGCCCGACAGCGCCTCCGGCGGGAATGCCCTCCACCGGCTTACGCCGTTAGTGGAGTCAGTCTTGCTATCAGTAGTGGACAGTAAAACCCCATCGACGTATGGTCCGAAGACATCCGAAATGCCTACCGGAGGGGCCCATGAACGAGGCACTTCGGCTGGCCATGAACGAGGCTGGCCACACCGCTCAATCGCTCGCCGAACGGGTCGGAGTTGACCGGAAGACAACGACGCGGTGGCTCGTAAAGGATCATGTTCCGCACCCGGCGCACCGCTCGGCGGCGGCAGATGCGCTCGGTGTGGACAAGGAGGACATATGGCCGGACACTTCGAGACGTCGCAATCCGGTCTGGTTCCGCCCGTGGCAGGAATTCGAGCGCGAGGCGACGTCGCTGCGGTCATTTCAGCCGCTGGTTGTTCCCGGCTTGCTGCAGACCGAGGCCTACGCACGCGCGGTGCTGTCCAGTGGGGGTTTGCGGGGGCGCACGGCGGTCGACCGGCTCGTCGCCACCCGGCTTTCACGGCAGGCCATCCTCACCAGGGAAGATCCGCCGCAGTTCGCGGCCGTGGTTGACGAGGTCGCCCTCCGGCGCCCGGTCGGCGGCCGGGAGACGATGCGCGAGCAGGTGTCGGCGCTGCTGGCAGCGTGCGCGGCCCCGCACGTCCGGTTGCACGTCGTGCCGTTGACCGTCGGCGCCTACGCGGGCCTCAACGGGCCGTTCGTCATCGGTACCCGTGCGGATCATCGGATGGCGGTCTACCTGGACAGCCAGCTGGAGGGAGAGATGGTTAGCACCCCGAACGATGTGGCGGCGATACTGGAGGTGTGGGAGAACGTGCGGGGCGAGGCGTTGTCCCACTGGCAGTCAGTTGATCTTCTGAGGGAAGTAGCTGAATCATGGACTTGACCGGGGCGCGATGGCGCAAGAGCAGCCGCAGCAGCGGCAACGGCGGCGACTGCGTCGAGGTTGCCGACAATCTGCCCGGTGTGGTGGGGATCCGGGATTCCAAGGACCCGACCGGCCCGGTGCTGGTCTTCGGGCCGCCGTCGTGGCGGGCGTTCGTCACCCAGCTTCCAGGACGCGACTGACCTACTCCCACGAACGTGCCCGTCCCGACCTGAGGCGGGCGCGTTCGTCGTTGCGGCCGAGCTCCGAGTCGTCTCCGGCGGTCAGCCTCGCTGGCGGCAGTTACGGGACATCCCATTCGCGACAGCGCCACTACTATGAGCTCCAAAATCAAGCTTGGGGGAGCGCTGGTGACGGAGCTTCGGGTAGCACCGGACTTGTTGGACAGGGCAGCTCGCGTCTGCGTGGACCTCCGCGAGGACCTGCGGCGCGAAGCGGCCGATATCGGGGACGAGACAGGAATGGCTGTCTCCGGTTTGCCGGGGTGGCAGACCCGAGCAGCACTAGAGCAGCTTCACGAGTCCTGGCTGGCCGATCTGACCAAGATGACCGGCTACCTCGACCAGCTCGGTGACGCTTTTGGCGACTGCGCGCGGGACTACCGCTACAGCGACGAGGCCAACGCCGCTCACTTCGACATCCGCGGGCGGTGAGCGCTCGGTGGTTACCTACGCCGATCTGCACCAGGCCCGCCTGACCCCGCTTCGCTACGCCGCGCACGCCTGGACGGAGCTCTCCCTGGCCTGCGCGAAGCTAGAGCAGCGGTGCGGTGCTGACTTGACCGGTCCGCTGCGCTCGTCGGGCTGGGAGGGGCCGGCTGCCCATGCGGCGTTCTTCCGGTGTGACCAGCTCGATGACGAGTTTGAGGTCGCGAGCTTGCGCATCCGAACGGCCGCCAGTGTGCTGCGGCAAGCAGCCGAGGAGTTCGAGGAACTGCAGCGGAGACTACTGTCGGCCGTCGAGGCAGCCCGCTTCCTGGGCCTGGTCGTGAGCGACACCGGCCGCGTGTTCCCACCACCGATTGCGGCGGTGGGCAGGAATGACCCGGATGCGGAGCCCATCTACCAGCGAGATGCGGAGAACGCATCGATATACAGTGATTTGATCGCGAAGCTCGTCGCGGAGGCTACCGAGGCCGATACTCGTATCGCCCGTGTGTTGGCCCAGTTTCCGTACGACTTTCCGGGGCAGCATGCGTGGGAATACAACAAGGCCAGTGACGGTGCCCTGGCCGCCGCCGAAGCTCTTGGGCTCTCCGCGAGCGATATCCCGGCCCCGGACAGCGACCCGGCAGACGTGCAGGCGTGGTGGCGGGAGCTCTCCGACGACGATCGGCAGATCTACCTAACCGGCTACCCGGAACGCATCGGCGCTCTCGACGGACTGCCCGCCGCAGATCGGGATAGGGCCAACCAGCTGGTGTTGCGTAACTTCATCGGCGACAACGTCAACTACGGCAGGCAGGGCGACCCGCAGCACGCGACCGCGTTGATGCTGTTGGACAAGCTCGAGGGCGCGGAGAGCAACCCGCGGCACAAGCGTCTGTACCTGCTCTCGGTTGACCCGGGCGGCGATGGGAAGGCCGCCGTCTCCATTGGTGACCCGGACGCGGCTGCCCACACCGCCGTCCTCGTCCCCGGCGTCGGCACCGAGCTCGACGATATTGGTGGACAAATCCGCCGGGCCGAGCTCCTGCAGGAGGCTGCCTTCGCCTTCGAACCCGGTAGATTCGACACCGCTGTCGTGGCGTGGCTCGGCTACGACACTCCGTCGCTCGACACCGACATCTTCTCCGCGGCCTTTGGCAGCAAGTCGGAAGCTGGCGCCAAGGCGCTCGACGGCTTCGTCAACGGGCTGCGTGCCTCCCATGATGGGACCGCCTCCCATGTCACTGTCATCGGGCACAGCTACGGCTCGACTGTCCTGGGAGAGGCGGCCAGCACCGGTGACGGTCTCGCCGCAGACGACTTGATCGCGGTTGGCAGCCCCGGTATGCGCGTTGATACCGCTGGGGAGTTCAACGTGGATGCCCAACACGTGTGGGCAGGTGCCGCAGTCGATGACACCTTCGTCGCTCGGCCGGAGACGTACACTACTCACATCCGGAAGGTGCCGTTCATTGGGGACTGGGTGGCCGATGATATCGACGGAATTCATGGCCCCGCACCGCACACCACCGACTTTGGTGGCAATGTCCTTGATGTCGACACCTCCGGCCACAGTGGGTATTGGGAAGAGGATAGTCAGAGCTTGAAATCACAGGCGGCGGTGGTCGCCGGATACTACTCGTCAGCTGTCCTTGAGCATGGAAGAGCATCATGAGTTTCAGGCGCCACAAGGCATGGCAGCGAACCGTGGTCTTCTCGACCCTGCTGTTCCTTACCGCTTCCTGTACCGGCGGCCCCAGCTCCCCCCTAGGAAAGGACGAACCCTTGGAGACCAAGCCTGTCGCCGAGGTGGCTGCCCAGGCTGAGGCGCGCGCTCAGGCTGCTGCTACTGCTGCCGGGGTGTCCTTGGAGAGCTGGCGCTTCGGTGCCGCTCCCTGTATGGGGCGATTCGGGGAAACTGCCGAGAATGGCAGCTGGTCTCTCGCCGGCTTCGCTCATATGTGGGTGTCTGCAGAAGATCAGCTTCCTACCCTGAATCGGATCCGCGACATGTGGCGGCAACAGGGTTACGAGATCACCCAAGACCGCACTTTTGATGATGGTACCCGGGGTGATATTTCGATGCGTGACTCCGAAACAGGAATCACGATGAGCCTCACCACCAACAAGAATAGAGATGGTCTCGCTCTGATTCTGGGCAGCGCCTGCTATCTGCCGGCAGCGGGGGAAGACCCGGCCAACGACGGTGAAGTCCGGCCCCCGTTCCAGCCATCGGCAGCACCGGATAGCGCCAGCGACTCCGATAAGTGACGGTGTCGCTGGCCATGGCATCTCTCGTCCCCTCGTTCGCTGTCAAGCCCACCCTGGTCGGAGAGCGGGTGCTGCTACGTCCGGTCGCCGCCGAGGACGCCGCGGGCCTGGTCGAGATGCTGAACGACCCCGAGGTTCGGCGGCTGACCGGAACACATAGCCAGGCGTCGTCCGGGGCGGAGTTGGAACGCGCCGAGCAGTGGTACTCCTCTCGCGCCGGGTACGACAACCGGTTGGACCTGGCGATCGTCGAACAACGCACCAACAGCTACGTGGGTGAGGTGGTCCTGAACGAGTTGGATGCCGACAATCGGTCCTGTTCGTTCCGGATCGCACTGGTGGGCCCTCGGGTCTTTGGCCGTGGCTACGGCACCGAGGCCACCCGCCTGGTTCTCTCCTATGCCTTTGGGGCTGTCGGCATGCACCGGGTGACGCTGGAGGTCTTCGCCTTCAACCCTCGGGCCCAGCATGTCTACGAGCAGGTCGGCTTCGTCCACGAAGGTACGAAGCGTCAGGCACTGCACTGGCAGGGTGACTGGGTCGACGCTCACCTCATGGCACTCCTCGCCGAAGATTGGTCGGCGCATCGCGGACATCCCAGGCTCAGCGGGTAGTACCGCCGCTTCAACCAGTGGCAGTACCGCTGGCTGGCGTTGGAGCTGAGGTTCCCCCGGTTTCCCTGCCGAAACGACCGATGGTGGGGCCACAGGTCGACTGTGGCCCCACCATCGCGTCGGGCTGGTCAGTTGGTCTTTTCGAGGCAGAGCACTCGGTTGCCGCCGGAGCCGGTGAGCGTCACGTACGGCTGGTTCGGGTCGGTGCACTCCTCTTTGGTGCTCACCTTCGACACCACGGTGTGCGCCTCGGCGTCACCGCAGTCCACCGCCGCCGCCGTTTCCCCCGATTGCTTGACGCAGCTTCCGACCGCCGGGTCGAAGCTCTGGGCCGAATCGTCCCCGCCGACTAGGCCGAGCAGCATGAGCAGGCCCAGCGGTAGGGCCAGGATCATTATCGCGGCGACGAGTACCGCAGCCAGCACCCGGCCATTACGGACTTTCGGAGTGGGTGCGTCGGCCGCCGGCTCGGCGATCGGTTGGAACGCGTCGAAGCGGCTCTGGTCCGGGTCCGGATTGGCCGGGCCGTTCTGGTCCCATGCCTGTGCCGGGGGCCGTGCCTGGTCCCAGGCCTGGGTTGGAGGCTGCGCCGTCGGCTGGGCCTGATCCCACGCCTGGGTCGCGGGCGGGGCCTGGTCCCACGCTTGGGTGGGGGGTGGTGCCTGGTCCCAGGCCGGGGCCACGGGCTGGGCCGGCGGTGGGAATGCCGACTCGGGCTGCGGGGGGAAGGCGGTGGTGCTGTTGACGTTGGCAGCACCCGTCACCGGCTCGCCGAAGCGGTCGGCGGCCCCTTCCTCGCCCGGGTGTGGCCGCGTGCCATTGACCGGCCGGTCGCTGGCCGGGGCGTCGGTGAAGGCGGGGATGCTCGGTGGAAAGGGCGCCGCGGGAGCCGGCACGACGGGCGCGTAGCCGGCGGGCTCCGCGTCCGTGGGCCGACCCTCGCTGCCGCGACCGAAGCCGCCATCCGGACCGAAGCCGCTATCCGGGCTGAGTCTGTTGTCCGGGCCGAAGCCACGGTTGGCGCCGAACCCGACGTCCTGGCCGTGCTCCGGCGGGCCCTCCGGGCCGAATCGCTGCGGGTCGGCCTGGTAGCCCTCGGGCTCTGCCGGCTCCGGCGGAGCAGGACGGCCGTATACGCGTGGCTGTGGCGCCGGTGTGGGAGGCACCTGAGCCTGGTCGGCCGGGGGCATCACCCGGCTGGCGAGCGGCACAGCGGCGCTGGCCGAGAAGCCGCCGGACACTGCCGGGGGTGCGGGGTGTTCGGCGGACTCGGGGGAGGTACGCGGTGCGGGCATCACCGGGGGCGCGGGGGGCTCGCCAGGCCCGGCCGGTGGGGGCCACCCGTGCGGGTCCGCCTCGTATCCGAGGTCCGGGCGAGCGGCCTCCGGGGCGCCCAACGGCGGAACGGCGCCCGGTGTTGGTGCGGCGAAGTCGGCCGGCGGTGGTGCGGTGAAGTCGGCCGGCGGTGATGAAACGGCGGCCGGTAGTGGTGCGGCGAAGTCGGCCGCCAGGCTGGCGCCGGGCACCCGCTGTTCCTGCGGGGGCAGCGGGACCGCATTGGCGGCAGAGATACCGGGGCCCGGCGTTGGCTGGTAGACCGGAGGCTCCCCGCGGCCCGCCGGCTCCTGTCCGGCAGCCGCTGAACGTTCGGCGTTACCCCAGGCCTCCTCCGGCGCCCACGGCTCGACGCCGGGCATATTCAGCCCATCGCTGGCGCCGCGCGGCGCTGGGACCCAGGGCTGCGGGGGGCGCTCGCCGGGCGCGGCCATGCCGGCATGGCTCGATGGCTCCCCGGGCTGCCAGCCGCCCTCGTTGCTCGTGGCGACAGCGGGATTCCCGGGCGCCCAGGCGGCTGCCGGCGGTGCCCAGCCGCCCGACTGGGCCGGATCTGGTTGGCCGGCACCGGCGTTCCACTCGGGTGTCGGCGCCGGCCGGCCGCCCGTCGGGGCGTCCGGCATCGGCTGGCTGGGCGCTGGGGGCTCTGGCATGGGCGCGCTGGGCGCCGGGGGTTCCGGCATGGGCTGGCTGGGTGCGGGCGGGGGCACCTGCGCGGTGGCCCGGACGACCGGGGGTGGCTGCTGCGTCCAACCCGGTTCGGCGGCCGGGGGCGGGCCCCAGGTCGCCTCGGGTGGGCCGCCACGCCCTGGCTCCGGCTGCGGCACTCCCGCGTCCGGGACCCACTGCGCCGGAGCGGGTGCCGGGTTCGGTGCCGGCGGTTGAGCGGTGCCCCACGCGGGGGCTGGCGGTGCGTCCGTTGGCCAGGCGGGCCCGGCCGGGGTCGGGTGCGCGGGGGGCGGAGGCGCCCAGCCCAGATCCGGCTGGCCGGCGGCGTACCCGCTGTCTTGCCTCGCCGGCCGGTCGCCGTATGGCGTCGGTCCGCCAGCGCCCGGCGACGCCTCTTCCGGCTGCTGGCCGGGGTGGTGCGTGCCTTCGGACGTCATGCGTGCGCCTCCTCCATCAGCTTTGGCCGCGGACGCCGGTGCCCGGCACGGCAACCGGCATCGCCGACCGTGCACCCCGGCCGCTCCGCACCGTATCCGGTCCTCCTGAAGGGAGGCTTCGGGAGCGTCGGACCGCTACTCCGTGTTGTCGGGCGGTTTCGATTGCGTTCGATCCGGAACCGCCCTGCCGCATCGGCGGGCGACGACCGGACACCACCGTACCGGGCGGCGGGTGATGGCGAAATCCCGGTGTCAGGCCGGTACGGGGCCCGATGGACGTGTGCGCGTCGTAGAACGCCGAAGGCCCGCCCGGCAGAGCCGGACGGGCCTTCCATGAGGAGGCGAGAAAAGTCGTGGGCAGGTCAGTACATCTGACGCTGCGCGATGGTGAGGATCTCGTCGCGGACCGCCGGCGAATTGGCGGTACGCAGCGCGCGCTCGATGGCACGGGCGCGGCGGCTGGCGTCGCGACGGCTGCGGAATCGGTCGATCATGCTCATGGGTCTCACTCCTGGCTATTCGGTTGTCGGTAGCCCCTGCTGACACCAATTGAAGCGCAAGTGGGTCCGAGATCGCCAACGATTCTTAGGTGAGCTGGGACACGAGCCGAAAAATCTAAGGCAGCTAGGCCGTTTAGCCGAAGGTGTCTCGTCAAAGGCGACGGCCGGTGTGCCGGGGCGTCAACCCCGGGCACACCGGCCGTCAGTGGATCAGCCGATCGCTACCGGTCAAGTCCAGGCGAGCAGCGCCGCCTCCGGATCGGCGAGGAAGTCACCGATGTCCCGCAGGAACCGCGACCCGAGCTCCCCGTCGATGATCCGATGGTCGAACGAGAGACCCAGCGTGGTGACCTGGCGGGGGCGGACCTTGCCCTTGTGTACCCACGGCATCTTGCGGACCGCGCCGAAGGCCAGGATCGCCGACTCACCCGGGGGCAGAATCGGCGTACCGGTGTCCACGCCGAAGACCCCCACGTTGGTGATGGTCAGCGTGCCCCCGGACATGTCCCCCGGGGAGGTCTTCCCGGCCTTGGCGGTCTGAACGAGATCGGTCAGCGAATCCGCCAACTCCCGCAGGGTGAGCCGCCCCGCATCCTTCACGTTCGGCACGATGAGGCCGCGCTCGGTCGCTGCCGCGATGCCGAGGTTGACGTAGTCCTTGACGACGATCTCCTCGCCCGCCCAGGTCGAGTTCACCATCGGATGGCGCCGGACCGCCAACAGCACGGCCTTGGCGACCAGCAGCAGCGGGGAGACCCGGACATCCCGCCACTCCCGCCGCTGGCGGAGCCGGTCCAGAGCCTTCATCGCCCGGGTCATGTCGACGGTCAGGAACTCCGTCACGTGCGGCGCGGTGAACGCCGAGCGGGACATGTTCTCCGCGGTCAGCTTCCGGACCCCCTTGACCGGGATCCGCTGCTCGCGGTGCACACCGACGTTCGCCGCCGTGCCACCGACCAGCGCCGCCGCCAGCGGTTCCGCCGTCGCCGGAGTGCCGCTCGCTGCCTGCCGTACGTCCTCCCGGCTGATCGAGCCGAGCGGACCCGACCCGGTCAGGGTGGACAGGTCGACCCCGAGATCCTTCGCCAGCTTGCGTACCGGGGGCTTGGCCAGCACCCGAGCGCCACCGGCCGGACCACTGTGCCCGTTGCCGGTGTTACTCGGCCCACTGGGCACCGGCGCGGGAGCCGGCCGGGCCGGAGCGGCGGCCGGCTGGGCCGGTACGGGAGCCGGTTGGGCTGGCGCGGCCGGAGCGACACCCTTGCGGGGGCGGCGCTTCGCGGCGGTGGTACGCGGGCCGTAACCCACCAGTACCGGAGTGCGCCCACCGGACGCGGCATCGCCGCTCTGGCCGGAATCGGCCGCGGCCTTCGCGGCCTCCCCCGCCGCCGACGACGCCTTCGCGACGTCGCCGGTCGGCGCCGGTGTCTCCAGCGGACCGGCGGTCGGGTCGGTGTCGATCGCGATGATCGGCGTTCCGACCTCGACGGTCGAGCCCTCCGCGTGGAAGATCGACTGCACCCGGCCGGCCCACTTCGCCGGGATCTCGACCGCCGCCTTGGCGGTCTCCACCTCGACGATGGGCTGGTTCAGCTCGATGGTGTCGCCCACCTTGACGAGCCAGCTGAGGATCTCCCCCTCGGTCAGGCCCTCGCCCAGGTCGGGCAGGTTGAACTCCTTGACTCGCGACATTTCGCTCACCAGCCGAAGGTGCGGTCGACGGCGTCGAGCACCCGGTCGAGGTCGGGCAGGTACTCCTCCTCCACCCGGGAGGCCGGGTAGGGGATATCGAAGCCAGTCACCCGCAGCACCGGAGACTCCAGGGAGTAGAAGCACTCCTCGGTGATCCGGGCCGCGACCTCGGCTCCGAGGCCGATGTTCGACGGTGCCTCGTGTACCACGACGGCCCGACCGGTGCGGCGGACCGACTCGTACACCTGGCCCAGGTCCAGCGGGGCGAGCGTGCGCAGGTCGATGACCTCCAGCTCACGGCCGTCCTCGGCGGCGGCGGTCGCCGCGTCCAGGCAGGTACGCACCATCGGCCCGTACGCGATCAGGGTGGCGTCGGTGCCCGGCCGTGCGACTCGGGCGGCCTGAAGTGGGTAGGCCTCCGGCAGCGGCTGGTCAACCTCGACCGGGCCCTTCTCCCAGTAGCGACGCTTGGGCTCCAGGAACACGATCGGGTCGTCCGACGCGATGGCCTGCTGGATCATCACGTACGCGTCCTGCGGGTTGGCGCAGGTGGCGACCTTGAGCCCGGGGGTGTGGGAGAAGTACGCCTCCGGCGACTCGGAGTGGTGCTCCACCGCCCCGATACCGCCCCCGAACGGAATGCGGATCACCATCGGGATCTTCAACTTGCCGCGGGAGCGGTAGTGCATCTTCGCCACCTGCGACACGATCTGGTCGTACGCGGGGTAGACGAAACCGTCGAACTGGATCTCGCAGACCGGCCGGTAGCCCCGGATGGCCAGGCCGACCGCGGTGCCGATGATGCCCGACTCGGCGAGCGGGGTGTCGATCACCCGCTGGTCACCGAAGTCCTTCTGCAGCCCATCGGTGATCCGGAACACGCCGCCAAGCTTGCCGACGTCCTCGCCCATGATCACGACCTTCGGGTCGTTCTCCAGGGCCTTGCGCATACCGGCGTTGAGGGCCTTGCCGAGGGTGAGGGTTTCCGTGGCCATCAGTGCGCGCTCCCCTCGAACGACTCCAGGTACTGCTTGAACTGCGCCCGCTGCTGGTCAACCAGGGGTGACCCGTTGGGGTAGACGTGGTCGAACATGCTGCTCGGCTCCGGATTCGGCATCTCCAGCACCCGCTCGCGCAGGTGCACCGACTCGCGCTTGGCCTGCTCGTCCACCTCGGCGAAGAAGTCGTCGTCGGCGATCTTCTGCTTCACCAGGAAGGCCTTCATCCGGGCGATCGGATCCTTCGCCTGCCAGGCCTCGACCTCGCTGGCGATCCGGTACCGGGTGGGATCGTCGGAGGTGGTGTGCGCCCCCATCCGATAGGTGTACGCCTCGATCAGGCTCGGGCCCTGCCCGTGCCGCGCGTTGTCCAGCGCGTGCCGGGTCACCGCGTAGCTGGCCAGCACGTCGTTGCCGTCCACCCGGACGCCAGGGAAGCCGAAGCCGGCGGCCCGCCGGTAGAGCGGGATGCGCGTCTGGCGCTCCAGCGGCTCCGAGATCGCGTACTGGTTGTTCTGGCAGAAGAAGACCATCGGCGCGTTGAAGACGCTGGCCCAGACGAACGACTCGTTGACGTCGCCCTGGCTGGTGGCGCCGTCGCCGAAGTAGGCGATCACCGCCTCGCCCTCATCGGTGCCGGTCTTGCCATCCATGTTGATGCCCATGGCGTACCCGGTCGCGTGCAGGGTCTGCGCCCCGATCACGATCGTGTACATGTTGAACTTGAACTCGTTCGGGTCCCAGCCGCCCTGGTCGACTCCGCGGAACAGGCCCAGCGGCATGATCGGGTCGATGCCCCGGCAGTAGAGCACGCCGTGTTCCCGGTAGGTCGGGAAGGCCATGTCCTGCGTACGCAGCGCCCGGCCGGAACCGACCTGGGCCGCCTCCTGGCCGAGCAGGCTCGCCCAGAGGCCCAGCTCGCCCTGCCGCTGCAGGGCGGTCGCCTCGGCGTCCAGCTTCCGCACCAACACCAGGTCCCGATAGAAGCTGCGGTACTCCTCGTCGGTGAAATCGACCCGGTACTCGGTACCGTCCGGCCCGGTCACACTTTCGATGCGCTCACCTTCGGGGGTGAGTAGCTGCACCAGCTCGGGGTCGCCGGTCGCGCCCTTCCTGGATCGGGGTACGGCCCGCCGGCCGCGGGTGCTGACCCCGGGGTCGCCTTTTGCCATCCGTCTCTCCCTGTTGTGTCTGCGTCGGCGTCGGGGGTAACCCGACGACGCGCAACTCGTGCGCCTGCCCGGCTGCTGCCGGACAAGATCCTGGCGGCCACGCCTAGCCCCGGTGGGGGTTGCCGCGCGGCGTGAGCCGGATCCAGGGGAGTGGATCCGGTTCGGGAGCGCCGGCGCTCAGCCGTACCGCCTGCGGGGTGCGCGGAGGTTTCGGCTGCGTTGCCGTCGTGGTCCATACTCGCATCACACGTGAGCACGCCCACAGTCCGGCCCGTCCGCGTCCTGCCGGGTGCCCGCTTCGTTATCTAGATTCCAGAGTGTCGGTGGCTGCGGGGCATCGCCGAACCCAAGCCGGTTCGTGCTACTTCCACGGCATTGGCGTGTCGACACGCTGTGCTGGATGGTGTACCCAGTGTTACTACGTCAGAGTGAGGGTACTGCCAGCGCCGCGGCTGCCCGGTCGGGTCACTCCCGTTGGCTGAGGACGACGAGGAGGGTGGCGTGTCCGAGTCGGGTGACGCGGTGGGCCCTCTCCCGGCCGGCCGGCGCCACTCGGCTCCCGGCTATCGACGGGTCGTCGGCGCTCACCGTGCCCCCAGCGGCGCACGTTCCTTCCGCGGCTACCTGTTTACGGTGGCGCTGCTCGCCGGGACCGCTTCTATGCCGCTGCTCGCCGCGGCCGGCGCTGGCTCGACCATGGTGCCTCCATCGGTCACCATTCCCCCGTCGGCTGACCGGTCATCGCCGTCGTCGCCCGCGCCAGCGGTCTCGCCGCCCCCATCACCCTTGCCATCCGTTGTGTCGCCTTCCTCCCCTGCACTCTCTCCGTCCCCTACGCCCTCTTTCCACGCGCGTCGAACATCGTCCCAGCATGGAGCCAGCTACCGGATATATACACCTTCATAGGTGCATGTCAGGTCTTTTTCATTAATGGACGATTGATATCGATATCTGTGCGGCGCATTTTGTGACATTGCTCGTGGCGAAGTTATGGTGTTTGTCGATGCTATTCGTTCAGTGCTTACCCAGTATGTCGGATTTCGCGGGCGGGCTCGTCGTTCTGACTACTGGTGGTTCTATCTCTTCACATCCATCCTCAACATCCTGGCGGCGTGCCTTAGTGGTGCGGCGGACGGCTCCTTAGCACCGAAGGCTTTGGTATACGTCAAAGCCTTCGGCGCTAGTGTGTTCGAGGTGTTAAGGCCGGTGCGTAGCGGGCCTTTCGATCGTGTGAGGATCGGTGCGCTGCGGGCCTTCGTTCGAGGGTCGGTGTTCAGGACCCTTCGTCGGTGAGGTGGTGTCGGTTCGCTTCGATCCACGCGTCGAGTGCGGCCGGGTCGTCCGGGTTGACGCCGTCTGCGAGTAACTGGGCGACCGCCGCAGTCGCCGGGCTGCGCCGCTCACCGGTGGTGTAAAGACGGGCGAATTCCGGCACCATTTCCTCAATGGCGGCGTTGGTTCGGGCCGTCGCCGATGCCGACAGCCCCCGCTTACGGCCCGCATACGCCGCCCACCCCTGCAGCACCCGGGGTAGTAGCGCCGCGTCATCCATGTCCAGTACGGCCCGCCGGTGCACCCAGTCCAGCAGGAACAACCCGGCGACCGTCGGGCTCCACCGCAGCGGGTCGGGGTCGGTGAAGGTGGCGGTGTGATCCAGCAGCAGCCCGAGGCAGAAGTGCAGCGAGGCCAGCTGATCATCATCTAGGGAGTCCAGCCCGAATTGGGTGGCCTCCGGTGCGGCGAGGAACCGCCGGATCAGGTCCGTCCGCTCCGCCGTGGTGAGCGGCTCCGCCTGCTGCCCTGCTGCCGCCCGGCCGGGCGGCAGCAGGGCGAGCCGGGCCCCCACCAGGGCACGGTCGGTGGCGAGGGACCCTTCTCCGGGCAACTCGCTGAGCTCGTCGGTGATGGCCAGGTGCCGGCCCACTTCGGTGTGCATGGCGGCTGGTGCCTCGTCTCGAAACCAGGTCAGCTCGTCTTCGGCGCACATCTGGCGGATCTGGTCGAGGACCTGGGCCGGCGGGCCGCCGACGAAAATGTCCTTGGTGATGCCGATGTTGTGGTCCACGAGGGCCACTAGGGCGTGTTCTGGTCCGCCCGTCGGATCGTCGTAGGCGAAGGTCGCCAGGTAGGAGGTCTGGTCGCCGAAGACATCCCCGTACGCCCAGCAGCCGGTGAGGTGGACCCGGCCGAGCTGCCCCGACCAGGCGGGTGCGGCGGCGCCCGGCCGGACTCGGTCGGCCCCGGCGGCGTCCGGCACCAACGCGGCGAAGACCGAGCGGATGGTGGTGGCCGCCGCCGACCGGCGGCGGGAGGTGGCGGCGAGGAAGTCGCTGACGAACGCGCGGACCGCGTCATCTCGGCGGGTCTCGGCGACCGCATAGACGCTGCCCAGCAGCGCTGCGCCCAGCCGCTCGGCGTCCAGTGCGTTGTCGAGCTCGGCCACGTCACGGGCCGCGTGAAGCACCGCGTCGTAGGGGGTCTGCGCAGTTCCCATTCACCGACCCTACGCTGCCATCCGCTCACGATGGCACCGGAAGTTCTCGGGCATCCCGCCACCCTCCGATGGGTCCTGCGACCACCCATGCCGCGACCAGCTAGGGGGTGGAGCCGGGGTGGCAGGTTGGACGGCCGTGCGGCGACAAAGGGCGACGGGTCGGACGGCCGTGCGGCGGCGGAGGGTGACTTGCGCCGGGTACGCTCAACCCCGACTTGACGATCGCTGGCGGCATGGCAGTATTGAGTCTGGTCCACTCAACTTGTGCGGGTGCGCTGCGGCGGCGCCCGTAACCGGTTCAATCGAACGAAGCGAGGAAGCGAAGATGGCACGTGCGGTCGGCATCGACCTCGGCACGACGAACTCCTGCGTCAGCGTCCTGGAGGGCGGTGAGCCCACCGTAATCGCCAACGCCGAGGGCTCGCGGACGACCCCGTCGATCGTCGCCTTCGCCCGAAACGGCGAGGTGCTCGTCGGTGAGGTCGCCAAGCGGCAGGCGGTGACCAACCCGGACCGGACGATTCGGTCGGTCAAGCGGGAGATCGGCACCGACTGGTTCGTCGACATCGACGACAAGAAGTACACGCCGCAGGAGATCTCGGCCCGTACGCTGATGAAGCTCAAGCGGGACGCTGAGGCGTACCTGGGCGAGCAGATCACCGACGCGGTGATCACCGTTCCGGCGTACTTCAACGACGGCCAGCGGCAGGCCACCAAGGAAGCCGGGGAGATCGCCGGCTTCAACGTGCTGCGGATCGTCAACGAGCCGACCGCGGCCGCCCTGGCGTACGGGCTGGACAAGGGCTCCAAGGAGCAGACCGTTCTGGTCTTCGACCTCGGCGGTGGCACCTTCGACGTGTCGCTGCTGGAGCTGGCCGAGGGCGTCATCGAGGTCAAGTCGACCAGCGGCGACAACCTCCTTGGCGGGGACGACTGGGACCAGCGGATCATCGACCACCTGGTCAAGACCTTCAACGGTGAGCACGGCATCGACCTGGCCCAGGACAAGATGGCGATGCAGCGCCTCAAGGAGGCGGCGGAGAAGGCCAAGATCGAGCTGTCCGCCGCCGCCACCAGCAACATCAACCTGCCGTACATCACCGCTGGTTCCGCCGGCCCGCTGCACCTCGACGTGACGATCACCCGCGCCGAGTTCCAGCGGATGACGCAGGACCTGCTGGACCGCTGCAAGGTCCCGTTCGAGCAGGCCGTCAAGGACGCCGGGATCAAGGTCGCCGACGTCGAACACGTCATCCTGGTCGGCGGCTCGACCCGGATGCCGGCCGTGACCGAGCTGGTCAAGCAGCTCACCGGCCGGGACCCGAACAAGGGCGTGAACCCGGACGAGGTCGTCGCCGTCGGTGCCGCCCTGCAGGCCGGTGTGCTCAAGGGCGAGGTCAAGGATGTCCTGCTGCTCGACGTGACCCCGCTGAGTCTCGGCATCGAGACCAAGGGGGGCATCTTCACCAAGCTGATCGAGCGCAACACCACCATCCCGACCAAGCGCTCCGAGGTCTTCACCACGGCCGACGACAACCAGCCGTCCGTGCTGATCCAGGTCTTCCAGGGTGAGCGGGAGATCGCCGCCTACAACAAGAAGCTCGGCACCTTCGAGCTGACCGGCCTGCCGCCGGCGCCGCGCGGTATGCCACAGATCGAGGTCACCTTCGACATCGACGCCAACGGCATCGTGAACGTCCACGCCAAGGACACCGGCACCGGCAAGGAACAGAAGATGACGGTCACCGCTGGCTCCTCGCTGCCGAAGGAGGACATCGAGCGGATGCGTCGGGACGCCGAGGAGCACGCCGAGGAAGACAAGCAGCGGCGCGAGGAGGCGGAGACCCGCAACGTCGCCGAGGCGCTGCAGTGGCAGACCGAGAAGTTCCTCGCCGAGAGCGGCGACAAGCTGCCCACCGAATCCCGGGACCAGATCAACGAGGCGCTTGGCGAGCTGCGTAGCGCCCTCGGCGGTCAGGACACCGAGAAGATCAAGTCCGCGCACGCGCAGCTGGCTCAGGTCTCCCAGCAGGCCGGTTCCCAGCTCTACCAGCAGCAGGGTGAGCAGGCCGGTGCGGCCGGCGACCAGGCGGGCGCTCAGGCCGGTGGCCCGGACGACGTGGTCGACGCGGAGATCGTGGACGAGGACAAGGACAAGAAGTGACCGTTCTCGGACACGGACTCCACGTACAGGGATGAGGTAGCCGCATGACGGACAAGCCACGAGCCACCGACCCGGACGCCGGGTCGGTGCCGGGTGGCTCCGCCTCCGCCGGCGAGGCCGGTGCGGAGCCGCGGGTCGTGATCCGTGACAACCGCAAGATCAGCGACGCTGCGGGCTCTGGCTCGGATGCAGCCGACGGGGAATCCACCGCGGACGCGGCGAACACCGCCTCGGACGCGGCGAGTACCGCCTCGGACGCGGCGGGCTCCGGCTCGGACGACGCGGCCGCCACCGACGCCGGGTCGGATGTCCCGGCAGCAGGGCTGGTCGAGGAGGCGGATGTCGTGGTTGACGAGATCCAGGCCGAGACCACCGAGGGGACGCCCGATAGCCCACCGGTGGTGGACGCGCCGACCGAGCCGGTTGACGCCGCCACGGCGACTTCACTCGGTGCGGAGTTGGAGGCATTGCGGGTGGATCTGGATGAGCGGACTCGGGACCTCCAGCGGGTGACCGCGGAGTACGCCAACTACCGCAAGCGGGTCGACCGAGACCGGGCGCTCGTCACTGAGCAGGCCACCGGCTCGGTGCTCGCCGCACTGCTGCCGATCCTCGATGACCTGGACCGGGCTCGTGAGCACGGCGACTTGGTGGGGCCGTTCGGATCGGTAGCGGAGCAGCTCACCACCGCGCTCGGCAAGTTCGGGTTGACCCCGTTCGGTGCCGAAGGCGACCCGTTCGACCCGACCCAGCACGAGGCGGTGACGCACCAGACCTCGACCGAGGTTACCGAGCCGACCTGCGTACAGGTCATGCGGCGGGGCTACCTGGTGGGTGAGCGGTTGCTGCGGCCGGCGCTGGTCGGAGTCGCCGACCCGGAGTGAACGGGTGACACGACGGCATGATCGTCCCGCCTGCCCGACCGGGGCGGGCGGGACGATCACTCGACGGAAGGGGGCGGACCGGTGAGTTCCAAGGACTGGATCGAGAAGGACTACTACGCCGCCCTTGGAGTGGGCAAAGCCGCCTCCGCTGAGGAGATCAAGAAGGCGTACCGGAAGCTGGCGCGCGAGTCGCACCCGGACCGCAATCCTGGCGACGCGTCGGCCGAGGAGCGGTTCAAGGCGGCCTCCGAGGCGTACACGGTGCTCGGCGACGACGCGAAGCGTCGGGAGTACGACGAGATGCGTTCGTTGTTCGGCTCGGGCGCGTTTCGGCGTAACGCCCGTGGAGCGGGCCAGCCCGGCGGGGTGCCATTCGATGTTGGCGACCTGTTTGGTGGCGCGGCCGGCAGCGACCGACGGTTCAGTGGGGCAGGGTTTCAGGACCTGTTCGGTTCGATGTTCTCGGGTGGGGGCGGGGCTGCATCGCGTGGCCCGGCGCGCGGCCGGGACGTGGAGACGGAGGTCGCGCTCGACTTCGACGACGCGATTCGTGGGGTGACCCTGCCGCTGACGTTGCGGACACCGGGGGTGTGTGACACCTGTCGCGGTGACGGTGCGAAGCCTGGTACGCAGCCGCGTGCCTGTCCGACTTGTCGCGGCGCCGGCGTGATCACCCGTAATCAGGGTTCGTTCAGCTTCTCTGAGCCCTGTTCGGACTGCCAGGGCGTCGGCACGGTGGTGGACGAGAAGTGCCCGGAGTGCCAAGGCACCGGCGGCGTCACCAAGAACCGGACGTTGAACGTGCGGTTCCCCGCCGGGGTGGCCGACGGCCAGCGGATCCGGCTGGCCGGGCGGGGTGAGCCCGGGGCGCGGGGCGGACCCGCCGGTGACCTGTTCATTCAGGTCAAGGTCAGTCCGGATGACCTGTTCGGACGGGCCGGTGAGGACTTGACGCTGTCGGTGCCGATCACCTTCGCGGAGGCGGTACTCGGCACCGATCTCCGGGTACCCACCTTCGATGGCGCGGTAACTCTCCGGGTGCCTCCGGGCACGCCGAGTGGACGTGTCCTCCGGGCCCGGGGCAAGGGGGTGGTCCGTACGGATGGACGGGCCGGTGATCTGTTGGTCACCCTTGAGGTGGTGGTGCCAGCGAAGCTGTCGGAGGAGGCGCGGGCGGCGTTGGAGACGTTCGTTGCCCAGACCCCGCCGGCTGCTCGGGAACATCTCGACGCGCGAGTGCGTCGGGGGAGCTGACCGGGCGGCGGGCTCGGTGAAGTGCACGCGGAGGTGAGCGGGGATGGCGGACAACTTCGTCGGCGCGGATGACCCTGCCTACGAGGCCAAGGTACTGATGATCTCGGTGGCTGCCCGGATGGCGGGCATGCACCCACAGACGTTGCGCCAGTACGACCGGCTTGGTCTGGTGCAGCCCGGCCGGGCGGCCGGGGGCGGTCGTCGATACAGCGTCCGGGATGTGGTGCTGCTCCGCGAGGTGCAGCGGCTCAGCCAGGACGACGGCATCAACCTGGCCGGGGTGAAACGGATCATCGGGTTGGAGCGGCTGCTGGAGCAGGCGCAGCAGCGGGTGGCCCGGTTAGAGGTGGAGTTGGAGGCCGCGTACCGCCGAATCGCCGAGTTGGAGGCGGTGGCCCGTTTCCCCGGCAGCGATCTGGTGCCCGCCAGCCGTACCTCCACCGCGTTGGTGGTCTGGCGTCCCCGCCGGAACCCGGAGCGGTGAGCCGCGCCAGATTTGGGGTTCGGCCCCCGTGGGGTAGCCGGGTCAGCTAATCTCAGGATCAGCTCACAAATCCACACAAATCGGACTTCACTGGTAGGGGATCATGGCGGATTTAGCCAAGAGTCTCGCCCAGCAGGCGGAGGAGAGCCTCGAGCAGGTGGCCGAGGCGGTCCGAAAGCGGTTCGACGAGCTCACTGAGGGAAGGTTCAGCGACCAGATCAAGGAAGGACGGTTCGCGGATTCGGGTGACTCCGGCACCGACCAGGAGCACCCTGCGGACCAGCATCAGCGTCGCTGACCGAGCCGGTCGGCCGATGGGCGGGCCGGGATCCACGGGGGGTCCCGGCCCATCCAGTCAGGGGAGGCGGCGGTTCTCCCGGACCAGTCCCCCCTCGCACCAGTCGCGGTAGACGAAAACATCGGGCTGGGCCAGCAGGGTACGGCTGTTCTGCGCCCACGTCCGCATCAGCTCGTCCCCCTCCCGCTCGGCCCGCTCCACCAGCTTCCAGAAGCGCCGCTTCGGGTGGGCACGAAACCGCGTTCGGATTCCGTCTGCGGCATAGATGTAGAGGCAGTGCAGCGCGAAGCGGCGGGCCGGACAGGCCGGATCCATCGCCAGGTCGAAGAGGGTGGCTACCAGCCCGTTGCCGGAGACCAGGAGGTCCCAGTCCTGCGGCATGGAGGCCAGTGGCACCGAGTTGGGGTGGTAGGCCCAGGCTCGTAGCTCCGCCGGCGACGGGTCAACCGGGTTCGCGAAGCCGTGGAACGTCGGATCCTGCGCGCTCACCGGCCAACCCTCCGCTCTCGACCTGGGCGACGGCCCCGCGTACCCCTCCCGCTGTTGGGCGAAAACGGTAACGTGAGCATGCCGACGGCGGTAGCCCTAGCCGTGGCAGATTCGTTCACCGACGGGCCGGCCGACCCGTCGGTGGCCTGCGCCGGCAGGCCACCGAGACGGGCGGATCAGTCCCCGACGGGCACCGGCCGGGCCTGCTGCTTCGCGGCACGTTGTCGCAGCCAGCCCTTGAACCAGTCGAGGTCGGGCACCCGGGCGAGCGTCGGCCCGACAACCACGGTGATCAACACGTACGCCGTGGCGAGCGCGGCCAGTTGTGGATCGACACTTCCGGCCGCCACCGCCAGCCCGGCGATGACGATGGAGAACTCTCCGCGCGGTACCAGGGTGAGCCCAGTGCGCCAGCGACCGGGCTCGGCGATGCCGGCCCGTCGGGCGGCGAGGTACCCGGTGAGTGTCTTCGTGCCCATCGTCACCACCGCCAGCGCGAGCGCCGGCAGTAGCACCGGCGGGATGTCGCGCGGGTCGGTGACCAGCCCGAAGAAGAGGAAGAACACCGCGGCGAAAAGGTCCCGCAGCGGCGTCAGGAGTTCGGTGGCGTGGTGCGCGACCGGTCCGGAGATCGCGATGCCGACCAGGAACGCGCCGACCGCGGCCGAGACCTGGAGCTTCGCGGCCACGCCGGCGACCAGCAGAGTCAGGCCGAGCACGCCCAGGAGTAGCGCCTCCGGATCACGGGCCGACATGACGTTCGAGATGGTCCGGCCATACCGGATCGCGACCACCAGCACGACCAGCACCGTGGCGACCGCGACGGCGAGCGCGGCGCCGCCGGCGACCAGCCCGGCCCCCGCCAGGACGGCGGTGAGCAGCGGCAGGTAGAACGCCATCGCCAGGTCTTCGATGACCAGCACCGACAACACCACCGGGGTCTCCCGGTTGCCGAGCCGGCCCAGATCACTGAGGACCTTCGCGACCACGCCGGAGGACGAGATCCAGGTGATTCCGGCGAGCACGATCGCCGCTACCCAGTCCCAGCCGAGCAGCAGTGCGAAGGCGGCGCCGGGCAATGCATTGAGCAGCCCGTCGATCAGCCCGGCCGGTGCCGCGGCGCGGAGGTTGCCGACCAGCTCGCTGGCGGAATACTCCAGGCCGAGCATGACCAGCAGGAGGATTACGCCGATTTCGGCGCCGATCGCGAAGAACTCCTCGCTGGCCTTGAATCCGAAGACTCCGCCGTGTCCGAAGAGGAGCCCAGCGAGCAGGTAGAGGGGGATAGGGGAGAGCCCGATCCGTCGGCTGAGCCGGCCGAGTAGTCCGAGCAGGAATAGCAGCGCACCGACTTCGATGAGCAGTGTGGTGGTGTCGTGCATCCGCCTCAGCCGTCCGGATCGCCGTCGGCGAGGATGGCGGTTACCCCGTCGAGACCCTGTCGAGTCCCAACCACGACTACGACGTCACCGGCCGCGAAGCGGAATGAGGGTTCTGGGGAGACGATCACCTCGCCATGGCGGAGCACCGCCACAATCGAGGCACCGGTGCGGGTACGCGCCTTCGTGTCGCCGAGCTTGCGGCCCACGTACGACGAGGCCGCGGGGATGGCGACCTGCTCGGTCAGCAGCCCAGCGGCCTGCTCCCGCAGCCCGGAGAGCTGGCCGAGCAGCAGCGACGCACCGAGGATGTCGGCGAGTGCCTCGGCTTCGTCGTCGGTCAGCGGAATGTCGGCCTGACAGGCGTCGGGATCATCCGGGTCGTAGAGAACGAGGTCTCGCCGGCCATTGCGGTGGGAAACCACCCCGAGTCGCCGTCCGGACTCCGTCATCAGATCGTGGCGGACACCGATCCCCGGAAGGGCAGTCTGTTCGACACGTACTCGCACGTGACTAAGGCTACCGCGCGCGTCGGGTCGAGATGATCGAGCGGGATGCGGGTCAGTGTCAGCGGGATACCCGAACGGGTGACTTACTTCACACAGCCAAAGTTGAGCGGAATGGGCTCAACTTTGGCAGTGTCCGTACTAGTGGACACGCCGACCCGGGGGAGCCCATGAACACCGAACGTCTCACCACGAAGAGTCGCGAGACCATCGCCGGCGCCGTCGCCCTCGCCGGTCAGCGCGGGCACGCCACTGTGGAGCCCTGGCACCTGCTGCTGTCCCTGCTGGACACCGCGGGATCAACCGCGGCCGGCCTGCTGCGCGCCACCGGAGCCGACCCCGATGACCTGCGCCGCTCCGCCGAACGCGCGGTAGCTGCGCTACCCGTCGCGCGCGGGTCCAGCGTCGCCGAGCCAACCCTGGCCCGAGAGTTCGTCAATGCCATCGGCGCCGCCGAACAGATCGCCCGTCCGCTCGGTGACGAGTACACCTCGACCGAGCACCTGCTCGCCGGCCTGGCCCAGGTGGGCGGTGCGGTGTCGGCGGCGCTCCGGACCGCCGGGGTCACCGAGGAGGCCCTGGTGGCCTCGTTCCCGGCCGTGCGGGGCGGGGACCGCCGAGTCACCAGCGCCGACCCGGAGCAGACCTACCAGGCCCTCGCGAAGTACGGCGTTGACCTGACCGCCAGCGCGCGGGACGGCCGAATCGACCCGGTGATCGGCCGGGACACCGAGATTCGTCGGGTGATCCAGGTGCTGTCTCGGCGGACCAAGAACAACCCGGTCCTGATCGGTGAGCCGGGCGTCGGCAAGACCGCGATCGTCGAGGGTCTGGCCCAACGGGTCGTCGCCGGCGACGTCCCCGAGTCGCTACGGGACAAGAAGCTGGTCTCCCTGGACCTCGGCGCGATGGTGGCTGGCGCGTCGTACCGGGGTCAGTTCGAGGAACGGCTGAAGTCCGTCCTCGAGGAGATCAAGAATTCGGATGGCCAGGTCATCACCTTCCTGGATGAACTGCACACCGTCGTCGGCGCGGGCAAGGGTGAGGGCTCGATGGATGCCGGCAACATGCTCAAGCCCATGCTGGCCCGGGGTGAGCTGCGGATGGTCGGCGCGACCACCCTGGATGAATACCGCGAGCACATCGAGTCGGACCCGGCTCTGGAACGCCGCTTCCAGCCGGTAATGGTCGGCGAGCCGACCATTACCGACACCGTCGGCATCCTGAGGGGCCTCAAGGAGCGGTACGAGGTGCACCACGGGGTGCGGATCACCGACGGTGCGCTGGTCGCCGCCGTCACCCTGTCTGACCGCTACATCACCGACCGGTTCCTGCCCGACAAGGCCATCGACCTGGTTGACGAGTCCGCGTCCCGACTCCGGATGGAGATCGATTCACGGCCGGTCGAGGTGGACGAGATCGAGCGGGCGGTGCGCCGGCTCGAAATCGAGGAGATGGCGCTGGCGAAGGAGGCGGACCCCGCCTCCGTCGAGCGGCTGGAGCGGCTGCGCAAGGAACTAGCCGACAAACGGGAGCAACTCACCGCCCTCTCCGCGCGCTGGCAGACCGAGAAGCAGCACATCACCCGCCTCTCGACGGCCAAAGAGGACCTGGAGCGGCTCAGCGGGGAGGCCGAGCGGGCCGAGCGCGACGGCGAGCTGGAGCGCGCCGCCGAGCTGCGGTACGGGCGGATCCCGGCGCTCAAGGCCGACCTGGCCCAGGCGGCGGAGGAGTTGGCTCGGCTCCAGGCCGACGGCGCGATGCTCAAGGAGGAGGTTGGCGCGGACGACATCGCCGCCGTGGTCGCCTCCTGGACCGGCATCCCCGCCGGCCGGCTGCTAGAGGGTGAGACGGCGAAGCTGCTGCGGATGGAGGAGTCGCTGGGCGAGCAGGTGGTCGGCCAGGACCGTGCGGTGGGCGCCGTCGCCGACGCGGTCCGGCGGGCCCGCGCCGGCATCGCCGATCCGGACCGCCCGACCGGCAGCTTCCTCTTCCTCGGCCCGACCGGGGTCGGCAAGACCGAGTTGGCCAAGGCGCTCGCGGGGTTCCTCTTCGATGATGAGCGGGCGATGGTCCGAATCGACATGAGCGAGTACGGCGAGAAGCACTCCGTCGCCCGCCTCGTCGGTGCCCCACCCGGCTACGTCGGGTACGAGGAGGGCGGTCAGCTCACCGAGGCGGTACGTCGTCGGCCGTACTCGGTGATCCTCCTCGACGAGGTGGAGAAGGCCCACCCGGACGTCTTCGATCTCCTCCTCCAGGTGCTCGACGACGGCCGGCTCACCGATGGCCAGGGCCGGACGGTGGACTTCCGCAACGCCATCCTGATCCTCACCTCCAACCTCGGCTCGTCGGTGGTGGGTGACCTCACCGTGCCGGAGGAGCAGCGCCGCGAGGGCGTCCTGGCGGTGGTCCGGTCGCACTTCAAGCCGGAGTTCCTCAACCGCCTCGACGACACCGTGGTCTTCGCCGCCCTCCACGGCGAACAGCTGCGGGCTATCGTGGACATTCAGCTGGACCGGATGCGCCGCCGGCTCGCCGACCGCCGGCTGGGCCTGGAGATCACCGAGCCGGCTCGGGGGTGGCTCGCCGAGCACGGCTACGACCCGGTCTACGGTGCCCGCCCGCTGCGTCGCCTGGTGCAGACCGCCATCGGGGACCAGTTGGCGAAGGCTCTGCTGGCCGGTCAAATCCGCGACGGTGACACTGTTCGGGTGGGCCTGACGGACGGCAAGGACGCCCTCACCGTGACTGCCGCCTAGACCCCCTTCTGCACCAAGGGGCGGCTGCTTGCCAGCGCCCCGAGGTGCACCGGGTTGTTATCGTCTCCGGTCGACATACCTGGGGAGGTGGCCGGTGGACGGGTCGGTGGCGTATCTGCTGGCGACGATGGGCTGCCTGGTGGTGGCAGCCGGGGTGGCGGTCGCCGCATGGGTGCAGCGCCGGACCAGCGGCCGTCCACTCGGTGCGCCGGTCGCCGAAGATCCGCTGCACGATCGCGACGTGGATGCCCTTCGGGGCGACCCGCGGCGGCTCAAGCCCGGGGATCTCGTCGAGTTCTCCGGCGGCATCACGTACGTGGTTCGTGGATCCGTCCGCCTGGTGGAAGGCGCGTGGAGCTGGACGGAACACCTGCTCGACGACGCGGATGGCACCCGGCGCTGGCTCTCCGTTGCGGAGGATCCAGAGCTGGAACTGGTGCTCTGGGCGGCTGAACCCGGCACGACGATCACTCCTGGGGCGCCGACCATCGACTTCGCCGGCCGCCGCTACCGCTGGAGCGAGTCCGGCCAGGCCCGCTACACCGCGGTCGGCGCCACCACGCTCGACCCGAGTGGCACTCTGCGCTACCACGACTACCAGGCATCCGGTGGAGCGCGGCTGTCGTTCGAGGCGTACGGCGAGGCGGGCTGGGAGGTGGCCCGGGGCGAGCAGCTACACCGCTCCGAGGTGATGATCTATCCGCGGGGCGAGGTGGCCTGAGTGCTCGTCACCCTGGTCGCTCCCTATGTTGACACCTGCGCCGCCGATCTCAGCCTGACGCTCGGCGGTGCCCTGCGCCCCGCCCTGCACGTGCTTCAGGTCGACCTGCCTGGCGCGGTCCAGGTGCGGCTACGCCTGCTCGGCGCCTCGCATCAGGTGGTGCTGCGTGCCCCCGGTGCCACGCTGACCGAGACCGTGGCGTGCCTGCCCGGTCACCGCCCCGACCTGCCCGATCGGGTCCACGACGAGTCCACCGGCTACCGGTTCACCGCCACCGTGCTGCGTACCGGCGACGAGGGCCTGCGGGAACGGGTGGCGGCGCTGCGCGCCGACCTGGCCGACGACCCGTACGCCCTGGTCGGGGTCTTCCCCGGTGACGCCGACGCGGTGACCGCGTTGGCGGTACGTCCGGACCTATCGGGCGGCGCCCTCGGTTGGCGCACCTGGCACGCGTACCCGCAGACCAGGGAGCTGGTCCTGACTGAGACGGTGGTGACTCCGCAGTGACGTATCGGCGCTGGTTTGTGGTGGGGGTGGCGTTCGCTCTCCTCGGCGCGTTGGTCGTGGCCGTCGCCATCAGCTACGGCAGCTTCTCCCCGCGCGGCTTCGTCGAGGATCACTACCAGCGGGCCGCCGCGCACGACCTCGGCCGCGAGGCATTGGCCTACAGCTCGACGAAACAACCGAGCCAGGTGGCCCAGGAGCTCACCGACGCCTGGCAGCCGGCGGACCAATACATCGACAGCACCGGCGTCTACCTGCGTTACGACGATGACTCGGTGGTGATCCGGCCGGTCGCCGCTGGCTCACTGATCCTCCTGGAACGGCTTACCACCGCGTACCCGCGCTACTACTCCCAGGTCGGTAGTCACTGGGGCTGGGGTCGGGGCAACACCGTCCGGGGTGGTGGCCCGGGCACTGGCAAGTAGGACCTTCGCCGACCGAACGAACTCTGGAGCACCCCTGTGCAGACCCTCGTCACCGACTTGCTGCTCACCCTCGCCTACGGAGTAGTCGGGATCGCTCTGATGGGCGTCGGCTACGGCCTGGTTGACCTGGCCACCCCGGGCCGGCTCAATCAGCTGATCTGGAATGAACGCAACCGCAACGCCGCGCTCCTGCTCGCCTCGAATCTGCTCGGCGTCGGCATCATCGTGGTTGCCGCGATCGCCGCCAGCGAGGACGACTTCGTCGTCGGCTTGGTCGGGGCGGCGTCCTACGGGCTCCTGGGCCTGGTCATCATGGCAGCCGCGTTCCTGTTGCTGGATCTCGCTACCCCCGGGCGGCTGGGCGAGATCCTCGTCGACCCGGAACCGCACCCCGCGGTCTGGGTCACCGTCGCCATCCACCTCGCTGCCGGCGCGATCATCGCCGCCGCGATCAGCTGATGGCCCCGGGGGCGCAGCCGCGGAGGTCCGACGAGCGGGGCGGGTTGGTGTGGGGTGCCATCGCCTTGGCGGTCATCGTCGTCATTCCGGTCGTCGTCGCCCTGACCGACAGTGAGAGCACCGTCGTGTCGCCGTCCGCCACCATCGAGCGGAACGACACCGTGGCCCTCCTGCATGACGCCGCCGAGCAACAGGGCATCTGCTACGGCTGGAAGCTCCAGCAGGGGGACGTGGTCAGCGTCGGCTCGAATCTCGGTGCCGGCATCTCGGTGGTCGACCACCCGCGGTGCCCCCGCTGGCTACGGGTCGCCGCGACCGTTGTCTACACCCCGGAGAGCAGCGAGGCCGAGGACTACGCCACGGTGGCGGTCGAGGGGTCGTCCGAATTCTTCCCCGAGCTACCCGGATTGGTGGCTGGGTTGTCCCGTTTCGGCCTCGATGAAGCGACCTTCGTTGAGGAGCCCGGATGGGCGGCGATGCGGGCCGCGGTGAGTCTTCCACTACTCGTTGTCGAGAGCGGGGTGGCCAGTCCGGAGCCGACGATCCCGAGCGAGCCCGCCGAGGCGCCGAGCCCGCTGCCGGCAGCCGGCAGCGATCTATGGCGGGACCGCTCAGGCTGGCTGATCGGGGCCACCGGGATGTTTCTGATCGCCGTGCTGCTGGTCGTGGTCGGCCTGGTTCAGTGGCGTCGGAGGCGCGGCGAGGCGGCGGTTGCCAACGGGCGCGGTGCGGGCGCGGCCTCGGTGCGGACGGTGGAGCGGGCGTGACGGTGGACGTGGACGCGCCGGTCCGGTGGCGACCGGCTCGCGCTGCCGTGCTGGCCGCGGTGTTCGTCTGCGCGGCCTGCGGCCTGGTCTACGAACTGGCCCTGGTCGCGCTCGGCAGCTACCTGATCGGCGACACGGTCGGGCAGGCGTCAATCGTGCTCGGGGTCATGGTCTTCGCGATGGGCGTGGGAGCCCTCGCCGCGAAGCCGCTGCAGTCGCGGGCCGCCGCCGCTTTCGCCGCGATCGAGCTGGCCCTGGCGCTGCTCGGTGGCCTGTCAGTACTCGGCCTCTACGCGGCGTTCGCCTGGCTGAACCTGTATCTGCCGGCCCTGGTCGGCACCGCCTTCGTGCTCGGACTGTTGATCGGCGCGGAGATCCCGCTGCTGATGGTGCTGCTGCAACGGATTCGCCGGCAGGCGGCCGGCAGCGCGGTTGCCGACCTGTTCGCCGCCGACTACGTCGGCGCCCTCCTCGGCGGCCTGGCCTTCCCGTTCCTGCTGCTGCCGCTCTTCGGCCAGCTCAAGGGCGCGCTTGTGGTCGGCGGGGTGAACGCGGTCGCCGGCCTGGCGTTGGTCTTCACCGTCTTTCGGCGAGAACTCAGCGGCCGGGCGCGGATGGCATTAACCGCCGGCTCCGTGCTGGTCGCTGTCTGTCTCGGGTACGCGTGGCTGACCGCCCATGATTTTGAGGTGACCGCCCGTCAACAGCTCTATCGCGATCCGGTGGTGCACGCGGAGCGAAGCCGCTACCAAGAAATCGTCCTCACCCGGTCGGTGGCCGAGCCCGGCGGTGGGACCGACTTGCGCCTCTTCCTCAATGGGGATCTCCAGTTCAGTTCGGTCGACGAGTACCGGTACCACGAGACGCTGGTGCATCCGGCGCTCGCTGGTTCGCGCGGTGAGGTGCTTGTGCTCGGCGCCGGTGACGGACTCGCGGTTCGGGAGCTGTTGCGCTACCCGGACGTCCGCCGGATCACCGTGGTCGACCTGGATTCGGCGGTGGTGGCGTTGGCCCGCACAGAGCCGCGATTGCGGCAGCTCAACGGCGGTTCGCTCGATGACCCTCGGGTGCGGGTTCTGTATGCCGACGCGTTCGGGTGGCTGCGCTCCACTGCCGAGCAATTTGACGTGATAATCGCCGATTTACCCGACCCAGACGAGACGGCTACCGCGAAGCTCTATTCGGTGGAGTTCTACACGCTGGTCCGCAACGCGTTGGCCACCGAGGGTCGGCTGGTCGTGCAGGCCGGCTCCCCGTACTTTGCACCCCGGTCGTATTGGTCCATTGAGGCGTCACTACGGGAGGCCGGATTCGCCACCACGCCATACCATGTGGACGTTCCCTCATTCGGTGACTGGGGTTTTCTGCTCGCCGCACCCGAGGAGACCCCGCCAATGCTGGCCGTACCGAGCGACGCGCCAACCCTGCGCTTTCTGAACCCGGCCACGCTGGCCGCCGCCGAGGTTTTCCCGCCGGACCGGCGTCGAGTCAACATGCCGGCATCAACGCTACTGCAACCCCGAGTGCTCGAGTACGCGCGTGCCGAATGGCGCGGGTACTGAGATCCTCGTACCGTCGGTGTTGGCCCGAGGCCGTACGGTGTGGGCGCGAATGAGGGAAGGAGACTCGTGGTAAATCCGCAACAGCCCGTACGGGTGCGTCCGGGCATCGTCACCATTTCCAGCTACCTGCTTATTTTCTATGGCGCCCTGACACTGATTGACACAGTCGTCATGCTCACCGTCCTGGGCGAGTTCCAGGAGATCATCCGGGACGCCTACGCCGGTACCGAAGCCGAGGGTACCGAGGGCTTCGCGGTGTTCGTGATCGCCGCGGCAAGCGCGCTCAGCTTGCTCTTCGCGGTCGGACTAGTTGTTCTCGCCCTGCTCAACAACCGGGGGATGAACCCGGCCCGGATCGTCACCTGGGTCGTCGGCGGTATCGCGCTCTGCTGCATGGGGATTGGACTGGCGGGTAGCGCCGTGGAGAGCGAGGTCTCCGGCGACGTGGTCAGCCAGGAGGAAGTCAACCTTCGGCTGGAGGAAGCCCTACCAGCCTGGCACCAACCGGTGTTGGCCTCGACGCTCGGCGCTATCGCCCTGTTGGTGGGCTTGATCCTGCTTGCGCTGCCGAAGTCGAATGAGTTCTTCCGTAAGCCGCAGCAGCAGTGGGAGCCCCCGGTCCCGGGCGCCGTCTACCCCATGCCCCCGGGTGGTCCGGGGTATCCGCAGGCCCCGGGGTATCCGCAGGCTCCGGGTGGTCCGGGGTATCCGCAGGCCCCGGGGGGTCCGGCGTATCCCCCGGCCCCGGGCCAGTCTGGCTATCCGCAGGCCGATCCGGGTGCAGGCTCCTCGGGCCAGTCGGGCTCCTCGGGGGGCGACTGGAGTTCGGGCTCCTCGGGGAACCCGGGATCGTCAGACTCCAGTGGCGGCGGGCAGTCCGGCGGGCACGGCTAGCCGCTAGTGCCCGGCGACCTCCCCGCCGGAGAACGCGACACGACTGGTCCCTCCGGATAGCGTGCAACCCGACGCCTACCGGAGGGACCAGTCGTGTCGTACCCCGAACCGGCCCGCCGCCCCGCTGCGGTGACCGCGGCTGTCGTGCTGCTGGCGTTGATGGCGGTGGTCGCCATCGCATACGCTGTTGCCGGCCTGTTCGTTCTGTTCAGTACGGTCAACGCCTTCCGGTCGGCGGCGGGAAGCGCGGCCTCGTCGGATGAGGTCGAGGCGATAGTCCTGCTGGTCAGTGTCTGGACAGTGGCCGGCGCGGTAGTCAGTCTGCTCGCCGGGGTGCTGTTGGCTGCGCTCGCTGGGACGGTGCGCACTGGCCGTTCCGGTGCGCGGGTAGTGACCTGGGTGGTCGCCGGGCTGGGAGTGCTCGCCGGCTGCTGCGGGCTCACCGTCCTGGGCGGGATGCGGGCTTTCCCCATGCAGCCGGGTGCCGACGACCGCTCCACTATCGAGCTTCTCGCCCAGCTGCCCGAGGCGTACCCGGACTGGTGGATCTCGCTCGGCGCAGGTCTTTCGGTTGGGCAGGTGCTCGGTTACCTTGTGGTAGCAACGTTGCTGGCCTTGCCGCCAGCAGCCACCTGGTTCCGCCGGCCCGTTCCCTCCCCGCACGGGCCGTATGTGCCCCCGTACCCTCCGAGGTGAGCCGCACGTGTCGAGTGACCAGCCGACCACCGAGCGGCGTGCCTTGATCACCGGTGCGACGGCCGGCATCGGCGCGGAGTTCGCGCGCCAACTGGCCGCGGAAGGTTGGCACCTGGTGCTGGTTGCCAGAGACGCGGCCCGACTGGGGGAGGTCGCCGCCGAGCTGACCTCCCAGCATGGCCGAGAGGTCGAGACAATCTCCGCCGATCTGTCCACCGACGATGGCTGCGCGGAGGTGGAGCGCCGGCTCACCACGGGTTCTCCGGTCGAGTTGCTGGTGAACAATGCCGGGATCAGCCTCAACACGCCGTTCCTGCGGTCGTCGCCGGAGGACGAGGCGCGTCTGCTCCGGCTCAACGTGCACGCAGTGATGCGGCTCACTCTCGCCGCCGTCCAGCCGATGGCCGAGCGGCGCAGTGGGGCAGTGATAAATGTCTCTTCGGTCTCGGGGTTCGGGCCGGTCATGCCCGGTTCGACGTACCCGGCGAGCAAGGCGTGGGTGACCAGCTTCACCGAGTCGGTCGGTCTGTCGGTACGGGAGTTCGGTGTCCAGGTGATGGCTCTCTGCCCGGGCTACACCCGGACCGAGTTCCACGATCGAGCCGGTATCGACCGATCGAAGACGCCGGCGTGGATGTGGCTGCGGGCGGAGGATGTCGTCGCTGAATCTCTGCGTGACCTGCGAAAAGGCAAGTTGGTCAGTGTCCCGGTGTGGAAGTACAAGCTGCTCGTGGCGGCGATACGGCACGCGCCCCGGCGGCTGGTGGAGGCCTTCTCGCAGGACGCCCGGGGGCAGGTTAGCCGCGGGGAACAGTGATGGGCCCGAACGGCCGTCGGCGGTGCCGACGACCGTTCCGGTTGCGGAGCGTGGCGATATATCGCCCGCTGTCACATCGCCCGCAGGGTTGACCTAGGCCGCCCCGACACACAGCTCCCAGCATCGAGCAGTACCCTCTTCGCCATGGGGGACCACGACGACCTGCGTAAATTCATCACCGACCTGGCAGTGGTCCATGGTCGAGTGGTGCTCTCCTCAGGGCGTGCGGCGGACTGGTATGTGGATTTGCGACGCGTAACGCTGCATCACGAGGCCGCACCGTTGGTGGGCCGGGTGCTGCGGGAGTTGACCGCCGACTGGGCGTACGACGCGGTGGGTGGGCTCACCCTCGGCGCCGACCCGGTCGCGCTGTCGATGCTGCACGCCACCGCCGGTACCGACCGTCCGCTGGATGCCTTCGTAGTCCGTAAGGCCGGCAAGGCGCACGGGCTACAACGCCGGATCGAGGGGCCCGACGTGGCTGGGCGCCGGGTGCTTGCGGTGGAAGACACCTCCACCACGGGTCAGAGCGTGTTGACTGCTGTCGAGGCCCTACGTGAGGCCGGGGCCGAGGTGGTGGGGGTAGCGGTTATTGTTGATCGAGGTGCCGGCGCCGCGGTGCGAGCCGCCGGACTGCCGTACCGGGCGGCCTATACGTTGGCTGACCTCGGCCTTGTGGCGTAAAAGTCTGCCGATTTGGATTCGCCGATATGCAGGCGAGTCAATGCTGCTGGTGGAAGGATGGAATACGTGGGAACTGCGTTGGCGGAAATGACAATGCCTCAGATCTCGCCGCTTGCCGGCGAGCCAATCGAACGAGCAGACGCGGAGCGGCTGGCCGGGGTCCTCAAGGCCCTTGCCGACCCCGCTCGACTGCGGCTGCTAAGCCTGATCCAGTCGGCCCCGGAGGGCGAAGCGTGCGTGTGTGATCTCACCGCGCCTCTCGGCCTCTCCCAGCCGACGGTCAGCCATCACCTGCGCATCCTCACCGAGGCTGGCCTGCTGGAGCGGGAGAAGCGCGGCGTCTGGGCGTACTACCGGCTGGTGCCGACCGCGATCGCGACGATCGCCGACCTCCTGACGCCGCCGCGTAAGCGTGCCGGCAAGAAGGCGCGCTGACCGTACCGCTCGTCCGACGCCCTCCGAGCGGGTGGCGTCGGACGGTCGGTTTCGCGGATTGCGGCCGGCTGGCTGACAGCTCGCCGGTCGGAGCGCGACTCGGGGTGCGCCGAGGGGTGGCGCCGCGGCCGACACAGCGCCCCGTCGCGCGACGGGGCGCACCCTCAGACGTGCCGCTTCGAGCGCGGGCACCGCAGGGTACCGGGGCACGGCCACTCGGTGCCGCGCCCTGGCCAGGTCAGTGCTTGCCGTAGTGCTCCCGGGTTTCCCGGATCGCCTCCTCGGCAGCGGCCCGCTCCGCCGCGGTGGTGCCGCGCCTCGCCGCCCAACGGGCTCGCAGCAACTCGACCACGATGGGGACCACCGAGAGACCCACGATCGCGATCAGGATCAGTTCGATGTTCGCCTTCACGAACGGGATCTGGCCGAGGAAGTAGCCGAGCACCGTCACGCCGGTGCCCCAGAGGATCGCGCCGATCACGTTGTAGATGACGAACGTGCGGTAGTTCATCCGGCTGACCCCGGCCACGATCGGGGTGAACGTCCGGACGATCGGCACGAAGCGGGCCAGGACTACTGAACGGGCCCCGTACTTCTCGAAGAATTCGTGCGACTTCAGCAGGTTCTCCTGCTTGAACAGCTTCGAGTTGGGCCGCCGGAACAGCGCCGGCCCGACCTTGCGCCCGAAGGCGTACCCCACCTGGTCACCGGCGATGGCCGACAGCGTGATGAGCAGGCAGACCAGCCAGAGCGGCCAGGTGATGTACTTCCCGTCGGCGGTGAGTAGGCCGGCGGTGAAGAGCAGCGAGTCACCGGGCAGGAAGAAGCCGATCAGTAGCCCCGACTCGGCAAAGACGATCACCAGGATGCCGAGCAGGCCGAAGGTCGAGATCAGGACCTCGGGATCGAGCCAGTCCGGCCCGAGAGCCAGGGTAGTGGTGGGCGTCGGCACGCGGTGACCTCCGTGGGGCTGCCGGGCGGTGGATGTCGCCAGCGGCGACGGGAATGTCCGTAGTCTAGGTGGCAGCCCGGTCTGTCCGATGCCTGACGTCAGAGCTGCACCCACGCCGCCGGTTGGGGCTACCTTCGCCGGAGAAGCAGCCGCCGCGCGCCACCGGCACGGACTAAGCCGCCCAGAAATGCGCTCTCATGCACGCTGCCCCGCCAACCGGGCAGGTTGACGGGGCAGCGCGGTGCTGCTGGGTAGATCAGGCGACGAAACTGTTCCGCCGGCGGCGGGCGACCACGAAGCCGGCCGCGCCGATGGCGAGCAGCAGGCCGCCGAGACCAACCACCCGCAGGGTGGAGTCACCGGTGATCGGCAGGCTCGGGTCGGCACCGTCACCGCCGCCCCCACTGCCGCCGCTCGCATTGACCAGGATCGCGGCCTCGTCGTTGGCCGGCTTGATGTCGTCGTAGAAGCCGCCGTCGCACTGGCAGGGCACGTTGACCCGCACCGCGCCGGCAGCATCCGCGATGACCTCGTCGATCCGGAGGGTGAAGTCGTACGTCTCCTGCTCGCCCACCTTGCTGATGATGGGGGCGTAGCAGTGGTATTTCGCTGCCCCCGGTTCACCCCGGTCGCCCAGTTGGTCGCCTTGTATCGGGGCACAGTTGTCGGGCACTCCGACCGCCGTGGTTCCCTGCGGGATGTCGACCTCAAGGTAGGTCACCGACGATCCGGGTCGACTGTAGTTGAGGGTGGCCGGACCGTTGTTGCGGAAGCCGATGGTCGCGTGGATCTCGGCGTCCTTCTCCCCCGAGAGCTCGGCGCCGATCGCCTCCAGGTCGGTGCCGTTTTCCCCGGTGGCCGAGATGGATATATAGGACCAGTTGTTCGACGGGTCGGTATCGGCCTGTGGCTCCCGAGCCGACTGGGTGCGGTTCTGTTCGGTCAGCGTGAGCTTCCCACCGGTGCCGGGCTCTCCCAGGGAGATACCCAGGTGGTGCAGACGCGCCTCGTAGGCTTCGAATTCGGCCGGCGTTTGCCAGTAGACATTGCCGTGTAAGGAACTCGGCGCGTAGGTGTCCGCCCCGAGCGTGTGGGTGAGGGGGGCGCTGTAGCTGGCCCCTGACGTCAGCTTTTCATCGAAGCGGCAGAAGACCAGATGGTCGCCGTCGTAGTTGCAGTTGCTGAAGCGCTGGTCGGCCCGGATCCCGTAGTCGTGGTCAAAGAACGCGACCGCCCCGTCGGCGGTGACCTCGCCCATGTTGCTGACCGTCAGCGGTTCCGTGAACGTCTCACCGGGTGCGGCGGAGAGTTCGTGCTCTGCCCCGGCGACGAGGTCGACGCCGGTGCCGACGCGTACTGTCGCTTCATGGGTGACCGGTGAGAAGCCCTTGGCGCTGAAGCTGACCTTCAGCATCCCCTCGTCGCCGTTCGCGGCGGCGGCGATGGGTACGAGAAGCACCCTGTAGGCGCCTCGGCTGTCCTCAATGTGCTGGGCAAGGGGTTCGACGCAGCGCAACACATGTGGTTCCGGGGTGGTGCAGTCGTTGCCCAGGCTCGCCGAGGAGACATCGACCTTGCCGGCGAGGTCGCTGAAGTCGTACTGGACGGTCAGGTCCTGCAGGGTGACCGGCGCCGAGGCGGAGATGGTCGACGACCTGTCCTTGCCGGCGGAGCCGGCGGCGAGGGTGACGTTGTCGAAGTAGACACCGAGCGTGATGTCGGTCTCGGCCGCCGCGGCGGGAGTGGCGGTGGCGACGAGCGCGCCGGCGAGGCCGATCCCGGCGAGCCAGCGCCGGGTGGGGTGTTTGAACATGGAATTCCTTCGGCTGGGGGTCACACCAAAGTCGGTTTGTGGATCGTAATCGACCTCTCGACGCCTGGCTGCCCCGAGCAGGTCTTGCTGGCCGATGCCAGCTAAAGAACTGAGTTGAATCCACCTTTTGGTCAGTTGCGTCTGGCTGCGCTTCCGGGCGCGATGCCCGGCCAGTCGGTCGCCCGCTCAGCGGTAGTCGTCCTCGTCGCCCCCGACGGCCCGGGCCTGCTCCGTCGCGTCCCAGCCGTTGACCTCCAGACCGAGCTGCGGCTCGACCTCCACCTCGCCCGGGAGGACCACCGTGGCCTGCTCGAGCGCGTCCGCCGGCTCGGCCTCTGGGTTCCGCTCGTCCGGCGTGAGGTGCTCGCCCGGGGCGAAGTCCTCGTCGGGTAGGCCCATGGTCCCTCCCTGGATCTCGTGCGGGCAGCTACCCACACCGTACGGGCTGGTCACGCTCCGCGTCGGGGGGTGGCGTGGACCGAGCCGATCCGTTCGGAAACGGGAATGCCTCCCCGGTGTGGTGCCCCGGTGCCACGATGGGGGCATGGCCTCCACCGGGGTGCGAACGGGCGGTCCGGACCTTTCTGATCAGCGTCGCTGGGCTGGGTCGAACCAGGGGCGACGAGACCGGGCGTGCCCGGGCCGGTGGTGCCGACCGTAATCAACTGCGGGATACTGCCGGCGGTGGACAGCGCGGTCCGGCGCACCCATGGACAACAGCGGCCGGCGACGGCCGAGAGCGTTAAGTAAGGAGCGTTCGACATGCCTATCGCTTCCCCCGAGGCCTACGCGGAGATGCTGGACCGTGCCAAGGCAGGCCGGTTCGCCTACCCCGCGATCAACGTGACCTCCTCGCAGACCCTCAACGCGGCGTTGAAGGGCTTCGCCGACGCGGAGAGTGACGGCATCATCCAGGTCTCCACCGGTGGCGCCGAGTACCTCTCCGGCCCCTCGGTGAAGGACATGGTCACCGGCGCGGTGGCCTTCGCTGGGTATGCCCACGAGGTCGCCAAGAAGTACCCGGTGAACATCGCCCTGCACACCGACCACTGCCCGAAGGACAAGCTGGACAAGTTCGTCCGGCCGTTGCTGACCATCTCGCAGGAGCGGGTGCGGGCCGGCCAGGAGCCGCTGTTCCAGTCGCACATGTGGGACGGCTCGGCGGTGCCGGTAGCGGAGAACCTCACGATCGCCGAGCAGCTTCTCGGTGAGGCCGCCAAGGCCAAGATCGTCCTCGAGATCGAGGTCGGTGTGGTCGGCGGCGAGGAGGATGGTGTCGAGAACGCCATCAACGAGAAGCTCTACACCACCGTTGACGACGGCCTGGCCATGGTTGAGGCGCTTGGCCTGGGGGAGAAGGGCCGCTACATGGCGGCGCTGACCTTCGGCAATGTGCACGGCGTCTACAAGCCGGGCAACGTCAAGCTTCGTCCCGAGGTGCTCAACCAGATTCAGGCGGCGGTCGGGGCCAAGTACGGCAAGGACAAGCCGCTGAGCCTGGTCTTCCACGGCGGCTCCGGTTCGCTCCTGTCGGAGATCCGTGAGTCGCTGGACTACGGGGTGGTGAAGATGAATATCGACACCGACACCCAGTACTGCTTCACCCGTCCCGTCGCGGACCACATGTTCAGCAACTACGACGGAGTGCTGAAGGTCGACGGTGAGGTCGGCAACAAGAAGAAGTACGACCCGCGGGTCTGGGGCAAGGCCGCCGAGGCCGGGATGGCCGCCCGCATCGTCGAGGCCTGCGAGGACCTGCGCTCCACCGGCACCCGGATGAAGTGACCTGATCGCCGTAGTCGACGGCCGGCTCCCGCACCGGGAGCCGGCCGTTGCTCTTGGTGCATCCTCCGGCAGCCCGAGGGCTGCCCGCGTAGCATCGGAGTCGGAGTCGGTGACCAGCAGCGCGGCCGGCCGGCGGCGGTGGGTTGTTCGCGCGGCGTGGTGCGATTGGTCAGACGACCCGCTCGCGGGATGTCGAGGGAAGCGGGTTGAATAGGGCGATGCAGAACCTGTTGCCGGAGCCACCGGCCACCCTCCTGCCCGTGCACGATGAGGCTGACCGCGCCATCGCCGCCGCTGAGGAGAGCGGCGCGGACGAGGACTTCGCCGCGGTGGCGGCACGTTTCCCCACGTTCAGTGCCGCTTGGGCCGCGCTCGCGGTCCGCGCGTTCGCAGCGGACCAGGTGGTCCAGGCGTACGCGTACGCCCGCACCGGCTACCACCGGGGCCTGGACCAGCTACGCCGAAACGGTTGGAAGGGGCACGGTCCGGTGCCGTGGTCGCATGAGCCGAACCAGGGCTTCCTGCGGTGCCTCTGGGTGCTGTCCCGGGCGGCTGACGCCATCGGCGAGGCCGATGAGGCGGCCCGCTGTGCCCAGTTCCTCCGCGACTGCGACCCGGCCGCGGCGGACGCGCTGGCGAGCGACTGACCTACCCTCGGATGACCGACGCCGGGCTGGTCGCGGCCAGCCCGGCGCACCGGTTCGTCTCGGCGATTCAGAGCCCCTCGGCCACTGCGGCTGCGATCTTGAGCCAGGCGTCCCGGGCGGCCGACGAGAGCGCCCCGTAGCGGAGCGGCTCGCCGGAGTCAATGAGCCGCTCGTACGGGGCCAGGAGCACTGCCCGGGTCCGCGCCGCGAAGTGCGCCTGAATCGCCGGTAGGTCGATCTCTTTTCTCGACGGCGGCATCGATACGACGGTCACCGCCTGTCGCACCAGTCGTTGCCGGCCACTCTGCTCCAGATGGTCGAGCATCCGGGCGGCTGTCTCCGCTGAATCGTTGCGGGCCGACATGGTCACCACCAGCTGATCGGTGGCGTCGATCGCGGCCTGCCAGTTCTGCGCCCGCACGTTGTTGCCGGTGTCAACGAAGATCAGCTTGTAGAAGCGGCTGACCACCTCGCGGATCTCCGCGAATGCCGCAGCGGTGAGCATCCCCCCGCCGGTGGCCGACTCGTCCGACGCGAGGACGTCGAACATCCCCTCGCCCTGGGCCCGGACGTACTGCGACAAGTCCCCGACCCGCCCGTGTGAGCCGTGGAATTGATTCAGGTCGCGCAGCAGGTCTCGCACCGTACGGGCATGGAAGTCCTGCTGGGCCCGCATGCCCAGGGTGCCCTGCGTCTCGTTGTTGTCCCAGGCCAGGACGTAGCCGCCACGCTTCTGACCGAAGGTCATGGCGAGTAGCAGGATCGCCACCGTCTTGCCGGCGCCGCCTTTCGGATTGACCACGGTCACCTGGCGCAGCCCGCCGAAGTTGCGGCGGACCATCTCCACGTCGCGGCGCATTTCCTGTTCCTGGCGGCCGGGCGGAAGGCGGAGCCCCATTCTGTTGACCATCGCCCGAACGCCCATGGTGGCCATCGGATCCGCCGGGCGTACCTGCCGGCGCCGGGCGAAGTCCTCGGCGGTTGGTGGCGCCTGCCCTGTGGGCGTCCACCCGGCCGGCGGAGGTACCGGGCTGCCGTGCGTTGGTGGGTAGGGACCCGGAGCCAGCCCTACCGGTGGCAGTACTGCGGTTGGCGGCCCTGCCGGTGGCAGGCCGGTGGTTGGTGGTCCCGCCGGTGGCAGGCCAGCGGTTGGGTAGGGCGTTGGGACGGCTGCCCTACCGGTGGCCGATTCGAGTGTCGGCGCTGGCGGCGCGCCAGACTCCGGGCCGGGGGAAACGGGCGTGCCGGGGGGCCCGGCTGGACCGTGCCGGTCCTCGCCGGCGCCGGCCAGGTCGTTGCTGGCCTGGCTCGGGTTGTTGCTGGCCTGGCCCGGGTCGTAGCCGATCTCTTCCGGTGCTGGGCGTTGCGGTGGCGCCCCCCACGGCGACTCGGTCGAGGTGCCGCCGCGGCCAGCCCAGGCGGCTCTGTCGCCGGCGGGACCGCTCTCCGTCAGTGTCTCGGGGGGCGGTCTACCTCCGGTCAATGCCCCGGGCGCCGGACCGGTCGGGTCGAGGCTGAACGGTTGGTGAAGATTGACGCCGGGATTCGGCACCAGGTTGGGGGCGGGGGGCGCTGGGGGAGCATCGGCTACCGCGCCGCGCGGATCGCCGTCCGGGCGTGGCGCCCAGGCGCTCGCTGCGTCGGAAGGAACGCTCGTCCACCCGGTGACGACCGGCGTCCTGTCGGGCGGCGACGGCGGCTGGTTCTGGTCATCCGGCGCGGGAGACCAGGACACCGGTTCGGCCTCGGCCACCGGCCACAAGGGTTCGATGTCCCGCTCCGGTGCCGGCAGCTGGCCGGACGCGTACGACCGGTCGGCGTTCTCGTCCACCATGGTTCCTCCCCATGCCTCCTGCTGAGAGGATATGCCTCGGGAACGGACCGAGGGGCCTACCGGTTGGCGGTCCGGGGAGACCAGACCGCCCAGGCACCCGGCTCGGTCCACCAGGACCGTTTCCGTTTCAGCTGGCCCTCGGCGCCGTCGTCAAGGAACGGGATCGCCCCTTCCCGGGGCACCACGGCCACCGCCCGACCACGGGCCCGGCGAACCTCCAGGCGTACCCGGCGACGGCCCCACCGGGACGAGGTGAGGACCGGGACGGCCACCGCGACCTCGACCAGGCCGTCCCCCGGGTCGGGGGTGGCGAGCAGAGTCACGTCGGCCAGCCGGGCATACCCACCGGCGTTGCCGATGGCGCAGGCCAGCAGCGGGTCGTCACCGGCGGACAGGAGTGTGTCGTCGACCTCGACCCGGCCTCGCCAGTGCAGCGGCTGGCCCCCTTCATCGGCGGCGCCGAGCAGTGCGCCGTCCAGCGTGACCGAGCCGGCGTCGTTGCGCAGCAGGTCGAGCCGGCGGGGCGTGCCCTCCAACACCGCCGCCGCCACCGCCACCGGGTCGCGGGGCAGCCCGAGTTGCGCTGCCAGATCTCGAGGTTGACCGCCACCGCGGGCTGGGTCGAGCGGCAGCACGCCGACCGGTGGCAGGTCCGGCACCGTCCGGTTGACCGGCAGATCCGCCGGGCGGCGGCTCGGTGGTGGAGCGTACCGCCGGACGAGGCGACGTAGGACAGTGCGCAACTGTGCGTCACTGGCGGTGCCGACGATCAGTCGGGTGCGGGAACTGGGGTCGGGCCAGCCGAGGCCGTCCGGTCGAGGTGGGCCATCGAGGCGGCTCAGCACCTCGTCGATTTCCCGCTCGGAGCGGGCGGTCACCAGGTCGACCCGTGCGCCCCGGGCGGTGAGCGCGTCCGCGCAGGCCAGCACCGGTACGCGGGGGGTCTCACAGCGTTCGGTCGACGGCTCGCCGGTGGTCTTGTCGGTTTCGCTGCAGCAGGCGCCGTCGCTGCCGCAGGTGCCCGGCGCGTCCCGCTCCGAGCCGAGCGTGAGCAGCACCACGTCGTACACGGGTCGCAGCCCTCCTGACCTCACGCGCGAACCCCTGCCGGCCGCGCTGTCACTTCTTGTTAGCCTGACACCCCGGGCTCGCCGACCGGTCGCCGCCTGGCACCCGAGCCTTCTGGAGGCTGAAGAAGATGCCAGCGATCGTGCTTCTTGGGGCCCAGTGGGGCGATGAGGGCAAGGGCAAGGTTACCGACCTGCTGGGGGAGCGGGTCGACCACGTGGTGCGTTACTCCGGTGGCAACAACGCCGGTCACACGGTCATCACCCCGGATGGGCAGAAGTATGCGCTGCATCTGATGCCCTCGGGGGCGCTCTCGCCGAACGCGAAGATTGTCATCGGGAACGGCGTGGTGGTCGACCCGAAGGTGTTGCTGGCCGAGATCGACGGGCTAGCCGAGCGCGGTGTGGACGTCTCCCGGCTGCGGATCTCCGGCGACGCCCACCTGATCATGCCGCACCACCGGGCGTTGGACCGGGTGGTCGAGCGGTACCTGGGGTCGTCTCGGATCGGCACCACCGGCCGGGGCATCGGCCCGGCGTACGGAGACAAGGTCGCTCGGATGGGGATCCGGGTGCAGGACCTGCTCGACCCGGGGATCCTCCGCAAGAAGCTGGAACTCGCGTTGCGCGAGAAGAACCAGATGCTGTTCAAGGTGTACAACCGCAAGGCGATCGACGTCGAGGCGACCGTCGAGGAGTACCTGGGCTACGCCGAGCGGCTTCGGCCGTACATCGCCGAGACCCGGGCGATGCTCTGGGATGCGCTGGACCGCGGCGAGACCGTGCTGTTGGAAGGCGCCCAGGCGACCATGCTCGACATGGACCACGGCACCTACCCCTTCGTGACCTCCTCGAACCCGACGGCCGGTGGGGCCTGCGTCGGAGCGGGAGTCCCGCCGACCGCCATCACCAAGGTGATCGCGGTCAGCAAGGCGTACGCCACCCGGGTCGGTGCCGGCCCGTTCCCGACGGAGCTGCACGACGACAACGGCCAGCACCTGCGCAAGATCGGCCACGAGTACGGCACCACCACCGGTCGGGAACGTCGGTGCGGCTGGTTCGACGCGGTCGTCGCCCGGTACGCGTGTCGACTCAACGGGGTCACCGACCTGGTCGTCACGAAGCTCGACGTGCTGACCGGCCTGCCGAAGGTGCCGATCTGCGTCGGGTACGAGATCAACGGCAAGCGCGTCGACGAGATGCCGATGACGCAGACGGACTTCCACCACGCGACTCCGATCTATGAGGAGCTCGACGGCTGGTGGGAGGAGATCAGCACGGCGCGGACCGAGGCGGAGCTGCCCGCCGCCGCCCGCCGCTACATCGCCCGGATCGAGGAGCTTTGCCGTACCCGGGTCAGCGTGGTCGGCGTCGGCCCCGGCCGGGAGGAGAACGTCGTCTACCACCCGCTCCTGCCCTGAGTTCCCCGGTCGTCGTCCCTACCCCAGGACCGAGTGGGCTGCGAGTGGAGGTCGTAGGATCATCCCGTGCGGGTACTTCTGATTGGTAGCGGTGGGCGGGAGCATGCCCTCGCGCTCGGGTTGGTGGCCGATCCCTCGGTCGAGGTGCTGTTCGCCGCGCCGGGGAATCCGGGGATCGGCACGGTCGCCGGGATGCGGGACGTGGTCTTTACCGATCCGGCCGCGGTGGCGGCGCTCGCGGTCGAGTGCAGCGCGGATTTGGTGGTCGTGGGGCCGGAGACGCCGCTGGTCGCCGGGGTCGCCGATGCCGTGCGGGCCGAGGGCGTCCCCGTCTTCGGGCCGTCCGCGGCGGCCGCGCGCCTGGAGGGGTCGAAGGCGTTCGCCAAGGACGTGATGACCGCCGCCGAGGTGCCGACCGCCCGCGCGTACAGCTGCGCCGACGCCGAGAGCGTCGGCAAGGCGCTGGATGACTTCGGCGCGCCGTACGTGGTCAAGAACGACGGCCTCGCCGCCGGTAAGGGAGTCGTGGTCACCGAGGACCGCCGGGCGGCCGAGGAGCACGCGCGGGCGTGCGGCCAGGTCGTGATCGAGGAGTACCTCGCCGGCCCCGAGGTCTCCCTCTTCGTCGTCACCGACGGTGAGACGGCCGTCCCCCTGCTGCCGGCGCAGGACTTCAAGCGGGTCGGGGACGGCGACACCGGGCCGAACACCGGCGGCATGGGGGCGTACGCGCCGCTGCCGTGGGCGCCGCCCGGCCTGGTTGACGAGGTGATGCGCGACATTGTCCACCCGACCCTGGTCGAGCTGCGTCGGCGCGGCACGCCGTTCGCCGGGCTGCTCTACGTGGGCCTGGCGATCACCGCCACCGGCCCTCGGGTGATCGAGTTCAACGCCCGCTTCGGCGACCCGGAGACGCAGGCTGTCCTGGCTTTGCTGGAGACACCGCTCGCCGGGCTGCTGCACGCCGCCGCCACCGGTGAGCTGGCCGCGCACCCGCCGCTGCGGTGGCGCGAGGGCGCGGCGGTCACCGTCGTCGTGGCCGCCGAGGGATACCCGGCGAAGCCGCGCACGGGCGACGTGATCCACGGGGCGGAGGTCTCGGGCATCATCCACGCGGGTACGGTGCGCCGGGCTGCCGACGGCGCGCTGCTCTCCGCGGGCGGCCGGGTCCTCAGCTGCACGGCCACCGGCTCCGACCTGGCCGCTGCGCGTGACGCCGCCTACGAGTTGGTTCGCGGCGTCGAGCTGGCCGACTCGCACCACCGCACCGACATCGCCGCCGCGGCCGTGGACGGCCGGATCACCATTCCAAGCTGACCGCCGTCACACCCCGCCGGCGGAGCGCCGATCTATCGGGAAGCTGGCGGGTCGCGGTGCGCGGCGGGCAACCACTGCTCGCCGAGCGGCACCGGCCCCTCACTCCGCCCCGTCGTCCCACCGGGCGGGGCGGGCGGGTACCGGGGTGGGTCGTCCAACGCCGCCAGCACCGGCAGCGGCGCGGCGACCAGCACGGCCACCAGGAGTGCACCGGCGAGCACCAGGAAGGCGGTGGCCAGGCCCAGCCACTCCACCAGCGGGCCGGCCAGCAGGTAACCGGCGGGCCCGGCGGCGTACGCGAACGAGGTCATCACCCCGACCACCCGGCCGCGGAGCCGTTCCGGGGTACGGGTCTGCATGGCGTAGTTGGCCAGCGGGTTGACCGGCCCGTACGCGAGCCCGACCAGGCCGGCGAAGGCGAGCATCCCCGGGTATGGGGGCAGGAACGCGAGCCCGAGTAGGGCCAGGCCGGTGATCACGAGGGCGGCAGCCATCAGGGTCCGGCGGCGGACAAACCGACCGGCCGCCGACGAGCCAAGCGCACCCGCCACGGCTCCGGCGCTCATCGCCATCAGGACGGTACCGAGCCGGGCGGGTTCTCCCTCGGCGACGAACCAGGCGGGCAGCAGCACTCCCTCGACCGGCAGGTAGAGCGCGACCAGCGCCATCGTGATCAGGGAGAGGGTGCGCAGCAGTGGGTCCCGCCAGACGAAGCCCAGCCCTTCCTGAGTGCCCCGCCACAGGCCGTTGGGGGGCCGGTCGGGTCGGCCTGCGCCGGGCAGTCGGACGGCCGCGACCAGGAGGACCGACAGCGCGAAGCCGGCGGCGGTGACCCAGAACGTCGCCTCCGGGCCGACCGTGGCGATGAGCAGGCCGCCGATTCCGGGGCCGATCAGGAAGGCCAGCCCGAAGATCGCTTCGTGTACGCCGTTCGCCCGTTCGATCCGCCAGCCGGCGGCCTGCGCGGCGGCGGGCAGCAGCGTCTCGCGGGCGGTCATCCCGGCCGGGTCGAAGACCGCACCGAGGACGGCGAGCGCGACGATCCAGCCGAGGTTCAGCCCGATCAGGGTGTCGACGAGGGGAATGGCGGCGACCGAGACGGCGGAGAGGGCGTCGGAGACCAGCGCGGTACGGCGACGCCCGAGCAGGTCAACGACCGTGCCGGAGAAGAGGCTGGACAGCAGGAGCGGTAGTCCGCTGGCGGCGGCCACCACACCGGCTGCGGTGGCGCTGCCGGTGCGTTCCAGGACCAGCCAGGGTAGCGCCACGATAGCCACGCCGTTGCCGGTGGCCGAGAGGAGTGTCGCCGCTTCGACCAGCAGCAACGGTGTCCGCCGGCGGTGTTCGGTTCGAGTCATACGAAGATCATCGTAGCCAGTCCGTCGGGACTGGCAGCGGCGGATCGCAGTGTTGGCGGGTCCGATCGGCGGCGAACGGCCGGCCATGGGAACTCGGGTTGCGGTCACCCTCGAGTGCGGCGCGCCGGGTGGCCGCACCCGGGCCCGGGGAGCAATCCGGGCCCGGGGAGCAATCCGAGCCCGTGGGGTGGCCGGAGAGCCCGCCGCGGGTCAGCGGATCTGGACGCCGGAGATGGCGCGGGCGACGACGAGCCGCTGGATCTCGGAGGTGCCCTCGAAGATGGTGTAGATCTTGGCGTCTCGGTACCACCGCTCGACCGGGTGGTCGCGGAGGAAGCCGGCACCGCCGAGCAACTGCACCGCCTTCTCGGTCGCGCGGACCGCGACCTCACTGGCCTTCAGCTTGGACATCGAGCCCTCGCCGGCGGTGAAGGTCCGGTTGTTGCGCCCCATCCAGGAGGCGCGCCAGACCAGCAGTCGGGCTGCGTCGATCTCCATCTTCATGTCGGCCAGCGCGAACGCCACCGCCTGGTTTTCGATGATCGGTCGCCCGAACTGGACCCGTTCCTTCGCGTAGTCCAGCGCGTACTCGTAGGCGGCCCGGGCTACCCCGATCGCCTGCGCGCCGACGGTCGGCCGGGAGAGCTCGAACGTACGCATCGCCGCCTGGGAGGCGGCTCGTCGGCCGGAGCGGGCCCGGGCGAGCCGTTCGTCCAGCGCCTCCTTGCCGCCGAGTAGGCAGCGGCCGGGTACGCGGACCTCGTCGAGGAAGACGTCGGCGGTGTGCGACGCGCGTAGGCCCAGCTTGCGGAGCTTGCGGGTCGCGGCGAGCCCGGGGGTGCCCGGGGGTACGACGAACGCCGCCTGTCCACGGGAGCCGAGTTCCGGGTCGACCGAGGCGGTGACCACGTGCACGCCGGCGATTCCGCCGTTGGTCGCGTACGACTTCTGGCCGTTCAACACCCACTCGTCTGCGGCCTCGTCATAGACCGCGCGGGTGCGCATCGCGCCGACATCGGAGCCAGCCTCGGGTTCGCTGGTGCAGAACGCCGCCACGGCGGGGGAGTCGAGGTCGCCGAAGCACTGCGGCACCCACTCCATCAGCTGCTCCGGCGTGCCGGTGCCGTAGATGGCGGCCACGGCGAGGCCGGTGCCGAAGATGCTCAGGCCGATGCCGGAGTCGCCCCAGAAAAGTTCTTCACAGGCGATCGGCAGGGAGAGACCGCTGGGGTCGCCCCAGCAGGTCGCGAGGAATTCGAAGCCGTAGAGGCCGACCTTGGCCGCTTCTTGAATGATCGGCCACGGGGTCTCCTCCCGCGCGTCCCACTCAGCTGCGGCTGGGCGGACGACCTCGCTGGCGAAGCCGTGCACCCAGTCACGAAGGTCTCGCTGCTCTTCGGTCAGATCGAGCGAGAACTCGGCCACTGTCAGGCCTTGGGAATGTCGAAGAGGTTCGCGATGTTGGCGGCCAACCCCAGATCGCCCTTGGCCTTCAGCTTGCCGCTCATGAACATCATGACCGGGTTGGCGCCGCCGGAGACGGTCTTGAGGAACTCCACCGGGCCCAGGGTGAGGCTCAGCTTCGGGTCCTGCTGGGAGGTCTGGTTGACAGTACAGGCGCCGTCGGCGATGACCACCTCGTAGGTGTCGGTGCCGCCGTCGGCGCCGCCGGTGATGTTCCAGTGGATGACCGTGTTGGTCGAGCCCGCCCGATCGGCGCGGAAGAGCTGCGGCATCCGGCCGAAGACCTCGTCGAGCACCTTGCCGCGGAGGTCACCCGACATCACCTCGGCGATTTTGGCATCGGGGGTGGACTTGACCAGCTGCGCGAACTCCTTGGGGCCGACGTTGGCGAAGTTGGCCGGGTCGAAGTCAGTCATGTGGGACACCTTCCGGGAATTGACTACTCGCGCGTAACCCTACGCACGAGTAGGTATGCTCGCAAGGGTGTCCAGTACCCCCACCTTCCGCCGTCTGCCCCGAGCCGTCCGCGAGCAACAGATGCTCGATGCCGCAGTCAAGGTCTTCTCTCGGCGGGGCTACCACGGGGCCAGCATGGATGAGATCGCCGACGACGCCGGCATCTCCAAGCCAATGGTCTACGCGTACCTGGGCACCAAGGAGGAGCTCTTCGTCGCCTGCCTGCACCGCGAGGGAACCCGGATGATGCAGGCCATCGCCGACGTCGTCGCCCCCGACCTGTCGGCCGACGAGCGGCTCTGGCGGAGTCTGCAAGCCTTCCTCGGCTTCGTCGGTGCCCACCGCGACGGCTGGGCGGTGCTCTACCGGCAGGCCCGGGGCGAGCAGCCTTTCGCCGGGGAGCTCACCGCCCTGCGGCGGCGGATCGTCGAGGTGGTCGCCGGGATGCTCGAGCACACCCTGCGCAGCGAGGGGCGCGAGGTGACCGAGACCGACCTGGAAGTCGTTGCGTACGCCCTGGTCGGCGCGACCGAGTCAGTCGCCGACTGGCTAGTCGACCACCCGGAGGCGGACCCGGAGCAGACCGCCACCCGGATGATGAACGTCGCCTGGGTCGGCGCTGCCCAACTGCTCGCCGGGATTAGCTGGCGCCCGCCCGCCCGGCGGGGAGAAGCCTCCTCCTGACGCGCCCTCCGGATCGCCATCGGGTCACTGACAGGCGGCGTCACCGATCATCGGCGGGCAGTGTCACCGCCTACCAACGGGCGGTGTCATCGGTCATCGACGGGCAGCGTCACCGCTCACCGACGGGCGGCCTCCCGGCGACGCGAGCGCCGGCGTAGTCGCCGTATCAACTCGAGCAGGCCGGTCACCGCGACCGACAGGGCCAGGCCAGCGAGCACGCCACGCAGCGGCTCCTGCTGGAACGCCAGCCCGCCGAAGTGGCCCAGCAGCACGCTGTACAGCGCCCAACTTCCCGCGCCGATCGCATCAAAGAGCAGGAATGACCGCAGTGGATAGCGCACCGCGCCCATCGTGAGGGTCACCGCCGTCCGTCCGCCGGGGAGGAAGCGGGCGGTGGTGAGGACAAACCCGCCCCGGCGATGCAACGCCCGATGGGCCCACTCCGAACTGGCTCTCCGCCGGCTCTGCGCCGGAAATCTGGCCAGCCGGCGCGCGCCACCACCCCGTCCGATCACATACGAGGCGTGGTCGCCGGCCAGCGCGCCGAGGGCGGCGACGACCCAGATTCCCGCTAGTTCCGGCACATCGCCGCTGACCAGTACCGCTGCGGTGATCACCGCCGTCTCGGCCGGCACCATCGGGACGACCGCGTCGACTGCGGTGAGCGCGAACAGCAGCAGATACACCAGGGGTGAGGTGATCAGCTGCCGCAGCAGGTCGAGCGCGGACTCCATCTCCTCATGCTCGGGGTGCCGGAATGGAAAGGGGGCCCTTCCGCCACAAAAGGCAGGATAAGGGGTGCCCTCACTGCTCCCGGAGCGTGCCGAAGAGGTGGGGGCGGTCCCGCAGGTCGCGCAGCGCGAAGTCGCCCGCCGAGGTACTGCCGAAGGCGGCAGTGCTCGGCAACGGCACCGGCAGCTTGAACGCCACGTCAACGGTGTACGCATCCGGCAGCCGTGGCTCCAGCGCGGCCAGGCAGCGGGCCTTGCTCCACATGCCGTGCGCGATCGGGCGCCGGAAGCCGAAGAGCCGCGCGCCGAGCTGGGAGGTGTGGATCGGGTTGTGGTCGCCGGAGACCCGGGCGTACGCGGGCCCAAGCTGGCGCTCGACGCGCCAGTGCGCCCAGGCGCGCGGCGCCGGGGGCCGGTCACCCCGGTTGGCTCGTTCGCCATCGCCGGATGTCTGCTCCCGGCCCAGGTAGGTGGAGACACCACGCCAGACCTCCTCGTCGCCGACGGCACCCACCAGCACCACGTCGATCTGCCGGCCCCGGTCGTGCGGGCGCAGGTTCGTCGCGTACGCGACGAAGTCGAGCGTCTCGGCGGCGTCGATCGGGCGGTGGACAGTGATCCGGTTGCCGACGTGGACCACTCCGGCGAGCGGGATCGGGAAGTCCGGTGCGGTCATCAGGCGCAGCGCCAGTGGGAAGCCCAGGACGTGCGGGAACGTCGCCGGCAGCCGGTCGGTGAGTCGGAATCCGCAGACCCGGTCGTAGTCGGCGAGACGCCCCCGGTCGATGGCGATTCCGGCCACCCCCAACTCGACCGCCGGGGGCTGCTCGGCCCGGCGGGACCCGGTCCCGGGCAGTGCGCCGAGCAGTGCCCGGCGGTAGAGCGCGCCGACCGTCGGCAGCGTCGCCAGCTGGATCCGGGACCGGGTGGTCTGCCCGGCGTCGGACGGCTCCTGCGGGCCTCCCATCACGCCCCCAGCAGACTCTGGCCGCAGACCCGGACCACGTTGCCGCTGACCGCGCCGGTGGCCGGCCAGGCCAGCCAGCCGATCGTCTCGGCGACATCCACCGGCAGGCCACCCTGGGCGAGGCTGTTCATCCGCCGGCCGGCCTCCCGCAGCACCAGCGGGATCCGGGCGGTCAGTCGGGTCTCGATGAACCCGGGGGCGACCGCGTTGACGCTGATGCCGCGTTCGGCCAGCGCCGGGGCGAGCGACTCGACCAGACCGATCACGCCGGCCTTGCTGGTGGCGTAGTTGGTCTGCCCCCGGTTGCCGGCGATTCCGGCGATCGAGGAGACCGAGACGATCCGACCCCCGGCCGGGATCAACTCGCGTTCCAGCAGGAGGTCGTTGATTCGTTCCTGGCTGGAGAGGTTGACATCGATCACCTGGTCCCACCGGTCAACGTCCATCCGACCGAGGGTCCGGTCCCGGGTGATGCCCGCGTTGTGTACCACCACGTCAACCCGGCCGTGGCGGGCGGAGAGGTGATCGGCCAGCCGGGCCGGGGCGTCCGGTGCGGTGAGGTCGAGCTGCACGGCGGTGGCGCCGATGTCGTTGGCCACAGTGGCCAGCTCGTCGCCGGCGGCCGGGATGTCCAGGGCGACCACCTCGGCGCCGTCTCGGGCCAGGACCCGGGCCAGCGCCGCGCCGATTCCCCGCGCCGCACCGGTGACCAGCACCACCTGGCCGTCCAGCGGGCGGTCCCAGTCCGTCGGGAGCGCGGCTTGCCCGGCACCGATCTGGATCACCTGGCCGGAGACGTACGCGGAGCGCCCGGAGAGCAGGAAGCGGAGCGTGGCCTCAAGGCTGGTCGCGGTGCCCGGGTCGGCGGCGTCGGTCACGTAGACCAGCTGGGCGGTGACACCCCGGCCGAACTCCTTGCCGATGCTGCGGGTCAACCCTTCGAGCGCCCGCTGCGCGGTGGCCTCCCGAGGTGTGGAGCACTCGGCGGGCGGGGTGCCGACTACGATCACCCGGCCGCTGGGCAGCACCGAGCGGGCGTGCGGGTGGAGACAGTCGTAGAGCTGGCGCAGCGCGGTCGAGTCGGTGATGCCGGTGGCGTCGTAGACGAGAGCGCCGAGGCGGGCCCCGGGAGCGACATCGGCCGGGTCCCGGAGTTCGACGCCGGCGGCGGTCAGGAGTTTGCCGATGCTGCCGGCGAGCCGGCCACCGGCGGCGGCACCGAGCAGGACCGGTCCGGGGATGAGGGGGTCACCGCTCCGGTACCGGCGAAGTTGCGGCGGGTCGGGCAGCCCGAGGCGCTTGACCAGCCCCCGGCCGACCCCTGATTGGACGAAGCTCGCGTACCTGTCGGTCATAGGCGTAGCCTACTGGCGAGTAGGTTGAGAGCAACCCCAGAGGAGGCGGGAAACGTGCAGAACATCCGGCGGGTCGCGGTCATCGGCGGCAACCGCATTCCCTTCGCCCGCTCCAACTCGCGGTACGCCGAGGCGTCCAACGCGGACCTACTCGGCGCAGCCCTCGACGGGCTGGTCGCCCGGTACGGCCTAGCCGGCCAGCGGGTCGGCGAAGTGGTGGCGGGCGCCGTGCTGAAGCACTCCCGGGACTTCAATCTGACCCGCGAAGTGGTGCTCGGCTCCAAGCTCGACCCGCACACCCCCGCCTACGACATCCAGCAGGCCTGCGGCACCGGCCTGGAAGCCGTCATCCTGGTGGCCAACAAGATCGCTCTGGGACAGCTTGAGGTCGGTATCGCCGGTGGCGTCGACACCACCTCGGACGCGCCGCTCGCCGTGAACGAGCAGATGCGGCGCACGCTGCTCAAACTGAACAGCGCCCGGACCCTCGGGGAGCGGGTGCGGACCGCCACCCGGCTGCGCCCCTCCCACCCGTTCCGGCCGGAGCTTCCCCGCAACGCCGAGCCCCGCACCGGTCTGTCCATGGGGGAGCACGCCGCCCGTACCGCCCTGCGTTGGCAGGTCGACCGGCAGGCGCAGGACGAGCTGGCGTTGCGGTCGCACCACCGGCTGGCCGCCGCGTACGAGCGGGGGTTCTTCGACGACCTGATGACGCCGTACCTCGGGCTGACCCGGGACCAGAACCTGCGGCCCGACACCAGCCTGGAGAAGCTCGGCAACCTCCGCCCGGTCTTCGGCACGAAGGGCCCGGACGCCGAGCAGGCCACCATGACCGCCGGCAACTCGTCGCCGCTGACCGACGGCGCGTCGACCGTGCTGCTCGCCAGTGAAGAGTGGGCGCGGGCGCACAGCCTGCCGGTACAGGCATGGTTCACCTGGTCACAGACGGCCGCCGTGGACTTCGTACCCGGCGAGGAGGGGCTGCTGATGGCCCCCGCGTACGCGGTGCCCCAACTGCTGGCCCGCGCCGGGCTCACCCTGCAGGACTTCGACTTTTACGAGATCCACGAGGCGTTCGCCGCGCAGGTGCTGGCCACCCTGGCCGCCTGGGAGTCGCCGGAGTTCTGTCAGGACCGGCTCGGCCTGGACGCCCCACTCGGAGCGATCGACCCGGAGCGGATCAACGTCAACGGTTCGTCGCTGGCCGCCGGGCACCCGTTCGCCGCGACCGGCGGCCGGATCGTGGCGACCCTGGCCAAGCTACTCGACGAGCGCGGCGGCGGCCGCGGACTCATCTCGATCTGCGCCGCCGGCGGGCAGGGCGTAACAGCGATCCTGGAACGCTGACCGAGCCGCAACCGCGCCGGGCCGACCTCTCGCCGCGGTGGGCTATCGTCCGGCGAGTTGCCGCCGGGATCAGCGCTGCCGTCGATCCCGACGCTCGTGCAGCAGTACTCCGCTGCCACCGCGACAGTCCAGCGTGCCCTCAATGCGCTGAAGGCGGAGGGCGCTGTTTACAGCGAGGTGGGAAAGGGCGTCTACGTCCGACCGAGGCGACCGCTGGTGGTGGAGGCGTCGGCTTACCTCGCTCCCACCTCCGACCGGTACGCCTACCGGCTCCGCTCGGTGGCAGAGGTGGTGCCGCCAGCCGAGGTGGCGCGGGAACTGGGGATCGGTGCGGGCGAACGAGCGGTCCTGCGGCATCGGCTGCTCATGTGTGGTGATGAACCGGTCGAGCTGTCCTGGTCGTACTACCCGGCGGCCATCGCCAGCGGTACGGAGCTCGCCGTGCGGCGCAAGATCCCGGGTGGCGCCCCGCGGGTGCTGGCGGATCTCGGGTACCCGCAGCGGCAGACGCGGGACCGGGTCTCCGCGCGGATGCCCACGACGGAGGAGGTCGAAGCGCTCGACCTGCCGCCGTACGTACCGGTGCTCCGCCAGCTACGGGTGATCCGATCGGGTGACGACAGACCGGTCGAGGTGTCGATCCTCATCAAGGGCAGCCACCGGCACGAGCTGCACTACGACCAGCGGGGGTAGTCCCGGGCCCGATTTTCGGGCGCATCGCGGGCGGAAATCGGTCGATGGTGCGCCGGAGTTTCGGTAGGTTTCGGCCCGTGTCCAGCTTCGAACTCCGGCGAACCGTCCTCGACCGCCTGAGTTGACTCTTCGTGCCCGGCGGATCGATCCGCCGGACACCCTGGTCGTCGATCCGCTCCCCCGAGATTGGCGTACCTTTCATGAATCTTGAGAAGTTGCTGGCGGGCCGGCTGGCACCGGCGTTCTCGGCGGTGGCCGGGGCGCCGGTCGACCCGGTTCTGCGGCGGTCGCAGCACGCGGACTACCAGTGCGACGCGGCCCTCGCCCTCGCGCGTCGGCTTGGTCGCCCGCCCCGGGACATCGCTGCCGAGGTGCTGGGCCAGGTGGAGTTGGCGGACCTCTGCTCAGCGGTGGTGGTGTCCGGACCCGGCTTCATCAACCTGACAGTCGCCGACTCGGCACTCGGCATGCTGCTGTCGACCGCGGCCGCCGACACCCGGCTCGGTGCCGCGCCCAGCGTCGTCACCGAGACGGTGGTGGTCGACTATTCGTCCCCGAACGTGGCCAAGGAGATGCACGTCGGGCACCTGCGGGGGACCGTGATCGGCGACGCCGCCGTACGGCTGCTCGAATGGTGCGGACATCAGGTGATCAAGGCCAACCACCTGGGTGACTGGGGCACCCCCTTCGGGATGCTCATCGAGCACCTGCTCGACCTGGGTGAGTCGGAGGCCGCCGACGAGTTGTCCGTCGGGGACCTGGACTCGTTCTACAAGGCGGCCCGGGCCAAGTTCGACGCCGACGACGCGTTCCGGGAGCGGGCCCGGCGGCGGGTGGTCGCCCTGCAGCACGGGGACGAGCTGACGCTGCGGTTGTGGCGGCTGCTCGTCGCCGAGTCGGAGAAGTACTTCCTCACCGTCTACGACCAGCTCGGCATCCTCCTGACCGAGCGGGACTTCTGCGGGGAGAGCTACTACAACGACCAGCTCGCCCCGGTGACCGACGAGCTGGATCGGCTCGGTCTGCTGCAGGAGAGCGGCGACGCCGCCTGCGTCTTTCCGGCCGGCTTCGCCGGCCGCGACGGGCAGCCGTTGCCGATCATTGTGCGGAAGCGGGACGGCGGCTACGGCTACGGCGCCACCGACCTCGCGGCGATCCGTCACCGCACCCAGGACCTCGGTGCGACCCGGTTGCTCTACGTCGTCGGCCTGCCGCAGCGTCAGCACTTCGAGCTGGTGTACGCGGTCGCGCGGCAGGCCGGCTGGCTGAGCCCACCGGCACGGGCCGAGCACCTCGGCTTCAGTTCGATCCTCGGCTCGGACGGCAGGATGCTGCGCAGCCGGACCGGTGACTCGATCAAACTTGTCGGGCTGCTCGAGGAGGCCGTGACCCGGGCCGCCGAGTTGGCCCGGCAGAAGAACCCCGACCTCTCCGCAACGGAGGTCGCTGACGTCGCCCGCGCGGTCGGCATCGGTGCCATCAAGTACGCCGACCTGTCCACCGACCGGAACAAGGACTACGTCTTCGACTGGCAGCGGATGCTCTCCCTCGACGGCAACACCGCCCCGTACCTGCAGTACGCCCACGCCCGGATCCGGTCCATCTTCCGTCGGGCCGAGATCGAGCGGTTCNCCCCCGCCCCGATCACGGTCGGGCATCCGGCCGAACACGCCCTCGCCCTCGAACTGGCGGGTTTCGGAGCCGTGGTGGCCGGCGTCGAGCAGACCCTGCAGTTCCACCGGCTCGCCGGCTACCTGCACACCCTCGCCACCACCTTCAGCGGCTTCTACGAAGCCTGCCCGGTCCTGCGGGCCGAGGACGCGGTGCGCGACAGCCGGCTCGCCCTCTGCGACCTCACCGCCCGGGTCCTCCGGCAGGGCCTGTATCTACTCGGCATCGCCACCCCCGACCGGATGTAGCGCCCGGCCACGCCGGCCGCGCGCTCGAGTCGCGTGGTCGGCGGCGGCCCGGCCGGGAGTGCTGTGCCCGGGTACCGGAGAATGGGGTCGTGACGACGATCCCGAACGTGCTCGCCAACCGGTACGCCTCCCCTGAGTTGGTCACCCTCTGGTCCCCGGAGGAGAAGATTCGGATGGAGCGGCGGCTCTGGCTGGCCGTGCTCACCGCCCAGCGGGATCTCGGCGTGGACGTTCCGGACGGGGTGGTCGAGGCGTACCAGCGGGTGCTCGACCAGGTCGACCTGGCCTCGATCGCGCAGCGGGAGCGGGTCACCCGACACGACGTGAAGGCGCGGATCGAGGAGTTCAGCGCGCTCGCCGGGCACGAGCACGTGCACAAGGGCATGACCTCCCGGGACCTGACCGAGAATGTCGAGCAGCTTCAGGTGCGGGCCTCCCTGGAGCTGATCCGGGACCGGGTGGTCGCCACCCTGGCCCGGCTGTCCCAGCTCGCCGTCGAGCACTCCGGCCTGGTGCTGACGGGGCGTTCGCACAACGTGGCGGCACAGGCCACCACGTTGGGCAAGCGGTTCGCGTCGGCGGCGGAGGAGCTGTTGATCGCGTACGAGCGGCTGGACGACCTGATCGGGCGGTACCCGCTGCGGGGGATCAAGGGCCCGGTCGGCACCGCCGCGGACCAGCTCGACCTGCTCGACGGGGACGCCGGCAAACTGGGCGAGTTGGAGCGACGGGTGGCGAAGCACCTCGGGTTCGGCCGGGTGCTGGACAGCGTCGGGCAGGTCTACCCGCGTTCGCTCGACTTCGACGTGCTCTCGGCGTTGTCCCAGGTGGCGGCCGGGCCGTCGTCGTTGGCCACCACGATCCGGCTGATGGTCGGCCAGGAGCTGGCCACCGAGGGCTTCCAGCCGGGCCAGGTCGGCTCCAGTGCGATGCCGCACAAGATGAACACCCGGTCGTCGGAGCGGGTGAACGGCTTCGCGGTGATCCTCCGGGGTTACCTGTCGATGGTCGGTGAGCTCGCCGGCGACCAGTGGAACGAGGGGGATGTCTCCTGCTCGGTGGTGCGCCGGGTGGCGCTGCCGGACGCCTTCTTCGCCGCTGACGGGCTGTTCCAGACGTTCCTCACCGTGTTGGACGAGTTCGGCGCGTACCCGGCGGTGGTCAACCGGGAGTTGGAGCGTTTCCTGCCGTTCCTGGCCACCACCAAGATCCTGGTCGCGGCGGTACGGCGGGGCGTCGGCCGGGAGGTCGCCCATGAGGTGATCAAGGAGCATGCGGTGGCGGTCGCGCTGGCGATGCGGGAGAAGGGCGCCACCGAGAACGACCTCTTTGACCGGCTCGCCACCGACGACCGGCTAAACCTGACCCGGGCTGACATCGCCGACCTGGTGGCCGACCGTACGGCCTTCGTCGGTGCCGCGCCCGCCCAGGTCCATGCGGTGGTGCAGCGTGTCGCGGAGGTTCTCGACCGCCACCCCGGCGCCGCCGCGTACAACCCGCCGCCGATCCTCTGATCACCGCCGTCCCCGCCCGGGCCGCCGACGTCGCGTGTCGGGACGCGGTGGGTCAGGGCTCGGGGGTGGGGGTCTCGGCCGCGCTGCGCAGGTCGGGCGCGGTGGCCGGCTCGCCGACGCCGCTGGGCTCGGGCGTGATCTTCGGCTCGTTTGCGGTCTCCGCCGCCACCAGGGGCTGGTCGGGGGGCATGACGTCGGGGACCCGGGGCACCACGATCACCGCCGTGCCGTAGGCGCAGATCTCCATCCACATCTCGCCGCAGTCCCGGCTGTCGAACCGCATCCCGATCACCGCGTTCGCGCCGAGCCGGCGGGCCTCCTCGCCGAGCCGGGCCACCGAGTCGGCACGCCACCGGGTGAGGTTGTCCGGCGCCATCGGGTCGTACGCGCCGCCCCGGAGGTTCTTCACGCCCTCGCGGTACGGGTTGCGGGTCCTGGCCATCGAGGAGACCACCTCGCCGAGGATCTGGCGGACCTCATAACCGGGTAGTTGATCCGTCGTCACGACCAGCACGGTTCTGATGCTGTCAGCCGGCGCTGGGGTCGAACGTGGGCCTTGTTCACCTGATCGGATGGTGAAAAACAGCGCGGCGCGGACGGTCGGCGCTTGGCCGGCCACCTGCGTCGTGGTGGCGTTAACCGTCAGACATCGGAAATCGAGGCGATCCAGGAACGGTTGTACGCGACACCGCCGCGGATCCGGAGGCGCACGCCGCCGGCGACGCCGACCTCCTGATTGATGGGACTCCCGTGCTGGCTTCCGGGATTTGCATTGAAGAGTTTGGATTGGCTTGTTGGTATCACCTAGTGGTGGACCTTTCTACTACTCGGTAGGTGACAACGAAATCGCATCGGGAGTACAACGGAAAGGCATCGGTCTAGGTGCTCCGCCTTAACTGCGCCCGAGATCGCCCAAACCGCGTGCGGCCGGTGCGGCCCACGCGATATCTGCCAGGTAGGCTGGCTGCGCTCGCCCCTAGTGGGTCGGCACCCAACTGCGTACACAGTCAGGAGTGCCCAGTGCCTCGCGTCGTCGTCGACGTCATGCTCAAACCCGAGATCCTCGATCCGCAGGGACAGGCCGTCGCTAACGCGCTGCCCCGGCTCGGCGTCACCGACGTCGCCTCAGTCCGGATCGGCCGACGGATCGAGATCGAGTTCACCGGGGAGCCAGATCTGAACCAGACCCGGGAGATCGCCGACAAGCTGCTCGCCAACCCGGTCATCGAGGACTTCACCATCCGGCTGGCCGAGGATGGCGAAACCGTGGACGCCCAACCGTGACCGCCCGAGTAGGCGTGGTCACGTTCCCCGGTTCGCTCGACGACGGGGACGCTGCCCGAGCTGTCCGGCTCGCCGGCGCCGAGCCGGTCCGCCTCTGGCACGCAGACCCGCAGCTGCACGGGGTGGACGCCGTCGTCCTGCCCGGCGGCTTCTCGTACGGCGACTATCTGCGCTGCGGCGCCATCGCCCGGTTCGCCGCGGTGATGGAGACGATCGTGGACGCCGCCCGAGCGGGCCTGCCGGTGCTCGGCATCTGCAACGGCTTCCAGATCCTCTGCGAGGCTCACCTACTGCCCGGTGCGTTGACCCGAAACCAGCACCTGCACTTCCGTAACCGGGACCAGGTCCTGCGTATCGAGTCGGCCGGCACCGCCTGGACCAACGCGTTCCAGCCCGGCCAGGAGGTGCTGATTCCGGTCAAGAACGGTGAGGGCTGCTACGTCGCGGACGCCGCGACGCTGGACCAGCTCGAAGCCGAAGGTCGGGTGGTTGCTCGCTACGTGGGCAACCCAAACGGGTCCCAGCGGGACATCGCCGCGATCACTAACTCCGCCGGAAACGTCGTCGGCATCATGCCGCACCCGGAGCACGCCGTGGAGGAGCTCACCGGCCCCTCCCTGGACGGCCTCGGCTTCTTCACCTCGGCGCTCAAGCACCTGGTGGGGACCGCGGCGTGACCACAGGCGGCATCATCGGTCGGCTCACCCGCCCGACGGGCGGTCCGGTGCGTAACAAGGAGAGGTCATGACCACCCAGGACCCGGTCCGGGACACCTCAGACACCGCAGCAGCCGGACCGACGGCCGCGCCTGACCGAGGCGCCGCCGTCACCGGCTGGGCCGGGGGCGTGGACACCGTCCCCCATGCCGGCGACAGCCCGGACGAGCTTCAGCCCTACGCCGACCTCGGCCTCCGCGACGACGAATACCAGCGGATCCGGCAGGTGCTCGACCGGCGGCCGACCCAGGCCGAGCTGGCCATGTACTCGATCATGTGGAGTGAGCACTGCTCCTACAAGTCGAGCAAGGTGCACCTGCGCCAGTTCGGGGAAAAGGCCCCGTCCAGCGACCGACTACTCGCCGGCATCGGGGAGAACGCGGGCGTGGTCCGAGTCTCCGACGAGCTTGCGGTGACCTTCAAGGTCGAGTCGCACAACCACCCGAGCTTCGTCGAGCCTTACCAGGGTGCGGCGACCGGCGTCGGCGGCATCGTCCGGGACATCCTCGCGATGGGCGCGCGTCCGGTCGCGGTGATGGACCCGCTGCGCTTCGGTGCGGCCGACCACCCCGACACCGCCCGCGTGCTACCCGGCGTGATCGCCGGGGTCGGCGGCTACGGTAACCGCCTCGGCCTGCCGAACATCGGCGGCGAGGTCGTCTTTGACCCCTGCTATCAGGGCAACCCGCTGGTCAACGCCCTCTGCGTCGGGGTACTACCGATCGACCGACTCCAGAACAAGGCCGCCGCCGGCGACGGAAACGTCGTGGTGCTGATGGGCGCCAAGACCGGCCGGGACGGCATCGGCGGCGTGTCGGTGCTGGCCAGCGCCACCTTCGACGAGGGCAGCGAGCAGCGCCGCCCCTCGGTGCAGGTGGGTGATCCGTTCATCGAGAAACTGCTCATCGAGGCCTGCCTGGAGCTCTACGACGAGCAGCTCGTCGTCGGCATCCAGGACCTCGGCGGTGCCGGGCTGACCTGTGCCCTCGCCGAGACCGCCGCTGCCGCGGGCACCGGCATGCGGGTTTGGCTCGAGCGGGTCCCGCTGCGGGAAGCCTCGATGGAGCCGCACGAGATCCTCGCCAGCGAGTCCCAGGAGCGGATGCTGCTGGTGGTCGAGCCGGAGAAGCTGGAGGCGGTGCTCAAGACCGCCGAGAAGTGGGGCGTGCTCGCCACCGCGATCGGTGAGGTCACCCCGCCGGCAGCGGACGGGCAGCCGGGCCGTCTGGTCGTCACCTGGTGCGACCACCTGGTCGTTGATGTCCCGCCGGGCTCACTGGCGGACGACGGCCCGGTGTACAACCGGCCGATGCGGGAGCCGGCCGACCTGATCCTGCTCCAGGCCGACCGAGCGGAGACCCTGCCCCGGCCGAGTAACCCGGAGGCCCTGCGGGAGACGGTCCTGCGGATGATCGCCTCACCGAACCTCGCGGACAAGACTTGGGTCACCGAGCAGTACGACCGGTACGTACTGGGTAACACCGTGCTCGCTCAGCCCGAGGACTCGGGTGTGATCCGGATCGACGAGCGCAGCGGGATCGGCATCGCGCTCTCCGTCGACGGCAACGGCCGGTACGCGCGTCTCGACCCGTACCACGGCGCCAAGCTCGCGCTGGCCGAGGCGTACCGGAACGTGGCGGTGAGCGGCGCCAAGCCGATCGCCGTCACCGACTGCCTCAACTTCGGCTCGCCGGAGGACCCGGGCGTGATGTGGCAGTTCGCCGAGGCTGTTCGGGGCATCGCCGACGGCTGCGGCGAGCTGGGCATCCCAGTGACCGGGGGTAACGTCAGCTTCTATAACCAGACCGGTGCGGCTGCCATCCATCCGACCCCGGTGGTAGGCGTCCTCGGCGTGCTGGACGATGTGGCCGACCGGGTCCCGATGGGCTTTGTTCCGCGCGACGACGGTCATGACCAGATCTACCTGCTGGGCGAGACGCACGTGGAGCTCTCCGGCTCGGAGTGGGCGTGGGCTACCCACGAACACCTCGGTGGCGTACCTCCCCGGGTGGACCTCGACCGCGAGCGGGCGATCGCCGACCTGATGGCGGTGGCAGCCCGGGGCGGGCACCTCAGCTCCGCGCACGATCTCTCCGACGGCGGTCTGGCGCAGGGCCTGGTCGAGTCCTGCCTGCGCCGGGGCGTCGGTGCTCGGGTGACCCTGCCGGAGCAGTTCGCCGACGGCTCGATGCCGTTCGTCTTCCTGTTCAGTGAGTCCGCTGGCCGGGTGTTGGTCTCGGTGCCGCGCGGGCATGAGAAGGCGTTCACCGGGCTGGCCGCCGAGCAGGGCGTGCCGTGCGAGCGGATCGGCGTCACCGATCCGGCGGGTGGTGCGCTGGAATTGCACGGGCAGTTCCAGCTCAGCCTGGCGGAGTTGCGTGCGGCACACAGCGCCACCCTGCCTCGCCTCTTCGGCGGAGCGGACGTGGCGACGCCCGCCAGCTCCGAGCCGCAGCCGGAGGGACCGAGCGAACCGGCGTGACCGTCGCCGCACCGGCCCCGTCCGGTCCTGGCACCCGATCCGAGTAAGGCGATCCGGCCCGGCTGATCTCAGCCGGGCCGGACTTTGCTATCGGGGGATCGACACACCCCAGGACATACGGTTGAGGGCCACCCGGCTTCGGGTGGCCCTCAACCGTATGTCGTCAGTCGTCCAGCCAGTCCAGCCGGCGACCGCCCCGGTCCGGCGGGGGAGCGTCGGACCGAGCCCGATCAGCCTGCGTCGGGTCTCCGTAGCCGCTACCGTAGCCGCCCTGGCCATACCCACGGTCGTCGTAGCCGCTGTGTTGGGCGGGTGCTTCCTGGCCGTAACCGTCGTAGCTGCCGCGTTGGGTTGGCAGCTCTTGGCCGTAGCTGCCGTACTGGGCGGGTGCTTCCTGGCCGTAACCGTCGTAGCCGCCGTGCTGGGTTGGCAGCTCTTGGCCGTAGCTGCCGTACTGGGCGGGCGCTTCCTGGCCGTAGCCGTAGCCCTGTTGTCCGTAGCCGTAGCCGTCGTAGCCGCCCTGCTGGTCGTAGCCACCGGCCGGCTCGGCACCATGTCCGTACCCGGGCTCGGTCTGGCTGTAGCCAGCGTCCTGCTGATACCTGCCCGTGGGGTAGGGGTCGGCCGGGGCCGGGTACTGCGTGGCGTCCGCCTGGTAGCGGCCGGTCGCTTCGTCGTACCGCTCGCCGTAGCCGTAGGACTCGCCGGAGGTGGGAGGGTAGCCGGTTCCGGCCGGCGAGGACATGCCGTAGTCGCTGGCGCCGTAGCCGCCACCGGAGGCGGGTGACGTGGTGCCGTAGCCGCCACCGGAGGCGGGTGACGTGGTGCCGTAGCCGCCACCGGAGGCGGGTGACGTGGTGCCGTAGCCGCTGCCGGCCGGCTCGGTGGCACCGAAGTCCCCGGTGCCGTAGCCGCCTGGCTGGTCACCGTAGCCGCTGCCGGCCCAGCCGGACTGGCCGGCGGACGCGCCATAGGGCTGCGGCGGAGCGCCGTAGGGGTCCGGTGGGACATCGTCAATCACCGGGCTGTGCATCATTGTGGGAGCCTCGGCGAGGGACGGGTCCCCGCCGACCATCGTCGGCGCCGCGGTCGGATTCACGATCCGCGTCTGATCGTCGGCGCCGCCGTAGCCAGCGCGGGCGACCGGGACGGCACCCGTGGCCGCGCCGGAGGGGTCGACGCCCGCCTCGTCTTCGTCGTCGTTCTCCTTGCGGCGTAGCCACAGCAGCACCATGGTGCCCACGCCGGCTGCCACGAGGAGGCCACCGAGCAGGATGATCAGCAGTGAGCCGGTGCCGCCGGACCCCTCCTCGCTGGCGTCCGCAACGGGGACATCCACGACGGCTTCGACCGGCTCATCGGTCACCTCCTCCACCCCGACCGTCGGGGCCGGCTCGAGGCTCGATGAGGAGGTGGGGCTCGGGGTTGGCTCTTCGATCTCGAGTGAGATTCGCTGGCCGGAGACGCTCTGCCCGGCGGAGGCATTCAGCGTCTTGCTGGCGTTGGTGCCGTCGTGGCTTGCGCCGATGGCGAGTTGGCCGGGGGCGATCGGGTTCTGGGTGCTGCCGGTGAACCGGAAGTTTCCACCGTTGTCGGTGATGGTGTTGAATCTGTTGTTCTCGGAGTCCTTGAGGATGACCTGGGCTCCCGGTACCGCACTGCCGGTGCTCTTGTTGACCACCTCGCCGGAGACCGACTTCACCGTCTGTACCTGGGGGGGCTCGGTGGTCGGGTTGGGCTGCGGCTCCGGCTTGCCCACCAGGGTGACCCTGGTGCTCCCGGTCCCCGGTTCGTCGCTGTCGGAAAAGTCCGCAGTGACGGTAATCGTCGCCTCTCCGTCGGCCGCGTCATTCGCCAGTCGGAAGGTGGCCTGGTAGTCCTTGCTTTGATTAACGCTGCCGCGGCTGCAACCGTTGACGCAGGTGAGCTTTCCGTTGCTGGATGTCACCGACACGTTGGCGGTCTCGCCCTCCGAGACCTCGATCGAGTAGCTGACCGTCACGCTCCCGCCCGCCTCGACCCGGCTCGGTGAGGCCGAGACATTGGTGACCCCGGGGGCGGCGGAGGCCGGGGTGGCGGGGACGGCGAGCAGGGCGCCGACCAGCAACGCCACGACCACACCGGCCCGCTGCTTCCAGGCACGTCGGTGTGTTGACACGTCCACCGCCTTCCACTGGAGTCCCACATGGCCGGCAGTCGCCGGGCCGGGGATCATCACGGTACGAATACGCCGTGGGCTACTATGCCTTGTCTAGTCGGGTCAGCGCGACCCAGGGCCGGTGTGAGAGCATCCGCGCGCGCGCCGTATCGTCCCGCTGTGACCCCTTCGCACGCTAGGACGCCGGCCGTTGTGGCAGCGCTGTCGGCGCTCGATGCGGAGTGCACCCCCGATCGTCCGGTACTTCGGACGGCGGTCCGTGACCTGTTGTCCGTGCTCGCGGAGCGGGTACCCGGTCGTTCGGTGGAGGTGCGGGTCCCACCCTATGGCGCAGTGCAGTGCGTTCCGGGCCCCCGGCACACCCGGGGCACCCCGGCGAACGTGGTCGAGACCGACCCGGAGACCTGGCTGCGGGTGGCGACGGGACGTGTCTCTTGGGCCGAAGCGGTCGCCGAGGGTCACGTACGGGTTAGTGGGGTCCGGGCAGACCTGGCCGCGTACCTGCCACTTTAGTAGGTGGCAGCGGCTCGGGTATTACAGGACGCAGTGATTTCGTGACTTTCTGTGTAGGTAGGGGTTCGCGTACACTGTCAGCGACGACAAGCGGTCCCGGCCGAGGAGCGGATCCCGTGATTCGCCTGGCCAGTCCAGCAAGAGGGAGCGGCAGGTGCCCCGAGGCGATGGCCGGTTGAGCCACGACCTTGACCCCCAACGTCCCGGCCCCCAGGACGCCTGTGGCGTCTTCGGTGTCTGGGCCCCCGGCGAGGAGGTCGCCAACCTGACCTATTTCGGGCTGTACGCGTTGCAGCACCGAGGGCAGGAGGCGGCTGGTATCGCAGTCAGTGACGGCACGGGCGTGGTGGTCTACAAGGACCTTGGCCTGGTCGCCCAGGTCTTCGACGAGCCGACCTTGGCCAGTCTGCGTGGGCACGTGGCGATCGGCCACGCGCGTTACTCGACCACCGGCGCCTCCACCTGGGAGAACGCCCAACCGACCATCCGTTCCACCGCCTCCGGCACAACAATCGCCCTGGCCCACAACGGCAACTTGGTCAACACGGCCGAGCTGCAGCGGGAGGCCGGCGAGCGGGCCTTGGCCGGTGACGGGGCCACCAACGACACCTCGCTGGTGACCATGCTGCTGGCCAGCCGGCCCGACCTTTCGGTGGAGGCCGCCGCGCTGGAGGTGCTGCCGCAGCTACGGGGAGCGTTCAGCTTCGTCTTCATGGACGAGTCGACGCTCTACGCGGCCCGTGATCAGCACGGGGTCCGTCCGCTGGTGTTGGGCCGGCTGGAGCGCGGCTGGGTGGTGGCCAGTGAGACGGCCGCGCTCGATATCGTCGGTGCCAGCGTGGTCCGCGAGGTCGAGCCGGGTGAGCTGATCGCCATCGACGAGGACGGGCTGCGTTCTGCCCGCTTCGCCGCGCCGGAGCCGAAGGGCTGCCTCTTCGAATACGTCTATATCGCCCGTCCGGACGCCACGATCGCCGGCCGGAACGTGCACGCGGGTCGCGTACAGATTGGCCGTCAGCTCGCTCGGGAGCACCAGGTGGAGGCCGATCTGGTGATCCCCGTGCCCGAATCGGGCACCCCCGCCGCGATCGGCTATGCGGCGGAGTCCGGCATTACCTTCGGGGCCGGTCTGATGAAGAATCCGTACGTCGGACGCACCTTCATCCAGCCGTCGCAGACGCTGCGGCAGCTCGGTATTCGGCTCAAGCTCAACCCGCTGCGAGAGAACGTACGGGGCAAGCGGCTGGTCGTCGTGGATGACTCCATCGTCCGCGGCAACACCCAGCGGGCCATTGTGCGAATGCTGCGCGAGGCCGGCGCGCTGGAGGTGCACGTTCGGATCTCTTCACCGCCGGTCGCCTGGCCATGCTTCTACGGCATCGACTTCGCGACCCGCGCCGAGCTGCTCGCCAACGGCCTGGACAACGAGGGCATCCGGCGGTCGATCGGCGCCGACACGCTTGGCTACGTGTCGCTCAGCGGTCTGATCGCGGCCACCGAGCAACCGAAGAGCCGGCTCTGCCGGGCGTGCTTCGACGGTGAGTATCCCATCGGACTGCCCGCCGACAGCTTGATCGGCAAGCACGTGCTCGAGGGGGTTGGTCGGCGGGTTGCCGCCGAGTCCTCTGAACCGCACGCCACTCCGTTCGTCGCCGCCCACAGCGGTTACGACGCGTTCAGCTCGGCGCGGGTGCCGCGCCCCGACCCGGAAGAGCCGACAAACCACATCCGGTAGCACCACCCGGGTGCGGCCCGGCCATCGCCGGTTCGCACCAGGACCATCTAAGGGGAGAAGCGTGACGCACGTGTCCGAGCGCAGCGGCGCAGGAAGTAGCCAGACCGGTGCCGGCGGCGACCGCCAGCCCTGGACCACCGCCACCGGGCGTCCGGTGCGCAAACGTTCGGCCTCATACCTGGATGCCGGTGTCTCGATTGAGGCGGGCGACCGTGCCGTTGAGCTGCTTAAGTCGAAGGTGAAGCAGACTCGACGGCCGGAGGTTATGGGCGATCTGGGTGGCTTTGCCGGTCTGTTCCGGCTGGACACGAAGAAGTACAAGAACCCGATTCTGGCCTCCTCCACCGATGGGGTCGGCACGAAGCTGGTGATCGCGCAGCAGCTCGGCATTCACGACACGGTCGGCATCGACCTGGTCGCCATGGTCGTGGACGACCTGGTGGCGTGCGGTGCCGAGCCGCTGTTCCTGCTCGACTACATCGCCACCGGTGAGGTCGTCCCGGACCGGGTGGCCGAGATCGGCGCCGGCATCGCCGATGGCTGCCGTTACGCCGGTTGCGCCCTGCTGGGTGGGGAGACCGCCGAGCACCCTGGTGTCCTCCGGCCGGATGAGTACGACATCTCGGCCACCGGCGTGGGAGTGGTGGAGGAGAGCGAAATCCTCAGCTCCGAGCGGGTGGAGGTCGGCGACGTCGTGATCGCGATGCGCGCGTCTGGCCTACACTCGAACGGATTTTCCCTGGTCCGGCACGTGCTGTTGGGCGCCGGCCGAATGCGGCTGGACGTGGTCATCGAGGACTTTGGCCGGCAACGCACCCTCGGCGAGGAGCTGCTGACCCCGACCAAGATCTATGCGCAGGACTGTCTGAAGTTGATCGCTGAGGCGGAGGTCCGGGTATTCGCCCACGTGACCGGGGGCGGTATCCCGGGGAACCTGGTCCGGGTCCTGCCGGAGCACGTGGACGCGGTGGTCGATCGCGCTACCTGGAAGCCGCAGCCGATCTTCGACCTGGTGCAGTCCAAGGGGCGGATTGAAGCCCCGGAGATGGAAGCGACGTTCAACATGGGCGTCGGTATGTTCGCGATCGTCTCCGCCGAGGACGCCGACCGCGCGCTGGCCACCCTCACCGGCCGCGGCGTGGACGCGTGGCAGGTTGGCGAGATTATCGAAGGTACCGGCAACGTGCAGATGGTCGGGCAGCACACCCGTGGTTGATCGCTTCGGTGCCCCGGACCGCCGACCAGGGCTTCACCCGGGTGGCCGACTCCGCCTAGCCTGAGGAGCACCCTCAACGTCGCCGGGCACGTCGGGGTGTCGGTAAAGCGCCCAGGCCTGGCAGAGGAGGGCGATGGCAGTACGGGGGCAGTCGACCGGTGGGATGCGCGGCTTGGCCGCCGTCCCAGCTTATGTGGTTATGCAGCCCACCACGCTCTGCAATCTCGACTGCGAGTACTGCTATCTCCCGTTCCGCCACGCCGATCGGCGAATGTCGGTCGGCGTGGCGGAGGCAGTCGCCGGATCGGTCAATCCGTGGGCGCGAGCCGGACGATTCTCCGTGGTGTGGCATGGTGGTGAGCCGCTCGCCGCCGGGCAGGAGCTGCTCGCCGCGCTGATTGCTCCGTTCGGGCCGGAGGTCGAGCATCACGTCCAGACCAACGCGACGCTGATCGACGACGCCTGGTGTCGGTTCTTCGCGGAGCATCGGGTCCGGGTGAGTATCAGCGTGGACGGGCCGCGGGAGCGCAACGCCGATCGGGTCACCCGGGGCGGGCGTCCCGCGTACGCCCACATCATGCGGGGCGTCGAGGCGCTGCGTCGGCATGGGCTGCCGTTTTCGGCGTTGGCCGTGGTGGGACGCCCCGAGCCGGGTCTCGCCCGCGAACTGTACGACTACTTCCTCGATCTCGGTCCGGACGTGTTGGGCGTGAACATCGAGGAGACCGAGGGTGTCAATACGCGGGCCAACCGCCACGACGCGGCTGCGGTGACCGCCTTCTGGTCAGAGCTGGTGGCGGCCTGGCGCCGGAACCCCCGTATCCACCTGCGGGAGATCGAGTGGTCCCTGCGGTACGCCGCGGCGGTGTTGGACGGCGTCGAGGAGCAGCTGCTGCCCCGCCGGCTGGATCCGATCCCCACGGTTGGTCACGACGGTTCGGTGACCGTGCTCTCGCCCGAACTGGCCGGCTTCGCCAACCCCCGATACGGCGACTTCAGCAGCGGCAACGTGCTGGTCACTCCGCTGGCAGAGATCCTGGCCGAGGCCGCGGAGACCCCCTGGGTCGGGGAGTTCCTCGCTGGGGTAGAGGCTTGCCGGGCATCGTGTTCCTACTTCGGCTTCTGCGGCGGTGGACACGCAGCCAATCGTTACTTCGAGCAGGGACGCTTCGACGGTACGGAGACCGAGCATTGCCGTAACAGCAAGATCCGCCTACTGGAGGGAGTGTTGGAGCATGCCCGAGAACACCGGTCCCCGGCAAGCTGAGCGTACGGTGGGCGCTGTCTCGGACGACGTGGTTGATCGGGTCCGCGCCGCTGGCACCGACCTCACCACGTTGCTTCGTGAGGCCGAGGCGGCCCGCCACCTACGGGCGGAGGCGGCGGGAGACGGCACCTCCAGCGCGGTCTGCGCCTGGAACCACTTCGAGAACATCCCGACGTTCTACAACTGGAACAACCGTCCACGCTGAGCTGACTGGCTACGCCGAGCTGCTTGGTTACGCCGAGCCATCCACGCGTCGGCGCCCCCTGCCGAACAGGGCGGGTTTCGGAGCCACTGCCAGTACTCCGATACCCGCCCTGCCTCCGTCGGGGACCGCTGACCGATGGGCACAGACATGAGCACGCGGATCGACCGCGTGCTCAGTTGCGACCAGGGGTCAGCGGTTTGGACGAGCCCGGTTGTCCGGGTCGTCGTCCACGTGGTCCTCGTCATCGTCGTCGACATACTCTTTGTAGTCGTCGTCGAAGTCGTGGTCCGACTTGTGGCTGCCGCCGAGTTCGCGTTGCAAGGCGGCGAGGTCGGTGTTCGGGGAGTGGTACTTCAACTCCCGGGCCACCTTTGTCTGCTTGGCCTTAGCTCGGCCGCGCCCCATGGCTCGACCCCCTCGCACAGAATGCGGGGCAGCCCGAAGGCGGGCCCCGATGACGTCAGGCATCTCTCGTGGCTCTTACGGTACATGGAGATGCCATCGTTCGGCACCTCGGGTTACCGTCGCCCGGCTCCGCGCGTCGCGGCGGGCCGGTCGTCACCCAGTGTACTCGGTAAGGGCCAATCCGGGGAGCGCCCCTAACAGCAGGCGAATCACCGTGAATCCAGCTTAACTGCGCCGCGTCGTTGTGGCGGCCCAGGGGCGGAACCAGCCTGGTCCGCCCCCGGGACGTGATCAGGGCAGCAGAATGGTCCGCAGCCGGCCCACCTCAGCCATCCGTCGCTCGGCCAGCCGGTCCGCGGCCACCGCGGGTGGCACCCCCTCGGCATCGGCGAGCCCCAAAATCTCCCGGGTGGTGTCGTAGATCTTGGTTGCCCGTAGCTTGGCGCGTTCGAAGTTGAAGCCCTCGATCTCGTCGGCCACCTGGATCACGCCACCGGCGTTGACCACGTAGTCGGGCGCGTACAGGATGCCCCGATCGGCGAGGAGCTTTTCGATGCCCGGGTGGGCGAGTTGGTTGTTCGCCGCCCCGGCGACCACCTTCGCCCGCAGCGCCGGGACGGTGTCGTCGTTGAGCGTGCCCCCCAGCGCACACGGGGCGTACACGTCAATGTCGGAAGCGGTCAGTGCGGTGGCGTCATCCATCAGCGTCACCTGCGGATGATTCGTCCGCGCCCAGGCCAGGGCCCGTGGATTCACGTCGGTCGCCACGACCTCGGCGCCGTCGTCCAAGAGGTGGCCGACCAGGTACTTACCGACCTTGCCCAGGCCGGCTACGCCGACTCGTCGTCCGCGGAGCGTCGGCGTGCCCCAGGCGTGCTCGGCTGCGGCGCGCATGCCCTGGAACACGCCCCAGGCGGTGAGGATCGAGGAGTCGCCGGCGCCCCCGTGCTCACGGCTTCGGCCGGTCACGAATCGGGTCTCCCGGGCCACCACGTCCATGTCGGCCACGTAGGTACCAACGTCGCAGGCGGTGTAGTACCGGCCGCCCAGGGTGGCCACGAAGCGGCCGTAGGCGCGCAGCAGCGCCTCGCTCTTGAGCTGTTCGGGATCCCCCCAGATGACGGCTTTACCGCCGCCCAGGTCCAGTCCGGCGAGGGCGTTCTTGTACGCCATGCCGCGAGAGAGGTCGAGGACGTCGGAGAGGGCAGCCTCCTCGCTCGCGTACGGGTAGAACCGGGTGCCGCCGAGCGCGGGCCCCAGCGCCGTGGAGTAGATGCCGATGATCGCCCGAAGGCCGGACTGTTTGTCCTGGCAGAACAGGACCTGCTCGTGGCCGACCGACCCGGGGTCGTCGGTGGTAGCGAATACGCCCATGACTCACTCCTGGTGTGGTGTGCGGCCTTGTGGGCCGCGGACCTGCGGACGCCGGCGGGATGCTGCCGGTGCCGCTGAGCCTAGTATCGGCCGACATCGTCTCCGTCGTCACCGGAGTGTGCGTCCGTACGGCGGGACCAGCTGCTCGGCGACTCTCCGGAGCGCACGCGAAACGGTGCCACCAGGGATTCGCATCCGACTCATGGGAGGATCGCGCCGTGCCCTCGCTCTTCGCCGCATACCTGCGCGTGTACGAACCGTTGACCGCCTTCGACCGTGACCGCCAGGCGTACTGGCGGAGCTACGTCGAGCAGGGACGGGCGGTGGCCCCGGTGGAGGGGCCCGGCCGGCAGCTCACGTCGGTGATCGAGGCGCTCGGAGCGGGTTGGACGCGGCTGCCGAACCTGCCGGACGAGGCGTACGTCCTGGAGGCCGACGACGCCTTGCTGGTCTGCCCGTGGAATCTGCGCATCCGAGTCGCCGAGGCGGCACTGAACGCCCGCGACGGCGTACCCCCGGTGTTGGCAGACGCATTTGTGCCGCCGGTGCTCGCTGGGAAGGCCAAGGCGGTGGTTGACGACTGGCGTAGCGGGGCGCGGGTCCTGGAGCACGGCGTTCCCCGGGTGCACGAGCAGATCGCCACCTGGGGGGTGCCACTGCGGTGGTTTGTTCTCTTCGAGCCGGCGGAGCGGCACCAGGTCACCGAGCCCGGCCGGCGGGCGCTGCGGTACCGGACGGAGATTTCCAAGGCCCGCCGTCGCTCGTCGCGGGCCCTTGCCGTGTTGCGGAAGTCGGTTGGTGCCGCGCCGATCACCGAGGCGGTGGAGGAGGCCGCGCGCTGGCTGGAGGAGTTTCATCCACGGTCGGTGGTGGAACTGGACTACGGCGGTCTGGTGTCGCTGCTCTCCGACGAGACCCTCGCGGCGGACGACTCGCCGGAGTTGGTCGCCGCCGGCCTGGCCGGGCTGTCTCGAGGTGAGGCGGAGGAGGCGTCCGCAGCTTACGACAAGCTGGTAACGCGGTGGCGTGCGGTGCAGTTGCTCGAGCGGTGGAACTGACGCCCAAACAGTCGATTCCCTCTCGCCAGTCGGGGGACCATTCGCGTTTGACACATCACGATCCGTGATCATGAGAGTAGATAAGGCACCTCCTGTCACAATAAAGCCGAATAATTCGGTCATGGTTCATCCGTCCGTCTAGGGACGTTCGGCCGTTCGGCCCATGTCGGACATCGGGGACTAGCCGGACCATGGGAGACGCGTCGGCCGGCGGGACCCCGGCCGATGTCTATACATGTGGAGGAGTGACCCATGGCATCGCGAACGCACGAACCGGAGCCGCTGCTCACGCCGGCCGAGGTGGCGTCGATGTTCCGTGTCGACCCGAAAACGGTGACCCGTTGGGCTAAGGCCGGCAAGCTAAGTGCGATTCGGACCCTTGGCGGGCACCGCAGATACCGGGAGTCGGAGGTCAGGGCGCTGTTGCAGGGGCAGATCCCACAGCAGCGCCAGGGGGACTGACCGAGTGCGAAGCAACGGACAATGTGTGTAGGGCGGTGGACAATCTGTCCACCGCCCTACGGCATTTCGATGGGCGAACGCGGCTCAGACTGGCGAACGCGGCTCAGACTGGGCGTCTCCTTCGAGGTGCGAATGCGGCTCAGTCCTTGAGCGTGACCCGAATCCCCACCGTGCCCTGCTCGCCCCGGCGTAACCGGCTCCCCAGCAGGGTCAACCGGCCGAGTACCCGGTACTTCTCCTTGATCAGGCCGCGGACCCGCCGGGTGCCCGCCGAGTCGGCGAGCGCGGCGAAACCAGGCACCGCCGGACCGTGCGGTCGACCTCGGACATCGCAGGGAGCGATGGTTACATCGCCGCTGCGCCGGATCCGCTTTACCTTGCCGGAGTTGGCAACGGTCCACACTACGAGCGCGTCGCCGTCACGGACCGCCCAGACCGGGGTCGGCACCGCACGGCCGTCCTTGCGGAAGGTCGTGAGCAGGATGTACTTCTCGGTCGCGAGTCGGTCCAGCGTGGTCACGCCGCCAGAATACGACCCCGCAGCCGGTTGACCGGGCAGTAAGCCGGACCGGCGTGCCGTGCGTCGCAGAGCAGGCCGGGACGCTGCCGCGGCGATGTCCATCTGGGAGCTTCCCTCTGCCCGATGCCGGGCTGCCGCGCGACGCCTCCCAACCAATAGGGTCGCGGGGACGAGCGACACGGGTAGGCGGGACATGCGGGTGACACCAGTCATCCCCGAAGGGAGGAGGCACCATGGGTGACCGTTGGGTCGTGATCGGGGCCGGCACGATGGGCCTCGGGATCGCGTACGTGGCCGCCGGTGCCGGCTATGACGTGGATCTGGTCGAGGTCGATTCGGCCCGGGGCGAAGCCGCCGCCGTGCGCCTCGGTGAGCTGTGGGACCGGGCAGTCGGCCGCGGTCGGATGACGGTTGAGCAGGCCGACGCCAACCGATCCCGGGTGACTGTTCGGCGAGCCCTTACCGAGGTCAGCGCTGGCCCGGAGGTCGTGGTCGAGGCGGTCCCGGAGCGGGCTGACCTGAAGCGCTCCGTGCTGTGCGACGCCGAGAACCTGAGCCCGGCGCTGTTGGCCAGCAACACCTCCAGCATCTCGATCGCCGAGCTGGCCAAGGGGCTGACCCGCCCGGACCGCTTCCTCGGCCTGCACTTCTTCAACCCGGTCTGGGCAATGACGCTGCTCGAGGTCGTGGTCGGCCCAGGGACCGCACCGCAGAGCACGGACGCGGCGGTTGCACTCGCCGCCCGGCTGGGCAAGGATCCGGTCGTCGTACGTGACCTGCCCGGCTTCGCCACCTCCCGGCTGGGGGTGACGCTCGGACTGGAGGCGATTCGCATGGTCGCCGACAAGGTGGCGGAGCCAGCCGACATCGACAAGGCGATGGTGCTTGGCTACCGGCATCCGGTGGGGCCCTTGGAGCTAACCGACCTGGTCGGGCTGGACGTGCGGCTTGACATCGCCCGTACCCTGGCGGCCGCGTACGGGGAGCGGTTTGCGCCGCCGCCGCTGTTGGTCGAGATGGTTGCCGCCGGACACCTCGGCAAGAAGTCCGGCCAGGGCTTCTACCGATGGGAGAACGGGGTGAAGGCGTGAAGGGCCTGCGGATCGACGAACAGGCCGATCGGGTGGTGGCGATGCTGGACCGCCCAGAGAAGCGCAACGCCATCGACGTTGACCTCGTCCACGCGCTCCACGAACTCTGCGCCGAACTGGAAGCCCGGCCACGGCTGCTGCTGCTCACCGGAGGCGCTGAAGGCATCTTCGCCGGGGGTGCCGATATCGGGCAGCTCCGCGAGCGCGGCCGGCTGGATGCCCTCGCCGCGATCAACTCAGCTGTCTTCGCCCGGATCAGGGCGCTGCCGATGCCGACCGTGGTAGCCGTCGATGGGCCGGCCTTGGGTGGCGGGGCCGAGCTGGCGTACGCCGGCGACCTACGGGTGTGTACCTCGCGTGCTGTCTTCGGACAGCCCGAGGTGCGGCTCGGCATCCTGGCCGGGGCGGGGGCGACGCACCGGTTACCGGCGCTGGTCGGCGAGGCGCGGGCGAAGGAACTGCTCTTCACCGGCCGGCGGGTGGACGCTGCAGAGGCCCTGCGGATCGGTCTGGTCAACCAGGTGGTCGCCGAGCCCGCCGAGCTGCTGCCGGCAGCGCATACCCTGCTCGACGAGGTGGCGAAGGGCTCCGCGCTCGCGTTGCGGCTGACCAAGCTGGCCGTGGACGCTCCCGCCGCCGCGCACCCCCACCTGGATCTGGTCAGTCAGGCGGTGCTCTTCGAAGACGAGGAGAAGCACCGGCGAATGACCGACTTTCTCGAGCGACGGCGCCGGTCCTGAACCGGGTGATGTCGGCAGCGGTGAGAGGTGCGTAGACGGCTGGTGGCCCGCGCCATGTTCCGGTGCGGGCCGCACCGTGCCTCCGGTCTGGCCAGCACCCGATTGTGGCTCAGTGGTGCAGCGGCACCCCTGCGTCGGTGAGGGCCCGGATCAGCCCGGCTGACTCACTGAATCCGATGATCAGGACAGCGTCGGCCCCCGACTCCTTGATCTCGCGGACCACGGACGTGAAGTCGACCGGTGCCGCCTCGGCGTCTTCCGGTGGCTGATAGGTGCTCAGGTTGAGCTGGTCCGCGCCGAGGCCAGCCCGTTCCAGCTCGGACCGGACGATCTCCTGTAGGCCCGCACCGTACGAGTCCTGCCGGGCCACGATGGCGATCTGCTGCGGGCCATCCCGGAGGATGACGTCGGCCAGCGCCCGGCCCTGCAAACTGTCGGGTGGCGCGGTTCGGAAGTAGCGGCCCTCGTCGTTCAGGTCGGTGAGGCTCGCGGCGGTGTTTGACGGGGAGAACAGCACCAGTCCGGCCTGCACCACGTCGGGTAGCACCGCCCGGGAGATTCCCGACGCTCCGGCACCGATGATGACGTGGACGCCGGCGGCGGCATGGCTCGCCACGGTCGCCTTGGCGACCGCCGGATTGGTGCCATCATCGCCGTCGATCCAGGTTACCGGGGCGCCAAGGACGCCACCGGCGGCGTTGATCTCCTGGATTGCGAGGGCAGCGCCGGCGGCGAGGGGCGGATTGGACAGCGCGAGGTCACCGGTCTGTGGCAGCAGGCCGCCCAGGACCAGCGGGGCGTCGTCGTTCTGTTCGGCCGCCCCGGCGCCCGGTGGGGGCGCACTGCTCGCGGTGGACTCGGAGCCCGCACCGACGAACTCCGTCTTGGCGTCGTTGATCTGCGTCCCATCGAAGTGCAGGGTGGCGTAGCTGGCGGTGGAGGGCTCGCCGGCTGCAGTGAACCCACTTCGGGTGATCGAGACACTGCGGTACTCGATGTTCCGCCCGTCTCGGGCCAGCGCGAGGCAGGCCACGGCGGTCTCACACCGCTGGCCACCGTTGGTGACTCCGATGATCTGTGCTGCCACAGCTGCCGGATCAGTGGTGCCGGCGAGCTGCGCGGCGAGCGCGCTGATCAGCACCGCATCGTAGGCCTCTGCCGCATAGACGAAGCTGGTCAGGTCGGGGTCGATTGACCGCAACCGGTCCTTGAAGTCCGCCGGCAGCGGGGTCAGCGGTGTGGTGCCCTTCATCCCATCGACTAGGTCGGCCCGGTCCCCCAATTCGGTGGGAAAGGAATTGAGCATATTGCCGTCGGTGCCGTAGAGGCGCACCGAGGTAGCAGTGGGTTCGTCCGATTCGTCGGTTCCGCAGGCGCTGCTGGCGAGCAGAAACGTCGCGCAGGCGGCCAGGGCGGCAGCTCGCGTGGCGCGTGAGATCAGCATCGCAGTCCTTCCTCAGGTGAAGATTGCGCTGCGAGTAGCTCGCCCTGCCCGCGCCTGGGGCCCGGGTTGTATCGCTATCCGCAGGTAGTTGGTGATACAAGGTGTTGCAATAGCGGCGGGAATGGTCAAGTTAGTGTCCTAATCGACGGCCCGCTGCGAGACTACGCTCGCGTAGCGAGCGAGGAGTTCGGACCAGCCAGTGGTCAGCGCCCGGCGGTAGCCCTCCGCTGCCGGGCCATGCCGATCGAAGTGTCGGTGTTCCACCTCTACCCGGGTCTGCCCCGACGGGTCGGGCCGGAAGAGCGCCTCGACCTCGCTGGCCTGGGCCGGATCGGGTGCTGGGACGCGGTCTGCCCCGATTTGCCAGGTGAAGACGAGTCGGCGGGGCGGGGCCCAGGTCAGTACTCGGCCCCAGTCGTTGCGGAAGCCGTGCGGGCCGATTTCGTACAGCATCCCGCCGGCCCGTGGTTCCATCCCCAGCGTGGTTAGTAGGCCGGGACCGGACCAGGTGTACTCCATGACCCACCAGTCCGTTATCGCGCCAGTGAAAACCTCAAATGCCTGCTGCGCCGAGGCGGGAACGAGGAGCGAGCTGCGGAGCGAGAACCGTGCGAAATCCTGCCGGACATCGACGGGATCGATCATCTCCTGTCCCATAAGCCCGGACCATACCGGCTGATGCTCGCCGGTGGAGCATTGCGAGGTGCTCGATCTCAAGTGCTTTACGGAGCTCAGGTGACGGGGCGGACCGTCAACATCTCCATCGTGGATGTATCCGTAGTGGAAATTTTCGTATTTCGCTCTGGTCTGGTTTCCGGTCAAGGCTTAATATTTTCGTTTAGAAAGTTCTGAACGTTCGAGACTTTTGCGTCAGGAAGGGGAGTTTATGGACCCGGAGGCTGGCCGGCGGTACGCCGAGGAGGTCGGCGTCGTCCTGGCTCAGATGGGCACCACCCCCGCCTTCGGCAAGTTGCTGGGCTGGCTGCTCATCTGCGAACCGCCGAAACAGACCACCGCGCAGTTGTGCGAGGCGATGGGGCTGTCCAAGGCTTCGGTGTCCACTGGCATGCGGGTGCTGGAACAGTCCGGCCTGGTTCGACGGGTGCCGAGCCAGGGCCGGGGACACGCGTATGAGATGCATCCGGACGCCTTCGCCCGCGCCATCGACCCAACTGAGAGGATGCGGGCTTTCATCGATCTGATGCAGCGCGGGATCGACCTGCTCGGCGACGCGGCGGCACCTGAGGCCAGCCGGCTACGGCATACCCGCGACTTCTACAGCTTCATGGTCGAGCGCACACCGGCCCTGATGGAGGAGTTTCGCCGACAAGCACGAAAGGACAGTTAGGATGCGAATCCTGGTGATCACCGTGGGGTCTCGCGGGGATGTCCAGCCGTACGTGGCCCTCGGTAAGGGCCTCCAGTTGGCCGGTCATGACGTCACCCTGGCCACCTGCGCCCGGTTCCAGTCGTTCGTCACCGATCAAGGTTTGGCGTACGGCCAGCTCAGCGACGACATCCTGCTGCTGTTGGACTCGGCAGCGGGTCGGGCCGCGATGGAAGACGCCACCGGGGTGCTCGGCGCAGTCAAGACCAACATCAAGCTGGCCCGTCAGGCGAATCCGATCAACCGGAGGCTGCTCTCCGACGCCTGGACGGTAGCCCGGCAGGCCAAGCCGGATCTGGTCATCTATCACCCCAAGGTGCTGGCCGGTCCGCACATCGCCGAGAAGCTAGACGTGCCCGTAGTGCTGGCGCTGCCGGTGCCGGTCGCCGTACCGACCGGTGACTTCCCCCTCGTCGGGCTGCCCCAACTGCCGCTCGGCCGTTGGTACAACCGACTGACCTACCGCCTGGCCGGTGCCGGATATCGAATGTACGACGGCATGGTGAACACGTTTCGTCGCGATACGCTCGGACTCGCGAAGACCAGCGGTGCCGCGCTGACCACCCGGCTCCCCGACGGGCGGCCGATCCCGGTGCTGCACGGCATCAGCGAGCACGTCCTGCCGCGCCCCGCCGACTGGCCCGGGCACGCGCACCTCACCGGCTACTGGTTCCTTGACGACGCCGCCCACTGGCAGCCCCCGGCCGACCTGGTCGACTTCATAGCGGCTGGTGACCCACCGGTGTACGTCGGTTTCGGCAGCATGGCCGGGCGTGACCCGCGCCGACTCGCCAGTCTCGTCAGCGAGGCGCTGCGCCGGGCCGGCGTCCGGGGCATCATCGCCGCCGGCTGGGGTGGTCTGGCGGAGACCGAATCGTCAGACAGAATCTGGCACCTCACGCAGGCCCCACACGACTGGCTCTTTCCGCAGATGTCCGCCGTTGTGCACCACGGCGGGGCCGGCACCACCGCGGCGGCGCTACGCGCTGGCAAACCCTCGGTGGTCTGCCCGTTCCTCCTGGACCAATTCGTCTGGGGTCGGCAGGTCTTCGCGCTCGGCGCGGGTAGTGCGCCCTTACCGCAGCGGAAGCTCACCCCGCAGCGGCTGGCGACCGCGATCCGTACGGTCACCACCAACGCCGACATCCGGGCCACCGCGGCCAGTCTGGGCAGGAGCCTCGCGGCCGAGGATGGTGTCGCGAACGCGGTTGCCAGGATCAACACGCTTTTAGACTCGGCGAGTTAGAACACCAGCGGCACCGAGTGGCCGCGCCTCGGGGCGCTGGGCGTCCGCACGTCGTGGCCGCGCCTCGGGGCGCCGGGCGTCCGTACGTCCGCGGTTTCGCCCGGTGGAAAGAGCGCCGGACAGTGACGCCGGAGAGTACTGCAGCGCGTCACTGTCACCCGATCACAATCAGCAACACAGTGCGGCGTACTCGTGCTCCTCCCGTTCCCTGCCTGCGATCTCGCGGGATCAGCGCACTACGCAGCCCCCGTGGCTGGAGTAGGTTGTCTGTTTTGCCGGCTTGGCTAATCTACAAATTCACCATATCCTACTGGTGTAGCACCCGTTGCCTCCGGCCGCCGCAGGTCGGAGGCTGTGTTTGGGCCCTGAGTTTGCATCCGGAGTAAAGGGAGTCAAAGCGTTGACCGACGAGTCCGGTAAGGCCAACTTCAGTGGAATCTACAACCAGGAGACGCCGTGCGCGTATTACGCTAACCTGCGACGGTTGAAATACGAGATCCCGCAGCATGGGGCTACGGTATTCAACCAGCTGATCGATGCTCAGCCATGGGGCGACGGCTATCGTCCCACCGTGCTCGACGTGTGCTGTTCCTACGGCATCGTTGGGGTGCTCACCAAGACCGATCTTGAGCTGGACGACGTGTACACGTACTACCAGGGTGCCAGTGACGACGGGCGTACCGTGGACCAGGTGCGCCGCGCCGAGAACGAATTTCTGGGCCAGCGGGCCCGGCCAGACGCTCCGCACGTCATCGGGTTGGACGTCGCCGAAAATGCTGCCCGGCACGGTGTAGCAGTCGGTGCGCTCGACGATGCCTTTGTCGAGAACCTGGAGGCGACAGAGCCGTCGTCAGAATTGGCCAAGAAGATGTCGGAGGTTGATCTCATCACGACCACGGGTGGCATTGGCTATGTCACCGAGCGGACGTTTGAGCGGCTACTCACCTGCACCGAAGCCCCGCCCTGGGTTGCCGCGTTCTGCCTTCGGACGTACGACTATGAGCCGATTTCAGACGTGCTCGCGCAGTACGGGCTCGTTACCGAGAAGGCGGACCAGGCGGTTCGGCAGCGGCGTTTTATCGACGATACCGAACGGGAGTGGGCAATGGCGGAGCTGGCGGCGCGGGGCGTCGACCCAGCCGACATGGAGAGCGCGGGATATTTGTACGCCGACTTCTACCTCTCGCGGCCGCGGAAAGATGCAACAGAGAAGTCGCTGGCAGACCTGGTGACCATTCCAGCTAACTAAGTCGACTCTGTCCTCGGCCTCGTCAACGCTGTGCTGGGGTGCGTTGGATGAGTCGGGCGAGAGCGTCCGCCGGGCTTGCTGGACCACGGTTGCTGTGACTTCTGCCGGTCGATTCCAGGATACTACGGCGTGAGATTGAGGCTTGGGGAGTGCTGCCCGCGTCGGGGCAGCACTCCCCAAGCCTCCCCCAGGTAGATGTGGTGTTGGTGACGGGCGTTGAGCTTCCCCGGCGGCGCCGGCGGTGTCACACCGTGCCCCGCATGAGGCCGAGTAGCATCCCAAACACGATCACCGTTTGGATCGAGTGCGGAATGACCGCGAGCCACATGCTCCGGTAGCGCCTCACCGGTAGCGACATGATTAGTCCGCTGGTCAGCATGATGCCACCAATAGTCCAGGGCTGATGTAGGTGGTACAGGCCGAACAAAACGCCGTTGGCGAACCAGTCCGCTGACCCGAACACGCCTTGCATCCTGGGTAGGAGGATTCCGCGGAAGATGAACTCCTCACCGAGGAAGACGTTGAAGATGCTGAGCGTCAGGAATAGCGCGAGGAACCACCATGCCCCTTCCATCTGTGGGGCAACTTCGGCCGAGAAAAGCGTCTCGGCGTTCTGGAAGGGCAGCGGAGTTAGTCCGGGTAGCAGGTGCTGCTGCAGGTTCTCAAACACCGGTGCCACGTACATCATGTTGAGCACGAACGCGATCCCCAGTGGCGCCAACAGCCAGAGGAGACGTTTGCGTGGCCGGCCGTTTACCGGGTCTCTGGGGACCTGTAGCCACAGCCGGCGAGCCATGGCGGAGAGACTTACCGTCCCCTCCTCGCGCCAGAGGATCAACATTGCCAGCACGAACTGCCAGATTAGGCCGGCCGCTAGCGTGATGGTCGCCAGCACCACGGTGTCGTAGGGGCCGTCCGCGACTGCGGGAGTAATTACCCAATACCCCAGTCCCATGGGTAGGGCAGCGGCCGCCCAGATTCCCAGGATTTTCGCAAGCGAGTACTGCGCCGGCAGATCGGTCGATGCCAGGGCGGATGTGCTGGGTCGCTGCCTTGGTGGACCCGGCCGGTTCTGTGTGGCGCCACCGCCCATGTCGTTCAACTCCTCGCAAAATGTGCTGGCCCCTGGCTTCGGGCCTATTCTGGTGGCGGCGAAAGGCGTTCGTCCATGGCGGTCAGCCCGCCGAAATCCGGCAGGGCTATCCCTACTTCCGGCTTGGGGTTCTCCCTACCTTTCGTGCCGGAGTTCAACGCTGCGTCGCGTGCGGGGGTTCGCTGCTGTCTAATCCGGAGGCGGGTTTCAGCGGGTATATCGCCATTTGTCGGCGCAGGGTGTACGACTGCGTGAAGAAATGTCTGGTGCTACCGCGCCTTACGAAATCAATCCAGGTTGATCAAAAGTGGCGGCTGTTCTGGCACTTGTCACTTCTGGGTGCGGTCCGCTCCGGGGGATGGATGCTCGTTTGCCCGATGTGGCTCTCAGGCTGTTGCTGGTGGTGCCCGCCACACTTGCATGTATAGCGATGTGAGCATATGTTCATGACGGCACTGATGGACGAGGAGGGAGAAGCGGATGGGTGCGGGGCACGATCACGGTCAACATGCAGCGCGGGCCGGTGAGAAGCACCGGGGTCGGCTCTGGGCGGCCTTCGGGCTGCTCCTCACCTTTATGGTGGTAGAGGCGGTCGCAGCGGTTATGACTGGCTCCTTGGCACTGCTCTCCGATGCCGGCCACATGTTTACCGACGTCCTCGGTATCGGCATGGCCCTGGCCGCGATCACCGCCGCCAGCAGGGCGTCCCGGTCTGGCCAGCGCACCTTCGGGCTCTATCGGATGGAGGTGCTGGCAGCGCTGGCCAACGCCGTCCTGCTGTTCGGAGTGGCGTGCTACGTGGTGGTCGAGGCGGTGCGTCGGTTCAGTCAACCGCCGGAGGTGCTGGCGGGGCCGATGTTGGCGGTGGCGGTAGCGGGCCTGGTGGCCAATGTCGTCGCCTTCTTCCTCCTGCGCGCGGGCTCGCGGGAGAGTCTGAACGTACGGGGCGCCTACCTGGAGGTTCTGGGAGACCTGTTCACCTCCGTCGGCGTGATCGTCGCCGCGGTCGTGATCGCCGTGACCGACTGGTGGTACGCCGACCCGCTGATCGCGGTGGCGGTGGGGCTGTTCATCCTGCCCCGGGCGTACCAGTTGGGTCGCGCTGCGCTGCGGGTGTTGGTGCAGGCCGCGCCGGCACATCTGGACATCTCCGCGGTACGGGCGGCGCTACTCGCCGAGGACGGGGTAGCCGATGTGCACGACCTGCACGTATGGACGCTAACCTCAGGGATGGACGTTGCTTCGGCGCACCTGGTTCTCGAGCGTGATGCCGATCTTGCCGCAGTGCTGGCCCGGTCCCGGCGGCTGCTGCAGGATCGTTTCGCAATCGAGCACGCCACCCTGCAAGCCGAACCGGCGGAGCCGGCCGACGCGGACGCTGTCTGCCACGGGAGCGGATGGTGACCTGCGTCGCTCCTGGGAACCAGCGGGCGCAACAGGCCGACTACCTGATGTTTCGCCCTCTATCTGGGAGCTGTTCGTGAACCGCCCATCCAGCCTGACTACCCGCCGCGCCCCCGTCTGGCGGGTAGTCGCCGGTCTCCGGCCGCTCCCCCGCCACCCGCGTCGGTTGGCGACCCGGTGATGAGTCTCGCCGCTCTTCGGCGCCGGCCGTTTCTGCTGTCGGCGGGGACGGTGCTGGTGGCCGCGGCCGTTGGTGCGGTGCTGCTGTGGTGGGGTGGCGGTGCCGTCGCGGAGGCCCCGCCCGGGCTTCCGGACCCAGGACCAACCACGGCCTGGCTGTTGCCAGCCTCCCGGCTGGGCATGCAGGTCAGCGCGGTCGCCACGGTCGGTCTGCTGCTGGCAGCGGTGGTGCTCTCGCCCCGGGACAGCGGTGGGCGGTTGTCCCCGGTCGGCTACCGGCGCATGCGCGCCGCCGCCGGTGCGGCCTCGGTGTGGGCTGCGGCGTCTGCGGTTGCGGTCTGTTACACCCTGGTCGATCTCTTCGGCCTTCCCGCCTCGCAGGTGTTGTCCCTGCGGGCGGTGCTCAACTTCGCCACCACAGTTTCGCTCGGGCAGTCCCTGGCGCTGAGCGGCGTTCTGGCCCTGACCGCGGCGGTGGTCGCCGCGACCAGCCTGCGACCCGGTGGCGCGCTGGCCGCCCTGCTGCTGGCGTTGGGTGCCCTGGTGCCGCCGGTCTTCACCGGCCACGCCGCGGCCAGCGGCGACCACCAGCTGGCGGTCTCCGGTCTGCTTCTGCACGTGCTGCCGGTCACCATCTGGGCCGGTGGCCTGCTCGCCCTGGCCGTTACCAGTCGCGGCACGACCGCCGACCTGGCGCGGGCCGTGCGCAGGTTTTCCCCGCTCGCCGTTTGCTGCCTGACGGCAGTGGGTCTGTCTGGGCTGCTGTCGGCCGCTGTTCGGCTCCCGAGCACCGCCGACCTGCTGGGCACCCGCTACGGGCAGGTGCTTCTGATCAAGGCTGCTGCGCTCGTCGCGATCGCCGCCGCGGGATTGGCGCACCGTCGTCGGGCGCTGCCGGCCCTGGCGGCAGGTCGACGCGGGCCGTTCCTGCGGGTTGCGGTCGTCGAAACACTGCTCTTCGCCGCTGCGATCGGTACCTCGGTCGCCCTGTCCCGCACCCCGGCACCCCTTGGTGAGGACACGGACGACCTCGCCACCGCGCTACTCGGCTTCCCGATGCCGCCGCCGATGACCATCGAGAACCTCGCCACCGCGTGGCTGCCCGAGCCGTTGATCATGACGGCCGCGCTCGTCGCCGCCGGGTTCTACCTGGCCGGGGTGTGGCGGCTCCGCCGCCGCGGCGACGCCTGGCCCGTCTCCCGTACCGCCATGTGGCTGGTGGGCTGTGCCCTCATCATCGTGGCCACCTCGAGCGGCCTGGCCCGCTACGGGCCGCTGCTGTTCTCGATCCACATGATTCAGCACCTGCTGCTGATGATGATCGCCCCGATTCTGCTCGCGCTTGGTGGGCCCATCACCCTGGCGCTGCGCGCCCTGGCCCCGTCGACCGACCCGCGTTGGCCGGGCCCCCGCGAGTGGCTGCAGGTGGCGCTGCACTCGCGGCTCTCGCGCGTCCTCACCAACCCGGTGGTCGCGTTGGTGATCTACGTCGCCAGCCTCTACCTGATGTACTTCACCGGCCTGTACGAGCTGGCACTGCGCTCGCACGCCGCGCACCTGGCCATGGTCGGACACTTCCTCGGCGCCGGCTATCTGTTCTTCTGGGTCGTCATCGGTATTGATCCGGCGCCTCGTCGTATCCCGCATCCGCTGAAGCTGATCCTGGTCCTGATCAGCATGGTGCTGCACGCCTTCCTCGGTGTCACGCTCATGCAGTCCACCACCTTGATCGCAGAGACCTGGTGGATCGCGTTGGACCGACCCTGGGGCGCCACCCCGCTGGAGGACCAACGCACCGCTGGCGGCATCGCCTGGTCCTTCGGTGAGTTGCCCACCGTCGTCGTGCTGGGCGCGTTGATGCGCCAGTGGATGAAGGCCGACGAGCGGGAGGCCCGCCGCCGGGACCGGGCCGCCGACCGCGCCGAAGCCGAAGGGCGCGAGGACGCCGAGCTGGCCGCGTACAACCGGATGCTGGCGGATCTGGCCGACCGCGATCGGCAGGTCCGTCGGTGAGTGGGCGGTTGGCTCGCCCGTCCGCGGGCGTCAGCGAGCCGGATGCCGGCCGCGTCGCTCAGTGCGGCCCGGCCCGTTCCGCGCTGAACAGATGATTCGCAGTGCTCTGCGGTGGTGCGCCCGGTACCTTTGCGTCCGGCGCCTTGCCTGCTCAGGGCGGTCGCCGCGGGATCGGATAGACCGACAGGAGACGGAGATATGACGAGGAACATCCGGCTGACCCTCGCCGCGGTCGTGGCGTTGATTCTGGTGGTGGTCGGCGTGCTGGCGCTCAACCGGCGGGACGCGATTCCCAGCGCGGAGACGACCGGCGGCACGGTCGAACCTGCGGTGCTGGTCCGGGAGGACAGCCACCGACTGACCTCCGCCTCCGACGGCAGGGTCACCCTGGTGGAGTTCCTCGACTTCGAGTGTGAGGCGTGCGGGGCGGTGTACCCGACGGTCAAGGAGATCCTCGCCGACTACGAGGACAAGATCACCTTCGTGGTGCGGTACTTCCCCATCTCCAGCCACCCCAACGCCGAGCTCGCTGCCCGCGCCGCGGAGTCCGCGGCCAACCAGGACCGCTTCGCCGAGATGTACCAGCTGCTCTTCGAGAACCAGGACGTCTGGGGTCACCAGGAAGAGCCACAGACCGAGGTCTTCGTCGACTACGCCCGTACCCTCGGTCTGGACATCGACCGCTTCCAGCGCGACCTGGACGACCCCGCCACGGCTGCCCGGGTGGCGAAGGACCGGACCGACGGTGAGGCCGCCGGTGTGCAGGGCACCCCGACCTTCTTCCTCAACGGGGAGCCCCTCTCCGACCTGCGCAGCAAGGACGATCTGATCGCCATTATCGACACTGCCCTGGCCCGGTGACGACCGCCACCGCCGACCGGCCCGTCACCGCCCCCGCTGAGCGCCACTTCCTGACTGTCGTCACGGCGTGGATCCTCACCGTCGGCGGTGGCGTCGGCCTACTTGCCGCCGCCACCCTCACCGTCGAGAAGATCAACCTGCTGGCTGACCCTGGGTACGTCCCCACCTGCAGCATCAACCCGGTCCTGTCCTGCGGCTCGGTGATGAACACTGCGCAGGCCGCGGTCTTCGGATTCCCCAATCCGCTGCTCGGCATCGCGGGATTCGCCGTGGTCACCACGCTCGGCGTCGTCCTGCTCGCCACCGGAGGCCTCCCCCGGTGGATGTGGCTCGGCCTGCAGGGGGGCGTCACCTTCGGTGTCGTCTTTGTGCACTGGCTCATCTACCAGAGCCTTTATGTGATCGGCGCGCTCTGCCCGTACTGCATGGTGGTTTGGGCGGTCACCATTCCGATCTTCCTCTACACCACGCTGCAGACCCTGCGGGACAACGCGACCGTACTGCCGCGGGCGCTGCGGCGGGTAACGGAACAGGTCGCCCTCTACCACAGCCTGGTCCTCGTCATCTGGTTCGCGTTCATCGTCGTCGCGATCCTGCACCGCTTCTGGGACTACTGGAGCACCCTGATCTGAGGCCGTCGCGGCGCCCGAGCCGGACCCGGCGGTTCCGGTCCTGGTCCAGATCACCGTGGCGCCGGCCGCGCAGAACTGCGACAGCATGCGGACAGTTGCACGGATGTCGGCGTCGCTGATGGTGCCCAGGACTCCGGCCATGAGGACGAGGTCGGCGGGTACGGCGTCCCCGATAGAAGATCAGATCGCCGCCGTCGGCGGTCCTCGACCAGTTCCTGCTCTACGACCAGACCTGGCGGACGGTCACCGATTCGAGGTTCGCCGCGGCTGCTCGGGCCTGTGCCGCGACGATGTTCCGTGGGTCGTACTCGAGCAGCGTGGCGCGGGCCCGGTCGGTGTCAGCCCGGGTGCCGCGCGTGAGACGACCGGGTGCGGAACAGGAAACCGGGCTGACCTCGTTGCCGGTTCAACGAGGTCAGCCCGGCCGTTACCGCGCCCCGGATCCACAGTCGGTCGGAGCGGGACCAGGACGGTCAGCTGGGTTTGGGCGCTCCCGGGCGGGCGTAGCGTTGCCAGGTGATGACGACGCAGAGGACGGCGAATGCCAGCCCGATGAGGTAGAACGCGGTCGGGGACATGAGCGTCAGGCCGATTCCGAAGAAGAACGGGCCGAAGGCGGCGATCGCCGCGGTCCAACCGATGACGCCACCGGCCTGCCGGCGCTCGAAGATCATCGGCATCTGCTTGAAGGTGGACGCGTTACCGATCCCGCTGAACAGGAAGATCGCGAGCATTCCCCAAAGGAACCGGTCGAAGCCGGCATCCAGCGCCGCGGCCGAGGTGGTGTCGGGTCGCAGTGCGGTGATGGTGAAGGCGATGGAGACGACGAGGCCGATTCCGGAGATCAGGGTCCACCGGGCGCCGCCGAACTTGTCGGTCAGCGGCGAGAACGCGACGCGGGCCGCGGCACCGACCAGCGGGCCGAGGAAGACGAACTTGACCGGGTCGGGTACGGAGTAGCCGTCCACGAGAAGCTGTGCGGCGGCCCCGGTGCCCTGCACGATGTCGGGGTTGCCGGCACCGTAGAGGTTCTTCATCAGCAGCCCGAACTGGGCGGACAGCCCGGCGAAGGTGCCGAAGGTCATGATGTAGAGCAGCGTCATCCACCAGGTGTCAACGTTGCGGAAGATGTCGAACTGCTGCCGAATGTTCGCCTTGACGGGAACCGACCGCAGCATGGTCCAGGCGAGCACGGCACCGACGATGATGAATGGGATGTAGATGTACGCCGCGTTCTGGTACCAAACGTCCCGGGCGGGTTCACCGGGCGAGGTGGCCATCGGCCGGGAGCTGCCGAGGAAGCCGATCAGCGAGAAGCCGATGACCCACGGGGTCAGCAGCTGAACCAGCGAGACGCCGAAGTTGCCGATACCGGCCTGGATGCCCAGCGCGGTGCCCTGGAGTCGGCGGGGGAAGAAGTAGGAGGTACTCGGCATGAACCCGGAGAACGCTCCGCCACCGATACCGGAGAGGAATGACAGCGACAGCAGCACCCAGTACGGCGTGGACGGGTCCTGAACAAAGATTCCCCAACCCAGGACGGGCAGGAGCAGGAGCACGGTGGTCAGGGTGACCATCTTGCGGGTGCCCATGATCGGCGGCAGCACCATCCAGATCAGGCGCATGAGACCGCCGGCCAAGCCGGGCATGGCGGTGAGCCAGTAGAGCTGGCTGGTGCTGAGGTCGAAGCCGAGGTTCGTCAGCTTCGGGGCGATCGCCGAGGCGAGGAACCACGATGTGAAACAGAGGGTCAGCGTGAAGGTGCTGATCCAGAGGGTCCGCCACGCCAAGCCCTTGTCCCAGGAGTCCGCATCCTCCGGGTTCCAGGATTCCAGCCACTCGCGGTTCCCGGATCTCCGGGTGGAACTCGTGGTGTTCATTCGTGGGCCTCCTTGGGCGCCCGGGTCGCCGCCGAAGCGGGCGTGGCCGATCGGTTCGTGAAGTCGGGCTTTTCGAAGTGGTCAGCGAGCTGCGGTGATTCACCGTGCAGCATGCGCACGACGGTGAGATGCATCCATATCGCGCAGATGAGGGTGAGCACGAACAGGACCAGGAAGGTGCTCGACGGGAGCCCGGTCCAGGCCTTGGTGTAGGCGAACAGCGGGGGCAGGAAGAAGCCGCCGAGACCGCCGAGCATGCCGACCAGACCGCCGACCGCTCCCACCTGGCTTGGGAAGTACTCCGGGATGTGCTTGTAGACCGCGGCCTTGCCGATGCCCATGGCGCAGCCGAGCAGGACGACCAGCAGGGTGAAGGGAACGATGCCGAGCTGGTAGGCAAGGTGGGTGGTCTGGGTGCCGTCGGGGTGGTTAACGACGATGTGGCCCGGGGGCATCATCAAAATGCCCGTGCTGAGCAGCATCATGCCGAACGTCCAGTACATGACCCGACGGGCGCCCAGCCGGTCGGAGAGCGATCCACCGACCGGTCGCAGCAGCGAGGCGGGGAAGATGTACAGGGCGGTCAGGTAGGCCGCGGTCTGCAGGGAGACATCGTAGTTGTTCATGTAGTAGGTCGGCAGCCACGCGGCGAGCGCCACGTAGGCACCGAACACCGCCACGTAGTACAGGCTGAACCGCCACACTCGCAGTTGCTTGAGCGGTTCGAGCTGTGCCCGCAGTGGGGTGCCGTGACTCGGCACCCGATCCCGGTGCGGCGTGAGGAACCAGGTAGCCGCCGCAAGGATGAGCAGCAACACCGCGTAGACGACGGGGACCAGCCGCCAGCCGCCCTCGATGACGCCGAGGTAGGTGGCACCGGCGGTCCCGGCGATCAGCGGCGGGCCGATGAACTTGGTGACGGAGGCGCCGACGTTACCGGCGCCGAAGAGGCCGAGCGCGAAGCCCTGCTTCTCCCGCGGCTGCCAGGCGGAGTTCCAGGCGATACCCGCGGTGAAGGAGTTACCAGCGAAACCGACCAGGAACGCCAACGCCAACAGCATCGCGTACGAGTTGGCGAGGGATACCAGGAATGAGGCGACCGCGGTCACGAGGAGCATCGCGGTCATCACTCGGCGTCCGCCGATCCGGTCCGCCACGATGCCGGCGGGGAGCCGCCAGAGCGAGCCGTTCAGCACGGCGGCGGCGATGATCCAGGACAGCTGCACCTCGGAGAGCCCGAACTCCTCACTGATCGGCTTGCCGAGGATGCCGAACATAAGCCACACCGCGAACATGACGGTGAATCCGATGGTGGACAGGGTCAGGACCCGGGTCCGCCCACGATCGCTATGGCTGTTTTGTCCGGCCGCCGCTTCGTCCGGCGTCGGGTCGTCTGGAGCGGGTTTGACGTGCACAGCAAATTCCTCGATCCGCGGTAGACGGAGGTCGGCGCTAGCGTCACTGGCGCGACTGTCTACCCAAGGCTGCTGTCGTTTATCGGCAGCGGGTAGGGACCTTCTCCCCCGTCTGGCCGGCAGCAGGTCCCGTCGGGTGTGCTCCACGCGGTGGAATGGCGGGATGGCCGGGACCTTGGTCCCGACGGGTCGGGACCGCGGCCTCCCGATCTGACGGTTGACTTCGCGAATCCTGGTATGCGTGGCGCACTGCCGTGTGCCGCCGACAGCCCTCGCGTTGTCGCTCGCCGCCGGAGGAGTGCCCACGTGTCAGCGCACCGCCCGCCAGAAGTTCATGATCCTGCGACGGACCAGGTCCCCGGTGCGGCGCCGTTGCTGGCTGCTCGGCGCTTCCTCCGCCGGGAGTCGGTCGGTGACCACGGTCGGACGCTGCACCAGATCGCCGACGGCGACTGGGACCGGTTCTACCGTGACCGGTGGCGCTACGACCGGGTGGTGCGCTCCACCCACGGCGTCAACTGCACCGGCTCGTGCTCGTGGAACGTCTTCGTCAAGGACGGCCTGATCACCTGGGAGCACCAGGCCACCGACTACCCGACGACCGGGCCGGACTCGCCGGACTACGAGCCGCGTGGCTGTCCCCGCGGTGCCTCCTTCTCCTGGTACGAGTACTCGCCCTCCCGGGTGCGCCACCCCTATGTACGGGGGGTGCTGGCCGAGATGTTCCGCGACGGGCTTGCGCGCCTGGGTGATCCGGTGTCCGCCTGGGCGGAGATCGTGGAGAACCCGCTCAAGGCGCGTGCCTACAAGACCCAGCGGGGACGGGGCGGCTTCGTCCGCGCCAGCTGGGACGAGGTGACCACGATGGTCGCCGCCGCGCACGTCCACACCACGAAGACGTACGGGCCGGACCGGGTGGTGGGCTTCTCGCCGATTCCGGCGATGTCGATGGCGTCCTTCGCCGCTGGCACCCGTTATCACGCCCTGCTCGGCGGCACCCTGCTGAGCTTCTACGACTGGTACGCCGACCTGCCGATCGCCTCGCCGCAGATCTGGGGCGACCAGACCGACGTGCCCGAGGCCGGCGACTGGTGGAACTCCACCTACCTGATGATGTGGGGCTCGAACATTCCGGTCACCCGTACGCCGGACGCCCACTTCCTGGCCGAGGCCCGCTACCGGGGAACGAAGGTCGTTGCGGTCAGCCCGGACTACGCCGACAACGTCAAGTTCGCCGACGACTGGCTGGCCCCGCATCCGGGTACCGACGGCGCACTGGCGATGGCGATGGGCCACGTCGTGCTCACCGAGTTCTTCCGGGACCGCACGGTCGACTACTTCGCCGACTACATTCGCCGCTACACCGATCTGCCGTTCCTGGTCACGCTCCGACCTGCCGCGGACGGCCGGTGGGCTGCGGACCGGTTCCTGACCGCGGCGGACCTGGGCCAGGAGGACGGCACGCACAAGACCGTCCTGGTGGACGAGCGCACCGGTGAGTTGGTCGTACCGAACGGGTCGCTGGGCTTCCGGTACGGCGAGGCCGGCCAGGGGCGCTGGAACCTCGACCTGGGCGACGTGCTTCCCGCCCTTGGGCTGCTCGACCGCAGTGACGAGGCGATCGAGGTCGAGCTGGCTCGCTTCGATGTCGGGGAGACCGAGGGCGGGTCCACCATCCGCCGCGGCGTACCGGTTATGCGGGTCGGCGAGCAGTTGGTCACTTCGGTCTACGACCTGGTGCTGGCGCAGTACGGGGTGCGCCGCGGCGACCTACCGGGGGAGTGGCCGACCGGCTATGACGACGCGGATTCTCCGAACACGCCGGCCTGGCAGGAGCGGATCACCGGGGTGCCGGCCACGGTGGCGGCCCGGATCGGCCGGGAGTTCGCCCGCAACGCCGAGCGTAGCCAGGGGCGGTCGTTGATCGTCCTGGGCGCCGGCGCGAACCAGTGGTTCCACTCCGACATGACCTATCGGGCGCTCATCTCCCTGGTCACCCTGACCGGCTGCCAGGGCGTCAACGGCGGTGGTTGGGCGCACTACGTGGGGCAGGAGAAAGCCCGACCGATTACCGGCCAGCAGCACATGTCCTTCGGGCTCGACTGGCAACGGCCGATGCGGCATCAGGCGAGTACCCCGTTCTGGTACCTGCACACCGACCAGTGGCGGTACGAGCGGGTCCCGGCCGATGAGCTCTCCTCCCCGTTGGGCACCGGCCGGTTCGCGGGGATGGCCTTCGCCGACACCGTCGCCGCCGCGCAGCGGATGGGCTGGAGCCCCGGCCACCCGTCGTTCAACCGCAACCCCCTCGACCTCACCGACGAGGCGGCGGCGGCCGGGGTGACAGTGCAGGAGCACGTCGTCGCCGAGCTGAAGGCCGGCCGGCTGCGGTCGGTGGCGGAGGACCCGGACGACCCGGCGAACTTCCCGCGCTGCCTCACCCTGTGGCGGGCTAACCTGCTCGGCTCCTCGGGCAAGGGCAACGAGTACTTCCTGCGCCACCTGCTGGGGATCGACTCGACCACCACGGCCTCGGAGTGCGACCCGGAGCACCGCCCCCGGGACCTGGTGTGGCGAGATGAGGCGCCGACCGGGAAGCTGGACCTGCTCACGGCGATCGACTTCCGGATGACCAACACCGGCCTGCACGCCGACGTGGTGCTGCCGACCGCAACCTGGTACGAGAAGCACGACATCTCCACCACGGACATGCACCCGTTCGTGCACGCGTTCAGCCCGGCGGTGGAGCCGCCCGCCGACGCCCACTCCGATTACGACACCTTCCTGGCGCTCGCCGACCGGTTCAGTGAACTGGCCGTCGACCACCTGGGGGTGCGGCGGGACGTGCTGGCCGCACCGCTGCAGCACGACACCCCGGACGAGTTGGCCATGCCCAGCGGGCGGGTGCGGGACTGGAAGGCCGGCGAGTGCGAGCCGGTCCCCGGCTCCACCATGCCGAAGCTCATCGAGATCGAGCGGGACTACGCCCAGATCGGCGCGAAGATGCGTGCCGTAGGTCCACTCCTCGACCGGCTCGGCACCACCACGAAGGCACTCACCGTGGACGTGACCGCGGAGGTGGAGTACCTGCGGGAGCGAAACGGGGCTGTCACCGAGGGGCCGTTCGCCGGCCGGCCGTCGGTGGCCACCGCCGACCGCATGTGTGAGGCGATCCTGGCCCTTTCGGGCACCACGAACGGTCGGGTCGCCGCGGCCGGGTTCGCGGCGCTGGAGCAGCGGACCGGGCAGCCGTTCACGGATCTGATCGCCGGGCACGAGACCGACCACATCACGTACGCGGACACCCAGCAGGCACCGCAGCCGGTCTTTACCAGCCCGGAGTGGTCCGGCTCGGAGAAGGGCGGCCGTCGCTACTCGCCCTTCACCCTCAACGTGGAGCGGCTTAAGCCGTGGCACACCATCACCGGTCGGCAGCACTTCTTCGTGGAGCACGACTGGGTGGCGGAGTTGGGCGAGCAGTTGCCGGGCTTCCGGCCACCGTTGAACATGGCCCGGCACTTCGGTACGCCGGGTGAGCTGGTCGACGGCGGCGTCACCGTACGCTTCCTGACCCCGCACGCGAAGTGGTCTATCCACTCGATGTACCACGACAACGAATTGATGTTGGCGTTGTCGCGAGGTGGGCCGGTGATCTGGATGAGTGTGCCGGACGCCGCTAAGGTCGGCGTCCGGGACAACGACTGGGTTGAGGCGCACAACCGCAACGGAGTCATCGTGGCCCGGGCGGTGGTCAGTCACCGGATGCCGGAGGGCACGGTGTTCCAGTACCACTCGCCGGAGCGGACGATCAACGTGCCCAAGGCCGAGAAGAGCGGTCGCCGGGGTGGTTACCACAACTCGTTGACCCGGCTGCTGGTCAAGCCCACTCACCTGGCGGGCGGACACGCCCAACTCACCTATGCCTTCAACTACTACGGCCCGATCGGCAGCCAACGCGACGAGATCACGGTGATCCGCCGCCGCGACCAGGAGGTGGAGTACTGATGAGGATCCGAGCGCAGGTCGCCATGGTGATGAACCTGGACAAGTGCATCGGGTGTCACACCTGCTCCGTAACCTGCAAGCAGACCTGGACCAACCGGGAAGGCACCGAGTACGTCTGGTTCAACAACGTCGAGACCAAGCCGGGCATCGGCTACCCCAAGCACTACGAGGATCAGGACCGCTGGCACGGGGGCTGGCAGCTGGACGAGAAGGGCCGGCTGAAGCTGCGCTCCGGCGGCCGGGTCAAGCGGCTCAGCCGGCTGTTCGTCAACCCGGATCTGCCCTCGATCGACGACTACTACGAGCCGGCGGCCTTCGACAAGGACATCCTGGTCAACGCCCCCGCCGGGCTCAAGGACACCCCGGTGCAGCAGCCCCACTCCGCGCTGACCGGCGAGCCGATGGCCCTCACCTGGGGGGCCAACTGGGAGGACAGCCTCGGCGGGGCCCACGAGCACGCCACCGGTGACCCGAACCTCGCCAAGATGTCGGCGGAGGCCGCGGAGCGGGTGAAGTTCGAGTTCGAGAAGACCTTCCTGTTTCACTTGCCGCGCATCTGCGAGCACTGCCTCAACCCGGCGTGTGTGTCGGCCTGCCCCTCCGGCGCGATGTACAAGCGGGAGGAGGACGGCATCGTCCTGGTCGACCAGGACCGCTGCCGGGGCTGGCGGATGTGTGTCTCCGCCTGCCCGTACAAGAAGGTGTACGTCAACCACAGCACCGGTAAGGCGGAGAAGTGCACCCTGTGCTTCCCGCGGATTGAGGCGGGGCAGCCGACGATCTGCTCCGAGACCTGTGTGGGTCGGCTGCGTTACCTGGGCATCGTGTTCTACGACGAGGACGCTGTGCTCGCTGCCGCTTCGGTGACTGACGAGCATGACCTGCTCGAGGCGCAGCGGGCGGTCTTCCTCGATCCGACCGATCCGGCCGTGCAGGAGGCCGCCCGGGCCGCCGGCATGCCACAGGAGTGGCTGGACGCCGCCGAACGGTCCCCGGTGTGGCGACTGATCAGCGAGTACAAGGTGGCGCTGCCGCTGCACCCGGAGTATCGGACGCTACCTATGGTCTGGTACGTCCCGCCGCTGTCGCCGGTGCTGGACGCGGTGGGGGAGGCCGGCCGCGACGACACCGACGCCGACGACATCTTCCACACCATCCGGGAGCTGCGGATTCCGGTGGAGTACCTGGCCGAGCTCTTCACCGCCGGGGACGTGGAGGCGACCGCCGGGGTCCTGATGAAGCTGGCGGCCATGCGCTCCTACATGCGCGCTCGCACCCTCGACGGAACCGTCGCCGACGATCTGCTCGACGGAATCGGGATGACCGCGGACCAGGTCGAGGCCATGTACCGGTTGCTGGCCATCGCCAAGTACGACGAGCGCTACGTGATCCCGGTCGCCTACAGCAAGGACGCCGCCGCGCTGGAAGCGCAGGCCACCGCAAACCAGGACTGCGCGCTGGACTGCGAGGGCGGCCCGGGAATGACCACGCAGGCCTCCGCGGAGAGCTTCCACCTCGTTGAGGGCGAGCAGGTTCGTCCCGGCCGGCCCGGACTCTTCTCTCGTCGCGCCGACGGGCGGCGTGGCTTCACGATCAACCCGCTGCGAGGCGGCGCATGACCGCCGCGACCGATCGGACCCGCATCTTCGAGCTGGTCTCGCTGCTGCTCACCTACCCCGACGACGAGCTGCTCGGTGCCGGAGCCGATCTGCGCGGCGCCGCCGCGCAGATCGCGGCACCGGACGCACGGGAGCGGATCGACGGATTCCTGGACTGGCTGCTGGGCAACACGCTGATCGACGTACAGCAGCACTTCGTACAGACCTTTGACCTGCGCCGCCGCTCCGGCCTGTACCTCACCTACTACCTGCACGGAGACACCCGTAAGCGGGGAATGGCGCTGCTGGTGCTCAAGCAGCGCTACCGGGCGCACGGACTGCGGCTCGTGGATGGCCAGCTGCCGGACCTGCTACCGGTGGTGCTCGAGTTCGCCGCCATGGTGGGTCCCGGCGAGGGAGAGGCGCCCCTACGCCAGCATCGGCAGGGCATCGAGCTACTCCGCGCTGCGCTGACCGAATGCGGCACCCCCTACCGCTTACTGCTGGACGTTGTCTGCGCGGTGTTGCCTGCGCTGACCGACGCCGACCGGGCCGCCATCGCGGCGCTCGCCGTTGACGGACCGCCGGTGGAGACCGTCGGGCTGGACTCTCTCGGCGACGGTCCGGACCTGCACGCTGCCGCGCTTGCCCCTTACCCCGCCTGCTCCCCGTCGGAGGCGTCGCGATGACCAACTTCGTCTGGACCGTCCTGCCGTACCTCTGCCTCGCGGTCTTCGTCGCCGGCCACGTCTGGCGGTGGCGCCACGACCAGTTCGGCTGGACCACGCACACCAGCCAGGTACTGGAGAACCGCCTTCTGCGGCTCGGCTCACCCCTGTTCCACCTCGGCGTTCTCGGGGTTGCTGGCGGGCACCTCATGGGCCTGGTCGTACCCGCGTCGGTGACCGAGAAGATCGGTATCAGCGAGCACGCCTACCACCTCATCGCGGTCTGGGGCGGCACGGTGACCGGCCTGATGCTGGTGACCGGATTGGTCCTGCTGATCATCCGGCGCATGATCAACGGGCGGGTTCGTCGGGTCACCACCGGGATGGACAAGGTGCTCTACGCCGCGCTCGCCGGCATGGCGCTACTCGGCATGATCGCCACGGTCGGGGTCAACCTGCTCGGCGGGGGCTACGACTACCGGGAGACGGTCGCCGTCTGGTTCCGTGGGGTCTTTTGGTTCCAGCCCGATGCCGCGCTGATGAGTGGGGCTCCCCTGGTCTACCAGCTGCACGCGATCGGTGGGTTCCTCTTCTTGGCGCTCTGGCCGTTCACCCGTCTGGTGCACGTCTGGTCGGCCCCACTGGCGTACCTGTGGCGTCCGTACGTCGTCTACCGCGCTCGCCGCGGTCCGGCTCCGTCGCCAACGGCCTCGCCGAACCAGGTACGGGACGCTGCCCGGGAGCCGTCGGTCCGGCGGTGACCGCCGCGGGGCCGACCGGTGGGACTCACCCAGCGTGGCTACCGCCGACCGCAGCCCCTACCGACGCGACGGCGGCCGAGGTGTGAATTCTTCCCAGATGCCTCCGCGAACCACGTGAGCATGGCGCGATGATTAATGTGTGAATATCGGTCAGTAGCGGAGGGTGATATGCAGCAGCAGTATCTTCCGGATATCTACGTGAAGTTCCTGGAACGCTTTCCGGAGATCGCGGAGGCACAGGGAGTACTGGCGCGGACGGTGCGGGAGCGCAACTCGTTTGACGACCGAACCGACCGTTTGATCAAACTGGCGGTGGCTGTGGGTGCCGAGGCGGAGGGAGCGGTACGTTCCAATGTCCGCAAGGCGCTCCAGCACGGGGCGACCGTGGATGAGGTGCGAGCCGTTGCGCTCGCTGCCATCACCACCTGTGGCTTTCCCACCGCCGTCGCGGCGCTGGGCTGGATCGATTCGGTCGTCTTGGCGTCGTCGGACGACGCGTGACCCTGGTAGCCACCGCAGCGGGGTCTTGCCACGCGGGTTGACCTCACCCGGTGGGCGGTGCTCCGTCCCGCCACTGGGTGGGGGTGACCCCATGGCGGGCGCGGAAGCGTTTGCTGAAGTAACTGGTGTCGGGGTAGCCGACCCGGCGGCTGATCGTGCCCACGGTTAGGTCGGTCTCAGCGAGTAGCAGGCGGGCCTGCTGCATCCGCCGTTGGGTGATCCATTGAGTGACGGTTCGGCCGGTTTTGCGACGCACCACGGTGGTGAGGTGACCGGCGGTGAGCGCGAGGTCCGCGGCGATGTCGGCGAGGGAGATGGGCTGGTGGTAGCGCTCTTCGATGGCCTCGAAGACGGCTGCCAGCAGCGGTTCGTCGGCGCAACGTAGGTGATCGGCGAGGTCGGTCGACAGCCGGGCCACGGTCACGAGCAGCAGGGTCAGGTGGGCGAGGGCGGCCTCCTGATGACCGTCGCGTCGGGCCCGGAGCTCCGCGTCGAGCGCGGCGAAGCGCTCCACCAGGCTGGCCTGGTCGACCGGCGGGACCGGTAGCCGCTGCGCCCGGTTGAGGCCCTGGGCGAACGGGAAGAGCAGCGGGTGCGTCCGCCAGGAGGAATAGGCGCCGGGCATCCCGGGCCGGACCACGTCGGCCGGGAACCACACGGTCCAGCCGTCGGTGGTGGCCTCCTCGAACGGGTCAACGGCGGAAACTACCTGTCCCGGTGCGATGACGAAGAGGTCTCCGTCGTTCACGGTCCAGGTGTAGTCGTCGATGCGTACCGTCCCGTGGGCCCGGTGGGCGTAGAAGAGCACCAGGAAGTCATGGGTGTGGGTGCCGACGGCGCCGAGGTTGGGGGCCGGCTCGCCACGGCGGTGATGGGAGACCGCGACCGGGACGATGCCAGGCACATGGTCGAAGCCGAAGACCGGCACGCCCTGCCCGGTGACGCCGACATGGTGGGCTGCGCGCGCTGCGGCTGGACCTGTGAGAGCCAAGTTTCGTCGTACTCCGTCCACAGTTCCGCCATTGTCCGCAGCTTCACCCGCCATGAGGCTGAGGGTACGACCGAGTTTCACTCGAATACCGGAGCGTGCCATGACCGGACACCACAACTTCCATTCCGAGGGTCGGGGCTATCTGTCCGCCATGGGCAGGCAATGGCTACTGCCCATCTACGATCCGTTTGCCCGGTTCATGGGCATCAGGCGGGCTCATGAGAAGCTGCTGGATCGGGCAAACCTGCAGCCGGGACAACGAGTCCTGGAGGTCGGCTGCGGCACCGGCGAACTGCTGGGGACGCTCAAGCAACGGTATCCGGACGTAGATGCGTTGGGCATTGATCCGGATCTGAGCGCCCTGCGCCGCGCTCGTCGCAAGGCGACCCGGGGCAAGCTGCAGATCCGGTACGAGCACGCGTTCGCCGACGACCTACCGCAGTCGGACGACAGCGTCGACCGGGTGCTCTCCTCGTTCGTGTTGCATCACATCCCCGTAGCCGAGTGGGTGTCGATGTTGCGGGAGGCCCGGCGGGTGTTGCGTCCCGGTGGCGAGCTGCACCTGGTTGACCTTGGCTGGAGCCAGTCCGGACAGAACGGGGGCCGTCCGCACCGCTTCGGCCATACCGCGGAAAGCTCTCCCGAGCAGGTGCTGGCGGCGCTTGCTGAGGCCGGTCTGCGCGGGGCGCGGGAGAACGGCTACGGCCGGGCCCGACTGGGTGGGTACGTCTTCTACCGGGCTGCCACCGAGGGCGGTGGGCAGTCGGACTGACCGGGCTGTCGCGGGTGCGGGATGGCGGTGTGACGGGGGCCGCACCCCCTCGATTTGACGAGCGAACCCGAATCCGCGTAACTTTCTCTCTGCCAGCGCGGAACGGGGCAAACAGGATGAAAGTCCTGAGGCCCGATCCAAGCGGCACCGGCGCCAAGAAGGTTTCGCCTTTGAGTCGCCGGGCGGGCGGTGCCCGCCGAGTCTGCCGAGAGGCCGATTTGGTGCGGCGAAACCGACCGGGTAAGGTAACGGCCGGCAGGAACCGGGCGAGCTAGCGGGAAACCGCGGGCGGCCGGTCTGCCAAATCCGAGGATCGCACGCACGGCAACGTCGTGTGCGCTCAACGGGTGCTGAACCGTGCGAAGCACGACAGACCGGGACAAACGGTTTGACACGGCGGAGACGGTGAGGTAAAGTAGTAAAAGTGCCTGGCGCGAGAGTGGCGGGCTGGAGCGGTTGCCTCTGGAGGGGCCCTGGTTTGGGGTTCTGATGGTGTGTGGTTGTTCTTTGAGAACTCAACAGGGTGTTTGGAAAGCCAGTGCCGTTTTGGTCTGGGTTGGCCTGCTGTTTGGTGGGTTGGCTTGGGCTGGATTTGGCAGCAAATATTTTGTTGCTGGGATGTTTCTTCAAGTTTTTGTTGGAGAGTTTGATCCTGGCTCAGGACGAACGCTGGCGGCGTGCTTAACACATGCAAGTCGAGCGGAAAGGCCCTTCGGGGTACTCGAGCGGCGAACGGGT
>NZ_AZWQ01000028.1 GCF_000514815.1 Salinispora fenicalii
GTCAAGGCCAGACCGGTCACCCCGGCCAACCCCACCGCCCACCACCGCCACCGCGACCTCCCCCGACCCCCAACCGGCCGCACCGGCCCCTGAGACTGGCCCTGGTCCTGATAACTCATCGTGAACCCGATGTCCTTCCCCCGTGAGCGACAAGGACCCGCCACCCGCACCACGGGGGCCGCCCTCGGCTACCAGACGGCGGTAGCAGCCACCCGCAACCTAAACCGACAGAAGACTTATAAAGACATGAACACGAAGAAAATGACTAAAACGGTCACACTTGCTTGATCATTAGGGGATGCAGCTCACAGCCCGGACCCGACCGGCGCCACCTCGCCGCGGCACCTTCCTGATGACCCGGCTCCCGGGCGACCGAGGGGATGCTGGGCCAAGGGGACCTAATTCCGGGTGCTTCAGCGACGCTTCGTTCGCTACTGTCCTGCCCTGTGGCAAGCACGAACCTCCGCACCGAACGCCTCGCACTTCGGCCGGTGCGCGACGAGGACATCGACCGCATCCTGGAGTACCGCAACCTGCCGGAGGTCAGCCGCTGGCTGCTGCGTACCGAGGTTGACCGTGCCGACTTCCGGGCGGCCTGGCGACGCGGCGCAGCAGACCCCAACGACCGCAGTGTTGCGGTGACCCTCGACAGCGTCGTCATCGGAACCGTCTCGCTCTACGTGCGGGACGGCATGGGGCAGCCCGGCATGCCGCCGGGGACAGAAGCTGAGATCGGCTACATCTTCGACCCGAATTACGGTGGCCACGGCTACGCGACCGAGGCGGTCAGCGCGATGCTCGCCTACTCGTTCGACCGGTTGGGCGTACGCCGGATCACCGCGGGCTGCTACGCGGACAACCTCCCCTCGGTCCGACTCCTCGAAAAGCTCGGCATGCGGCGGGAGCAGCACGGCGTCGGCGACTCCTGGCACGCCGAGTTGGGCTGGGTGGACGGCTACACGTACGCCCTGCTGGGCGACGAGTGGCGCCTCCGGCCGTAGCCCCTCCTACCCCATCGGCTGTTCGGAGCTCCGACGAATCGTCACCGGCACCTCACCGCGGCGGTAGTGGACGACCGCGAACGGCCACGCCGCTCGCAGCCACGCCCCCACGATCTCGGTCAGCGGACCATCCAGCTCCGCTCGCGCGGCGGACACCCAGGACGAGGCCGCCACCTCCTGCTCCCCCGTCGGCGATGGCTCGAAATACACGCAGCCGACCACGTCCCCAGTGGCGATCTCGATGACCGAGTAGGCGAAATCCACCCGCTGTCGCGACCGCTGCGCATGCCCCACCAGGTCCTCGCGGTTCTCGGCGAGCGTCATCCCGGCCGCTGGCGGCCAGCCCTGGTCGAATCCCGGCGTTGACCGGATATGCGCGATGCTCGACATCCAGGCAGCGTGATCGGCCTCGTTGTGCTGTGGCCCAAGCAACTCGAGCCGCAGCCCCTGGGAAACGAACACATCCGGTACCGCGAAGGAAGCCGCGACGAGCGGTAGGTCGGTCATCTCCGGAGCCTAGCGCTCCGCTCGCCGGCCGGCAGTGCAGCCGGCCGGCCGGCCGATCAGTCAAGGCAGGTTGGAACGTTCACGCAATTGTTTGGTCGGTTCTTGGCCACTGTGGTGCCGGTAGCGGTGGAGAGATCGACCGTGCCGCCCACCTCGTTGAAGATGCCGCCGCCGTCGGTGCCGGCGGCGTTCTCGACCACCTTCGTACGCAGCAGGGTGAGCGTGCCGGTTGCTGAGTTGTAGATTCCGCCACCGGACTCGGTGGCCTGATTACCGGTGACCTTGGTACGCAGTAGCGTCAACGTGCCGAAGTTGCGAACGCCGCCACCGTTTACTCCGACATTGTTCTTGATGACGCTGTCCTCGATGAGCACGGGCCCACCTTGCAGAAAGATCGCGCCCTGGCCACCGCCGGTTGCGGTGTTGTTGACGATGGCGACCCGGGACACCGTGAGCTGTACCGGCGCACCGGTGATGGCGGAGCCGCCCGCGCCCGTTGTCGTGTTCTTCTCGAAGCGCGTGTCGGCGATGGTGCCGGTCGTCCCACCAAGGATGAAGATGGCTCCACCTTCGGCGGCCTGGTGACCGACCAGCTCGCTCCGGGTAACGGTCAGGTGATTACTGGCGGTCAGAGCTCCGCCGGTCAGTGCGGTGTTCGCCTCGAACCGCGACTTGTCGATGAAGATTGCGCCGATACTGAAGATCCCGCCACCGATGTTGGCGGCGGTGTTCCTACTGACGACCGAGTGTTCGATGTGGAGAACGCCGCCGATATTCCCGATCCCGCCGGCGTCACCCTCACTGGACACATTTTCGATGATCTTGCTCTTCTTGATGGTGGCACCGCCACCTGGGTTGATGAGGATCCCGCCGCCGTCAGTGTCGCCGGATATCTTCCCACCGGTAACGGTGAGGTGGTTCAGGGTGAGCCGACCGTTGGCCTCGACGGTGAGGATTCTGAACTCCTCGGCTGCGGCGGAGCGCTTGAGGGTGGTGTTCTTACCGCCGTTGAGGGTGATGGGAGTGGTGATCGCGGGCAGACCGGCACCGTCGAGGTCAGCGGTGAGCAGATAGGTGCAGTCCGGGGCGAGGTCGAGCACGGCACCACCCTGGGCGTTAGCTTCGGTGATCTCGGCGATCAGCCGATCCGTGTCACAGGGCACCGGCGTACCCTTCGACTTTCCGAGCTGGCCATCGGCGACGGCGCGTCCGGCAGCGTCCACGCCGAGGAGGGGGATACCGGTGGTGACGGCGGCGGTAAGTGCCAGGCCGGCCGCTCCGGCCAGCCCGGCAATCCACCACCGTGACCTCGCCCGACCTTCGTTGGGATACTCCGAGCTGACTCCGGTCGTGTGGCACTGATGGTTCATCGCGGTGTTGACGCCCTTCCCCGTGAACGACGAGGAGCCCGAAGGCGCGGGTGTTCCTCGGCTACCAGGCCGGCGGTAGCAACCACCCGCACGCTAGACCGACATTGACCCCAAGCAGCCACAATTACGAAATACCTACTCAATCCGGGCAAAAGCACCTAGTCCGAGAACGGCGCTGCCGCGCACCCGCACAGAGCCGGGATGCAGACGGAACCACGCGGCGATGGTCACCGGCATCAGGAGGTAGCCGAACCGGGTGGCAGGCGCCAGGCAGATGGCCACAGCTAGGGCGAAGGCGAGCCGGTCGGCGGCGGCGAGCAGCGTCCGCGGTGGCCTCCCCACCAGCAGGACGGCGACAGCCACCGCGGCCGAGGCGAGCAGCACCAGGGCGATCAGGCGCCCGCCCGGCAGCAGCGTGGCGACAAGGTGCCCGGGCAACGGACTCCCGGCAGGCGAGGCGACCTGACCCGCTCCCAGCGGATAGCGCAGAACCTGCTCGACGAAGGCACCCGGCGAGACGAGGAAGCTCGGAACCGTCAGGACAGCGAGGACCGCAGCGGCCGCGGCGCCCGCGCCCGCCGCGGCCCGTCCGCCCCGCCGTACCGTGAGCAGGACCAGCACCACCGCCAGTACGGGCCAGGCCGTCCACTTCATCGCGGCTGCCGCACCGGCGGCCAGCCCGGTCGCCGCGGGACGGCCCGCGGCGGCGGTCGCGAGGGCGAGGCACATCAGCGCCGTGACCGGCAGGTCAATCCCCCCGGTGGCCAGTGGCAGAGCCAACAACGGAAATGCGGCCAGGAGGGCGAGGGCCCGGGGAGCGCAGTGACCGACGGTGATCCGGGCGGCCACCACCAGGGCGAGACCGAAGACCAAGGCGAAGCCCCAGCGGGCATCGGTCAACGGGCCGTCACCGAACAGGGCGTAGGGCAACCCGAACAGCGCCATCGCCGGCAGGTACGGGTTGTAGTCCTCAAGCTGGGATGGCTCGGGCAGGTACGGGCTGCCGGTGTGCAGCAGCAGCGCACCGGAGTGGTGCACAACATCGACCTCGAGCTGCCCCTGTCGATGCGTGACCAGCCACACCATGGGTACGACGGCCACACCCACCACCGCGACGAACGGCGCAACCCGGCGCAGCCCCCTCGAGGCACCGGCGGCCAGAGCCCCGGCCACGGCGTAGCCGATGGCCGCGCAGAGCCCCCAGACCCGGTGCGGCCCCTCGTCGGTGACCACGGCCAGGAGCAACGCCGCCACGGCGCACCCCGCCCACAGCAGCGGCCACGGCCCGGGTCCGGCCCGCCCGAGTGACCGCCGCCGGACCACGGGTGCGGGAAGCGGGTGCGGGAATAGCGGAGTTCCAGTCATTCACTGCGCCTTCCACATCGGAGTACCGCCAGTCTCGGAAGGCCACGGGATCGGGTCGTCACTCCAGAGTGCGATCTTCGGTCTCAACCCGGGGTTTGATGCCGGTGCCACAGATCAAACCCGACAGTGACGCGTCTGGTGCGGCGGCATCAGGAGAATCGGCGCATGTCCCGACCCCGCCGCCCCACACCTGGCGGACGTACCACGTCGGCCCTGGCACCCGGCCGCTAGCGCAAACATGATCGCTGCGGTGGCGGTCGGGCCTTTTGAGCGCCGACCTTTCACGCTCCGGGCCTTCTGACGGTCCGGGCCTTCTGACGGTCCGGGCCTTTTGACGCTCGGGGCCGGCAGTGCTCGACGCGGGCGCGGGATAGACGGAGCGCCTACGATGCGGGAATGACAGCGCCGACCGGACAGCCTGTGGACGAGTTTCTCGCCACCCTGCCGAACGAAGACCGGCAGGGTGACGCACGCCGGCTCATCGCGCTCATGCGCGAGGTCACCGGGGAGGAGCCGGCGATGTGGGGGCCGAGCATTATCGGCTTCGGTCGCTACCACTACCGATACGCCAGCGGCCGTACCGGCGACAGCGCTCTCGCCTGCTTCTCGCCGCGCAAGCAACACATCGTGGTCTACCTCATCGGTGGCTTCGAAGAACGACACGCATCAACGCTGGCACGGCTCGGCCCGCACAAGACCGGTAAGGGCTGCCTCTACCTGAAACGCCTCGACGACGTCGACCTGGCCGTCCTACGCGAGCTCGTTGACCGCTCCACCCGGGTACGCAGGGGCATCGACCGCGCTAGTTGCTGACCGTCCTACACATGCCCATGGGCTGGTAGTGAACCCCTGGGGGATACCGGGGCCGTTGAGCCGGGTTCGGGGCGGCGACCGCCGCCAGCACCACCGCAGCTACGGCAGGGGCCACGTACTGCGGCTTCGTCCTCACTTCCCCATCCCTGGATCCAGCATCACCACCCCGTTCGCGGTGTTCGTTCCCACCGTAGGCGCCGGCAGCCGTTGGCCCATCGGGTGTAAGTCAGTGGTATCCCTTACCAAAGTGGGATCACCGGGTCACTCAGGACAGCGTCAAGAGTGATCGATGCCTTCGAACAAGGCGACGGACGCGACTCCTTCGCATCGGGCAGCGGATGGCGGGCAGCACCCGACCCTAGAGCCTCATTCGAGTACATCCTTCGCGTTCTCACCAGATCATGTACTTTTGTCCGTTTAGCTCAGCCTGATTGCTACCGCCTACCTGGTAACCGAGGGCAGCCACCACACCGGCCTCAGCTGCACCTCGCCCACAACGAGGGAAGGACAACGACACCGCAATGATCAATCCACACCAAAAGCCAGACCAATCCGGCGTACGCCGGACCAGGTCACGATGGTGGTCTGCTGGGCTGGCGGGGGTGACTGGATTGGCCCTGACCACCGTCGGCATCGCCGCCACCCCCGCCGCCGGACGCAGCCTCCCCGTCCCCGACGACCTCCCCTCCACCGACCGCCACCACGCCGATAGGGGCAGCAGGGGCGCCCCCGTCCCCTGCGACGCCGACGCCCTGATCGCCGCCATCACCCTCGCCAACGCCCGCGGCGGCGCCACCCTCGACCTCGCCACAGACTGCACCTACCTCCTCACCGCCGACATCGACGGCGCCGGACTCCCCGCCATCGCCACCCCCATCACCCTCAACGGCAACAAACACACCACCATCGAACGCGCCGCCGCCACCGACCAATTCAGGATCCTCACCGTCAACACCGGCGGCAACCTCACCCTCAACAAACTCACCATCACCGGCGGACACACCCCCGACGACGGCGACGGCGGCGCAGTCCTCGTGGATGCCGGTGGCACCCTCACCACCAACCACAGCACTATCACCCGCAACATCGCCGAAAACGACGGCGGCGCCATCGCCAACAACGGCACCACCCGCGTGAAGCAATCCACCATCGAACGGAACGCCGCTAGCGGAGTCGGCGGAGGTATCGTCAGCGCCGGCCTCCTCGACGTCAACAAGTCCCGCCTAAACGCCAACACCGCATTCGTCGGAGCTGGAGTCTCCAGCGTGGGCACAGCCCACATCGAGCACAGCGGCATCACCGCCAATCACGCCGCGGGCTCAGTCGGCGGCCTCCTTATGAGCGGTGGAACCGTCACGAATACTAAAATTACCGATAACACAGCGCTAGAGGTTGGCGGCGTTCTCGCAAACACCGACACACAGCTCACCCTCACCTCGGTAACCCTCGCCGGAAACACCGCCACCGGTGGCCGTGGTGGCGGCCTAGCAATAAACTCGGGCGCCTCCGTTGTCATTGCGGAAAGCGTCGTCGCAAACAACACCGCCGATCGCGACGGCGGCGGCATCTACAACCTCGCCGAGATAGTAGTGCGCAACACCAAGGTCACCGGCAATCAGAGCGGCGACCAGGGTGGTGGCATCTACTCCGACGAATCGGCCACCCTTTTCGACACGAAGGTTGTCAAGAACATCGCCATCACCGAAGGCGGCGGCATCTTCAACGAGGGGGGCGGGACGGTCGAATTGAACACCGCCACCGGCACCATCGTCATCAAGAATCGACCGGACAACTGCGTCAATGTTCCCGGCTGCGCCGGATAGAACACAATGCCGGAGCGGGGGAAGGAAAGCGACACCGCGATGACCAATCCACACCACAAGCCCGAACCAGTCCACCCCAGCCCACGCCGGGCCAAGTCACGATGGTGGTCTGCCGGACTCGCCGGAGTGACCGGCCTAGCCCTCACCACCACCGTCGGCATCGCCGCCACCCCCGCCGCCGATGCCGTCGGACCCGCCCCCACCTCCGCCGACCGCCAGCACAACGAAGGCAAGAACGACAACAAAGAAGAGAAGGGAAAGACACCCGAGGGCACCCCCGTCCCCTGCAACACCGACGCCCTGATCGCCGCGATCACCCTCGCCAACGCCCGCGGCGGCGCGGTACTCGACCTCGCCAAAGACTGCACCTACCTACTCACCACCGACATCGACGGCGCCGGCCTCCCCGCCATCACCACCCCCATCACCCTCAACGGCGGCAAACACACCACCATCGAACGCGCCGCCGCCACCGACCAATTCAGAATCCTCACCGTCAACACCGGCGGCGACCTCACCCTCAACAAACTCACCATCACCGGCGGACAAACCGCTCCTGGCGCCCCAGGGGGTGGCATCCTCGTAAACCCGGGCGGTGAGCTAACCGCCAAACACAGTGAATTCGTCCGCAACATCGCCACCTTCAGCAACGGCGGCGGCATCGCCAACCTCGGCACCACCACAGTCAAGGACTCCACCGTAAGCCGTAACACCGCCGCAGCGGGTGGCGGCATCTTCAACAGCGGGCTCCTCACCGGCGAGGAAGTTCAATTCACCGACAACGGCGTCACCGGCTTCGGTGGTGGAATTAGCACCCAAGGCGGGACCACCGAGGTACGGGAAAGCACCTTCATCCGAAACCGCGCACTTGGCGGGGCGGGAGTTGGCGATTCCGGTGGCGCCCATACCACCATCGCCCGGTCCACCTTCACTAACAACAGTGCCAGCGCCCTCGGTGGTGGCATATTCATTGACGGGCAGCTGATCCTACGAGAGGCCACCATTACTAACAATAACGCTCCTACCCAGGGCGGCGGCGTCGTGATTCAGGACATCGCGGGAGAATCTTCTGCTGTGATCGAGGACACCAAGATCAGCAATAATACCACCGCAGGTGGTGGCGGAGGAATCATTAATGTCTTCGCACCGCTGGTCCTACGAGACTCCACGATAGAAGGCAATCAAGCCGACACAGGCGGTGGCCTTCTCAACCTCTTCAACAGCACGTCCACGCTCTTCAACACCGCCGTCGTCAAGAACATCGCCGTCACCGACGGTGGCGGGATCTTCAACGACCCCACCGGCATGGTCATTCTGAACAGCTTCACCGGCACGGTCGTCATCAAGAACCGGCCGAACAACTGCGTCGATGTTCCTGGCTGCCCGGGCTGACCCACCTCCGAGCATCACGAGGCTTCCGCCCCCGCCATCCACCCCTGGATAGCGGGGGCGGAGCCCTGCACCACCCCCGGGCGTGACCTGCACGGGAAGGGCGAAACACGAAGCCCATTTAGGGGGCTTGCTCACGTTTGTGCCTGATCAAACCTCTTTGTCCGTTTGACTGGGCGTGGGTTGCTACCGCCTGCCTGGTAGCCGAGGACAGCCACACCGGCCTCAGCTGGCACCTCGCCCACGACGGGGGAAGGACAACGACACCGCGATGACCAATCCACACCACAACCCCGAACCAGAGAACCCTGGCACCAGACTATGCCCGCTGGGAGACCCAGGCCGCCGGAGCAGGTCACGATGGTGGTCTGCTGGGCTGGTCGGGATGACCGGCCTAGCCCTCACCACCACCGTCGGCCTCACCGCCACCCCCGCCGCCGAGGCCGTCGGACCCGCTCCCACCTCCGCCGACCGCCAGCACGACGAAGGCAAGAACGACAACAAAGGGAAGGAGAAGACACCCGAGGGCACCCCGGTGCCCTGCGACACCGACGCCCTCATCGCCGCGATCACCCTCGCCAACGCCCGCGGCGGCGCTGTGCTCGACCTCGCCAAGAACTGCACCTACCTCCTCACCGCCGACATCGACGGCACCGGCCTACCCACCATCACCACCCCCATCACCCTCAACGGCAACAAACACACCACCATCGAACGCGCCGCCGCCGCAGACCCGTTCCGCATCCTCACCGTCAACACCGGCGGCGACCTCACCCTCAACAAACTCAAAATCACCGGCGGTCAATCCCGCCCTGGCTTTTCGGGGGGCGGCATCCTCGTCAACCCGGGCGGTGAGTTAACCACCAAACACAGTGAAATCGTTCGCAACATCGCCACCTTCAGCAACGGCGGCGGCGTCTCCAACCTCGGCACCACCACCATCAAGGACTCCACCGTAAGCCGCAATGCTGCCGCCCAGGCTGGGGGCATCAACAACACCGGACTACTGAACATAAAGAGGTCCGCGATCACCCACAACACCGCCACCTCACTCGGCGGTGGACTTTTAAGCAGGAACGGCACCGTCGATATCTCCGAAAGCACGATCGCCGCCAACCAGGCCGAAACAGGTGGGCTGCTTCTGATCGACGGCACCAGCACCGTAACCGACACCCACATCACCAAGAACACGGCGAGGTTAGTCGGAGGTGTCGGCGTATCAGCGGGGCAGCACACACTCCGGAAGGTCACAATTGACTACAACACCGCGACCGCCGACGGCGGTGGAGTGTTTGTCGATGTCGGCACCCCCCTTGTCATCGACGACAGCATCATCGCCAACAACACCTCCGACAGTAACGGCGGCGGAATTGAAAACGTCGGTGAGACCGTGCTACGTCGCACGAAGATCGTTAACAACCGGGCGGGCAATAACGGTGGGGGCATCTTCAACCAAACCTTTGGCACGCTCACTCTCTATGCGACCAAGGTGGTCAAGAACACCGCCGCCAATAACGGTGGGGGGATCTTCAACCAAGCGGGGGTGGTGGAGCTGAACACGGCCACCGGCACCGTTGTGATCAAAAATCGGCCCAACAACTGCGTCGACGTTCCCGGGTGCGCCGGGTAGCGACCCGATCGCACCGGCCCAGCTGGGCCCGTTCCTACCACTTCGGCAGGAACGGGCCCGCTGCTCCTGGTCACGCTGGACTGACCGAGGGGAGACTTTGACAGGCCGATGCGGGTCACCCGCCAACCCGACTGTGCACCCAACTTCGCCGGCACCGCCTTGGCGAGAGCAGTGGTGTGGTCTGGCTCGGGTGGCCATCACCGACGGTTTCGTCCGTTGCCGAGACAACGGGGTCATCAACCGCCGGCGATCTAAAGTGATCATCGGCTGGTTGTACAGCGAGGAGTGAGTCGGGAGCACCACCACCGAGGGCGTTCGCAACTTGGCCGTGCCGGCTGCACGGAAGGTCGCCTGAGGGAGATTCCCGTATCGGGCGCTGACCGGCGAGCGTTGACTATATGTTCCCTTAAGGGTGTTTTTCCACATCTATGCGAGGTCGTTGGTTGACAATCATGCTGTCCAAACAGCGGTCTTTGTCGGCGTGGGGGTGGAAACGATGCAGAGACTCTGCCGTTGGGCCGGCCGTCGAGCGGGCCGAGTGGGTCAAGTCCTCGTCGGCTGGTGCATTTTGATGCTGGCGGTGACAGTCACGCCGGCGGTCGCCGCGTCGCCCGTAGCCGCGCAGAACGCTCCAGCACCAGCCGCCGTCGGCTCGGACACCGTCCTCACCTGGGGCGAAAACTCCTTCGGTCAGCTGGGTGACGGGACCACCTCCCAACGCAGCACACCAATCGCGGTCGACCTGCCTGCGGGAACCATGATTACCGCCGTCGCCGGCAGCGACGCCAACAGCTTTGCGTTGACCTCCGCCAGCACCGTTCTCGCCTGGGGCAGCAACTCCTCCGGCGAGTTGGGAGACGGGACCAACACCGACAGCACCACACCCGTGGCCGTCAAGCTGCCGCCGGGAACCACTGTCACCGCCATCGCCGCTGGCACCTTCCACACTCTGGCCTTGTCCTCAGCCGGCACCGTTCTTGCCTGGGGCGGCAACTTCTCCGGCGAGTTGGGAGACGGGACCAACACCGACAGAAGCGAACCCGTACCTGTGAGCCTGCCGCCCGGCACGACGATCACCGCCATCGCCGGCGGCCGAGGCCATAGCTTGGCGTTGACCTCCGCCGGCACCGTCCTCGCCTGGGGCAACAACTCCTCCGGCCAGCTAGGCAACGGCACCAACACCGACAGCTCCACACCCGTCAACGTCAACCTGCCCGCAGGAACCACAGCCACCGCCATCACCGGCGGCGGCCGCCACAGCCTGGCGTTAACCTCCGCCGGCACCGTCCTCGCCTGGGGCAACAACTCCTCCGGCCAGCTAGGCAACGGCACCAACACCGACAGCTCCACACCCGTCAACGTCAACCTGCCCGCAGGAACCACAGCCACCGCCATCACCGGCGGCGGCCGCCACAGCCTGGCGTTAACCTCCGCCGGCACCGTCCTCGCCTGGGGCAACAACTCCTCCGGCCAGCTAGGCAACGGCACCAACACCGACAGCAGCATCCCCGTCAACGTCAACCTGCCCGCAGGAACCACCATCACCGCAATCACTGCCCACGACGGTTCCCACAGTTTGGCGTTAACCTCCATCGGCACCGTCCTCGCCTGGGGCAACAACTCCTCCGGCGAGTTGGGAGACGGCACCAACACCGACAGCAGCATCCCCGTCAACGTCAACCTGCCCGCAGGAACCACCATCACCGCAATCGACAACGGCGACGACCACAGCATGGCCCTGGTGGCACCACCGACATCCACCACCGCACTGCAGTTCACACCAGCAAACCCGAGACCAGATCAGGACATCGCCCTCACCGCCACCGTCACCTGCAACGTCGGCACCGCCACCGGAACAATCACCTTCCGCAGCAACAGCACCGCCCTCGCCACCGTGCCCCTGACCGCCAGCAGCACCGCCACCCACACCACCACACTCCCACCCGGCACCCACACCCTCACCGCCCACTACACCAGCACCAACACCTGCCCCAACAGCCAATCCCCACCCACCACCATCACCATCACCCCACCATCCGACGAACCCAACGAGCCCGACCTACCCATCACCGGCCCCAACCTCACCACCACCACCGGCACCGCCGCCCTGTCCATCCTGGCCGGCGTCATCCTCAGCTACACCGCACGCCGACGCCCACCGCACCGAGCCACCTAGATACAAGGCACCACCAGCCCACACCACCACCCTCCCGCCCGCCAACCAGTACGGCTGGACGCGGTCGGTCCCGCCACCCGGTACGCGGCGCGGGCCGGCGCCTACTCCCCACTGCACAATCAGCCGACGGTCATCTTCGACAGCCGTCCGCTGCTGACTCCGTTGGCAGCGGGCGAACCGCCGCCGATGGTGGCCATCCACGCCCACCCCTATCTCTGGAGGCGACGTGAAGCCTGCAACCGATCCAGGCTGCGGCCCCAGCCAGGACGGATCACGACGTCGACGCCACGCCCTGACCGCGATGCGCTGGAGCCGCGCTCCGCCCACCCCGTCGGTAGACTGGCTCGGCCCGTGAGCAGCCAGGATCCCCGGATAGATCAGAAGAGCGCCCGTGCAGGTATCCCAAGCCCTGGACGTGATGACTGCCATCCTCCGGGCAGCCGAGCACCCCGACATCGTGTCGGTGTCGCGCTACGGCGCCGATACCCAGCCCGGCGGACAGACGCCCGCGGGGATCAAGGTCAAACACCAGTCCGGAACCGCCGCCATGCTGTGGGCGGGCGTACCACCCCGTGACGCCACGCCGGCTGCCCACCGAGCCGCTGCCGCCGATGCAGCGCGCCGCTCGAATCCTCGTGCTCGCCCAGCAACTCCTGGATGTCGCCCGGCCCGAGGTGTTCACCTCATGGGAGCTGTGCCAACAGCCCAGCGTAGAGGTTCGGGTCGCCGCCGCGATCCGCATCGCGGCCGTGACGGGTCGGTGATCTGCCTCCGAGCTACCGCGGCATCCGGGGGGCACGTCCGAGCCCGAGACCGACCCGTATCCGGACTACCAGATCCCCCAGGGAGTCCAGTCATGGCATCGTCTCAATGCTCCGCATGCGGAGCCCGCGTCGGTGTAGGCCCAGGTAGCTCCTGCCCACCGCATCAGGCGATGGCACCTGCCCCGGTTCAGGACAGCCCACCGTGTAACAAAGGCGACCCCGCTCTCCCCGATCGGGAGGAGGGCGGGGCTTTGTTTCTATTCGGGCTGGTGTGATGGTTGGCGTCGGCGTGTGGCGTAGATGAGGATGACGCCGGCCAGGATGGACAGGGCGGCAGCGCCGATGCCGGCGGTCGTGTTGGGGCCGGTGATGGGCAGGTCGGGCTCGTCGGGCGGTGGGATGGGTAGGTCGGGCTCGTCGGGCGGTGGGTTGATGGTGACGCTGACGGGTGTGGACTGGCTGTTGGGGCAGGTGTTGGTGCTGATGTAGCCGGCGGTCAGGGTGTGGGTGCCGCCGGGCAGTGTCGTGACGTGGGTGGCGGTGCTGCTGGCGGTCAGGGGCACGGTGGCGAGGGCGGTGCTGTTGCTGCGGAAGGTGATTGTTCCGGTGGGCGTGTCGACGTTGCAGGTAACGGCGGCGGTGAGAGCGACGTCCTGACCCACGGTCGGGTTTGGTGGGGTGACCTGCAGGGTGGTGGATGTTGGTGGTGCGACCAGGGCCAGACTGTGCCCGCCGCCGGCGGCGATGGTGGTGATTTTGGTGTCCGAGGGTAGGGCCACGGCGATGGGGTCGAGACTGTTGGTGTTGTTTCCGGTGCCCAACTGGCCGGAAAAATTGCTGCCCCAGGCGAGAGCAGCGCCGGTAGACGTCGATCCCAGGCTATGGAAGAAGCCGCCGTCGTTGGTGGTGATTGTGGTGTCCGGGGGCAGGTTCACGATCACGGGTGTGTCGCTGTTAGTGGTGGTTCCAATGCCCAATTGGCCCCTACTGTTGCCGCCCCAGGCGAGGGCGGTGCCGGTGGAGGTGACCGCCAGGCTGTGGGTGAAGCCGGCGGCGATGGAGGTGATCGTGGTGGTGCCCGGGGGGAGCGCCACGGCGATGGGTATGAGGCTGTCGGCGTTGTTTCCGGTGCCCAACTGGCCGTTGCTGTTGCCGCCCCAGGCGAGGGCGGTGCCCGTGGAGGTGATCGCCAGACTGTAGGAGCTGCCGGCGGCGATGGCAGTGATTGTGGTGCTCGGGGGTAGCGTCACGGCGATGGGTTCGAGGCTGGTGGCCGTCGAATTGTTGCCCAACTGGCCGTTGCCGTTGCCGCCCCAGGCGAGGGCGGTGCCGGTGGAGGTGATCGCCAGACTGTGGTTGGTGCCGGCGGCGATGGTGGCGACTGTGGTGCCTGGGGGCAGGTTCACGGTCACAGGTGTGTTGCTGTTGAAAGTGTTTCCGTTGCCCAGTTGGCCGACGTTGTTTGCCCCCCAGGCGAGGACGGCGCCGGCGGAGGTCAACGCCAGGCTGTGCCCGTGGCTAGCGGCGATGGCGACAACCGTGGTGCCCGGGGGCAGCGCCACGGTGATGGGGACGGAGCTGTTGTTGTTGTTTCCGTTGCCCAGTTGGCCGAAGTTGTTTTCCCCCCAGGCGAGGACCGCGCCGGCGGAGGTCAACGCCAAGCTGTGGCTGTCGCCGCCGGCGACGGCGGTGACCGTGGTGTCCGGGGGTAGGCTCACGGCCACGGGTGCGTTGCGGTCGCTGGTGCTTCCATCGCCGAGTTGGCCGACGTTGTTTGCCCCCCAGGCCAGAATGGTGTCCGAGGCGACACCGGACGGTGTGGCTGAGCCGGGTTGCGCGACCGCAGGCCAGACAGCGGCCCCCTGCATGACGGTCACCGCCAACACCAGAATGCACCAGCCGGAGATCGCCCGGCCGACCCGGCCCACGCCGGCGCTACGGCCTGGCCGCTGGCAGAGTCTCTCCATCGTTCCTACCTCCGAGCAGGCAAAACCGCCAATAGGACAGACGCTAGTGTCAACCACTCATCCCGCATAAATGCGGAGAAACGCCCTGAAGTTGACATCCAGCTAACTCCGGCGGGCGACACGGATAAAGAAACGGCGGCCGAGGGGGTTGTCCAGCAGGCCGTGTCAGGCGATTCCCATCCGGTCGGGAAGATCGAATTTACGAACGTCTCTTGGTGATGGCGCTCCCGAGGCGCCACCACCACCAACGGGTGTTGCTGGTTCGGTGCTGTCACCGCTGTCGGACGGCCGGCTGCTCGTACTTCGGTGCGGCCGGCGTGCCGAGCAGGACACCCAGCCACGGCCAGCGGGCCTCGGCCGCTCTGACGAGGGACCCAGGCCATGACTACGACGACTGGAAGGACTTACTGGCAACGACTGACGTACGAGACGCCCGCATGACGGGCGTCACGCACCGCAACAAACCTGTTGATCGCACTCCGCGACGAGTCCGGCCCAGCTGCGTGACAGGGTGTCGCCTTGGAGGTCGTCCAAGAGATCTTGGGGCACTCCGATATCCGCGTCACTCGCGGGTACTCGCACATGGCGTCCGCGATGGCCAGGGACGCTACGAAGCGTATCGGCCAAACCTTGTTCCCCAAGGGTGATGCACCCTGATGTACACCCTTGATCTTGGCACTGATCAAGACAAAGGGCCCGTGACCTTGGCCTTTTGCCTGGTCACGGGCCCTTCGTTGTCCCGAGCCGCCTGACGGAATCGAACCGTCGACCTACGCATTACGAGTGCGTCGCTCTAGCCGACTGAGCTAAGGCGGCAACGATCAGCAAGTGTACGCCACCCGGCCGGATCCACCGATCGGGATCCCCCACCGCGACCGCACGACCGCGCGGCCGAGAGCGGCACCTTCCCGATCCGGACCACCGAAACCGACGTTCTCCAGACAGCGCTGCCGACCCGACCACACTACGCTGCGCAGATGACGGACGACCATGCTGCTGGCTTCCCCGACCAGCATCCCCCTCCGCACGGGTCGGACGGCAACGGTGACCAGGGCGAGACGGGCCCGGGCCGGCGGGCCGCTGGTCCGGTCCCGGCGCCCGCGCCACCGCCGAGTGGCCCGCACGCCAGCGAGGCGGCCGGCGGCGAACCGGCGCACCGCCCACGCAGCACCGACCCGCTCGAGCTGGGCTTCACCCCACGCAAACCGGTGCCGTGGCTGGCGCCGCTCCTGCTGATTCGGACCGGTCTCCGGACGCTGCTCGCACTGCTGTTCGGCGCCTACCTGGACAAACGGGAACTACAGCACACCTTCGACGCGACGGTGACCCGGCAAGTCGGGCCGGACGGTGGGCTCTGGCTGGACTACGTCGCCGACCTTGGTGATGGCTTCGACGCCACATACTCGGTGGCGTACCTGCTGGCCCAGCGGGAGCTGACGGTGGACGGGCACCGACTGCCCCGGGCGCAGGTACTAGTGATGGGGGGTGATCAGGTCTACCCGTCGGCGGCCTTCGACACATATGAGGACCGGTGCAAGGGCCCTTACCAAGCGGCGTTGCCGGTCACCCCACCCGAACAGCCCACGCTCTTCGCGATCCCGGGCAACCACGACTGGTACGACGGCCTCACCGCGTTCCTGCGCCTCTTCGTCCGGTCCCGGGATCGACACTTCGGCGGCTGGAACACCGCGCAGTCCCGGTCGTACTTCGCGGTGGAGTTGCCGGCGGACTGGTGGTTGTTCGGCCTGGATGAGCAGTCTGGCTCATACCTGGACGACCCGCAGCTCAGCTACTTCGACTCGGTGGCGGAGCGGCTGGGGCCGCAGAGCCGGGTGATCCTGGCCGTCCCGATGCCGACCTGGGTCAAGGCCACCACGAAAGACCCCTCGGCGTACGACTCGATCGACTACTTCATTCGCACCATCGTCGCGCCGACCGGGGCCCAGGTACGCCTGCTCATCTCCGGCGATCACCACCACTACGCCCGTTACGTGGGGCCGGACCGTCAGCTGATCACCTGTGGTGGCGGCGGCGCGTACCTCTATCCGACGCACCTGTTGCCCCAGCGCATCGAGGTCCCGCCGAAGGAGACGCTGGCGCGGCGGGCGAGCGCCCCGCACTCCTACGAACTGGCGGGATGCTACCCGGAGGCGGCGCAGTCCCGACGGTACGCCTGGGGCATCTTCCCGCGGCTGCCGTGGCGCAACCGGGGCTTCGCCACGCTGCTCGGCGCCTTCTACACGCTGCTGATCCTGTCGATGGTCGGCGTATGCACAACCCACAACGACACCCAGCTACGACTGTTCAGCGTTCCGTTGGTGGCGATGCTGCTGGTGACCCTGACCGCGACGGTCCTTTTCGCCGAGGCGCCCGGTGCCATGCAACGACGGCTCCGGCACTGGCTGCTCGGCCTGGGGCACGGCCTGGCCCACCTGGGATTGGCGGCCGCCGGCACCTGGCTATGGTTGGCGCTGCCGTTCCACGACTGGCCGTGGCCGTTGTCGGTGATCACCGCGGCCATCTTCTTCGGCTCGGTGGGCGGGCTGGCGGCCAGCCAGCTGGTGGCGGCGTACCTCCTGGTGGCGAGCGCCTTCGGGGTCAACGGCAATGAGCTCTTCGCCGGGCAGGGGATCGAGGACTCGAAGGGCTTTATCCGCATGCGCATCACCCCGGACGGGACGCTGACGATCTACCCGATCGGGGTGGATCGGGTGAGCCGTCACTGGCTAATCAACCCCGACCACTCCGCCGAATCGTCATGGCTGGTCCCGCATACCCCGCTGAAGCCCCGCCTGGCCGAGCCCCCGGTGGTCCTGCACTGAGCCACCGGCCGCCGCTCACGGAGGCAGCCGTAGTCGCAGCCGGTTCCAGCCGCGGTCGTAGTCGCGCCGCGGTAGCGCTCAGCCGCGGTAGCCGCGCCGCGGTAGCGCTCAGCCGCGGTAGCCGCGCCGCGGTAGCGCTCAGCCGCGGTCGCGCTCAGCCGTGGTCGCGCGCCTCGTACGCCTGGCGCGATCCGCAGACGTCGGAGAGCGCGCATCGTCGGGTGGATCCGTCGGCAATCTGCCGGACGGTGACCGTCTCGCTCGGGGGATGGCGGGACACGACCTTCGCTGTGCCCGCTGGTGTCTCGACTCGCTGACCCGAGGCGGGGTAGGCACCGCTGTCGGAGTACAGCGGATGCTCAAACTTGAGGCAGCACATCAGTCGGCCGCACGCGCCGGAGATGCGCAGCGGGTTGAGGGGCAGATCCTGGTCCTTGGCCATCCGGATGGTCACCGGCTCGAAGTCGGTGAGGAAGGTGGCGCAGCACAGGTCCCGCCCGCAGGAGCCGATGCCGCCCTGCACCCGGGCCGAGTCGCGGGCGGAGAGCTGACGCAGCTCGACCCGGCAGTGCAGGGTCGCGCCGAGGTCCCGGACCAGCGCCCGGAAGTCCACCCGGTGCGGGGCGGTGAAGTAGATCGTGCTTCGCTCGCCGCCCTCCGTCGCACCGCGCACGTGGTCCACGGCGACCACCTTCATCGGCAGGTCGTGCTCCCGGATCAGGCGTTTCGCCGCGACCTTCGCCTCGGCTCTGCGCCGGCGCAGCAGCTCGTCACGGCGCAGATCTTCCGCCTGGGCCAGCCCGGCCAGGCGGGGGAATCCCTCGGTGTCGTCGGAGGTCCACTGGGCGGCCCAGACGCACTCGGCCACCTCCGGCCCCTCGTCGGTGGGGACCAGCACCTTGTCGCCGACCTGAGGCCGAAACTCGCCCGGATCGAGGTAGTAGAGGCGCCCGTACCGGTTGAAGCTGACCGCGCAGAGCATGCCCATACCCTCACCCTACGTCGCTGTCGGGCCCGTCCTGGGCCGCTGCTCTCGGCCAGTGCACGGTGCTCACCAACCGACGTGGGTCGGGGTGTCGTACCGGGGCGTTGGGATAACCGGTGCCCGCCAGGGGGATTCGGCCAGGCTGGGCCCCCACTGCCGCAGCAGTGTCTCCACCCCGTCGTAGGCAGCGGAGAGCACCGCCAGCACCCGCGCGGCGATCTCGGCCGCCTCGACCTCCGCCGCGAGGTACGGCACCGAAACCGCGGGGGACTGCGAGGCCGTGAGGGACGCCGACGTCGCGGCGACCACCGCCACCGCCTCGGCCGAGCCCAACACTCCGGCCAGGGTCCGGGCGAGCGTACGCCGGCTGCCCTCGATCCAGTCGGCGAGGGCGTCGGCGTAGCCGGCAGTTGACTCCAACCGCCCCACCAGGCTCTCCGGCCCCTCGTCGAGGTGGCTCAGCAGCGCCGCCCGGTACTCCCCGAAGGCGGTCGCGGCGGTGCCGGACCAGCGCACCGGTTCGGTGAGCGCGGCGGAGACCTCGTCATAGCCCCGGACCAGCTGACGCACCGACCGACCGGCATCGGCGAAGGCCACGGCGGGTAGCTCCAGGAAGCTCTGGACCGCCGCACCGGGAAGCACCTGCATGCGGCGCAGCAGCGGCCAGACCCGGTGCCCCTCCGGGGCGCCGGTGGCGAGCAAGGTGTCGACCCGACGCAGCAAGTCAAGGCCGGGCTCGGCGAGTCTGTCCAGTGGGTCCATCATGTCTCCCCCAGGAACTGCCAACGAGCGTCCTGGTCGGCCTCGACATAGTTGTCGGCGGCGGACCGGACAGCGGCTGCCACGGCGGCCAGCCGCTGGGCAGCCAGGCGGGCCTCGCGGGCACGGTCACCGGTGGCGGCCGTCCACTGCCGGTGCAGGGCCCGGCCGAGCTCGCCGGGACGCCCCGCCGCATCGCCGCCGAAGGCGACTGCCGGCGGATCAGTGGCCAGCGCAGCCTGGGAGAGGTTGGCCAGGGTATCGCTCGCCGCCTCCAGCCGAACGGCGAGGGAGCGCAACGCCTCCATTCAAGCCCCCGTGAGCGGACGGTAGGCGGTGAAGGTCTCGTTGTGCAGCTTTTCCCGCGCCCACTGCGCGGCATCGGCTGCGGCGGCCACCGCTGCCTGCACGGACCCGGCGACGTCACGGGGTTGGCGGTTCTGCAACGTGCCGAGGAACCGCACGTCGGTGATCCGCCCCGCCGCGGTGACCACCACCTCGACCAGCCCGTCCGGCGAGCGAACCGTGACCTCAACCGTCCTCACCGCCTGGTCGAACTCGGCCTGTAGGGACTCGATCCGGCGGTAGCGCCGCACCGCCTCCTCAATCCAGGCCTCGTCGATCTCCCCCGGCGGCATCGGCGTCCTCCCGCACTGGCATAACTCAGCGTCGCCCCCGCGTCACCATGGCACACCGGACCGTACCGCACCGAAGTGGAATGTGTCGATGCTGTGGAACAGTCCCGCCGGCAGGGCAAGAGGCCGTCTGGTCAGCCCTTCCAGAGGGCGAGCATCATCGCCTCGACGGCGATCCGGGGCTTGACGTTCGCCTCGATCGCGGCCCGGCAGGCCAGGACCGCCTCCAGGCGACGCAGCGCGCCGTCGGCATCCCACTTGCGCGCCCCCGCCTCAGCGACCGCGGCAGTGTCGGTGTGTACCGGTTCGACCGGAGCGTCCAGCGCCATCGTGAGTGCGTCGCGGTAGAAGCCGGCGAGGTCCACCAGCGCCCGGTCCAGGGCATCCCGCTGCGCCCGAGTGGCCCGGGACTTCTGCCGCCGCTCCAGCTCCTTGACCTGACCAGCGGCGCCCCGAAACGCGCTGGCCGCTCGCCGGCCGGTGCCGCCCGCGCCGAGAGCCGTCTCCAACGCGGCCCGTTCGGCGGCGTCGGTGTCTGCCACCAACGCCGCGGCCTCCGCCTCGGCGGCTCCGATCAGTGCGGCGGCGGCATCGATCGCCGCACCCACCCCGGTGAGCTGACGGGGTACCGCGAGCACCGCCTCCCGGCGGGTACGCGCCTGTGGGTCCCGGGCCAGCCGCCGGGCCCGCCCGACGTGCCCCTGGGCCGCGGCGGCCGCCCAGTCCGCCACGTCGGGCTCGACGCCATCCCGCCGAACGAGCACCTCGGCGACCGCCGCCGGCGCGGGCTGCCGCAGGGGTACGACCCGGCAGCGCGACCGGATGGTCACCGAGATGTCGTCGGGGTGGATGGACGGCGCGCAGAGCAGGAAGACCGTTCGCGGGGGCGGCTCCTCCACCGCCTTCAACAGGGCGTTGCCGGCGGCCTCGGTAAGCCGGTCCGCGTCCTCGATGACCACCACCTGCCACCGCCCGCCGGAGGGGGTACTGGCGGCGCGGAGCACCAGGGCGCGCATCTCGTTGACGCCGATGGAGAGCCCCTCTGGTACCACCAGCCGGACATCGGCGTGGGTGCCGGCCATCGTGGTGTGGCAGCCGGCGCAGGTGCCGCAGCCACTGCCATCCTCGCACTGGAGAGCGGCGGCGAAGGCTCGCGCGGCGACCGACCGACCCGACCCGGGCGGCCCGGTGAAGATCCAGGCGTGCGTCATCCCCGCCCCCGGTTCACGCTCCGCCGGCTCGGCCGCACCGGCCTGCCCCGGGTCGCTCCCGGCGGCGGGAGCCGAGTCGCCACCAGGGGCCGGATCCGGATCGCCACCGGAGATCGGAGCCGCGTCGCCACCAGAGGTGGGAGGCGGGTCAGCCGAGTCGGTCTGAGCCGCCAGATCGGGCCGCCCGGCACGGAGCACGGCGGCGGCGTCTGCGGCGGCCCGCCGCAGCACGTCCACCGCCTCGCCCTGGCCGACCAGGTCGGCGAAGACGCCTGACATCAGGTCCGACGCTCCATCGTCACCAGCTTCGGGTCGGATAACTCGGAGTGGACCGCGGCGTCCGGCCCGCTCCCCGCCGGCGGGTTCTGCCTACTCACCGTGGGTGCGTTCGCCGCTGGCCCACTCACCGCCGGCGGGTTCGGTCCGCCGGCCTGGGCGCCGAGCAGTTCGGTGACCCGCCGAGCCACCTCGTCACCGATCTCGTCGGTTGGCCGGGCGGCATCCAGCACCAGGTAGCGCTTCGGATCGGCGGCGGCAAGGTCGAGGAACGCGTACCGGACCCGTTCGTGGAAGCTGACCGACTCGGCCTCCAGGTGGTCGGGGGGCCCGCTCCGGGCAGCCACCCGGGATAGCCCGGCATGCGGATCAATGTCCAGGAGCACCACCAGGTCGGGCTTGAGCCCACCGGTCGCCCAGGAGGAGAGCCACGAGACCTCGTCAACGGGGAGCGTCCGCCCCGCGCCCTGGTAGGCCAGGGATGAGTCGATGTAGCGGTCGCTCGCTACGACGGCGCCCCGGAGCAGCGCCGGCCGCACCACGGTGGCCACGTGATGGGCCCGGTCGGCGGCGTAGAGCAGCGCCTCGGCGCGGGGGGAGGGCACCTCGGAACCCGGCTGGCCGAGCAGCAGGGACCGGATTCGCTCGCCGACCCCGGTGGCGCCGGGCTCGCGGGTGACCACCACATCCCGCCCCTGGTCCCGCAGTTGCGCGGCGAGCAGGGCGAGCTGGGTGGACTTGCCGGCTCCCTCGCCCCCCTCGAAGACCACGAACAGCCCAGCGGAGGCGAACGGCTCGGCCGGCGTCAGCGGTCGCCCGCGCATCGAACCCCACAGGTCGGCCAGGACGGGAACGCCCTTCTTGTCGTCCATCTGCCCGAACGCACTGACTCCAGCGAAGATGCCCGCCAACCCCGCGGCGAGCAGCAGCAGCCGGGTAGACGAGATCGAGATCCCCAGATTGGCGATTTCGAAGCGGCGGGAGCCACCAACCCCGGCGAGCAGGCTACTCAGCGCGATGGCCAGGATCAGCACCAGCCGGGTACCGATCTGCACCACCGCGAAGACCCGCCCCCGCACCTCGTCGGCGATCTCGCCACCGAGCAGCGTGGTGCCGGCGAGGAAGGCCATGCCAGCGCCCGCGCCGACCAGGACCGCACCCACCATCGCCATGGAGAGGTGGATGGCGAAGGCCAGGGTCATCACCGCGGCGCTGGCGAGCACGATGCTCATGCCGAACCAGCGCCGCCGGGACATCTCCTTGACGATCATCGGGCCGAGCCCGATGCCGATCGACAGGCCGATGAAGATGGCCCCGAACAACAGGTAGAAGGCGGCGTCACCGGCACCGAGCGAGTTGGCGAAGAAGCGGGCCGTGCCGATCACGATGCCACCGCCGGCGAAAGCGCCGAAGATGCCCAGCACCAGACCCCGGACCAGCGGGGTCTGGCCGATGAACCGCCAGCCGTCCTTGAACTGGCGCAGCATGCTCTGCTCGGTCTGGTCCCGCTCGGCAGCGGGGCCCTGGCTGATCTCCCGGATGCCGTACGCGACCACCACGGCGGTGGCGAGCCGGGAGAGCGCGTTGAACCAGAGCGCGAGCTGGGCCGGCTCGGCCCAGTCCGGGGCGGTACCACCGGTGGCGGCCCGGACCACGCCGTCCAGTGCGGCGAGGACGATCGCCGCGACGACCGGGGTGAGGCCGTACGTGGTGATCAGCGTGAGCTGGTTGGCCGCTTCGAGCCGGGCCCGCGGGATCAGGTTCGGGACCGCGGCCTCCTTGGCCGGAATCCAGAGCAGGGTGATCGACTCGATCAGGAACGTGGCGATCGTGGCCCACCCGACCACCACCGCGCCGCTCGCGCCCAGGACGGCGACCAGCGGAATCGAGGCGAAGAGCAGGAACCGCAGCAGGTCGCAGATGACCATCGTCCAGCGGCGGTCGAACCGGTCGGCGAAGACGCCGGCGACCGGGCCGAGGACCAGCGCCGGCAGCAGCCGGATCGCGATGACCGTGCCGAACGCCGCGCCCTTGGCGGTGCTTCCCTCTACCTGAGAGGCGGCGAAGACGGAGGTGGCGAGCAGGCCGAACCAGTCACCGAACGAGGCGGCACCGAGCACGATCCAGAGCCGCCGGAAGGGGCGGATGCGCAGGACCGAACGGATCGCGGCATAGCCCGAGTGGTCGGGTTGGCTAGCCGGCGCCGCGGTCCCGGACGGGCCCGCCGGTCCGGATCCGGCGGCGGATGACGAACCCTTGGCCGACTCGCCGTTCTGCTGGCTTTTGATGGCCGTACCTCCACGTGGCGACCCATTACTGGGCGGTCTCGGTGCAACACTCTAGCCCTGGCCCGATGGCATCCCGCTATGACATTCCCCTGCTCGCCGAGCCTAGGCAGGGGTGTCCACCGCCCGCAGCCCGCCCGCGGCGAGGTGCTTGGGCATCGACCCCGGTGCGGCTAGCGTGCACCACGTGGCCCCCGACACCGCGGAACTGCGCGCCCGACTCGACCGCGCGACCGCCCACCTCGACCCGCCGTACGCGGTAGTTGATCTCCGGGCGTTCGACGCCAACGCCACCGCCCTCGCCGAGCGCGCCCGCGGTAAGCCGGTCCGCCTGGCCAGCAAGTCGGTACGCTGCCGGACACTGATCTCCCGGGCCCTGGCAACCCCCGGCTGGGCGGGCGTGTTGGCGTTCACCCTCGCCGAGGCGCTCTGGCTGGTCCGCCGCGGGATCACCGACGACGTGGTGGTGGCGTACCCCGCGACCGACCGGGCCGCCCTCGCCGAACTGGCTGGTGACCCGGCGCTCGCCACCGCGGTGACCCTGATGATCGACGATCCCGCTCAGCTCGATCTGGTGGACGCCGTCCGCGCCCCAGGTCGCCGACCCGAGCTGCGGGTCTGCCTGGACCTCGACGCCTCCTGGCGACCGCTGGGTGGGCGGCTGCACCTCGGGGTGCGCCGCTCGCCGGTGCATGATCCACGGGCGGCCGGCGCGCTCGCCGCCACCATCGCCAACCGACCGGGATTCCGGCTGGTCGGACTGATGGCGTACGAGGCGCAGATCGCCGGAATGGGTGACGCACCGCCGGGGCGGGCGCTGCTCGGCGCGGCGATCCGACTCGTTCAGCGCGGGTCGTACCGGGAGCTGCTGGCCCGCCGAAGTGCGGCGGTGGCAGCGGTCCGTGAACACGCCGAACTGGAGTTCGTCAACGGTGGCGGCACCGGCAGCCTGGCCGTCACCAGCGCCGACCCCGCGGTCACCGAGGTCGCCGCGGGCTCCGGGCTGTACGGACCAACGCTCTTCGACACCTACCGGGCTTGGCGCCCGGCCCCCGCCGCCTTCTTCGCCTGCGCGGTGGCCCGCCGGCCAGCGCCCGGCTACGCCACCGTGCTCGGCGGTGGCTGGATCGCCTCGGGGCCGGCCGAACGCAGTCGCCTCCCCCGCCCGGTCCTCCCGGCCGGCCTCCGGTTGGTCGGCGCGGAGGGCGCTGGCGAGGTGCAGACTCCGCTGACCGGCCGCGCCGCCGACACGCTCCGGATCGGCGACCGGGTCTGGTTCCGGCACGCCAAGGCCGGCGAGCTCGCCGAACACGTCAACGAGCTCCATCTGGTGGAGTCGGAGACCGTCGGGACGGCCGCCGCCTCGTACCGCGGTGAGGGGTGGGCCTTCCTCTGAGGGGGCCGCACCACCGACGCCGGGGCCGGAGCCCGCCGCCCGGACCGGCTACGGACGATCCGGGCGGCGGGCTCTGATCAGGCTGGCTGGGCGGCCTCCACCGGCCGGTCCACGCCCCCCCGAGCGTCAACCTGGCGGTACAGGTACTCCCGAATCAAGGCCTTCGCCTCGACCAGCACCCGGTCATCGCCCTCCTGCCGCCGGCGGAACGCCAGCTTTATGAGCGCATCAGCGCCCTCGACCGCGATCTCGAGATGGAACTGGAGCTCCGGGACGTCGGTGAGTCCGAAGCGCTCGGTGAGGACGCGGGCCAGCTGATCCGCGATCACCCCGTTGTTGTCCCGCTGCTCATCGAGCAGGTGCAGGTCGACCACGTCGCCGAAGTGCAGGGTACGAAACCCGGGAACGGTGCGGTGCATCGTGATGTACTCGTCGATCGCCGCGTCAACCCCATCCCACCAGTGGGTCAGGTCGTTCGAGGCGAACCTCTCGTCGAGCCGCTGGAGATAGGACTCCATCGTGCGCAGGGTCAACGCCTGCACGATCGCCCGCTTGTCCGGGAAGAACTGATAGACCGACCCAATCGCCACCTCGGCGCGCTCGGCGAGCAGCGTCGTGGTCAGCCCCTCGTACCCCACCTCGTCGACGAGCTCCGCACAGGCGTCCAGCATTCGCTGGACGCGAGCGACACTTCGACCCTGCACCGGTACGCGGCGCAGCGGCCCGGTCGTGGCGGCTGGTGTAGACACTCGCCACCCCCCTTCGACGGATGAACATATCTGCACGTCACGAGTCCGTGACTACCGGTACAACGAGCGGAACTCGATTGCGGTATTTACCAGGCACAACGTTCCTGATATGAAGTCACTTCATATTCACTTCGAGGAGCGTCCATGGTCGCTACCAAAGGCTCCGTCAGTGCCTGGTCCAACTGGGCCGGCAATCAGCATGGCACCGCCACCAGCGTGCTACGCCCCACCTCAAGCGCCGAAATCGCGAATGCGGTCCGGGCCGCCGTAACAACCGGAGAGCGGATCCGCCCGGTCGGCAGCGGCCACTCCTTCACCCCCGTCGCCCTAACCGACGATGGTCATCGGATGGAGCTGACGGGCCTGGCCGACGAGGTGCGGGTCGACCTCGACCGCCGGCTGGTCACGGTACCCGCCGGCACCACGCTGCGCACCCTCAACCGACTGCTCGCCGGATACGGCCTGGCCCTGCCCAACCTCGGTGACATCGACGCGCAGACCGTAGCCGGCGCGATCTCGACCGGCACCCACGGCACCGGCACCCAGTACGGTTGCCTATCCACCTTCGTCACTGCACTCACCCTGGTCACCGGCGTCGGCGAGGTGCTGCACTGCTCCGCCGACGAACACCCGGATGTCTTCGCCGCCGCCCGGGTCTCACTCGGTGCCCTCGGCGTCCTGGTTGACGTCACCCTGAGCTGCGTGGACGCATTCGTGCTGCACGCCCACGAGCGTCCCGCCCCGCTGGCCGGAGTGCTGGCCGAGTTGCCCGAGCTGGTAGAACGGCACGACCACGTCGAGTTCTACTGGTTCCCCTACACCGATCGGGTCCAGGTCAAGAGCAACGACCGGGTGCCCGTGAACGATCGCCCGCTGCCGCACTGGCACCGCTGGCTCAACGACGAGTTCCTGTCCAACACGGTTCTCGCCGGGGCCTGCCGGCTCGGCCGGGCCGTACCGGCACTCGCCCCCAGCATCAGCTCCGTCGCCGCGCGGGTGCTCACCGAACGCCGCTACACCGGCCCCTCCGACGCGGTCTTCTGTAGCCCACGTCGGGTCCGCTTCGTCGAGATGGAGTACGCGCTGCCCCGCGAGGCCCTAGCCCCGGCTCTGGCCGACCTACGTCGGATCGTGGACCGGCTGCCGGTCAAAGTCCTCTTCCCGGTCGAGGTCCGGTTCAGTGCCGCCGACGATGTCTGGCTCTCGCACGGCTACGGCCGGGACTCCGCGTACCTCGCCGTCCACCAGTACGTGGGGATGCCGTACGAGCCGTACTTCCGCGCCTTCGAAGAGCTGGCCGAAGGGCTTGGTGGCCGGCCGCACTGGGGCAAGCTGCACTGGCGCGACGCAGCCTCCCTGGCCCCCGCCTACCCCAAGTGGGACAGCTTCCAGGCTGTCCGCGACCGGCTCGACCCACACCGGGTGTTCGCCAGCGAACACCTGTCCCGCGTTCTCGGCTGATCGCACCCGACCCGACCCGCCTCGGCTGACCGCATCCCGGGCGCCCGTCCCGCCGCCTCGGCTGACCGCACCCCCGGCCCCTCCCGCCGCCTTGGCTGACGGCGGGCCGGAGGATGCGTCACTCGGCCGCGCTGCCCGCCCGCTTCGGCTTCGCCTGCTTGGCCGCGGTGCTCTTCGCCGTCGCCGTCTTTTTGGCCGCCTTGGTCGCCGCGGCGGTCTTCTTCGTCGCCGCAGCTTTCTTGGCCGGCGTCGCCTTCTTGGCCGGCGCGGCCTTCTTGGCCGCCTTCTTCCGCGGCGCCGGGCCCTTCGCCCGCTTCTCGGCGAGCATCTCCGACGCCTGCTCCAGGCTCAACGCCTCCGGCGTCTGCCCCCGCCGCAACGAGGCGTTGGTCTCCCCATCGGTCACGTACGGTCCGAACCGGCCGTCCTTAATGACCAGCGGCTTCTCCGTCAACGGGTCGGCGCCCAACTCCCGCAGCGGCGGCGCGGGAGCCCGACGCTGCCGGGTCTTCGGGGCGGCCAGCAGCGCCAGCGCCTCGTCCAGCGTGACCGTGAACATCTGCTCTTCGGACTCCAGCGACCGGAACTCCTCGCCCCGCTTCACGTACGGGCCGTAGCGGCCGTTGTTGGCGAAGACCTCGTTGCCCTCCGGGTCAACGCCGACCAGCCGAGGCAGGCTCAACAGCCGCAGCGCCTCGCCGAGGGTGAGGGCGTCCGGCGACTGGGAACGCAGCAGGGACGACTTGCGCTCCCCACTGGCAACATAGGGGCCGAACCGACCAGACTTGAGCAGAATCGGCTCGCCGGTGGCCGGGTCCTCTCCGAGCTTGCGCTCACCGCCGCCACCGAGGAACAGCTCGTGCACCTTCTCCGGGGTCAACTCATCGGGGGCCAGCCCCTCCGGAATCGGAGCCCGATCGCCCTGACCAGCGCCCTCCTCACCGTCGGCGGCGGCGGCCGCTTCCCCCGGCAACTCCCGCTGCAGGTACGGCCCGTAACGGCCCACCCGGACGACGACCGGCCGCCCGTCCTCATCAGTGAAGAGCGGAATCGAGTTGACGCTCCGCGCGTCGATCTCGCTCAGGTTCTCGGTGACCAGCTTCTTCAGCCCACCGGAGCGGGCAATGTCCTGGTCCCCGGCGCCGTTGGTGGTGCCGAAGTAGAACGCGGTGAGGAAGTCCACCGCCGCGTGGTCGCCACCGGCGATCTCGTCCAGCTCGTTCTCCATGCTGGCGGTGAAGCCATAGTCGATCAGGCGCGGGTAGTGCCGCTCCATCAGCCCGACCACGGCGAAGGCCAGGAACGACGGGATCATCGCCTGGCCACGCTTGACGACATACCCCCGGTCCTGGATGGTCTGCATGATCGACGCGTAGGTGGAGGGGCGGCCGATGCCCAGCTCCTCCAGCGCCTTGACCAGGGACGCCTCGGTGTAGCGGGCGGGCGGCTGGGTGTGATGCCCCTGCGCGGCGAGTTGCTCGCCGGTGAGCGGCTGGTCCTTCACCAACGTCGGCAAGCGCCGCTCGGCATCCTCTGCCTCGGCGTTCTCGTCGTCGCTGGACTCCACGTAGGCACGGAGGAAACCCGGGTCGGTGATGGTTTTTCCGGAGGCGCCGAAGTCCGCCTCCTCACCGGCCGCCGTGACGGCACGGATCCGCACCGAGACGCTGGAACCCACGGCATCGGTCATCTGCGACGCGATGGTGCGCCGCCAGATCAGCTCGTAGAGCTTGTACTCCTCAACCGACAGCTCGTTGCGCAGCTCACCAGGAGTGCGGAAGGTGTCACCCGCGGGGCGGATCGCCTCATGCGCCTCCTGCGCGTTCTTCACCTTGCCGGTGTAGCGACGCGGCTCCGGCGGAACGCTACGTTCCCCGTACAGCTCGACGATCTGCTGCCGAGCCGCGGTGATGGCGGTCTCCGACAGGTTCACCGAGTCGGTACGCATATAGGTGATGTAGCCGTTCTCATAGAGCCGCTGCGCGGTGCGCATCGTCTGCTGCGAGGAGAAGCGCAGCTTGCGGGCCGACTCCTGCTGCAGCGTCGACGTGATGAACGGCGCGTACGGGCGGCGACGGTACGGCTTCTCCTCGACCCGGGTGACCGTGAACGGCCGATCCGCCAGCCGGGCAGCCAGCCCCTGGGCCCCACCCTCGTCCAGGTGCACCACGCCGGCGCCGGGGCGGACCCGCCCGGTGGTCGGCTCGAAGTCCTTGCCAGTAGCGATCCGGTCACCGTTGAGCGCGACCAGGGTGGCGTTGAAGGTCCGGGGTCCCTCGCCGGGCTGTTCGGCGGCGAGCGTGGCGAGGATGTCCCAGTACTCGGCGGTGCGGAACGCCATCCGCTGCCGCTCCCGCTCGACCACGATACGAGTCGCCACCGACTGCACCCGGCCCGCCGAGAGCTTCGGCATGACCTTCTTCCACAGCACCGGGGACACCTCGTAGCCGTACAACCGGTCGAGGATGCGACGGGCCTCCTGGGCATCAACCAGATCACGGTCGATCTCCCGCGGATTCGCCACAGCGGCCCGGATCGCCGCTTTGGTGATCTCGTGGAAGACCATCCGCTTGACCGGAACCTTCGGCTTGAGCGTCTCCACCAGGTGCCAGGCGATCGCCTCGCCCTCCCGGTCCTCATCCGTTGCCAGGAGGATCTCGTCAACCTCCCGGGCCAGCTTGGTCAACTTGCTGATCTGCTGCCGGCGGTCGGACGAGACGACGTAGAGGGCGTGGAAGCCGTTGTCGACATCGACGCCGAGCCGGGCCCACGACTCACCCTTGTACTTCGCCGGCACATCGGCGGCGTTCCGCGGCAGGTCGCGGACGTGCCCGAAACTGGCCTCCACGACGTACCCCGGGCCGAGGTAGCCCGAGATCGTCTTGGCCTTCGCCGGGGACTCGACGATGACCAGGCGGGTGGTTCCAGCATTGCTCGGCACGTCTCTCTCCGACCTCACTTCCGCATCACGACCGCTGTGGCGCCCGGTACGAGGCGCATTGACCCCGCCGATACCCCAACAGTCCGGATGTCCAACGTAACGCGTCGTCCGGGATTCCGGTTTCGTGGGCGACCAACACCGGAGGGACCCGACCCGGCGTCACCGTACACTGCCCGTAGACCTGACCACCGCTTCCCGTGACGAACAGGACCCAACGCACCCGGTCGGGGCAGCGGTGTCATCGGGGGAAGCCGCCGCGCGATCCATCCGACGCCGCAGTCGTGTCCCGCTGTTCAACCGCGGTGCGGCCAGGCCGCACGGGGCACGGTCGGGGGCGGGTCGCCGACCAGTTCGGCGAAGCGGTTCAGCAGTCGGCGTCCGGTGATCCGGTAGGCCGGGCCATCCGGGCCCGGTTCCGGCACCGCGGGCAACCCCACCGCGGCGAGCGCCGCCCCCACCGGCACCACCCGCTGGTCGGCGGCCGGCCCAAGGCGAAGCAGGACATCGGAGTCGGCCATTGAACCGGCCGCGACGAGCCACAGCCGTAACCCTCGCCCATCCAGATAGAAAGCGTCGGGGGGGCGCTTCGCCGGGCCCTGCAGCCACGCCGCAACGAGCGGCTTCAGCACCCTCGTGTACGCCGTCCGCACGGTGTGCCGTCCACCGCCCACCGCCGCCCAACTCGTGGGGAGGCGTCGCGCCTCCAACTCGGCGACCAGCACGTGCACCCGCCAGGCATCGTCAACCACCACGGCCAGGCGGGCGGTACCCCCCATTACGGAGACCTCGGCGGGCCCGGCCAGCAGGCCGGCCAGGTCGGCGACGGCGGGTTCAGCGGCCTCGGCGCCGAAGAAGGCGAGCTGACGACCCGCGTCGTTGGTTCGGCCGGCGGCCATCCCCCGACGCGCTGTCCGGTCGGTGTCGCCTCGGGTGGCGGGCGGGGCCAGCTCGGGCGCCGGGAATAGCCCCGGCGCCGCCTCCCCGTCCACCGGCCCGGTCAACGGCACTCGGAGACCTCGGCGAAGGCGCGTCTCAGCTCCTCCGAGTTGAGGTTACTGGCGTCCAACGCGCTGGCCTCGTACTCCTGGTTCAGGGTCTGGACCGCATCCCGCACCCCGTCGTAGAAGACCGGGGGCTGGCTCGTGCTGAGGCGGTCGATCGAGTCCCGGGCCGTGGAGTACGCGTCCCGCATCTGCGCCAGCGACGTGCGGAATCTCGCGGACACCTCGGCGCCCTGCTCCGCATTGGGGACGCCGGCCTGCTCTACCCGACGCCGCGCCGTCTCGCTGGCCCGCGCCGCCCCGTCGAAGAGCCGCACGAGGTTCTCCTTGGCCTGAGCCGGACTAGTCTGGGCAGTCATCTGCTGGTCGGTACTACTGGTGAGCTTCCTGATCTCAGCTCGCCAGGGGGTCAGGGCGGAGCAGACCGAGGTCGCCCACGCCCCGGGACTCGGCCCACCTCCGCACCCGGCGGTCAGGACAACCGTAGCCAGCATCGCCGCCAGCCTTCCGGCTGCCGCCCGGCACACACGCATGCGTTGCAGCGTACGGTGTCGCGCTGCGTTGTACTGCGATCAGGTTCGCCGGACGCAGACGCGCCGGCCCGACCGCAGCTTTCCGCACCCGCCGCCCTCCCGACGTGGGCCGGGAGGGCGGCGGGTGCGCTGCGGTGCGGACTGTCAGGCGCGGACCGCCGCTGGACGTTGCTCCGAGCTGCCCGTGCCCGACCCCGGGTCAGACATCGATACGCCCTGGCGCTTACTGAACACCACGGAGGCGACAATGATCAGGGTCGCGACCACGGCGATCGAGATCCGCAGCCCGGTGTTGCGGTCGTCGCCCACACTCCAGGCCACCACGGCCGGCGCGATCAGCAGCGAGACCAGGTTCATCACCTTGATCAGCGGGTTGATCGCCGGGCCGGCGGTGTCCTTGAACGGGTCACCGACGGTGTCACCGATGACGGTCGCGGAGTGCGCCTCGGAACCCTTACCGCCGTACGCGCCATCCTCGACCATCTTCTTGCTGTTGTCCCAGGCGCCGCCGGAGTTGGCCAGGAAGACGGCCATCAGGGTGCCGGCACCGATCGCCCCGGCCAGGTACGACGCGAGCGCGCCCGGTCCGAGCCCGAAGCCGACCGCGATCGGCGCCAGGATCGCCAGCAGACCGGGGGTCATCAGCTCCCGCTGCGCGTCCCGGGTGCAGATGTCGACGACCTTGCCGTACTCGGGGCGCTGGCTGCGATCCATGATCCCGGGCAGTTCCCGGAACTGCCGGCGAACCTCCATGACCACCGCCCCGGCCGAGCGGGACACAGCGTTGATGGCCAACCCGGAGAAGAGGAAGACCACCGCGGCGCCGATGATGAGACCGACCAGGTTCCGTGGGTTCGCCACATTCAGCGAGTTGAGGATCTCGCCGCCGACGTCGGTGATGCCCGCGTCGGCGTACGCGATGCGCAGCGTGTCGGTGTACGAGCCGAAGAGCGCGGTCGCAGCCAGTACCGCGGTGGCGATCGCGATGCCCTTGGTGATCGCCTTGGTGGTGTTACCGACCGCGTCCAACTCGGTCAGCGTGCGGGCGCCGTCCGCATCGATGTCGCCGGACATCTCCGCCACGCCCTGGGCGTTGTCCGAAATCGGACCGAAGGTGTCCATCGCAACGATGACGCCGACCGTGGTGAGCAGCCCGGTACCGGCCAACGCGACCGCAAACAACGACAGCGTGATGGAGCTGCCGCCGAGCAGGAAGGCGCCGAAGACGCCAGCCCCGATCAGCAGCGCCGAGTAGACCGCGGACTCCAGCCCGACGCCGATGCCGGCGAGGATGACGGTGGCCGGGCCGGTCTGTGAGCTGCGGCCGATGTCCTGCACCGGACGACGGTCGGTCTCGGTGAAGTAGCCGGTCAGCGCCTGAATCGCGGCAGCCAGCACGATACCGATGATGACCGCGCCGATGGCCACCACGCGCGGGTTCTGGTCAACGTCGGTCAGCCCCTGCGTCAACTCAGCGAAGCTGGCCGGCAGGTACGTCCAGGCCGCGATGGCAACCAGTACCGCGGAGATGAGCGCGGAGGCGTAGAAGGCCCGGTTGATAGCGGTCAGGCCGGAGCGATCCGAGGTGCGCAGCCGGGTGATGAAGACGCCGATGATCGCGACGATCACCCCGATGCCAGAGACGATCAGCGGGAATACCAGTCCCTGCTCACCGAAGGCGGCCCGGCCGAGGATCAGCGCGGCGACCAGGGTCACCGCGTACGACTCGAACAGGTCGGCGGCCATGCCGGCGCAGTCGCCCACGTTGTCGCCCACGTTGTCGGCGATGGTCGCGGCGTTGCGTGGATCGTCCTCGGGGATTCCCTTCTCCACCTTACCGACCAGGTCAGCGCCGACATCGGCGGCTTTGGTGAAGATGCCGCCTCCGACCCGCATGAACATGGCGAGCAGCGCGGCGCCGAAGCCGAAGCCTTCCAGCACGGTCGGGGCGTCGCTCCGGTAAAAGAGGACGACCAGGGCCGCGCCGAGGAGACCGAGGCCGACGGTGAGGAAGCCGACGACGCCACCGGTGCGGAACGCGATCCGCATGGCGGCCTCCCGGCCACCCGTCCGTTCCCGGGCTGCGGCGGCGACCCGCAGGTTGGCCCGGGTTGCCAGCCACATGCCGGCGCCTCCGATGAACGCGCTGAAGAGTGCGCCGATGACGAAGAAGGCCGATCGGCCGATCTTCACCGCGGTCTCGCTGCCGTCGGTCTCGTGCACCGGCAGCAGGAAGAGCAGCAGCACGGCGACGATTACAAAGATCGCCAGGGTACGGAACTGCCGGAGCAGGTACGCCGAGGCGCCCTCCTGCACCGCACCCGAGATTTCCTGCATATTGGTGGTGCCCCTGCCGGCGGCCAGCACGGTCCGTGTCAGCGCGGCGGCAAAAGCCAGCGCCACGGCCGCGATCACGGCGGCGAGAACCACGTACGTGACATTGCTCCCGGTGAGGGAGATCCCGCCGCCCTCGGCGGCCAAGGTGTCGGACATCTGTGTCCTCCTGTACCGAACGCTCGCGCCGACCGTGGAGACGCAGGGCCGACGCCTGGATGCGGTGTCGCAAGCACGCGCCAACCCACCGAGCGGACCAGCGATAGAGCACCGTTCCCGCTGGCTGCGGAAGGGTTCACTTGCTGACAACCCGGGTACTGTAGCCCTCCGCAGTGTCAGAGGTCACATCTAGTGGTCATCGTGTCGGAATGATCTTCGTCGCTGTGTTATGAGAAAAATTCTGATATAGCGAAGCGCCAATCGAGATCAAGGGGACAACTAGCCCGGCCCCCACCCAGGTCCAGGGCAAGGCTGCCCCCGCAGAGATCCGGTGTGACCAGGTCGGGCGAGCCGGAACCGGGCGAACTCAGGCCGGACAACGGGTCAGGCCGAACAACAGGTCGGGGCGGACAACAAGGTCGGGGCGGGATCGGGCCCGGCCGGAGCCGGATCTGGCCGGTTGGAGCTAGCGACCTGGTGACGCGCCAGCACGCTCAATGGCCGACCGGCCACACCATCCGCACCTCGGTGCCGACACCCCCGTCCGCCGGACGCACCAAGAGATCATCGACAAAGCCGGCGAGCAGCGCGAATCCGACGCCGGTGGTCAACGCGTCCTCGCTGAGTGATTCCCGGGCCAGTTCGTGCGGCGGTAACGCCGCAAGGTCGGCTCCCGCCTCGAGCGGCGCCCGGTCCACCACCCGGACGGCGTACGTCCCGTAATCGGACATCTCCATCCGCACCGGGTCAGGCAAGTTGTGCTGCTGGTGCAGCGCCACCGCCCGGGTGCACGCCTCACCGATCGCCAGTCGCACCTCGTCCAGCAGGCCCTGTCGGACCCCCGCGCGGCGCGCTACGGCGACACCGACCAGCCGCGCCGTGCGAACATGCACCGGCGCAGGCGAGAAAGAGAGACGGACCACGGCCATCACGCGCCGGTCGCCGCGTCAACCGTCGGATACAGGGGGAATACCTGGTCAAGCGCGGTGATCCGGAAGATCTTCAGCAGTGGCTCCCGGTCGCAGACCAGAGCGAAGGAGCCACCGGCGGTCCGCAGCCGTTTGAGGGCACCCACCAGCACACCAAGCCCGGTGGAGTCGAGGAACTCGACTCGCCCCAGGTCAACCACGACGTGCTCAGCCCCGGCATCGATCAACTCGAGGAGTCTTTCCCTGAGCTGCGGGGCGGTGTAGACATCCACCTCACCGCCGACCACGACCACCGCAAACTCCCCCACGGTGCGCGTCGCCAGCGACAGCTCCATCAGACCCTCCTCGCAAGAGCCGTAAACTCTCCACGGGCATTCAACCATCACCGCCGGTGATACTGGCTACCACCAGTGCCCCATCCGGCAGGCGCTTCACCCCTGACCAACGCTACCCATCCCCGAACACCCGTGCGAGGTGCAGACGTGACCTCCGACAGCCCGGCACCCCGGCCGCGGCGCCCCGGCCAGCCGCCATCACCCGCGGCTGCCCGTGCCGCAGCCCCCGGGCCGTCCCCGGCCGAGCTACTGAGCCAGCTACGCGCCCGGCATGACACCGACCCGGTAACCCACGTCGAACGGGTACCCGCTCGCGCCGGCAAGCCCGCGCCGTGGCCCAGCTGGGTCCCGACGGACCTGCACGCGGCGTTCGCCCGGCAGGGCGTGGACGCACCGTGGCAGCACCAAGCCGAAGCCGCCGACCTCGCCCACACCGGCAACCACATTGTCGTCGCCACCGGCACCGCGTCCGGCAAGTCCCTGGCCTACCAGCTACCGGCGCTGTCGACGCTGCTCACCGACCCCCGCGCCACCGTGCTCTACCTCGCGCCCACCAAAGCACTCGCCGTTGACCAGCTACGGGCCATCACCGAGCTGGAGCTGGACGGAGTGCGCCCCGCCTGCTACGACGGAGACACCCCCCGCGCCGAACGGGAATGGATCCGGCAGCACGCGCGGTTCGTGCTGACCAACCCCGACATGCTCCACCACGGCATCCTGCCCGGTCACGCCCAGTGGACGAGGTTCCTCCGCCGGCTCGCGTACGTGGTGGTCGACGAGTGCCACAGCTACCGGGGCGTCTTCGGCTCGCAGGTCGCGCACGTGCTGCGCCGGCTACGCCGACAGTGCACCCGCATCGGCCGTACGCCGGTCTTCGTGCTGGCCTCCGCCACCTCGGGTGACCCGGCCGCGACAGCCGAACGGCTCACCGGCCTGCCCGTGGCGGCGGTCACCGCAGACACCTCGCCGCGCGGCGGAGTGACCTTCGCGCTGTGGGAGCCGCCGACGCTGCCCGCCTCGACCGCCTCCCCCGACGACACCGACCTCGCACCGGTACGGCGATCCGCGCTGCGGGAAACCGCCGACCTACTCGCCGACTCGGTGGCCGCGGGGGTCCGTACGCTCGCCTTCGTCCGGTCCCGACGGGGAGCCGAGGCGGTGGCCGCCAACGCCCGGCGGGCCCTCGACGACGCGATATCCGGCCTGGGTAGCCAGGTGGCCGCCTACCGCGCCGGCTACCTGCGCGAGGAGCGCCGCGAGTTGGAACGCTCCCTGCTCAGCGGTGAACTGCGTGGACTGGCCTCCACCAGCGCCCTCGAGCTCGGCGTTGACCTGGTCGGGCTCGACGCGGTGCTGATCTGCGGCTATCCCGGCACCCGCGCCTCGCTCTGGCAGCAGGCCGGGCGGGCCGGGCGTTCCGGCCAGGAGGCGTTGGCGGTGCTGGTGGCCCGGGATGACCCGCTGGACAGCTACCTCGTCCACCACCCCGAGGCCGTCTTCGGAACCCCGGTCGAGGCGACCGTGCTCGACCCCACCAATCCGTACGTGCTCGGGCCGCAGCTCGCCTGCGCTGCAGCCGAGGCGCCACTCACCCCGGCCGACCTGGACCTGTTCGGGGATGGTGCGAAAGAGGCGGTGGACGCCCTGGTCGAGGCCGGTGCGCTCCGGCAACGCCCCACCGGGTGGTACTGGCACCACCGAGAGCGCCCCCAGGTGGAGCTTCGGGGCGGAGACGGCGCACCGATCTGCGTGGTGGAGACCGCGACCGGACGGCTCCTCGGCACGGTCGACGGCGGGTCGTCGCACTTCCTGCTGCACCCCGGGGCGGTCTACCTACACCAGGGCGTCTCGTACGTGGTCGATACCCTCGACCTCGCCGACGGGTGCGCGCTGGTGCATCCCGAGGAGCCGGACTGGTCCACTCACGCCCGCGATGTCACGTCGCTGTCGGTGGTGGCGGTCCGGTCGTACGTGGACGCCGGGCCGGTCGGGCTCTTCCTCGGTGAGGTCGACGTGACCAGCCAGGTGGTGTCCTACCAGCGACGCCGGATCGCCACCGGCGAGGTCATCGACACCCGCCCCCTGGACCTACCGACCCGGGAACTGCGGACCGTGGCGGTGTGGTTCACGCTCTCGCCGGAATCACTCACTGCAGGCGGAGTCGACCCGGCCGACGTGCCGGGTGCGCTGCACGCCGCCGAGCACGCCGCGATCGGGTTGCTGCCGCTGACCGCCACCTGCGACCGGTGGGACATCGGCGGGTTGTCAACCGCAACGCACCCCGACACCGGGGCACCGACCGTCTTCGTCTACGACGGCCACTCCGGCGGGGCCGGCTTCGCCGAGCGGGCGTACGGGACGGCGGCGACCTGGCTGCGGGCGACCCGAGATGTGGTCGCTGAGTGCGGCTGCGAGTCCGGCTGCCCGTCCTGCGTCCAGTCCCCGAAGTGCGGTAACGGCAACAACCCACTGTCCAAGCCGGACGCGGTCCGGGTACTCGACGTCGTCCTGGCCAACCTGCCGGCCGGAGCGGTTCGGGCCAGCCGGGCGTCCTGAACGCCGGCAGGCCCGGCTTCCCGTGCACCAAACGGCGCGCAGAACTCCAACTACTCCCCCGCTTCCGACCACTCCCTGTCTCAGCCACCTCCTGCTTCGACCTCGCCCCGAGGAACCGGAGGGAAGTTCATGCACTCTGACGCGCTCCAGGCCCACCAGCAATTCCACATCCGCCAGTGAATCCGGATGATGGTCAACCAGTACGAGGTCCACGCCGTCGCGCCGGACGGCTCCGAGGGGGGCCTGCTGGCATTCGCCCAGCAGAAGCGGCTCGCTTTCGAGGAACAGGTGATCATCTACACCGGGACGTCGGCTCCGGCAGCTTGGCGCTCCCCCGGCACTCCCGCGTCCACCGCGGTAAGCGGGCGGGCCGGGGTGCGCGTGCGCTCAGCCACGTAGCGGGCCAGCCCGGGCCCGCCCGGTCGCGGCCCGGACCAGGCCCGGCAACACAGCGGCGGTCACCTCCACGGTGACCAGCAGATCCAGCCCGTCGAGCCGGCAGTCGACGAGCCGGCCACCATTTGCTGTCACGATCGCTCGGGCCGACTGGCATGCGGTAGTGACGCCGAGAACAGCGTCCGCCGCGCCGGCGAGTGCACCCAGGTCCGCCGCGACCCCTGCCTGCTGCCGGGCCACCCGGGCCGCACCTACCGCCGCGCCCGCCACTCCGAAGATGACGAATGCGACGCCGACCGCGAGCAGCAGGACCGTGGCACCGCCCCGGTCGCCACCAGCGAATTTCCGCCGCCTCCTCGCCTGTCGCCCGCGGTCCCAACCGAGCCCCCTCGTCCCGGCTGGCGGCATGTTGGCCCCGCTTTCACCGCCGATCACCCGCCCACTCCGGCTCCGCCGGCGACAGCGTCGACCGGCGGGAAAGGCTCAGGGCCGGGTTCGACCGCGGCCACGGTCGTCGCCGTGACCATGAGTCGGGGCATCTGCGCCCCGAGAGCCCGGACCGGGGCGCGAACAGTGACGCGTACCCGCTGCCCGTCTTTGTCGATCGACACTTCGGCTCCCGGCGGGGCTACCGCGCGGACCACGGCCCACGCATCTGCACCTCGTGCTGCCGCGATCGCCGCCTCCCGGGCCGCGTGCAGACAGGCGCCCTTGGTGCCCACTGCGTCGACGGCCGTCAGACCAACGAAGAGGAGCAAGAGCAGCGCCGGCAGGCCGGCCGCCAGTTCGGCGGTAAAGGAGCCCCGGTCTCGGCCGGCCCACCGGCACCGCCTCACTGAAGCGCCCGGTCGATGACAGCAGTCAATGCGGCCTGCACGTTGTCAGAGGTGAGCACCTTGAGCAGGAGCCCGGCGAAGGCGACTGCGGCGAGCGTGCCGACGGCGTACTCGGCGGTGTTCATCCCAGCGTCGCCTCGAAGCCGGGCGGTGATTCTGCGCATGTCCATGGTCCTTTCTCGAATTTTGGTCAGAGCACGTCACCGAGAACGGCGACGACCACCGGCACCAGGCCGGCGAGTATGAAGGCCGGTAGGAAGCAGAGCCCCAACGGCAGCACGATCAGAACCCCGGATCGGCGGGCTGTCGCCTCGGCTGCCATGGTCCGGTCGGCCCGCAGATCCTCGGCGAGGCGGGTCAATGCACCGGCCAAGGAAGCCCCGCTGGTTGCCGAACGGAGCGCAGCGCCGACGAGGCGTTCGGCTCCGGGCACCGCGGCAAGCGTTGACCAGGCCTCCGCAGGCTCCGCTCCGAGACGAAGAAGACGCCCGACTCGGGCGAGTCGCTCCGCGAGGGGCCCGTCGAGCGCCTCCGCCACCGCCAGTACCGACCGGTCGACCGGGGCGCCGGCGCGCATCGCCGACGCGAGCAGGTCAGCGGCGAGCGGCAGGGCCGCACGCTCCCGTCGGCGCCGTTCCCGGACGGCCGGTGACTCGATCCGACGCAGCAGGCGGTCGAGCAGCACCGCGACGGGTGGAGCGCCGAGCAGGCCCGGCACTCCACCGACCAACACAGCGAGTGCCACGGCGACGAGCACTGCGACAAGCCGGATCACATCCCGCTGGTGGCGGTACTCTGCGGGGGTCTCACCCGCCGGTCTGATCAGCGGCGGACCGGGCGGCATCCGGTCGAGGTCACGCAGCCGACGGATCGGACGACGCCGCCTTGATCCGAGTCTGCCCAGTGAGGCTGGCACGGCCCGAGGCCCGGCGGTCAGCACCGGCGGGATCATCCGATCTCCCCGCCGCGGACCGTGGTGAGCCGCTCCGCCCAGAACAACCCGGCGACCTGGAGCATCACCGCGAGGACCGCGCAGCTACCGCCGACCGCGGAGTGCAGTAGCACCGCGACCGGGTCGACACCGATGCCGTATCCCAGACCAATGCCACCGAGCGGAAGCGCCGCGAGCAGCCAAGCGGTCGCCCGCGCCCCGGCCGCTTGGGCCGCCGCTGCGGCCCGGCCTCGGTCAGCGGCACGGGCGTCCACGTCGATCCGTTCCAACAAATCGGCGAGGGGTGCGCCGGTGCGATCAGCGAGCCGGAGAGCCGCCCGGATCAGGATGCCGCCCGACCCTCCGGCCGCCGGCAGCGCCGTGGACTGTCCCACCGGTAGACCGGCCCGCAGGTCGGCAGCGAGATCACAGAGTTGGTCGAGGTGACGGCGGCGGAGCTGGTCGGCCTGCCGGGCCGCCCGTCGCCGCAGCAGCGCCCGGACACCCAGCGTGCCGTACGCACCGGTGACGACGGCCGCGACCGGACCGCCCAGCAGGGCGCCCACGGCGGCGGTCAGGACACCCGAGAGCAGCAACGTACGCCGCGGCGCCGCCGATAGGGGGTGGCGTCTCGCGGAAGTCGGCGGTGCCCCCGCCACCTGTGCGGTGGAGGCCGAACCATCTCGGCGGCCACCGGAGATCGGGAAAGACGCCCTGCTCGGACGTCTCGAGTCACGCCGGGACGGCGGCCCCGACGAAGGGTCCTGCCCCCGCTGCTGGGGACGGGCCAGCGCCGGTTTGGACCACCCCACGTCCCGCTCCGCCCCGAGCCCACGCCGGGGCGGCGGGGTACCGTGCCGCAGACTGGCGACCCAGGTCACAAGTGGGTCATCAGCGGCACCCGGGCCGCCGGGGGGCTGGGCGCGATGACGGGCAAGCCCGGCCAACGACCAAGCCACGACGACCGTCAGGGCGACCAGGAGCAGCGGTAGCAGGAGCTGAGCCGAGGTCATCCCACACCTGCCGGACCGGGCCAGGGCCCCCGAAGGATCGGTGGTACCGCTACCTCCCGCTCACCCAGCAACTCAGCCAGCATCCGGGCCGCCGGGCCGGGGCCGCCGTCGCGGTCCCAGGCCGGAACCGCCCTGACCAGCCGATCAGGGCCTTCCGGCAGGAGTAGACAGATGGAATCCAGCGCCCGCCCCCGGTCCGCGCGACGGACATGCAGCACCACCTGTAGTGCCGCCGCCACCTGAGCGTGCAATGCGGGCCGGGGCAGTCCACCGAGGAGACCGAGTGCCTCGAGCCGGGCCGGCACATCCGAGGGGGCATTGGCGTGCAGCGTCCCGGCACCGCCCTCGTGACCGGTATTCATCGCCGCCAGCAGGTCCACCACCTCCCGGCCCCGGCACTCGCCAACGACGAGGCGGTCCGGTCGCATCCGTAGCGCCTGCCGAACCAGGTCGGTCAGGCCCACCGCGCCGATACCCTCCACATTGGCTGTGCGGGCCTGCAGCCCAACGACATGTGGATGTGCGGGGTGTAGCTCAGCCGCGTCCTCCACCAGCACGATCCGTTCCGTGCCGGGAACCAGGCCAAGTAGCGTGTTAAGCAGTGTGGTTTTGCCGGAACCGGTGCCGCCGATCACGAGGTACGCGAGCCGGGCCGCCACCACCGCTGCCAGCACCGGGGCGACTGCCCGTGGTACGGCACCCTGACCGGCCATCTCGTCAAGCGTGAACGGTCGTTGCCGGAAGGTCCGCAGGGACAGGTATGGACCGTCGGTGGCCACCGGTGGCAGGACCGCATGTAGCCGGGTGCCGTCGGCGAGCCGCGCGTCAACGTACGGCGAGCCCTCGTCCAGCCGTCTGCCCGCGCTGGCTGCGAGTCGCTGCGCGAGCCGGCGGACGTCGTCCACCGAACCCACCGGCACGGCGACCTCTCTCAGGCCCTCCCCTCGATCGACCCAGACGTGAACGTTGTTGACGAGAACATCGGTGATGCTTGGATCGGCCAACAGCGGGGCCAGCGGGCCGGCGCCCACCAGGTCGTCGTGCACTCGGTCGGCGAGGCGGAGCAGCGTGGTGTCGCCGAGCACCGCGGCGGCCGGCTCGGCGCGTACGGCGGAGACGATCGCCGCCGGGGTAACCGGTGCTGACGAGGACGCGATTCGTTGTCGGACTCGCGCCGCGAGACCGTCGTCCGCCGCGGTCATGCCGCCCCCGGCGCCGCACCGGTCAGTTCGTTGAGGAGTCGTTGGCACAGGGCGGCCAGTGGGCCCCGCCCGTCCGCCGCCGGCGCTTCGCCCCGTTCCAGGCCGCGGCCGAGCGACGGCTCCAGACGCACCGTGCCGGCCAACGGCAACCCAAGCGTCCGCGCGAGCTCGGTGGCCTTGAGCCGGCCAGGGGCGGGTCCACGGACGATCAGGGAAAGGTCGGCACAATGTGGGGCGGCGGCGCTGATCACCCGAGCGGCAGCAGCGGTGGCGCGGAGTTCGGCGGGCACCACGACGAAGGCCCGGTCGACCGACTGTAGGGCGGTCACCGCCGCGTCATCCAGGTGACGGGGCAGGTCAACTACGATCACGTCGCGAGCCCGCCGGGCAGCGTCGAGGGTCGCCGCCATCGCCACGGCCGGCAACGACCGAAGATCACCCCGGTCCCATGAGAGGACCACCAAGTCGCCCCGGCTGGGTAGAGCCCGCACCAGCGACGAGGCGTCCACCCGGCCGTCGGCGTCGGTCAGCGCGGGCCAGCGTAGTCCGCCCAGTTGTTCCCAACCGAGCACCAGGTCCAGCCCGCCCCCGAGCGGGTCGGCATCAACCAGCAGCGTCCGCAGCCGGGAGCGGGCCGCCGTGACCGCGAGCCCGCCAGCCAGGACACTGGCGCCAGCACCGCCCCGTCCGCCGAGAATGGCGACGGCCCGGGCGGCTACCGGGTCAGGTTGCTCCGGGCCACACTCGGCGAACCGGTCGACCAGCCAGGGCTCGGCGGTGGGCAGGACAGCCACGAACTCGGCACCCATCAGGTCGGCCACGTCCCGGCCCGGATCGAGGCGCCCGACGTGGCCGACCAGCACCAACCGCTGCCGGTGTGGCAGCCGCGCCCGCAGGCATGGCTGCGCCTGGTCGCTGCCGACCAGCACTAAGGGCGCGGGGGACCAGCGGGATCGGGCGGCCATCGGGTCCGGTGCGAGGTCAACCTCAACGCCACCGGCCGCAGCGAGCCGCAGCAGGTCGTCCAAAAGCACATCGTCGGAGGTCACGAGGAGGGGCAGACGGCGCGGGGGTGGTACGGCGGGGCGAGGTGGCATCACGGCCTCCAGCAGTCGGCTCGGGCTTCGCTGGTCTGGAAGCCTGCGCGGCCCGGCTGACCCGAGGGCGGCCCGGGCCGCCGACCTGTGGACGAGGAAGGCACCTGTGGACAGAGTCCGCCGGAATAGTTGATCTGCTATGCCCGCAGCGCCTCAGCGGCGTCCGACCCCGCGGTCGTTGCCGGTGCCGGCGGCTCTGTTCAGGACAGTGCCGGCTCCGGGCCTCCGCTATGGTCCGCGGGTGAGCCCTACGTCGAATCGTGCGCACACCGTCCGCAGCCTCGGTACCATGGCCCTGGTCGCCGGCCTCCTCACCTCGGCCCTCACGCTGTCGAGTAGCAACGGGTCGACGGGGCCGCACATCCTGGCGGGTCTTCTCGTTGCCACCGGAATCGGGCTGCGGATCGAAGCCGCGATCAGCGGACCTCGGGCGTAACTACCCGAGCCCCGAAATCCGCCCGCCCGCGCCGCCTCGGCAGCTCCCTCCGCTGCTGTCACACCAAGTCGCGGGGCTTCCTACCGCAACTGTCAGGGAAGCCGCTATGGCTCAAGACCAACTATCGGCCTCAGTGTGGTGACGCCACGTGAGTGTCGGCGCCGCGCTGCAAAGGGACGACCCCCGTCGGGGGGAGACGGGGGTCGTCGGGGTCCGGCTCCGGGGGGGTCGAGCCGAACCGCTCAGCGGTCACGGGGGGGTGCAACCGCCGAGGGTCTGTCGGTTGTCTGAAAGATGAGCGCCTGTTGTGTCGACAGTCTGCCTGAGTGAACCTGGCTACGTCGAGTGGTGCAGCCTCCACTCCCTGCTAAATCTTCCCGCAGAGTGTGATCGCGGTCACGCAGAGCAGGCCTGTAGCCGCACATGTCGCACATCCGAGGGGTTGACGGACCCGGGCCCCCGCAGACGATAGACCATCGGGCTAGACTTGCGCGCCGTGGGCCGAAGCGCCGCTTTTTTCGATCTGGATAAGACCGTCATCGCCAAGTCAAGTGCGCTGGCGTTCGGTCGGCCGTTCTACCGGGATGGCCTGATAACCCGACGAGACGTTGTCAAGTCGGCGTACGCGCAGCTGATGTTCCGGCTGGGCGGATCCGACGAGCAGACCATGGCTCGGACCCGGGACTACCTCGCCGCGCTCTGTAAGGGCTGGCAGGTGGAGCAGGTCCGCCAGATCGTCGCGGAGACCCTCCATGAGCTGATCAACCCCTATGTGTACGCCGAGGCCGCCGCCCTGATCGAGGAGCACCAGGCCGCCGGTCGGGACGTCGTGCTGGTCTCAGCCTCTGGGGAAGAGATGGTCCGGCCAATCGGGGCGCTACTCGGGGTGACCGATGTGATCGCCACCCGGATGGCCGTCGTGGATGGCCACTACAGCGGGGAGATCGAGTTCTACGCAGCCGGCCCGGCCAAGGTAGACGCGGTGGGCGAGCTGGCGACCGAGCGAGGTTACGACCTCACCGACTCGTACGCCTACTCGGACTCGTACACCGACCGGCCGTTGTTGGAGTGCGTCGGCCGCCCGACCGCAGTCAACCCGGACCGCCAGCTACGCAAGCTCGCCGCGGAGAACTCCTGGCCGGTGCTGGAATTCCGGCACCCGATCCCACTGGGGCGGCGGCTGCGTGATCGCCCCGCCATGCCGGTCGCCGCCGCCGCACTCGGCGTCGGGGTTGGCGTGGCGATCGGCATCGCCTGGTACGGCCGGCACCGCCGGACCCGAACCACCACCCCAGCCACCTGACCCGGCGCAGCTGCCCGTTGCGGCGGTTCGGGTCCGGCAAGTCAGCCGAGGAAGGCTATGGGGTCGCAGCGAGCACGTCATCACCGATCCCGGTGAGCTGGTCGGCACCCACCTCGACGGCGCTCAGGTAGTGCCGCAGCCAGGAGCGAAGCCCGTCCGGAGTTCCGGTGGCGAAGGCCCCGGCCGAGCCGACGTACTCCGGCTCCCGTTCCCGATGGCCGACGTCCACGGCGAGTAGGCCCCGCGGGTCAACACCCCGGGACATCAGCACCAGCCGGGCGGCACCCCGGGCAACCACCCCGGACGGGCCGGCGAAGGGCCGCAGGTTCAACAACTCGCCGTGGACAACCGCGGCGAGCACTAGTGGTGGTGCCTTACTTCCCCCGGCTACCAGGGCAGCCAGCCCGTCCAGCCGGGCCGCCACAACCGGGTCGGGCACGGGGCGCCCCAGGTTGGTCTCCGGCACCAGCTCCCGCGCGGCGAGCACGTGCAGCTTCGCGAGCGCCTGCCGGGGTGCCTTCGGCCAGAGGTCGGTCAGCCCGGGTAGCGCCCCGGCGACCCGCAGCGCGCCCTGCAGCACCGGTTCGGTGACGGTGCCGGCACGCACTTCCTCGCGTTCGTGGGCGTGCCCCTCAAGGGCGGCGCTGGCCACCGCGCAACGGAGGCTTACCTCCGCGGCCACCTGACCGCCGTGCCGGCGCAGGGCGCGGTGCCGCAGCGCCTGGTCGAAGCGCTCGCGGGCCCGTTCCACGGCAGCGGCGACATCGGCGAGGGCGAGCAGCGGAGCGAGCGGGTCATCGGTCACCCCGCCACGCTATCGGGACCACCGGTGCCACCGACCAGTGCCGTGCCATCCGCGCTGCGGTGCCATCCGCCGGTGCTATGCCGTCCGCCGGCGCTATGCCGTCCGGCGCGGGGAGGCTCCGTTCGGCGCGATCCGTTGCCCTCGACAGTCGCCTACGTGCGGCCGGCGGGCTAATCTCTGCACCGAAACGCAGGTCACCCCAAGCGACGAGGGAGCAGGCATGAGCGAGGCATTGGCCAACCTGTTGAACGAGACGCGCCAGTTCCCGCCGCCGGCCGAACTCGCCGCGAACGCCAACATCACCAGCGAGGCGTACGCCGCGGCGGACGCCGACCGGCTGGCCTTCTGGGAACAGCAGGCTCAGCGCCTGACCTGGACGAAGCCGTGGGACCGGGTACTCGACTGGTCGAAGCCGCCATTCGCGAAGTGGTTCGTCGGCGGTCAGCTCAACGTGGCCTACAACTGCCTGGACCGGCACGTCGAGGCCGGCCGGGGTGACCGGGTGGCGATCCACTGGGAGGGCGAGCCGGGTGACACCAGGACGATCACCTACGCGGAGCTACAGAAGCTGACCTGCCAGGCGGCGAATGTGCTGACCGAGCTCGGGGTGACCGCCGGCGATCGGGTGGCGATCTACCTGCCGATGGTGCCGGAGGCCGTGGTGGCGATGCTGGCCTGCGCCCGGATCGGCGCCACCCATAGCGTGGTCTTCGGCGGCTTCTCCGCCGACGCGTTGACCAATCGGATTCAGGACGCCGCTGCGAAGGTGGTAGTCACCGCCGACGGCGGCTACCGGCGGGGCCGGCCCTCCGCGCTCAAACCGACGGTTGACGCGGCGGTATCGAACTGCCCGTCGGTGGAGCACGTGCTGGTGGTTCGCCGCACCGGCGAAGAGTGCGCCTGGTCGGCGAAGGACCGTTGGTGGCACGAGACGGTCGGGCGGGCGTCGGTCGAGCACCAGGCAACCGCCTTCGACGCCGAGCATCCGCTGTTCATTCTGTACACCAGCGGCACCACCGCGCGCCCAAAGGGGATCCTGCACACCACCGGCGGCTACCTGACTCAGGCTTCGTACACGATGCACGGAGTCTTCGACCTCAAACCAGATACTGATGTCTACTGGTGCACCGCCGACGTCGGCTGGGTCACCGGCCACTCGTACATCGTGTACGGCCCGCTCTCCAACGGCGCCACCCAGGTGATGTACGAGGGCACTCCGGATACCCCGCACCGGGGTCGGTTCTGGGAGCTGGTTGACAAGTACCGGGTGACGATCCTCTACACCGCCCCGACTCTCATTCGCACGATGATGAAGTGGGGTGAGGAGATTCCCGCCGGGTTTGACTTGTCCTCCCTGCGCCTGCTGGGTAGCGTCGGCGAGCCGATCAACCCCGAGGCCTGGATGTGGTACCGCCAGCATGTCGGAGGAGGCCGCCTGCCCATTGTGGACACATGGTGGCAGACCGAGACCGGCGCCATCATGATCTCTCCGTTGCCCGGCGTGACCCACGCCAAGCCGGGGTCGGCGATGACTCCGCTACCGGGGATCAACGGCGATGTGGTGGACGACCAGGGTCAACCGGTGCCCAACGGCGGCGGTGGCTACCTGGTGCTTCGGGAGCCGTGGCCGTCGATGCTGCGGACCATCTGGGGCGACGACAACCGGTTCGTCGAGACGTACTGGTCGCGCTTCGGCGCCGGTGCGGGTGTCGGCGATGACTGGATCTACTTCGCCGGGGACGGCGCCAAGAAGGACGACGACGGCCACATCTGGCTGCTCGGTCGAGTGGATGACGTGATGCTGGTGTCCGGGCACAACATCTCCACCACCGAGGTGGAGTCGGCCCTGGTGTCACACCCCTCGGTGGCCGAGGCGGCCGTGGTCGGCGCGACCGATCCGACCACCGGGCAGGCGATCGTCGCCTTCGCCATCCCCCGAGGCAACGCCGAAACTGAGGGGACGGCGGGGGCTCAGCTCATCGCGGACCTGCGTGACCACGTCGCGCGCACATTGGGGCCGATCGCGAAGCCGCGGCAGATCATGCTCGTGCCGGAGCTACCGAAGACCCGCTCCGGCAAGATCATGCGACGGTTGCTGCGGGACGTCGCGGAGAACCGGTCCCTGGGGGACGTCACCACGCTGCAGGACTCTTCGGTGATGGAGCTCATCGCCACCGGCATGGGAGCCGGCAAGGGTGAGGACTGAGCCAACCGCACCGACAGTGCCCGCCAGCGGCGCGGGTCTCCGGGGCTTAGCTGACCGGTAGGTATGTGACGCCGGAACACTTCACCAACAACTTCTTGCAACAAAGTGTCCGGACACTCTTCCCCTCACCTGCCACTGCTGTCTATCTTCACCTGTGGTTCCACATGTGGGATCACCTCACCGGCCCATGCCCCCGCTGGGCCGGTTTTCCTTCACACCCGGAGGTACCGCGTGCGCAAAGTCGCAGTGGGTCTACTCGGGCTCTCGCTGACGGCAACGGGACTGGCGGTCGGACCGTCCGCCAGTGCCGCGCCGAAGTTCCAGCAGCCGACACCGGCTCCATCGGCCGCAGAGCCTGCCCATGTTGATCACGACCTGCCCAACCCACTAGAGGAGAAGCGACGGGCGCTGCGCCAGGAGGGCCTGAGCAGCGTCCTCTCCGGCGAGGCGGCATCGCAGCGAGTCAACGGCAGCACTGTCGTCAAGGTCGGTGAGACGGCCGGCGGTTCCGCGACCGCCCGTGGTAACCGCGGCAAGAAGGACCAGTACGTCGAGCTCTCCCGGGAGAGTACGGATCGGATCTTCGTGATCCTGGCCGAGTTCGGCAACGAGCGGCACCCGGACTACCCCGACCAGGACACCGCCCCCACCTGGCCTGGTCCGGCACGGTTCGACGGTCCGCTGCACAACGAAATCCCAGAGCCCGATCGGACGCTGGACAACTCCACGAGCTGGCAGGCGGACTACAGCGCCGACTACTTCCGGACGTTGTACTTCGGCGAGGCGGACGGCGACGAGTCGGTAAAGCAGTACTTCGAGGCCCAGTCCTCGGGCCGATACAGCATCGAGGGCACGGTCACCGACTGGGTCAAGGTCCAGTACAACGCGGCCCGCTACGGCCGTTCCCTGGATGACCCGACCGACGCCAACGGTGACGACCCGGCGGTCTGCGGCGGCAGCGTCTGCACCAACGTCTGGAGTCTGGTGCGGGACGCCGCGAACCAGTGGGTCGCCGACCAGAAGGCCGCTGGCCGTACCGACGCGGAGATCGCCGAAGACCTTCAGGCGATGGACCAGTGGGACCGGTACGACCACGACTTCGACGGCAACTTCAATGAGCCGGACGGCTACATCGACCACTTCCAGATCGTCCACTCCGGTGGCGACATGGCCAACAGCGACCCGCACCAGGGCGAGGACGCGATCTGGAGCCACCGGTGGTACGCGTTCGCGTCCGACCAGGGCCGCACCGGCCCGCCGAACTTCCCGGCGGGTGGCACCCAGATCGGCGACACCGGCATCTGGATCGGTGACTACACGATCCAGCCGGAAAACGGCGGACGCAGCGTCTTCTACCACGAATACGCCCACGACCTCGGCCTGCCAGATGACTACAACGTCCTCAGTGGAGGCGACAACAACAACGAGTACTGGACCCTGATGGCCCAGAGCCGGCTCGGCGCCAAGGGCGACGGTGGCATCGGCGAGCGCGGCGGTGACCTGGGTGCCTGGAACAAGCTCCAGCTCGGCTGGCTCGACTACGAGGTGGTCGTCGCGGGGCAGAAGCGCACCATGACCCTCGGCCCACAGGAGTACAACTCCAAGAAGCCGCAGGCCGCTGTGGTCGTGCTCCCGAAGCGGGAGTACGAGTTCGACAACGGTGCGCCGTTCGCCGGCACGAAGCAGTTCTTCTCCGGCAACGAGGACGGCCTCAACAACACGATGACCCGGACGCTTGACCTCACCGGGAAGTCGTCGGCCGCGTTGACGATGAAGGGCCGCTACAGCATCGAGGCCGACTACGACTACCTCTTCTTCGAGGTGTCGGAGGACGGTGGCGACACCTGGACGCCGCTGCCCGGCACCGCCGACGGCACGCCGTTCAAGGAGATCTCCCCCGGACGGTTCGCCCTGGACGGTAGTAGCAACGACGAGTGGGTCGACGTCAACCTCCCGATGGATGCCCAGGCCGGCAAGTCGGTCCAGTTCCGGCTGCGCTACCAGACCGACGGTGGCGTCTCCGAGGGCGGCTTCTTCGGCGACGAGATCACGGTCACCGCCGACGGCGAGACGATCCTCAACGACGGTGGGGAGACCGGTGCCGGCGACTGGGCCCTGGCCGGTTGGAGCATCACCGAGGAGAAGTACACCCAGCTCTTCGACAACTACTACATCGCCGGTCACCGGTCGTACGTCTCGTACGACAAGTACCTGAAGACCGGGCCGTACTACTTCGGGTATGCGAACACCCGCCCGGACTGGGTGGACCACTACGCGTACCAGGAGGGTCTGCTGATTTCCTACTGGAACACCCGGTGGGCGGACAACGACACGTTCGCGCACCCGGGTGAGGGGCGCAACCTCTACATCGACTCGCGCCCGCGGCCGATCTACAACCTGACCGGTGAGCCATGGCGGGCCCGGGTCCAGGTGTACGACGCGCCGTTCAGCCTCGAGAAGGCGGACTCGTTCACGCTGCACATCGACAGCCAGCCACAGTACATCCGGGGCCAGGCCGCGCAGCCGCTCTTCGACGACACCAAGAAGTACTGGTACGAGGAGCTGCCCAACCACGGGGTGAAGCTCCCCGCCACCGGCACGAAGATCGAGGTGCTGAAGCAGAAGGGCACCTCCATCAAGGTTCGCTTCAAGTAGCGAGCACCGCATAGCAGCGATGCCCGGGCCGGTCATCGGCCCGGGCATCGCCCTTCCCAGACCCGGCACCGGATCCCGACCCCAACGCCGACCGAGACCAACACCGACCGACGCTGATGCCGACTCCGATGCCGACAAGAGTTCGACTCCAGGCTCGCTCCGCCACGCGTCCGGCCCGGTTATGACCCGGGCCTTAGGCTGTGGCACATGACCGAGCAGCGTGACGGGGCCCTTGACGAGTCCTGCGTCCTGGTTGAGGGGCCGTGGACGCACCGGTTCGTCGGCGCCAACGGCAGCCGGTTCCACGTGGTCGAGGCCGGAACCGGCCCGATGGTGCTCTTCCTGCACAGCTTCCCGGAGCACTGGTGGGCGTGGCACGACATGCTACCGGCGGTCGCCGACGCCGGGTTCCGGGCAGTAGCGGTCGACCTACGCGGCTACGGCGCGAGCGACAAGCCACCCCGGGGATACGACGGATACACCTTGGCAGGTGATGTCGCCGGGCTGATCCGGGCGCTGGGCGAACGCTCCGCCACCGTAGTGGGCGCCGGTGCCGGCGGGCTGCTGGGCTGGACAGCGGCCTCATTCCACCCGACGTTGGTCCGCCGACTGGTGGTGCTCGGTGCCCCGCACCCGCTACGGCTCCGGGCCGGGATCTTCGCTGATCCGCGCGGCCAGTTCGCCGCCTCCATGCCGACGCTGCTGTTCCAGCTGCCGCGCTACGAACACGTGCTGACTCGCGACGACGGAGCGGCGGTAGCGGAGATCCTGCGCCGCTGGGGCGGGCCGCGCTGGGTGCACAGCCCGGAATTCGAGCCGTACGCGACCCGGTGCCGGACGGCGATGCAGATCCCACAGGCGGCGTTCTGCGTCCTGGAGGGCTACCGGTGGGCCTTCCGGTCAGCGCTACGGCTGCGCGGCTACCGCTTCGTCCGGCTCATGCAGAAGCCCCTCGTCACGCCGACCCTCCAACTGCACGGCGCACTCGACCCGGCAGTCCTGCCACGTACGGCGCAAGGCTCCGGCCGGTACGTGGTGGCCCCGTACGAGTGGCGCCTGCTCGACCAGGTCGGGCACTTCCCGCACGTCGAGGCCCCGGAGATCGTGCTCGGTGAGATCCTGCGCTGGGCGAAGTCCTAGCTGGCCGACGCTAGACGCGAAGCTCCCGCAGGTCGCGAACCTCCGCAGCCGGCGCCCAGCCCTGGTAGACGCCGAAGTCGAATGCCTCGAGACCCATCGCCTCAGCGACCGGCCAGCGCCCACCCGTGTACTCGACCCGCAGCCAACCGTCGTGCTCGCCCAACACGATGAACGGCTGTCCCTGCCAGGTGCAGGCGGTGCGGACGTAGATCAGCTCGTCAACCTCGACGGCTGGCACGACGCGTAGGTGGCGGCCGGGGCGTACCTCGGTGAAGCCCTCGCCTGGATCGGGCTGGTAGAGCCGGACGTCGTCGCCGTCCGGGCTGGCCTGGTATTCGCGGTCCCGCCAGCGAGCCACGTACCCGTCCCGTGTCACCCGGCACCCGCCTGTCGCCACCGCAGCGCGTCCACATCCAACGTGGCGACGAGCCGCTCGGTGCCGTCAGCGCCGATCCGCCACAGTTGGGTGCCGTGCGGCAGCCGGGCACTGTCGACCTTGAACTCCGCCACGACATCGCTACTCTCGCCCGGCGCGAAGCCGTTGCCACGGAACGGCGGCCGTTCGATCACCCAGCCCTCCATGGCCCGCATCGCGGCTTCGCTCTGCCCGCCGTACGGGATGCGGTAGAGGCTCGGCCGAAACGCCGGCCACCGCAGTACGTAGATCTGCTCGGCACTCCGCTTGAAGGGGGAACCGGGGTAGCCCAGACCGAGCGCATCGTAGAGCTGAGCCGGGGTGTTCAGGTGTGCCAGCTCGCCCGCCCGGTGCACGAATCCGGAGACACGGTCGTACCCCCGGTCGAGGTAGTAGGCGAGCTGGCTGGTGGCCACCGCCTTCTGCATCAGGACGGGGCTCGTGGACTCGGGGCTTGGCGGCCGGTCGGCCGGTGCGGATGGGTCGGCCGGCGCCGACGCGGCCGGTGCCGCCTCTGGCTCTGGCCGATCCTCACCTAGGCCCACCTCCACCGCCCAGTTGGCGAGCCCGACGATCTGCTCGCCGGGCATCTTCGTACCGATCGGGGTTCCCGGGTTAACGGCGAACGACCACGACCGGTCCGGCCAGCGCTGGATGAGCTGCACGAAGCGGACTTGGATGGTCTCGATGGTCCCGGCGGTGTGGTCGGCGAGCCGCTCCGGGGAGGTGTAGACGACCACGGACACCGATCCGTCCAGCTCCTCGGTCCGCCAGACGAACCCTGCCCCACCCGGCCGGCTACCCGGTGCCGAGTCGACTGCCACCGGAAGCAGCACCTGGGCAAGCAGCAGTGTCGACAGGAATGTGTCGGTGTTGCCGCTGGTGGCCGCCGTGGCCAGATCCGCCTCGACCGCGTTGGCCGGTTCGAATTCCGGCGGCACGGAGGTGGGGCTCGGGGCAGGCGTCGAGGTCGGGGGTGGGGCCGGGGTCGGGGGTGGGTCACCTACTTCCGCCACGCTAATCCGCATCGTGGCCTCGACTGGATCGCCACCGACGCGGAGCACCGGGTTGCCGCCGATCGGAGCCGTGACGCCGCCGACCGGGGCCGTGACGCCGCCCGCTGGGACCGTGATCGTGTCACCGACGGGGTCCGCACCCGCCGCTACCGATATCGGTCTTGTCGCCGATATCTCGTCCGAGCTGGCGGCGGTCAGGTTCCGAGATTCGACGACCGTCCCCTCGATCACTGTCGGAGGAGGAGTGCGCCGGGGTAGCGAACCGGAGCCCGGTTCGGCGATCGGGGTCGGCTCCGACTCCGCCGAGGTAGGCCGGGGCGGGGAGGGCGCTGCCGCCGCAGCAGTGCGGCGCGCGTACTGCCGTAGTGTCGCTGGGTCGGGCACCGGAAAGCGGACGGTCCGGGCCTCCTCTGCCGTCTGCGACGGAGCCAGCCCGTGTGCTGCCTCGTCGGGCGAGGCAGCACCGTCCTGGTTGACCCGGGTCGTGGCTCGGTCCGAGAACATCGGCGACGGGGCCGGCGACGGTTCGCTGGCCGGTCGGCGACGCGGGAACTGCTGGGCACCCCGAGTAAGGCGCGACGGTCGGACACTCCGCTCGTCTCGGTCGCTACGGCCCGCAGCCGGTTCGAAGAAAGACCGGCGGCTGGGGGGCTGCTCGGGGAGGTCCCGGGGTTGCCCTCGTGGGGGTGCGGCTCCGTCGGCGGGTTGGTGGCCAGGGCCTGGCCCGGCCGGGCGAGCCCGGGGGGCCACCGGTTCCCCACCGACGGCGCGGCCGGCGTCCATCACCGGCCGCCGAAGGGCGGCCGCACGCAGGTCGGCTGGGGTACGCAGCGACGCACCCGAAGACGACACGGAGGGGGACGGCCGCAGGGGGACGACTCCCTCGGGTGTTTGGCCAGCCCGCGGAGCGCGGTCCTGCCCGTTCACCCCGGCGGCCGGCTCCGCTTCCCGGCGTCCGAAGGGACGGGGTCGGAGGTAGGTCTCGTCGTGCTCCAGCCGGGCCCGAGTCCCCATGGCGCGACCGGGCAGGCGGACATCGCCCCGGGAAAGCTGGGCTACATACCAGGCCGGCAGGTAGCCCTCGATGGGCAGGCCCGGGTTCACCGCCAGCCACCACTCGTGGTTAGGCCAATGGTCGGCGAGCTCAGCATAGGCGGCTCGGCGGTTCGCGCCCGCGTGCTCACCGAGACAGGCGCGCAGCGCGGCGACCGAGGTGAACGCCAGCACATGGGTTCGGCCACCGGTGGTCCAGGTGCCCCAGTTCATCGGTGCCTGACCGGCCAGAGCCTGCGCGGAGACGGGTAGCAGCAGCTCCGTTTGGGCCAGGACACGGAAGTATCGTTGCTGGTCGTTGGCGCGCAATGCGTCACGCAACGTCACCTCCGCCTCGGTGGCCGGCTCCCAATCGGTCAAGGCCAGCCCTCCTCCCGGCGATAGCGCATGCGTATGAGATACAACCTACAAGGTGCCACAAGATCACAACGGCCTGGCCGTACCGGATCGTTGCGAGCGATAGCACCCCGCCTCGATACCGATACGATACGGAGTCGGTCGATGTCGCAGAACCCGTCGCACCCCCACTCGCCGCTTCTTCGGCGGCCACGCTCGCGTGGCTCGCACGGGGGGTGGGCAGGCCCAGACCCGCGGGTTCCAGGCCGAGGTTTGCGGGCCCGACAGGACCCGAGCCTTCCCAGGAAGAACAGTCCGTGGCAGCATTCTCCGCCATGGGTTTCCTGAAAGGGCTCTTGATCCGGTTAGGCACCACAGCGGTCGCCTTCTGGCTGGCCACGCTCCTGATTCCGGGCATCACGCTGGATGCGAAGTCAGCCACCGAGACGGTCACCACGCTGATCCTCGTCGCCGCGATCTTCGGCGTCGTCAACGCGGTGCTCCAACCGATTATCAAAACCGTAGGCTGCGGCTTCTACCTCCTCACCCTCGGGTTGATCGCGCTGGTCGTCAACGGTCTGCTGTTCCTGCTGACCAGCTGGATCGCCGGTGAAGCCGGGCTGCCCTTCGACGTCGACGGGTTCTGGCCGGCCGCCGTCCTCGGCGCACTCTTCGTCGGCGTGGTCACCTGGCTACTCGGAGCCATCTTCGACCGCGACTAGCCGCGTTGCCCCGGGCCCCGACTGGCACCCGCATCGGCCCGGCCCGGGGCATCGGCCCGCGCCCTCGACGACCGCCCCTGCCTTGATCCACGCGTTCCGCGTCGTCGACCTCGCCGGGGTTCGGGCAGCAGGAAGTTCAGCTTCGGTTCACATTGCTGCACACTGAAGGCAATCGTCTCCTCCTAGCCTCCGGCGAGTACGCCTGCCATCCGCTGACCTCGGCGTACGCCATCGAAATCAGGAGGCTCCTCCACATGAGCGACCGTCCTCGGCTGCTCCCGCTGCTCGGCTCCATCCGCCACGGCAGTCGTGACGCTATGACCTGTCTCTACCGGTGTGGTAACGCCTGTGACCACCCGGTGCCCAACACCTCGGACAACACCTACTTCGGCGACCTGGTGGACGCCGAGGTGTCCCGCCGTGGCATGGTCCGCGCCGGCACGGTCGGTGCGCTGGTCCTGGGCTTCGGCGGCGCCGGGGCGCTTGCCGGCAGCGGCGCTGCTGCCGGCGCCACCTCCGCTCCGGTCACGCCGGAGGCGACCGAGTTCGCCGCCCCGCTCGGCGGGGTCGGCGACGGGAAGCTGACCTTCAAGCCGGTCCCACCAAACACCCTGGACAGCTTCATCGTGCCGAACGGCTACGACCACTCGGTCGTCATCCGCTGGGGCGACGAGGTGGTACCGGGCGCACCCCCGTTCGATCTGCACAAGCAGACGGCCAAAGCGCAGGCCCAGCAGTTCGGCTACAACAACGACTTTGTCGGTGTGCTGCCGCTGGGCCGGAAGAAGGCCCTGCTCGTGGTCAACCACGAGTACACCGACGAGAACCTGATGTTCCCCGGGTTTACCGACGTGGACTCGCTTAGCGTCGAGCAGCTGAAGGTCGCGATGGCTGCGCACGGCATGTCCGTGGTGGAGCTGGAGCGGGTACAGGGCACCGGGGAGTGGCGCCCGGTCAAGTCCGGTAAGCGGCCGTACAACCGCCGGGTGACCGCCTCGAAGACGAAGTTCGAGCTGACCGGTCCGGCCGCCGGCTCGGAGTGGCTCAAGACCGCGGCTGACCCGAAGGGGCGCACGGCCATCGGCACGTTGAACAACTGCGCCGGCGGGGTAACCCCCTGGGGGACGGTGCTCTCCGGCGAGGAGAACTTCAACCAGTACTTCATCGGCGGCGACGGCGCGCCGGAGGAGCTGAAGCCGAAGCTGGCCCGGTACGGCGTCAACACCACCGACCGATACCCGAGCGGGAACCGGAAGTGGGACCGCGCCGACGAGCGCTTCGACCTGACCGAGCACCCACACGAGGCGCACCGGTTCGGATGGGTCGTCGAAATCGACCCGTACGACCCGGAGAGCCGGCCGCGTAAGCACACCGCGCTGGGCCGGTTCAAGCACGAGGGCGCGAACGTCATCGTGGCGAAGAGCGGGCACGTGGTCGCGTACATGGGCGACGACGAGCGGTTCGACTACCTCTACAAGTTCGTGTCGGAGAAGAAGTTCAAGCAGGGCAGCTCCTGGCGCGCGCGGGAGCACAACCTGACCCTGCTGGAGTCGGGCACCCTCTACGTCGCCAAGCTGGAATACACCAGCGCCGACGAGATCGACGGCTCCGGTGAGCTTCCCAGCGACGGCGCGTTCAACGGCCGCGGTCGGTGGATCAAGCTGGTCAGTGGCAACCGCTCGTACGTCGAGGGTATGACCGCCGCCGAGGTGCTCACCTTCACCCGGCTCGCCGCGGACCAGGTCGGCGCGACCAAGATGGACCGGCCCGAGGATGTCGAGGCGAGCCTGCACACCGGCAAGGTGTATGTGGCGCTCACCAACAACTCCCGGCGTGGGGTCGACAGCAACCCGAAGGCGGACGAGGCCAACCCGCGTAACGCCAACCGCCACGGCCACGTGCTGGAGCTGGTCGAGAAGCACGGGGACAACTCTGCGGAGAAGTTCACCTGGTCGCTGCCGATCGTCGCCGGCGACCCGGCGGACTCCTCGACCTACTTCGCCGGGTACGACAAGACGAAGGTCTCCCCGATCTCCTGCCCGGACAACCTCGCCTTCGACGCCACCGGCAACCTCTGGATCTCCACCGACGGCAACGCGCTGGGCAGCAATGACGGTCTCTTCGCGACACCGATCGAAGGCCCGGAGCGCGGCCACCTGAGGCAGTTCCTCACCGTGCCCATCGGCGCGGAGACCTGCGGCCCGTTCATCACCGGGGACAACCGCTCGGTCTTCGTGGCGGTGCAGCACCCGGGGGAGATCTCCGGCGCCTCAATCGAGAACCCCGCCTCCACCTGGCCGGACGGCGACTACGCCAAGCCAGGTGTAGTGGTCACCTGGCGCCTGGATGGCGGCCCGATCGGTAGCTGACCTCTCAGCTCCCCCTCGGTCCCCTCCGGGCGCGGACGGGCCCTCTCCCCAGCGTGGGTGAGGGCCCGTTCCCCGTTACCCCCGATCCACCCACCCACCGCATCCGGTCAGGTGTCGTGGACGAGGCAATCGGCGATGCTCCGGGCGGTGGCGAGCAGCTTCGCCCGAACGACCCGGGCGGAGGTCATCATCTCGCTGGCCGGCAAGGCACAGGCGAGCGCCACCCGGCGCTCCACGTCCTTGTCGGCGTTCACCAACACCGCCGCGCAGGCCACTCCCGGCCGGTACTGCCCCAGTTCCAGCTGCATCCCCCGCCGCTCGCCAGCCGCGAGGTCGGCCTCGAACGCCTCGATGGTGGTCAGCGTCCCGGTGGTGAATGGACGCATGCCATTCTCCCGCAAGTAGCGCAGCCGCTGTTCGGTCGTGAGCGTCGCGAGCAGCGCCTTACCGAGCGCGGTGGCGTGCGCCCCCTCGTCGAAACCGGGAACCAGGTCCTCCAGGTAGGGGGAGCGTGGGCCTTCGGTGGCGGCCGTAATGGCGATCTGGCCACCGATGAACCGGCCCAGGAAGTGGCTGTACCCGGTGTCGAGGACGGCCCGCCGCAGGGACTCCCCGACCGCCGGCGGCCCGCGGAAGGCGCTGACCAGCTCGCGGTAGCGGTCGGCTATCTCCAAGCCCACGATGTACGTGCCGTCCTCGCGCCGGATCACATAACCCTCGTACGCCAGGGTGCGGACGAGGTGGTAGGTGGTTGCCACGGTTAGCTCGCACCGTCGCGCGATCTGTTTGACGGTCAGCCCTTTCGGGGCACGACCGACTGATTCGAGCACTCGTAGCGCACGGGACACGCTTCGGATGAGATCCGAAGGTTCCGCCAAGGGGTCGCGCACAACCACCTCCGCAGCCGGGGGCTTACACCATATGAAATACAGGACCGGTCGGAAACGCCTGTTCGGGTAGAGAACACCAGATCGTCATCCACCGCTAGTGATGAGATGGTCACTTTCGGATGACATTGAGGAGTTTGGACCCCGAAACCGACCGGCGCCGGGGACGCCGGCTCCCCGGGACACCACCACTGGTTCAATGGATGCGTCAGCCGAACCGGGAGGCTGCAGCCAGACCCGAGCTGCGGCAGCCAGACCGGGACACCGCAGCCAGTCCGTGAACTGGTCGCGCAGATACGTCAGCTGGTCCGGTCCGCGATCTGGTCGCAGAGAAGTTCGAGCGCCTGCCGGGCCGGGCCCCACGGCAACGGCGCAAGTTGCGCGCGCGCCTGCTCAGCGCGGCTACGGACCGTCTCCCGGGCCCGCTTCAACGCCGGGCTCTCCCGGAGCAGTCCGAGCGCCTCGGCGTGCAGGTCATCATCGGTCAGCGGGCCGACCGCCAGGACTTCCCGGAGCCGCACCGACGAGGCATCAGCGTCGTCCGAGGCGAGGGCATACAGCACGGGAAGGGTGGGGATACCCTCGCGGAGATCAGTCCCGGGCGTCTTGCCGGAGCGCTCCGCCTCACTGGAGATGTCCAACAGGTCGTCCGAGAGCTGGAAGGCGACCCCGATCGTCTCGCCGTAACCGGCCAGCGCCTCAGTATGCGTCGGACTAGCCCCGCTGAACATCCCACCGAACCGGGCCGCGGTAGCGATCAATGAACCGGTCTTCTCGGCGATCACGTGCAGGTGGTGCGCCACCGGATCTACCCCGGGACGCGGCCCCACAGTCTCCGCGATCTGGCCGTGCACCAACCGGGCAAAGGTCCGCGCCTGCAGTCGGACAGCTTCGGTGCCCAGGTCGGCGGAGATATCCGCGGCGCGGGCAAAGAGATAGTCACCGACCAGAATGGCCACCGAGTTCGTCCACCGCGAGTTGGCGCTCGGGGCACCTCGACGCACCAGCGCCTCGTCCATGACATCGTCGTGGTAGAGCGTGGCCAGGTGGGTGAGCTCCACCACCACAGCGGCCGGCACCACCTCTTCCCGAGTCGGATCCCCGAACTGGGCGCCGAGCGCCACCAGCAACGGGCGGAACCGCTTGCCACCGGCCTCAAGGAGGTGCCGGGCGGCCTCAGTGACGAACGGATCGGCGCTGACGACATCGTCCCGCAGCGCAGCCTCGACCCCCGCCAGCACTTGAAGCGCCGAATCCGGGAGCCCCGCGTCGGCTGGATGCAACCCGACGGCACCCCACTGACCCGCACCGCCCCGGCCGGAACGACTACCCACGCCGGTGGCACCCGAAAGCTTGTCAGCCGGATTCACCACGCCTCCCACCATGCCACACCAGTACCGTCAGCCCCGGGCGGGGATAACCCAAAGGGCGCACCGAATGCGTCCATGACCTCTGAGAACAGCCCCGGGGCCGGCACGGAGGTCACGTGCCGGCCCCGAACTAGCGGTGTCACCGCACGAACTCTGCGGCTCCTGCGGCGAGATCGAGCAGCGGCTGCGGAAACACGCCGAGCACCAGGGTGGCGACCACACCGATGGTCAACGCGGCCGAGGTCAGCCAGCCCGGCACGACGACGGCGGGCGTGGACTCACCGGGCTCGGAGAGCCACATCAGCACGACCACCCGCAGGTACGGGAAGGCGAGCACCATGCTGGTCAGCACACCGGCGATCACCAACCAGCCCTGACCGCCGTCGAACGCCGCGCTGAAGACCGCGAACTTGCTCGTGAAGCCGCTGGTCAGCGGGATTCCGGCGAAGGCGAGCAGGATGAAGGTGAACAGCCCGGCGTAGAAGGGCGAACGCTGGCCCAGACCCGCCCAGCGGGACAGGTGGGTGGCCTCGCCGTCGGCGTCCCGGACCAGGGTGACCACGGCGAACGCGGCCAACACCGAGAAGCCGTAGGCCACCAGGTAGAACATCGTCCCGGAGACCCCGTCGCTGGTCGGCGCGAGCACCCCGACCAGCAGGTACCCCGCGTTGGCGATCGAGGAGTACGCGAGCAGCCGCTTGATGTCGGTCTGGGTGACCGCCAGCACCGCCCCGACGAGCATGGTCAGCACCGCCACCACGCCGAGGACCGGGGTGAAGTCCCAACGGGCTCCCTCGAAGGCGACGTGGAAGACCCGCAGCAGGGCGCCGAACGCGGCGACCTTCGTACAGGCGGCCATGAAGCCGGTAATCGGGGTGGGCGCACCCTGGTAGACATCCGGCGTCCAGACGTGGAACGGCGCGGCACCGGCCTTGAACAGCAGGCCGATGGCAATCATCGCCATACCGCCGAAGAGCAGCACCGGGCTGGACGGGCTCTCCGCGACTGCCGCGTGGATGGTGGCGAAGTCAACCCCCGCCGACCGGCCGGGAATACCAGCGGTGAAGCCGTACACCAGCGCGACGCCGAAGAGGAAGAACGCCGAGGCGTACGCGCCGAGCAGGAAGTACTTCATCGCCGCTTCCTGGCTCAGCAGCCGCCGGCGGCGGGCCAGGGCGCAGAGCAGGTAGAGCGGCAGGGAGAGGACCTCGAGCGCGATGAACATGGTCAGCAGGTCGTTCGCCGCCACAAAGATCAGCATGCCGCCGACCGCGAAGCTGGTCAGCGGGTACACCTCGGTCGCGCCCGGAGCCCCGTCGGCCTGCCGACGGTCGTCCGCCGACTCGGCGGTCACCGCCGCCTGAGCCACGAACGCCCCACCGCGCTCGACCGTGCGCTCGCCGATGAGCAGCAGGGCCATCGCGGCCAACACCAGAATCGCGCCCTGCAGGAAGAGCGCCGGCCCGTCAATGGCGATCGCCCCACCGATGGTGATCAGACGATCATTGGCGTTCAACACCACCATGGTCAGCGCACCGAGCACCGCCAGCAGCGCCACCGCGAGCTGCACCACGTGCCGCCGGCGGCGCGGCACGAACGCCTCGACCAGGACACCGACCAGAGCGGCGCCCAACAAGATGAGCGTCGGCGCGAGCGCCGCATAGTCGATCGGTGGAAGCTTCAGCTCGCTCACCGGCTCGCCTCCTGTGGAGTTCCGGCCGACGGGGCCGGGTCAGTCTTGCCGATATCCTGCATGGTCGCCTGGACCGCAGGGTTGATGACATCCGTGACCGGCTTCGGGTAGAAGCCGAGCAGCAGGATCAGCGCGACCAGCGGGGCCACGACGACCTTCTCCCGCAGGTTCAGGTCCCGCTTCATCCCCTCGACCTCGGTCAGCGCCGGGTTGAGCGTGCCCTGGGTAGTGCGCTGCACCATCCATAGCACGTACGCGGCGGCCAGGATGACCCCGAGCGTGGCGATCACCGCCACCGGCTTGTTCACCGAGAAGGTACCGATCAGCACCAGGAACTCGGAGATGAACGGCGCGGTACCGGGCAGCGCCAGCGAGGCGAGACCCGCGAAGAAGAGCACCCCGGCCAGGAGCGGAACCATCTTCCCGGCGCCGCCGAAGTCGCTGATCAGCGCGGAGCCGCGGCGGGCGACCAGCATCCCGACCACCAGGAAGAGCAGACCGGTGGCGAGCCCGTGGTTGACCATGTAGAGCACCGCACCGGTGGCCGCCTGGCTGGTGAACGCGAAGATGCCGACCCCGATGAAGCCGAAGTGCGCGATCGAGGTGTACGACACCAGCCGCTTCAGGTCGTTCTGACCGATCGCGAGGAGCGCCGCGTAGATGATGCCGATCACGCCCAGCGCCAGCGCCCACGGCGCGAACCACTTGGCCGCGTCCGGGAACAGCGGCAGGCAGTAGCGCAGCAGACCGAACGTCCCGACCTTGTCGAGCACACCGACCAGCAGCGCGGCGGCACCCGCGGGGGCCGCGCCACCGGCGTCCGGCAGCCAGGTGTGGAACGGGAAGAACGGGGCCTTGATCGCGAAGGCGATGAAGAAGCCGAGGAAGAGCCAGCGCTCGGCACCGGTGGAGATGTCCACCTCCGACAGCGCCACCCAGTCGAAGGTCTTTCCGCCGACCACCCAGAGGCCGATCACCGCGGCGAGCATGAACAAGCCGCCGACCAGCGAGTAGAGGAAGAACTTCACGGCCGCGTACTGCCGCTGGTGTCCGCCGTAGCTACCGATGAGGAAGTACATCGGCACGAGCATGACCTCGAAGAACACGTAGAAGAGGAAGACGTCGGCGGCGGCGAAGACGCCGATCATCGTGCACTCGAGCACCAGCAACAGTGCGAAGTAGGTTGGCACCGACCGCTTGGACGACTCGGCGTCGTGCCAGGACGCCAGAATCACCAGCGGCACCAGCAGCGCGATCAGCATCAGCATGACCAGCGCGATGCCGTCGGCGGCGAAGGTGAAGTTGACGCCCCAGTTCGGAATCCACGGATAGGACTCGCGGAACTGGAACCGGTCACCACCGGTCTGCCAGGTCACCCACATGACCACCGAGAGCGCCAGCACCAGCAGCGACCAGCCGAGCGCCACCTGTTTGGCCAACTCCGGCCGGCGGCGGGGCAGGACGGCGACCACCAGGGCACCGACCAGCGGCGCCACGGTGAGCACCGAAAGAAACGGGAAGTCGGACATTACGCGGCCTTACCTCCGTCGTCACTGTGCGGTCCGCCGACGGCGGCCACCGCGGGGTTCCCCGACCGCCTCCTGAGGTCGATCACACCAGCCACCCCGCCTCGACGGCCAGGAAGGCCGCCACCACCAGCAGGGCGCCAGCCAGAATCGAGGTGGCGTACGACCGGACGAAGCCGGTCTGCAGCCGCCGGAGCCGACCCGAGCCACCGCCGACGCCGGCGGCGAGGGCGTTGACCAGTCCGTCGATGCCCCGGTTGTCCAGGTAGACCAGCGCCCGGGTGAGGAAGATGCCCGGCTTCTCAAACACCGTCTCGTTGACGGCGTCGGTGTAGAGGTTCTTCCGGGCGGCGGTGACCAGCACCCCGGCCGGCTGCGGCTCGGTGGCCGTGCCGCGCCGGAACAGGAACCACGCGAGCCCGGCGCCGAGCACGGTCACCCCGATCGACAGGATCGTGATGGCGAGGTGTGAGAGCACCGTCTCGTGTGCGGCCTCCGAGCCGCCGCCCAGTCCGGCGGTCGCCTCCAGCCACTCGGGGACCGGCCCGACCATCAGGGCACCGGCGCCGATCGAACCGACCGCGAGCAGGATCAGCGGGATCGTCATCAGCTTCGGCGACTCGTGCGGGTGGTCGATCTCCTCGGTCCAGCGAGCCGGGCCGTGGAAGGTGAGCACGAACAGCCGGGTCATGTAGAACGCGGTCAGGCCGGCGCCGAGCAGGGCCGCCATGCCGAACAGCCAGGCCGTCCAGTCGTCTCGCTCGAACGCGGCCACGATGATCGGCTCCTTGGAGAAGAAGCCGGAGAACGGCGGCAGGCCGATGATCGCCAGCCAGCCGGCCATGAAGGTCAACCAGGTGATCTTCATGTACTTCGCCAGCCCGCCGAAGCGCCGGATGTCGACCTGGTCCTTCATCCCGTGCATCACCGAGCCGGCGCCCAGGAACATGTTGGCCTTGAAGAAGCCGTGCGCCAGCAGGTGCACGATGGCCAGCGCGTACGCCGCGCCACCGAGGCCGACGCCGAGGAACATGTAGCCGATCTGGCTCACCGTCGACCAGGCGAGCACCCGCTTGATGTCGTCCTTGGCCATGCCGATGATGGCGCCGAGCAGGAGCGTCAGCGCGCCAACGCTCACCACGATCAGCTGCAGCGTCGAGTTCGCCGAGAAGATCGGGTTGGAGCGGGCGATCAGATACACACCCGCGGTGACCATGGTGGCGGCGTGGATGAGCGCCGAGACCGGGGTCGGGCCCTCCATCGCGTCCGGAAGCCACGCCTGCAGCGGAAACTGGCCCGACTTCCCGGCCGCACCGAGCAGCAGGAGCAGGCCGAGCAGCAGGACCGTGGTGGCGGTCAGCGAGCCGACGCCGGTGAAGACCTCGTCGTACTGCGTGGTGCCCAGGGTCGCGAACATGATGAAGATGCCGATCAGCAGGCCGGCGTCGCCGACCCGGTTCATCAGGAACGCCTTCTTACCGGCGGTGGCGGCGGCGGGCCGCACGTACCAGAAGGAGATCAGCAGGTACGACGCCAGCCCGACGCCCTCCCAGCCGAAGAAGAGCATCACGTAGTTGTTGCCGAGCACCAGCAGGAGCATGGCGGCGACGAACAGGTTGAAGTACGCGAAGAACCGCCGCCGCCCCGGGTCATGGGCCATGTACTCCACCGCGTACAGGTGGATCAGGGAGCCCACCCCGGTGATCAGCAGTACGAAGACCGCTGCCAGCGGGTCGAAGAGCAGACCGAAGTCCACTCGCAGGTCACCGACCGCGATGAAATCCCAGAGGCTCAGCTCAACGGACCGGTTCTCCAGACCGCGGAGCTGGAAGAAGTAGGTCAGGCCAAGCAGGAACGCGACACCGACCGACGCGACACCCAGCCAGTGCCCCCACCGATCCGCCCGACGGCCGAGCAGCAGCAGGACCGCCGCGCTGACCAGCGGGATCGCCACCAGCAGCCAGACACTGCCGAGTAACCCTTCGGCGGTCGCGTACGTGACGTCGCCCACCGGCTCGACGGGGGCTTTCGCCAGAATCTCCATCACCGCAGGCCCCTCAGTACTTCAGCAGGTTGGCGTCGTCGACGCTCGCCGAGCGCCGGGTCCGGTAGATCGCCATGATGATCGCGAGTCCGACCACGACCTCGGCCGCGGCCACCACCATCACGAAGAACGCCATGATCTGCCCGTTCAGGTCACCGTTGATCCGGCTGAAGGTGACCAGGGTCAGATTGGCCGCGTTGAGCATCAGCTCAACACACATGAACAGCACGATCGCGTTCCGCCGGACGAGTACCCCGGCGGCGCCGATGGTGAACAGCACCGCGGCGAGGACCAGGTAGTAGTTCGGCTCGACCGAGAAGAACTCGTTCACTTTTCGGTCCCCTTCAACGTCGTGTCCTCGGCGGTCAGCTCGCGGACCGGCAGGATTTCCGGGGTGCTCTGCTCGGCCAGTCGCCCGTCGGGCAGGCGGGCCGGCGTGGCGACCGACGATGAGGTGGCGAACACGCCGGGCCCGGGCTTCGGGCCGGGGTAGTTACCGGGGCGGAATCGCGCCTTCATGGTGGCGGCCTGGTCCATCCGGTCCTCCCGGCGTCGCTCGAGGTGCGCCAGCACCATCGCACCGACCGCCGCCGTGATCAGCAGCGCCGAGGTCAACTCGAAGGCGAGGACGTACTTGGTGAACAACAGCCGGGCGATGCCCTGCACGTTGCCCTCGGCGTTGGCCGCGGTGAGCCCGGCGGCGGTGCTGTCGGCCAGTGCCCGGTACATGCCGGTGCCGACGAGCCCGGCGAACCCGACGCCGAGCACGAGCGCCGCGACCCGCTGGCCGCGCAACGTCTCGATCACCGAATCCGAGGCGCCGCGGCCCACCAGCATCAGCACGAAGAGGAACAACATCATGATCGCGCCGGTGTAGACGATGATCTGCACCACGCCGATGAACGGCCCGGCCTGGATCACGTAGAAGACGCCCAGGCAGAGCATCGTCATGACCAGCATCAGCGCCGAGTGCACCGCGTTGCGGGCGGCGACCATGCCGATCGCGCCGATCAGCGCCAGCGGGGCGAGGACCCAGAAGGTGACAGCCTCACCTCCGGGTACCGAACCCGCCGCGGCGAGCACCGTCTGCGTGGTCATGCTCCGTCTCCCTTGTCCGCCCGTTCTGCGGCCTGGTCGGCGCCGGGGAACTGCACACCGGGGTGCTCGCTGATCCGGTAACGGCCGGGGCCCATCGGCGAGCGCTCCGCCCCGGCTGAGGTGCCCGGGTTCTCCAACGCGCCGACGTAGTAGTCCTTCTCGCTGTCGCCCAACCGCATCGGGTGCGGCGGCTGCTCCATTCCGGACAGCAGCGGCGCCAGGAGCTGTTCCTTGGTGAAGATCAGGTCCTGGCGGTTGTCCCGGGCCAGCTCGTACTCGTTGCTCATGGTCAACGAGCGGGTCGGGCACGCCTCGATGCAGAGTCCGCAGAAGATGCACCGGGCGTAGTTGATCTGGTAGACGCTGGCGTACCGCTCACCCGGGGAGAAGCGCTCCTCCTCGGTGTTGTCGCCACCCTCCACGTAGATCGCGTCCGCCGGGCAGGCCCAGGCACACAGCTCACAGCCGATGCACTTCTCCAGGCCATCCGGGTGCCGGTTGAGGATGTGCCGCCCGTGATAGCGCGGCGCCGCGACCGGCGGCTTGAACGGGTAGTCGGTGGTGACCACCTTCTTGAACATGTGCGAGAAGGTGACCCCGAAGCCCTTGAACGTTCCGGAAATCGCGCCCATGTCACACCTCCCTGGAGTCCGTGTCGGCGAGGTTGGCCGGCTCCCGCTCGGCGACCATGCGCTGGGTCCGCGGGCTCGGTGGTACCTGAAGGTCCAGCGGCGGCAGCGGGAAGCTGCCCGGCGGCCGGTTGTTGACCTCCTCGGCCAGCGTCGGCTTCGGCGCCGACTGACGGCTCGGCCAGATCAGGGTCACGAGCAGCACCACACCGGCGATGACCCCGTAGAGCATCAGGCGGTCCGCTCGCTCCCAGCCCTGGGTCTTCAACCAGGCCGCCAGCACCAGAATCCACACCAGGTTGAGCGGAAGCAGGACCTTCCAGCCGAGGCGCATGAACTGGTCGTAGCGAAGCCGGGGCAGGGTGCCCCGCAGCCAGACGAAGACAAAGACGAGGAGGAGGACCTTGCCGAAGAACCACAGCATCGGCCACCAGCCGGAGTTCGCCCCATCCCAGACGCTGATCGGCCAGGGCGCGCGCCAGCCGCCGAGGAAGAGCGTCACCGTGAACGCCGACATGGTCACCATGGCGACGTACTCAGAGAGCATGATCAGCGCGAACTTCAGCGAGCTGTACTCCGTCATGAAGCCGGCGACCAGTTCGGACTCCGCCTCGGGCAGGTCGAACGGGGCCCGGTTGGTCTCCCCGACGATCGCGATGAAGAAGATGACGAAGCTCGGGAAGAGCAGGATCGCGTACCAGCCGGGCGCCGCGAGATCGAAGCCGAAGAACTCAAGCTGGGGACGTTCTCCCTGGGCCGCGACGATCCCACTGGTCGACATCGTGCCCGAGAGCATGAAGACCGCCACGATGGAGAGGCCCAGCGCGACCTCATACGAGATCAGCTGCGCGGCGGAGCGCAGGCCGCCCAGGAGTGGGTAGGTCGACCCGGAGGCCCAGCCCGCCAGCACCACGCCGTAGACCGCCATCGACGAGCAGGCCAGCACCAGCAGCACCGCCACCGAGACATCGGTGACCTGCAACGGCGTCTTGTGCCCGAAGATGCTGACCATCGGGCCGAAGGGCATCACCGACAGCGCGGTGACCGCACAGACCACCGAGATAACCGGCGCGAAGAAGTAGACGACCTTGTCCGCGGAGCGCGGCAGGATGTCCTCCTTGAAGGCCATCTTCATGCCGTCCGCGAGCGTTTGGAGCAGGCCGAACGGGCCGAGCTGGTTGGGGCCCGGTCGGACCGCCATCCGGCCGACGACCCGCCGCTCGAACCAGACGCCGAGCAGCGTGGCCAGCAGGCCGAACGCAAACGCGAAGACAATTTTGATCAGGACCAGCCACCACGGGTCCTGACCAAAATCGGCCAGCGTCGGTTCCTGGGCGAGGAAGGTCACTGTGCCCACCTTTCGGTCGCGACTGCGGGGCTAACCCGCCCCACTCGTGCTCTCCCCACCCTCACTGGACACCACCGGAGTTGAGGAGCGGGCCCGGGCGGCCGGACGCGTCGGCGGCGACCGGCGCGTCGGACTGCGGGGGAACGGTCGAGCCGGTCGTACCGGCGGAGATCCGCACGACCGCGCCGGCCCCGACGCCAAGGCTGCGGCGGAGGGTCGATCCGGGCGAGTTGGTGGGCAGCCAGACCACGCCGTCCGGCATCTCGGTCACCACCACCGGCAGGGTGACGCCGCCTCGTTCGGTACCGACAGTCACTGCGTCCCCGTCGGCGACACCGATCGACTCCGCCGTGCTCGGGGCCAGCCGGACCACCGCCGGGCGGGCCGTACCGCCGAGGTGCTCGTCCCCGTCGGTCAGGGTGCCCAGGTCGATCAACTGGTGCCAGGTGGCCAGCACCGCCTCACCGGCGCCCGGCTGCGGTACGGCCGGCGGGGCCACCGTCGGCGGGGCCGGCTTCGTGGTCTGGGTACGCGGCAACTCGCCCAGCTCCCGGCGAATGGCCGACACATCAGCGGTGCCGAGCCGCACGTCCAGCTGCGCGGCGAGCGCGTCCAACACCCGGCCATCGGTCATCGCGGCGGTGTTCAGTACCGCCTCGAAGGGGCGCAGCCGCCCCTCCCAGTCCAGGAAGCTTCCCGCCTTCTCCAGCACCGGGGCGACCGGGAGGACCACGTTCGCCCGCCGCGCCACCGCACTGTTACGCAGCTCGAGGCTGACCAGGAAGGGCACCGCATCCAGCGCCTGCTCGGCCAGTCGCGGGTCGGCCAGGTCTGCCGGGTCGACGCCGGCCACGACCAGGGCGCCGAGCTTGCCGGCGCTCGCCGCCACGAGGATGGCGTCCGTGTCCCGCCCGGCCTGGCTCGGGATGGTTCCGGCCGGCACGTCCCACGCCTCGCCCAGCTCAGCGCGGGCGGCGGGCTCGGTGACCAAACGGCCGCCGGGGAGCAGGTTCGGCAGGCAGCCCGCGTCCACCGCGCCCCGGTCGCCGGCACGCCGCGGCACCCAGGCCAGCTTGGCGCCGGTACGCCGGACCACCTCCGCCGCGGCGGAGAGCCCGCCCGGGGTCGTGCCCAGCCGCTCACCGACGAGCAGAACCGCCCCCGGCTTGCTGAGCGCCTCGGCGACCGTCGCGTGCTCGGCGAGCACACTCGCCTCCTCGCCCGGCACCACCCGGGCCAGCTTGGCCCCAAGCTTCTCCAGGCCACGGGTGGCGAACGGCGCGATGGCGTAGACCGTCAGGTTCTTCTTCAGGTGCGCCTTGCGCAGCCGCAGGAAGAGGATTGGGCACTCCTCCTCCGGCTCCAGGCCGGCCAGCACCACCGCGGGGGCCTGCTCGATGTCGGCGTAAGTGACATCGGTGACTCCGGCGACCGAGCTGGCCAGGAAGTCGGCCTCCTCGCGGGAGACCGGCCGGGCCCGGAAGTCAAGGTCGTTGGTCTGCAGCGCGACCCGGGCGAACTTCGCGTACGCGTAGGCGTCCTCGACGGTCAGCCGACCGCCGGTGAGCACCGCCGTACCCGACGCACTGTCGCGGGCGGCCCGCAGCCCTTCGGCGGCGACCGTCAACGCCTCGCTCCAGGAGGCCTCGCGTAACTCGCCGGTACGCTCGTCCCGGACCAGCGGCGTGGTCAGCCGGTCGGTGGCGCGGGCGTACTGGAAGCCCCAGCGGCCCTTGTCACAGTTCCACTCCTCGTTGACCGCCGGGTCGTCGCCGGCCAGCCGCCGCAGCACCTTGCCCCGCCGCCAGTCGGTGCGCTGGGCGCAGCCGGCCGAGCAGTGCTCGCAGATGCTGGGGCTGGAGACCAGGTCGAACGGGCGGGCGCGGAAGCGGTACTGCGCGCCGGTCAACGCCCCCACGGGGCAGATCTGGATGGTGTTACCGGAGAAGTACGAGTTGAACGGCACGTCGCCGGTGTCGCTCTCCGTGTCACCGTACGCCTCGTCCCGGTAGATGTTGATCTCCTCTGCCGACGAACGGTTCATCAGGTCGATGAACTTGTCGCCGGCGATCTCTTCGGAGAACCGGGTGCACCGCTGGCAGAGCACGCACCGCTCGCGGTCGAGCAGCACCTGGGTGCTGATCTCCAGCGGCTTCTCGTACTCACGCTTGTGCTCGTGGAACCGGGAGTCGGTGCGGCCGGTCGACATCGCCTGGTTCTGCAGCGGGCACTCGCCGCCCTTGTCGCACATCGGGCAGTCGAGCGGGTGATTGACGAGCAGCAGCTCCATCATCCCCTCCTGCGCCTTCTTGGCGACCGGGGAGGAGAGCTGCGTCTTCACCACCATTCCGTCAGCGACGGCCTGGGTGCAGGAGGCGACCGGCTTGCGCTGCCCCTCCACCTCGACCAGGCACTGCCGGCAGGCCCCCACCGGGGCCAGCAGCGGATGGTCGCAGAACCGGGGGATCTCGACGCCCATCTGCTCGGCCACCCGGATCACCAGCTCCCCCTTGGGCGCGGTGACCTCAATACCGTCGATGGTGAGCGTGACCGTCTCGGTCTGCTTGGCTACGTCCGTCATCAGTGGGCCCCCACCAGCTGCTTGTCGGAAAGCTTCGGTGCGGTCCGGCCCTCGATGTAGTCGAGGTAGTCCTGCTTGAAGTACTTCAGCGAGGAGGTCACCGGGCTGGTGGCACCGTCACCGAGGCCGCAGAACGAGCGGCCGAGAATGTTGTCGCAGGTGTCCAGGAGCGTGTCCAGGTCCTCCTGGGTGCCCTGGCCGGAGAGGATCCGGCGGTAGACGCGGACCATCCAGTAGTTGCCCTCCCGGCACGGGGTGCACTTGCCGCACGACTCGTGGTGGTAGAACTCCAGCCACCGGTACGTCGCGTAGACCGGGCAGTCCTGGTCGGAGAAGATCTGCGTCGCCGTGGTGCCGAGAATCGACCCCGCCGCCGCCACCCCCTCGAAGTCCAGCGGCACGTCCAGGTGGTCGGCGGTCAGCAGCGGCGTCGACGAGCCGCCCGGCGTCCAGAACCGCAGCGAGTGCCCCGGCTGCATCCCACCGGCCAACTCGATCAGCTCGCGGAGCGTGACACCCATCGAGCACTCGTACTGACCTGGGTTCACGACCCGGCCCGAGAGCGAGTAGATCATCGGCCCGGAGGACTTCTCCGTGCCCATGCTCCGCCACCAGGCGGCGCCCCCCAGAACGAGGTACGGAACCGAAGCGATGGTGCCGACGTTGTTCACCACCGTCGGGCTGGCGTACAGACCGTGCGTCGCCGGGAACGGCGGGCGCAGCCGCGGCTGGCCGCGGAACCCCTCCAGCGAGTCCAGGAGCGCCGTCTCCTCACCGCAGATGTACGCCCCGGCCCCCGAGTGCACCACCAGGTCCAGGTCGAAGCCGCTGCCAAGGATGTTCTTCCCGAGGTAGTTCCGGGCGTACGCCTCCTGCACCGCGTGCCGCAGCCGGCGGGCGGCGTGCACCGCCTCGCCGCGGATGTAGATGTAGGCGCGGTTGGCCCGGATCGCGTACGACGCGATGATCACACCCTCGATCAGGGAGTGCGGGTCGTGCGTCATCAGCGGCAGGTCCTTGCAGGTGCCCGGCTCGCCCTCGTCCGCGTTGACCACCAGGTAGTGCGGTCGGGTCGGGGCCTTGCCGTCCGGCTCCTGCGGGATGAACCCCCACTTGAGACCGGTCGGGAAGCCCGCGCCGCCCCGGCCGCGCAGCCCAGAGTCCTTGACCAGCTGGATCAGGTCATCCGGGTGAGCACCCAATGCCTTGCGCAGCGCGGCGTACCCGTCCAGCCGCTCATAGGTCCCGATCCGCCAGGCATCCGGCGACAGCCAGCGCTTGGTGAGCACCGGCGTGAGCTTGGCCAGCGTCTCCGGCCGAGGAGTGGTCACTGGTCTGCGCCCCTTTCGTTCCCGGCTGGGGAGCCCGCCGTATCTCCCATGCCCGCCGCTGCGTCCTTCAACGAGCGTTCCTTCACCGGCGCCTCGTCCCCCGCGGGCTTGGCATCGCTGGCGGGTTTGGCGTAACCGGCCGGCCGGCTCTCCTTGGCCGCGCCAGCCGAAGCGGCGGCGGGCTTGGCGGCCTCGGCCTTCGCCTTCGCCTCGGCGGCGGCCTGCTCGGCCTCGGCCTTACTGCGGATCGGCGTGTTCGGGTCAAAGCCGGTGACCGCGATGCCGTGCTCCTGCGCCAGCCGCAGCCCGCGCACGGTCGGCTCGCCGGGGCCCCCGTCGGCGACCGCGTCCGCACGCTCGTCGGCGAAGCCGGCGAGCTGAAGCGACATCTCCTTCAGCTGGCAGAGCCGAGCCCCGCGACTCGGCGTCGGCCGGCTACCGGCACGCAGCTCGTCAACCACGCCGACCGCCGTCTTCGGGTCCACGTTGTCGAAGAAGTCGTAGTTGACCGTCATCACCGGTCCGTAGTCGCACGCCGCCAGACACTCGGCGTGCTCCAGCGTGACCGTGCCGTCGGCCGTGGTCTCCTCGTGCCCGACACCGAGGTGCTCGACCAGAGCGTCGTACACCTCCTGGCCGCCCAGCACGTTGCACATCGTGTTGGTGCAGACGCTGACCAGCCAGTCACCGGTCGGCCGCCGCTTGTACATCGTGTAGAACGAGGCGACCGCGCCGACCTGGGCCTTGTTCAGCCCCAGCACCTCGGCGCAGAACGCGATGCCGGCCGGGGAGACATACCCCTCCTCCGACTGCACCAGGTGCAGCAGCGGCAGCAACGCCGAGCGGGACCGATCGGCCGGATACCGAGCAATGATCTCCCGGGCCCGCGCCCGGGTCTCCTCGGAAAACACGGTCATCGGTGCCCCCTTTCCGTTCGCGACTGCGTCACTCACCGGTCACACCCGCCCATCACCGGGTCCAGCGAGGCGCCACCGGCGATCACGTCGGCGATCAGGCCGCCCTCGGCCATCGCCGGCAGGGCCTGGAGGTTGACGAAGCTGGGCTCCCGGTAGTGCACCCGGTACGGCCGGGTCCCCCCGTCGGATACCGCGTGCACACCCAGCTCACCCCGGGGCGCCTCGATGCCCACGTACACCTGGCCGGGCGGGACCCGGAAGCCCTCGGTGACGAGCTTGAAGTGATGGATCAGCGACTCCATCGACTGCCCCATGATCTTCGCCACGTGCTCCAGCGAGTTACCCATGCCGTCGACCCCGATGGCGAGCTGCGCCGGCCAGGCGATCTTCCGATCCGCCACCATCACCGGGCCCGGCCGGAGCCGGTCCACCGCCTGCTCGACGAGCTTCAACGACTCCCGAATCTCGGCGAGCCGGACCAGATACCGGCCCCACACGTCACCATCGGTGTGGGTCGGCACGTCGAACTCGTACGTCTCGTAGCCGCAGTACGGCATCGTCTTGCGCAGGTCCCAGGCGAGGCCGGCGGAGCGCAACACCGGGCCGGTCACGCCCATCGCGAGGCAGCCGGTCGCGTCGAGCACCCCGACGTTCTGCGTCCGCTCCAGCCAGATCGGCTGACCGGAGAGCATCTTCTCGTACTCCGCGAGCTTCTTCGGCATCAGCTTCAAGAAGTCACGGATCTTGGCGATCGCCTCATCCGGCACGTCCTGCGCCACTCCACCCGGGCGGACGTACGCGTGGTTCATCCGCAGCCCGGTGATCAGCTCGAAGATCTCCAGGACGTACTCCCGCTCCCGGAAGCCGTAGAGCATCATGTTGATCGCGCCCAGCTCCATGGCCGTGGTGGCCACCCAGACCAGGTGCGAGGAGATCCGGTTGAGCTCCATCATCAGGACCCGAATGGTGGTCGCCCGCTCGGTGATCTGCTCCTCGATGCCGAGCAGCTTCTCCACCGCCAGCGAGTACGCCGTCTCGTTGAAGAGCGGGGCGAGATAGTCCATCCGGGTCACGAAGGCCGAGCCCTGGACCCAGTTCCGGAACTCCATGTTCTTCTCGATGCCGGTGTGCAGGTAGCCGACGACCGAGCGGAGCTCGCGGACCGTCTCGCCCTCCAGCTCCAGAACCAGCCGGAGCACCCCGTGCGTGGACGGGTGCTGCGGACCCATGTTGACGACGATCCGCTCGTCGTTGATCGGGTCAGTGCCGGAGAGGACGACATCCCAGTCCCCGCCGGTGACGGTAAAGACCTTGCCCTCGGCGGTCTCCCGCTCGGTGGCGTAGTTGGACGCGCTCACTCTACCTGCCCTCCGTTCCCGACTGCGGGGCTCGCAAGCTCACTCCTCGCGCTCACCGTCCCTGCCCTCCGTCCGCGACACCGGGGCTCGCAAGCTCACTCACTGGTACGACCTCCGGCGGTCCGGCGGCGGGATTTCGGCGCCCTTGTACTCGACCGGCACGCCGCCCAGCGGATAGTCCTTACGCTGCGGGTGGCCCTCCCAGTCGTCCGGCATGAGAATCCGGGTCAGACCGGGGTGGCCGTCGAAGATGATGCCGAACATGTCGTACGCCTCCCGCTCCTGCCAGTCGGCGGTCGGGTAGACGCTGGTCACGCTGGGCAGGTGCGGGTCCTCGGCGGAGACCGCAGCCTCTAGTCGGACCTGACGCCGGTAGGTCATCGAGGTCAGCTGGTAGACCACGTGCAGCCGGCGGGCGTCGGCGCCCAGGTAGTCCACCCCGGAGACCGACGAGAGGAGCTCGAACCGGAGCGAGAGGTCGTCCCGCATCACCTGGCAGACCTCGGCGATCCGCTCCGGGCGGATGTGCAGGGTCAGCTCACCCCGGTCAACCACGACCTTCTCGATCGCCTCGCCGAAGGCCGGGTACGCCTCCTCCAGCGCATCGGTGACCTCGTCGAAGTAGCCGCCGTACGGCCGCGTGGCCGCCTCGATCGGCCGTTGCGGGCGAACCAGCCCGCCGTAGCCGGAAACGTCGCCGGTGCCCTGGTCGCCGAACATCCCACGCCCGGCGGGGCTCGACGGGGGCAGCTCAGCCGGAGCGCCGCCGGTGGCCCCGGCCGGGGTAACCGGTACCGGCACGCCGCCGTCGTCCGTCCTGTCCTGGGGTGCGCTCATGTCACCGGCCCTCCGTTCACGACCGTGGGGCTCGCAAGCTCAGTCACTTTTTCAACCCCTCGTACTGCTGCAGGTGGGGCTGGGCCTTCATCCAGTTCTCAATCCGCAGCTGCTCCTCGCGACCCTCGCGGACGGCCTTCGTCCACTCGGCGCGGCGGGCCTTGTCGCTGCGGTACGACGACGGCATCGACCCGTAGGGCACGATCGGCACGTCGCCGCGGGCCTTGCGGGCCTCCAGCATCTTGCGGCCGTTCGGGCCAAGGGGCTCATGCATGATCTTCTCGCGGAGTTTGAGGACCGCGTCGATGAGCATCTCGGGCCGGGGCGGGCAGCCGGGCAGGTACATGTCCACCGGCACGACGTGGTCAACGCCCTGGACGATCGCGTAGTTGTTGAACATGCCCCCGCTGCTGGCGCAGACGCCCATCGACAGCACCCAGCGGGGCTCGGCCATCTGGTCGTAGATCTGCCGGAGCACCGGGGCCATCTTCTGGCTCACCCGCCCGGCCACGATCATCAGGTCCGCCTGTCGGGGCGAGGCCCGGAAGACCTCCATGCCCCAACGGCCCATGTCGTAGTGGGGGCCGCCGGCTGCCATCATCTCGATGGCGCAGCAGGCGAGGCCGAAGGTGGCCCCCCAGACCGACGACTTACGCGACCAGTTGACGAACTTCTCCACCGAGGTGAGCAGGACACCGGCGGGGAGCTTCTCCTCGATACCCATCTACGGTTCCTTCCTCAGTCCCAGTCCAGGCCGCCGCGCCGCCACACGTAGGCGTACGCGACGAGGACCGCGACGATGAACAGGACCATCTCCACTAGGCCGAAGATCGGCAGGGCATCGAACGAGACAGCCCAGGGGAAGAGGAAGATGATCTCGATGTCGAAGACGATGAAGAGCATCGCCGTTAGGTAGAACTTGATCGGAAACCGGCCACCGCCGACTGGCTGCGGGCTCGGCTCGATTCCACACTCGTACGCCTCAAGCTTGGCCCGGTTGTAACGGCGTGGGCCGGCGAGGCGGGCGGCTGCCACGGAGAACAGCGCGAACGCCGCGGCGAGGGCGAACAACCCGATGATCGGTATGTAAGGCGAGAGCGACATCGTTTCTCCTGCTCGTCCTTCCCTGCCCTCGATGCTGGACAAATATCACACTATTCACATCCCGGTCAGCGATTGCCGGCGGGGTCAAAACACACCGCGATCCAGATCGCGTCACACAGCTGGCGCCGCCTTCGTCATCGCGTTGATGACCCGGTCCATCGCGTCCCCGTCGCGCGGGTCGGTCAGGTTGGCCAACAACTTGAGCACGAAGCGCATCAACGTCGGGTGCGGCAGGCCGTACTTCGTGGCGGCCCGCATGATCTCGGGGCGACCGATCAGCTTCACGAAGATGCCGCCGAGCCGGTAGTAGCCACCGAACCGGGTCTTCAGCTCCGCCGGGTACGCCATCAGCGCGCGCTCCCGCTCGACGCCGGCCGGACGGGCGAGCGCCTGCACCGCGATCTCCGCGGCCAGTTCCCCCGACTCCATCGCGTACGCGATGCCCTCGCCGTTGAACGGGTTGACCATGCCGCCGGAATCACCGACGAGCAGCGTTCCGCGCGAGTAGTGCGGCACCCGGTTGAAGCCCATCGGCAGCGCCGCGCCGAGGATCGGTCCCTCGGCAGTGGCCTCGTCCGCGATCCCCCACTCCTCGGGGGTGTTGGCGAGCCAGTCGGTGAGCAGCCGCCGGTAGTTCGTCTTACCGAAGGCGGAGGAGGAGTTCAGGACACCGAGCCCGACGTTCACCCGGCCGTCGCCCAGCCCGAAGATCCAGCCGTAGCCGGGCAGGAGCGCGTCGCTGCCCTTGCGGCGCAGCTCCAGCCAGGACTCGAGGTAGTTGTCGTCGTGCTTGGCCGGGCAGCGGTAGTACCGCCGGACCGCCACGCCGAGCGGCCGGTCATCCCGCTTGGCCAGCCCGAGGGCGAGCGGGAAGCGGCCGGAGACCCCGTCCGCGGCGACCACGAGGGGCGCCCGGAAGGTGGCCGGCTCCTGCTCCGGGCCGACCGCTGCCTCGACCCCGACCACCCGGCCGGCACGGTCGAATACCGGGGCGGTGACCTCAACCGCGGTACGCAGCTCGGCACCGGCGGCGACGGCGCGCTGGGCGAGCAGTTCGTCGAAGTCCAGCCGGGGACGCACCAGGCCGTAGTTGGGGAAGCTGGCCAGGTCGGGCCAGTCCAGTTCGAGTCGGAGGCCACCACCGACGACCCGCAGGCCACGGTTACGCACCCAGCCCGCCTCGACCGAAGTATCCACGCCCATCCGTACCAGCTGGCGCACTGCGCGCGGGGTCAACCCGTCGCCGCAGACCTTCTCCCGAGGAAACTCGGTCTTCTCCAGCAGCAACACACGGACGCCGTGCTGGGCCAGGTGGTACGCGGTCGCCGAACCACCTGGGCCTGCGCCCACGACGATCACCTCGGCGTCGTTCTCCGTGGTCATCCGCACCTCCCCTCCCGCACGCTCGTGAAAACGTTCACAAGCCAGACGGTATGGAGTCTATGACCGGCCAGGTAGCGGCTGCGTATTAGGGGTACCTAACTTGCTGGAAACCTGCCGGTCAGCGGCGGCAGCGGCGATGTAGCGACGCAGTTCGGCACGAATCACCGTCTACGCAGCGGTCCTGACCCGAGACACACGGGCACCGCTGTCACGGCCGGAAGGCCCGGTGCAGCGCCACAATTCCGCCGGTCAGATTGCGCCAGGCCGCCCGGTGCCAGCCCGCTGACCCGATCCGCTCCGCCAGCACCGCCTGATCCGGCCACGCGCGGATCGACTCCGCCAGGTAGACATACGCGTCCGGGCTACTCGCCACCGACCGCGCCACCGCCGGCAGCGACCGCATCAGATACGACAGGTAGATCGTGCGGAAGACGGGGTTGACCGGGGTGCTGAACTCGCAGACAACCAGCCGGCCGCCGGGCTTCGTGACCCGGGCCAGTTCCCGCAGCGCCGCGTCCGTGTCCTGCACGTTGCGCAGCGCGAAGGAGATGGTCACCGCGTCGAAGGTGGCGTCGGCGAAGGGCAACCGCAGCGCGTCCCCCGCCAACAGGGGCACCTCAGGGCGGGTCCGCCGGCCCGCGGCCAACATTCCCAGGGAGAGGTCGGCACCGACCGCGTACGCCCCTGAGCGGGCGAGTTCCCCGGTCGAGACACCGGTGCCGGCGCCCACGTCCAACACCCGCTCGCCGGGCCGCAGGCCCAGCGCGGCCCGGGTCGCCCGCCGCCAGGACCGGTCCTGCCCGAAGGAGAGAACAGTATTCGCCAGGTCATAGCGGGCGGCCACGCCGTCGAACATCGTGGCGACCTCGTGCGGCTGCTTGTCCAGGCTGGCGCGCTGGCCCTGCGATGTACTCACCCCTCCACTGTGCCAGCCGTCGCACCTCCCGCCGGGAGGGCCCCCTACCAGGCCATCCGCGCCGCACACCACACCACGAGGGCGGGGTGGCCGTCGGCCCGCCCCGCCCTCGTCGACACTGGCTGTCAGTCGGTGTCCCGCTCCGACCCTGGGTTCACCAGGACAACCTTCCGTCGCCGCGAGAGCAGCAGCAGCGCAGCGCCGGCCAGCAGCACGACCGCACCAACGCCACCGATCAGGCCGACCTGCACCCCGGTGACCGGCAAGCCGCCGCCACCACCAGAGCCGCCCGGGGTATCCGTGGCGGTCGGGGTAGCTGTGGCGGTCGGGGTAGCTGTGGCGGTCGGGGTTGCCGTGGCGGTCGGGCTCGGCGAACCGGTGGGCGTGGGGCTCGGCGTGGAGAGGTTGACGAAGACGTCGAACTGGGCCAGCCCGTCGTCGGGGTCGGTCTCCGCGAACGCCCGGCGCTGCTGGTCGGAGGCGATGCGCGGCGTCGCCTCCGATGCACCGGAGGCGAGATCGAGACCCACCGAGTAGAGGAAGCCCGGGCGGAGGACCGGCTCGGTCACATCGGCGTCGACCTGCACCCGCACCGGCGCGGTGTAGAACTCGCCGGGGTCCAGCACCGCGCCGGAGTCGGTGCAGTGCACCTGCGCCAGGCCGCCGAGACCCGACTCGGCACAGCCCGCCGGCAACTCCGCGAAGGTTACGCCGGCCGGCAGGGTAAGCCCGTAGGCGATACCGGTGGCCGAGCGGCTGCCGTGGTTGTACACGGCCCAGTCCAACGGCGCGGTCTCGCCCGGTCGGACCGGCGTCCGTGCCGACTCACCGCTGTCGTCGCCGTCGACCTCCACGTCGGCGTAGACGTCCTGCACCCAGCTGGTGAGGTCGTAGCCGGGCTTGGCGACCGTGATGTCGTGCTCGATCTCGTTGTCCTCCGAGACCGGATCTGGGGTGGCCGAGGTCACGGTGATGACCAGGTGGCCAGCGGCACCGCGCTTACCGATGGAGAAGAGCGGGATACCGAAGTCTTCGGTGGTGCCGGCGGGCAGGTCGCCGAGGAGGCAGCTGAACGCGGTCCCGGTGGCCTCGCAGCCCGCCGGCACGGCCACGCCGACCTTGTTTTCCTTCAAGTTCGCCGTCTCGACGGTTACCCGCACGGACTTCGCGTCAGCCGTGCTGCGGGTGTTGTTGATCTGGATCTTGAAGGGCTTAGCTCTGGCCTCCTCGACACCCTTGGCCAGCTCAGAACTGATCGGGATCAATGCCAGGTCGGCCTGATCAGCGGCGTGCGCCGGAGCGGACACACCGATGCTGCCGGCCGCGACGAGCAGGGCGACCGCCCCGACCCGGGCCAGCGACGGACGGTGAAGCAACATCATCGATCCCCCTGAGGGTTCGGAACACGAGTTTCGAAAACGAGCGGAGGCCCGCCACCCCTCGATCGGGGTGGGGCGGCCGGGCAGTCTCACCCGGACCCGAAGCACCGGGCCGGGATATTAACGGGCGATGATCACGCTGGCTAGCCCGCCGCGTGGGCATGCGGACGTTGCCCTCGCAGCCAAGTCCAGGGATTGTCCGGAATAGCGGGGTTCGTCATCCACAATGTGGACCATCACATCGACGAACAGGTCACCGAACTCAATACCTTCGGCCTACACCCTCGCGCCATCCAGCACCACACTGGCGCCGTTACCGAAAGGCTGGGTAGATCAGCCGGCGTCAACCAGTGGCAGCGTCTTCCCGGCGCCGCCGCCGGGCAGCGCGATCGATGAGAAGTGCGACACCACCCGGTCATCCTGCGGGTCGTCGGCGGGAGTGCGGTGCACGGCGAGGCGCCGGTAGTGGGTGTCCCGCTGGGCGGGGATCCGGTCCGCCGACCGAATCATCCCGATCAGGTCGTGCAGGTTCGAACGGTGCCGCGCTCCGGCCGAGGAGATCACGTTCTCCTCCAGCATGATCGAGCCCAGATCGTCAACCCCCATGTGCAGCGCGAGCTGGCCGACATCCTTGCCAGTGGTGAGCCACGACGCCTGGAGGTGCGGCACGGTCTCGAAGAAGAGCCGGGACACCGCTACCAGCCGCAGGTACTCCAGGGTGGTGGCCTGGGTCCGGCCCTTGAGGTGGTTGTTCTCCGGCTGGTAGGTCCACGGGATGAACGACCGGAAGCCCCGCGTCCGGTCCTGCACGTCACGGATCATCCGAAGGTGCTCGATCCGCTCGGTGGCGGTCTCCCCGGTACCCATCATCATCGTCGCGGTCGACTCGACGCCCTGCTGGTGGGCAAGCTCCATCACCTCGAGCCAGCGCTCACCCGACTCCTTCAGCGGCGCGATCGCCTTCCGCGGCCGGGCCGGCAGCATCTCGGCGCCGGCGCCCGCGATCGAGTCCAGGCCGGCCGCCTTGATCCGAGTGATGGCCTCGGTCAGCCCCACGCCAGACACCTTCGCCATGTGCAGGATCTCGCTCGGGCCGATCGAGTGAATGGCGAGCTGCGGGTAGGCCCGCTTCACCGACGAGAAAAGCTCCTCGTAGTACTCCACCCCGTAGTCGGGATGGTGCCCACCCTGCAGCATCACCTGGGTGGCGCCCAGCTCGACCGCCTCGCCGCAACGGCGCAGGATCTCCTCCGTCGGGTGCGTCCAGCCCTCCCGGTGCTTGGGCGCACGGTAGAAGGCACAGAACCGGCACGCTGTCACGCAGACGTTCGTGTAGTTGATGTTGCGGTCGATCAGGTACGTGACGATGTTGTCCGGGTACCACCGCCGACGTACCGCGTCGGCCGCCTCACCCAGCGCATGGAGAGGCGCTTCGGTGTAGAGCAGCAGGGCCTCCTCAGGCGTGATCCGCCCGCCGTCCGCACCGCGCTGCAGGATGTCGTTGATCTCCCGGCTCACCGTCACGCTCCCGAGCCTACGTCGCCCCGGCGCAAGCGATGACGAGCGGTCACCGGCGATGTGAGCTCTCCGGCCGTTGACCCGCCGCCACCCGGGTAGCCGACCGTCCGCGGCCGGCACCGCCCACGGGCTCAGGCATCGTAGTCAACCGTGAGCCGATCGGTGGTCGGGCTGGACTGGCAGGTGAGAACGTAACCCGCTGCCAGCTCGTCCGGCTCCAGCGCGTAGTTGCGGGCCATCGTCACCTCGCCGGCCACGACCTTCGCCCGGCAGGTCGAACAGACGCCCCCCTTGCACGCGTACGGCAGCTCCGCGCGGACCCGCAGCGCCGCGTCCAGCACCCGATCCGCCCGACCCATGGTCACCGTTGACGAACGCCCGTCCAGGACGATCGTGACCTCGGTACCCGCCTCCGGCTGGTGCTCTGGGCGGCGTACCGGCTCCGGGGGAGCATCCACGTGGAAAAGCTCGGCGTGCACCGCGGCCTCCGGAACACCCCGGGCGCTCAGCACCCCCTGGGCATCGGTCACCAGCCCGTACGGGCCGCAGAGGAACCACTCCTCGATCGCCTCGCCCGGCACGATCGTGTCCAGCAGCCGACTCAGCCGCTCGGCGTCGATGCGGCCGGAGAGCAGGGGGGACTCGCCCCGCTCGCGGGAGAGCACATGGACCAGGTGCAGCCGGGTCGGGTACCGGTCCTTCAGGTCGGCGAGCTCCTCGGCGAACATCACGGTGTTCGCCGAGCGGTTGCCATACACCAGAGTGAAGCTGCTGTCGGGCTCAACGGCCAGGGCCGTGGTGACCAAGGAGAGCACCGGGGTGATGCCGGAGCCGGCGGCCACCGCCCCGTAGGCGCGTACCCGGTCCGGCCGCAACGCGGTGGTGAAGTGGCCAAGCGGCGGCAACACCTCGACGGTGTCACCGCCGCGCAGCGCGCCACAGGCGTACGCGGAGAAGGCGCCGCCGGGGATCTCCCGGACCCCGATCCGTAGCAAGCCCCGCTGGGCCAGATCCTGGGGCGTCGAACAGATCGAGTACGAGCGCCGCACCTCTTCGCCCTGCTCCGTCGTCCGGCGCACGGTCAGGTGCTGGCCGGGAGCAAATGCGAAGGTCGCACGCAACTCGTCCGGTACGGCGAAGGTAACCGCCACCGCGTCGGCGGTGAGCCGATCGACGGTGGCCACGGGCAGCGGGTGAAAGACCGGCCGACGACGGGTCGGCCGGGTGATCGTGACAGTCACAGTGCCTTCAGGTGGTCGAAGGGTTCAGTACAGGTTCGGCAACGTCGTAAAGCCTTACACGCGGTCGAACCGAAGCGGCTGATCTGCTCAGTCTCCGGGGATCCGCACCAGGGGCAGCGGACGGTCAGGGTCAGCGGCACCGGGCCGGCGGGGCGGACCGGGTCGGGTGGGGCGATGCCGGCACGGGCGAGTTTGGCCCGCCCCGCCTCGGTGATCCAGTCGGTGCTCCACGGCGGCGTGTAGACGGTACGGACCTCGGCCTGCGGGTGGCCGGCGGCGGCGAGCGCGCGACGGATATCGGCCCGAATCACATCCATCGCCGGGCAACCGGTGTAGGTGGGGGTGATAGTGACCACCACCCGACCGGTGGCCGGCTCCTGGTCAACCGAGCGCAGGATGCCGAGCTCTTCGATGGTGATCACCCGAATCTCGGGATCCACCACCGCGGCCACCGCGGCCCGGGCGGTCGTCACCAGGACGCTCCGGGATGAGCGCGGTGCAGCACCTGCAGCTCGGCGAGCAGGTAGGACAGGTGCTCGGTGTGCACGCCGTTCCGGCCGCCGGCCGGCATCCAGGAGGTCTCGGGTGCCGTCAACGTGGCCTCGGCGAGCACCCCGGCGACGACAGAGTCGAAGTCGGCGCGCAGGGTGGCCGGGTCGACCGGCGCGGTCGGGTCCGGAGTGAAGAGCTCGTGCGTGTACGGCCAGACCTCGTCGACCGCCGCCTGCATCCGGCGATGCGACTCGTCGGTGCCGTCGCCGAGCCGCCGCACCCATACCGAGGCGTGATCCAGATGGTAGGCCGACTCCTTACGCGCCTTCGCCCCGATCGCGGCCAGCCGCTCGTCGCCGCAGTCGGCCAGCGCGGTGTAGAGCGGCACCTGGTACGCCGCCAAGAAGAGCAGCTTCGCCATGGTCAGCGCGAAGTCACCGTTGGGGAGCTCGGCCAGGAGGCAGTTGCGGAACTCCCGATCGTCGCGCAGGTACGCCAACGCGTCCTCGTCCCGCCCGGCTCCCTCCACCTCGCCCGCGTAGGTCAGCAGCAGGCGTGCCGCCCCAAGCTGGTCGAGGGCGATGTTGGACAGGGCGATGTCCTCTTCCATCTCCGGCCCGCGGGTGCACCACTGGGCCAGCCGCTGGGCCGCGACGAGCGCGTCGTCGGCGAGGCCCAGGACAAAGTCGAAGCGGTTCGGGACAGCCATCGGGGCGGCCGCGGTCTGCACGGCCCCTGGCCCGGTCATTTCGGCATGCGCGGTCACAGGTGAGCAGCCCCCTCCGGCACCTCGTAGAAGGTCGGGTGCCGATAGACCTTGTCGGCCGCCGGGTCGAAGAAGGCGTCCTTCTCGTCCGGGCTCGACGCGGTGATGGCGGCGGCCGGCAGCACCCAGATCGACACCCCCTCCTGTCGCCGGGTGTAGAGGTCCCGGGCATTGCGCAGCGCCAACTCGGCGTCGGCCGCGTGCAGGCTGCCGACGTGGGTGTGTGCCAGCCCGCGCCGGGCCCGCACGAAGACCTCCCAGAGCGGCGCCGGCGGAGCCCCACCCGGCTGGCCGGTCGGCTCGCTGTACTCGCTCACGCCACCTTCTCCTTCTGACTCGCCTGCTCCTTCTTGTGCGCCTGCTTGGCCGCGTACGCGGCGGCGGCTGCCCGGACCCAGGCGCCCTCCCGGTGCGCCTGGCGGCGATGCTCCATCCGCTGCCGGTTACACGGACCCGCCCCCTTGATCACCCGTATCAACTCCGCGTAGTCGGGCTGGGTGAAGTCGTAGGCACCGCGCTCGTCGTTCCAGCGCAGCGCCGGGTCGGGGAGGGTGAGGCCAAGGACCTCGGCCTGGCCCACGCACATGTCCACGAACCGCTGGCGCAGCTCGTCGTTGGAGAAGCGCTTGATCTTCCAGGCCATCGACTGGGCGGAGTGGGTGGAGTCGGTGTCTGGCGGCCCGAACATCGCCAGCGACGGGTACCACCAACGGTTCACCGAGTCCTGAGCCATCTCCCGCTGGGCCGGGGTGCCGTGGGCGAGGGTGTAGAGGATCTCGTACCCCTGCCGCTGGTGGAACGACTCCTCCTTGCAGATCCGGATCATCGCCCGCGCGTACGGCCCGTACGAGCAGCGGCACAGGGGCACCTGGTTGACGATCGCCGCGCCGTCCACCAGCCATCCGATCGTGCCCATGTCGGCCCAGGTGAGAGTCGGGTAGTTAAAGATCGAACTGTACTTCTGGCGACCGGCCAACAGCAGGTCAACCAGCTCGTCCCGGCTGATCCCGAGGGTCTCCGCGGCGGCGTAGAGGTAGAGGCCGTGACCGGCCTCGTCCTGCACCTTGGCGAGCAGGATCGCCTTGCGCTTGAGGGAGGGGGCGCGGGTGATCCAGTTGCCCTCCGGCTGCATCCCGATGATTTCGGAGTGGGCATGCTGGGCGATCTGCCGGATCAGGGTCGCGCGGTACGCCTCCGGCATCCAGTCCCGCGGCTCAACCTTCTGGTCAGCGGCGATGACCTCGGCGAAGTAGGCGGCCGGATCCGCACCAGCGGCACCGTGCCGCCCACGCTCGGCCGCCTCCCGTAGCGCCGTCTCGGCCGCCTCAACCTCGCCGAGCAGGCCGCCGGAGGTGTCGTCGGCGGGAAAGTCATTCCCATACATACCCCAAGTGTTACAGCTCGACACACCAATCTCTAGGGGGTGTAACAGGTTTCCCGGTAAGGGAGACCCACCCAAACCAGTCAACGCCCCTATGACCCGAGTCACAATCCATCCCTAAATATGGGTAGAAATCATCCTGGTCTGCAACTCCCGCCATTTATGACGCAACTTAACCGCGGACGAGTCTCGGCGCGGCGCGGATCCAGACGTAGACTTCCCGCGGTCACACCGACCTGCTGCCGGCGATCGTTTACGTAGCTGAGGCCACCCCCACCTCAACCACGCCGATCCCTCCCCCGGCCTTGCGAGCCGGCCCCCTGACCCCGACATCTGGAGTTCACCCAGTTATGCGTCCCCGGTTGCTAATCATCATGGCGGTCGTCCTCGGAATTGCTTTGATCATTCCCGCTGCATACGCCCGCCTCGACGATGGCGGCACCGGCACCGGCACCGAGGCGAGCGTCCCCACGCCCGCCCCCTCCCCGCCCCTGCCCCCTCCCCCGCCGACCCTGGCCTACGCGCCGGTGTCCGTGCCCTTCGAGGGCGAGTTCTTCTCCTGGGCGCTGATGGACCGCCAGACCAACACGATCTCCGGTGCGGAGAACCTCGCTGAAACCAGCTCCACCGAGTCGATGATCAAAGTATGGTTCGCCGCCGACTACCTGAACCAGCTCGGTGACGAGTCGCTCTCGAAAGGGATGCGTTACGCCATCAGCACCCTGATCCGGGACAGCGACGACGACGCGGCGAACCTGCTCTATCGGGAGGTCGGCAGGTCGGCCACGATCGACCGGATGATCAGCACCTGCGGCCTCACCGACACCAAGCCCGGCACCGTGCCGGGCTACATCGGGTGGTGGAGCTTCACCCAGATGTCCCCCCGGGACGCGGTCCGCCTCGGCGACTGCATCGCCGACGGCACGGCCGCCGGGCCGAGGTGGACCGATTTCCTGCTGGATGAGATGAGCCAGGTCCGGGGTACGACCGCCACCGATGACCAGACCGCGCGCTCCGGAGGCGGCCGCTGGGGGATCATCGACGGCCTACCCGAGTCGATCACGAGCCAGAGTCCGGTCGGCATGAAGAACGGGTGGACGGCGCTGAGCTACGACGGCAACTGGCACGTCAACTGCCTCGCGGTGAACGACCAGTGGAGTCTCGCCGTGATGATGCGGTACCCGCAGCAGAACGGGCTCGACTACGGCGCCCAGACCTGCGCGAGTGTCGCCACCCAGCTCGTCACTCCGCAGCCCGGCGCCGCCCTGAAGGTGCCGCAGCAGCCGACCGGGGAGGACCACTGATGCCCCGCCAGCCCGACGCGCGGCCAGGCGGCACCTCACTGCTCAAGGTGGCCGCGATCACGGCCGTCTTGATCGGCTTCGTGCTGGCCTCCCTCCGCCTGCTACCCGGCTCACCCTTTGCTTCCGATGCGGTGGCCCAGTGGGGCGAGAGTCCAGCGCAGGAGCAGTCCGGCGGCCCCGCAGAGCCGGCCCAGCCCACGCCATCGCCGAGCCCGACCCTCGAGCCACTACCCTTCGCGGCGAACGATCTCACCGGCCTGGACATCGACGGCTGGTACGCCTGGAGCGTGCTGGACCGCCGTACCGGTGAGATCATCGGCTCGGAGAACATGGCCGAGACCAGCACCACGGCTTCGATGATCAAATCTTGGCTCGTCGCCGATTACCTGCGCCGCACGGTGGAGGCCGGCAGGACCCCGACCGAGACCGAGCTCGCCGATGCCACCAAGATCATCCGAGACAGTGATAACACCCGTACCCAGGAGTTCTACAACAACCTCGGCAGGTCCGTCTCCATCGAGCGCCTGCTGTCCCTGTGCGAGCTGACCGACAGCAACGTCGCGGAGGACGGCGGCTGGAGCCGGACCGAGCTGTCCCCGCGGGACACCGCCCGGCTCGGTGAGTGCATCGCCGACGGCAGGGCCGCTGGCCCGGAGTGGACGGACTGGCTCCTCGAGGAGATGCGGCTGGTCCGGGGCGCCGGCGACTTCGGCATCCGCAAGGTGTTCCCGTCGGCTGTCAGCGAGACCATCGCCATCAAGAACGGCTGGGTGGACCGCACCCGCGAGCAGGAGAACCACGTCAACTGCCTGGCGATCGGCGACACCTGGACGATGGGGGTAATGCTGCGCTACCCGGTCGCGCAGGGCTACCAGTACGGCATGGACAACTGCCAGAAAGTTACCGAGGCCCTGCTGGCCGACCCACTCTGACCGACGACCGCGCCGCGAGTTGGTCAGCTGACAAAGCGGGCCGGGCCGTCGGCGGGAAGCTCGGGGACGGCGCCGGCGGCAGCGGCCCGGCGGGCGAACTCGCGCAGCCCGGCGACCTGGCGATCACCCAGGCTGAAGTCCAGCGTACGAAAGTAGGTCGCCAGCGTCTCCGCGTCGAAGCTCTCCCAGCGGGCAGCCGCCGCGGCCACCTGGTCCAACTCCGCCAGGCAGAGGTCCCGGGACCGCAGGAACGCCTCGTGCACCTCCTTGACCAGGCCGGGATGCGCGGCGGCGAAGTCCCGGCGGACCGCCCAGACGGCGAAGACCATTGGCAGCCCGGTCCACTCGTGCCACGCCTGGCCGAGGTCGGTGACGGTGAGGCCCCGGGACGGCGCTTCCAGGAGAGCCCGCAGCGCCACATCGCCGATCAGCACCCCAGCGTCCGCCTCCAACAGCATCTGGGTGAGATCCGGCGGGCAGCGGAAGTACTCGGGCCGCACCCCGTACCGCTCGGCGAGCAGGAGCTGAGCCAACAGCACTCCGGTCCGCGAGGTCGACCCGAGCGCGACCCGACGCCGGTCGAGCTCGGCCAGCGGGCGGGTCGAGACGACATTGACCGAGAGCACCGGCCCGTCACTCCCCACCGCGAGATCGGGCAGCAGCAGCAGGTCGTCGGCGTTACGTAGGTACTCCACCAGGGTGATCGGGCCGATGTCCAGATCACCGGCGACCAGGGCGGCGCTCAACCGATCCGGCGAGTCCTTGTGCAGGTCAACGTCGATCAGGGCGCCCGATCGCATCAGCCCCCAGTAGATCGGTAGGCAGTTCAGGAACTGAATGTGCCCGACCCGAGGGCGCGCGACCGGCTCTACCATGCCCCGACCGTATCGCCGCCACCGCGCACCGCGATGCCGGGTCAGGGCCGAAGTGGCCAACACCGCAGCCAACGCCGGATCCGGAAGTCATGCGCTATCTGGGCCGGCCGCCAGGGGCCCGGCAGCGTGAGTCACGCCGGGGCGGGCACCCCAGCACCAGCGGCCTGGTCGAGCGCATCGGTGGCGAGCGCTTCGGGCAACGGGCGAGCGTGCAGCACCGTCAACCGGGTCACCGCGCGGGTGAGCACGACGTAGAGCCGGTGCAGTCCGCGGGGTTCCGCGTCCACGATCTCGGCCGGTTCGACGACGATCACGTGGTCGTACTCCAAGCCCTTGGCCAGCGTCGCCGGTACCACGGTGACGCGCCCACCCGCCGGGGCGTCGAGTTCCCCGGGCTCTTCGCCGGCCGCGCCGAGGGCGGTCCGCAGCTCGTCGAGGTGCCGGTCAGCGGCGATCACCCCGACCGACCCGGGTAGGGAGCGGGTCGCGGCCAGCTCCGCGACCACCTCGGCGGCCAGGTCGTCCACCCGGCGCAGGACGAGACTGCCGTCCGAACGCAGCGACACCGCTGGGGGGACGTTCACCTCCAGGGCGGGCAGGAGTCGGTTGGCCAGCGCAACCACCGCCTCCGGTACGCGAAACCCGGTGGTCAACGGCACAACCGCCGCGTCCGGCTTACCCAGGTGCCGCAGCGACTCCCTCCAGTCGGTCGCCGCCCACGGCGCCGTGCCCTGGGCGAGGTCACCGAGGAGCGTGATCGACCCGTGTGCGGTGCGCCGGGCGATGGCCCGACACTGCATCGGGGAGAGGTCCTGCGCCTCGTCGATGATGATGTGGTGCAGGCTCGGCTCCCGCTCCAGGAGCCCGGCGGCCTCGTCGAGCAGCACCAGATCGGCGCTGCTCCACCGGACGCTGCGGACGCTCCGGAAGCGCCGGGGCCAGCGCAGCGCCTGACACTCGGCCTCGGTGAGGATGCCCTCGGCGGCGCGGGCCAGCGCCTCCGCGTCGCTGAGCAGTTCGAAGACGAGCGACTGCGGCGTCACCGCCGGCCAGCAGGCGTCGAGGAACTCGACCACCGGTTTGGCCTTCCCCATCCGCCGTTGCCACGGCTCCCCCGGTGACTCGCCGGAGCGCGTCTCGGCCTGACGTTGCAGCAGACCGACGACCCGGGCGCGGACCCGTTCCCGGCCGAGCAGGTACGCGGGATCCTCCCGCCGGGTGTCGTCAACCAGGCGGGTGAGCACCCCCGGATCGATGCGCCACCGATAAGCACCGTCGGATACTTGGATCGCGGAATCAGCTCGGCCCAGCCGGGACCAGAGCGCTCGCCGCAGCACGGTCGCCATCCGGGGGTCGTGCTTGACGGCCTCGGCCTCGACCAGGTCACCACCGGAGACGGGTACCCGGCCGATGAGCCCTTCCAGGGTGGCCTGCCGCACCTCCAGCTCACCGAGCGCGGGCAGGACCGCCGAGATGTAGCCGAGGAACGCCGGGTTTGGCCCGAGAATCAGCACACCGGTACGCCGAAGCCGTTCCCGGTGCAGATAGAGCAGGTACGCGGCCCGGTGCAGACCGACGGCGGTCTTGCCGGTTCCGGGCGCCCCCTGTACGCAGATCGAGGTGTCCAGGTCGGCGCGAACCAACTCATCCTGCTCGGGCTGGATCGTCGCGACGATGTCGCGCATCGGCCCAACTCGAGGGCGTTCGATCTCCTCGATCAGGATCTTGCTGGTGGTGCCGAACTCCTCCCCCTGGTCGAGGCGTTCGTCTTCGAAGCTGGTCAGGTCGCCGCCGGCGAACCCGAACCGACGACGGGTCCGTACGCCCTGCGGGTCACGGGCGCTGGCCTGGTAGAAGGCGCGACTGACCGGCGCTCGCCAGTCCAGCACCAGCGGCTCACCGAGTTCGTCGGTAACGTGCCGCCGTCCGATGTGGTACCGGCCGGTCACCGGGTCCGCTCCCGGCTCAGCGGCGGCTCCCGGCTCGGTGGCGCCGTCGAGGTCAAGGCGGCCGAAGAACAGCGGCGTACGGGGGTCGTCGGCGAGCTCGGCCACCCGCCGGGCCAACGCCACCCCGAGGGTCTCGGCGGAGAAGGGGTCCCCGGCGATCTTCGCACCGACGGCGTACATGGCTTCGGCGTGCTCGCGCATCGCGTGCAGGGCGGCCCGCGACGCGGTCATGTGCGCGCGCTCGGCGTCGAGTTCAGCGGTGAGTTCAGCGGTGTGGTCGGCGGTGTGGTCGGCAGGCATGGCGGCGGTTCCTCCGGGTCGACAGGGTGACCTGGCCGCCCGGCCACCCACGTCGGGTACCGGCTGTGCCTCGGCGCGGCGCGAGAGCGCACGGATCGACCAGCCTAGCCCCTCCGACCAGTCCCATCGACGGATATTCGGCAGGCGGAACCCTGCCGGACATCCGTCGACTGCCGTCGGGAAGGTAAGGGCTACGGCCCGATGCCCGCCGGTCAGGCGAGCACCGGGTCTCGTCTGGCAGCCGTCAAGCCTGTTCCGATCGGAAGCCGCCGAATCGCACTATGAGAAGCTGTACGGTTGGGCGGAGAGCAGGACCTGGGTCCAGCCGGAATCGGTCACCTTGCCCTGCCCGTACAGGTCTCCGCCGTCGTTGTCGTACGGGTTCCGGTCGCCGTACCGGTGCAGAGCGCCGTCGCTGGTACGGCCGAAAAACGTACCGGCGCCGGGGGACAGCAGGTGGGTCATGTTCTGCCAGGTGCTCGACTTGAGTTCGCCGGACACCCAGCTACCCACCCCATTAATCTTGTAGGACATCAATCGGCCATCCGAAACCGTACCGAGAATCCAGTCCGGCCCAGTTGTAGTCAGCGTCTTGAGAGTGAAACCGCTGTCGATCGTCGCCCAGTTGACGATATGACTGCCAGACGGCTTCGTCGCGGTCACGTCGTAGCGTTGCAACACCCCCGCCGAAGTGAGTCCATATAGCCGCCCAGCACCGTCATAGGAAAGATGAGTATGCGTCCATCCGCCACTACGAATCTTGACCGGTGCATT